>JBFXCP010000013.1:0-84738 GCA_050182055.1 Hyphomonadaceae bacterium
ACCAGCCTGTGGGCCTCGACACCAAGAAGGCCTCCTCGCCATTTGGATCATTGTAATTCGGCGAGTCATTGCGCGCGTACGCGTACAGGTTCAGCCCGTCCTCATACCCCACGGGATCGGTTTGCAGGAAGCGGGACACAACTCAGCGTTCCTCGGAACATTGTGCAAGTGGCTGCCCGCCCGAGAAAACATGCCACTGAATCTCACGCTGCGCGGTCGGATCGATCGTGCCAATCTCACGCACGTATCCCGTTCCAGTGTAGGCCTCGGTCGGGGGCGGTTGAAACAGTACCAGCACCCGAACGTTTGGCGAGGTAGTCGAGCGATATAAAAAGGTCCGAAAACCGACACCGAGGTGAGGATTGTCGCCGTGTCCGGTCTCTTCGATCAGCTCCATCGTGACCCCTTGGTGACTCCACCCGCGCCTGAGCGTGTCGATGGTACAGCGCTTCGGCAACGCAAACTCGAATCCGACGCTCCTTAGGCAAAAGAACTCGTCGTTCGAACATTCTTGAAAGGCGATGCGCCGTCCCATCCAGTTCATCACGCGTCGCTCTGGATCGAATTGGATGGACTCGTATTGGCTCGTCCAACGAGGCTGGGGTTGCGTCGCGCATGCGGAGCAAAGCAAGATGACCGTGATAATATCTGGCAGCTTCACGGCAGCGTCCCCAATTCTTGCTCGAAAACCGGAACGCCCAAAGCGGACCCAACAGCTTGAGCGAAGCTATTCGCGTACTGTTCGTTCGCTATGGCTTCTGGGCTGGGCCCGCCACCGCTGCCCACGCCGTAGAAACCATCACGCGAGCCAGTGCGGCGCGTGAATGCGCGGAACTGCGTACCAAAGAACGACCTGCCCCCGCGTGAATTGTGTCCGGTCTCATGCAGCACTAGGTAGTTCAGCGCGCTTTCGCCACCGGCTGCAAAATAACCGGCCACCGTCGAAGCCGCGACCTCCACGTCGCCGTTTCCAGCGCTACCCGCTCCACCGTTAATGCCCTCGTAGTTTGTGTCGGTCACAGTGAAGGACTGTCGGCTCCACAACCGTTGCAGTTGCTGCCCCGAGATCGAGCGCTGCAGCCGACTTCCCGTAGCCGGTCGAAGCCATCATAAGCGAGCGCTGATTTACCCATCACTTATCTGTTGCCGCGCCCAAGATCGTAACGCCCGGTACACATTTTCATCGACCGCTTCAACAGAGATCAGCCGATCATTGTCGACTACAACCCGAAAGTACTCTGCACTCGGAATCTCGTACTCCACGTCTCCGATCGTTATTTGCTCTGAAGCCAGCAGTTCTTGCACGCCTCCAATGGCGATACGTTGATCCGCAACGGCGGGCCTTGTTCGGCCACTCCACGAGATCACATCCCCCAGGGCATAGCGATACTCTCTGTTGTCGCCCCACTTGAACGCAATGAGGTGACCGATGCCTTCCAGCTCCACAACAACGTAGTTTTGCATTCCCATGCTATTGCCTTCTTTGGCCCGGCACGAAATAGCGCTCGGTGAGTTCTGGAGCGTCGCGAGAAAAATCTCGATCAGATGTCAATGTTCGCAGGTTCTGCGTGGCTCCCGAAGCGGCAACAGCGGCATCGCCCTCACTCAAACCACGCGCAACCAGCGACTGCACTTGCTCGTTTTAGGGCACGGCGCCCATTTCAGCCCTACCACTTGTCAGGAGACCCGATAAGCGCTCCTGCGCCTGCGCCGGTGTAGTACTGCCGCCCCCGCGGAGATACTCACCCGCCGCCTGGGGCGAGACCACGGCGGTGCGATCTCCCAGTGCGGTCAAGGCGGCTCTTTGATGACCGGTGCCGGGCCTGTCGAGAATGTTCACCAGGACATTCGTATCGACGTTTATTCGATCTCCATCTCCTCTTCGGCGCTGCGTCTGCGAAACCGCAAACTCGAATACGGCGTACACGACCATGGCGCCAGCAACGACGTCCGCAGGCCCAGGCGCCGGCGTATCTGCCTGAGATACCGCCGCTGCGGACAGCAGCCGTTCGACCAAGACCGTAGCAGGATCCTTGAATGCCCCTGTTGGATCCGTCGCATTTAGCGGGTCGCCGCGCACATAAGCATACAGATTCAGATCGTCGCTGTACCCCACCGGATCGGTTTGCAGGAAGCGGCCGAGCGCTGGGTCCTAGACGCGCGCTTTGTAATGATAGAGCTGCAATTCAGCGAGCACCGCCTGTCCCGTGTAACGGAAGCGCGATCCGCTCCACGCGTTCGGCTCGCCATATGGGCCGTAGGTGTAGGTTTGAATCGCTGCGCCTGTTGCGTCCGTTGCGGCGACGATGCTGCCTTGCCTGTCTGTGACCAACCAGCGCGGCGTCGATGTGTTGGCGCCTTCGTACCAGACGAGCGGCTCGTCGACGCCGGGGCCGTGGGCGTAACGGCGTGCGACCGCGCCGCTGACGTATTCTGCGATCAAGCGATCGCCGTCGTAGAGAAATTCCGTCGTCGCGCCGCTGGCGGTGTAGCTCCGTAGGCGGCCGAGCGGATCGTACGAGAGCGAGCCTGTGCTGGGCGTCGTGCACGGGTCCGTTGAAACCGGCGCCGCGCCGGTGAGCCGGTTCTCCAAGTCGTAGCAGAAGCGGCGGACGCCGTCGTTGATGAGGTTGCCGCGCGCGTCGTGCGCGATCGAAGCGCTGTCGACTGAGGTGTACTGGTTCAGGCCGTTGGCGACGTAGTCTTCGTCCAGCGCGCTCACCGGCCATTCGTACATGTCGACGAGCGTGCGCGAGGAAAGCTGCCCGGCGGCGGTGTAGCCGAAGGTCCAGTTCGCATCGTGGCTGGTTCCAGCCAAGTTGTGCGTGAGTTGGGAAAGGCGCGACGCTTGCGTGTAGGTGTACGTCGTCACGCCGCCGTTGCCGCGCGTGAGCCCGGTGCGGCGCGACATCGCGTCGTAGGCGTAATCCGCGATCAGGTTCGTCCCGCTGGCCGAGCCGTTCAACTGCACCTGGTCGACGCGGTTCAGCGCATCGTACGTGTATTGAAAATAGGTCGCGTCCGGGTGCGTGACGCGGGTGCGGTTCGAGGCCTGATCGTACTGGAAGGCGAGCCGCCGCCCGTAGCTCGTCTCGTAGAGCAACCGCCCAACCGCATCGTAGCAATAATCGATCCCTGCGTTGTTCGCCGTGCAATCGCTCGACGGCGTCACCGTCGCGGAGAAGCGCGCCAGCGCGCGTCGGCCCGCCAGATCGTAGCGCGAGTAGACATCCGCGCCCGTCCCGCCCGGAATGTCCTTCAGGATTTCGCGGTTGAGCGCGTCGTACTGGTATTCGATCGTCTCGCTCGATCGGAGCCGCAAGCTGACCCGGTTGTCGTTCTCGTCGTAGCCGTACTCTTCGTAGTCGGTGGTGCTGGCGGTCGCCGCGCCGAGCGTCGACCAACCAGACACTATGCGTCCGCCCATTCTAGCGCTACGCCAGAGTCCCTTAGCCTCAGTGCGTCGCCGCCAGCGTACAAATTGGGCCCGATCCGTGTCAGTGCCTTGCGGGTAGCACTTAGAATGGCCTGGGCCCAGGCAACAAACTCCGGGTCCTTATTAATTAGTTCTCCGGACTCGTCGGGGTAGGCCGGCACGAAAAATAGGCGTCCAGGTCGAATGAGTTTCGGGGACACGTGACTCCGATCGTACTCGATCACTGGTTCCTTTACCGGATCGCAAGCGTACTCGCTGCGTCCCTTCACGGGCACGAATGTGACACGGTCACACTCCCTCGCCAGGAGCACGCGCAGCCTTTCTTTTCCATAATTTGCGACAATCGTCGTTCCTATCGGATTTGGTGTGGGCGTGCTCGGTCGCGAAGGAAGAATTTTCGCGCGAGCGCTTCGTAGAGCAACGTCCATTTGAACCTGATCTTGCGGTCCAAGGAAAAGCGTAAGCTGTCGCCCGAGCACTCGATTCGCCTCTACTCATTGTATGGGTGAAACTCGGGCCTCTGCCCCGTTGCACCTTCGATATCGCCAAGCGCCTCTCGCTCGCGAGCGACCGGTTGTCCTCCCGTGGTTTGTCGTCCAACCTGGTGTCTTTCAACGGTCTCGCCAGTGACGGGATCGCGTGCTGCGACATCCACATAACGGGATTCTCGTCGCCCTTCTGGGGTTCGCACCCTTGCCTCTCGCACCGGTTCAAGCCCCCGCGATTGAATGTCCTCCGCCACCCGATCTACTCCCGCACGGTGCTCCGGACCACCCAGCCGGCCTGGCCGGGGACGCACCGCCCCTCGCACCGCGTTTGCCCCCGCAGCAATTTCGTCTGCGCTGACCGGGGACACGATGTTCACGGCAGCCACCGCGCGGTCGAGCAGTGACGAATCGGGGCTGACGAGCGTGCCCACGTCTTGGGCCATTTCCGCAGCCTCCTGACGAATGGACCTGACCACGTCGCCACGATTTCGAATGGTCCGGCGAACCACATTGAAGACCGAGCGGCACAGCCGGCACGCGCCGGTTGAGTCGCTCGCGTTGAGAGGGTCGCCGCCGACGTACGCATAGAGGTTCAGATCGTCCGCGTACCCCACCGGATCGGTTTGCAGGAAACGATGGAGCATCGGGTCATAGAAGCCGGCGCAAGGTGAGCTTGGTGATGTCAGCAACGGCGTGGTCGAACTGAGAAGATTAAGCGCGCGCTGGAAGTGCGCTGCGTCCAGCCCTCGAACGTCGAGAAGGCGATACGGCCCTCTAGTCGAGCAGATGGCTCGATCCGAATGTCACAGGCGCTTCCGACGCAATATCCGAAATTCTCATCCACGGCTGGAAACTCCCGGCCGGCGTCAACAACGCGAGCCCGAAGGGAGCCCATGTGCAAGTTGCCGCGCCGATTTGGCCATTGGTCGGCGTCAATGCACATCGCGGAATCGGACTTCGATACCAGAGCGACGGAAAACACCTGCTCGTCAAATTCGGTCGATACCTGAAGCTCAAACTGGTCTTCGGGCACGAACACAGTGCTGCGATGCGCCGGCGACGTGCAGCCAGCCAACAACAGAACGAACAGCAGACAGCGCAAACGATCTATCGTCATTGAGCGAAATCCAACAAGTTGTCGGGATTGCGTAGAGCAGTAGCCGGGTCTTGTCGGGGGAGACTTCTCCAAGCTTCATGCTGATCGGGTCTCCCATATCGGTAAGCGGTCACGCCATTCAGGGTTTGATCCCGCATCCCCTGGTGATGCATCGGTTCGTGACCAATCGACCATCGTAGGATCGTCGAATTGCCGAACTCACTGTGCTCAACATTGACGTGAACATCGTCGGTCCCGCGCACAGCATACGCGAGCGCGCCAGCTGGGAGATCGGGATTGGCATCGAACTCGGCTTGTGTGTGGCCTGTGGCCCAGTGACCACCGGAGCCATCATCGCGAAGCGCCGCAGCGGTGCCCCGGAAGGTTGCAGCCGCCGCTTCCATGTTCTCAGCGGTGCCGTTCCCTGGACCTGTAGCACGCTCGAATGCTCGGATCGTGCCGCGTGACGAAGAACTCAGCTGCTCGCCCCGCGCAAGCTGCCCGGCTGCGCGCTCAAGTCGGTCGGCGGCGCGTTCAGCCGCTCTTGCTGCTGCTCGCTGAGCGCGGTCAAACCGCCGCCATTGTCGATCGGAAAAACCACCCTTGCGTCCGTAAGCGCCGGTTGGATCGGCGCCATTTACCGGATCGTTGTGCACGTACGAATACAAGTTGAAGCCATCGCGATACCCCACGGGATCGGTTTGCAGGAAGCGGCCGAGGAGCGGGTCGTAGACGCGGGCTTTGTAGTGATAGAGCTGGAACTCAGGCAAAACTGCTTGGCCTGTGTAACGGAAGCGTGCGCCGGTCCACGCATTCGGTTCGCCGTATGGGCCGTAGGTGTAGGTCTGGATCGCGGCGCCGGTTGCGTCTGTGGCGGCAACGATGCTCCCCTGCCGGTCCGTGACGAGCCAACGCGGATCGGTCGTCCCCGCGCCTTCGTACCAAACGAGGGGCTCGTCAACGCCCGGGCCATGCGCGTAACGCCGCGCAACGTCGCCGCTGACATACTCAGCAATGAGACGGTCGCCGTCGTAGAGGAATTCCGTCGTCGTGCCGCTCGCGGTGTAGCTCCGTAGGCGGCCAAGCGGATCGTAGGCGAGCGAGCCCGTGCTGGGCGTCGTGCACGGGTCTGTCGCAACGGGCGCTGCGCCGATCAGGCGGTTTTCGTAGTCGTAGCAGAACCGCCGCACGCCATCGTTGATCAGATTCCCGCGCGCGTCATGGGAGACGGCAACAGACTCAACCTCGGTGTACTGGTTCAACCCGTTGGCGACGTACTCTTCGTCCAGCGCGCTGACCGGCCATTCGTACATGTCCACGAGCGTGCGCGAGGAGAGCTGCCCTGCATCGGTGTAGCCGAAGCTCCAGGTGGCGTCGTGACTCGCGCCCGCCATGTCGTGCGCGAGTTCAGCGAGACGCGACGCTTGCGTGTACTCGTACGCTGTCGTCACGCCATTGCCGCGCGTGAGGCCGGTGCGGCGCGACATCGCGTCGTAGGCATAGTCGGCGATGAGACTTGTCCCACTCGCCGAGCCGTTCAGCTGCACCTGGTCGACGCGGTTCAGGCTGTCGTAGGTGTATTGGAAATAGGTCGAGTCCGGATGCGTGATGCGGGTGCGGTTCGAGGCCTGATCGTACTGGAACGCCAAGCGCCGCCCATAACTCGTTTCGTAGAGCAGCCGCCCGACCGCATCGTAGCAATAATCGATCCCCGCATTGGTGGCGCTGCAATCGCTCGATGGCGTCACCGTCGCGGAGAACCGCGCCAGCGCGCGTCGGCCCGCCAGATCGTAGCGCGAGTAGACATCCGCGCCCGTCCCGCCCGGAATGTCCTTCAGGATTTCGCGGTTGAGCGCGTCGTACTGGTATTCGATGGTCTCGCTCGATCTGAGCCGCAAGCTGACCCGGTTGTCGTTCTCGTCGTAGCCGTACTCTTCGTAGTCGGTGGTGCTGGCGGTCGCCGCGCCGAGCGTGGGCACGGGGAAGTACAAGCGCCGCAGCCGGTCGAAGCCGTCATAAGCGAGGCCCGACAGATTGTCGTTGGCGTCCATCACGGTCGCAAGCTGGCCGTTCGGCGTCCAGGTTCGGGTGGCATAGATTTGCGCGAGCGCCGTGCCGACCGCGCGATGCGCCTCCAGCACCTGGCCTTCCGCGTCGTAGAGCGTTTCGCTGCGCCGTCCGACCGGATCGATCACCGCGAACGGGCGGTTGAGATCGTCGAAGATGTAGGTCGTGACGCCCCCGTCCGGGTCGGTCATCGTATGCGGGCGCCCGGCGGGCCAGTAGGTATAGGTCGTGGTTGACCAATCGTTGGGCGACGCCTGCCCCGTCGCCTGGCGAATCCGATCGACCAGGCCGTCCTCGTTGTAGCGCCACTCCGTCGCGACGCCGGTTCCGCTGGGCCCGTCATAGCGCGTCAGCCTGCGCGACGCGTCGTATGTGCCCGTGTGCACATTGCCGCGCGGATCGGTGACGCTGGTGATGTCGCCTGCCGCGTTGCGGGCAAACGTAGTGACGATGTCGCTCGATCCGTTCTCGACCGTCACGGTTTCGAGGTAATGCGTGGTTCCGTTGTAGCCATTGCGCACCTCGCGCCCGGTCGGATCGGTGCGGGTGAGCAACTGGCCGAGACTGTTCCAGGTGTACGTCGTCACCGGATTGACCAGCGACGCCGACGACGTGGTCCCATCGTCCACCGCCGGCTGCGTCATGGTGGCGATCAGGCAGCGGTCCGTCACCAGCGTGTAGGTGGTCATCGCCCCGCGCGCATCGGTTTGCGTCAGCGCCATGTTGCAGAGCGTGTCGTAGGTGGCGGTGGCCTCGGTCGGATCGAGCCCCGAACTGGGCTTGGGAATCCGCCGCGTCAAAATGCGGTTGTGGCGGTCGTCGTAGCCGTATTCTTCCGCATTGCCCTCCGGGTACGTCACCCGTTCGACGCGCCGGAACACGTCGTAGTCCGTCACCGTGTCGTAGCCCAGCCGGTTGGTCACCCGCACCGGCTGCGCATACTGATCGAAATAGGTCCGCGTCGTGTAATCGTCGGGATCGGCCATCGCGCCGACGCGGCCGGTGGAAATGAAGTACTGCGCGGTGGCGTACTGATTGGCGTTCGCCACCGCCGCGGTCAGCGACGCCACCTGCCCGCGTACGCGCGTATCGGCCGGACAGAGCGCCGGCGGCGTGGGGCAATCGGCCCACACATAGGCAAACGTGACGATCGGGTCCGTGCCCGACGACGGCGCGAAGATGCGCCAATTGGCGTCGCTCGATCCGTTCCACACCCAGGTCTCCCCGTCCGTGCCGGTGACCGACATGGTGCCGGGCCCGTATTGCTGGTCGAGTTCGATGGTGACCACGCGCGTCGCCGGCGCGGCATCGTCGCGGACACTGTATTCGAGCAGCGGCAGCGTCGCCGCCACCGTGGTGACCGTGATCGAGCGGCCGAGATTGTTGGAGAGCGTGGCGCCGTCGAAGTTGACGATCACGCCTTCGCGGAAGCTCTGGCGGCGGAACTGCATCCACTGCACGCCGCGCAACGGCGTCGGGTTGGCGGTGGTGACGCACGAGGTGAAGCCGCTGTTCCAGGCGCCGTAATACGAGGTCGAGCCGTCGCGGTTGGTGGTGCGCACGCACATGCGATTGTAGTAATAGCGCGGCGCTGTGTAGAAGCCGGTGTCGACCGGCACGTAGCGCGCGCCGATCAATTCAAGCTGGGTCGGATCGCCGGGCTGGCCCTGGAACGTGCCGTCGGCGAGCCGGTAGAAGCTTCGATTGTCGGCGCCGTGCACGATCTGCACCGCATTGTAGCTGAGCTGTTCGCTCCACCACGCCATCGTGTGAATGGCGCCCAGCTGATATTGCAGCGTCGCCAGATCGCTTGCCTGATCGGCGGAGAGCGCCAGCAGCACCCGGATCGCGACAATCGTGTCGGTGGCCTCGCGTGGGCTTTGATCGCCGAACGCGCGCTGGCCGTCGTTCTGCATGCGCGCTTCGGCCATCCAGTTCGAGGTCCAGCCGCTATCGTTGAACATCTCCTGCCACGGCCCGATCGTCGGCTCGCCGGGCGGTTCGGGATAGTCGCGCTGGTAGGCCGCGCCCGAGCGATACGAACGCTGGAAGCTCAAACTGTAGGGATACGCGCCCTCGCCGACGACGATATCGGGCGGCGGCGTATAGGTGACGGCGCCCGTGCCCATGTCGACATTGTAGGCTTCCGCGCGCGAGGTGAATTGCCGCTCCAGGAAATCTTCCGGGATCGAGAAGATGCGGGTGGGATTGCTTTCCGCGTCATCGGTGCCGCCGCCGCCCTTCAGCAGCTCACCCTGCGCCGTCACCACGTGCGCCACGCCGTCCGGACTGATGGCGATGATCGCCGTGCCGCGCTCTGGGCCGGGGAAAATGCACTCCGCGCCTCCTACCGGCGAACATGTTTGGATTTGGGTGAGCCCGGGCCCCAGATACGAACTGCGCGGCACGATCACGGTGAAGCCGGCATCGATGTAGGGTTGGGCCAGCGTGCGGCTCGCCGCCTCGCCGTAATAGCCGTCGGCCTGAATCTGCGCTGAGACGTAGGTCCAGTTCGACGCGTTGGCCCAATAGAAGCGCCGGTTGCCGCTCGCGTTCTCGCTCGACGAGGAGAACCAGTCGAACCGCGTCGCCGTCGAGATCGGATTGACCGAATCCAGATTCTGCTCGACCGCGCTGCCTTCGAGCGCGCCCAACAGCGCCCCGGCGGCGCGCTCCACCGCTTGGGTTTGCGCCGCATTCGCGGTGTTCGAATTGACCGAGATCGCGCCTTCGACCGACATCGCGCCGATCGTGCTCTGCGGCGTCGCGCCCGAGCCGCCGATCACCGGGATGGTGTGCGCGGTCACCACGAAATCGTGCGTCACGATGGTGGCGCCGCCGATCTGCGCGGCCATGTCGAGCGCCGAACTATATTGCGTGGCGAACGAAGCGGCGTAGCGGCGTTTGGTGGCGCGCTGCGCGCCGGTCACCACCGGATCGGGCGGTTCTTCGCCCGTCGGCTGCACTGAGACGTAGCCCTCTTCCGCAGGCGAGCGCGCTTCCATATAGGCGCCGAAATCCGGCGACATGCGCCCGCCGCCGACGATGATCTGAATGGCGCCCGCATGGAACTGCCCGCCGCCGTCCAACGTGCGGTCCATGTAGTCGCCGTCATCGGCCGCATAGGGGTGGTTGAAGACAATCGAGACCCCTGCGCCCGCGCCATTGCGCCACGGCGTGATCGGCTGGCCGTTGCGATGGAAGCGGAACTGGATCGGGTCCGGCGAGCCCTGCTGCGGGAAAATCTGCATCGGGATGAGCGCCAGCTCTTCGCCGTAGAATTCATCCAAACGCCAGTTGAACGTATCGCCGCCGGTGACGGTGAATGTGGTCTGCGTTCTGAGCGCGTAGGGGATGTCGTTGTTGAAGGTCGCGTGCGCCGCGCCCAATGTGTAGCCGGGCGTGGTGGGCAAGCCGCCTGCGAGCGGATTGATGTCGCGCCCGCCAATCACGTCGGCCAGGTCGCCGTTTGCGTAGTCTGTGCGCACCTCGTCGAGCAGGTTTTCCGAATAGTCTTGCAGCTGCGTGCGCACATTGCCGCGGTTGAACGCCGCCACCTGCGGCGCGCCCGACGTCGACGACGATGCGCCCGAGAGCGCGCTCGACATGAAGGTGGCCGGGTTGAACCCCATCGCCGCGTCGAGTTCGCTTTGCGTCAGCGCGCCCGCGCGCGCGGTATAGCTCTTGAAACTGGGGTCCAGACGATAGACGGCGCCGCCGATGGTGATCTCGGCCCAGAGGTGCAGCAGCGTGTAGGTCGTGGACTCGCCGCTGCCGGTGGTGGCGAACGGAATGGCGCCGTCTGCCAGGATTTCGTTCAAGGCGCCGACATCGGCGACGCCGAACCAGCTGCTCATCTGCGCCAGCGTCAGCGTCACCTCGCCGAACTTGTAGACCGCCGTGTGCCCGCCGGCGCGCAGCAACTCGACCAGCAGATGCACTTGATCGAACGGGGTGCACGCCTTGTCGATCAGGCACCCGCGCGCGCCCTTCTGCACGCCGAACAGCGGCACCACCTCGATCTCGTCATGCACGAAGCGGAAGATGCGCAGCGGATCGCCGCCGAGCGCGTCCGAGGTGCGCTGGATCAGCGGATCGCTCCCCCGCGTCGGACTGGAAAGACCTTGGTTGAAAAAATAGGTCCACGCCGCCGAAGGCGTCACCGCCGGCGCGTCGCCCAACACCAGCGAGGGCGGCGGCGGGGTTTGCGCGAATGCGGGAGCGGCAAGGCATGCGAGCGCCAACGGCAGAAGCAAGCGTCGCAAGATCGCGTGCAGTCGCATGTTTGCACCCTCGTCAAAGACCGGGCAGAGAGAAGCAAAGCAGATCGCCCGGCGCCGCGCAACGAGAGATTGCGACTTGCCCAATTCCGCCGCGTGGTGTTGATTGAGCGAACTGCCTAGCGTTTGCGGAGCACGCCGATGCATCGCCGCACCTTGCTGGCGCACGCTTGCGCCGCCGCTCTTGTGGGCGCATGGCGCAGCGCCTCGGCGCAAACGGTCCAATATACCTACGATGCGCTTGGCCGCATCAAGACCGTCACCTATCCGAACGGCGCCACCATAACCTACAGCTACGACGCGGCCGGCAACCGCACCCAGGTCGTGCAGACCGAGGCCACCAGCGCGCCGACCGGGACGTTCTCGGCCAATCCCACTTCGATCAGCGCGGGCGCCAGTTCGACACTGACCTGGACTTCCAGCGGCGCGACGAGCGCCGCGATCAACAACGGCGTCGGCGCGGTCACGCCGGTGTCAGGCGGATCGGTGCAGGTCTCGCCCGCTGCGACGACGACCTACACGCTGACGCTCAGCGGCGGCGGCGGCCAAACCCAATTGCAGACGACCGTGACGGTCAATTCCGGATTCAATCAGACCATTCAGATCACTGGGACGAGCCCGGTCAATCTGCGCGCGCTCGCCAACGCCGCCGGCTATAACGGCGCGCAGAACGCGACCGTCACTTTCCAACTTGGCAGCGGCGTCACGATCTCGGGGGCCGGCGGCGCGGCCAACGCCAGTGGCGGCCACGCCATCGACACCGGGACCTGGCCTTCCAGCAGCTACACGATCGCGCTCACTTTGCAGGTGAGCGGCAAGGTCTATGGCGGCGGCGGCGGCGGCGGCACGGGCGCGGGATCGAGCGCGGCACTGGTGGGCCGCGCCGGCGGCGACGCGATCACCGCGCAGGAGAATCTGACGTTGGTGGTGAATGCCGGCGGCGAGGTCAAAGCTGGCGGCGGCGGCGGCGGCGGCGGCGGGTCGTGGACGCGAACGTTCGGCGGCGAGCCCACCTCCTGGAACGGCGGCGGCGGCGGCGGCGGATTTCCAAACGGCTCAGGCGCGCCTGAAGGCAGCGGCGACAACGACGTGTCTGGCCCCGGCGCGAACGGAACCACCGGCGGCGGCGGCGCCGGCGGAACCGGCGGCAATGCCCTGCCCGCGACGCGCGTCAACGGCGCAGGCGGCGCAGGCGGCGCTGCGGCTGCGACCGGCGCGACCGGCGTCAGCGCCTCCGGCAGCGGCGGGACGGGTACGTGGACGGCCAACAGCGCCGCCGGCGGCGGCGCGCCAGGCTACGCCGTGCGCAAGAACGGAAAGACCGTAACCGTCACCAACAACGGCACGGTGACCGGGACGGTGGGGTAGACGGATCGCCGCATGGCGATTTCTCCGTAGGTGCAGACCGCGGGACGCACTTCCGCTTCCGCTACCCCTCCCCTCCCCATTGGAGGAGAACGCGGAACCGAGGGGCGCGCTTTCAACCCGGTATAACCACCCTGCCAAGTTTCGGTTGGCCAGCCGCTCCCCTGTTTTGCGACGAGGGGGGTTTTTGTGGGCCGCCCGGCCTGCAAGCCGGAGTCGGGGGCGCCGGTGTGGGCGCCCGAGGTTTTCCCTCAGGCCACGCGCGGCCAGTCGGGCGGTCGGAAGTCCCTTTCGAGCAAAGTTCCCGCCGGGCACATCGCGTTTTTCAAAGTCGGAAACGCGCAAACGAAGAGCCGCACATCGCGGCGCGAGAACGAACCGCAGCAATCAACCGCTCGCCCTTGCATGTACGCCAGGAGCGGCTGAGTTGGCGCGTCGTCGCGACGCCGTCGGCGGGGACTGCAGCTAAAGACCCGCCGGATTTTAACGTTCATGGTGCGTCGTGGCGAGCACGCGCTACGGGCTGAGCCACAGTGGCGCCAGCACAGCCGCCAAGTCTGCTTGGCGCCACGCGCGGGCACCGCGCTTGCCACGCCAACGCGGACGCAGCGACGACGAGCGTGCGCCGTCCGACTTTGAGGGCCTCCACCTCGCCGCGCGCGATCAGCTCCCAAGCGGTGCGCTCGGAGATGCCGAAACAAGCGGCGAAGTCTTCGATTCGATAATTCTGAACCGGCAAGGCTCTTTCGAGCGGGCCATAGCCGCGCGTCGGAGAGGTATCCGGTTCACTCCTGTCTGCATGCCGTCGCTTGGTCATGCAGCTGGGTAAAGCGGAACTTGGCCCAGTCTCGAAGCGCCATTTATTCGCCAGGCGATTAACCCGCGCGCATATCGCGGTTGATCCTGTCGCGCACCGCGCGTTCGCTGGGCCAGCCCCGCCCAGGCGTTGCGCCATCTGCGTACAGTTGCGCCACCACCTCCCGCACGGCCCGCGTGCGCGGAAAGGCCAGCGCCGCCATCAGTTCGCGCGCGGCTTGACAAAGTGCGCGCCGCGCGGCGGCGTCAAATCCGCCGCCTTGCCGTGTTGCGCCCAAGGGCTTGCCGCGAACGCCGGCGTCCAAGTCTGGCGCCAAGCCATGCGCCAAAACGAGACCGAAGAAATCCAAGCGGTCGAAGTCCGCCAGCAATTCGATCTCTCGCAGAACCGATGCGAAGCGCGGCTCCACCCGCAACTTCGACCGGATCAAGAAATCCGCGGCCGGTGTCGGCGCCTGCTCAAACCGCGACTTGCCGCCACCGAGCGGGACTTTGACGCGCCGCGGCTTCTGAGTGGTCAGGAGTGCGCCGAACTCGCGAACGTTCCGCCGCTTACCCATGCGCGCCTCCACCCGCATCGCTCGCCGTCTTGCGGAGCGGAACGACGTTGGCGCCAGCGGACGCGGCCTGCGCCCCGCAGTATCCGTCCCACGCCTCCATCAACCGTCGGCGTTTATCGAAGAGATCACTGCGCCGATAGGCGGCCTCGACCTTGTCACCCACAGCATGCGCCAATGCCGCCTCCGCGACCTCGCGCGGAAAATTGGTTCGCTCCGCGGCCCAGTCGCGAAACGTCGACCGGAACCCATGCACGGTCAGGTCGGCGCGCCTCATGCGCCGCAGACACATGAGCATCGCCATGGTCGACAATATCGTCTCACCACCGTCCGCGCCGAACACGAATGCGCCGCCCCGCACATCTGACCGCGCCTTCAAGATGGCGAGCGCCGCCGCATTGAGCGGAACTCGGTGTTCGCGCCCGGCCTTCATGCGCTCGGCGGGAATGGTCCAAGTCCGTTCCACAAGGTCGATCTCGTCCCAGCGCGCGCCGAGCACTTCGCCGGTGCGTGCGGCGGTCAAGATCGCGAACTCCAACGCGCGCGCCGCAACACCGGGCATCGCGCCAAGGTGGCGCAGGAACGGGCCGATCTCGGCGAATGGCAGCGCGGCGTGGTGGCGGACCTTGGCGACCTTGCGGCGCGCCGGCAGCGCAAATTGCAAATGTCCTTTCCAGCGCGCCGGGTTCTCGCCCTCGCGATAGCCGCGCGTCTTGGCCCAATCGAGCACCACTTCGATGCGCCCGCGCACGCGCGATGCAGTTTCGTTCTTGGCAGCCCAGATCGGATCGAGCACCTTCGACACGAGCGCGGCGTCGATCGCGCCAACCGGCAAATCGCCGAACACCGGATAGACGTAGGTCGACAGCGTCGACCGCCATTGCCCAGCGTGCTTGGCGTTGCGCCAAGTCTTGGCATGCGCAGCGATGTAGGCCTCGGCGCACTGGCGAAACGTTTGCGCGCGCGCCGCTTCGAGCGCCGCCGCCCGGCGCGCCTCGCGTTTCGCTTCCAACGGATCGACGCCTGCGCGGGCCGCCTCGCGCTTCGCTGCCGCCAGCCGCCGCGCCGCCGCCAGACCAACCTCGGGATAGCTGCCGAGGCCCATGGATCGGCGCCGGCCGTCCGGCGCGGTGAAGCGCACCACCCACGAGCGGCTGAACACGCCGGCCGTCTTCGTCGCCGCAACGGCGAGATAGAGCCCGTCGCCATCGGCGTGCAGTCCCGGCGTGCTGGCGCTGCGCACGCCCGCATCGGTCAATTTGCCCATCGCTGTCTCCGCGAACGAAAGAAGTGCGGCGCGCCCGCCATTTGCACGCCCTTTGAACGCAAGTTCGGTTGCTGGGCCGCGCGCTTCAATGCGCAACCACGCGCAATCCACAACCGTGATTTTGCACAAAAGCGCCTATTCTCAGCTACTTCGTGGAGGTCGCCACCAGTGCGCCAGGGTGCAGGAACGTGCATGGCGACGAAGATAGCTGGCGGAGACGCAGGGATTCGAACCCTGGATACCCGGTTAAGGTATGCTCCCTTAGCAAGGGAGTGCCTTCAGCCACTCGGCCACGTCTCCAGCGAGGCGCCCGCTTATCGCGCCAGCCCAGCCCCGGCAAGGCGCTTTGAACTTCGCCCACGAGGTTAACTGGCGCGGCGTTTGCGCGAGCGCTGGGGACAAAACTAGTCCCAAGGGCGAAAAAACCATGTCTCACGCCGCCTCCCAGCGCGCTGGCGCCGATTTGGCGCAGATCGACCCGCCAGGCGCCGCCCAGGCGTCCGCCGAGGCGGCCCCGTCTGAGCCGACTTTGGCCGGTGAGGCCGCGCGGCTGACGGAATTGGCGGCGGAGTTTTCCCTTTTCGGCCTCAGCATCGTGATCGACGACGCGCTGATCTGGCAAGACTCCGCCGACGCCGCCTATCGCGCACCCGAGCCGCCCGACGCGGCGCCCGCCAATGACGCCCGCCCCGAACCGGCGCCGGCGTTCGCCTTCCCCGAACTGCACCATCGCGGCGCGCACCTGCCCGCCTCGGCGCCGATGCGCCTGATCCAGGCGGTGGACTGGGTGATCGTGCTGGCGGCGGCGCAGTTCGCGGCGCTGTGGGGCGCGGGGCAGAGCCTGGTCGACCTGCCGATCGGCGCCGCGCTCGGCTTCCTCGCCGCCGCGCTGTCGCTGAAGGCCGGGCTCTGGCTGACGGAAGTTTACCGCGTCGCGCCCGCGCGCATGCGTCCCGAGCGCGGCGTGGGCGGGTTGGCGCTGGGCGCCATCCTGGGCCTCTTGGTCGCCAACGTCGCCGCGCCCGATGCGCGCGGCGCCGCAGCACTTGCGGCGACCTTGCCGGTTGCAGCGATGATCCTCGGCGGCCTGCACGCGGCGTTCGCGGTCTGGACGCGCGCGGCGCACCGCGCCGGCGTGTTCGCGGAAACCGTCGTGCTGGTCGGCGCCACCGGCGCCGCCCAAAGCCTCGTGCAGCGCGCGGCGAAATCGGGCGAGATGCGCGTCGTCGCCGTGGTCGACGACCGCCTCTCGCGCGCGCCCTACCGCGTTGGCGCGGCCCCGGTCGGCGGCGCGTTGGACGACCTCCTCGCTTGGGACGGCCTGCCCCACGTCGACCGCATCATCATCACCGTGACGCAGAAGGCCGAGACGCGCGTGCGCGAGATCATCGCCAAACTGCGCCTGGTCCCGAACCGCGTCGATCTGCTGCTGGACTACGAAACGCAGAGCGTGCGCGGGCGCGGCGTCGAACGCCTCGGCGCCGCCGCCGTCGCTTGCGTCTCGGGGCGCCCGCACAATGGCCGCCGCGCGCTGGTGAAACGCATCCAGGACCTCGTCATCGGCGCGGGCCTGCTCGCGGCGTTCGCAGTGCCGATGCTCCTTATCGCCGCCGCGATCAAGCTCGACAGCAAAGGCCCGGTGTTGTTCCGCCAGCGCCGCCACGGCTTCAACAACCGCGTCATCACCATCTTGAAATTCCGCAGCATGCGTCACGATCCGGACGCGCCGCTGGCGCAGGTGTGCGCCAACGATCCGCGCGTGACGCGCGTGGGCGCCTTCCTGCGCCGCACCAGCCTCGACGAGCTGCCGCAGCTCTTCAACGTGCTTAAGGGCGAGATGAGCCTCGTCGGTCCGCGTCCGCACGCCGTCGGCATGAAGGCGGCCGAGCGCGAACTGCATCACATCGTCGCCGAATACGCGCACCGCCACCGCGTGAAGCCGGGCATCACCGGCTGGGCGCAGATCAACGGCTCGCGCGGCCCCATCGAGACCCCTGCGGCTGTCCGCCGGCGCCTGAAGCTCGACCTCGAGTACGTCTCGCGCGCGTCGCTTTGGCTGGATCTGCAGATCCTGGCGCGCACCGCTCCGGCGCTCTTCGGCGACGCCAAGACGACGCGATGAACGCGGGACGCTTCCTCGCTCTAGCGCCCCTGCAGATCGCGCAAGCCCTTGTCGGGTTCGGCGCGATCGCCGCCTTCACGCGCCTGATGAGCGCCGACGAGTTCGGCCGCTACGCGCTGGCGCTCTCGGTGTCGATGGCGGCGCACACGGTGCTGTTCACCTGGGCCGAAGCGGCGGCGTTCCGCTTCCTCGCCGCCGCGCGCGCCGAACGGCGTGTCGCCGACCACTTCGCGACTTTGGCCGCCATCGCTGCGGCGCTGGGCGTTGCGGTGTTGGCGATCACCCTGCTCGTGCTTTCGCTCGCCGGCCTGCGCGACGAGCTGACGTCGCTTGCCGCCTTCGCCGCCGCCGCCGCCGTGCTGCGCTTCATCACCCGCATCGGCCGCGAGAGCGACCGCGCCGCGCTCGCCTTCGCCCGCTATGCGGTGCTCGAGACGGCCTATCTGACGATCGGTTTCGCCGCCGGCGTTGCGTGTCTCTTGGTGTTCGATTTCGGCCCCGCGGCGCCGTTCGCCGGGCTGGTGCTCGCGGGCCTGCTGGTGGCGCTGATCGACGCGCCGCGTTTGTTCGCACAGGCAGAGGGCGGCGCGCCCTCGTTGGCGCGCGCGCGCCAGTACGGCGCTTACGGCGCGCCGCTGGCGCTGGCGCTGGCCGTCGATCTCGGCGTGCAGGCGGTCGCGCGCATCATTCTCGCCGAGAGCGCAGGTCCCGCCGAACTCGGCGCCTACGCCGCCGCGTTCGGCCTCGCGCGCCCGCTCGATCTCATGTTCATGGGCGTCTCCGCCGCGTTCGCGCCGCTCGTGTTCGCCGCCTACGAGGAGAAGGGCCCCGCCGCCGCGCGCAGCATCGCCGGCGATGCGTTCCTGGTGCTTGCCGCCGTCACCGCACCCGCCGCCGTGGGCCTGGCGCTCGTCGCCGGTCCGGTGAGCGCGCTGATGGTGGGCGAGGCGCTGCGCGCGGAAACCGCGCGCGCCTTGCCGTGGCTTGCCTTCGCCGGCCTCTGCTCGGGCTTTACGCTCTATTATTGGTCAGAAGCGTTCCAACTCACGCGCCGCACCGGGCTGCGCGCGCTGCTAATGCTGGCGCCCGGCGCGGTGCAACTGGGTCTCACCGCCGCACTCGCGCCATGGGGCGCGATGGGCGCAGGCGCCGCCGCCGCGGCCGGCGCGGTGACCGGCATGGCCCTGCTGGCGCTCGTCGGCCGCGGGCTCTTTGCGCTGCCGCTGCGCCTTGCGGGTCTCGCCCGTATCGCCCTGGCAGCCTTGGCGATGGCGTGCGCCGTTATAGCACTCGCGGGCGCTGGTCTCGCGCTCCAAGTCGCCGCCGGCGCGGCCGCCTATCTGAGCGTGCTCGCCATGCTCGATCTTTTCGGCGCGCGCGCGCACGCGTCAGCGCTTCTGCAAGCTCTGGTGCGTAAACTGCGCGGCGCTCGTCAACTCCAATCCGGATCGGCATCATGAACGCGCCCGCCAACGTTGGTGAACGCCTGCTTACGCTTGGACCCGCGCTTGGCGACGCGCCGGCGCTCAGCGTGGCGATTCCGTTCTACAAGCACGACCCCGCAGCACTTCTGGCGCGCCTGGGCGTTGCGCCGTCCGGAGTCGAGTTCGTTCTCCTCGACGACGGCACCGCCTCCGCCGAGATGCTGTCTGGCGTGATGCAGGCGGCCGAGCGGCTGCACGCGCCGGTGCGCATCGTCGTGTGGGCGCAGAACGGCGGGCGCGCGTCGGCGCGCAACCGCCTGATCGCGGAAGCGCGCGGCGAATACGTGCTCTTCCTCGACGCCGACATGGCGCCGGAGAGTCCGCGTTTTCTCGCCACATGGCTCGGCATTATCCGCACGCAGCGCCCCTTCGTGGCGTTCGGCGGCCTTTCGCTGCACAACGTCGCGCGCACGCCGGAGACCGCGCTGCATCATGGCCTCTTCGCCCGCTCCGATTGCCGCAGCGCGCGCGAGCGCATGCGCTCGCCGGCGCAGTTCACGGCGACCTCCAACCTGCTGGTGCGCCGCGATTTCCTCGCCGCCAATCCGTTTGACGCCGACTTCGCCGGCTGGGGCTTCGAGGACGTGGACTGGGCGCTGAGCGCGGCCAAGCACGCGCCGATCCTGCACGTCGACAACGCCGCCGCCCACACCGGCCTCGACAGCGCCGAGACGCTTTTGCGCAAGTTCGCCGAGGCGGGCCCGAATTTCGGGCGGCTTGCGCGCAAGCATCCGAGCGAGGTCTCGCGCTTCGCCGCCCATCGCGTCGCGCGGCTGCTGCGCTGGGCGCCCGCGCGCAATGCCGCGCGCGAGCTCTGCGCGTGGCTCGCCCGCGATCCGCGGGGCGCGACGCCGATGGCGCTCCGCTGCGCCGCCGCCAAGCTCTACCGCGCCGCGCACTACGCCGAGCACCTGCCATGACGACGGCCTACGCCTATTCGCCCCCGCGCGACGCCGCCAGCAAACTGCGCCGACGGATGACGCAATGGCGGCGCGCGCGCCCGGCGACCTTGCGCTTCGACACACCCATCCTGTCGATCGCGTTCGACGATTTTCCGGTGAGCGCCGCGCGCGACGGCGCGCGCATCCTCGAAAGCCACGGCGCGCGCGGCACATTCTACGCCGCCGCCGGGCTCGCGGGCGCCGACGGCCCCTGCGGACGCAACTTCAGCGCCGCCGACGTGGCCCGCCTCGCCGCGGCCGGTCACGAAATCGGCTGCCATACCTTCGCGCACGCCGACTGCGCCGTGCGCAGCACATTCGAGACGCTCCAGGATCTGGCCGCCAACCGCGACGCGCTCGCCGCCATGGGCGCGGGCGAACCCGCGCGGTCGCTGGCCTATCCCTATGGTGAAACCAGCAGCGCACTCAAAGACGCTCTGCCGCCGCGCTTCACCTGCGCCCGCGGCGTGTTGCGCGGACTGAACGCCGGCCGCGTCGACCTCGCCCAGCTGCGCGCCTATCCGCTGTTCGGCGAAGGCGCATTGGCCGCAGCGCACGCAGCGCTGCAGCGCGCGGCCAAACGCAACGCCTGGATGATCGCCTTCACCCACGATGTCTCCGACACGCCGTCGCTGTGGGGCACGCGCGCTGGCGACCTCGAAGCGCTGCTGAAAGCGGCGCACGATCTGGGCGTCACCGTGCTGCCGGTCGCCGCCGCCCTGAAACGGAGCGTGACATGACCCACGTAAGCGTCCTGATCCCGACCTTCCGCCGCCCGGACTCCTTCGCCCGCGCCGCGCGCAGCGTGTTCGCGCAGATTGGCGCCGCCGATGTCGAGTTGATCGCGGTCGACAATTCGCCCGAAGGCTCGGCGCTCGACACGTTCGCGGCGCTGGCGCGCGAAGCGCCGATGCCGTTCCGCTGGACGCACGCGCCGAACCCCGGCGTCGCCGAAGCGCGCAATGTCGCCCTCACGCTGGCGCGCGGCAAGCTGGTCGCCTGGCTCGACGACGACGAAGAAGCGTCGCCGCACTGGCTGGCGGCGCTGATCGCGGTGCGCACCGAGACCGGCGCGCAAAGCGTGTTCGGGCCGGTCAAGGCGAAAGCGCCGGCGGGCGCAGCGCATGCGGCGTTCTACGAACGGCTCTATTCGCGCACAGGCCCGAGTGTGAGCGGCCCCAGCGCCGCGTCGTACGGCATCGGCAATTCGCTGCAGCCGCGGCGCATGTTCGAGGCCGCGCCCTTCAACACCAAAGCCGACCAGACCGGCGGCGAGGACGACGCGTTGTTCGCCGAATGGCGCGAAGCGGGGGCTACGTTCGCATGGGCGGCGGATGCGCTGGTGATCGAACACCTCAACACCGAGCGCACGCGGCTCGCGCACGGCCTCAAGCGCGCCTTCGCCTACGGCCAGGGCCCGTGCGAAACAGCCTGGGCGCGCCACGATTATCTGGCGCTGGCGCGGCATATGAGCGTGGGCGCGGCGCAGGCTGCGGTCTACGGCGTGGGCGCCGCGTTCGCGTTCGCCGCGTCGACTGCGAGCGGGTTAGCGCTGCTCGATCGCGCCACCCGCGGCGCCGGCAAGGTGTTCTGGTTCTTCGAACAGCGCTTCTATGGCGCCGCGCTGGCGCGTCAGCCGGCCTGACGCAGCAGACGCTCGATCGCCGCCACAGGCGCAGGCGCAGGCGCGCCGGCGTAAACAAGCCCGATGACATTAGCGCCCGCCGCCACAAGCGCCTCCTTCGCGCTCACCGCCGCGGGCGCATCGCCCGGCTCCGCGCCGACCACCAGCACGACGCCGTCCATGTGGCGCGCCACACGCAGCGCGATCTGGCTGCGCTCCAGCGCCGGCGCATCGATAACCACCGTCGCGCCGCCCGCGCGCGCAGCGTCCCAATAGGCGGCGCCCGCCGAGATCGTCAGCCGCACGCCCGGCGCAAGCGCGGTCGCGTCGAACACGCCTGCATAGATGCGCGTGCGCCCGACGCGGCGATAGGAGAACGCCGCCTCGCGCTCGCGCACCACCGCGCCAGACGCATCGCGCAGCGTGTAGAAGAGATGCCCGTTCAGCGCGCCCTCGATGCGCGGCCCCAGCAGACCGACCTCGCCGCCCAGCAGCTTCGCCAACGCGTTGCGCTTCAGATCCAGATCGATCGCGTAGGTCGCCGCGCCCTGCGCGGCTTCGGCCAACGCGCGCGCGGCGGTCGTCACGCCGCGCTTGCGCTTGGGCGAGACGATCATCAGCGCCCGCCCCGCGCCATTGCCCTTCGGCGGTTGCTGCGCCAGCGCCTCGTAGATGCCGGCGACCGAGAAACTGGGTCTTTGCGTCATGCGCCGCCTTCCACGACCGTCAATGCGGGTTTGCCCTTCAGCGGCGGCGGCTTGTGCTTGCGCGCCGGCTTCGGCTTCGCCGTCTGCGCGCGCGGCATCACCGCCAACACCGGCGCATCGAGCACGTGCGCCGCACTCGCCGGCGTCGGGAAGCTGCGGCGCGTCAGGCCCCGCGACAGACCGGCCGCGGCCGCGACAACGCCCGCGATCAGCAGCGTCACGATCATGATCGGCCAGCGCAGGCTTTTGCCTTGCGTCGGCACGGCGGCGCGCTCGACCGCGCTGATATTGTCGGTGGCGCGGCCCAGCATCTGGTCGCGCGCGCGCGCCTCTTCGGCGCGGCTGGCGAAATTCTGGGCGTTGGTTTCGAGGATCGTGCGCTCGCGCTGCAGCTGGCGGAATTGCGGCTCCAGCGCCTGCATCGCGCGCAGGCGTTCGCGCACGTCCAGCCGCTGCTGCGTCAGCGCCGTTTCGCGGCCGCGCTGGGCGCGCGCCTCCGCTTCCATCGCATAGAGCTGGCTGGCGATGTCCTGACGCACCGGGTTCGGCCCGCGCCGCGTCACGCTCGGCGGATCGCCGTTGGCCAGATAAGCCTCAATCTGCGCAATTCGGCGATCCAGTTCGCGCACCGGCAGCGCGTCTGCCTGATAGCGCGACAGCAGCGCCTCGCGCTCCATCTGCGCCTGCACCAGGGCGGTGCGCGCATCTGACTCGGAATAGAGTTCGATCTCGTTCGGCTCGGAAGCATGGCGCGCACGCAGCGCGGCAGCGCGCGCCTCGGCTTCGCGACGGCGCGCCTGCGCGTCGAGCAGTTGCGTTTCGATGTCGCCCGCGCGCGCGGCAAGCGCCGCAAGCTCGCTTTCGAAGTCGCCGATCTGATGTTCGGTCAGGAACGTCGCCAACGCCGTGCTGGCGGCTGCGGCGCGCGAAGCCACATCCGTGCTCTGCTGCGACAGCGCCTCATATTCGCCGCCGATCAGCACCGTGCGGCGGTGGGCGAGGTAACGCTCCATCAGCGCATTCAGCGCCAGAGCGGCCACCTCGGGATTGCGGTGTTCGAATGAGAGGCCGATGGCCGGCGTCTGCGGCGCGGTCTCGATGGTCAAGTGTTGCGCGAACGCGCGCTCGGCGGCGGCCAGTTTGCGTGCGTCGGCGCCCGGCGCCGCGGCGATCTCGGGATAGAGCGTCGCCAAGCCCACCTGCTGGATCGCCCCGCGCACGACAGAGCCGGAGCCGATCATGCGCATTTCGGCGTTCACGACCGCCTGCATGTCCGGCGTCGCGCCCGCGCCCGCGCCGCCCGCGGTCGGCTGATAGACATATTCTTCGCCGAGCCGCACCAGGAGTTCGGCGCGCGCTGTGTAAGCCTTCGGCGCCATCAGCGCCGCGACCAGGCCCAATGCGCAGATCGCCGCGCCGACGCCCAGCACCAGCATGCGCTCGGCCCACAGCAGGGCGACGAGGTCGGCCAAGCCGAGCTTGCGCGCTTCAGCCCAGCTGAAGCCGCCTTCGGCGCTTCTCGTCCCCGTCCTCATCGGCGCTCCTCAAACACGTGCGCGCAACGACTCTGCCGGAATTTGGTAAATGATCATTCACCGCTTTCCGCGCAGGCTCCCCGTCCCAGCGACGCACGCACCGTTAACCGCGCGGCGCTAACAAAGGGTTTGGAGTGTTCGATGCGCGCTGCGTTTGCGATGATCGCCGTGTTGTTTGCCGTGAGCGTCACGGGCGCCGCCGAGACCGCACGCGGCCAGACCGCGGAAGCGCCCGCGCCGATGACGTACTCGGAGGCGACCCCGGCCTATCGCTTCTTTCCCGGCGACGAAGTCGAGATCACGGTCTTTGCGGCGCCGGAACTAAGTCGCGTCGTGGTGGTCGGCCCCGACGGGCGCATCGCCATGCCGCTGATCGGCGCGGTGCGCGCCGCCGACCTCACGGCTGAGGAATTGCACGACGCGCTCGTCGCCGCCTACGCGTCGCAGCTGCGGACGCCCGAACTCAGCGTCACGCCGCGTTCCTACGCCTCGCGGCAGGTGTTCGTCGGCGGCGAAGTCGCCCGCCCCGGCATTTACGAGATGCCCGCCAATATCGATGCGTTCCAGGCCGTGGCGCTGGCCGGCGGCTTCCTGCCCAGCGCGCGGCGCGGCGACGTGCTGGTGCTCTCGCGCGCCGGCGGCCAGTCGCAGGTCACCGAGGTCGATCTCTCGCCGCGCGCCATGCGCAACGGCTTCCCCGACGCCCAGCCGCTGCAACGGTACGACGTCGTCTACGTGCCGCGCTCGCGCATCAGTCAGGTGAACCTGTTCATGCAGCAATACGTGCGCGACGCGCTGCCGGTGCAGTTCAGCTTCTACTACGACCTGCGCGGCGACCGGAATAACTGAGCTCTCAAGCTTGTGATCGCGCTCGCGGTCACGTGATTCAACTTCGGCGGCGGCGCGGCGCACGCTCACTCCAAACTAGGAGGGCGAGCATGACGGCCGTTGCGCTCACACGCACGCGCGTGCGGTACCAACCGGCGATCGAACCGAACGTGATCCCGTTCATCGACGTGCTGCTTGTGTTGCTGATCATCTTCATGGTCACCGCGCCCAAGCCGACCACGGACATCCGCGCCGATCTTTCGCGCCCTGGACTCTCGGCGACGCCGCCGCCGATCGCGCCCACGATGATCGAAGTCCACCGCGGCGCTGACAGCGCCTTCCGTGTCTTCGTTGGCGCGCGTGAAACGCCGCTCGCCGCGCTTGGCGGCGAAACGCTGGCGCAAATCCTGGCGGCGAATCCGGCGATCACCGGCGCGGGCGCGCGCGCCGATGCGCGCGTGCTCATCCGCGCCGACCTCGATGTCGCCTACGCGCACGTCGTCGCGGTGATGGAGGCGTTGCAGCAGGCGGGCTTCGCGAAGGTGACCATGGCGGCACAACGCGCCGACTGACCGGGCCAGGAACGTCAGTAGGGCGTAGGCAGTGGTGAGTAGGATTGGTAGACAGTGGATCGCAGGGCGCCCCCGAGGCGCGGCCTACTGCCCACCCACTACTGCCTACTGCCCATCATTAGTGATGCTTCGTGGCGAGCCACTCGCGGGCGCGGGTGAGCGCGGCGGCGATCTCGTCTTTCGACATCTGGTCGGCGAGTTCGCGGCGGCTTTCCTTGGCCGCTTGCGAACCGCGCACCGCAGCCAGGTTGAACCACATGTGCGCTTGCACCAGGTCCAGCTCTTGGCCGGTCGAGTAAATGAGGCCCAGCTTGTAGAGATTTTCGCTGTCGCCTTCGCGGCGCACGGCTTCGTGCGCTTCCGCGATTTCAGAATCTGTAAACGCCATTGAAGGCCGCTCCCTTGGTCCAATTGGAAACGCCTGGGTATCCCCATGTGCGTTTCACCCCACAGGCGTGCATTTTTCGCGCCGCCGGAGTGGACCAATAACGTGCATAAATTTCAGTAGCGTTAAACGGCGTCAGCCAAGAACGTGAGATTGAGCGATTGGCGCTAAGCCCCCTCATCGCGACTGGCGACTTGGCGATTGGCGACTGGCGCCGCAGCAGCGGCGTTTACTGACGCAGACGTTTGCCCAAACAGATGTTGCGCCGCTGCGCGCACCTCTTCCTTACTCAAAGCTTGCTGCTGGCGGAATTCTGCGCCTGCCTGCAGCGCGCGCTGCACGGCGGGGCGTTCGTGGATGCGATCGACCCACAGCTTCAGCTTTGGGAAATCTTCGAAGTTCTGGCCGAGCTTGTGCACGATGCGGCCCCACGGCCACGCCGCCATGTCGGCGATCGAATAATTTCCCGCGAGATAGTCGCGGTCTTCCAGCCTGCGCTCCATCACGCCGCAGAGGCGATTCAGTTCATTGCTGTAGCGCGCGCGGGCGTATTCGATCAGCTGCGGATCGTCGACCAGCTTCGGCGCGTAATTGACGAAGTGGCTCACCTGTCCGGCGATCGGTCCCAGGTTGGCGACCTGCCAGATCAGCCACTGATCGGCCTCGACGCGCGCGCGTTCATCTTTCGGATAGAATTGCCCGGTCTTGCGTCCGAGATATTGCAGGATCGCCGCGGACTCGAAAATCGAGATCGGCGCGCCGCCCGGCCCGTCGGGATCGACAATCGCCGGCATGCGGTTGTTGGGCGAAATGGCGAGAAACGCCAGCGCGAATTGTTCGCCTTTGCCGATGTTCACCGGCTTCAGCGCGTACGCCAGCCCCATCTCTTCGAGCGCGATGGAAATCTTCCAGCCGTTCGGCGTCGGCCAAAAGTAAAGCTCGATCGGTGCGGCCATGCATGCTCCTCGCGCGCACCATGGGCCGCACGCGGCGCCGGCGCCAGGGGCGGCGCGCGCACCTTTCGACACAGGCGGCCAATCACGTCGCTGTGAGCGCGCGGCCGAGCAGCCTGGAAGCAACGCCAAATTGCAGCGCGCGCCTGACACAGTTTGGCAAGACTCAAGCACAGAGTTCCCCGTTCATTCAGTCACGGTTCAGTCACGGCTCGTCACAGTCTTGCGCACAAGAGGGACCTTTCTTTGGACGGAGCGGTTCAAGGGAAGCAGGAAGGAGACCTCGCATGAAACGCCTCGCTACGGCGGCGCTGGCCGCCCTGACATTTGCGGCGCCGCTTGCAGCCCCCGCGCAAGCGTTCGCCATGCACCGCGATCGGGACCGCGACTGGGACAGGGACCGCGACCGCGACCGGGATCATCGGCGCGGCCATCGCGACCGTGACCGCTGGGATCGCGACGACCGCCGCGAACATCGCCGCGACCATCGCCGCTGGGACCGGCGCGCCCACAATGGCTACGAATATCGCGGCCGCTGGTATTACGGCCCGCCGCCGGCCGCGCACCGCGATTACGCCTATTACGGCTATCGCCACTGGCGGCGCGGCGACCGCCTGCCCGCGTACTATCGCGATCACTATTATGTCGTGCGCGACTACGACCGCTATCGCCTGCGTCCGCCGCCGCGCGGCTACCACTATGTCCGTGACGACCGCGGCGACTACCTGCTGGTCGGCATCGCCACCGGCATCATCTTGGGCGTGATCCTGGCCAACAACTAATCCCTCCCTGTTGGTCACATCGCCTAAAGCCGCCCCGGAAGCGCCACCGCTTCCGGGGCGAACTTTTTCCGCCGTTAACGCCTGCGCAACCAAACTGAACCACGCTTCACGCCGGTAAAGATTTGGGGGCGCAACATGCTTGCGGTCGCGTGGTTCTGGGCTGTCGCCTCGGCGTTCTCGCCGCTCAATCTGATGACGATGTCGTCGCAGACGATCGATGCGCAAACCGCAACGATCGAAGCCGTCGCGCGCCCGCTGATGACGCTGGGCTGGGTCGACGAAGACGACGCGCCGATTTTCTGAAGGGGACGCGATGCTGATGTACATCTGGTTCGCGGTGATGGTGCAGGCCTTCATGCCCGGCGGCGACCGCATCGCCTCGATGCAGACCGGCGCCTACGAAGCGCATCTGCGCGCCGAACTCGACGTCACGCCCGCCGCCATCGGCGCCGCCGGCCACGTCGCCCGCTACACGCCGCTCTCGGCCCGCGCGCGCTAATCCGCCCCGGACCGCGGGCCTTCAGGCCCGCATTGCGGCGTGTTGAAAAAGCGGGCCTGAAGGCCCGCGGTCCTATCCGTGCGGGCCGCCGGGAAAGCCGAGCACGTAAGGTCCGGCCAACGTCAGATATGCAAGCATGACGGCGAACAGCGTGCCGAACACCAGCAACGCCCACCTCGCGGTTCTCCAGCTTTTGCGAAAGTCGGACGCCTGCACGAACAAGTCGATCGGGTAGGCCACGCAGTAGAGCAAGTTCGCAATCACGGCGAGCACCACAAGGCCCGTGCCGGCCCCGTACCAGCCAAGGCGGTCGAGCCCCGCTGGAAGAAGAATTGCCAGCGAAACGGCGATGAGCGCGAGGTTGTACAGCAGACGCCCGCGCTCCCAAAAACGGATCGCGTCGGTGATGTTCTCGCGCGAGACCATCATACGCCCAGCTTCTTCTTCAGAATCTCGTTCACCACCGCCGGGTTGGCCTTGCCGCCGGTGGCCTTCATGGTCTGGCCGACCCACCAGCCGAACGCCTTCGGGTTCTTCTGCACGTCGGCGACCTTGTCGGCGTTGGCGGCCATCAGCTCGTCGATCGCTTTTTCGATCGCGCCGGTGTCGGTGACCTGCTTCAAGCCCTCGCGCTCGACGATGGCGCCCGGCGCCTCGCCGGTCTCCATCATCTTGGCGAAGACCTCTTTGGCGATCTTGCCGTTGATGGTGCCGTCGGCGACCAGGTCGAGCAGCGCGCCCAGCGCCTCGGCCTTCACCGGCGAGGCGCCCAGCTCCAGCCCTTTCTTGTTCAGGGCGCCGAACAATTCCTGCGTCACCCAATTGGCCGCCTGCTTGGCGTCGCGCCCTTTGGCGGCGGTCTCGAAATACGCCGCCGCATCGCTGTCGCCGGCCAGCACGCGCGCGTCGTAAGGCGTGAGGCCGTAGTCGGCGATAAAGCGCCGCTTCTTCGCATCCGGCAATTCCGGCAGCGAGGCCTTGATCCGATCGATCCAGGCTTGCTCGATCACCAGCGGCAGCAGGTCGGGGTCGGGGAAGTAGCGATAATCGTGGGCGTCTTCCTTCGAGCGCATGGTGCGCGTCTCGCCGCGATCGGGATCGAACAGGCGGGTTTCCTGGTCGATGCTGCCGCCGCCTTCGAGAATCTCGATCTGGCGGCGCGCTTCGTACTCGATCGCCTGCTGCATGAAGCGGGTCGAGTTCACGTTCTTGATCTCGCAGCGCGTACCCCATTCGCGCGTGCCGGCCCGGCGCACCGACACGTTCACGTCAGCGCGCATGGAGCCTTCCTCCATGTTGCCGTCACAGGTGCCGAGCGCGCGCACGATGGCGCGCAGCTTGTTGAAGTAGGCGGCCGCTTCTTTCGAGGAGCGCATGTCCGGCCGCGACACGATCTCCATCAGCGCGACGCCCGCGCGGTTCAGATCGACAAACGTCTCGTTCGGCGAAAGATCGTGGATCGACTTGCCGGCGTCCTGCTCCAGATGCAGCCGCTCGATGCGGATGGTGATCGGCTCCTCGCCGTCCGGCTCGATTTCGATCTCGCCTTCGCCGACGATCGGCTCTTTGTATTGGCTGATCTGATACCCCTGCGGCAGATCGGGATAGAAATAGTTCTTCCGGTCGAACCGGCTCTTCCTGTTGATCTGCGCATTGAGGCCGAGCCCTGTGCGGATCGCCTGCTCGACGCAGAAACGATTGATCACCGGCAGCATGCCCGGCATCGCCGCATCGACCAGCGACACATGCGCGTTCGGCTCGCCGCCATAGGCCGCGCTCGCGCCGGAGAAGAGTTTCGCTTGCGACGTCACCTGCGCGTGCACCTCGAGGCCGACAATGATCTCCCATTGACCCTTGTCGCCGGACACCAATTGGTCGGGGCGGGCGGAGCGGACGTCGAGTTCGGACATGAGCCGGACATAGAGGCGCGCCCTGAATCGCGCAACCACGCGGCGGCGCCCGGCGCCGCCCTATCCGCAGCCCCAGCCCGGGTCTAAGCTTGCGCCAGGGAATGCGATGAGCGGCGGCGCCAAGAGAGCGGAACGACTGGCCGGCGCGTGCGCGGCGGCGCTGGCGGCGTGGCTCCCAACCCAGGCGCGCGCGCAACAGGCTTCGCCGTTCCGCCCGGAGCGGTTCGACGAAACCTGGCCCAGCGAGGCCGTCACACCGTTCGGCGCTGCCTACAAGAACATCGACATCGCCCCCGGCGTCGAGATTTCCTTCGGCGGCGACGCGCGCTGGCGCTTCGCGTCCATCAACGCGCCGCGCCTGGGCCTCGGCGGCGCCGAAGCCGACGCCTACGTACTGCAGCGGTTCCTGCTGCACGCCGATCTCCGCTTCGGCGACGACGCGCGCGTCTTTCTCCAGCTGGGCTCGCATGACGGCGTGGGCCGGCGCTTGCCGTCCTCATCCGACGACAACCGCCTCGGCGTGCGGCAAGCCTTCCTCGATCTTAACGCGCACGCGGGTGAGGCGCGCGCAACCTTGCGCCTCGGGCGTCAGGAACTGGCGCTAGGGCCGCGCTTCGTCACCACCCGCGACAGCGGCAACGTGCGCCAGCGCCACGACATGGCGCGCGTCTTCGTCACGGACGGCCCCTGGCGCGTGGACGTGTTCGGCGGCCGCCCGGTGCGCGATGAGCGCGGCGCCTTCGACGACCACGCCGATATGAGCCAGGAATTTTTCGGCGTGCGCGTGCAGCGCCTGTTCGGCGACACCACGGCGGAGGCCTACGTCTACGGCCTAAACCGCGAGGCGGTCACGCTGGCGGGCGCAACGGCCGACGACGAGCGCACAACCTATGGCGCACGCCTCTCCGGACGCAGCGGCGCGCGAGAGTTCGACGTCGAAGCAGCGCTGCAGCGCGGCGCGTTCGGCGCCCAAGACATCGCTGCCGGCGGCCTTATCGTCGATCTCGGCCGCCGCTACGCCGGCGCGCCGCTCAGCCCGCGCCTCGGCGCACGGCTCACCTACGGCAGCGGCGACAGCGACCCCACGGACGCCACGCAGGAGACGTTCGCGCCGCCCTTCGCCAGCGGCTCCTGGTTTGGACAGAACGGGCTCGCCAGTTTCTCCAACACACTCGAACTCGCCGCCACGTTGGGGCTAACGCTACACCCGGACGTCAACGTCACGCTGAAACTCGCCGGGGTGTGGCGGGCGGCAGAGGCTGACTCCTTGTACGCGGGCGCCACGCCGCTCGCCGCGACGCTCAACGCATCGGATCCCGCCGTGGGCGTTGCGCCCTCCATGCTGCTGACCTGGCGTCCCTCGCAGAACGTCGCCATCACGCCCTATGTCAGCTACCTCTTCGCCAGCGACGAATTGAAGCTCCAGGGCGCAGGCGATGTCGGCTACGCGCATATCGGCGTGAGCCTCAGGTTCTGACCCCAAACAAAAACCCCCGCTTTCGCGGGGGCAGGCCGAGGGGATTGGCCTTGAGTTGAAGGGAGAGCGTGAGGCGATGCGCCGCCGGATCACCAGACCGTGGCGCCGACGCCGCCGTCCATGGTCATGGCGCCGTTGAAAGTGGTTTCGGTGCGCGTTTCGCGGGTTTCGGCGTCGCGGATGCGCACAACCTTGTCGCCCGGGCCAAAACGGCGCAGCAGCGAGCGCTCGTTGCACGGGCGGCGTTGCGCCTGCGTGCGGCAGGTGACGGCGCCGTTCTCGTACCAGAGAGCCTGGCCGGCTTCGCAATCGTAGGAGCGGCCATCGACGGTGTAGCGCATGCGCGTGCCCGACATGCAGCGATAGATTTCGCCGCGATAGGTGGTGGCCACGTCGCGGCCGCCGAAAGTTTGCGACGCGGGATGGGGATTGCCGCTGGCGTCGACGCAGATCGCCTGGATCAGCAGCTCGCGCTCACGCGACACGGTTGACGTCTGCATGCTGCCTTCGACGACGGAGAACGCCGACGACGTGACGGACGCAGTCGCGCCGGATTCGATGTAGCCGCCGCCCTGACGAATGATGGTGTCGCCCGTCTGCACGTTGGCGATGGCGATCGCCACGGCGCTGGCTTGGGCCTGCGCGCGCGCGCCGGCGTTGACCACCACGATGTTCGGCGGCGGCACGTTCGGCGGCGGCACCACCACCGTCGGCGGCCGGCAGCACGGCGGCTGCGGCGGGGGCGGCGGCGGGTTACAGTTGTGATGACACGGCGGCGGACGGCAGCCGCCGTTCTCGCACGCCGACGCATCGGTCGGCAGAAGGAAGAAGCCTAGCGCGGCCACGCCGAACGCAAGGGCCGCCAAAATGTACCGGACTGGAACGCTCATACGTCCATTCTCCTGAATCTCGCCCGGCGTGCTGCAAGCGCAAGGCCACGCCTCGCCAGGGGCGGGAATGCGGCCCTTCTCAAGACGGTTTTCCCTTTGCGCGGGCGGGCGCGGGCCTTGCGTGGACGCGGGCGTATTCGAACGTTCGGCGGACACATTAACGGTTATGATGGGCGAGGAGACCTTCCACCCTGACACACGGGCGTTGCTCGCCTACGGGCGCGCGCTCGCGGGTGCGGCCGCGCCGCCGAAGAAGGGCGGCGCCGATCAGGTGCTCGAGCGCCTGTTCGTGCTCGAGCGCACTGCGGACGGGCGCATGCCGCTGCGCACCTTCGGCGGCGATCTGGTGAAGCTCTTCGGCCGCGACCTACGCGAACACGATTTCGGCCGCTTCTTCCTCGCGCCCGACCTGGCGCTGCTGAATGCGCTGATCGACGCCAGCGTCGCCGCCAACGAGCCGGGCATCGCGCGCGTGGCTGCGATCACGATGTCCGGCAGGATGCTCGGTGCGGAAATCCTGCTGACGCCGCTCAAGGTCGACAAGTCGCTCGGTAGCCGCTTCCTCGGCCTCTTCCAGGCGCTCGGCGGCGAACCGTTCCTGGACGGCAAGCCGATCTACCGTCTGCGCATCGGCTCGCTGCATCCCCCCGCCGCGAAAGAGCCCAAGGGCATGCGCCTCGTCGTGGTGAACGACTAGGGCGTGCCGAAGCAGAGCGCGCGAAGCGAGAGCTGTTGCACGGAGCGATCGGCATCGTCGCTCCGCGCGACGCGGTTCAACTCAGGAAGCGGTCCAGCACGTGGAGCACGCGGTTGAGACCCGCGCCCGAGCGGTTGCGCTCCCGCAGTGAGCCGCCCCAATTGTACCTGACGCCGACGCTCAGCGCATCGACCTCGATCTCGCCGACGCCAAAGTCGAGATTGCTATACCGATAGCCGCCGAACACGCTCACCGGCGCGCCGGCGAACATGTACTCGGCGCCGATTTCGCCGCCCCAGAGATCGGGATCGCTGGCGCCGATGTCGCCCTGGCCCACGTCCAGGCCGACATGCACCGTGAAATTGTCGCTCAGGAAGTGGCGATACTCGCCTTCGAGCATGGTGATGGCATAGTCGGGACCGTCCCAAATGCTGTGACTCAACACGCCGCTGAACGTGGCGCGATCGAAGTACCATTGCGTCTCCAAAGCGCCGGTCAAGAGTTCGGCGTTGAAGTCGTCGATGTCCTCGTAGCCGAGATAGCCGCCAAAGAGCCAACTCTCGTTGCGCTTGTAGACATGCGCGCCGACACCAAACGCGTCGACATCGTCTGCGTCGCCGCCCCAATTGGTGTAGCGCCCGTCCAGCTGCACGCCGACCGGACCGGCATCGAATGCAACCTGTCCGCCGACACTGACGAGATTGGGCTCGAATCCGACGCCGCCGAAGTCGTAGCTCTGATTGGTGTAGACAAGTTCCGCATGGCCGCTCTGGGCCAACGCCGCGCCTGGCGCGATCGCGGCAACCGCAAATGCGGCGCTCAACAAATGGGTGCGCATGAGCATCCCCGTCTCAGGCGCCCGCCCCAGCAAGCCAAGCATTGACCTTGCGGCCGCGCCGTCAACGCAAATCTCTTCCACGGCGATGCGAATAGCGCGCCTGTGTGTGACCGCGCACACTATTTTCCCTCGGCAATACGCCGTCCAGTCTCACGCGCGAAGTTCCATCGAAATCCGCAGGGGCCCGGATTGATCGCCGGTTGAAAACACGGGGCCGCACAGCAAGCGCGGAGGAACCCACGCGACCGCCGTTTCGCGCCGCCTACCGCTGCGTAGAGGCGCCGGACTCTGCGGACTTAGCGCCTTCTCGCCTCCCGGCCGCGCGGTGTCCGAGCACGCGGTCGGCGGCGACGAGCACCAGAGCGCCGGCGATGAACGACGCCACCAAGGCCGCGAGATTGAGCGCCACCTGCGCCGCCGGCGCCGCGGACGGGTCCATGAAGAAATACGGGTAGAACCCATCCACCGCGCCGCGCGTGAGGCCATAGATGGCGTACGCCGCGGGCCAGATCGCCGCGAACATCGCGTCGCGCCACATGAGCCGCCCATGCGGGCGCGCGAGCCAGTAGAGCGCGAACGCCGCCGGCACGATCTGGTGCACGATCACGTCGGCCGCCTTCTGCCAGCCTTGCGGATCCCAGCGCGATGCGAGCAGCAGGTTGTACACAACGCACACGAACAGGATCGACGTCACCGCCATCAACTCGACCCGCGGCGCATTCAGCCCGTCGTCGCGCCCGGGCCTAAGCGCAGCGCGCGCCAGCACGGCCGTGACGAACGTGTTGGTGATCAGCGTGAAATAGACGAAATAGCGCCACGTCACCTCGAACACGGACGCGCCCTGCGCGGTCATATCGCGATAGAGCAGTATGTATTGCAGCAAGAGTCCCGCGAGGCCGACAAGCGCGCCCGCGATCGCGATCCAGTGCGCGGCCGTTCCCTGGCGCACCGGCTACACCGTCGCCAGCGCGTCTTCGGCGATCGGCGCGTCCTCGGGCGGCAAGGGCGGCTTGCCGCGGATCATGTCGGAGAGCTTCTCCGCAATCATGATCGTCGGCGCGTTGGTGTTGCCGCCGATCAAGGTGGGCATGATGGACGCGTCGATCACGCGCAAACTGTCGATGCCGCGCACGCGCAGCTCTTCGTCGACCACCGAGCGCGGATCGGCGCCCATGCGGCAGGTGCCGACCGGGTGGTAGAGGGTTTCCGCCGTGCGGCGGATCCAGTCGTCGAGCTCGGCGTCGGTGCGCACCGCTTCGCCCGGCGCGATCTCGGGGCCGCGGAAATTGTCGAACGCCTCCTGCGAGACGATGTCGCGGATCATGCGGATGCTGTCGCGCATGCAGCGGATATCGTTCGGCTCGCTGAAATAGCGCGGGTCGATGACCGGCGCGGCGAACGGATCGCGCGAAGCGAGCCGCACCGTGCCGCGGCTGTCGGGCCGGAGCGGGCAGGTATGGATGGTGAAGCCGTCCTGCTCGGCCTTGACCCGGCCATGGTCGCGCATCAGCGCGTTGACGAAGTGGATCTGCACATCGGGCCGGTCGACGTCGCCGCGCGTCTTCAAGAAGGCGCCCGAGTGCAAATGGATCGTGCGCCCGTGTCCCTTCTTGCGCAGCATGTATTCGATGCCGACCATCGTTTGGCGATAGCCCTTCAGCAGAGAGTAGAGCGTGATCGGCTTGGTGCAGGCAAACAGCACGCCGCAATCGATGTGGTCTTGCAGATTGCCGCCGACGTCTGGCGCATCCACTTCGAGCGGGACGCCCAGCTTCTTCAGATGGTCCGCCGGTCCGATCCCCGAGAGCATCAGCAATTGCGGCGACTGAAACGCGCCCGCGGCCAGCAGCACTTCGCGCTTGGCGTACACCGTCTGGATTGGCTTGCCCGGACCTGCCGCGTATTCCACGCCCACCGCCGTGCCGCGCTCGATGACGATGCGTCCCGCGTGCGCGTTGGAGATCACCGTGAGGTTCGCGCGCACGCCCACGATCGGGCGCAGATACGCATTGGCCGTCGACCAGCGCGTGCCGTCCTTGATGGTGAGATTGTAGATGCCGGCGCCTTCCTGCTGATAGCCGTTGAAGTCGCTGGTCTGCGGATAGCCCGCCTGCACGGCGGCGTGGATGAACACCTTCTGCAGCGGATAGCCGGGCGGCGCGCGCGACACGTGCAGCGGCCCGCCTTCGCCGTTCCAGGCGTCGCCGCCGTTCTCGTTGTGCTGCGCGCGTTTGAAGTACGGCAGCACGTCGGCGTAGCCCCAGCCGTTCAGGCCGAGTTGGCGCCAGTGATCGTAATCGCGCGCGTGGCCGCGGATGTAGATCATGGCGTTGATCGAGGACGAGCCGCCCCAGCCGCGCCCGCGCGGCTGGAACAGGCGCCGCCCGCCCATCTCGGCTTGCGGCGCCGTCTCGAAGGCCCAATTGGTGGGGTTCTTGTTGTTGAAGATCTGGCTGGCGCCCGCCGGCATGTTCACCAGCAGCTTGTTATTGTGCCCGCCCGCCTCCAGAAGCGCGACGGTGACATTGGGATCTTCGCTGAGCCGGTTGGCCAGCACGCACCCGGCGCTGCCCGCGCCCACGATCACGTAATCATAGTGATCGCCATTCTCGATCTGCGCCAATGTCCGTCCCTCTCGTTTTGCGCAACCTTTGCGCGCCCGGGCGTCCGGCGCCAAGCCCTGCCCCGCCGTCAAAGCTTAAGCAAACGTTTACGGTGAAGGGTGCATTCATAGCGACATGACAAACGCCGCTCGCAAGATCGATCTGGCCTCCGCCGCCCGCCGCCTCACCGCCGCCCAGGCTGGCTTGCGCGAGCGCCGGCGCTTCCGCCGCATGCCGGTGGAAGTCAGCGGCCGCCTGCTGGACGCCCAAGGCCGCGAACACGACTGCCGCACCGCCGACATTTCGCCCGGCGACATCCGCATCGCCGCGCCCACGCTGCCGCCAGTCGGCGAGCGGGTGGTGATCTACCTTGACGGCATCGGGCGCGTCTCCGGCCACATCGCCCGCAAGTGCGGCGAGGGCGAAGCGGCGGTGATCTTCGACTTCAGCGCCCACAAGCGCGAGAAGATGGCCGAACAGCTGACGCTGATGGTTAACAAGGATCTCGGCATCGACGAGCCATCCCGTCCCGCCGCCCGCGAAGGCGCGCAGACCGTCCGCCTCGCGTTCGAGACCGGCGAGACCTACGACGGCGAAGTGCTGGATTTCTCCCTTGCCGGCGTCACCATCCGCTCGCGCCGGCCGCCGCCGCTGATCGGCGTCTGGGTTCGCGTCGGCACGATCTACGGCCGCGTGGCGCGGTTAATCGAAGGCGGCTTCGCCATCGACTTCGAGCGCACGCAGCGACCGTAACCAAAAGCTGAACTCGCAGGCACGGCGATTGCACCCGGCTTGTTTCACCGGGCGCGCGAATGCGCGTCCGTACCGAAACGGAGCACTGACGTGACCGACGCCGCCATCCCCGTCCGCCCGGCCGCCGCCAATCAGTGGTGGGTGCAGGTTCGCGGCAAGGCCTACGGGCCTTACACGATGGAGCAGCTGTCGACGTTCGTCGCCGAGGGCCGCATCCGCCCGGCGACGCAGGTGTCCGACGCCGCCGACGGCAAATGGATCGAAGCCCGCCGGGTGATGGGCCTGATGGCGCCGCTGCGCGCCAACGAGCCGGCCAACGACGCCGCCGAAGCGGCCAACGTGTTCGTTCACGCCGAGATCGTCTCCGGCGCCTGGAACGGCTTCGTCGCCGCGCTCGAAAGCATGGGCTTCGTGTGCGATCTCGCTCCGGGCCTGTGGCTGGTGCGCACCCGCTTCTCGGCGGGCGTCATCCGCAACACGCTGTCGCAAACCCTGGAACGCGGCGACCGCTTCGTCGTCGTCGACGCCACGCGCGACCGCCTGGCCTGGTTCAACCTCGGCCCGGAAGTCGACGTGCGCATCTCCAAGGTCTGGAACGGCCCGCTGCGCGGCGAAAAGCGCTAAGCGCCGACCGCCGCCGCAAGGCGCTCGTACGCACGCAGAAAATCTTCCTTGAAGTTCTGTACGACCGCGCCTGCGGAGACTGACGTGTTCATCAAGCCCACGCCCTGGCCGACCCAATAAGTCGCCAGCGCCTGCGCGCCTGCGTGGCCGGATTGGCTGAGCTTATCGATCAACCGCAGCGGCGGCTCCGACACGAACGTCTGCAGCGGCATCGGCAGCGGCTTCGGCGCATCGTCGGCTTCCCACGCATCGGTCCATGGCGAGCGCAGCTGGCGCGAGGGCTTGCCCGTGCGCGAGCGCGAACGGATCGTGTCGCGCGAGGAGGCGGCCAGCAGCTTCTGCTTGATGACGTCGCTGGTTTCGGCCTCCGGCGTCGTCAGCCAGACCGATCCGCACCACGCGCCCGCAGCGCCCATCGCCATCGCCGCCGCCATCTGCGCGCCGGTGACGATGCCGCCCGCCGCCAGCACCGGCGTGTCAATGTTCGCCGCGCGCAACGCTTCGACCACTTCCGGCACCAGCACCATGGTGGTGACTTCGCCGCAATGGCCGCCCGCTTCGGTTCCGGCGGCAACGATGATGTCGACGCCCGCCGCCGCTTGAGCCAGCGCGTGCTCCTTGGCGCCGACGAGCGCGGCGACCGCGACGCCGCGCGCCTTGCCCATCTCGATCATCAACGGCGGCGGCGTGCCGAGCGCGTTGGCGATCAGCTTGATCGGATACTGAAACGCCACCTCCAGCGTCGAAGCGCCGCCGTCGGCCAGATTGCGCGCAAAGCCCGCGCCGTTGCGGCGCTCGCTCTCGAGGCTGGCGGCGTCGATGCCGTGCTCCGCCAAGATCCGCGTCGTGAAATCGCGATGCGTCTGCGGCAACGCCGAGACCAGGCGATCGACGTCGGCGCCTTCGCCTTTGCCTTCGAATTTGTTGGGTACGATGAGATCGACGCCGTAGGGCTTGCCGCCCGTGTGCGCGTCGATCCAGTCTAGCTCCTGCTTCAACCGTTCGGTCGAGTACCCGGCAACCCCCAGCACGCCCATGCCGCCCGCCTTCGACACTGCCGCTACGACATCGCGGCAATGCGAAAACGCGAACAGCGGAAACTCTATGCCTAGACGTTGGCAGATCGGCGTATGCATCATGGCGCAAGCATAGCGCGGCGGAGCCCATGGACGAGAACAAAATCCCGGTCATCGTCGGCGTCGGCCAGATCAATGACCGCGAAGAGCGTCTGAACTCGGTCGAGCTGATGGCGGAAGCGCTTCGCCACGCGGATACGGACGGCGGCGGCGGGTGGCTCGGGCGCATCGATGCGTTGGACGTTGTGGCGCAGCTGTCGTTTCCGGAATTCACCGACGCGTCGGCGCACGCGGCGCAGCTGCTGGCCATCGCGCCGCGCCATTGCGCCCAGACCCGCTACCCGATGGGCGACAGCCCGGTCGCGCTCTTGAACCAGGCCGCCAACCGGATCGCCTCCGGCGCGGCGGCGGTCTGCGCGGTCGCCGGCGGCGAGGCGTTGCGCACCGCCGCCAAGCGCGCGGCCGGCGCAAAGCGCGACGCGGTGCGCGAATCCGCGGCGCGCGCGGCGCGCGGCGGCCGCGAGCGCTACGGCATCGTCGCGCCGACTGATGTGTATCCCTTCTACGAGAACGCCTGCCGTGCGGCCTGGGGACAGACGCTTGCCGAGGCGCAACGCGAAAGCGCCGAAATCTGGTCGGGCCTTTCGCAAGTCGCGGCGGCGAACGAGAACGCCTGGCTGCGCACGGCGCTCACGCCGGAGCAGATTCTGGAGGTCTCGCCCGCGAACCGCCCGATCGCATTTCCCTACACCAAGCTCATGGTCGCCAACGCTTCGGTCAACCAGGGCGCGGCGTTCATCGTCACCAGCCTCGCGCGCGCCAAAGCGGAGGGCGTGCCTGAAGCGCAGCTCGTCTACATCGGGCGCGGCGCCGCAGCGCGCGAACCGGGCGACGTTCTGGCGCGCGGGCGCGTGGATCGCTCGCTCAGCCTTGAAGCCAGCCTGCGCAACGCACTTGCATTCAACGGCCTGACCAGCGCCGATCTCGATTACGTCGAACTCTATTCCTGTTTTCCCGTCATGCCGAAGCTTGCGCGCCGCGCCATCGGCTGGCCGCTGAGCAAGCCGATGACCGTGTTCGGCGGATTGACGTTCGGCGGCGGCCCGGTCGGCAATTACATGAGCCACGCCATCGCTTCGATGACAGAGGCGTTGCGCGCGCGCGGGCGCCACGGCCTGCTGTTCGGCAATGGCGGATTTGCCACAACCAGCCACAGCATCGTCCTCTCGCGCGATCCCGCGCTCGCGGCGCAGGGCGCGCACGATCCAAGCGTTCAGGCGGACGCGGACGCCCATCGCGAGTCCGCACCGCGCTTGCTGGAGAGCTATGCCGGCGAAGCTGCGATCCGCACCTACACCGTGTTCTACGATCGCGATGGCGCACCCAAGAGCGGCGTCATCGTGGCGGCGACGCCAGACAACGGCCTCGTCCTGGCCTATGTGGCGCGCGAGGACGCCGAACTCATCGCCTTCCTGACCGATGGCGCGCGCGAGCCCGTCGGCACGGCAGGGCGCGTCTCGACGGACGCCGAGGGCGTCAATCACTGGCGCCTCTAGGCGCTACTGCGCAGGCAAGCCCATCAGCGCCGCCGGCGCGCCATACTGCGTCGGCCAATCGGCGTACGCCAAGTCCGTCGGACCCACCGCGAAATCGCGCACGACCCACACGCCTTCTTGGCGCTGCAACAGCATGTATGTCGTACCGCCGCCGTCGAGCATCCCTGCCGCCTGGCGTTCCGCGTAGCGCGTGCCGCTGAAGTCGAACGCGCCGCCGTCCGGCGCCTGCGGCAGCGCCACCACCCACGCCCAGTCGCCCTCGGTGCGCAAGGTGTCGATCCGGGCGCTGACGTCCTTCTCGAAATCCGCCGCGAGCGCGGCGTTGACCATCGCCGCAATGATCTGGCGGTCTTCGAGCGGACTTTCTTGCGTGGTCTGCGGCTGCTCCGGCGCCTTTCCGGCCGGCGGCTGAGAACATGCGCCAAGCCCCAGCGCCAGCGCGAACACAATGCGTTGCATCCCACCCTCCCAAATCGCTGCGAGCGTACGCCGCGCCATCAATCGTATCTGCTCGGCTTCAAGTCGCGTTTGTAGCGTTTCCAATTCTCGACGTAATGCGCCGCCGACGCCGTGAAGAGCTGACGCTGCGCCTCGTCCAGCGTGCGCGCCGCGCGCGCCGGGGCGCCGGTGATCAGCGCGCCTTCCTCGAACGTCTTGCGCTCCGTCACCAGTGCGTGCGCGCCGACCAGCGCGAAGCGCGGGATCGACGCATGGTTCAGCACCGTCGCCTTGATTCCAATGAGCGCGGTGTCGCCCACGGTGCAGCCGTGAAGCATCGCCTGGTGGCCGATGGTCACGTCCTTGCCGATGGTGAGCGGCGCGCCCATGTCGGTGTGCAGCACGCTGCCGTCCTGGACGTTGGAGTTTTCGCCGATCACGATCGGCTCGTTGTCGCCGCGCAGCACCGCGCCGAACCAGACGCTCGCGTTCTTCTTCAGCACGATGCGCCCGATCAGCACCGCCGTCGGCGCGACCCAGAAAGCGCTCTCGTCCTCGACTTCGAGGTCGGCGTCGGCCAGGGCGAAAATCGGCATTCGATCGTTTCTCTCTGCGAATTGTTCGTGACGTTCCGGTTCTTCAACACGTCGTTAACCGATGTGGCGTCTCATGTCCTCATAGGATCGGATTTTCCGATCCACCCGTCTCCAGGACGCTGGCCGCCAGCGTCGCTAGTGGGGGAGAGCGTGGGGCAACGGCGCAAGATCAGCGCACTCACCTTACCGCCGCCCGGCGCATCCCTCGACGACTCCTCAGACCTCTTCTTTGACCCGCCCGGCAGAAGCCGCGGCGGGCGCTCCAGCAAGGAGACACGTATGGCGAAGCGCACCACCAAGCGTCGGCACGCACAAGGCGTGTTGAACGTGCAGGAATTCCAACGCGACGATCGCCGGCAGCGCAATCTGCAGGTGCTCGACGGCGGCTACCAGCCCGCCAATGACTCGCGCGACGCGAGCTTCGTCAAGACCATCCGCCCGAAATCCAAGGGCCAGCAGGCGCTCTTGGAGGCGATCGACACCCACTCCCTTTGCCTGGCGCTCGGCCCCGCCGGCACCGGCAAGACCTATCTCGCCATCTCCAAAGCGGTGGAAGCGCTCGAAGCCGGCAAGGTCGGCCGCATCGTGCTGTCGCGCCCCGCGGTCGAGGCCGGCGAATCGCTCGGCTTTCTCCCCGGCGCGATGGAAGACAAGCTCGCGCCCTACCTGCGGCCTCTCTACGACGCGCTCACGGATCGCCTCTCGGCCAAGCGCTTGAAGGCGCTGATGGCCGAAGGTCTGATCGAAATCGCGCCGGTCGGCTTCATGCGCGGACGCACCTTGAACAATGCCTTCGTCGTGATCGACGAGGCGCAGAACTGCACCTACGGCCAGATCAAGATGCTGCTGACGCGCTTGGGCTGGCACTCGACCATGGTGGTCACCGGCGACCCGGCGCAGACGGATCTGCTGCCGGATCTATCCGGCCTCGCCACGATCGCCGACAAGCTCGAAGAGGTGAACAACATCGCCGTCATCCGCCTGGGTGACGCAGACATCGTCCGCCATCCGCTGGTCGCCTCGATGCTGGGTGTCTTGTAGGCGCGCGCCGCCGCGCCCCGGCGCGCCGGATGTGTTGGATTGAACGAACGACTCTAGCCCCGGCCGTCGCGCCGGGGCTTTTCTTTCCCCGTTGGCCGCCGTGTGCTAGAATTGTGCGATGACAGTCCACGCGCCGGCGCCCGTCGATTACCGCGTCCTCTATGCGCGGGCCTTCCAGGATTTCGGAGCCATGGCGCTCTGGAATTTGCGCCCGCTCGCCGATCCGACCCCTGCTCATGCCCTGGTAATTGCGCGGGCGCTTCGCCGCGAAGGAAACTTGGCCGCCCGCCTCTTGGCGGAGCAGATTGAGGCCGCATGCCGTGCCGCTAACTAGCGCCCAAATAGCGGCGCTCCGTGCAATCGCCGACGCGCGAAGCCCGGAGAGCTATATTGCAGGGTCGACGCCGCTAAACCGTCATCAAACTCGCTACTCGTTCGATATCGATGTCTTCAACGACAACCAAGACCGGGTAGCGCATGCGGCCGACACCGATGCTGTGAGTCTCAGCGCCGCTGGCTTCAGCATCAAATGGATCCGCCGCCTTTCGAGCATCCACACGCTCGAAGCCGAACTCGATGGCGAGCCGGTCCGGCTGGACTGGGTCGTCGACAGTGACTTTCGCTTTTTTCCAGTCGTTCCCGATCCGCTGTTCGGATTCGTGCTGCATCCAATCGACCTAGCTGCGAACAAGACGATGGCGGCGGCGTCACGGCGGGAAGTCCGGGACATCGTGGACCTCGTCTTCATTCACGCATCCGTACTGCCGTTAGGCGCCGCAGTTTGGGCCGCCGTGGAGAAATCGCCCGGGTTTACGCCCGAGGGGCTGATCGGCGAAATTCGCCGCAACTCGCTCTATCCGCGCGAAGCTTGGGAGGAGCTGCGCAGCAGCGAACCGCTCGATCCGGACGCAATCATGCAACGGCTCCGTGCGGCGCTGGATGAAGCAGAGGCCTTCGTGGTGCGTATGCCGACAGAAAAGGTCGGGCGGTTGTTTCTTGAAGGCGGAGAAGTTGTGCAGCCCGATCCGGATCGACTTGCAACGTACGCCGAGCACCAAGGAAAACGCCGCGGCCACTGGCCGTCGAACCCTGACATCGCAGCAGCGATGATGGCCCGCTACATGAGCAAAGCCTAAGTCCCTTTCCGGCCCTTCGCCGTGGTTCGCTAAAGCGGCGGCAAGTGCAGGAACGGCATATAGTCGCTCCATCCGAGCGCGTAGAAGAAGACGGCGTGGATGAACGGCGCCAGGGCGAACGCGAGCGCCAAGTAGAGCACGGCGCGCCGCCAAGAGAAACGAAACACGAGCGGCGGCAGCAGCACCGTTACGAGCATCGGCAGCGTGTAATAGACCTGCCATGGCAGGCCGGCGTTGGCGCCATACTTGGCGACGAGAATGCCCACCGATGAAACCGCGAACGCCGCGCCAAATGCGGGCGCCCAGCGCGGCCCGCTTCCGCCGTTCACGCGCCCCGCGAACGCGATCGCCGCAGCCATCAGCACCGTCGATGCTGCAACGTAGACTGCGATGCGCGCGACATCGCTCTCCACGTCAGTCTTCGCCGTCGAGATCGATCTCCAGAATGCTCATGGTCAGCACCTGGCCTTCGTCTTCATCCACCGAGACCGTGCCGACGAATTCATCGTGCACGTACACCTCCGCCGAATCCGTCTTGCGCGGGCGCGCGCGCACATCCAGATCGGCGGCGTGCAGCGTTTGGCGCAGCGCCGCCTGCAGGCGCGCGCGTTCCGCGTCGTCGATCGGCGCGTCCTTCCTTGCCCCGGGTGCGGGCGGCACCACGAGACTGATCGCATACGAGAGCTCGCCCTCGTCCTCGTCGCGGAAGAGAGCGGCGACCCTCTTGCCGTCGACCAGCACGTCGCCTTCGTCGGCGCCGCGCGACACGACCGACACCGTGGGCGAGCCGAGCAGCTTGCTGAGATAGGCGCCGAGGCGCGTGCATTCGTTGGCGTTCAAGACCGGCTCCTGGGTGAGCCGGGAAGGTCGGCGCTCAGGCGCGCGAGGTCAAGCGCCAGCGCCCGCGACCGCCCGCCAAAATCGCCGCTAGTCGTAGTCCCAATGCGTGGCTTCGCGGCGCAGATGGCGACCGTAGAGGTAGCATACAGCCGCAAGCACGCCGAACACGCCAACGACAGCGATGTAGTCGTACATGCCGTCATGAATGGCGCCCATCAGCGTGAACGGCGTGTAGACGGCGATCACGGCGAGCACCAGCGCGCAGGCGACGCCGGTCTTGATCAGGACATCGCCGAAGAAATAGTTGCGGTCGATCTCTTTGCGCGGCCGGCGGTGCGGCTTGGCGGCTTTGCGTTTGGCCATGCGCCAAGTCTAACCCGAGTCGCGCGCGGCGTGGGCGCAAGCAGCGTTTCAGTTGCGTAACATTAGATCCACCACTTCGCCGCCTTGGCCTTGAAGGCCGCAGCCTCTTCCAGCACGGCGCTGACGGCGAACACGCTCTCTTCGTCGAGCGCCTTGCCGATCACTTGTAGGCCGAGCGGCAAGCCTTGCTTGTCGAGCGCGGCGGGCAACGCGAGCGCAGGCAGGCCCGCCAAATTGGCCGTCACTGTGAAGATGTCGTTCAAATACATCGCCACAGGGTCGTCGCCCTTTTCGCCGAGCGCGAACGCCGACGATGGCGTTGCGGGCGTCAGGATGGCGTCGACCTCCTCAAACGCATCGCGGAAGTCCTGCGCGATGCGCTGGCGCACCTTCTGGGCGCGCAGATAGTACGCGTCGTAGTAGCCGGCGCTTAAAACGTACGTGCCGATCAGGATGCGGCGCTGCACCTCGCGGCCAAAACCCGCTGCGCGCGTCGCTTCGTATGTCGCGTTGAGATCGCGCCCCGCCACGCGCGCGCCGTAGCGCATGCCGTCATAGCGCGCGAGGTTCGAGGACGCCTCCGCCGGCGCCACGATATAGTAGGCCGGCAGCGCATACTTGGTGTGTTTGAGCGAGATGTTCTTGATCGTGGCGCCTGCGGCCTTCGCCCACTCGATGCCTTGGGCCCAAAGCCTCTCGATCTCTTCCGGCATGCCGTCGACGCGATATTCCTCCGGCACGCCGATGGTCATGCCCTTGATCGAGCGCTTAGTGGCGGCGCGAAAATCCGGCAGCGGCTGATCGATCGAGGTGGAATCCTTCGGATCGTGACCGGCCATGGATTGCAGCAGCATCGCCGCATCCTCGACGGTCTTGGCGATCGGGCCCGCTTGATCCAGCGACGAGGCGAACGCGACGATGCCCCAGCGCGAACAACGCCCGTAGGTCGGCTTGATGCCGACGGTGCCGGTGAACGCCGCAGGCTGGCGGATCGAGCCGCCGGTGTCGGTCGCGGTGGCGCCCAAGCAGAGATCCGCCGCGACCGCCGAGGCGCTGCCGCCCGACGATCCGCCGGGGGTGAGCTTTGCGTCTTCGTTGCCGCGCCGCCACGGGCTCACCACCGGGCCAAAATGCGACGTCTCGTTCGATGAGCCCATCGCGAACTCATCCATGTTGAGCTTGCCCAACATGATGGCGCCGTCGCGGAAGAGATTGCCGCTGACCGTGCTTTCGTAGGTCGGCGTGAATTCACCCAAAATGCCCGAGCAAGCGGTGGTGCGCACGCCCTCGGTGCAGAAGAGATCCTTGATCCCCAGCGGCGCGCCTTCGAGCGGCCCGGCCTTGCCCGCCGCGCGGCGCGCGTCCGACGCCTTCGCCCGCGCGCGCGCCAACTCCGGCGTCACGACGACGAATGCGTTCAGATGCGGGTTGGCTTTGTCGATCGCATCGATGAAGGCGTTGGTCAACTCCAGCGAGGAGAAGTGCTTCTTCTCCATGCCATCGAGCGCCGCGGCGAGCGTGAGGGAAGTTAGGTCGGTCATGGTGTCACTTAGCAACAGTGTGTGAATGTGGGAGCGCGGGGCTCCGCCCCGCATGCGCGCCGGAGGCGCGCGCTCCAACCTGCAAAGAGAGAGCGCTCATACCGCCAGCGCCTTCGCATAAAACGCCGTCCATGCGCTCGGTGGATAATCGAGGACGGGTTCGCATGGTGTGAAACCGCCCCGCTCGTAGACGCGCTTGGCGGTGTCGAAGTTCGAACCGGTCTCCAGCACAATGCGGGTGACGCCTTCCTGTCGGGCGAGATTTTCGATGCGCGCCAAGATCGCGCCGCCAACGCCGAGGCCGCGCGCCTCCGGCTTCACGAACATGCGCTTCACTTCGCCGACTCCGTTGGCGTGGCGGCGCAGCGCGCCCATGCCGAGCGTGGCGCCGCTAGCGTCGCGCGCGACAAACACCGTCGTGTCGGGCGCCGCCATTTGCTCCACGGTCATGTGGTGACGGAACTCGGCCGGCGTCAGCGCGAACGTGAATTCGTTCAGCTGCTTCACCAACGCGCGCACGTCATCACAGAGCGGCGTTTCGATGGCGATGGTGAAGCTCATGACGAGGACTTCTCTGGCGACCGGCTGCTTCCGTGCGCACGATACTTGGCGCGCGCCTGATTGAGCGACACGCCGTTGGCGCCGCCAACGAAATCGGGCTGATCATACGAGATCGGATCGTCCTCCCAGCGACACTCAGGGCAAATCTGATAGTCCGCCGATCTGGACGAGATCGTCGGGTGACCGCAGCACAGGCATGCGCGCCTAGCGCTCACTCCACCACCTTCGGCACGACGAAGAAGCCGTCCTCGGCCTTCGGCGCGTTCTTCAGCACCTTCTCCGGATCGTTTCCCGCCGTGACGACATCCTCGCGCATCGGCAGCGAGAGGCCCTCGACGGCGCTCGTCATCGGCTCGACGCCCGCGATGTCGACCTCGTTCAACTGCTCGATCCAGGCCATGATAGCATTGAGCTCGGCGGCCATCGGCGCCACGCGCTCCTCCGGCAGCGCCAGCCGGGCGAGCTTCGCCACTTTGCGCACGGTTTTTTCGTCGATGGACATGGCTCCGGGGCTTAAAGGCGCCCGCCGCCAGCTTCAAGACCCGGCGGCGCTGCAGGTCCCGCTCCAGCCGGCGCCATCCCGTTCGCGGAGCGTGAATGTCCGCAAGTCGCGCGAAATCTCTAGGGTGGCGTTGTAGGCGGTCCGGTCGTTGGTGCGCATGATCGCGGTCCAGCCTTGGGCCCGCGTGAGCGTGGGCTCGTACGTGGCGGCCTCGCACCCGGTCGCAATGCAGAATTCACCGCCGCCGCCGCGGTCCGGAACAAACAGCGAGATGTAAAGCGTCGACGCCTCCCCGTTGGCCGCGCGATGATCGCCGGCATTACAGGTGACATCCTGACCCAGCGCAAAGGCGAGGTCCGGGTCGACGGCGGGCGAGGCGCACGCGGCGAGCGCCGCCAGTCCTGCGAACACGGCGCGTTTCATCGCTCCCGTGAAGACCCCGGCTTGACCCGGCGCGGGCGCGCGCCGAAGGGACTTTTGGATGCCCATTCTCGATCTCCCCGATTTCGCCGCCGCTTTGCCGGCGCGCGGCGCGATCCTCGGCGTCGATCCAGGCGAAAAGAGGATCGGTGTGGCAATCAGCGATTTGACCCGCCTCATCGCTTCCTCGCTCGATACCATTGCGCGCACCAAGTTCGCCGCTGACGCTGATGCGCTGTTCAGGTTGTACGACGCGCGCCAATGCGCGGGCCTCGTGATCGGCCTGCCGCTCAACATGGACGGATCGACCGGTCCGTCGGCGCAGGCCGCCCGCGCCTTCGCGCGCAACCTCCTGGCCAAGCGCGACGCGCCGCTGCTGCTTTGGGACGAGCGGCTCTCCACCGCAGCGGTGACGCGCACGCTGATCGAAGGCGACGCGTCGCGCCGCCGGCGCGGCGAGGTGGTCGACAAGATGGCCGCCGCCTACATGCTCCAGGGCGCGCTCGACGCCATGCAAGAGCGCCGTGCCAATGGCTGAGGTTTTCGGCGCGCTGCTGCCGACCTTCATCCTGATCGCGCTCGGCTACACCGTGCGCGCCACGCGCATCGCCACCGCCGAACAATTCGGCATGGTCAACCGCTTCGGCTATTTCGTCCTTTATCCAGCGTTTCTGTTCACGCTGATCTCGGGCGCCAACTTCCACGGCGCCGACGCCGGCCCGTTTCTGATCGGCCTGCTCGGCGGTTTTCTCATCCTCGCCGGTCTCGCGCTCGGATTGCGCGCGCTCTTCAAGGGCGGCGATGACGCGGCCTACACCAGCATCTTTCAGGGCAGCGTGCGCTGGAACGGCTTTGCGCTGCTCGCGGCGGCGACCTCGCTCTATGGGCCGCGCGGACAGGAGCTGATCGGCCTGGCCTTCGGCCCGCTGGTGCTGACCATCAACGTGATCTGCGTCATCGTGCTGACGCGCTGGGGTGCGGCGCGCGCGACCTCGATGCGCGCAATCGTGGATCAGATCCTCGCCAATCCGCTCATCCTCGCGTGCGCCGCGGGGCTTGCCGCGAACTTCGCCGGGCTGCACGATCTCGGCGCCATCAGCGACGCCTTGCGCCTGCTCGGCGGCGCGGCGATGCCGATCGCGCTCTTGTGCGTCGGCGCGGGGCTCGACTTCGCGGCGCTGCGCGGCGCAGGCGCGCAGGTGGCGACTGCGGCAGGCATGCGCCTCGTTGTGGCGCCCATGCTCATCTTCGCCACGTGCACGCTCCTGGGCGTCAGCCCGCTGGCGACGGCGGTGGCGGTCGGCATCGCATCGACGCCGACGGCGGCGGCCGCTTACACCTTCGCGCGCGAAATGGGCGGCGACGCGCGGCTCATGGCCGCGATCATCACCGCCACCACGATCTTCTCGTTCCTCACCATGCCCGTCGCCATCACGCTGGCGCTGCGCTGACGCCTAGAACGACATCGCGTAGACGCTATAGCGCATCGTTCCAGATGGGTCCCGCACGCGGGCGGAGAAGTCCGCGAACGTGAATACGTCCTCCGTCACCGTGTTGCGGATTCTGAAGTTGGAGTGGATGAGCGTGACGTTTCGGCTCGAACGCGCCGACACAAGCGATGTGTGCGGGATGGGTCCGGACCGCGTGAAGAGGCGCATCTGAATGATGTGTCCCGGCCGGACATTCTCGATCGGCATGCTTTGGCCAACCCATCCGGGGCTCTCTGCCCACATGTAGCCGTCCGCGTTCGGATAGGTGGACGGCACCACGCAACCGGGTACGGCGCGCCCCACCACCATGCGCATCCAGTTCTTGCAGTCTTGGCCGACGTCGCGATTGAGATCGCGTCGCGCCTCCGCGAGCAAAGCTGCATTGGCCTCCGACACCGTGAGCCGACGGTTTGCAGGCCGGCATTGCGCCGAGGCCGAGTCAATCAGGAAGGGCGCGCTGAACATGACGCCCGCAATCCAACGCCGCGTTTGCATGATCCTCTCCTTGTAGAGGCGTCATGCTAGCGCAACGCCGTGGGGCGTCGAGCCACCCCGCTTGCACGCGCTTCGTTATTTCTTTCCGAACGGCGCAACCGGCGCGCTGGGGCCGACGACCATATCGGGATCTTCTTCGAAGCCAGGGTGATTGGTCGGGTCGACCACGTAGGTGTTTGCCTGCCCGGCCGGTTCGAGCGGCGCGTGCGTACGCGCCTCGGCGGGCGGCGCCTTGCCCGCACCCAGTCCCGCCACCACCGCCGCCAGGGCCAAACCCACGGGCCGCAGCGGCGCCATGTCTTCACGCTTGGGGTGCGATTTCGTCATCACACGCTCCTTCTTCTCAGCCCTCGAACCCGCCGTCCCATTATTGGAACAAATGCAGTACAGCACCGAGTCCGGGGCGCCAATGGGGCTGAAACGAAATTCTTGGTCATGTCTCCGCCACGCTTGCTCCGGTTCGGCCACACGGCTTAACAAGCGCGCATGGCTCAGCGACCGACTGGCGTGAAGAAAAACGAAGCGCGTTCGAGCCCCGTCCGTTTCCGTCACAAGCACTTGCTGGCCATCGCCGACCTCGACCGCTTCGAGGCGATCGATCTGCTCGATCGCGCCGAAGCGTTCGCGCCGCTGGCCGAGCAGAAGATCAAGAAGCTCGACACATTGCGCGGGCGCACCTTGATCAATCTCTTCTTCGAGAATTCCACGCGCACGCAAAGTTCATTCGAACTCGCCGGCAAGCGCATGGGCGCCGACGTCGTGAACATGAGCGTGAAGTCGTCGAGCGTCGCCAAGGGCGAGACGTTGATCGACACCGCTGCGACATTGAACGCGATGCGCCCGGACCTGCTGGTGGTGCGCCATGGCGCGTCGGGCGCCGCGGAATTGCTGGCGCGCAAGGTGGACTGCGCCGTCATCAACGCCGGCGACGGCAAGCACGAACATCCCACGCAAGCCTTGCTTGACGCCTTCACCATCCGCTCGCGCCTCGGCCAGATCGAAGGTCTGAAGATCGCCATCTGCGGCGACGTGCTGCATTCGCGCGTCGCGCGCTCGAATGTCGCCTTGCTGACGCTGCTCGGCGCACAGGTGAACCTGATCGCGCCGCCCACACTCATGCCGCTGGGCGCCGAACGCTGGGGCGCGAACGTCTTCACCGACATGCGCAAGGGCATCGCGGGCGCCGACGTCGTCATGATGCTGCGCGTGCAGCGCGAGCGGATGGCCGGCGGCTTCTTCCCGTCCGCGCGCGAGTTCTTCTGGTTCTATGGCCTCGACGAAGACAAGCTGAAGCACGCCAAGCCGGGCGCGCTCGTGATGCACCCCGGCCCCATGAACCGCGGCGTCGAGATCGACTCCAGCGTCGCCGACAACGCCAATGTCTCTTTGATCGAAACGCAGGTCCGCATGGGCGTGGCGGTGCGCATGGCGGTGCTGGAGGCGCTGGCCGAGAGCGGCGCCAACGCGGAGGCGCCCTGATGTGGATGTTCTTGCTCTGGTGGCTGGTGGACGATCACCTGGCGACCGCGCTCAACACGCCCGGCCTCGGCAACCTGCCGATCTGGGTGCCGTTCATCATCGCCATCGCCTTCTCCACCACGGTCAACGTCGCCGTGAAGCGCACCCGGCATGACTAAGCCCACGCTCATCACCAACGCGACGCTGATCGACCCTGCCAAGAGCAAGGCCGAGCGCGGCGCCATTCTGTTCGGCGAGACGATCCTGGCGGTCGGCGCCGTCAGCGGCGCGCCGGCGGACGCCGATGTGATCGACGCCGACGGCGCCCACGTTGCGCCGGGGCTGATCGACATGCGCGTCGTCATCGGCGAGCCGGGCGCGGAGCACAAGGAGACCTTCGAGTCCGCAGGCCGCGCAGCAGCCGCGGGCGGCGTCACCACCATCGTGATGATGCCGAACACGAACCCGGTGATCGACGACCAGAGCCTGGTCGACTACGTGCTGCGCCGCGGCTCAGACCGCTCCGGCGGCGTGCACATCCTGCCCGCGGCCGCGCTCACGCAGCATCTCGACGGCGCGCTGATGACCGAGATTGGCCTGATGGCCGAAGCGGGCGCGGTGATGTTCACCAACGGCGACAAACCGATCGCCGACAGCCGCGTGCTACGTCGCGCGCTCTCCTATGCGAGCGCCTTCGGCGCGCTGATCGCGCATCGCCCGGAAGATCCCTTCCTTGCCGAAGGGGGCGTGATGCACGAAGGCGAGCTCGCCGCGCGCCTCGGCCTCCCCGGCATTCCCGCCGCCGCCGAAGCGATCATGGCGGAGCGCGATCTGACACTGGCGGAGATCACGCGCGGGCGCATCCTGCTCGACATGCTCTCGTCGGCGCAGACGTTGCCCGCACTGAAGCGCGCGAAAGACCGCGGCGTGAAGGCGGCGGCGTCGGTGAACGTGCATCACCTTGTGCTGAACGAGAACGACGTCGACGGCTACCGCACCTTCGCCAAGCTCTCGCCGCCGCTGCGCGGCGAGGACGATCGCGTGGCCCTAAGCCAAGCGGTCGCGGATGGCTTGATCGACGTCATCGTCTCCGGCCATGACCCTCGGCCCGCGGAAGACAAGCGCTTGCCGTTCGAAGAGGCGGCGTTCGGCGCGGTCGGCCTTGAGACTTTGCTCGCGGGCGCGCTCAGTCTGCACCACAAGGGCGAGGTCGCGCTCACGACGTTGATCCGCGCCATGACGCTGAACCCGGCGCAGATCCTGCAACTGCCGCAGGGACGTCTCGCCAAAGGCGCGCCCGCCGACTTGATCCTCGCCGACCTCGGCGCGCCCTACAAACTCGACAGTGAAAAGCTGCGCTCCAAATCCAAGAACTCGCCGTTTGACGAGAAGCTCCTGCAAGGCGCCGTGAAACGGACATTCATCGCCGGCAAAACGGTGTTCGCCGCTTGAGGAGGCCACGATGCGCATCGCCATTGCTCTGACTGCTCTTGCCGCCTTGGCCGCGTGTGCGACGCCGCCGCCGCCCGGCCCCGGCGATCCTGGCCCCAACGGCCTGCCGCCGCCGATTCCCGTCGACGGCCCGATCGCCTACCGCTGCGCGGACGGCACCCAATTGATGGTCGATCTCGAAGGCACGACCGCACGGGTCGCCATCATCGGCGGCCCTTCCATGGTGCTGCCCAATGCCGGCGACGGCTATTGGTCCAACGGGCGCTACGGCTTCCGCGGCGGCGGCGCCAGCGCGCTGTGGGAAGTCGGACGCGCAGCGCCCGTAAGCTGCAGTGGCAGCTGAGGCACTTAGCTCTCCACAGCCGCGCGCGCGCCTGTTAGAGACACGCTGGTGCTGGCTTTACCTTTCCTTCTCGCCGCCGCGGGCGGCTATCTGCTGGGGTCGATCCCGTTCGGGCTGGTGCTGACGCGCGCGGCGGGTCTGGGCGACATCCGCGACATCGGCTCCGGCAACATCGGCGCGACCAACGTGCTGCGCACCGGCCGCAAGGATCTGGCGCTGGCGACGCTTTTGCTCGATGCAGGAAAAGCCGGCATCGCGCTTCTTATCGCGCGCTGGCTGAGCGCCGACCTGCCGCAGCAGACGCTGATCGAACTCACCGCGGGCACGGCGGCCTTCATCGGCCATTGCTATCCGGTGTGGCTGAAGTTCAAGGGCGGCAAGGGTGTTGCGACCTTCTTCGGGCTTCTGTTGGCCGGATACTGGCCGCTCGCGTTCCTCGCCGGCGTGACCTGGTTGGCTGTCGCCACCATGTTCCGCTACTCGTCGCTGGCGGCGCTTTGCGCCGTGGCGCTGACGCCGATCGCGGCGCTGGTCGCCGGCGCATACGAACAAGCGGCGTTTACGGCGTTCATCGCCGTGCTGATTTTCTGGCTGCACCGCGCCAACATTGCCCGCCTGCGCGCTGGAACCGAGCCGCGCATCGGCGAAAAGAAAGACGGCGCGCCCGCTGAAACCGCCGCGGCGCCGGCAAGCCCGGCGCCCGAACCGACGCCGGAAGCATGACGCGCGCGCTCTCGCGCCCGGAGCGGATCGCTTGGGCGCGGCTGGCGCGCACCCCTCGCATCGGGCCGCTCACGTTCGCGCAACTGCTCGCGCGCTTTCGCACGCCAGCGGCCGCGCTCGAGGCGCTGCCGCGCTTTTCGGCGCAGACGCCGCCGTCCGCGGACCGGATCGAAGCTGAACTCGACGGGCTTGAGGCGCTTGGCGCGCGGCTGGTCGCTTCGTGCGAGCCGGACTACCCGCCTTTGCTCGCCCAGCTCGACGCGCCGCCGCCAATGCTTGCGCTGCGCGGCGACGCGAAATGGCTGAAGCGGCCGGCGATCGCGCTGGTCGGCTCGCGCGAAGGCTCGGGCGCTGCGCTGATGTTCGCGGAACGGCTGGCCGCAGATCTTGGCGCGGCCGGCTACACCATCGTCTCGGGGCTCGCGCGCGGCGTTGACGCCGCCGCCCACCGCGGCGCGCTGGCGACCGGCACCGCGGCCGTGCTCGCAGGCGGCCTCGATCATCCCTATCCGCCGCAGAACCTCGCCTTGCACGCCGATATCTGCGAACGCGGCGTCGTCGTCAGCGAAGCGCCGCTCGGCAGCGCCGCGCGCGCCCGCGATTTCCCGCGCCGCAATGGCATCATCTCCGGCGTGTCGCGCGCGGTCATCGTCGTCGAGGCGGCGCTGCGTTCGGGCTCGCTCATCACTGCGCGGGCCGCCGCCGACCAGGGGCGCGAAGTGATGGCCGCCCCCGGCTCGCCGCTCGACGCACGCGCGCGCGGCTCGAACGCGCTCATCAAGCAAGGCGCGACCCTGATCGAGAACGCCGAGGACGTGATCGCCGCGCTTGGCGAAGGCGCACCGCCGGGCCGGCCGCTCTCGGCGGGGCCGCTGTTCAACGACGAACCGGCCGAACCGCCCCCGCCCGGCCTGCCCAAGAGGATCGCCGCGCTGCTCTCGCCGACGCCGATCCACGTCAACGACATCGCCCGGCTGATTGGCGTCCCCGCCGGCCTAGTCGCGGCCGCGCTGACCGAACTGGAACTGGCCGGGCAGGCCGCCTCGCTCCCCGGCGGCTACGCTGCCTCGGCCGGCGCAGCGTTTCCCAGCTGACCGCGCCGGGCCGCAACGCCCGATTAACCAACTGACCAACAAGGGAAAATTAGCGCCCGCAGCGCATAAGGACCGGCTTGCCCCTTCCTCGCCGCGTTGACAGGCGGGGGCGCCGCCCCCAGTTTCCGGCCCCGCTTCGGCCCCCCTTCCAGCCCTAGAGTGCGCCTCCGAAATGAACGTCGTCGTTGTCGAGTCCCCGGCTAAGGCTAAGACAATCAACAAGTATTTGGGCTCGGACTACAAAGTCCTGGCCTCGTACGGCCACATCCGCGACCTCCCCGCCAAAGACGGCTCGGTCAAGCCCGACGCCGACTTCGCGATGGATTGGGAGATGGACGCGAAGTCGTCCAAGCACGTCAAAGCCATCGCCGACGCGCTGCGCGAAGCCGACAATCTGATCCTCGCCACCGACCCCGATCGCGAAGGCGAAGCCATCTCCTGGCACGTGCTCGAGGCGCTAAAGGCCAAGAAGGCGCTCAAGGGCAAAAGCGTGAAGCGCGTCACCTTCAACGCCATCACCAAGCCGGCCGTGCAGGCGGCGATGGCCGCCCCGCGCGACATCGACATGGAATTGGTCGACGCCTATCTGGCGCGCCGCGCGCTCGACTACCTCGTCGGCTTCACGCTCTCGCCGGTGCTGTGGCGCAAACTGCCGGGCGCGCGCTCGGCAGGCCGGGTCCAGTCGGTCGCCCTGAGGCTCATCGTCGACCGCGAAGTCGAGATCGAGAACTTCAAGCCGCAGGAGTACTGGAGCGTCGACGCGTCCATGAACTCCAGCCGCGGCGAGGCCTTTCCCGCGCGCCTCTCGGCGTTCGACGGCAAGAAGCTGAAGCGGCTCGATATCGCCACGCAAGCGATGGCCTTCGCCGCGCGCGATGCGATCCAGCGCAGCCAGTTCACGGTTTCCGCGGTCGAAGCCAAGCCCACCAAGCGCAATCCGCCGCCGCCCTTCACCACCTCGACGCTGCAGCAGGAAGCGGCGCGCAAGCTCGGATTCAACGCCTCGCGCACGATGCAGACCGCCCAGCGTCTCTACGAAGCCGGCCACATCACCTACATGCGGACCGACGGCGTCTCCATGGACGAAGGCGCCATCCGCGAGCTCCGCTCCGCCATCGGCGCCCAGTTCGGCCACGATTACGTCCCGGCCGATCCGCGCAAGTACGCTTCAAAAATCAAGAACGCGCAGGAAGCGCACGAGGCCATCCGCCCGACCGATCCCGCGCGCAGTCCGCGCGATCTGCACGTCGAGGGCGATCAGGCGCGGCTTTACGAATTGATCTGGAAGCGCGCCGTCGCCAGCCAGATGGAATCCGCGTCCATCGAACGCACCACCGTCGATCTCACCGAACCCAGCGGCAAAGTCGAACTGCGCGCCACCGGCCAGGTCATTCTCTTCGACGGCTTCCTGAAGCTCTATCAGGAGGGCCGCGATGACGAAGAGGACGAAGAAAACCGCCGCCTGCCGCAGCTAAAGCAAGGCGAACGCGTCAGCGTGCTGGACGTGAAGGCCGACCAGCACTTCACCGAACCGCCGCCGCGTTACTCCGAAGCGAGCCTGGTCAAGAAGCTGGAAGAGCTCGGCATCGGCCGCCCCTCGACCTACGCGGCCATCCTCGAGAAGCTGCGCGAACGCAACTACGTGAAGACTGAGAAGAACCGCTTCATTCCCGACGACCGCGGCCGCCTCGTGACCGCGTTCATGGAGAATTTCTTCGCCAAGTACGTCGAGTACGATTTCACCGCCGATCTCGAAGAAAAGCTCGACCAGGTCTCTTCCGGCGATCTGCCGTGGAAGAAACTGATCGGCGAGTTCTGGACTCAATTCCGCGGCGCCGTCGACGACATCGCCGATCTGCGCATCGGCGACGTGATCGAGACTCTGAACGAGGTGCTCGGCCCGCACATCTTCCCCCCGCGCGAAGACGGCGGCGATCCGCGCGTGTGCCAGGCTTGCGGCACGGGCCGGCTATCGCTGCGGCTCGGCAAATACGGCGCGTTCGTCGGCTGCTCGAACTATCCCGAATGCAAGTTCACGCGCCAGCTCGCCGGCGCCGAGAACGGCGCGAGCGACGCCCAAGCGATCCCGAGCGAAGGCCTGGCGCTGGGCGATGGCCCGAACGGCCCTGTCGTGCTGAAGAACGGCCGCTTCGGCCCCTACTTCGAAACGCCGAATCCGGACGACGAGAAGAAACCCAAGCGCGCGTCGCTGCCGCGCGGCTGGACGCCGGAGACGACGACGCTGGAAAAAGCGCTCGCTCTGCTCGCGCTGCCGCGCGAAGTGGGCCTGCATCCGAGCGAGAACGAGATGATCCTGGCGGGCCTCGGCCGCTACGGGCCGTATCTGCAGATGGGCAAGATGTACGCCAACCTGCCCTCAATCGAGGACGTGTTCGAAATTCAGATGAACCGCGCCGTCGCGGTGATCGACGAAAAGAAGGCTGGCGGCGGCAAAGGCCGCTTCGGCCGCGCCGCGCCCGCGCCGATCAAAGAACTCGGCGAAAGCCCCGTCACCGGCAAACCGGTGCGCGTGCTGAACGGTCGCTACGGCCCGTACATCAGCGACGGCGAAACCAACGCCAACGTGCCAAAAGACAAAAAGCCCGAAGACGTGACGCTGGACGAAGCTTTGTCTTTGCTCGCCGCGCGCGCCGAGATGGGCGGCGGCAAAAAGAAAAAGAAAGCGCCCGCGAAAAAGGCCGCGGTAAAGCAAGAAGCCGCGCCGAAGAAGACTGTGGTGAAAGCCAAGAAAGCGCCAGCAAAGAAGGCCGCGAAGAAGGCGGCAGGCTAGCCGCGGCCCACTATTTCGCTACCTTGGGTCTGGGGAGGCGAAACCTTGACGAAGCTCAAAGGACCCAAGTTCATTCAATACTTCCAGCCCGTTTTAGATGGGTTGCGGGCGCTTGGCTCATCGGCGAAGCCGAAGGAAGTCTACGCGTGGATCACCGAACGCAACGATGTTCCGAAAGAGGAAATCGAAGGCACAACCAAGGGTGGCCAATCGAAGTTTGAGAACAAGGTAGGATGGGCTCGCTTCTACCTCGCCAAAGCGGGCCTCATAGCGACCGAGCAGCGCGGAGTTTGGGTGCTAACGGACCGGGGCCGCTCGACAGTGCTCACGCACGACGAGGCGTACGCGCTCTTCCGCAGGATACATGAGCAGTTCCCGCGCACGAAAGATGGAGACAAAGGAAGTACTGTAACTGAAGAGGAATCGGACGAAGCCAGTGCACCTGACGAACGCGGGTATTTGAACCAAGACGAAGTCAATGAGGAACTCGTCCAAATTTTGAGGGCGACAACCGACAAAGGGTTCGAGGAACTATGCGCCCGATTGCTCCGTCACATCGGCTTCGAGAACGTGAAGGTAACGGGCCAGACCGGTGATCACGGCATTGACGGAGAGGGATACCTGCTGATCAATCGGTTCGTGCGCACCAAGGTGATGTTTCAATGCAAGCGTTACTCGGGCGCAGTTCAGGTTAAAGAGCTGCGAGACTTCCGAGGCGCAATTCAGGGTCGAGCGGAACGCGGTATCTTCCTCACTACCGGAACTTTCACCAAAGGAGCGCGCGAAGAGGCCGCTCGCGAAAACGCAACTGCAATTGAATTAGTCGATATAGACCGCCTTCTTGAGTTGCTCGTTGAGGAAGGTCTTGGAGTTCATGAGACTAAGGCCCTCACAATCGACCGAGCGTTCTTCGCGCCGTATGCCCCGAGAACATCAACGTGATGGCGAAGACTCGACCACCAACCCCCGCCCCTCTCAGCCGCGCACGCGTGCTCGAAGAGTCTCGCGCCCCCTCCTCCCAACGGGAGGGGGGTAGGGAGGAGGGGCGAACGACCCGGCGCGCTGGTCCGCAATTGCGCGCAACATCGCGCACGATGTCACGCCCGGCGCCTTATCCTGCACGCCCCCTCCCCCTACCCCCGCCCCAAGGGGCGGGGGATCGCGTGCTCTGCTAATGGCGCGCAAGACGCCACCGCATGTCGAACCGCTCACGAAGGAGCGCGTGCTCGACGCGATCCGCAAGGCCGGCGGCACGGCGCAGAAGCGCGACATTGCGCGCGAACTCGGCATTGGCGCGGATCAGAAGAAAGAACTGCGCCACATCCTGCGCGAGCTGGAAGAAAGCGGCGCGCTCGGCCGCAGCGGGCGCAAAGCCTACGCCGATGCGCAGGCGCTCCCCGAGTCCGGCGTCATGGATATTGTCGACCGCGATCCCGACGGCGAGCTGCTGGCGCGCATGCGCGGACCGGACGGGTATTTCGGCCCCACCATCCGCCTCGCGCCCGGCGAAGCGCGGCGCATGCAGGGCGAGGCAGCGATCGGCGTCGGCGACCGCGTGCTGGCGCGGCTCCATCGCGGCGACGACGGCGAGTACGAAGCGCGCGTGGTCAAGCGGCTCGGCCAGAGCGCCCATCGCATCCTGGGCGTCTATCGCGCCAACAAGGACCCGCGCGCCCGCTTCGGCGGCGGCCGCGTCGAACCGGCCGACCGCAAAGCGCGCCACGATCTCATCGTCGAAGCCAACAATGTCGGCGACGCCAAGGATGGGGACTTGGTGTTCGCAGAACTGCGCGTCAGCGGGCGCGACCGCGCCGGCGGGCCGAAGTTCGCCATCATCAAGGAGGTGATCGGCCGCGAGAGCGATCCGCGCGCCGCCTCGATCCTGGCCATGCACACGCACGGCATCCGCGAAGGTTTCAGCGATGTGGAAGAAGCCCAAGCCAACGCCGCGCAAAAACCCACGCTCAAAGGCCGCACCGATCTGCGCAACGTTCCGCTGATCACCATCGATCCCGAAGACGCGCGCGATCACGACGACGCGGTCTATGCGACGCCGGATACGGACGAAAAGAACAAGGGCGGCTGGCGCGTCTGGGTCGCCATCGCCGACGTCGCCGCCTACGTGCGCGCCGGCTCGCCGCTCGACCGCGGCGCTTGGCGGCGCGGCAATTCCACCTACTTCCCCGACCGCGTAGCCCCCATGCTGCCGGAATCGCTCTCGGCCGATCTCTGCTCGTTGCGCGAAAACGAAGAGCGCGCCTGCCTCGCGGTGGAAATGATCTTCGACCGCGAAGGCCGCAAGGTGCGGCATAAGTTCGTACGCGGGCTGATGCGCTCGGCGGCGAAGCTCTCCTACGAACAGGCGCAAGCCGCCATCGACGGAAAGCCCAACGACAAAACCGGGCCGCTCTTGGAGCCCGTGCTTAAGCCGCTCTGGGCGGCGTATGCGTGCGTGTGGGCCGGGCGCGAGAAGCGCCAGCCGCTGGAGATCGACGCGCCCGAGCACAAGATCATCTTCAAGGACGGCAAGGTGGTTGGCGTGAAGCGGCGCGAGCGCTTCGATGCGCACAAGCTGATCGAAGAATTCATGATCCAGGCCAACGTCGCCGCGGCGGAGACGTTGGAGAAACACACGCGCCCGCAAATCTATCGCGTCCACGACCGCCCCAGCGATTCGAAGATCGCCGCGCTCTCGGACTTTTTGCCCACCGTCGACATGGCGTGGAGCAAGGGCCAGACCATCACCGCCGGCCGCTTCAACCGCATCCTGCATCTGGCCGAGCAATCGCCCAACAAGGACATCATCAACGAAGTGATCCTACGCACGCAGTCGCAAGCGGTGTACTCGCCCGAGAACATCGGCCACTTCGGCTTGAACTTGCGCGCCTACTCGCACTTCACCTCGCCGATCCGCCGCTACGCTGACGTCACCATCCACCGCGCGCTCATTCGCGCGCTCAATCTGGGCGAGGACGGCGCCACCGACGCCGAAGAAGCGCGCTACGACGAAACCGCCGAGCACATCAGCGCCACCGAGCGCCAATCCATGGCCGCCGAACGCGACGCCACCGCGCGCTACATCTCCGCGTTCCTGTCCGACCGCATCGGCGCCACGTTCGAGGGCCGCGTCACCGGCGTCACCCGCTTCGGCCTCTTCGTACGGCTTGAAGAAACCCAAGCTGACGGTCTCGCGCCCATCTCCACGCTCGGCAACGAGCGCTGGATCCACGACGAAGCCGCGCACGCGTTGGTCGGCGAACATTCCGGCACGCGCTATCCGCTCGGCATGAAGGTCGAGGTGCGGCTGGAGGAAGCCACCCCGATCAGCGGCGGGCTGGTGTTCTACGTGCTGAGCGATCCGCTGCCGCCCGCGCCCGGCTGGCGGCGATCGCGCCAGAGCAACCAAAGCCGCGGCCGCGACCACCGGCCCAAAAAAGGCAAACGCAAGCGCTGACGCATCCCTCCCCGCGAGGGGAGGGTGTCGCGAAGCTTGCATCGCGACGGGTGGGGCGACAGCGCCTCATCCTGAAGTTCTACCGCCGCCCGCCCCACCCGTCAGCTTGTGCTGACGCACAACCTGACACCCTCCCCTGGCGGGGAGGGATGCGTCAGCGCTTCGCCGCGTTCAGCTTCACCGCCGCGCGCACCAGAGCCGTCAGCGCTTTCGCGTCGATCTTGTCGCCTTCGCTGAAATCGATCGCGCGGCGCACGTTGCCGTCGAGGCTTGCATTGAAGAGCTTCGCCGGATCGGGCAGCGCTGCACCCTTGGCGAAGGTGAGCTTCGCCTTGTCCTTGTAGGTCTCGCCGGTGCAGAGGACGCCGCCGCACTCCCACACCGGCACGCCGCGCCATTTTAGTGTCTCCACGATCGCCGCATCGGCGCTCATGATAACCTTCCGCGCCTGCGCCAGCGTTGCGGCGCGCCAATCGCCCGCGGCGGCCTTCTTCGTGGTCTTGGCCCGTTGCGTCACAGCCGTTCTCCCGGCAGCTTGAGCGCCTGTTTCACCCACGCCGCAAACTGCTTCTCGTCCAGTTCGCCCTCGCGGATGTCGTAGTAGCGCACCTGCGGATATTTCGACTTGCCTTCAGGCGGCGGCTTCAGAGAAGCGCCCTGAAAGAACGTCACCTTCACATAGCGCGCAAAGACGTGGAAGGAGAGGAACCACTCGTTCTCTGCGACGCCATAGAACGGCGAATTCCACTTCACCGCCTTCTTCACCCGCGGCGCGACGCGCGTGACGATCGCATCGAGGCGCTCGCCAATCTCGCGCTTCCAGCCCGGCATCGCCGCGATGTAGGCCTGCACCGGCGCATCGCCGTAAGCCTTGGCGATCTGGGGATTGCCGCCGGACAGCAGCCTCGGCTTGGCGGACGTCTTCTTGTTGGGCGCGGCGCGCTTCGCCATGCCGGTCTCCTGCGCTGCAGCACCTAGCATCGCGTCCGCGGAAACGCCACGGCGGCGGCGCACGTTGCCACGGCGGATTCAGACGGCGTTCAGCCGCCGCCTGCGAAGGACAGCCAACCGAGGACCGCGCATGCGCATCTTGCTGATCTCAGCCGCCTGCCTGACGGCGCTGGCGGTGACCGCTTCCGCCCAAACCGCGCCGCAGCGGCCGGCCGACCCGCCGCCTGCGGCCAGCGCGCCGTTTGAGCAGCGCGGCGATTGGTGCATGCGCTACGTCGCCTGGTTCGTCCACCGCGCGCCGGTCCAGAGCCCCCTGCCCTCCGACGTGCGCCCGACGCAGCGCTACGAAGACGAACTTGCCTATTGCAAGCTCGACCCCGAACAATACGAACGCGACACACGCGAGGAATTGCCGCCGCAGCCGCAGGGCGCTTCCTAAACTCTGACTTCGCACTACGATCCCCCGCAGAGTCGGGGGCAAGCATGGACGGACACGCCGGAGCGAAGCCGCTGGGCTTTTGGACGTGCTGGTCGCTCACCGTCGGCTGCATGATCGGCTCGGGCGTCTTCATGCTGCCGCGCACGATGGCGCCTTATGGTCTGCTCAGCCTCGGCGGCTGGGTGATCGCGGGCCTCGGCTCGATTGCGCTGGCGCTGGTGTTCGGACGCCTCGCCGCGCGCACGCAATGCAATGGCGGCCCGTACGCGTACGCGCGCCACGCCTTCGGCGATCTCACCGGTTTTCTCATGGCGTGGGCCTATTGGCTCTCGTTCCTGATGGGCGTGCCGGTCGTGGCCATCGCGTTCGTGAGCTATCTCGGCGTCTTCATACCTGCGCTCAACGGCAACGTTGTTGCGCAGGCGGCGTCCGCGATTGCGGCGATTGCGGTCTTCACCGCCGTCAATATCCGCGGTCTCAGAGAGATGAGCTTCGCCCAGATCGCGCTGACGATGCTGAAGATCATTCCCCTGCTCGTCATCATCGGCCTCGCGATCCCCGCTGGCGCGCCGCAGAACCTGCCGCCGCTGAATCCCTCGACCGAGTCCGTGCTCGCCGTTCTCGCCGCCACGGCGCTGATCGCGCTTTGGCCCTTCACCGGCTTCGAGGTCGTGACCTTGCCGGCAGCGAACGTGAAAGACTGCGAACGCACCATCCCGCGCGCGCTGGTCACCGGCATGCTGACGGTGGTGGCGATCTACCTCGCCGCCAGCACGGCGGTGATGCTGCTGGTGCCGCCCGAACAGCTGGCGCATTCCAGCGCGCCGTTCGCCGACGCCGCGCGCGCGCTCGGGCCGTGGGGACCCAACTTCATCGCCGCCGGCGCGCTCATCGCCACGGCCGGCACGTTGAACGGACTCGTCTTCACCTGCGGGCAAATGCCGATGGCGGTCGCCTTCGACAAGCTTGCGCCAAGCTGGCTCGCCGCCACCAACAAGGGCGGCGCGCCGCATCTTGCCTTGATCGTCTCGTTCGGGGTTTCGGCGCTCTTGCTCGCGCTCAACTACACGCGCGGCTTCATGGGCGCGTTCGAGTTCCTGCTCAAGATGGCGACGTCGCTCGGGCTCGTCTACTACGTCGTCGTGTCGCTGATCGAGCTGCGTCATTCTTGGCGCTCCGCCACGGGATGGGCGGGCGTGGCTATGGCGGGGCTGATCTATTCGTTGTTCGCCGCGTTCGGCTCCGGACTGGAAGTGCTGGGCTGGGGCGCGCTGCTGATGGCGCTCGGCGTGCCGCTCTATTTCGTGAGCCGCCAGCGCGGGGCGCGCACGCCGGTTACGCCTTGAACGGCGTGTGCGCGGCGAGAAGCTCCGCTTCTTCCATCACCGCGGGCGTCTCCGCCGCCAGATAGCGCGCAACCGCGTCGCGCAAACCCGGATGGGCAATCCAATGCGCGCTGGCGGTGCGCACCGGCATGTAGCCGCGCGCAAGCTTGTGGTCGCCCTGCGCGCCGGCTTCGACGCGCGGCAACCCCAGCTCGATCGCCAGATCGATGGCCTGGTAATAGCAAAGCTCGAAATGCAGGAACGGGATGTCCGCCACCCGGCCCCAATAGCGTCCGTAGAGCGCCTCTCCGCCCACCAGATTGAGCGCGGACGCAACCGGCACGCCGTCCACGTCGGCCACGAACAGCACGCAGCGCTCCGCCATCCGTTCGCCCAGCAGGGCGAAGAAGTCGCGGTTCAGATAGGGCGCGCCCCACTTGCGCGAGCCGGTGTCCATGTAACAGCGGAAGAAGAAGTCCCAATCACACGGTTTGATGTCATCGCCGCGTAGCCGGCGAACATTCACGCCTTCGCGCGCGCGGGCACGTTCGCGCCGGATCGTCTTGCGCTTTTGCGACGAGAGGCCGGCGAGGAAATCCTCGAACCGCGCGTACCCGCGATTGAACCAATGATACTGGATGCCGCTGCGGGTTAGATAACCTTGGCCCTTGAGCCGCTCGCACAATTCGGGCGGCGCGAACGTGATGTGCGCGGACGAGGCGCCGGCCCGCTGCGCCAAGCTCACCGCCGCCTGCGCCAGCGCGCTCTCGACGCCGGCGTCGCGTGCGAAAATGCGCCGTCCTGGCGCTGGCGTGAACGGCACGGCGCATTGCAGCTTCGGATAATACGCCCCGCCCGCGCGCTGGTACGCGTCCGCCCAGGCATGGTCGAACACGTATTCGCCGTAGGAATGATCCTTCGCGTAGAGCGGCATCGCGCCGACCGCGGCGCCGCGGTGATCGCGCGCGATCAAGTGCGCAGGCTGCCAGCCCTTCGCCGCTGTCGCGCAGCCGCTCTCTTCCAGAGCCTGCAGGAAATCCCAGGAGAGAAACGGATCGTAGGGCTGCTCCGGTGGATTGGCGACGGCGTCCCATTCGGCGCGCGCGATGTTGGCGAGATCGGCAAGCACCTGCAGCGAGAGGGCGTCGGTTCCGTCCATGGCGCCAATCTAGGCGGCGCGATGGGGCAAGACCAAGCCCGCGCGTCAGCCGATTTCGAACAGGCCGTCGACTTCCACAGCGAAATTCAACGGCAGGTTCGCCATCCCGACCGCCGAGCGGGCATGACGGCCCAGATCGCCGAACACCGAGACCATCAAGTCCGAACACCCGTTCATGACCTGCGGGATGGGATCGAAGTCCGGCGTCACGTTGACGAAGCCGTTGAGCTTCACCACCCGCCTGACGCGGTCCAGATCGCCGCCGCACGCGGCCTTCACTTGCGCCAGCAGGTTGAGCCCGCAGAGACGTGCGGCCGCCTGACCTTGCTCGACCTCGATGGCGTCGCCCAGTTTGCCCTTGATGCCGCCCGAGGCGTCGACCGACACCTGGCCCGAAACGTGAACCACATTGCCGACGATCACGAACGGCACATAGGACGCCACCGGCGCCGGTGGCGTCGGCAAGGTGATCCCCAATTCCTGCAAGCGCGCTTCAACCCGGCCCGTCATGTGATGCTCCCGACTGCTTCGCGCTGTTCCTAGCTTCGAATTCGCTAGTCGTCATCCCACTCAGCCTTCAGCGCACGGCCGGTCTGCACGGCGTCGCGGCCGAACTTGCCGCGTGCTTTGGCGACCGCCGCCTCGGCGGCGGCGCGCTTGGGTGTTGCCGTGTCGAGCATGTCGCCGCGATCGGCGCCCGCCGCGTCGCTGAAGTCGGAAAGGCCGACGCCGATCAGCCGGAACTTCGTCTTGCCGTCGGCGTCGGCGTGCAGCAGCTCGCGCGCGGCCCCAAAGATGCGCGACGCCAGCAAGGTCGGCTCCGGCAGCTGGCGCCGGCGCGTGACGATCTTGAACCGCGTGTCCTTGAGCTTGAGCGTCAGCGTCAGGCCCGCCGTCTGGCTTGCCCGGCAGCGCGCGGCGACTTTCTCGCACAGCGGCCAGAGAATATCTTCCAGCGCCTCGACGTCGGCCACGTCCTCGAAGAACGTCGTCTCCACCGAAATGCTCTTGCGCTCGCCGTGCGGATCGACCTTGCGCGGATCGTCGGCCATCGAGAGCGCGAAGAGATGCGCGCCCCAATCGCCGTAAAGCGCGCGCATGCGCTGCGGGCCAGCGGCGCGGATGTCGCCGATCTTCTTCAACCCATTGCGCTCCAGCGCCGTCGCGCCAGCGGGCCCCACGCCCGGCAGCGTGCCGACCGCGCGCGACTCCAGGAACCCCAGCGCCTCGCCGCGACCGATCACGGAAAAGCCGCGCGGCTTGTCGAGGTCGCTCGCCGTCTTGGCCAGAAACTTGTTGAACGACAGCCCGATCGACACCGTGAGCCGCCGCTCCTCCCAGATTCTGTTCTGCAGCTTGATCAACGACTGCGCCGGCGCGCCGCCGTGCAGCGCTTCGGTGCCGGTGAGGTCCATGAACGCCTCGTCGATGGAGAGCGGCTGCACCAGCGGCGTTAGATCCTCCATCATGCGCCGGATGATGCGGCCCTCGTCGACATATTTGCGCATGTCGCCGCGCACGACCTTCGCCTGCGGGCAGAGCTTCAGCGCCTTGAACATCGGCATGGCCGAGCGCACGCCATAGGCGCGCGCCACGTAGCAGCAGGTCGACACCACGCCGCGTTTGCCGCCGCCGACGATGACGGGATGCGGCTCCAAGCTGGGATCGTCGCGCTTTTCGATGGAGGCATAGAACGCGTCGCAGTCCAGATGCGCGATGGCGAGCTGCATAATCTCGTCATGCGCAATGGGCCGTTCCTCGCCGCACGCAGCGCACCGCGCCGTGGAAGTTTCGGACGCGCAAGCGCGGCAGAGGATCACCGCTTTCCCCCTCTCCCTCGCGGAGAGGGGGTTAGGGGGTGAGGGGCGTTCAAACGCTCAGGCGCCTGCGTGTTGGATCGCCCCTCATCCCCCGGCCCCTTCTCCGCAAGGGAGAAGGGGTGAAGATTTGCATCCCGCCTCACGCCATCGCCTCCGAGGCTTCACCGCCGGGTTCGAACAACCATGCCGCGCCACGCACGCCGGAGGAATCGCCGTGCTTGTTCTTGACGATCTTGGCGCCCACGAAATCCGAGAACACGTGCGCGATCAGCTTGCCGCGTATGCTGGGATAGAGGCTGTCGATGTTGGAGACGCCGCCGCCGAAGACGATCGCGTCCGGATCGAGGATATCGATCACCACCGCCAAGGCGCGCGCGATGCGGTCGGCCAATTGATCCAACAGCACGCGCGCATGCGCATCGCCGGCCATCGCGCGCGCGTTCGCCTCGGCGGCGCTGACGCCGGCCCAGCGCTTGAAACCGGTGCCGGAAAGCCATTGCTCGAGACAGCCCACGCGCCCGCACCAGTCGCGCGGCTGCACTTCGTCGGGCCGCGCCCAAGGCAGCGGCGTGTGGCCCCACTCGCCGCCGATGCCGCTCGCGCCCTCGATCACCGCGCGGTCGACCACGACGCCGCCGCCGCAGCCGGTGCCGAGGATCACGCCGAACACGACGCGGCATCCCGCGGCCGCCCCGTCCACCGCTTCCGACAATGCAAAGCAGTTCGCGTCGTTCTCCACCCGCACGGGGCGCGCCAGCGCGGCCCTCAGATCCTGCAAGAACGGCTTGCCGTTCAGCCAGACCGAATTGGCGTTGCGCACGAGCCCCGTCAGCGGCGAGAGCGAACCTGGCATGGCGACGCCGACCGTGCCGGCGCGGGCGCCTGATTCCCGTTCGATTCGCGCCGTCAGATCGGCCACCGCGCGCACTGCAGCCGCGTATTCCCCAGGATTGGGGACCCGCTGGCGCACGAGGATTTCGCCTTGTGAATCAAGCAGCGCCGCCTCGATCTTGGTGCCGCCGAAATCCACGCCGAGACGCATCGATCAATCCTTAAGCCGTTCTTAACGAGAGGGGCGAGATTGCTGGGCTTGCGATGGGTTGTTAATGCCTCGGCGCTATAAGGCGGGCGGGGCGTCGCGAGCCTAGAAGGAATGGGCCGCGAAAGCGAAGCGGGTTCATGGCCAAAACGGTTCTCATCGTCGAAGACAGCGAACTCAATATGAGGCTGTTCAACGACCTCTTGGAAGCCTTCGGCTACAAGACCGTGAAAACGCGCGATGGCCGCAATGCGTTGCCGCTGGCGCGGGAACACAAGCCCGACCTCATCATCATGGACATCCAGCTGCCGGAAATCTCCGGCCTGGAACTGACCGACCGCTTGAAAAAGGACCCGGCGCTGAAGGCCATTCCGGTGGTCGCGGTGACGGCGTTCGCGATGCGCGGCGACGAGCAGAAAATCCTCGCAGCCGGCTGCGACGCCTACCTCTCGAAGCCGATCTCGGTGACCACGTTCCTCGAGACCGTCCGCAAGTTCATCGGATGAGGCGCAGCCCATGAGCGCGCGCGTCCTCGTCGTCGATGATCTCGAAGCCAATCGCCGCCTGTTGGAGGCGAAGCTCTCGGCTGAGTATTACGACGTCTTGACCGCGCGGCGCGGCGAAGAAGCCGTGCAGCTCGCCAAGCGCGAACGCCCCGACATCATCCTGCTCGACGTGATGATGCCCGGCGGCATCGACGGCTACGAAGCGTGCCGGCGGCTCAAGGCGCAACCGGAGACGCGCCACATCCCGGTCGTCATCCTGACCACGCTCGACGACCGCGACAACAAGGTGCGCGGGCTTCAGGCCGGCGCGGAGGAATTTCTCACCAAGCCGATCGACGACGTGCAGCTGATGGCGCGCGTAAAAAGCCTCGTCACGCTCAAGGTCGTGACCGACGAGTTGCGTGCGCGCGAAGCCAGCGGCAAGCGGCTCGGCGTGATCGGCGAAGACCTGCGCCCCGACCCGGTCGATCAGCATCGCCTCGTCAGCGGCAACATCCTCGTCATCGACGACAGCCCAAACCAGATCAAACGCATCCACGACGCACTCGGCGTAGAGCATCGCATCACCACGATGGGCGGCGACGAAACCGGCGGTCCGCCCGATCTGGTTCTCGTCGCCGTCACGGCCAAGAGCTTCGACGGCTTCCGCGTCATCGCCCGCATGCGCTCGGGCGAGCCCACGCGCCATCTGCCGATCTTGGCGATTGTCGATCCCGACGACCGGACGCGCGCCGTACGCGCGCTCGAATTGGGCGCTCACGACATCATCGCGCGGCCGATCGACGGGGAAGAAATAACCGCGCGCGCCCGCACCCTCATGCGCCGCAAGCGCTACATCGACGCGCTGCGCACGCGCCTCGACCAAGGCCTCGAACTCGCCATCACCGACCAGCTCACCGGCCTCTACAATCGCCGCTTCCTGACCGGCCAGCTATCGCCGCTGGTGCAGCGCGCGCAGTGCGGCGGCGATCCGGTGTCGATCATGACCATCGACATCGATCACTTCAAACGCTGCAACGACACCTTCGGCCACGATGCAGGCGATGCGGTGCTGCGCGAATTCGCGACCCGGCTCGCCACCAATCTGCGTCCGTCCGACTTCGCCTGCCGCCTCGGCGGCGAGGAGTTCGTCGTCATCATGCCGCGCACGCCGGGCGACGTCGCCTGCCTCGCGGCCGAACGGCTGCGCCGCCAGATCTGCGCAGCGCCCTTCCGCGTCAGCGGCATCGCCGATCCGCTGGAGATCACCGTCTCGATCGGCGTCGCCTGCTCCGAACACGCCGACGACACTGCCGAACTGCTGCTGAAGCGCGCCGACGAAGGGCTCTACGAAGCCAAACGCGCCGGCCGCAACCGCGTCGTCGGCCGCGGCGTGAAAGACGCGGCCTGAGTTACGCCGGCTTGCGGATCACGATCGCTGGCATGACGCCGTGGCGGCCGCAATAGCGCGGCGCCCAGCGCTGCAGGCGCTCGAGTGCGCCAAGAAACAACCGGCCGCGCCAATCGTCGCTGACGTATCTGCGCGTGAACAAGTTGGTCACCACACGGTAGATGTCGAATTCATAGTCAAACGGCCAATCCTGGGCCTCGAACCATTCGCGCGCGTGCGGATTGTGCGGCAAGTCCGGCACGTCGATCTGCTGTTCGCCCGGCCCGCGCATGCGCAGGAGCCGCGCGATCCGCTCCACCCGCCAGGGCAGCTTCGCCGGCTGCCACCAATAGATGGCGACCGCCACGCCCCCGGGCTTCAGCACCCGCCACAATTCGCGGAAGGCGGCGGCCTGAATCTCGGCTGGCAATTGATAGATCACGTGGTTGCACGTCACCGCATCCACCACGCCGTCGCGCAGCGGCAAATTGGTGAGGTCGGCTTGCAGACAGACGCCACGCGCGCCCAGCTTGGCGCGCGCCATCCGCAACGCGCGCGCCGAGAGGTCGACGCAGATGTGGGTGTCGAAGCGGCCGCAGAAGGCGCGCACGTCGTCGTCGATCAGCGGGCCGCTGCCGGCGTCGAGAATGTAGCGCCCGCCGCCGCTGAAGTAGCGATCGCCGAGCCGAGCCATCGCGCGGCGCGAATAGCCCATCGCGACCTCGCGGGTGTCGACGAACGCGCGCGTCTCGCCCAGCACGTCCGCGTCATCGCCGGCCCAGCCGAAGCTATCGTAGAAGTCCTGCGCGGCCGCTTGATCGCCGTGCAGCGCGGTCACGAACGCCGCGACGCCCTCATGCACGGGATGAACCGGACCGGTCGCGCTCGACAAATGCCCGTCCAGGGTCCAGGCGAGCGCCTCGCCCGAGACCGGGCAACGTCCGATTTCCGCCAATGCCTGCACGGCCGCTCCCAAAGTCCATCCCGGCAAAGCGTACGGAAAGCGCGCGCCCCACGCACCGTCCCTTCTGCCGGAAGACGAATAAGGCGCGGAGCCTTCGCCCGTGCGCCTATCGCGGCAAGCGCCCGCTTGGTCGCTCGACGATGGAACTGCGCCGGATCCCGTGCTTCGACCAGGGCGAGGGAATCTTCATGCGCCTAGCCGCGATCTTGGCCGCACTTGCTCTAGCCCTGCCCGCGTGCGCCTCGGCGCAGGCGCAGCAACAGCTCCCCACCTGCGACGCAGCCGAACACCGCGCGCTCGATTTCTGGGTGGGCGAGTGGGACGCCGTGCGCGCCGACACGATGGCGCCCGCCGGCCGCTCCTCGATCCGCGTCGAGGACCGCGGCTGCGTGATCACCGAGCACTGGACGAGCCTGAACGCGCCCTTCTCCGGGCGCAGCCTCAATCTCTACAACCGCGCCAGCGGCCAGTGGGAACAGTTCTGGGCCGACTCGACCGGCGCGCGCATCTACTTCGTCGGCGGCCCCATCCCGGACGGCCTGCAGATGACCGCCGACAGCGGCGCGGACGGCGCCCAGCGTTATAGCCGCGTCACCCTCATTGCGCGCGAAGACGGCACGGTGCTTCAGCGCGGCGAAGCCTCCGCCGATGGCGCAACCTGGGCGCTGACCTACGCCTTCATCTATCGCCGCCGCGCCGGGGACTGAACTGAGTGACTCAAGTGACGCTGGGCGAACGCCGCAGGCTACGCAGTCCACCTCGCCGCTTCGGACGCCTACGCTTGGCGAACTCGGCCTCGCGGTTACGCCTGGAACTTGCGCCCTTCCCCAGCGAAGATTAAGTTCCCGCGCAGGAGGTGCCGATGCGGAGCCGGTCGCTCTTTGAGTGGGTGGGCTTGATCGCCGCAGTAATCGGCATCCCCGGGGCGATACTCGCTGTCTGGCTGTTCTTGAGAACCGAGACCGACATCGTGGATGTGCAAGTCTCGACGCACAGCCCGCAAGACATAAGCCCGATTGCGGAAGCGGAGGCGTACAGCGCTTGCGTGCAGGCCAATCTCAGCGCCCGCTCGGTTGCGCGCCAAGTGGGGCGCACCGGTCCGGACATGTATGAGGGCTGTGAGCAACCGACGACGCCTGAACATCTAAAGGAGTTCTTCGCCAGGGCCGCCTTCACCAACCAGGGTGCCAACATAGAGTCGGTTCGCGTTCTGATGGCTCTCCGCAGCGCCCAAGGCGCCGTCGAGGTCAAAGAGAAGACGCAGCGTTTCCTCGCCGCCGGCGACCGCTTTCTCTGGGAAGACGAACCGATCTCTCACCGCGCCTCTGCCACGGCGCTATGCGTTTCCTACAGCAGCGGCCCCCTTGGGTTGCGCAACTATATGGTTTTCGCCGGCGAGCCCGAAGGCGGCCCGTTCGACTTCGGCACTCAGAACTCGATCGCCGCCGGCACTCGTTTGTTCGGCGCGGACAATTGCGAGGCCGAACTGCGCGAGGCCCTTGCATCCAACTGATGCACCGGAGCCCGCCCTGCGGCTTGGGTGTCACACGCTGGTGGCCTAAGTTATAGACGCGCACATGGAGCAGTGCATGAGTTTCGTCCAAGCCGCTGAAGCGCCTGAGCGCAATATCGGCCAGATCAAGATCCACGACCCCGCCATCGCCTTCCCGGGCATGGCGGCTGCGGGCCGCGTCGCCGCCGGCTGCCTGGACATGCTGGCCGGCGAGGTGCGCGAAGGCGTGACCACCGGGCGGCTGGACGATCTGGCGCGCCAGTTCGTGTTCGATCATGGCGCGCTGCCGGCGTGCGTCTTCTATCGCGGCTATCGCCACACGCTGTGCATTTCGCTGAACCACGTCGTCTGCCACGGCATCCCCGGCGACCGCGTGCTGCGCGAGGGCGACATCCTCAACATCGACGTCACCGCAATCGTCGACGGCTGGCACGGCGACACGAGCCGGATGTACGCCGTCGGCGCCGTGCCGCGCCGGGCCGAGCGGCTGATGGACGTCACCTACGAGGCGCTGATGCGCGGCATCGCCGCGATCAAGCCGGGCGCTACGCTCGGCGATCTCGGCCACGCGATCCAGTTCTACGCCGAAGCCGAGCGCTGCTCGGTGGTGCGCGAATTCTGCGGCCACGGTCTTGGCCGCGTCTTCCACGATGCGCCGAACATCCTGCACTTCGGCAAGCCCGGCCAGGGCGACGTGCTGCGCCCGGGCATGATGTTCACCGTCGAACCGATGCTCAATCTGGGCGCGCCGGGCGTGAAGGTGCTGAACGACGGCTGGACGGCGGTCACCAAAGACAAGTCGCTTTCCGCGCAATACGAGCACTCTGTCGGCGTCACCGAGACGGGCGTCGAGATCTTCACCAAGTCGCTGGCGGGGCTGGACCGGCCGCACGCGCAGAAGCCTGCGTAGAGGCGGCGATGGCGGGGCGCGTGGGCAAATCCGGAACCGGCGGCCGCAACACCCCGCGCGCGGTCGAAGACAGCGAACTGCCGCCGTTTCGGCTCGACGGCGAAGCTCCCGCATCCTCCAGATTGCCGCCGTTGCGCATCGCCGCGAAGCAACCCGCGAAAGCCAAGCCGCACTACCACGATCACCGCGCGCGCCTGCGCGCCCGCTTCGACGACGCCGGCCCAGACGCGCTCGCGGACTACGAATTGCTAGAGTTGCTGCTCTTTCGCATCATCCCGCGCCAGGACACTAAGCCGCTGGCCAAGGCGTTGATTGCGCGCTTCGGCGATCTCGCCGGCGTGCTGGCGGCCCCGCCGCAGCGCATCGCCGAAGTTCCGGGCGCGGGGCCATCGGTCGCGCACGATCTCAAAGTCGCGCAAGCGGTGCTGGAGCGCGCAACGAAGGCGGCGCTCGCGGGACGCACAATGATCTCCTCGTGGTCGCAGCTCGTGAGCTACTGCCGCCTCGCCATGGCGCACGAACCGCGCGAGCAATTCCGCGTGCTCTTCCTCGATGCGAAGAACCAGCTCATCGCCGACGAGATCATGAACGAAGGCACCGTCGATCACGCGCCGGTCTATCCGCGCGAGGTCGCGCGCCGCTCGCTGGAACTCTCCGCGGCCTCCGTGATCCTCGTCCACAACCACCCGAGCGGCGACCCCAAGCCCTCGCCCGCCGATATCGCCATCACGCGCGAGATCATCGCCGCCGCCGGCGCCATCGGCGTGCGCGTGCACGACCACCTCGTCATCGGCCGCGCCGGCGCCGTCAGCATGAAGAGCCTCGGCCTCCTCTAGACTCCTGAGCGAACTCTATTCTATTTCTACTGAGGGTAGAGATGGAGGGGCCGATGGCACAATCAGCGCGCATCGCAATATGTTGTTTGCTTGCAGCGGTAGTCATGAACTGCGCTGCGCCCCAGACCGTACGCCCCACCGCCTCAACCACGGTCATTGCCGCCGAGCAGCGCCGACAGTCCTTGTTTGTGCTAGAAAATCGAGCTGCCGAATACCGGCGTGTGTACAACATCGCTGATCGCCTCACGAGAGCGAATGCCGACCTTTGCGCTCGTCAGACCCGGACAATAGGAGTTCGAGTCGAAAATCTGTACGACTATGGGCGAGACTTCCGTGACGCAGCCCAGACCCTCTGGGGACTCAACCAGACCCCGACTGTTCTTTGGGTTGGAGCCGGAAGCCCCGCCGCCAATGCCGGAATTATGGAAGGCGATCGTATTGTTGCGGTCAACGGTCGATCCATCCAAGCCAACCGCCAAGCCAGCCGACTCGCTGGCGCAGCCATCCGCGACGCTGCCGACCTCGGGGACGTCGAACTCACGCTGAACCGGGGCGGAAACCAGCTGACCATCCGCGTAACGCCAGCCCCAGATTGCGGATACGACTTCCAGATGGTCGATGACGATGCGCTCAATGCGGCGGCGGATGGCCGGACAATCTACCTCACTCGCGGGATGTTGCGGTTTGTGCGCACAGATGAAGAGCTCGCGCTGATTTTGTCGCACGAATTGGCGCACAACGCGATGCGCCACATCGAAGCTCAACTGCAAAACAGCATGGTCGGCACCACAACCGGTCTAATTCTTGATCTTTTGGCGGCTTCCGCAGGAGTGAATACAGGCGGCGCATTTACCGATGCCGGCAGTGATATCGGGCGCCTGATGTTCTCGCAGGAATTTGAGTCCGAGGCGGACTATGTCGGCCTCTACTTCATGGCGAGAGCAGGTTTCAGCATAGAGGGGGCAGAGAATTTCTGGCGACGCATGGCGGCAGAAAGCCCCCGCGGTATTCGCTTCGCATACACGCACCCAACGACGGCTGAGCGATTTGTGGGTTTGGAAGCGGCCAGCGCGGAAATCGCGCTGAAGGTGTCGAGTGGGGAGGACTTGCGGCCGAACATGCGAAATCCGCAGTCGACTCAGGCGCCAGCCACCTACGGCGAAGGCCCAAATGTAGTCGCCTTCCAGCAGGCGCAGACGTTTGTCTATCGATGCCCGAGCAGCAGAGTACTGCGCATCGAATTCGAGCAAGATCGCGCGACGGTGCATGAGACCCGGCGGCCGCGAATTCGGCTGCGTCGGGAGGCGGCAGAGACAGGATTTAGATACGTCGATGGATCGTATGTCCTGAGCGGTACACCTGACCAAATCCAGTTTGCGGTCGGCTCCGCCTCGCCTATGGTTTGTTCGCGCTACACTTGGTAGCCGCCCACTCCACGCTTGCCCGTTGCGGCGCGCGCCGCCATACACGTCTGTCTGGACGACGCCGCACATAAGCGGCGCGCCAAGAGGGGGAGGCGCGCATGGCAAGGCCACATTACGCCCAGGGGCGTCGTCCATGAGCGACGCTGCGGCCCCCGCCTTCCAGGGCTACGGCACCAAGAACTACCGCGCCTACGTGCTGGGCGCGCTCTTGGTCGTCTACACCTTCAACTTCATCGACCGCGTCGTCATCGGCATCATCGGCGAGCCGATCAAGGACGAGTTCGGCCTCACCTACTTCCAGTTGGGCCTGCTCGGCGGGCCGATGTTCGCGGTGCTCTACACGCTGCTCGGCATTCCGATTGCGCGCTTGGCCGAGCGCGCCAACCGGATGACCATTCTCTCGGTGTGTCTGGCGCTCTGGAGCGCGATGACCGCCGCCTGCGGCCTGGCGACCAATTTTATCCAGCTCTGCGCGGCGCGCATCGGCGTCTCCATCGGCGAGGCTGGCTGCACGCCGCCGGCCAATTCGGTGATCTCCGACTATTTTCCAGCGGAGCGGCGCGCGACGGCGTTGTCGATTTATGCGCTGGGCATTCCCATCGGTTCGATGATCGCAGCCGTCGGCGGCGCCTGGATCGCCGAGAATGTCGGCTGGCGCGAAGCGTTCATCTGGCTCGGCGTGCCGGGCGTCGCGCTCGCCATCATCGTCAAGCTCACAGTGAAGGAGCCTCCGCGCACGACAGCGGCGACGGACTCGCCAAGCTTTGTCTCCGCGCTTGCGGTGTTGGCCAAGAAGCCCACCTTCTGGCACATCGCGTTCGGTTCGGCGCTGGCCAGCTTCGTCGGCTACGGCGTGGGCCAGTTCCTCACCAATTTCATGATCCGCATCCACGGCTTCTCGCTGTTCGAGGCGGGCAGCATCATCGGCGCCGTCCTCGGCCTGTGCGCCGCCATCGGCACCTTCTCCAGCGGCTTCCTCGCCGACCGCATCTCGCGCCGGCATCCGAACGCGCTCGCGTGGCTGCCCGCGCTCGGCTTCGCCATCGCCACCCCGCTCTATCTGCTGGCGTTCGTGCTGCCGAACGTGTGGATGGCGCTGCCGGCGCTGATGATCGCCGCCATCACGCACTATTTCTATCTCGGGCCGATGTACGCCGTCACCCAAGGGGTGGTCGCGCCGCGGATGCGCGCAACCGCCGTCGCCGTGCTGCTCTTCATCGTCAACCTGATCGGCTATGCGCTGGGGCCGCCGGTCATCGGCGCCATTGCCGACGCCTTCACCAACAATTTGCTGGCGCCGGCCGCGCTCAACGTCGACATGTGCGAGCAATTGCGTATGGCCGCGCAGGGCAAGGAGTTTCACCGCTACAATCTGTTCGGGGCCGAGATCCCGGTCGCCCCGCCGCCGCCCGGCGCTGACGCCAGCGCCTGCAATCCGGCCATCGGCCAGGGCCTGCGCTGGGCCATGATGATCGGCGTGTGCATCTATCTGTGGGCCGGCCTCCACTTCCTGTTCTCGGCGCGCACGATGAAGCGCGACTGGGTGGCGTGACGCGCGGGCGCGCGGGCGCTACAAGCCGCCCATGATTCCGCGCTACGCACGCCCCGAGATGGTGGCGATTTGGGAGCCTGAGAGCCGCTACGGCATCTGGCTGGAGATCGAAACGCTCGCCATGGAGGCGATGGCGGAGCTGGGAACGATCCCGAAATCCGCCGCCGAAGCGTACCGCAAGAAGGGCAAGTTCGACGTCGCGCGTATCGATGAGATCGAGCGCGAGGTGAAACACGACGTGATCGCCTTCCTCACCAGCGTCGCCGAGCATGTCGGGCCCGAGAGCCGCTTCGCCCACCAGGGCATGACCTCGAGCGACGTGCTCGATACCTGCCTCGCCGTCCAGCTCGTGCGCGCCAGCGATCTGCTGATCGCGGGCTGCGAGCGCGTCATGGCCGCGCTCAAGGCGCGCGCGCTCGAACACAAGCTGACGCCCTGCATCGGCCGCAGCCACGGCATCCACGCCGAGCCCACCACGTTCGGCCTCAAGCTCGCCGGCCACTATGCCGAGTTCGCCCGCAATCTCGAGCGCCTGCACATGGCGCGCTTCGAGATCGCCACCTGCGCCATCTCCGGCGCCGTCGGCACCTTCGCGCAGATCGATCCGCGCGTGGAGGCGTATGTCGCCGAGAAGCTCGGCCTGGTGGTGGAGCCCGTATCGACGCAAGTCATCCCGCGCGACCGCCACGCGGCGTTCTTCGCCGCGCTTGGCGTTGTGGCCTCCGGCGTCGAGCGGCTCGCCACCGAGATCCGCCATCTGCAGCGCACCGAAGTGCTCGAGGCGGAAGAGTATTTCGAGCCCAAGCAAAAAGGCTCTTCGGCGATGCCGCACAAGCGCAATCCGGTGCTGACGGAGAACCTCTGCGGCCTGGCGCGGCTCGTGCGCAGCGCCGTCACGCCGGCGATGGAGAACGTCGCGCTCTGGCACGAGCGCGACATCAGCCACTCCTCGGTCGAACGCGGCATCGGCCCCGACGCCACGATCCATCTCGACTTCGCATTGCATCGCCTCGCCGGCGTGGTCGAGAAGCTGATCGTCTATCCCGAGAACATGGCGCGCAATCTCGCTTTGCTCGGCGGGTTGCACAATTCGCAACGTGTGATGCTGGCGTTGACGCAAGCCGGCGTCAGCCGCGAAGACGCCTATCGCCTCGTTCAGCGTAACGCGATGGAGGTGTGGCAGAGCCCGCCGCCGCGCAGCGAGACCGCGTTGATCGATCGCCTGCGCGCCGACGCCGACGTCACCGCCAAGCTCGATGCGAAAACGCTCGACGCCTGCTTCGCCGACGCCCACCACTTCGCGCGCGTCGACGGCATTTTCAAACGCGTGTTCGGCTAGCCGCCGCCGGGACCTTGGCCCTCCGGGCCTTCCCAGCCCGCCGCGCGCATCGCCCGCTCCAGCCGCTGCATGGCGCGCTCCAGGCGTTCGGCCTGCCTGTAGGCGCGTTCGCGCAAGCGCCCAAGCTGACTGCCGTCGCCGCGCTCCGACGCCGCCTGCACGCGCGCTTGCAGCCGCGAGAGCGCGGTGGCTTCGCGGTAGAAGGTCATCAATTCCGGACACGCCGCCGCCATGGCGTCGCGCACGTTCTGAAGCTGCGGCATGGCGCCGGGCAAGTTCATGATCGTCGCCAGCGTCCGCGCGTCGCCGTGCAGATCGGACGGCTCCACCACGCGCGCGCCGAGACCCAGGATCACCAGTTCCCAAGCCGGGTCGCCATCGTCGCGCGACTCCATCAGCGGCGAGGCTTCGCCTTCGGCGTCCGCCGCCGCCGAGAAGGTGCGCACCGCGCGGCGAAACTCGAGCCGGCCCTCGGGCGTGCACAGCGCCTCCGAACTGCCGCTGTTGCCGACCCGGATGAGATTGGCGCGCGCGTCCGCCAGCGGCATCCGCTCCGGCGCGCCGACGGCGTCACAGGCGCCGAGCGCCAACGCAAAAGCTAAGGCCAAGCGCATCAGCTTTGCCGCCGCGCCACGGCGGCGCTGACCGCCGCCGCCAGCATGTCCATTTGCGATTGCGCCCGCTCCACGCGCTGCGCCTGGCGGCGCAAGTGCTGGACCGTGCGCGCATCATGAGCGCCAACGGCACGCTCCACCGCGCGCTTGTAGCGTTCGGTTTCCATCACGAACCGCGCCGCCGCGCGCTGCAGGTCGAACACCTCCGCACACGCTTGCGGCGCCGCCGCGCGCATGTTCTGGAGCGCCGGCGCATCGGCGAACGACGCCTGCATCACCTGCTCGCGGGCAGCGGCGGGCAAGTCCGATGCTTCGACGAAGCCTGCGCGCACGGCGACGACGACCGAAACATCCATCGCCTTCAGCGTGTCGGGATCGACGTCCGCCGCGGGCGCGACCGGCCAGATTTCGCCCGCCTGCGTCATCGCCGCGCCGTAGGCGCGCACGGCGCCGCGCAGCATGGCCCGCCCGCGCGGCGTGCAGACGTCGACATCGACGCCACCCGTCGCGAAGCGGGTGAGCAGCTCGGAGGCCGTTGTGGCGTGCATCGCCACGGGCGAGGGCGCGCACGCGCTCACCGCGAGGCCCAGCCCCGCCGCCAGGGCCGCCATCAGGACGCGCCGCATTCGGAAACTCCCGCCTTACCCGGGCGGAGTTTCGCCAATCGTCGTGCAGGAAAGGTGCATCAGCGCGGTAAAGCCGCGTTAGGGACTTAGGCGCCGGCCTTGATCTGCTCGCGCGCCTCGATCAGCGCCTCTTCCATCTTGGCGCGGATCTGGTGGTCGGAGAGCTGGACGGCGTGCATGTCGAGGTCGGCGCGGAGCTTGCGGAACAAGTCCTCCACGCCCGCCTCTTCGAGATCGGCGATCACGACCGACTTGGCGTAATTGTCCGCCGCTTCGTCCTTCAGCCCCATCAGCTCGGCCGCCCAGCGGCCGACGATTTTGGCGCGCCGCGCCTGCGCCTTGAACTCAAGCTCTTGATCTAGTTGAAATTTCTTCTCTTCGGCGCGTTCGCGGTCGTCAAACTGGCTCATGATTGGCGGCCTCTCCGGTGTTGTCTGCCATGAATAGGGACGCCGGCGGCGCCAATCAACCGCAGCACGGCAGGCCTCCAGCGGCGCGCGCCAATTGTGGCAGGGGCTTAACTCCCCTAAGTTCTGGAGCTTGGGACGCCCGGGACCGATTCCGCCCTGCCCCCAAGCCCACAGGTTCGAACCGGCGCGCTCGCCGGCGCCCCCTTGAGGAGCGAGCAGATGTCCCGTCGCAAGAAGATTTACGAAGGCAAGGCCAAGATCCTGTTCGAGGGTCCGGAGCCGGGCACGCTCATCCAGTACTTCAAGGACGACGCGACCGCCTTCAACGCCCAGAAGAAGGCGATCCTCGAAGGCAAGGGCGTCATCAACAACCAGATCTCCGGGTTCATCATGCAGAACCTGAACGCGATCGGGGTGCCCACGCACTACATCAAGACCATGAACATGCGCGAGCAGCTCGTGCGTGAGGTGGAGATCATCCCGCTCGAAGTCGTCTGCCGCAACGTGGCTGCGGGTTCGCTCAGCCAGCGCCTCGGCATCGAAGAAGGCACGCCGCTGCCGCGCTCGATCATCGAGTTCTACTACAAGAAGGACGAGCTCGGCGATCCGATGGTCGCCGAAGAGCACATCACCGCCTTCAACTGGGCCTCGACCCAGGACATCGACGACATGATGGCGCTGACGCTGCGCATCAACGACTATCTGTTCGGCATGTTCGGCGCCGTGGGCATCAAGCTGATCGACTTCAAAATCGAGTTCGGCCGTCTCTACGAAGGCGACATGGTGCGCACCGTCGTGGCGGACGAAATCAGCCCGGACAGCTGCCGGCTCTGGGATGTGCAGACCAACGAGAAGATGGACAAGGACCGCTTCCGCCGCGACCTCGGCAACGTCACCGAGGCCTATGTCGAAGTGGCGCGCCGCTTGGGCATCGTGAAACAGAACGTCGCCGGCGGCGGCGAGAGCGTGCATTAGTTCGGGTTTCGGTTATCGGGGTTCGGTTATCGGAAAAGCTCCCGATCCCCGATCCCCGACGCCCGATCCCCGCAGGGAGCAACACATGAAAGCCATCGTCACCGTCGGCCTGAAGCCCGGCGTTCTCGATGTTCAAGGCAAGGCCGTGGCCGGGGCGCTGAAGGAACTGGGCTTCGGCGACGTGCTGGATGCGCGCGTCGGCAAACGCATCGAGATCACGCTCGACGGCGATCTCGATCCCGCCACCGCGGAAGCGCAAGTGCGCGAAATGTGCGAAAAGCTCCTCGCCAACACCGTCATCGAAAGCTACCGCGTCGAGATCGCGGGCTAAGCGCCATCTTGGACCCGCGCCTCGGCGCCGCCATATGAACGCTATGCAGCGCTACTGGTTCAAACCCAAACGCTACGGCTTCGGCGCGGCGCCCGCGACGTGGCAGGGCTGGGCGCTCACCGGCGCTTATGTCGCGATCCTCGCCGTTCTGAGCGCGTGGCTGACGGAACGCGGCCTCAGCAGTGAGAACGGCCTTGCGACGTTCCTTGTCCTGACTGGCGTGGTGACGCTGATCTTCCTCGCCATCTGCTGGCGCACCACCGAGGGCGGTTGGCGCTGGCGCTGGGGCGACAAGGACTAGGCGCGCCTACGCCGCGCGGTCGTCGCGGCCGCGCGCGGCGTTGTCGTTCGCCGGCAAGAAGTGGCGCCAGGTGCGGCCGCTGCGGTCCGGCGGCCCGCGCATCGACACGACCGCGACCACCACAAACACGCCAATGCCGGCCGCAACCGCGACGAGGGCAATCAGCTGGCTCATGCCAGCGATATAGGCGCCGCTTTCCCCTACGCCAGGGCCGTAACGGACGTTTCGCGCTATTCGGCCGGCGTTTCGCTGCTGAGCGGGCGCGCGATGACGTCGGCGATCGACACGCCCACCTGCTGGCGCCCGCCGAAGGCGGTGCCGGCGGCGCGGTCGCGCGCGCGCTGGGCGTAGGCTTGGTAGGCGCTCGCCGGCAGCGGCACATAGCCGACGCGGGCGGTCAGCTCCGGCGCGTTGGCGATGAAGTACTGGATGAAACGCTGCACCTGCGGCCGGCGCAGCGCCTCGGCGTTGACGTAGATGAAGAGCGGTCGCGACAAGGGATACGATCCGTTGGCGATCGTCTCCGCGCTGGGCGCGACGCCATCGATCGCCAAGGCGTGCACGCGGGCGCGGTTCTGATCGAAATAGGCGTAGCCGAAATAGCCCATCGCGCCCGGATTGCCGATCACGCCCTGGACGGTGACGTTGTCGTCTTCGGTCGGCGTGTAATCGGTGCGCGAGGCCTTCGCCGTGCCGACGACAGCCTCCGTGAAATAGTCGAACGTGCCGGACGCGGTGCCGGCGCCGAACAATTGCAGCGTGAGATTTGGCCACTGGCGGTTGATCTGGCGCCAATTGGTGATCGTGCGTTCCGCCGCCGGCTCCCAGGCGCGGCGCAGCTCGGCGATAGTGGCGCCGCGCACCGGGTTCGAAGGATGCACCACCACGGTGAGGCCGTCGAACGCGATCGGAATTTCGACATAAGCCACGCCCGCGCGCGCACACGCGGCCATCTCTTCCGCCAGGATCGGGCGCGAGGCGCCCTGCACCTGCGTTTCGCCAGCGCAGAATTTGCGGAAGCCGCCGCCGGTGCCGCTCTCGCCGACCGTCACGCGCGGCGCGCCGGTCGTGGTGTTGGTGAAGGCCTCGGCCGCGGCTTCCGACAACGGAAACACCGTCGACGAGCCGTCGACCTGGATGGTCGCGGCGCCGCCATCGGTGGCCGGCGCATCCTCGCCGCCGCCGCATCCGCTGAGCGCCAGGAGCGCCGCTGCGCCGGTTGCGCCCAGCACGCGCCGCAAACTCTTCGTCATCATCGCGTTCCCCAAACCTAGTCTTCGCCGCCGTCACGCTTCTGCGCGCCGGCGCCGTTCACGCGCTTCAAGATCACCGTCAGCGCCGCGGTGACCGCGATCGTCGCTGCGATGGCGAAAAGAACCCATGTGGCCATGGACGCCCTCTTAGCATGCAGGGCGGCCGCGTCTCGCGGCGAAGTGGCGCGCGGGGCCGCCCGCCCCATCCCCGAAACAACCGCGCCCGGCCCTTCAAAAGCGCGCCGACGCAGCTTATGGAAGGCGCATGAAATCCGCCGTGATCGTGTTTCCCGGGTCCAATTGCGACCGCGACGCCGCACGCGCGCTCGAGCGCTTGACCGGCCGGCCCGCGGCGATGGTGTGGCACAAGGAGACGGCGCTGCCGGAGGGGCTCGATCTGGTGGTGCTGCCCGGCGGCTTTTCCTATGGCGACTACCTGCGTTCCGGCGCGATGGCGGCCAAGAGCCCGGTGGTGCGCGCCGTCATTGATCACGCCGAACGCGGCGGGCTGGTGCTGGGCATCTGCAACGGCTTTCAGGTGCTGACCGAAACGCGGCTCTTGCCGGGCGCGCTGGCGCGCAACGCCGGGCTCAAGTTCGCCTGCAAGGACGTGCCGCTCGCCATCGCCAACGCCAACACCTCCTTCACCAGCGCCTACCGCGACACGCGCGAAACCGAGATCCCGATTGCGCACGGCGACGGCCGCTTCGTCGCCGACGAGGCCGTGCTCGACCGTATCGAGGGCGAGGGCCAGGTCGTGTTCCGCTATCTCGACAATCCCAACGGCTCCGCGCGCGACATCGCCGGCATCGTCAACGCGCGCGGCAACGTGATGGGCATGATGCCCCACCCCGAGCGCGCCTCCGATCCCGTGCTCGGCCGCACCGGCGGCGCGGCCGTGTTCCAGAGTCTGCTCGAAGCGGCATGAGTGCGAAAAAACCAACCGGACCGGCGTCGGACTTCGACGCCGAGGTCGACGGCGCGCGCAAGCGCCTCGAAGCTGCGCTCAGCGAAGAGACCGGATTCGACGATCTCGCCGCGCTGCAGGCGCTGGCGCCGATCCTCGAAGACAAGATCCGCTCGCGCCGTCTCGCGTTTGCGCTGGCCGACGACGAGGACGAGGAAGAGACGCAAATCGCGGTGATCCACGTCGAGACTGACGAGGAGCTCGGATTCATTTTCGCCGAAGACGGCGAGTATGTGTTCGAGTCCAATCTCGAAGCCTATTTCGACGACTTCGTCGACGACGACCCCGAACGCTTCGTCGAACGCCTCTACGAAACGTTGAGAGCCGACCTGCCGAAATACGAAGTCGAAAGCAAAAGCTGAGCGCGACGGAGGGAAGCGGGTCGACGCACCACGAACGGCGCCCCTCCTCCCTTGGGAGGAGGGTAGGGAGGAGGGGCGGACGACTGGGGTGCGTTGCGTCGAGATTCCGCGCGCTCTTCTGCATCAGCACGGCAGCTTGACGCCCCTCACCCCTGGCGCACAACGTGGATAGCCATCGCGTCTATCCAACATCGCCCTCACCCGGAGCGCCGCCTTCCAGGCGGCATGTTTCTCACTACGCGCACTGAACGGCGGAGGTTGGACCGCGGGCCTCCGGCCCGCATGCGGCGCGGGAGCGCCGCGCGCTCCAACCTGCAACCAGAATTGCGGGGATAGAGCCCGATCTATCCGACGGGGTCCGGCGCGGACTTAGAGTGCGCGGCCATGTCCCAATCGCTGCTTTCCCGTTTCTGGCCCGCTTTGCGTCTCGCGCTGACGCTGCTGCGCGCAACGCTCGCCCCGCTCGATACGCTCGACCGGCGCGAGCGCGCCCATGTGCGCGCCTGGCTGCGCGCGCTGGAGGGCCTGGCGCGCAAGGCGGTGCTGATCGCCGCGCGCGCGGTGACGCTGAGCGATGCGCCGGCGCGCCCGCGCCCGAACACCGCAACACCCGCCGCGCCGCGCGCCGGCAAACGCCTGCCGCGGCTGCGGCTGTGGCCAAAGCTGCGGCGCGGACGTGCGCGCGTGCGCCAGATCGGTCCCCCGCTTCTGGTGCGCGAGATCTGGCGCGAACGCGCCCGCGCCGCGCGCGCCGCACAGCTGGCGAAGGCGCGGCTCGAGCGCAAGC
>JBFXCP010000014.1:0-50979 GCA_050182055.1 Hyphomonadaceae bacterium
TCAATCGCGGCGTTGCGGTGTTGATGAGCGGGCTGGATTACGAACGCGCCGTGCTCGCCGCTGGCCCGCTGGGCATCATGCAGGCCTGCCTCGATGTCGTGCTGCCCTACGTCCGCGAGCGCAAACAGTTCGGCAAGCCGATCGGCTCGTTCCAGCTCATCCAAGCCAAGATCGCCGACATGATCGTCGCGCTTAACGCAGCGCGCGCCTACGTCTACGCCGTCGCGCGTGCGTGCGATGCCGGCAAGACCACGCGCCACGATGCGGCCGGCGCCATCATGTTCGCGTCGGAGAACGCCGTGCGCGTCTCGCTCGAAGCCATCCAAGCCCTTGGCGGCGCCGGCTACACCAAGGACTTCCCGGTTGAGCGCTTCCTCCGCGACGCTAAGCTCTACGACATCGGCGCGGGCACCAATGAAGTGCGGCGTTTCTTGATCGGACGGGAGATCATTGGCGGGGGATGAAGCTCGGTAAGCTGCTTGTCTCTGCTATCCCCTACGGCTTCGTTGCCGTATTCGCCGTTTGGCAATGGCGAATGCCAAACGCCGACTATTTCAACAATATGATGCGGGAGGCGCCATCCGCTCCCAATACAGCAACAGGCGAGGTGTGGGAGATTGCGCTAAAAGGGGGCGGTGTCGGCTACATTACTCAGTCCGACTGGCTTCTTTATCAGTCTCCATTCCTTGCGATTCCGCTTTTTGTGGTCTCCGCCCTCTGGATCATGCATCAGCTGTATAGGGCGGGCTTCTACGACTTGTTTGGCTCCCGATGAAACCTAAATCCTCCATCGATCCCAAATCCGAAGCGTTCGCCGCCGCGCCCACCTCCCCCTCGATGGGGGTGGTGTCGCCGATGGCGACGGAGGGGGTGCGCGCGCCGGCGTTGAGGGTATTGCCTCTTAAGGCTCAACCTCAAACGCTGGCGGGCCTCACCCCCTCAGTCACGCTGAGCGTGACGGCTCCCCCATCGAGGGGGAGCGGGCGCTGCGGCGAGGCCTTCGCATGAAACTCAAATCCAACATCGATCCCAACAGCGAGAGCTTCCAGAAAAACGCTGCGCATCACCGCGCGTTGGCGCAGCAATTGCGAGAACGCACGGCGCAGATCGCGCTTGGCGGGCCGGAGCAGCATCGCAAGCGCCACACCGAGCGCAACAAGCTGCTCCCGCGCGAGCGTGTTGAGCGCTTGCTCGATCCCGCTGCGCCGTTTCTCGAGATTGGCGCGCTTGCGGCCTACGATCTCTACCACGGCGAAGCGCCGGCGGCTGGGATCATCACCGGCGTCGGCCGCGTCTCCGGCCGCGAAGTGATGATTGTCGCCAACGACGCTACGGTGAAGGGCGGCGCCTATTTTCCGATGACGGTGAAGAAGCACCTGCGCGCACAAGAAGTTGCGCAGCAGAACAAGCTGCCGTGCGTCTATCTCGTCGATTCGGGCGGCGCGAACCTGCCGCACCAGGCCGAGGTCTTTCCCGATCGCGACCATTTCGGCCGCATCTTTTTCAACCAGGCGCGCATGTCGGGCGAGGGCATCGCGCAGATAGCCTGCGTCATGGGTTCGTGCACCGCTGGCGGCGCCTACGTGCCGGCGATGAGCGATGAAACCGTCATCGTCCGCAACCAGGGCACCATTTTCCTCGGCGGCCCGCCGTTGGTGCGCGCCGCCACCGGCGAAGTGATCAGCGCCGAAGATCTCGGCGGCGGCGACATGCACGCGCGCAAGAGCGGCGTGGTGGATCATCTGGCGCAAGACGATGCGCACGCGCTGCACCTGGTGCGCCGCATCGTTGCGAATTTGAACACCGTGAAGAACGTCGGCCTCGATCTGCGCGAACCGGTCGCGCCAGCTTACGACGCCGAAAGCATTTACGGCGTGATCCCCGATGACGTGCGCACGCCGTACGATGTGCGCGAAGTCATCGCGCGTATTGTGGACGGCAGCGAGCTTGATGAATTCCGCCCGCTCTATGGCCCAACGCTCGTCACCGGCTTCGCGCGCATCTGGGGCTTCCCCGTCGCGATCCTCGCCAATAACGGCATCCTCTTCAGCGAAAGCGCGCAGAAGGGTGCGCATTTCATTGAGCTCGCCTGCAAGCGCGGCATTCCGCTGCTCTTCCTGCAAAACATTTCCGGCTTCATGGTCGGCGGCAAATACGAAGCCGGCGGCATCGCCAAGGACGGCGCCAAGATGGTGACGGCCGTCGCGAGCGCCGAAGTGCCGAAATTCACCGTGCTGATCGGCGGCTCATTCGGCGCCGGCAATTACGGCATGTGCGGCCGCGCTTATTCTCCGCGCTTCCTCTTCACCTGGCCCAACAGCCGCATCTCCGTCATGGGCGGCGAACAAGCCGCCAGCGTGCTCGCGCAAGTGAAGCGCGACGGCATGGAAGCGAAAGGCGAGAGCTGGGCGAAAACCGACGAAGAAAAATTCAAAGACCCAATCCGTGCAAGATACGAAGCCGAAGGCGATCCGTATCACGCAACAGCGCGCCTCTGGGACGATGGCATCATCGATCCCGCGCAAACGCGCGACGTGCTGGGCTTGGCGATCAGCGCAAGCTTGAACGCGCCAATCCCGGAAACGCGCTTTGGCGTGTTTAGGATGTAGTGGGGAAACAGAAATGCTTGTCGCGTGCTTTGAGTGCAAGGGAAAGGTTAGTGACAGCGCATGGAGCTGCCCGCACTGCGGGTATGGCTTTCCCTGGGAGGAAACTAAGACTTGTGATGTTTGCGATGGTTCGGGTGAAATCAAAGGCAATCCGATGAACGTCATACGTGCACGTATTGCAGCGGACTTGGCACCCTGAAGTGGTAGTAGCACGCACTTACGCTGGTTACCTCAAGCGTTTCGGCGTTCAGAACGCGCGCCCCCTCCCCCCTTGCGGGGGAGGGGCAGGGGAGGGGGGGTGTTCAAACGCGCTGGTGTTTGAAGAAGTTTGCACGCGCGTTCGTGCGCATCTCGCAATAGCGCGCGCCGCCCATCGCCCCCCACCCCCTGCCCCCGCCCCGCGAGGGGGCGGGGGTGGAGTTTTTGCATGCTGAAATCGGTGCTCATTGCCAACCGCGGAGAAATTGCGCGGCGTGTGATCCGCACATGCAAACGTCTCGGCGTGCGCACTATCGCGGTTTATTCCGACGCGGACGCGAAAGCGCTGCACGTGCGCGAAGCCGATGAAGCGGTGCACATCGGCGCGTCGCCAGCGAAGGAAAGCTATCTGCGCGGCGAGAAAATCATCGCTGCTGCCAAGCAAACCGGCGCCGAGGCGATTCATCCTGGTTACGGCTTTCTCTCCGAGAACGCCGATTTCGCGCAGGCCGTGATCGATGCGGGCCTGATTTGGATCGGTCCGAAGCCGGACTCCATCCGCGCCATGGGCCTCAAGGACGCCGCCAAGAAGCTGATGGCCGAAGCCGGCGTGCCGACGACGCCCGGCTATCTCGGCGAAGATCAAAGCGAAGAGCGCTTGCAGAAGGAGGCCGACGCGATCGGCTATCCGGTGCTGATAAAGGCCGTCGCCGGCGGCGGCGGCAAAGGCATGCGCAAGGTCGAGAAGAAGGGCGATTTCAAAGCGGCGTTGCAATCCGCCAAACGCGAAGCCGCGTCATCGTTCGGCGACGATCGGGTGTTGCTCGAAATGTACGTGCAGCGCCCGCGCCATATCGAGGTGCAGGTGTTCGGCGATACGCACGGCAACGTGGTGCATTTGTTCGAGCGCGACTGCTCGCTGCAGCGCCGCCACCAGAAGGTGATCGAAGAAGCGCCCGCGCCGGGCATGGACGAAGCAACGCGCGCGGCGCTCTGCGCGGCGGCGGTGAGGGCTGCGCGCGCAGTGAACTACGTCAACGCCGGTACTGTGGAGTTCATCGCCGACGCCAGCGAAGGCCTGCGCGCCGACCGCATCTGGTTCATGGAGATGAACACGCGCCTGCAGGTCGAACACCCGGTGACGGAAGAGATCACGGGGCAGGACTTGGTGGAGTGGCAACTGCGCGTCGCCAGCGGCGAAAAGCTGCCGCTGAAGCAGGAAGAGCTGAAGATCACCGGCTGGGCGATGGAGGCGCGGTTGTATGCGGAGAACCCAGACACCGGGTTCTTGCCTTCCATCGGGCAGCTAATGCACTTCTGGCCACCGCCAGAAGAGACCGATGTCCGCTTCGATAGCGGGTTCGAGCAAGGTGATCACGTCACGGCTAACTACGATCCGATGCTAGCGAAGATCATTGCGCATGCTAGCACGCGTGACGCTGTCATCGAGAAACTACGCGTGGCCTGCTCAGAGACTGAGGTGTGGCCGGTAAAAAGCAATGCTGGATTCCTGGTCCGCTGCTTGACTTTGCCGGCCTTTAGAAATGGCGACGTTGACACCGCGGTGATTGGCGCCAATCCACAGATACTCGCAACGCCAGCACCCAATCGAGACGCACTGGCAGCAGCGGCGCTGGTTTTTGCCAAAGGCTACGAGCGGAGATCAGGGTTGCAGCGTGACCCAACGCCGTGGCGCGAATTGGTTGGCTTCCGGCTCAACGCCGAGCCGCAGCCGCGAGTGCGTATGCTTTGGAATGATCAATCCTTGAGCGTACTTCCCGAGCGAAACTCCGAAAGAGCATGGAGGCGATTGGATGCTGGCGTAGTGTTAGCCGCGGTCCAAGGTGAAGTGTACGAATTCACCCTCGACACCGGCGAGCGCAGCGCGGACGAGGTCAGCGCCGGCGACGGCGCGATCCTTTCGCCGATGCCGGGCAAGATCGTCTCCGTCGCCGCCAAAGCTGGCGCGAAGCTGAAGAAGGGCGACGCCATTCTCGTGCTCGAAGCGATGAAGATGGAGCACACTTTGGTCGCGCCGTTCGACGGCAAGCTCGCGGAATTGAACGCGAAGGCCGGCGCGCAAGTGAGTGAAGGCGTGGTTTTGGCGCGGTTGGAGAAGGAATAGCGTAAGGAGAGGGTGGCTGCGTAGCGGCCAGGCGAGCTTGCCGTCTTCACAGAACGATCCACGGCGTCCATTCGGATCGCGCAGTAACCTCACCGCAGGCTTCGGCGACACCTGCTCCTTCACCAGGAGAAGGCATTCGCGCCTAGCTCAGCGCGAACTGCGCCTCGTCTTTTTCCGGATGCCGCACCGTCTCGCCGAACACCTCGTTTACGCCAACCACGGCGAGCGCGGGAACATTGGCGTTCGAGGGCACGCTGGCGCCGGGGCCGATGCGCGCGCCCGCGCCGATGAAGGCGTGCGATCCCACGCGCACACCGCGCACCAGAACGCGCGCGCCGCCGCCTTCGGTCTTCTGGCGCACATGCGCGGCGAGCTCGACTTCCCGGTCGAACACGACGCGGTTGCCGATCTCGACCAGTCCGCGGTCGAGCACATCCATCCGCACCGGCCATACGACGCCGTAGCCGATCCGCGAACCCCACATGCGCAGCCACATCGAGTAGAAGCCGGGAATCACGCGCAGCAACGATTCCAAGTAGGGCTGCGCGTCATAGAACGCTTGGATGTGGTGGCTCGCGAGCCAAGGCGAGAATTTCCGCCCGTCGATGGGGGACACGCCGATCTTCAGCGGCGCCCAGCGAAACATGATGCGCTGCACGATCGGCGGCAGCACATAGACGATGAAGAGGAGCAGCAGCGTGCTCCACAGATTGGGCCATTGCGCGAAGACGCCGAGGGCCAGGAAGGTGGCCGCCGTCATCAGGAGCGGGAAGTACGAGAACAGCCTGTCGGCCGCGGTCATCATGCGGCGTCGCTGCGCAGATGGCTTGAGAAGAGAGCGTAGATCTCATGTGCGCCGCGCGCGCCGCGCAGCTTGTCGCGCATGTCCGGGCGCTTGAGGAAGCGCGACACGCGCGCCAGCGCTTTCAAGTGGTCGCCGCTCCGGTCGGGCGGCGTCAGCAGCATGAAAACCAGATCCGCCGGGCGCCCATCGTATGACTCGAAATCTTGCGGCGGATCAAGGCGCGCGAACGCGCCGATCGGCCGCGTCACGCCTTTGACGTGTGCGTGCGGTGTGGCGACGCCGTCGCCCATACCGGTGCCGTCGAGACGCTCACGAATGAGCACAGCCTCAAACGCAGCACGCGAATCAACGCCTGTGGCCCGTGCGAGCGTGTCGCACATGGCCTGCAGCGCCTGGCGCCGCGACGTTGCAATAAGGCGCGGCAGTATCGCTTCTGGGGCGATCAAATCGCTCAAATCGATCATTTCAACCTTGGTTCGATGCCGGCGCTGCAGAAGCCGCGCCAACGCCCCCGTTAGCCCTAGGTTCCGTTAAGATGCGCCTTTGGCGCGCGTTCCGGATCGATCCAGCCGACATTTCCGTCCGCGCGCCGGTAAACGACGTTCAGCGCGCCGTTGGCGGCGTTCCTAAACATCACAACCGGCGTAGAGGAAAGGTCCAGCTGCATAACTGCTGTGGATACGGTCATGGTGCGTACAGGAACGGTCGTCTCCGCGATCACGAGCGGCGCGGGCTCCACCCCGGCCGCTTCATCGGCGTCGCCCTCGTCCGGCGACGGGGCGAGCACATACGCCGCCGCGTCCTCCGCGGGAAGGGGAGATTTGTTGTCGGTGTGATGATTGCGCAGCCGGCGCTTGTAGCGGCGCACGCGCTTTTCCAGCTTGCTCATGGCGTCGCCGAACGCGCTGTGCGCGTCGCCGCCATGGCCTTCTGCTTGGAGGGAAATTCCAGAGGCGAGATGGACGGTGCAATCGACTTCTACACCGGCGGCCCCGGTCTTGGCGACGGTCACCACCGCATCCGTCGCGCGGCTGAAGTACTTGCCCACCCCGCTCGCAAGCTCCGCTTCGATCCGAGTTCTCAGCGCTTCGCCGACATCCATCTGCCGTCCGGCGACTTGAATGCGCATGTATGAGCCTCCTCGACAATGCTGCGCTGACGCGCGCGGAAAAGGACTCTGGGGCTTAGGTCCCGCCCCCCGAAGGACGCTCCTGAGCTCACTCAAAAGGTAGGCCCGCGAAGCCGACCGGTCAATCGAATGACCAGCGAAAGGGCGCCGCATGCGTCACCTTCGCCGCAGCTGCGAACAGACACCCGCGATGTGGGCGAAAATGCCTCGCTGGCGCGCTGGCCTGGGCGATATAGGAAGCTCCACACTGGAGATTCGTCATGGACGCCGCCGCGGAGGCCGCCGAAGCGCCGCCGCGCGCAACCCCGCTTGCAGACCTGATCGCCATCGTTGTGTGCACGTTGGCGTGGGGCACAACCTGGTACGCGATCACCTTGCAGTTCGGCGTGGTCGATCCGGTTGTCTCGGTGGTGTATCGCTTCGCGCTGGCGGCGCTGCTGATCTTCGCTTGGTGTGTGGTGCGCCGCGAGACCATCAAGCTCACGCGTGCGCAGCACATCGCCGCGTTCGGCGTTGGCTTCTCCACCTTCACCATCAACTACACGCTCGTGTACTGGGCCGAGGAACGCGTGACCTCAGCCGTAGTCGCGGTGCTCTTCGCGGCAATGGCCTTCGCCAACCTGATCGGTTTCCGCATCGCCTTTGGGCAACGCTCGTCGATGCTGGCATGGATCGCGGCGGCGCTCGGCATCGCCGGTGTGGCGCTGATGTCATGGCAGGAGATCGCGGCGGCGAATTTCAGCGCCGAGGCGATGACCGGAATTGGCATGACGCTGGCGGGCGTAGCGGCCGCCGTGGTCGGTAACGTATATGCACGTCGCGGCGAATTGGCTGGCGCCGGCGTTGCCGCATCGACCGGCTGGGCGATGGCGTATGGCGCCGCCGCGCTTGCAGTGTTTGCGCTGATCACAGGCAAGGCATGGACCTTCGAGCCGACCTGGACGTACGTGCTTTCCCTCGCGCACCTTGCGGTCAACGGCTCGGTGCTGGCGTTCCTCCTCTACTACGGGCTTGCGCGCCGCCGCGGCTACGCCGCCGCGTCCTACATCTCCGCGCTGACGCCGCCCGTCGCGATGCTTGTGTCGGCGATGTTCGAGGGCAAGAGCTGGGGTTTGCTTGCACTTGGCGGCGTGGCGTTGGTGCTGTTTGGCCAATTCTTGCTATTGCGCGCGCGGCGCGCTTAGTGGCGCCAAGCGAGGAGCCGCCCGCAATGCCGCGCACGATCATGGACGATCTTCCGAAGCCGCCCTGCGCCGAGACGCTGGGCTGGCGCATGATCGATGCAAAGCCGGAGGAGGGATGGGTGCGCATTGGCTTCGACGCCAAACCCGCATTTTGCAATCCGGCCGGCTTCGTTCAGGGCGGATTTCTCGCGGCGATGCTCGACGATACGATGGGCCCGGCGCTGCTGATCCACACGAACGGCGCGGCCTACAGCGTCAGCATCGATCTCAACGTGCAGTTCCTCGGCGCCGCCAAGCCCGGGCCGTTGTTCGCCGAAGCCAAGGTGATCCAAGTCGGTAAGACGGTCGCGTTCATCGAAGGCGCACTGTTCGACGAAAGTGGACGCACGATCGCGCGCGCCACAACGAGTGCGCGCATCGTACCTGCCGACAAGGCCATAGCTAAGGCATAGCGCGGAGTGCGGCCTCCGCGCCGGCCAGCAACACATCGTCTTCCGTGCTTTGGCTCAGCTTGGCATTTAGCCACACCGTTTGCAGGAACGCGTTGGTGTTGTGGCGCCAAGCGAGGCCGGCTTGCGACGCAAATGCGTTCTCCCGGCCAGGGAAGCGGGCGAGCCACCTAGTCCACTCGGCTTCCGTGATCAGGCCGCGCTGCGCCATGAATAGGATCGGCCGCGCCAGGCGCTCGCTTTCGCCATAGATGTAGAAGTGGCCCTCGGGCGCCACTTGGCCCCCGATCGCGTCGCGGATGCGCAGCAGGTCCGCGCGCGTGGTGCTCTGGCTGACAGAGAGCTGCAGCATCAGATCGGCGCCATGCGCCACGCCGTGGCGCCAGCCTTCGCGCTCGTCGAATCCTCGATAGTCGTTGATGCGCGTGAAATAGCGGAGCGACCGCTCCAGCACGTCGGCGCGCATGTCGTCGGTGAAGTGCGGATTCAGCCGCTCGGCGCGCACCAGTTCGGACAGAACCAAAGCTGCAAAGGGTTGCTCAAAGCCGCGCGGATCGGCGCTCTCCAGACGCGGCAGCACAGCGTGCACGAGCGCGGTCTGCGCGCCAATACCCAGCTGGCTGTCGCGCAGCAGGTGCGACAGCGCTTCGAAGGCGACGCCGTCGCGCAGCGCCGGATCTGGAGAGGCGAGACATGCCGGCAGCGCCAGCGCAAAGGCCTCGCGCGCCGTCTCGTCATCGATGCGCCATTCCGCCGCCTTGAGCGCGTCCAGCCGCGCGCGGTCGTAACCGGCAGGCGGGCAACCTGGCGCTTGTGCTTGAGCCGTGGCGCAGCCGCCCAGCGCGAGCGCGGCGATCATTGTCAAGGCAAGGCGCTTCATCGCAGCACTTGGCCAGCCCCTGCCGCGGACAGCAAAGGGCGTGCGACGAACGGGCGAGGCCGGTCGATCACTCGCTGATTGTCAACGCGCGCGCGCGATCCTCGGCCAATTTCGCTTTCAGCTCCGCGGATAGATCGAGGTCGGCTTCGGTGAGCAGCGTGTACTTCACCTGATTGCTCGGCATGTCGCCTGAGAGCGCCGTGACGAGATCGACAAGGACGTTGTAGGCGCCGCGTGTCTTGCTGCGATCCCGGAAAGGCTCGCCCGAAGTTCTCGCCGCGAAATCCTTGCAGCTGACAAGCCGATTGGCGGGGTTGATGTAGACCATGCCGTTGATGACTTGGCAGCCCTGGGACCAAGTGTTGTCGCGCGTCATGCCGCGACCGCCCCAGTGAATGTTGATCGTCGGGTTAGCGGTGAGCCCTCTCGCCCAGTCGGTGTCGTCAAGGACCTTGTCGGCGCCCGCGCGCACGACGAGGACCCCCGCGTCGAGGTGGAGCGGGCGCAGCGCCAAGTAGCGATCCTTGGGGCCGTCTGCCGATCTCGCCCCGGGGTGCCAGCCGAAGTGATAATCGTGCTGGCCTTGCACGAGGTACGGGGGGCCATCCCGATTGTCGCTTACGCCTGGCTCAGTGGAGCCTTGGAACTTGAACACTAGGCCTTTCATCAACAGTACGAAAATGTCGTCGTACTTGCCGGCGACCTCGTTGCGCCGGACGCCAATCAGATGGATGTTGCCCGGGCCGGTGAAGTCCCAATCCGCTACCTTGCGAGTGTCCGTCCGGCCCTGAAATGCGTTCACGAGTTCGAGTGCTCGGTTCGGTGCGGCGAGGTACTTTTGCTTCACCGCCTCGAGCAGGCCAAGCCAAGCATCGTATTCGCCCGCGACCGGGGCCCAGTCCGGCCGAGCGCCGCTCGTCAGCCAACGGTGCAGGTGCCCTTGCGTGACTCGGCCGAACAAGCCATCCGGCGTGCAATCTTCGTGGCCTTCCATTGTCCGCACGTATTCCTGGAAGAGCCGAATGGCCGATTGCGTTCGATAGCCGCAAATGCCGTCAGCGGCGCCGCCGGGAAAGAAGCCAATCGCCGTCAGCGCGCGCTGCACGTCGGCCACGGTCATCGCGCCCTGCGGCGCTGGCGGCAGTTTCCTGAGCGCGACTTTGTCGAGGTTGTCCTTCAATTCGCGGAGTTCGAGTCGCGTCGTTTGTTCGACCGTTCCGAGATAGGCCGCGCAAGTCTGGTCGCTAACTTCAGGGTCGACGCACCCTAGCGTGATGGTCTGTGACGCCGTCGGCGCCGGTGCAGGACCCGGTGCCGGCGCAGGCGGCGCTACCGGCGGCGATGGCGGCGGCTCTGGCGCTGGCTCAGGCGTTGGCGCGGGCGGCTCAACCGGCGTGTCAGCGACAACGGGCGGCGGCGTCTCCGTGCCGGGCTGGGCGTGTGCTTCCGGCGCGGGCGCAAGTGCAGGTTCTGGCGCTGGTGTTGGCGCTGGTGCTGGCGCCGGCGGCGGCGCGGCCTGTGTGGGCGGCGGCGCTGGCGGCGCGGCGGGGGGCGGCGCAGGTGCGCGGGTCGGCGCAGGCGCCTGGGGTGGTCGCGGCGCCGGGCGCGACCCGAACACTACCTTGAAGACAGAATCCCAAACGCCCATCGGAAACCCTCCACACCAGGGCGGGGACCTTAGCGTCAGGGCGGGCGAAAAGGCTATTGTTTGTTCGCGCCGAAGGGGCGGTTCTAGAGCCCGTGCGCCAGCTTCCGCTTGCGCTCGACGGAACTCGGAATCCGCAGACTTTCCCGGTACTTCGCGACGGTGCGGCGCGCGATGTCGATGCCCTTCTCGCGCAGGATTTCGACGATGCGGTCGTCGGAAAGGATGTCCTCTGGGCCTTCGCCGTCGATCAAGCCTTTGATCTGATGACGAACGGCTTCGGCGGAGTGGCTTTCACCGCCGTCGGATGCATTGATCGAGGCGGTGAAGAAGTACTTCAGTTCGAACACGCCGCGCGCGCACGAAAGGTACTTGTTCGAAGTGACGCGGCTCACCGTCGATTCGTGCATCTCGATCGCGGCGGCGACCGTCTTCAGATTGAGTGGTCGAAGATGTGCGACGCCTTTGTCGAAGAAGCCGTCTTGCTGGCGCACGATTTCGCGCGCGACCTTGAGGATCGTGCGGGCGCGCTGATCCAGACTCTTCACCAACCATGACGCGTTCGCGGCGCACTCCGTCAGGAACTGCTTGTCTTCTTCGCGCTTCGCCGTCTTCGCCACGGTCGCGTAGTAGCGCTGGTTCATCAGCACGCGCGGCATGGTGTCGGTGTTGAGTTCCACCAGCCAGGCGCCATCTGGCGCTTGGCGCACGTACACATCGGGCGCCACCGTCTGGGCTGCGCCCCCGCCGAAGCCAGCGCCCGGCTTTGGCGTCAGCGCGCGCACCTCCGCGATCATGTCGGCGAGGTCTTCACGGTCCACGCCGCAAACATGCTGCAGACGTTCGAAATGACCCTTCGCCAGCAGGTCGAGATTGGCGATGAGCTTCTCCATCGCCGGATCGAAGCGGCCCCGCTCCTTCAGCTGTAGCGCGAGGCACTCGGGAATGTCGCGCGCCATCACGCCAGTGGGCTCGAAGCCCTGCATCACGGCGAGCACGCGGGCGACGGTCGGATAGGGCGCGCCGATGCGGCCGGCGATCTCGAGCAGATCGCCGCGCATGTAGCCCCAGTCGTCCACCGCATCGATTAACACTCCGCCGATCATGCGCTCCATGGGCGAGAGGCCGGCTTCGGTAAGCTGGCGGTCGAGGTGCTCGGCGAGTGAAAGATCGCTCGTCAGCGTCTCTTCGATTCCGGGCATGTCGTCGAAGCTCTTGCCCGACGACGCCTTGGACCAATCCGTCAGCGGCGCCGCGCCCGCCTCCGCGAGCTCGTTGGCCGAGAGATCGGGCGCAATGTCGGCGACGCTGACATCGAGCGCCGCTTCCGCCGGGGCCAAGCCGCTCTCGAATTCGAGCGTCTGCGCGTCACCGCCATCGTCGGTTGCCTTGACTTCGGCGGTGCTTTCTTCGCGCTCCAGCAGGGGATTACGCTCGAGTTCGTTCTCGACGAACTCCTGCAGTTCGACGTTGGAAAGTTGCAGCAGCTTGATTGCCTGCTGCAATTGCGGCGTCATCACCAGGGCTTGCCCCTGGCGCAACTCCAGGCGCGGCGTCATCGCCATTGGCCGCCCCTCACGTTGCACCGGCCGCAGATGCGGCGGCGTATTTGACTCGGGGGAAAAGGGCGGTGCGCCGGCATGGCACGGACCTTGCCCTAGAGGTCTGAATTTCGGGTAACCGGCGCGTCGAATTATGGCGTCAGCTGAACGTGTCGCCCAGATAACGCTCTCGGACCGCCGGGTTGGAGCGCACTTCGTTCGGGGTGCCTTCGAACATTACTTCGCCATCGAACATGATCGAAGCGCGGTCCACGATCGTCAGGGTCTCACGCACATTGTGGTCGGTGATCAGGACCCCCAAGCCGCGGTCCTTGAGAAACTTGATCAGGGCCCGGATGTCGTTGATGGCGAGCGGATCGATGCCGGCGAACGGCTCATCCAGCAGCATGAACGAAGGTCGCGTCGCCAACGCACGCGCGATCTCGACACGACGCCGCTCGCCGCCGGAGAGCGCTGAGGCGGGCGCGTCCTTTAGATGATCGACATGAAGTTCAGCGAGCAGGCCGTTAACGATGTCGCGCCGTTTGGATTGGTTGCGCTCGTGCAGCTCCACGATCGACATCACATTCTGCTCAACGGTCAGACCGCGAAAGATGGATGGTTCTTGCGGCAGATAGCCCACGCCGAGGCGGGCGCGCTGGTACATCGGCAGGGTCGTGACGTCCTGGCCGTCCAACAGGATTTGGCCTTGATCCACGCGCACGAGCCCGGTGATCATGTAGAAGCAGGTAGTCTTGCCGGCGCCGTTGGGGCCAAGCAGTCCGACCACTTCGCCCCGGCGCAGGAAGAGCGAAACGTCCTTCACCACTTGCCGGCCGCGATAGGCCTTGGCGATCCGAACAGCGCCCAAACCGCCTTGGGCGGCGTCGGCTGACGTCGAACGGCTTGCAGCGCCCTCAGGGCTCATATCCAACTGCCGCGGCTAGAGAAGTTTTGTGGTGTCCTGAGTGTCACTGGCTCCGGCCCTGCTGGGGCCGGTCGCGCGGGACAAACACCCCGCGCACCCGATCACCGGAGTTTGGCCGGATCGTGGTCCGGCGCGAGCCGATCTGCAGCACGAGCGTGTTGCCGCGGATGACGTTCTCGTCGGACGCCACCACGACGTTTCCGGTGAAGGTCACGCTGTCCTGCGCCACTTCATAGATCGCGCGATCGCCGCGCGCCGATTGCGACGGCCGCACATAATAGACCTCACCCTCGGCGACCATGCGCTCGATGTCGCCGGAGCCGAGGCCCTGTTGCGAGCCTTCGCTCGCGGTCGAGGCGCTGAAATAGAGCGTGATGCGGTCGGCCCGCAGCCGGGCGTCATTCTGGACGATGTCGACATCGCCCACGAGAACGAGGCGGCGTTCGCCGTCGAAGTACTCCAGGTTGTCGGCCGAGTAGGACACAGGCCCGCCGTTCTCGCTAAGCTGGGCGTGCGCGGCCGGGCTGGCCATGGCGGCGGCCAGGAAGGCGCCGGCGGCGATCAGGACGGCTGTAGGCCTCATGGCGTCGGCTCCCCATTCTGCGGCGAACGGTCCGGAATCTGCCCACGGACCCCGCCGCGAAGCACCAGAGCACGATCACTGTCTCTCAATTCATAACTTTCGGCTTGGAGCACGCCAAGGGGCCCGGCGCCGGTCACGCCGCCTGCGCCGCTGAGGGTACCCTGGTCCAGGTCCACGATCATGTTGGGGGTGGTGAAGCGATTTCCGTTCCGGTCGGCAAACAAAACCTCGCCCTCGAACACCACCCGCTTGGCTTGTTCGTCATAGACCCCCCGGGGGGCGAGCATGATGGTCCCGGCTTCGGTGCGGTAGACCGGGGCGATCAGCTCGATCGGCTGGTTTTCGCCCTGCGGCCGCTCGGCCACCTCGGCTGAGAGCTGGTAGGGGCCGCCATTGTCCGTCCGCCCCATGAAGCGCGGATTGATCATCCGGAGCGGCTCAGAGGCCCCATACTGGCCGGAATTGAAGCCGCCCTCGACAGCGTGGAGGGCCATGAACACGAAGACGGCGGCAAACGAGGCGCCCGCGCCCGCCACGAAGAACCGGCGCAGCGCGGAGATCCGCTTCGAGCGCCGGCGCGCCGAGCGCAGCGTGAGCGCCCGCTTGGGCTCCCAGTCGAAGGTCGCGGCGTGGGCGGTCGCTGTGGCCATGGCGTGCGGGCTTGTCGCCCCGTTCCGGGGCGGAAGCAAGGCGGGCTGCCAATGGGGCGAGCGCCTGCTAATGTCGCCCGGCGTGGGCGGAGGACAATGTCATGCGGTTCAGTATTCTAGGCGGCGCGCTGGCCGCGGCGCTGATGGCTGCGACACCGGCGTTCGCGGCGGGCGCGGAAAAGCCCGCGCTCGCCAAGCAACAGGGCGACGCACGCGCCGCATTTGCGGCGATCAACGCCATCAGCGCCGAAGATGAATGGGCTATGCTTGGGCGCGACTACGCGCTGCAAATTGTCTCGCAATCTTCGCCCGCCGCGGTGGAAGCGGCGGCTGCAACCGGCGACGCGCGCGCGCAATGGGCGTGGGGCCATGTGCTCTATTTCGGGCTCGGCGTTGAGAACAACGAAGCGGAAGCCGCGCGCATGTGGCTGCTCGCCGCGCAGCAAGGACACCCGCGCGCGCAAAATGACATCGCCTGGATGTACGACAACGGCCGTGGCGTTGCGCAAGACTTCGTTCAGGCGGCGCGCTGGTATCGCGAAGCCGTGAACCAAGAACACGCAGGCGCCGCCAACGATCTTGGGTTAATGTATGAAGAGGGCCGCGGCGTCGCGCAGGACTTCGCCGAAGCGCGCCGCCTCTACGAATTGGGAGAAGAGGGCGGCAACGAACTCGCCGCCTACAATTTGGGGCTCATGTACGAACGTGGCACGGGCGTGGCCGTGGATGTCGCCGAAGCCATGCGCCACTATGGCATCGCGGCGGAATGGGGCCATACCCCGTCTCAAGAGCGCTTGGACTACCTCCGCAGTCTCACCGGCGCGGGGCGGCGGAAGTAGCGGCTAGGGCCGCGGCTGCACGACGGCCCGAGGCTCGGGCGCTGCGGCCGCTGGCAAGGGCGGGAGCACGATATCGATCCGGTCCGGCGTGTATTCTCCTTGGGCTGGCAACGCGACGCCGCGCAATTGCGCTGACCACGGCGCGATTTGCGCGTTGCGTGCAATATCGTGAAACCGCGTGACCAAGTCAGCGGCGGCGCGGCTTTGGCGGCCGTCGAAATAGGCGTAGCCGGATTGCCGTGGGTCGCGCGGCGGCATCACCCGCACGGCCACATCCATGTGCTGTGTCTGCTGAAGCAGCAACGCCATCCGTCGCGCGAGCGGCTCGTCAGCTTCCGAGCGCACGTGCAGCACCACTCGCCGCAACGGCGGTGTCGGACCAAATGCATCGCCGATCACATCGCCAATACCCCGCGCATCCTCTTGCGCCGCGGGCGCGGCGTCCGCGGGAGCCGGCGCAGCGCTGTCGGCGGCGCTTGGATCCGCGGGCGTAGCGGCGGCCTCTGTCGCCGCCGCCGGTGGCGGGTATTCGTCGACGCGATCGCGCGCCGGCGTTTGAACCACAGCGGGCGCAGACGGCACGACGATGCCGCGCGCCGCCATCGTTTCTTCGAGCTGGATCACGCGCTCGCGCAAGCGATCACGCTCGCGGATCACGCTGTTGGTCACCGACAGCGTCCAGCCGGACAGCGCCACCGCTGCAACGCCAACAAACACCTGGACCGCCAGCACAGCGCGCGTGCCGCTTACAAAAGACCCGAGCACTGAACGCGCCATTGCCTAACCCCCTGCGCGCGTGACGGCGATCAGCCGGTGCGCCGAAAGCGCTGTGCAAGCGCCAGCGACGCCCAGTACGCCGGTTAGCGCGACCTGCAGCTGATCCGGCGTCATCACGCCGTTGTAGGTCGCCGACACCGCGCCCGCATAAGCCGCGAGCGCCGCCGTCGACGCTAGTGTGAGAACCTTTGGCATGCCGGCTGCTTGCGGCGTCGCGAGCGGACCAGGCGAAGGGACGCGCCGCTCCGGCTCTGGCGCGACCCCTTGCTTCACAAGTCTCGCGAGCGCGGCTTCGAGCGGACCCCACTCGCCGCGCCCGCCGCTCATGTCGGAGAGTTGCAGTGCATCGAACGGCAGCGGCGGTTGAACAGTGTCGAGCCGAATTTGCAGAAACTTGTTATTGTCGAGCCCGCGGCTCGACTCTGCGTAGACCCACGTGGAGTTACGCGAATTGGCGCTCCAGATTGTGAGCACGGCGCGCGCCTGTTCAAGCTGGCGCTCGATTTCCTCAACAAACGCCTCGCCGGCGCGCAGGTGTTTGTCCCACCAGATGCTATATCCCAGTGAGCCAAGCCGATCCGTGATCGGCTGTACGCGGTCATGATCGAGCCGCGAATAGGAGATGAAGACGTCAGCCAAAGCTCTTCGCGCTTCCCCTCGCTGTCAGCCGGATGTTAACTCGCGGAAAGGCGCCGCGCGAGCGAAAACGGCGCCTGCTGGCGGAGGCGCGCCTGCGCGCCATATTTGTTCTCTTGGAGAGAGAGTTTCCCCGGATGCGTAATTGGGTTTTCGCCACAGTCCTGATCTTTGCGGCGTGCAGCGGCGTGGAGAGCCGCGGGCAAACGGGCGCTCCGGTGGCGCAGGGCGAGCCCAATACTGGGCTCTCGCCGGCGTTTGCAGGGCAAACGCGCGCACCCGCGGTTGCGTCCGGCGTGGCGTTCGACATCGAGGAAATCGCCGCGCGCCTGGATCATCCCTGGTCGCTCGCCTTTCTGCCGGACGGGCGCGTGTTGGTGACCGAACGCGCCGGCCGCCTGCGCATTGTCACGCGCGACGGACAAATTTCCCCGCCCGTCGCGGGTTTGCCTGCGGTCGACGCGCGCGGGCAGGGTGGACTGCTCGATGTCGTGTTGAGCCCAGACTTCGCCGCCGACCGTTTGATTTTTTGGAGCTACGCCGAGCCGCGCCACGGGGGCGAGAACGGAACCAGCGTCGCGCGCGGCCGCTTGAGCGATGACGGCGGGCGAGTTGAGAACGTGCGAGTCATTTTCCGGCAAACGCCCGCGTGGCGCTCGACAGGCCATTTCGGCTCGCGCCTCGAGTTTGATCGTCAGGGCCGCCTCTACATCACATTGGGTGATCGTCAGCAGCGCGAGCCGCGCGAGCTTGCGCAAGACTTGAACACTCACCTCGGCAAGATCGTCCGCATCAACGCCGATGGCAGCGTGCCCGCAGACAACCCATTCATCGGCCGCCCCGATGCGCGGCCGGAGATTTGGTCTTACGGACACCGCAATGTGCAAGGGGCGGACGTGCATCCGGACACCGGCGCCTTGTGGGCAATCGAGCACGGTCCACGCGGTGGCGACGAGATCAACATTCCGGTTGCAGGCCGCAATTATGGCTGGCCGATCATCTCCTACGGCGAAGAGTATAACGGCTCGCCGGTCAACGAAGGCATCTCCGCTCGCGAAGGTTTGGAGCAGCCGGTTTATTACTGGGATCCTGTCATCGCCCCGGGCGACATGGACTTCTATCGCGGCGAGCTCTTTCCGTGGCGCGGCGACCTGCTCATCGCCGGCCTCGGTTCGCGCCAGCTGATCCGCCTCGAACTGAGCGGAGAGCGCGTGACGGGCGAAGAGCGCTTCGACCTGGGCGTCGGCCGCATCCGCGATGTCGCCGAAGCAAGCGACGGCGCGATCTGGATCGTGACAGACGAAGACCACGGACGCCTCTTGCGGCTCACACCGCGGCGTTAGAGCGCGCGCGCGGCCGCCAGCAACCGGTCCAGTACGCGATCCAATTCCGCGCGCTCGCGCCCACTCAGCGTGGCGATCAGCTTTTCTTCAGTCGCAAGCGCGATCGGTGCGATGCGCGCATGCACGCTCTCGCCTTCCGCCGTCAGGAACAACCGCTGGCGCCGCGCATCCGTCGCGTCGGCCATCGCCTTGAGACGCTTGGCCGTGACCAACTTCGCCACCGCGCGGGACACGGCGACCTTGTCCATCTCGGTCGCATCCGCGATCTCCGTGGCGGTGAGGCCGGGCCGGCGCCCCAGCACGGCGATGATCCGCCACTCCGGAATCGTGAGATCGAATGCCTTGGCGTAGCGGCGTGCGATGGCGCGCGAGATGCGGTTTGACAGGATCGAGAGCCGGTAGGGCAGAAAGTCCTCCAGAACCAGAAGGTCCGCTGGATTGGCCTTGGGGCCCGATCTTGGTTTCGTGCTTGCCATTGGTTTCAAATGAAACTAAATCGGGTCAAAACGCAAGCGCGTGGAGAACGGCCATGGCAGACCTCTTCGAGAACCCCATCGGCACCGATGGTTTCGAGTTCGTCGAATTCACCTCGCCGGAACCGGAGAAGCTGGCCGCCTATTTTGAGCAGATCGGATTCACGGCGGTCGCCAGACACCGCTCCAAAAATGTCGTTCGTTACAAGCAAAACGACATCAACTTCATCTTGAACATGGAGCCTGCCGGCCAAGCCGCCGAATTTCGCGAGGCGCATGGGCCGAGCGCCAACGCGATGGCGTTTCGCGTGAAGGATGCGAAGGCCGCCTTCGAGGAAGCCGTGAAGCGCGGGGCGGAACCCGTGCAGGGGAAGGTGGGCCCGATGGAGCTCAACATTCCCGCCATCAAGGGCATCGGCGGGGCTTACATTTATCTGGTGGATCGCTATGGCGCGCAGACGATCTATGACATCGATTTCAAGCCCATCGAAGGCGCCGATGAATCGAAGAATGCGATCGGCCTAACCTACCTCGATCACCTCACCCACAACGTGTTTCGCGGCAACATGGCCAAGTGGGCGGAGTATTACGAACGAATCTTCAACTTCCGCGAGATCCGATATTTCGACATTGAAGGGCGCGTCACCGGTCTGTTCTCGAAGGCGATGACAAGTCCGTGCGGCAAGATTCGCATCCCTCTCAACGAAAGCAAAGGCGAGCCGGGCAAGGTCGATCAGATCGAAGAGTATCTCCAGCGCTACAAAGGCGAGGGCATTCAGCACCTCGCCTTCGGAACGGACAACCTCTACGACGTGGTCGACCGCCTGCGCGCGCGGGGCGTCGAGCTGCAAGACACTATCGAAACCTATTTCGACCTGATCGACAAACGCTTGCCGGGACACGGCGAGCCGGTTGAAGAATTGCGCAAGCGGCGCATCCTGATCGACGGCGCGCCGAGCGAAGGCCAGGGGCTCCTGCTGCAGATCTTCGGCAAGGACGCGATCGGGCCGATCTTCTTCGAGTTCATTCAGCGCAAGGGCAACGAAGGCTTCGGCGAGGGCAATTTCAAGGCGCTGTTCGAGTCGATCGAACTCGACCAGATCCGCCGTGGCGTGCTGAAGGCGAGCTGATGCGCACGCTGCTTGCGCTTGCGCTGCTGGCGTTGGGCGCCTGCGCAACGGCGCCGGAGCCGCCGCGTTGGTCGATCGTCATTCATGGCGGCGCCGGCGTGATCGAGCGCGAGAATCTGACGCCGGAGATGGAGGCGCGCTACCGCGCGGCCCTCGGCGAAGCCCTGAGCATCGGAAGCGAAATCCTCGACGGCGGCGGCTCGTCGCTGGACGCCGTGGAGGCCGCCATTGGTTATCTCGAAGACAACGATCTCTTCAACGCCGGCCGCGGGGCGGTGTTCACCGCCGAGGGCCGTAACGAGCTTGACGCGTCCTTCATGGACGGCCGAACGCGCGCCGGCGGCGCGGTGGCGGGCGTCACGCGCGTGCGCCATCCGATCACGCTCGCGCGCCGTGTGATGGAGCTGTCGCCGCATGTGATGTTGATCGGCGATGGCGCGGAGGCCTTTGCGCGTGCGCAGAATGTTGAGGCCGTTGAGCCCGCGTACTTCTTTACCGACCGCCGTTGGCGGCAACTGGAGGATTTTCTCCGCCGCAACAATCTGCCGATCCCGCCGCGTCCGGTTGGCGCGCCGGGGCCGCAGGCCCTGCATGACGTGGCGCCTGACGATCACCAGTTCGGCACCGTCGGCGTCGTCGCCTACGATCGGAACGGCGATATCGCAGCGGGGACCTCGACTGGCGGCACCACGGGCAAACGCTGGGGCCGCGTGGGCGATGCGCCGATCATCGGCGCCGGGACCTATGCGCAGAACGGCGTGTGCGGTGTGAGCGCAACGGGCACTGGTGAGTTCTTCATCCGTGTTGGCGTCGCGCGCATGATTTGCGCGCGCATGGAGCTGAACGGTGAAAGCGCGCAACAGGCCGCCGATCGCGTCATCGCTGAAGTGGGGGCCACCACCAACGCCGCTGGCGCGGCGGGCGACGGCGGCGTCATCGTGCTGGATGGCCGCGGCGGCTATGCTTGGGCGATGAACACGCCAGGCATGTACCGCGCCGCCCAATCCGCGGGCGGGGCGCCGGTCATCCATATTTTTGCGGACGAACAATGAATCAGTGTTCTCTGCACCGGCAGCCGGGCGTGGGCGCGACCGACGAACCAGCGAACGCTCTAAGCCTCAACCAGATCGAGACGGCGTTCGATACGCTCAACCCGCTGTTCGATGCGGTCGAGCCGGCGGTTAACGCCAGCCAGACCTTCTTCGACGTGGGTGGCTCGCACCTTGAGATCCTGCACGTCGCCAACAAGCAAATCGATCCGCTCTTCCACCCGCGCAAGCCGCGACTGGATCTGCTGGAGCATTGGAATGACGAGGTCAGTGACTTCGCTCATGCCTGTCAACATATATGTTCTCGCGTTGTTCCGCAAGTCGCGTTGGAGGCCACAGCATGCCCATAACATCAGGCATCCATCACGTTGCCTATCGCTGCAAGGACGCGAAGCAAACCGTCGAGTTCTATCGCGATGTGCTCGGCATGGAGTACACGACGGCGTTCGCGGAGGATCACGTGCCGTCGACGGGCGAGTACGATCCGTACATGCACGTCTTTCTCGATGCGGGAAACGGCAATGTGCTCGCGTTTTTCGAGCTTCCCAATCAGAAGGCCATGGGGCGCGACGAGAACACGCCGCTCTGGGTGCAGCACATCGCGTTCCGGGTGAATTCCGTCGATGAACTGCTCGCGGCGAAGGCGCGCGCGGAGTCCAAGGGCCTGGACGTACTCGGGCCGACGGACCACGGCATCTTCCAGTCGATCTATTTCTTCGATCCGAACGGCCACCGCGTCGAGCTCGCCGCCGACACCGGCACCGCGGCGGAGCTCGCGGAACTCAAACGCGTCGCGCCGGCGATGCTGGACGAGTGGAGCCGCACCAAGAAGGCCCCGCAGCACGCCGCGTGGCTGCACGAAAAGGCCCGCGCCGCACATGCCGCCGCGAAATCGCGGATCGGGGAATAGCATGGCACTGGTCGAGCCGCTCGCCGCCGACCACGATGCAGAGGTCGCCGAGCTGGCGCGCTTCTTCAACGAGACGCTCGGCTTTCCGCCCAACAGCGTGCTCACCATGCAGCGGCGGCCAGAGATCGCAAAGGCGTTTATCGGGCTCAACAAGGCGGTGATGGAGAACAGGGGGCGCGTCACCTCCGAACAGAAGCGCCTGATCGGCTACGTCGCCAGTCTCACCGCGGGGTGCCGGTATTGCCAGGCCCACACGATTCGCGCCGCCGAACGTTATGGCGGCAGCGACGAACGCCTCGCCAACATCTGGAACTACGAGCGCAGCGATCTCTTCACGCCGGGCGAGAAGGCGGCGTTCGCCTTCGCTCAGGCTGCTTCCAGCGTGCCAAACGGCGTGGACGCAGTGATCGGCGCTGAGCTACGCAAGCATTGGAACGATGACGAGATCGTCGAAATCCTCGGCGTGATCGCGCTGTTCGGCTTTCTCAATCGCTGGAACGACTCGATGGCGACGCGGATCGAAGCGGGCGCCGTCGAGAGCGGCGCCGAGCACTTGGCGCAGCGCGGCTGGACTCCTGGAAAGCACGGCTAGCGCCAGGGGCGCGGCAGAGGTAACACTAGAGGATGCTGAAGCTCTACGATTATTGGCGTTCGTCCGCCGCCTACCGCGTCCGCATCGGTCTCGCGCTGAAGGGCGTCGACTACGAGAGCGTGCCCGTCAATATCATGCCCGGAACCGACGAGCAGATGCGCGAGCCCTATCGCAGTCTCAATCCGCAGATGCGCGTGCCGGCGCTGCAGACCGAGCAGGGGATCATCACCCAGTCGCTCTCGATCCTGGTCTGGCTCGACCAAATGTACCCCGAGCCCCGCCTGGTGCCCGCCGATCCGTGGCTTGGCGCGCAGGTGCGGTCTTTTGCGCTCACCATCGCCACCGATATTCACCCGCTCAACAACACGAGTGTACTGACGCGCATCAAGCTTGAGTTCAGCGCCAACGAAGATCACGTCGGCGAATGGTACCGTCACTGGATCAAACTCGGCTTCGCTGCGCTGGAGCATCAGGCCGAACAGCGCGGCGAGAGCGCCTATTGCTTCGGCGATGCGCCGACGCTGGCCGATGTGTGCCTTGTGCCGCAGATGGCCAACGCACGTCGCTTCAAGACCGACCTCTCGCCGTTCCCGCGCCTCGTGAAATGGGATGAAGCGGCGCGCAAGCATCCGGCTTTCATCGAAGCCGCGCCCGAAAACCAGAAGGACGCCGTGAAGTCATGAAACTCGCCTCACTCCGCCATGGGCGCGACGGCAAGCTTGTTGTGGTTTCTGACGATCTCGCCTGGTGTGCGCACGAACCCAGCGTGCCCACATTGCAGGCCGCGCTCGATGACTGGACGCATGCAGAACCGCGGCTCAAGGCGTTGTGCGCGGGCGTCAACGCGGGCGCGATCCTGCGCGAGCGGTTTCACGAACGCGAAGCCGCCTCGCCGCTGCCGCGTGCGTACCAGTGGGCCGACGGTTCGGCCTACGTGAACCACGTTGCGCTAGTGCGCCAGGCGCGCGGCGCCAAGATGCCGGAGAGCTTCTGGACCGATCCGCTGATGTACCAGGGCGGGAGCGACGGGTTTCTCGGGCCGCGCGATCCGATTCCGTTGCGAGACGAGGCGTGGGGGTGCGATTTCGAGGCGGAAGTCGCGGTGATCGTCGACGACTGCGAAGCGGGCATCGGCGCCGGCGCCGCGCGCGAGCGCATCCGGCTTGTCCTGCTGGTGAACGACGTCAGCTTGCGCAACCTCATTCCGGGTGAATTGGAGAAAGGCTTCGGCTTCTTCCAATCGAAGCCGTCCTCCGCGTTCTCACCGGTGGCCGTCACGCCCGATGCGCTGGGCGAAGCGTGGCGCGACGGCAAGCTGCACTTGCCTATGCACGTTGCGCTCAATGGCAAGCCGTTCGGAAAGGCGAACGCCGGCGAGGACATGACGTTCGACTTCGGCCAGCTGATCGCGCACGCCGCCAAGACGCGCGATCTTTGCGCAGGCTCGATCATCGGCTCTGGCACGATCTCGAACCGCGGCGCCGATGGCGGCCCCGGCAAACCTGTCAGCGAGGGCGGTCTCGGCTATTCCTGCATCGCCGAACAGCGGATGATCGAGACGATTCAGTCGGGCAAACCGTCCACCAACTTCCTGCGCTACGGCGACCGCGTCGAGATCGAGATGCGCGACGCGCGGGGACATTCGATCTTCGGGCGGATCGAGCAGGAGGTGGTGAAGATCACGTGACACTCTCGCCCGTGAGCGGCGGCGACGTTGGGTCCGAAGCGAGAGAGTCGGCGCGGAACATCGCGATCACCCAAAACAGTTGCTTCGCGCGCCAATAGCCGAAGAAATACACGATTGGCGTCAGCACAAAGGCGATCACAATCGGCACGATCGCGCTCGCGTTGGCGACAATTACCTCGCGCGTAACCTCCGGCGCCGCGTCGGAGACCAGCGCCGCCAACGCAATCGGCACCGTGATGTAGGCGACGGCCACCGCCTTGAAGGCGTCATTGCATCGCCGCTCGTTCAGCGCCGCCAAAGCCTCCAGCGCCGCAACTTCTTGAGCCGAGGACTCCGCGAGCAGCTTGAGCGCGCGCTTCACGCGCCAATCGGATCGCATCGACTGGAGGAGATCGCTGCCCATGAACCGGTAGGTGCCGGCGTTGAAGAACATGTCGAACGGCAACGCCCAGGCGGGGAACAGGCGCGCGATCGCCCGCCATCGCGCGTTCGGACTGACTCCCGTGCTCATGAGTGCGCGAAAATGTCGACGTCTTCCCAGCCGGCGAGATCGAGCGCCGCGCGCGTCGGCAGGAAGTCGAAGCACGATTGCGCGATCTCGGTGCGGCCTTCGCGCGCCAGCATGACGTCGAGCCGCTCTTTGAGCGCATGCAGGTGGAGCACGTCGGACGCAGCGTAGGCGAGCTGTGCGTCGCTCAGCTCCGCCGCGCCCCAATCGCTCGATTGCTGCTCCTTGGAGAGGTCGCGGCCGAGCACTTCCTTGGTCAGATCCTTCAGGCCGTGCTTGTCGGTGTAGGTGCGCACGAGCTTGGAGGCGATCTTCGTGCAATAAACCGGCGCGGTGACCACGGAGAGGTCGCGCATGAACATCGCCAAGTCGAAGCGCGCGAAATGGAAGAGCTTCAGCCGATCTGGATCGCCCAGCACGCGCTTCAGGTTCGGCGCGTCGTAGCCGGAGCGGTCAAGCTGCACGAGGTGCGCTTCGCCGCCGCCATCGGAGATTTGCACCAGGCACAGCGGATCACGGATCAGCGATAGCCCCATCGTCTCGCTGTCGACGGCGACCGGGCCGTTGAACGTCACGTTGCCGGGCAAGTCGCCCTTGTGCAGGTATACGGCGACATTCTTGCCGTCGACGGTGAGAGAGAGCTTACGGGTCATGCCGGGGCGACTTAAGGCAATTCCGGCTGACGCGCTAGTATGGCCCGCTGGGCGCTGGCGTCAGTCCCGCGCCGCGCGCGGTGTCAGCGCCTCGAACGTGACCAGCGTGAAGCGTGTCCGCTCGCTTTCGCGCATCCGCTGCGCGATCACCTCATGCAAATCGGGCCGCCAATTGGTCCAGCGGTCCACGAACGCATTGGCCCGCGCGCGGTTGCCGGCGCGCTGGATCGCCAGCACCTCACGCAGCAAGCCCGTCACCGCCTCGGGGTAGCGCCGATAGTCGATCCGCAACCGCCCGTCTTCGAAGCGCAGCGCGCCATGCTCCAGAAACCAATTCCACTGGATCAGCTGCATGGTCTGATACGGCTGCTCGCGGCGCGGGCGGTTTTTCTGCAGCACGCGCCGGATGCCGGAGGCGTAGATCGCGCGCAGCTGGGCGTCTGTGAGCCGGCCGCGGTCATGCAGGATGCGGGCGGCCGTGAGCGACACGAGATCGGCTTTCATTTCCTCAAGCAGATCCGCGGTGTCCTCCAGCGCGACGTCGAGATCGCGCCCGTCGGCGGCTTGGTCGACACCCAAGTAATGGCCGATTTCGTGCCAGAGCGTGCGGTAGAAGCCACCCTCGGCGGTAAGATCGCCGCCTTGGGCGGCGACGACGGCCGCCGCGAACGCGCGGTGCGTCTCCTGGAAGCTCTCCTGGTTCAGGAGGATGTTGCCGCGCATCAGGATCGTGCGGCCGTACTGACGCGCAAGGTAGGCCTCGTTCGGCAGAATGGTCGCCGTATTGGCGCCGCGCGCCTGGCCGAAATCGGCGACAATGCTGTAGACGCCGACCGGAATATCGCTCCGCACCTCGCGGTCCGATGTGTAGGGCAGCGCATCTTCCACGCGCTGAATGTCGCCAAGTGCGGCCTGCAATTCGTCGCTGCGCGCACGGTCGCGCACGAGCAGCGACATCGAGAAAAATGTCTTCACGCCATAGAGGCCGTCGTCATAGGTCTCGTATGCGCCGATCTGGGCGTTGAGATTGCCGGTGAAGTCGCCGGTGACCCAGGCCGCATCGCCCGCTTCGTAGTCGTCCGTCAGCAGATCGCGCGCCCTGAGCCGCAGGTAGCGCGCGAACGCGGGATCGTCGGCCTCCACATCGTCCGCGGCAGCGTGCAATCGCCTGTGGACGAACAGCAAATCGTCCGCGTAGGCGACCGAATAGGGGACTGCCAAGTACGCATCGCTTGCCTGCAAGCGAGCGCGCAGGCCTGGATGCAATGTGTCGAGCGCGGGGTGACGATCGAGCGTCGCCAGCGCGCGGCGCCGATTGTCCGGCGTGGCGATCCATACCACCGCGCGGTCGTCGAGCAACTCGGCGCGCCGGTTTGGCGCCTGCGCGAAGTAAGCGTCTAGCGATTCGCGTGTCGCATCCGCCGGGTAAACGTTGCGCGACGCCGTTTCGCGCGCGACGTTCAGAAAGGGCTCGCGCGTATTGTCGAGCGTCGTCGCAATCGGTCCCGCGTTAAGCGCAAAGAGCGTGCGCGCCGCCGCCAGGTCGGGCCGCCGCGCCAGAAAGTCGTACGCGGCCACCGCCTGCGGGTGACGTTGATCCAGATAGAGCCGGTGCAGTCGCTCGCCCGCCTGCAACAGGTTGGCGACCGCGCGCCGTTCGCCGGCTGTCAGCGCCGAAAGGTCCGGCGCCAAATGCAGCATCTGGGTGCGCTCCAGCACTTGCGCGAATTGCGCATCGGTCCACGTGACCGCGAAGTCTTGCGGCGGCGGCGCTGGCGCAGTGGCGCAGGCGGCAAGGGCGAGGGCGGCGGCGACAGGTGTGAAGCGCATGCGTGAGAGCTAGCACGCAACGGGAAGGCACTCTAGCGGACGCGCCGCGCTGGATTGATCCGCTGTACGATCGTGCAGTCCAGCGTTTGAACGGCAAGCGGCTCAGGCAACGATCGAAAAACAACTGATCTTGGCGCCGCCAACGAGGCGCGAAGATGGTGCCCAGAAGAGGACTCGAACCTCCACGGTGTTACCCGCTAGTACCTGAAACTAGTGCGTCTACCAATTCCGCCATCTGGGCCCAAAGCGGCTGCTCTGGAGCCGGGGGATGTAGAGGGGCGGGCCGCGCGCGTCAATGGAGCCGCGCGCGGGACGCGCCGCCTAGCAGCCGGGCGCAGCGCCGCGGCGGCCAACCGAGACGGCGAACATCGTCTCGCCGGAATTGGCCTCCAGCCGCAACACCCGCGGCGTGCTCCCGAGTTCGTACGTCCGGATCGCGTCGCCGACGCGGAAGGTGACCGATCCCGACGCCGTCCATTGCAGCGAGAAGCTGGTTTCGGTGTTGAGGCCGATGCTCGTATTGGTCGAACCATCGGGCTCGCCGTCGACGCCCCACTCGCCGGCGAGCGAGGCGCCGCCGTCGGTGGTCATGAACGCGATGTCGGCGGCGCGATCCTGTGTCATCATTGCGATCAGGAAGTAGGCTTGGCCCGGGCCGATGCGCGGCACGGTGAGTGTGCCCTCGACGGCGTTGACGCCGCAGAGATCGCCCAGATCCCACCGCGAGAAACGTCCGTCGGCAGAGTCGAGATCGATGTAGCTGCGACCCAAAGCCGGGGCCGGTGTAAGTCCTGCGCCGCAACCGGTGACGCGACAGCGATGATGGCGAGCGCTAGGCTCGCGGCTGCTAGAAAACGCATTCTCCCTGCACTTTCCGGACCCAAGAGCAGCTTAGCAGGCGTACGTTATCCACACTAGCGTCGGCGCGCGTGGAGCCTTGCCACGGCGCGCGCCTCGGCGGCGATGGCGGAACGCAGCGAGGCCGGCGCAAGCACCTCGCAGCCCGCGCCGAGGCGCAGCAGCTGGGTCGTGGCGAAAGGGACGTCCTCGACGGGAATGTCCGTCTCAATCCAGCCTTTGGGCGTGCTCGGCCGCTGCTTTGCGCGCGCGGCTTCGGCGGCCGCGGGATGGGTGTCGCGCAGAACCCGCATGGCGTCCGGCGAGAGCCGCACCCGGGCAAGCCCTGTCAGCAAGCGCGCTTCAAATGCTTTCGCCCACGCCTTCCAGAAGCGCGCCAGATCGAACCGCGGCGGGCGCTTGGCCTTCGCGTCGAGCACCTCGAGTTCGTGAATGTTGGCGGCGCGATAGGTGCGCGGCTGGCCGTTCGAGCCCGCAATCAGGTACCAGAGCCCGCCCTTGAGCACGAGGCCGAGCGGATCGAGCTCGCGGCGCACATCGGCCTTCCAGCTTTCGTAGCGGATGCGGATGCGTCTCTCGCGCCACACGGCTTCGGCCAACATAGGCAGGAGATCGATCGTCTCGGCGCGAGCGTACCAGGCCACTGGGTCGAGATGAAAGCGCTCAGCGACCTGGCGGGCGTTGGCGCTGACGCCCGGCGGCAAGCTCGCGAGCAACTTCAGCTGCGCCGCCGCGGCCTCCGGCCCGACGCCCAAGTCCGCCGCCGCGCCGCCCACGCCCGCGAGCGCCAGCGCTTCGGCCTCCGCGGCGGTGAAGCCGGTGAGCCGCGTGCGATAGCCTTCGTGCAATGCGAAGCCGCCGTCGCGTCCGCGTTCGGCGTATACGGGTACGCCCGCCGCGCTCAACTGATCGATGTCGCGATAGATGGTGCGGACGGAGACTTCGAACTCGCGGGCCAGGGTTTCTGCGCTCACCCGGCCGCGCAGCTGCAGCGTCATCAGGATGGAGAGAAGCCGGCTGGCGCGCATTGTTCACACATATCGCCAATACATGACATCACCTGGCATGATTATACTGCGAAGCTCCGTATCTGACTATTGGGAGGCGGGCATGGAGTGCGGGCGGCGTCTGATCCTTGGCGCGGCGGCAGCCACGCTGCTTCCCACCAAAGCGGGAGCGCAAGACATGCAGTTCGACCCTGTGCCGCCACTACCGGCAAGTCCGACGCCTGGCCGTCCAGGCGATTTCGATTTTCTCGCCGGCGAGTGGCGGATCGCGCACCGGCGCCTGCCCGCCGGCGCCAGCGAATGGGATCATTTCGAAGGCGAAGCCACATGCTGGACCATCCTCGGCGGCGTCGGCAGCGTCGAAGAGCTGCGCATCCCGGCGCGCGATTTCAGCGGCATGGGACTGAGGTTGCTCGATGTCGCCAACCGGGTCTGGTCCGACCATTGGGTCAACGCCAAGAGCGGCGTCGTCACCGCGCCCGGCCAGACCGGTAGCTTCGAGAACGGCGTCGGTATTTTCGCTACCGACTACGAGGACAATGGCCGGACAATGAAGTCCGCGGGCCTTTGGGACCGCATCACGCCGACATCCTGCCGCTGGCGCCAAGTCGTGAGCGGCGACGGCGGGCAAACCTGGACGCACAACTGGATCATGGACTGGACGCGGGTGGGGTAGTTCCGGCGTTTGGCGCCTTGTGGCGGGGCGTCCGCTTGGCCAGCGGCGCGGGGTGATATACCCAGCCGCGCATGACTCCCCGGGACCGGATTCGGAATTTCTCGATCGTGGCGCACATCGACCACGGCAAGAGCACGCTGTCGGATCGGTTGATTCAGCAGACGGGCGGGCTCAGCGCGCGCGAGATGACCGAACAAGTTCTTGATTCGATGGACATCGAGAAGGAGCGCGGGATCACGATCAAGGCGCAAACGGTGCGCCTCGATTACAAAGCCCACGACGGCCTCGATTACGTCCTGAACCTGATGGACACGCCCGGCCACGTCGACTTCGCCTACGAGGTCAGCCGCAGCCTGGCCGCCTGCGAGGGCGCGCTCTTGATCGTGGACGCCTCCCAGGGCGTCGAAGCGCAGACGCTCGCCAATGTCTATCAGGCGCTCGACCTCGATCTCGAGATCGTGCCGGTCATCAACAAGATCGACCTGCCGGCCGCCGAACCCGATCGTGTCAAGCAGCAGATCGAGGACGTGATCGGCCTCGACGCCAGCCAAGCCATCCTCGCCTCCGGCAAGACGGGCGAAGGCGTCGGCGATCTGCTTGAAGCCATCGTCACGCGGCTGCCGGCGCCGAAATCGGGCGATCCCGCAGCGCCGCTGAAAGCCATGCTGGTCGACGCCTGGTACGACGCCTATCTCGGCGTCGTCGTGCTGTTCCGCGTCATCGACGGCGTCGTGCGCAAGGGCATGCGCATCAAGCTGATGCAGACCGGCGCCGACTACAACGTCGATACCCTCGGCGTGCTGCGTCCCAAGCGCGAAGACGTCGCCGAACTCGGCCCCGGCGAAATCGGCGTGCTGACCGGCTCGATCAAGGAAGTCGGCGACGCGCGCGTCGGCGACACCATCACCGAATATCGCCGTGAAACGTCGACAGCGTTGCCGGGCTTCAAGCCGGCGCAGCCGGTCGTCTTCTGCGGCCTGTTTCCGCAGGACGCGGCCAACTTCGAAGACCTGCGCGCGGCGATGGCGAAGCTGCGCTTGAACGACGCGAGTTTCAGCTACGAAATGGAGACCAGCGCCGCGCTCGGCTTCGGCTTCCGCTGCGGCTTTCTGGGACTGTTGCACCTGGAAATCATCCAGGAACGGCTGTCGCGCGAGTTCGATCTCGATCTCATCGCGACGGCGCCCAGCGTCGTCTACAAAGTGCATATGAACGACGGCGCGGTGAAGGAGCTGCACAACCCAGCCGACCTGCCGGACCCGGTCTATATCAAGGAAATCGAAGAGCCCTGGATCAAGGCGACGATCCTCACGCCCGACGAATATCTCGGCGGCATCATCAAGCTTTGCCAGGATCGCCGCGGCGTCCAGAAAGAGCTGAACTATGTCGGCTCGCGCGCCATGCTGATCTACGAACTGCCGCTCAATGAAGTGGTGTTCGATTTCTACGACCGCCTGAAGTCGATCTCGAAGGGCTATGCGAGCTTCGACTATCAGCTGATCGACCACCGCGTTGGCGACCTCGTGAAGATGTCGATCCTGGTCAACGACGAGCCAGTCGATGCGCTCTCGATGCTGGTGCATGCCGCGCGCGCGGAATCGCGCGGCCGCGCCATGGTGGAGAAGCTGAAGGAGCTGATCCCGCAGCACATGTTCAAGATCCCGGTGCAAGCCGCCATCGGCGGCCGCATCATCGCCCGGGAAACCATCAGCGCGCTGCGCAAGGACGTGACCGCCAAGTGCTACGGAGGCGACGCCTCACGCAAACGCAAGCTTTTGGACAAACAGAAAGCTGGCAAAAAACGCATGCGCCAGTTCGGCAAAGTCGACATCCCGCAAGAGGCTTTTATTGCGGCGTTGAAGATGGATGGGGACTGAGGAGCACGCGTTACCTGGGGCGAAACTGTTTCACACCACCAAACCCAGCACCGTCATTGCGGGGCGGGCCGGAGGCCGAGCCCGCAACCCAGGGGCAAACGACGTGCTCGCGGCCCCTGGGTTCCGGCCCGCGCTCCGCGCGACCGGAATGACGGAGCTAATTGGGCATGCTCTTGATGCGGTCCGCAACAAGCTAAGCTCCGTCATTGCGGGGCGGCCGGAGGCCGAGCCCGCAACCTAGGGGCAAACGACGTGCTCGCGGCCCCTAGGTTCCGGCCTGCGCTTCGCGCGACCGGAATGACGGAGCTAATTGGGCATGCACTTGATGCGGTCCGCAACAAGCTAAGCTCCGTCATTGCGGGGCGGCTGGAGGCCGAGCCCGCAAGGTTCCGGCCCGCGCTTCGCGCGACCGGAATGACGGAGCGGTGGGTTCAACCCTCCATCTACATGGAGAAAGGCGAGGATAGATTCCGCTAAACCCGCGCCCTCTACTCCCGCTAAATTGCTGGGAGATCACGATAAACTCGGGCTCGACTGGCAATCAATCCGACCGGGAGAAGGTTGGATTTAAGCTCGGGCACATGAGCAAACCAGAGAGACAGAAGTACAAGATCGTTGGCCCCGCGACCTGGGAGTTGATCCGGGCGGCCTACCTCGCCGGCGAGTCGGCGCCGGCCCTGGCGGAGCGCTATGGCGTCGGCGTGCATGCGATCAGGAAACGCATCACGGTCGAGAAATGGAGCAAGCGCGCTTTCGCGCAGGCGCTCGAAGCGCGCGGCGTCAAGCTGCCGGAAAAGCCGAAGGCGGACTTCATCGAAGAGGGCGTCGTGCGTGCGGCGGCGCGCGCGGCGGCGGAAGAGCGCGCCGAGGCCGAGCGCGCCGCGGAGGTGCAGCACTGGATCGAGCAGGTTGCAGCCGAGCAGGAGGCGGACGTGATGGCGGATGCATTCGAACGCCGCGCGCTGGCGCAGGCGGGCGCGGCGATGGTGCAGGGGCGGTCGAAAGAAGCGCAAACCCTGGCTATGCTGGCCGAGCAGATGCGCAAGCGCGCCGCCGCCGCGCCGGCCCAGGCGGCGACGCCGCTCGCGCTCCAGCGCGCGCCCGCGGCCGAGGTCTCGCCCGAGGAACTGGAGCAGCGCGCGCTGGCGAAAGCGGGTGAAGCGCTCGCCCGCGGCGACGCCGCAGAGGCGAAAGCGATGACGGCGGTGGCCGAGCAAATGCGCCGGCGCGTGGAGGAGGCGCGCGCCGCCGAGGCCGCGGCGGCGGAAGCGACCGAGCGCAATGCCGCGCAACTGGAGAATGACGTGATGGAGTTTTTCGCCAAGGCGGCGCTGATCGCCAGCCATCTGGTGCACGAGCCGGGCACCGCCCCGGCCGCCTTCATGTCTATGATCAAACGCTGGCGGGAGATCAATCTGGGCGAGGGCGAAGCCGATGCGGAGGAGCGCGCCGCCATAATCCTTGAGGCGCAACGCCGTCATCTGGAGGGTGAGTGGCAGAAAAATCTGCCGGAGGACGTGCGTAGGTACATGCAGACGCGCTGGGAGGAGATGCGCGTCCGTCTGGAGCGCGCGGCGCCGCAGTAAATCGCGGCAATCCCAAGCCCGCGCGGTGGACATGCGGCGGCGGCGCGGCTAGCGCTGTCCGGTCTTGAGTCTCGGTAAAGGGGAGCGTTCGCATGCGTCGGATTCTGTTGGCGGCCGCGGCCGTTTTGGCGTTGGGCGCATGCGGGCAGATGGGCTCCGGTCCGCCGCTGCCGCCGCCGCAGGACGGCGTGACTGCGCCGACCAAACTCGAACCGCCGGAAGGACAGGTGAAGACGGCCAACGTCACCAACGAATTCCGCCAGCAGGTGACGGCGTATCTCGGCCAGCAGCTGGACCAGATTCAATCCAATTACGCGCAAGGCATGGCCGCCCCGGAGGGCTTCGCCGATGAAATCGCGCCGATGCAGGCGAGCAGCGATCACCGCTGGCGCGTGCGGCTCTTGGGCGGGCGTCAGTACGCCGTGCTCGGCGCCTGCGACGACGATTGCACCAATGTCGATATCGAGCTGGTCGATAGCCGCGGCGGCGTCGTGCAAAGCGACGTGCTGCCCGACGATTATCCGGTGGTGATCTACCAGCCGGCCGCTGACGGCGACTATTACGTGCGGCTGATGATGCGCGCCTGCACGACGCAGCCGTGCTTCGCCGGCGCCCGGGTCGTCGTCGCGCCTGCCGGCGGCTAGGCGTACGGGAAGCACTCTTCGCGATCGAGCTCCAGGCCGAAATGGTCGGCCAGGACCTCGATCGCGTCGTCGTGCTCTTCGTAGGGATCTTCGTTTTCGGCGCCGACGATCACACAGCGGAAGTTCACCTGGTTGCGCCCCTGCGGCGGCAGCATGGCGGTGACGAGCGCCGTGCCGTCGTCGGCGCGCAGCGTGAGGAAGAGCGGCATGGTGCGGGCGATGTGGTCCTTGAGCCCGATCGCCTGCTCGAAGCCCGGCGCGCCCTTGGGCGCGCGGTAGCTTTCGCGGGCGATAGCCTCGTGACGGCGGAAGTGCTTGTCGACCGCGTGGCGCATCAACGCGGCCTCGGCTTCTGCCTCCGCCTCGGTTTCCAGTCTAAACCAGGTCGCGCCGCCGGGCGCGTCGCACACGTATTTCATGCGCCAAAGATAGCGCCGAGTTCCGAACTTTTAATGCACGCGCCGCAGTTGGCGGCGCGGGGGCCGCGTCCCTGTGGTCAGCAGGGCACGTCTACAATGACGTACCGGTTGGCGTAACGGTCCCACTGGCGCTCGCGGCGCACGCAGGGCGGGCCGGCGTAGGCGTCGTCCGCGTACCCGTAATCGCCGTAGCGGTCGTCGCGATAGTCGCGGCTGTAGCGCGGGTCGTAGCGGCGGTCGTCGCGATAGCGCCGGTCGCGGCCGTCGTTCTGGCTGGCCGCCGCGCCGATGGCGACGCCGACGATCAGGCCGACGATGGCGGCGGCGACCTCGTCGTTGTCGTCGTCGCGGTCGTGGCGGCGCCAGTCGCGGCGGCGGTCATAGTGGCGATGGCGGTCGTAGTCGCGATAATCGCGGTAATCGCGATCGTAATGGCGGTCGCCGCCGCGGTAGCGCTGGGCGGCCGCCTCCACGGGCGCGAGCGCCGTCAGCGCCACGGCGCAGGCCGCCATGAGGGCGGTGAGTTTCCGGATCATGACAAGGCTCCCCATGCATGCGCGCTCCCGATGCATGCTCTGGGGCGGAACCATCCGCCGCCCCGTCTGAACCCAACCTGAATCCAACCTGAATCGCTGCTCTTGCCGCCGGCGCTGCGCCGGCTAGGTCTAGAGCGGAAAGGAGATGCACAATGGCTTATGTGGATGGGTTCGTGCTGGCGGTGCCGAAGGCCAACGTCGACGCCTACAAGGCGCTGGCCGAGCTCGCCTGCGCGGTGTGGCTCGAGCACGGCGCCGACAGCTATGTCGAGACCATCGGCGACGACGTGCCGTACGGCGAGCTGACCTCGTTCCCGCGCGCGGTGCAGGCCACCGACGATGAGGTCGTGGTGTTCGCCTGGATCACCTACAAGGACCGCGCCACGCGCGATGCGGTGATGAAAAAGGTGATGGAAGACCCGCGCCTGCAGCAGGACATGAGCACCATGCCGTTCGACGGCAAGCGCATGATCTTCGGCGGCTTCGAAGCCTTTATCGACCGCAAGCGCTAGCCACCGCCGACGATGTAGCTGTCGACGAAGGTGTAGTCGCTGGCGTGGACTGAAGCGCTGTTGGCCAGCGTGATGGTCTCGGTGATCAAGCCATTGCCGCTGGTGATGAGCCAGTGCGTGGCGTCGATCTGGGTGAAGATGGCGCCTGCGCCGTAGCCGACGAAGACGAAGCTGTCGCCCGTCACTGCGCCTTGGCCGGCGAAATCCACCACCGTGTCGCCATTGGCCTGGCCGGCGCGGAAGACGAACGTGTCGGCGTCGTCGTTGCCGAGATAGAGGTCCTGGCCCGCGCCGCCGTCCAGCACGTCGACGCCGCCAGTGCCGCGGAAATCGTCGTTGTGCGCCGAGCCGATCGCGCCGTGGAAGGCGTGCAGCTGATCGTTGACCACGCCGTCCCAGGTGAGGGAGGAGCCCATGTCGATGATGACGCCGGTGGCGGAATTTGCGTAGCTCACGGTGTCGAAGCCGCCGAAGCCGGCCAGCACGTCCGCGCCGCCCACGCCGCCATCGATCAGATTGTCGCCGGCATCGCCCCAAAGCTGGTCGTTGCCCCCGCCGCCGATCATGTTCTCGATGCCGGAGATGACGTCGTTGACGCTGCCATCCCAGGTCAGGCCGGCGGCCATGTGCACGATCACGCCCGCGCTTGAACCCGCATACGAGATCGTGTCGCGCCCGGCGCCGCCGGTGAACGTGTTGGCGGCGGCGCTGGAGACGAACGTGTCGGCGAAGGCCGAGCCGATGGCGTTTTCGATCAGCGCATACGTGTCGCCTTGCGCATCGCCGCCCGAGCCAGCGCCAGTGCGGAGATTGACGGTGACGCCGGTGTTCGAACTTGCGTAAGTCGCGGTGTCGGTTCCGGCGCCGCCGTCGAGCGTATCGGCGCCTTGGCCGCCATCGAGCGTATCATTGCCGCCATCGCCGTAGAGCGCATCCGCCCCGCCGCGCCCGCGCAGCACATCGTCGCCGTCGAGCCCATGCGCGGTGTCGGCGCTGTGGACGCCCGCAAACTGATCCGCGCCGGATGACGCGCCGCTTCCGCCGTTCGTTGCGCCGACGCCGGTCCAGTACCAGACATGATCGGAGGCGAACGCCGCTGCAGCGGCGTGGTCCTGAACGGCCGCGGCGTGCGCTTGGAGCGCCGCGCGCATGTCACCGGTCATCGCGGGGACACTCGGAAGCCCGTAATCGCCGGTCTCGAAGTCAGCAATGTAAACAACCGGCGAGGCCAAAGCTGCGAGAAGGTCCGGCGTGTCGGGATCGGACAAGTCCCAAACATAGTCAATGTAGCCGAGCGACAGGATGCCGTCCGCGTTCCACGAGACTTCGATCACCCATTCAGAGTATTCTGCGGGCTCCTGTTCCGCGTTGGTGTATTCAACGGCGAGCGCCCACAACGCACTGTCGGCGCCGACACCAGATCTGTTGGCGCCGGAGATCAGGGCGACGAAGTCGATGCCATTCCACAAAATGCGATCGCCCGCATCGCCGCCGATCAGCATGGTGTTCGGCGCGCCGTTCGAGAGCGCAAGGGTATCGTCTCCGTCGCCGAGTGAGAGATAAAGCCAGTCCGGCGCGCCGGTTTCCCAGGCGCCGAACTCTACCGTGTCAGCCCCGCCGAGTGTGGCGATGAAGCCGGGCGCGCTCGTCAGCGTGAGGTCGTCAGCGTGTTCGGTGAGGAGAAAACTCTCGATGTTGGAGAGGCTGTTGCCGGCAACATTCTGCAACGGCGTCGAGCTGAACGTGACAGTCAAGCCGCTCGTGTGCGAGCGGAACGAGACGGTGTCGTAGTCCGCGCCGCCGTCGAGAGTGTTTGTTCCAGCGCCGCCGTCCAGGAAGTCGTTGCCGATCCCGCCGTCAATCAGCGTGTCGCTGTCCGCCTCGCCGTAGAGCACATCGTTGCCGTCGCCGCCGTAGATGTGATCGGCGCCACCGCCGCCATAGACATAATCGTCGCCGTCGCCCGAGTAGATCGTGTCGTTGCCGCCAAAGCCAAAAATTAAGTCACGAAGCAGCGTCGTGTTTTGTCGATGGTCGATAGTGTTGTTCGCACCATTTTGAGTGAGGTCACCGAAACGAGCAATGTCGATCTCATTGCCGTCCGTGAAACTCGCTGCCCCCAACGATGAAGACAGCGTCTGCAACTGACCATATCGGAGGTCGCTGTTAACAAGCGCGGCGAGATAAGATACCTGCCGGTCGCTGATATTCAGCTCCCCTTGAATATCCCCCTGATCCACACCGCTTGGATCAAAAACAATCGAGCCACGGTGATCGGCATTGGCACCGTTCAGGTACGCATCGTACTCCGCCTCGGTTGGTGAGTTTCCTGCGTGCGGCACCGGAAGGTCGCCAACGCCCTTCGTCAAGTGCAGAACTTCGTGAATGATCGTGATGCGCGGATCTTCCCGTATGAGTTCGCCATGCTGATTGATGTAATAGGAATCTGCGACTGCGGTCAGATCGAGTGCGATCAGGTTGCTAGGGTCGCTTGCAAATGCAGGAACACCGCCCACCGCATGTGCAATACGCAGTCCGTTGGCGTGACCGGCGACCGCAGTCAACTCAGATCGTGCCAACTGCGAGCCGTTGAACAGAGCCAACAAGTGTGTCTGGATGGCTGACTGCTCGCTCCCAGACACATGGGAGATGATTGAGCTACTTTGCCCCCAGAGATCGCTCGAATCGAACCAATCGAGTTCCGCCAAGAATTCGTTCCATGTCATGAGCTACTCGCCTTCCGATCAATTCGAGCATGCTTCGGTGGGTAGCTCGCCAGATTCTACGCGAAGCAGCGGAAGTGTGGCGTTGCCATCGCGCAGCCATTGCATATGCAGTGAGCCGTCTCCGTCCCGATAGAGAAGGCGGCAGGACATAGATTCGCCGTTGCCAATACAGAGACGGTCGTCGCCGATCACATAGGGCACGACGACCACCGGAATGCGATCGCCCGTAGTTCTCACGAGCCCGTTGCAGAAGTCCTCGCGCTGCATACGCGACGGCAAGAGGTGATCCGGACCATGATCGATTACGACGAAGTGTCCATCTATCGCATCGTGAATTTCTGAGTTAGTCAGACGGGACAGTTCGACGGCGTGTTGTGCGGCACAAGCGGCGAGGAGCGCGACGAAGAGCGCCATGGGAAACAATCTGATCATTAACGGAGAACAGCAAATACCGCATGCTGGCGCAAGTCCGCTTTTTTGAGCGTCATGAGGTTGTACGGATCGCTGGCGAATGGCGCGGCGCTGGAAAGCGGCCTGCCGCCGCCATCACGCCCATCGTGAGCGCACAACAAAAAGCGCGCGTGTCGCCACGCGCGCTTCTCGTTTGCTGCGCCGTTTCAGCTTAGCGCTGTTGGCTGTCTCCAGTCGGGAAGCCGCGCACGCGGAGCAATGCGTCGACATCGGGATCGCGGCCGCGGAAGGCGCGATAGGCGGCGGCGCGATCGGTGGTGTTGCCGGGCGCGAGGATGATGTTGCGCATGCCCGCGGCGGCGGTGGGATCGAACACGTTGCCGCTGGCTTCGAACATTTCCCAGGTGTCGGCGTCCATCACTTCCGACCACAGGTACGAGTAATAGCCCGCCGAATACGCATCGCTCGAGAACAAGTGCCCGAACTGCGGCAGGCGGTGACGCATGGCGATTTCGCGCGGCATGCCGAGCGCGGCGAGCGTGTCGCGCTCGAACGCGTCGGGATCGGTGATGGCGTCGCGGCGATTGTGCAGCGCCATGTCGACGAGCGCCGAGGAGAGATATTCCACCGTCGCGTAGCCCTGGTTGAAGGTCGACGCGTTGTGCACGCGCTCGACCAGATCTTGCGGCATCGGCGCGCCGGTTTGGTAATGGCGCGCGAAGCGGTCGAGGATCGGGCGCGTCAGCACCCAGTGCTCGTGCACCTGGCTCGGATACTCGACATAGTCGCGCGGCGTGCCGGCGAGGCCGGGATAGTTCACCGTGGACATAAGGCCATGCAGCGCGTGGCCGAACTCGTGGAACAAGGTCTGCGCGTCGTCGAGCGAGATCAGCACCGGCTGATCGGCGGCGCCGCGCACGAAATTGTTGTTGTTCGACATGATCGGCTTGATCTCGCGGCCGGTGAAGGTCTCGTGGCCCTGATAGCCGCTGGCCCACGCGCCCGAGCGTTTGCCGGTGCGTGCGAAATTGTCGAGATAGAAGAGGCCGAGATAGGAGCCGTCGCGGTCGGTGACCTCGAACACGCGCACGTCTTCGTGGAACACCGGCACCGTGCCGCTAATGTCGCGGAACGAGAGGCCGTAGAGCTGGTTGGCCATGTAGAAGGCGGCCTCGACCATGTTGTCGAGCTGGAAGTAGGCGCGCAGCTCGTTCTGATCGAGATTGTAGCGGTCGCGGCGGACCTGCTCGGCGTAGTAATTGTAGTCCCATGGCTCGATGGTGATGCGCGCGCGCTGACGGTCGGCGATCGCCTGCATGTCGGCGACTTCCTCACGCACGCGTGCGACCGCGGCCGGCCACACGCGCATCATCAGGTCCTGCGCGCGCTCGGGGTCGCGGGCCATGGTGTCGGCCATGCGCAGATGCGCGTGGGTCTCGAAGCCCAGGATCTGTGCGCGCTCGGCGCGCAGCGCCAGGATTTCAGCGATGACCGCGTTGGTGTCGTTGGCGTCGCCGTTGTCGCCGCGGTTCTTGAACGCGGTCCAGACGCGCTGCCGCAGCGCGCGGTTCTCAGCGAAGGTGAGGAACGGATCGACGCTGGAGCGGGTGTTGACGATCGCCCACGCGTTCGGCTGGCCGCGTTCGACGGCGGCGGCGCGGTAGGCGTCGCGCAGGCTTTGCGGCAGGCCGGCCAGGTCGCGTTCGTTGGTGATGAAGATGGCGCTGTTCTCGTCCGCCAGCAGGCGGCGGCCGAAATCGGCGAACTTCACCGAGAGCTCTTCGTTGATGGCGCCGAGGCGCGCTTGCTGTTCCGGCGTGGCGGCGGCGCCCGCGCGCACGAACTGATCGCGCGTGCGCTCCAGCAGGCGCAATTGCTCGGCGCTGAGGCCGAGGCTGGCGCGGTTCTGGTAGAGCGTGTCGATGCGCTGGAACAGATCGCGGTTGAACACGATCGCGTTGAAGGACGCTGTCAGACGCGGCGACCATTCGCCTTCGAGCTCTTGAATCCGCGCATTGGAGATGTTGTCGGTCATCACGCCGAAGATCGTCGTCGCGCGATCCAGGTGACGGCCCGCGTTCTGTAGCGCGTCCATCGTGTTGGCGAAGGTCGGCGCAGCCGGGTTGGCGGCGATGGCGTTGATCTCGGCGGTCTGCAGCGCGATGCCGAGCTCAAGGGCGGCGGGAATGAGCGCCGGGTCGGCGAGATTCCACGGCGGCACGCCGCCGTATGGACCGCTCCATGGCCGGAGCAGCGGGTTCTGGTTCGCTTCTGCGGTCAAGCGCGTGACCTCCGCTTGCGCCGCCTGATACGCGGCGGATTGCTCGGCGCTGAGTCCGGCCCCCGTGGTGGCGCAGGCGGCGAGCAGCGGCGCGCTGGCGGCGAGGCACACGGCCAGAAGATGCTTTCTCATGATGGAACCCCCAAAATGACGCGCGCCCGAGCCGGCGGCCGGGGCGGGTGTGGTTGGCGCTGATTTTGACGGCTCCGGCGGGGCGGGGAAAGGCCGCCAGGCGCCGCAGCGCGAGCGGGCGTCTTCTATTTGCGACGAACGGCGTTCTCGGGCTAGGGTCGTGGGCGAGGGACCCCTTTTGGGGGAGGTAATCCACATGGTGCGCAGCTTTATGCTCGCCGTCGCGGCGCTGTTCGCGCTTGCGGCGCCTGCTTGGGCTTTGCCCGATCTCGTCGTCTCCGAACTTCGCGTCACTCCGGCCAACGCCGAAGAGGGAACCGAGATCACGATCGAAACCGCGATCCGCAATATCGGCGACATGCCGGTGACGCCGCCTGGGCCGTCGATGGTGTCGACGTCCGCCGACCTCGCCGTCGTGCCATCGGTGGTGACGCCAATCCACGCCGGCACGTATGTCACCGGCTGGGGCCCGACGGTCGCTATCCCGCCCGGCGGGACGGAGCGCTACACCGTGCGTATCCGCGTGCCTGCGGGTGCGTCGGCGAATGCGGGCTACATTTGCGCCGACGTCGATCTCGCCAACCAGGTGCGCGAAGCCAGCGAAACCAACAACCGCCGCTGCGTGAACTTCCACGCGCGCGCGCCCAAACCAAATCTTGTTGTGAGTGCAGTGACGGTCGGGCCGGTTTCCGGCTTGAGCCGCCGCGTCAACATCACGGTGCGCAACACGGGCGCGGCGCCGGCGCTGAACTTCCGCGTCGATGCGTATTCTGTCACGCCGGAGCGTTGGATGCTGACGTTGACCACCTGCGCGCAAACCACGCGCGGCGGCAGCGCTTCATGCCCGGCGTTGTGGATCGAACGCCTCGAGCCCGGCGCCAGCCGCACGCTCGAAGGTTGGGTGACGTTCCCCGCCGACCGGCCCTCGGGAAGCCGCCAGGCGGTGGACTTCATGGCGGATGGCTTCTTTCCACGTTTGGAGCCGTCTTTGCCGGCTTATGGCCGCGTCGACGAATCGAACGAACGCGACAACCAGCGGCGCGCGAGCTTGATCGCGCCGTGATCACATGGCCAACGCCGGCGGTGGAAGCCGCCGGCGTTGGCTTGCTGGAAATTGAACGAGACTCTCTGGAGGATTGAACATGCGAACACTCGCTCTTGTTTTGGTGTCGGCGTGCGCGCTGGCGGCGTGCAACCCCTCCGGCGGCGCCGGCGCCGGCGGGCAGGGCGCCGATGGCGGCGGCGGCGCGTTCCCTAATCTCGACGGCGTGTCCTATCGCGTCGACACCAACATCATCGACGAGAACGGCCGCACCATGCCGGTGATCATGTATCGCGACGGCCAGAACATGCGCGTGGAGTTCAATTCCGACGAAGGCCAGAGCGCGATGGTCGTCAAAGGCGCGACCGATGAGAGCTTCATGCTCACCAACCAAGGCGGACGCCAGATGGCGATCCGCATGTCCAACCTGACCGACCGGTTCGACAATCCGGCCGACGCCTGGGGCGGCGACGGGGCGGCGCAGGCCACCCGCACCGGCCAATGCTCGGTCGCCGGCGAGACCGGCGAAGAATGGAGCAAAACCACCGCCGAAGACGGCACTGACACCGCGTGCGTGACGCGCGACGGCATCTTCCTGCGCGCCACCGACGACGGGCGAACTGTGTGGGAAGCGACACGGGTCGAGCGCGGTCCGCAGCCGGCGTCCTTGTTTGAGTTGCCGCCGGGCGTCCAGGTCATGGACCTCGGCGACATGGGTGGCATGATGGAGCGGCTCGAGCGGGCAAAACGGGGCCAATAGAGCCCCTGTTTTCCCGCAGCCGGAGAGGGCGGCGCCTCGGCCCTAACCGTGGCGCCGCAGCCCGTTGTGCGCCGCCGTAGGGCGGGCTAGACGTCTCCGTTCGGCAGGGACGACGAAACGCTAAATGGTTAATTTCGCAGAAGCATCCGCCATCGCGCCCGAGCTGGCGTCGCGCGTGATGCGCGTGCTGCCGCGCGAATTCCAGGATGCGTTCGTCCAGTCGCCGAACGTGTTCATGCTGTTCATGTCGATGGGGCTGGCCGCGGTTCTGGTCGCCGCGTTCTGGATGCTCATGGGCATGAGCAAGGCGAGCCGGCTGGCCCGCATCGCGCTGCGCGCGCAATCGCTGAAGCGCAACAAGGACCATCGCGCGCTCGTGCTGATCGCCGAGATCGAAGGCGGCGACGGCCTGCTGCGTCAGGAGATGAAGGAAGCGATCGAGGACAATTTCGGTCTCTTCTCGTTCGAGCAGGACGTGCAGGTGGATCTGTTTCCGATCCGCTTGAAGACGGTTTCGCCCCGCGCCCATCCCGAGACGCGCCGGCGCATCGCTGTCGAAGCGTCCGAGGCGCTCGAACGCTCTGCCGCCGACGTCATCGTCTGGGGCAAACGCAACATGCTCGGCAAGGTCGATCTGCGCGTGACGACGTTGCCCAGCTATGGCCGCACCCATGACGTGCAGGACTTCCAGCTCACCTGGCGCACGGGCCGGCCGGAAGAATCCGTGCAGCGCGCGCTGGCGTTCGCGCTCGCGCGCAAGGCGCGCCCGGTGCTGCACCGCCCCCAGGACTACAAGCCCGAGCGCTTGCAGCCGATCGTCGAGGCGCTGGACCAGATGGTCGAAGCGCGTCCGGTGGAGGTGAGCGAGAACCTCCAGCTCGACATCATGTCGGATTTTGCCTCAGGCGCGCTCAGCCTCGGCGAACGCGGCGGCCACATCAAATGGCTGCAAAAGGCGCTCGATGCGCGTCAGCGTTACCTGGACAAGGTCGATCGCACCACCGATCCGGGCGCGTGGGGCGCGGCGCAGCAAGAGATCGGTCGCGCGCTGACCGCGCTCGGCGAACGCGAAGGCGCGCGCGACAAGCTGGAAGAGGGCGCGGCGCGGCTGCGTCTGGCGATGGATGCGCTGCGGTCGACGGATTCGCTGCAGCAGGCCGAAGTCGCGCTGCGCGCGCTGCAGCGCGCCGAACAGACGCTGCAGCAACGCCGCCGCGTCGGCCTCAAGTGGCCGGGCTGACCTTCAAGCCGATCGGACACGCCACGCCGGTGCCGCCGAGCCCGCAATAGCCGGCTGGGTTTTTGGCCAGATATTGCTGGTGATAGTCCTCGGCGTAGAAGAATTCCGGCGCATCCGCGATCTCGGTGGTGATCGGCCCAAAGCCGGCGGCGCGCAGCTGCGCGTCATAGGCGGCGCGCGCCGCTTCCGCTTCCGCGCGCTGCGCGGGCGAGGTCGTGTAGATCGCGGAGCGATATTGCGTGCCGATGTCGCCGCCTTGGCGCATGCCTTGGGTCGGGTCGTGGTTCTCGAAGAAGAGCTTCAACAGCGCGCCGTAGCTGACGACCTTCGGATCGAAGATCACGCGCACGACTTCGGTGTGCCCGGTGCGCCCGGAGCAGACTTCCTCGTAGGTCGGATTGGGCGTCGCCCCGCCCGCATAACCGGCGGCCGTGGTCCAGACCCCGCCGGCCTGCCAGAACTTGCGCTCCGCGCCCCAGAAGCAGCCAAGGCCGAACACCGCTTCTTCGAGCCCTGCCGGGAACGGCGGCTTCAGCGGATGGCCGTTCACGTAATGGGCGGCGGCGGTGGGGATCGGCTGGCGCCGGCCGGGCAGAATCTCCGCCGGCGTGGGCATGGTTTGCGAGCGAGCCATAAAAACCTCGGTCTGGGGTAGTCCGTAATGTAGGACGCCGTCGCGCCGCGCGCACCCCGGGGCGACGGGGCGGGGAGAAGATGGCGCGGGCGGACGGCTAGGATAAGTACGCCGCCGCGTCCGCGGCGGTTACGCCGGGCCGCCGCGGCCAGCGGGCCGCTCTAACGAAACCGCATGCGCCCTATGACCCCGCACGCCGGACAGGTGGCCGAGTGGTTGAAGGCGCCTCGCCCCGCGGGCAGCGGGCCGCTTTACGAAACTTGCGTGCGCCGTATAACCGCGCGCTCCGGACAGGTGGCCGAGTGGTTGAAGGCGCACGCCTGGAACGCGTGTATAGGTGCAAGCCTATCGAGGGTTCGAATCCCTCTCTGTCCGCCAGCTATCTTCGTTTGAGTAACGGGCCGGGCGCCATCCTCAGCTGTGCTTCAGCCGATAACCCAGGCCGCGGACGGTTTCGATGATGTCGGCGCCGCTGGCGTCGGTGATTTTTTTGCGCAGGCGGCTGATGGCGTGCTCGATCGCAGTGGGCGAGGTGTCGGGTTCGGCGCTCAAGCGCGTCAGCAACGCCTCGCGCGTGAAGGCGCGCTCGGGATAGCGGACCAGTGTTTCGAGAATGGCGAAGTCCTGCGCCGTCAGCGCGATCTCGACGCCCCCGACATAGGCGCGCCGCGCGGAGAGGTCCAAGCGCACGCGGCCGGCGGCGAGCTCTTGGCTAGAGAGCCGCGCCGGGCGGCGCACCAGCGCGCGGGCGCGGGCGACCAGTTCGGCGGGCTCGAACGGCTTGGGCATGTAATCGTCGGCGCCGGCCTCGAGGCCGCGCACGCGTTCGCTGACATGGCCCGCCGCGGTCAGGAACATGATCGGGCTGTCGATCGCCTCGTCGCGCAGCGCCTTCAGCACGCTCATGCCGTCGAGCCCGGTCATGCTGCGGTCGAGCACGATGAGGTCGAAGCGCACCGCGCGCGCCTCGCGCAGCGCCTCGGCGCCGTTGGCCACATCTACAGTGGCGAAACCGGCGTTGCGGAGCGCCGCGACGATGACCGGCCGCAGCAATTCGTCGTCCTCGGCGATCAGGATCAGACCAGACATGCGGCTGCAGGTTCTTTCGCTACGCGAGGAAGTTGCGAGCATAAGCCGGTACCCTGCGTCCCTGCAACGCGACGCGGCGGCCGATCTCAGCCCCAAGCCTCATGGCCGCTCGCGCCGCTAAGCTCGGACCTTCGCTGTGAGGGGAGGATCTCACTTGCGGGCCGCGCGGTCATCCGCGCGGCCTTCTTCTTTGGCGGCGGCGGCGCAGACCGCGCCTAGCGCCTCCAGCACCGCCGTGATCTCCGCCTCGGACGGCGCGCGTCCGGCGCAATAGGCCTGGTCGACCGCGAGCGCCGCGCGGCCGGCATCGGGATAGCCGAAGGTCGCCGCCGAGCCGGCCAGCCGGTGCACGATCGCCCGCACCTCACGCGCGTCGGCGCGGGCCGACAGATGCGCGAGCGCGGCCAGATCGTTCGCGCAGCGGTCAACGAACTTCTCGCGCAGGGCCGTCATCAGTTCGGCGGTCGGCTGTGTCGCGACGACGTGAGGCCGGCCGGTCCATTTGAGCAGGATCGCCTCTAGCGCGACGGGGTCGATCGGCTTGGCCAGATAATCGTCCATGCCCGCCGCCATGAAGCTGGCGATGCGCTCGGGCAGCGCGTGCGCGGAGACCGCGACGATGGGCAGGCTTGCGAAGTTCGGATCCTGGCGGATGATGCGCGTGGCCGACTTGCCGTCCATGCCGGGCATCTGCACGTCCATCAGCACGAGGTCGTAGGGGTGCGCGGCGAGGAGCTCCAACGCTTCGGCGCCGCTGCTCGCCTGATCGATGACGTGGCCCGCAAGCATCAGGCAGAGCAGTTCGCGGTTCTCTTCGAGATCGTCCACCACGAGAATGCGCCGCGGCGCGAACGCGCGTGCATCGTCGCTGCGATGCTCCGCGTGGCGCGGGTGCGCCACGCCGGGAGCGAGGGGCAGCGTGAGCTCGAACCAGAAGGTCGATCCGCCGCCGTCGCGCGCGCGCGCGCCGATCGCGCCGCCCATGAGCTCGATCAGGTTCTTGCTGATGGCGAGGCCGAGCCCGGTGCCGCCGAAGTGGCGCGAGACGGAGGTGTCGGCCTGCGCGAAACGTTCGAACAAGGCGTCGATCTGCGTTGCCGGAACGCCGATCCCGGTGTCGTGCACGCTGCACACGAAACGCTGAACTGCGCCGTCGCTGGGATGCGCGTCGATCTCGATTCGCACTTCTCCGGCGCCGGTGAACTTCAGTGCGTTGCCGACGAGATTGGTGAGCACTTGGCGCAGGCGGCCGTCGTCGCCGACGAGCGCCTCAAGGGGTGCGCCGCGCAGCGAGATCGCAAAAGCCACACCCTTCGCATCGGCCATTGGCGCAAATTCGTCGGCGACCTGTTCGACCAAGGCGGCGATGGAGATAGTGCGGTTGTCGAGCCGCAGGCCGCCCGCGTCGATGGCGGAAAGATCCAGAACGTCGTTGACGATGCCCAGCAGTGCGCGGCTGGCGCGGCTGACGAGCTCGACATATCTGCGGTCCTCGCCGTCGATCGCCGGGCTCTGCGTCAGGAGCCGCGCGTAGCCGATCACGCTATTGAGCGGCGTGCGGATTTCGTGGCTCATGTTGGCCAGGAAGTCGGCTTTCGCGCGCGCGGCGGCTTCGGCGGCGCGCTTGGCTTCGTCCAGCGCCTGCTCCATCTCCTTGCGCGTGGTGACATCGCGCACCGAGTCCTGGATCTCGGTCGGCCGCCCGGAGGCGTCGAACAGAACCCGCGGAATGCCCTCGAGCCAGATGTAGCGCCCGTCCTTGCGTTTGGCGCGGAACGAATACGGGCGCGGCGGCGCGGCTGGTCCCTCGGCGATCAGATCGCGGAAGAACTTCTGCACGCCCTCGACGTCGTCGGGATGCATGCGGCTGAGCGTCGTCGTCCCGATCAGCTCCTCCGGCGCAAAGCCCATGATGGTTTCCGCGCTTGGGCTGACGAAATGGATCGTGCCGTCGAAGCCGGTGCGGGCGATCATGTCGAGCGAGATATCGGCCATGGTGCGATAGCGCAGCTCGCTTGCCGCGGCGGCCTGCGCCGCTTGCCGGGCTTCGTCGCGGGCGGCCTCCAGTGCGGACTCGAGCGCCCGGCGCGCGGTCACGTCCCGGTATGTCGACACGACTTCAACCGGCCGACCGGCCGCATCGCGGATAATGCTGGGACTGCCCTCGAGCCAGACGTGTCCGCCGTCCGCGGTGAGCGCACGAAACTCCCGCCGCAGCGCGCGGTCCGGTTCGGGGCCGGCGAACAGCGCGTCCACCAGGCGCGCCGCGAGTTCGCGGTCTTCCGGCGCGGCGAAATCGATGGTCGACTTGCCGATGGCTTCCTCCGGCGTGATGCCGAGGATGCGGCACGCCGGCGACACGTAGGTGATGACGCCGCCCGGACCGAAGCGGACGACGATGTCGGTGGAATGGTCGGCAAGCGTTCGATAATGCGCCTCGCTTTGGCTGGCGCGGGCGCGATCGCGTTCAGCCTCGTTGCGCGCGGCGTCGAGCTTTTGGGCCGAGCGTTTGCCGTCGGCCAGAGCCGCGGCGATGGGCAGCGTCGTGATCGACATCAGCGCCAAGAAGGCTTGCAAGAGCAACACCCGCCCAATCTGGCTTGTGTCGGCGAGTTGCGTCGGCCCTTGTCCGGAGACCGCGAAGGCGATGGCGCAGAACGTCACCACGATCAACCCGACGCCGGCGCCGGCGATGCCGAGCCGGAACGTGGCCAGGGTCAGCAACGGCGGGATGACGAACAGCAAAGGATAGGAGCTTTGCCCGAACACCAGCACCGAACAGATCGTCAGCGCCAGAAGCACGGCCAGAAACTCGGGCCGCCGCTCCTTGCGCCAGAGCAGCGTATCGGCCGACGCCACGACCAGAACTGCCGGTGTGAAGATGAGGAGCCCGAGCGAGTCGGCGGCAAACCAGAGGAGGAATGTATCCGCGAAAGGCGCGTCGCCGCTGATCGCGGTCGCCGCCGCCACGGAGGAGATCGCAGGCGCGATGAGGCCCGCGACAAGGATGAAGCGGATCAGATCGCGCGCCACGGTGATGTTGAACGGCCTGCGTTCGATGCGCAGGAGGCGGATACAGATCGCGACCTCGAGCACGTTGGCCGCGGTGAGCGAAGCGCTGCGCAGGAAAGGGTCGCCCATCGCGAGATTGACGGCAAGGTTGGCGGCTGCGCCGGCGGCGACGATCACCCGCCAGTCCATGCCGCGCCAGCAGATCGCGGTGGCGAGGAGAAGCGCGTTGAGCGGCCAGATGGAGGCGATGCGGCCTGCCTCGCGCGTGAACTCGTGGCTCAGGAAGACGCACGCCGCCGCGGCCGCAGCCAGGGCCAGCACGCGCCAAATGTCGCGCGGGGTAGGGGGGCGTTCGATCATCGCTGTGAATGTCATAGCAGGGCCGGCGCGGGCAGGCGCGTTCAATCCACCCACTCGACGCCGCTGTAGCGGAGGGTCCGTTGCAGCGCCCGCTCGGTGCGGTCCAAAAGGAGGCTGAGGACGATCGGCTTCAGGACATAGCCCGAAACGGATAGGCTAAGCGCCCGCTGGACGTCCTCCGGCCGGCGTTGGCTCGTCAGCATGATGACGGGCGTGCGCGCGAGCAGCGGATCGAGCCGCATCGCCCCCAATGTCGCAAAGCCGTCGAGGCGCGTCATGATCGCGTCGAGCAGAACAAGATGCGGCCGCTCGGCGCGCGCGACGCCCAGGGCGTCGTCGCCATCGTCGGCTTCCAAGACGCGGTAGCCGGCCTCATGCAGCGCCAGTGCGACGCTGGTTCTGATCAGTTCGTCGTCGTCGACAACCAGAATGCGGTGCACGATCCTCTTCCTCGCAGAGATGCGCAACGCGCCGGTATCGCAGTGTACGCGCGCAAGCCTTGCGGCCGCGTGAAGCGCGCTGCGAGGAAGCCGCGAGGTGCATGAAGCCGCCGCTTACGTTTGCGAAACCAAGTCTTGAACAGTTTGCGCGAGAGGGGCCCATCAGAACTCATAAGCGAGCGTGTGGTGGTTTCGACAATCCTGATCGCGGACGACGATCCGCTGCTCGCGGCTGTGGCCGAGCATCATCTTGCCGTCGCCGGATTTCGCACGATGACAGTGACAACCGGCGTCGCGGCGCTGGAGTGCATGCGCCGCGTGCGGCCCAGTCTTGTCATTCTCGACGCTATCAGAGGACAGCGAGCGCTTCGGGCTGCGCGACCTCTACGTCGAAGTGCAGCGCGAGCGGCGCACCGATTGGGGCGCTGTCGTCGTTGCGGTTGGCGGCGCAACGGACGCCGATTTCCGGCCCCAGGCGTCGGTTCGGCTGGGACTAGCGCGTGAAGCGCCGCACGGCATGACGTGGCGCGTTGACGTGGCCGCTGCGCGCTACGTCGATGATGACGTCTATACCGTGCAAGCCGGCTTCGAGCAGCGTTTCGCCTACGCTCACGCCTCGCTCGCCGCGCGGGTCATCGCCAGCGGCGATGCGCGCGCGAGCGCCGGCTATGCAGTGCAGGGAGAGCTTGATCTGCGGCCGCGCGTTCGTGGGCGGCTTGGCTACGCCGACGCGCCTGAGTTTTCCGAAGGCGCGGTCTTGCAGGTGCAGACCTGGAACGCCGCACTGCTTGTGGAGGCGAGCGATACGGTCGTTCTGCGCGCGGACGTCGCCCGCGAAGATCGTGGCGCCTATACACGCGACGTGCTGAGAATTGGCGCCGGGATTCGCTTCGCGCCATGAACCACGCCGATCTGGCGGGTGCAGCCGAGGCGTTGATGAGACATCTGCGCACGGCGTCGACGCCGGACCGGCTGCGCGCCGCCGAGGCGCTGGCGAGTTTCCGTAGCGTTGAAGCTCGGGATGCGCTTCGCCGCGCTTGGGCAGATCCCAGCGTGAAAGTGCGCTTTGCGGCGTTGACGGCGTCGGTTGAGACCGGACATCCGCCTACGTTCGAGCACGCGCTCACGCTAGCCTTGAAGCGCGCGCATCTTCCGTATGCGGCGCGGCTGCTCGAAAGCATGGCCCGGCGGCGCCCGGCGGAGGCGGCCGACTGGTTGAACCGGGTGTCGCTCGCGCCGCCGCTGGCGATTGCCTTGCTGCATAGACTGGCCGCCGCGTCGCTCGCGGACGAGACCTGGTTTGTGCGCGTGCGGGCCGCGGCGGCGGCGGGCCGGCTCCGCATCGCGGAAGCCGTCACGCCGCTTGTGAATCTTGCCGACGATCCGAATTGGTGGGTACGGCTGCGCGCGCGTGAAGCGCTGACGCGACTAGGTCAGGCCGCCACATGAATCTTTCAGTCCTCCTCGAAGGCGGCGCGCTGGCGTGTGCGGCGATTGTCATGCTGCAACTTGTCGTGCAGCTCGTTGAACTGTGCATTGCGACGCACGCGTTGCTGAACGAACCAAGCGAGCCGGAGCCCAGTT
>JBFXCP010000014.1:51079-67996 GCA_050182055.1 Hyphomonadaceae bacterium
GTCCTCCTCGAAGGCGGCGCGCTGGCGTGTGCGGCGATTGTCATGCTGCAACTTGTCGTGCAGCTCGTTGAACTGTGCATTGCGACGCACGCGTTGCTGAACGAACCAAGCGAGCCGGAGCCCAGTTTGGTCTGGCGCTGCTCGGCTGGCGCGGCCCCGCCGGTCAGCATCATCGCCCCGGCGTTCAATGAGGAAGCCAATATCGTCGAGAGCGTGCAGTCTCTGCTGGGACTGCGCTATCCGTGCTTCAAGGTGATTGTCGTCAGCGACGGCTCGACGGACGCCACGTTGCAGCGACTGATCGCAGCGTTCGATCTCAGGCGCATCGCGCTCGACGTCGACATGCCGCTTCCGCACCGGAGCATCCGCGGCGCCTACCGGTCGGTTCGCAATCCGAACCTGTTGGTTATCGATAAGACGAATGGCGGCAAGGCGGACGCGCTCAACGCCGGGCTGAACGCGGCGCGCCATCCGCTGTTCTGTTGCGTCGATGCAGACTCGGTGCTGGAGTTCGATGCGCTGCTGCGTGTGGTGCAGCCGTTCATCGACGATCCGCATCATGTCGTCGCCAGCGGCGGCAGTGTGTGCGTCGCCAACGGATGCACGATTGGCGGCGGGCGTGTCGTGAACGTGGGGCTGTCGCGCAACCCACTCGCGCTGGCGCAGACGATAGAATACCTGCGCGCATTCCAGCTCGCGCGACTCGCCTGGAGCCGCATCGATGCATTGGCGATCATCTCAGGTGCGTTCGGGCTCTTTCGCCGCGACGTCGCCATTGCCGCCGGCGGATACCAGTGCAACACCGTCGGCGAGGACATTGAACTTGTCGTGCGTCTGCATCGCCGATCGATCGAGAGCGGCTCGGGGCATCGGATCGTGTTCGTGCCGGATCCGGTCTGCTGGACTGAAGCCCCGGAGACCATGCGCATGCTGGCGCGCCAGCGCATGCGCTGGCAACGCGGCGCGTTGGAGACGTTGGCGCAGCACCGGGCGATGCTGTTTGCGCCGCGCTACGGCCGGGTCGGACGTCTGGCGATGGGCCGCCTGCTGCTGGTCGATCTGCTGGGGCCGATTGCAGAGTGCGCCGGCTGGCTGCTGCTTGCCGCGCTTTGGGCGTCGAGCCAGCTTTCGGCCGGATTCCTCGGCGCGCTATTCGCCGCCGCCGCAGTCTTCGGGTTCGCCATCAGCATTGTCGCCATTTCCTTGCAGCCGTTGGCACTAAGCAGGGCGCGCCGCGCAAGCGAAGTCGCATTGCTCGGCGCCGCCGCAATGCTCGAGAACTTCGGCTATCGTCAGCTCGTCGGCCTGTGGCGTTTCCTCGGTCTGCTGCAGTGGCTGCGCAAGGACACGCACTGGGGCGCCATGGCGCGCCGCGGCTTGGCTGCCGTCTAGAAGACACTTCAAGAACACTTCGAGTAGCCGCACTCCAGGCACTTGTCGCAGCCTTCGGCGCGGACCAGGGCAGCGGCGCTGCACTTCGGACAGAAGCGGGCGTGGCTGCGTTCCTCGTGGCGCGCCGCCGCCGCCGGCGCGGCGACGAGGTCGCCGTCGAGGTGGCGCTGGATCACGTCGCCGATGGCGGCCAGCAGGGAGGGCACGTAGCGCCCGTTGAGCCAGGAGCCGCCGCGCGGATCGAACACGGCTTTCAGTTCCTCCGCCACGAACGACACATCGCCGCCGCGCCGGAATACGGCCGAAATCATCCGCGTCAGCGCCAGCGTCCAGGCGTAATGCTCCATGTTTTTCGAGTTGATGAAAATCTCGAACGGGCGGCGGACGCCGTTCTCCTCGAGATCGTTGATGGTGACATAGAGCGCGTGCTCGCTTTCCGGCCACTTGATCTTGTAGGTCGAGCCGACCAGCGTTTCCGGGCGGGCCGCAAGCGCCGCACTGGCCGGCGCCGGCGCTGCAGGCGCCGGCGCCTTTTCGATCGAGAGCACAGAGCCGGTGACGGCGTTGGGGCGATAGGTGGTGCAGCCCTTACAGCCCAGGTCGAAGGCGCGGGCGTACACGTCGGAGAAGTGCTCGAACGGAATGTCTTCCGGACAGTTGACGGTCTTGGAGATCGAACTGTCGATGAATCGCTGCGCGGCGGCCTGCATCGCAAGGTGATCCGTCGGCGCCAGCGTCTGGGCGCTGACGAAGGTGTGCTCTGGCGGCGCTGCATCGCCGCGCAGCCGGCGCCACATCGTCAGCGCGTAGTCCTGCACCTGCTCTTCAACGGTTGCATTGTCCGCTTGCCGGACACGGCGGCGATAGGAGAACGCAAACACTGGCTCGATGCCCGACGAAGTGTTGCCCGCGAGCAGCGAAATGGTGCCGGTCGGCGCGATGGTGGTGAGGCAGCCATTGCGCAGGCCGTGCGCGGCGATCAGATCGCGCGTCTCGCTGTCGAGCGCGCGCAGCGTGGGCCGGTCGAGAATTGCGCGGTCGTAAGCCGGGAAGGCGCCCTTCTCGGCCGCGAGCTGCGCGGAGGCGCGATAGGCGGCGCGGCGGATTTGCTCCAGCCAGCGCTCCGTGAGGGCGACGCCGTCCGGCGCGCCGTAGCGCGCGTTGCAGAAGATGAGCGCGTCGGCGAGACCGGTGACGCCCAGGCCGATGCGGCGCTTGGACTTCGCTTCCTCCTCCTGCTCGCGCAGCGGATAGCGGGAGACGTCGATCACATTGTCGAGGAAGCGGACGGCGGTTGCGGTCAATTGTTCCAGCTCTGTCTCATCGATCGCGGCGTCGGCCTCGAACGGCCTGCGCACGAGGCGCGAGAGGTTGAGCGAGCCTAAGAGACACGCGCCGTAGGGCGGCAACGGCTGTTCGCCGCACGGATTGGTGGCGGCGATGGTCTCGCAATAGGCGAGGTTGTTTTCGGCGTTGACCCGGTCGATGAAGATCACGCCAGGTTCGGCGTAGTCGTAGGTGGCGCGCATCAGTTTGGCCCACAGGTCGCGCGCGCGCACGCTTCGATAGACCTCGCCATTGAAGCGCAGCGGCCACTCCTGGTCGGCCGCCAGCGCCGCCATGAACGCGTTGGTGACCAGCACGGAGATATTGAAGTTGCGCAGCCGCGCGGGATCGCGCTTGGCTTCGATGAAGGCTTCGATGTCGGGGTGGTCGATGCGCAGGCAGCCCATCATCGCGCCGCGGCGTTGCCCGGCCGACATCACCGTCCGGCACATCGCGTCCCAGGCGTCCATGAACGACAGCGGCCCGGAGGCTTGCGCGCCGACGCCGCGTACCGGCGCGCCCGCCGGGCGGATGGTGGAGAAGTCCATGCCGACGCCGCCGCCTTGCTGCATGGTGAGCGCGGCTTCGCGCAGGTGTTCGAAAATGCCGTCGAGGTTGTCGGGGATCGTGCCCATGACGAAGCAATTGAACAGCGTCACGGCGCGCCCGGTGCCGGCCCCGGCGATGATCCGCCCCGCCGGGAGAAACTTGAAATCCGTGAGTGCGGCTTCGAACTGCGTGCGCCAGTGGCGACGCGCGCGCGCCGGTTCGGCCTCTGCGATCGCCGCGGCGATGCGCGCCCAAGTGGCTTCGACGTCGCCATCGCCGCCGCCGTCCACGCGGAAACGGTATTTGGCGTTCCAAATCTCTGCTGAGATGTCGGCGTCGAAAGGCATCGTGGTCTCCGGTTCAATCCTTGCGGCGCAGTCTCCGTGAGTCGAATGTAAGGCGGAGGTAAATTGAGGCCAGGAGCGACAACGCGGCGCAGATCTTGTGCGATGTCGCGCGCGCGATTGATCTGAGTCAAACGTATGCCGCAGCGGCGCGCCGCGTCGTGTCTGCGGCGAACTGGCCCGGGTCTTTGCTCAGTGTGCGCCGCCGCGCGCGCGCCAGGCGCCAAGCGCTCGGGTCTGCGCCGCGCGGCCGCGGTAGAGGAAGTCCGCCGGCAGGCCGATGCGGACGCAGGCTTGCGCTGGCGGCGCGCTTTTGATCGGCGTGCGCTCGGCGATGGCCCCCATGCCGCGCAGCAGCGCCGCAGCGGCGGGGTGCAGGTCGTAGGCGCGTCCCAGTTGCAGGCGCGACCGGACGACAGGGGGCAGGATCGAGACGGCGGCGCGCGCCATCGCGCGGCGCAGACTCTTCGGCGCGCCAAGCGGCCCGGGGCTCGAGGCGAAGATGTCGAGGAATTCGCCGACAATCGGGTGCGGCTCAAAGCCTGGCAGCAGCGCGTGCAGCATCGCCATGAAGTCTTCGTCCGATCGCGGCGATGTGCGCGCGCCATAGAGCTGCGCGCCGGACGCTGCCTCCGCGTAGAAGCGCCGTTTCTCGTCCCCCGTGAGCCGAGATGCGAAGCGATCGTAGGCATGGAGAAAGCCGAACGTCGCCGTGGCGGCCACCCAATCCAGCAAATCTGGATCGAGCGCGCGATAGGGCGCGCCGCCCGGCGTCTCGCCGGCGACGCGCGCGTGCATGTTGGTGACGGCCTGGGCGATGCGCTGCGCCGCTGCTTCGGATCCATAGACGCCCACCATCGCCGCCATGCCGGTGCGCATGGAGCGGCCGATCGGATCGCTTTTGTACGTAGAGTGCTCCCAGACACCGCTGCGGATGCGCGGATCGGCGAATTCCAGCAGCACGGCCGCGACGCCGCCGACGCCGAGCGCAATCGGGTTCTTGAACACCCGCCAGTGCATCGAGTCTGGCGCCAGCAGCGACGGCGCGCCGCGGGGCGACCTGAAGTCGACTTTCCAGCCGAGATAGGACTCCATCTTCAGCATTGCGCCGGGATAGTAGCGCAGCGCCGACCCTGTTTCAGCCCCTTGCGGCGGCGCGCCAGAGGTTATTGCTGCGCTTGTGCTTTGAGCAGATCGCCAACCGAGTCGTCGAAGTGCGCGGCCATGGCCGCCGCCGCGGCGCTGGGGTCGCGCGCCTGGATCGCGCGCGCAACCGCGCGATGGCGCTCGATCATCACTTTGCGCTGTTTTGCGGTGGTTCGCGTGCGCCAGGCGGTCGGGACGGCGACTTCCATAAGCGGCCCGAACGAGGCCACGATCTGCACGAACAGAATGTTGTGGCTCGCCCGCGCGATGGCGTTGTGGAAGGCGATGTCGTGCGCGGTGCGCGCCTCGAGGTCGTCGCTATCCTTGGCCATGGCCTCCGCCAGCGCGACGATTTCGGCGGCTTCCGCATCGGTGCGCGCTTCTGCGGCGAGTGCGGCGGTGCGTTGTTCGATGGTGCGGCGCACGTCCCACACCTCCGGCACGGTGACTTGCGCGGTCGTCACTGCGTGGCTGAGTGAGGCGGCGATCACGGAGCCGTCGATGGCGCCGACACGCGGCTTGCGCCCGTTGCCGACATCGAGCAGCCGCAGCGCTGCGAGCGCGCCGAACGCTTCGCGCATGACTGCACGGCTGACGCCCAGCGTGGCGGCGAAGTGCGCCTCGCCCGGCAACGTGTCGCCCACGCGCAACTTGTGCTCGCGGATGTAGTGCGTGACGGCTTCGATCGCCGTTTGGGCGAGCGACGCCTCGCCGGACGTGCGCGGCAGCGGAACGATGGTTGACATGCCGGGTTCCTGGTTCAGGCCGCGGCGCAGGCGCGCAAGTCGGATGGGGAAACGCCAAAGCGTCTCCCGAAGGCGCGCGCAAAGCTGGCGTTGTTCAGATAGCCGTTCTCGTAGCCGATCGAGGAAACCGGCAGATCGGTGGTGAGCAGCATGTGGCGCGCCTGGTGGAGGCGCCGCTCGGCGAGCGCCTCGGCGACGGTGCAGCCAAACAGATCGCGGAAGCCGCGGGTGAGTTTGGCGCGATTGAGGCCGCAGGCGCGAGCGATGCCGTCGAGCGTGAGCTTTTGACCCCAGCGTTCGTCGATCAAGCGGCGCGCGGCGATGACCCGCCGCGTGTCGTCCATGGAGAGCGCGCCGTTGGCGCCCATCGGCGTCAGCGCGCCGGCGTCGAGCATGCGGATGGTCTCGCAGACGGAGATCGGCGCGTCGCCGCCGAAAATGTCGAAGCCGTGAAATCCGCCCGGATAAACATGGAGTTCGACCGGCACGCCGGCGCGGGCGAGTCGGGCGGCATAGGCGATGTCTTCGTCGATGAAGAGGTCGAGCGTAGGGCAGGCGATGAAGGCGGGCGGCAGGCCGGAGAGATCGTTCGCGCGGGCGGCGGCGGCGTAGGGGCTGACATCCGGACCGCCCGGCGGTTGGCCGAGCAGCGAGGTCCAGCCGAAGCGGTTGTTGTGCGCGGTCCAGATGAATTCGCCCGCCACTGGATTGGGCGCCGCTGCGATGCAGGTGCGGTCGTCGATCATCGGATAGATCAGATGCTGGAACGCGAGCGCGTACTCGCCGCGGTCGCGCACCAGCCACGCCTGTTTGCCGAGCCCGATGCCGTGCTCGCCGGTACAGGTGCCGTCCATGTCGAGCGCGCGCTGCACGAACCGCTCGTTCAGCGCTTCGGCTTCCGCATGCTCGGCGGGGTTGTTGGGATCGATGACGAAGATGACGTGAAAGTTGCCGTCGCCGACATGGCCCAGGATCGGCGCGGGGAAGGAGGCCTTCTCCAAATCCGCCTTGGTCGCATCGATGCACTCAGCCAGCCGGCCGATTGGCACGCACACGTCGGTTGGCCAGCCGATCGCGCCTTTGCGCATGGCTGTCGCCGCGTAGAACGCCTGGTGGCGCGCCTTCCACAGCTTGGCGCGCTCTCCGGGCAAGTTCGACCAGCGGAACTCGCCGCCGCCATTGTCGCGCGCGAGATCGCCAACGGTCGCGATCTGGTCACTCACGGCGTGCTCGCTGCCGTGGAACTCGAAGAAGAGCGTGGTGAGCTCAGGGTAGTCGAGGCCGGAATGCCGGTTGACCGCGCGCATCTGCACGTCGTCCAGGATTTCCACGCGCGCCAGCGGAACGCCGAGCTGGATTGCCTGCACCACCGTGTCGACCGCGCCCGCCAGCGTCTGGAAGCTGCACACGGCGGAGGAAATCTGCTCCGGGATGCCATGCAGGCGCAGCGTGACCTCGGTGATGATTCCCAGCGTGCCTTCCGCGCCGATTAGCAGCCGCGTGAGGTCGTAGCCGGCCGCGCTCTTGCGCGCGCGGCGGGCTGTGCGGATGTCACGCCCGTCGGGCGTGACGACGCGGAGCGAGAGGATCGCTTCGCGCATCGTGCCGTAGCGCACCGCATTGGTGCCGGAGGCGCGCGTGGAGGCCATGCCGCCGATGGTGGCGTTGGCGCCGGGATCGATCGGAAAGAAGAGGCCGGCGTCGCGCAGCGCGACGTTCAGCTCTTCGCGCCGCACGCCGGCTTGCACGGTGCAGTCGAAGTCCTCGGGATTGATCGCGACGATCCGGTTCATTTCGGAGAGGTCGACCGTTACGCCGCCGCGCACCGGCGTGGTGTTGCCCTCAACAGAGGTTCCCGCCCCATACGGCACGATCGGCACGCCGGCGCCGGCGCAGAGCTTCACCAGCGGCGTGCGAATGTAGGTCGGCGCAACCGCGTTCACGCGCACGCCGCGGAAGAGGCCCTTCGCGAGCGGGGAGGCGATGAGGTTCGCCACGCTCATGGCGCCGGCGGACTCGCCAAACACGGTGACGTTGCCTGGGTCGCCGCCGAACGCGGCGATGTTGTCGCGCACCCAGGCGAGGGCGGCGAGTTGATCGCGCAAGCCGAGCTTGGTCGGCGCGCCGGGGATGGGCAGAAAGCCTTCAACGCCTAGGCGATAGTTGATGCTGACCAGCACCACCCCATTCCGCGCGAACGCCGCGCCGTCATAGACGGGCGCATTGCCCGCGCCGCCGGTGAACGAGCCGCCATGGATGAACACCATGACCGCCAGACCCTGTGCTTGCGGATTGGGCGTCCAGATGTTGAGCGCGAGGAAATCGTCGCCGCCGCTCCAGCCTGTGCCGACGAGCGGTGTGATGTCGAGCCCGGGCATCGCGCGCTCGAACTCTTCCGGCGTCGGCATCAGCTGCGGCGCGACGGGGCCGAGCTTGGTGGCGTCACGCACGCCCTCCCACGGGGCATGCGGCTGCGGCGCGACGAAGCGCAGCGCGCCGACTGGCGGCGCTGCATAGGGGATGTCGTAGAACCGGACAGCGCCATCCACGGCCGCGCCCTGGACGGCGCCCTGGCGGGTGACCACGATAGTGTTCGCGCTCGCGGCGCTGGAGTCGGACATGGCGTCGATCATATCCCTTCGCTACAGGCTGCGACGCGGGTGGCGTAGCGCTGTCTGTTTGCCGGTTGGCACTTTGAGCTTGCCGCTCTGGGCCCGGGCCGGAAAATAGGTCGCCGGAACCTAGCCGTTCGTCGCAACGCCAATGCAGGCGGCAGCGGCCAACCGCACGATGCGGATCAAAAGGTGGGGAACATGATGCTTCGTGCGATCTGCGCGGCGGCGGCCGCTTTGGCGTTGACGTCGTGTGCGTCGGCGGGGGCCGATCGGACGGCGGATCGTCAGCCGGCGACGGTCGAGGAGCTGATGGCCGGCGTCGACGTCCCGTTCGAGAGCTTCACGCTCGACAACGGGTTGACCGTGTTGGTGCACGAGGACCGCAAGGCGCCGATCGTCGCCATCGCCGCCTGGTACAATGTCGGCTCCAAGGACGAACCGCCGGGCCAAACCGGGTTCGCGCACCTCTTCGAACACATCATGCTGTTCAACGGCACTGAGCACGTGCCGAACTTGATTGAGCCGCTGCGCGAAATGGGCGCAACCAATTGGAACGGCACCACCTGGTTCGATCGCACCAATTACTTCCAAACCGTGCCGACGCCAGCGCTGGAGCGCGCGCTCTATCTTGAAAGCGAGCGCATGGGCTATCTGCTTGGCGCGCTGACGCAGACTAGCCTCGATGCGCAGCGCGGCATCGTGCAGAACGAGAAGCGCCAGGGCGACAACCAGCCTTACGGCATGACGTTCTACCGCATTCTCGAACGGCTTTTCCCGGAAGGACACCCCTACCGCCACTCCACGATCGGCTCGATGGCCGACCTCGACAGCGCGTCGCTGGAGGACGTGCGCCAGTGGTTCCGTGACAATTACGGGCCGAACAATGCGGTATTGGTGCTCGCGGGCGACATCAACGCCGCCGAAGCGCGTCCTCTCGTGCAGCGCTTCTTCGGCCAGATTCCGCGCGGTCCCGACAACATTCCCGCAGCGGCCGACGTGCCCACGTTGGCGGGGCCCATCTCGGATGTGATGCAAGATCGAGTGTCGAACACGCGGCTCTATCGCACCTGGGTCGTGCCGGGGTTGGCGCACGAGGACAACGTCGAGCTCAATGTGGCCGCGCAAGTGCTGGGCGGGCTCTCCAGTTCGCGCCTCGACCGCATCTTGGTGCGCGATGAGCAGACGGCGGTCTCTGTGTCGTCGAGCTTGCTGTCATTCCAACGCGTCTCGATCTTCTTTGTTACCGTGGACGTGAAGCCAGGCGTCGATGCACAGGCCGTTTCCGACCGGCTCGACGCGATCGTGGCGGACTTCATCCGCACCGGTCCGACCGAGGACGAAATCCAACGCGTCGCGACGGGCGTCGTGTCGAGCGGGCTGTTCGCGATCGAACAAGTCGGCGGCTTCAGCGGGCAGACCGTGGCGCTTGCTAACGGCGCCGTGCTCGCGGGCGATCCGCGCTTCTTCCGGCGCAACTTGCTTGAGTACGGCGCGGTCACGCCGGCGGCGGTGCGCGATGTGATGGGCCGTTGGCTCACGCGTCCGGTGTACTCCCTGCGCGTCGATCCGGGCGTGCGCGAACCCTACCAAGAGGCGCAGGCCACGGCCCGCCCGCCAGCTGACACGACGCCCGCCTCGGCGCAGCCGCGCGAGCCGATGCCGGAGGTGGGCGAGATCGCCGATCTGGATTTTCCGACCGTCGAGCGCGTGCGCCTCTCGAACGGCATCGAAGTGGTCTACGCGCGCCGCACGGCCATCCCCGCCACATTGGTGGCGTTGGATTTCGACGCGGGCGTTGCCGCCGATCCCGCCAATGGCTTCGGCACGCAGCGCCTGATGCTCTCGCTCATGACCGCCGGCGCAGACGGCATGGACGCCATGCAAATCGCCGAGCAGGAAGAACGCCTCGGCGCGTCGATCGCCGCCTTCGGCTCACTCGATCGTTCGACCGTGACGCTCACCGCGCTCACCGCGAACCTCGAACTGTCGCTCGATCTTTATGCCGACATCGTCATGCGCCCCGACTTCGAGACAGGGGAGGTGACGCGTCTCCGCAATCAGCAGCTCGCCGCAATCGCCGCAGAAGCAACGCAGCCGAACGGGCTCGCGGGCCGCGTCTTCCCGCGCCTGGTCTTCGGCGAGAACCATCCCTACGGGCGCCCCGCCTCGGGCCTCGGCAGCGAGACGTCCCTGCAGGGCGTCGATCGGGCCGCGCTGATTGCGTTCCACCAGCGTTGGATTCGACCCGAAACGGCGCGCATGTTCGTGGTGTCCGACCGGCCATTGCGCCAGCTTCGGCCGTTGCTTGAAGCACGCTTCGGCGCGTGGCGCGGCGCGCCCGGCGTGGCGCCCGGCGTCAAGGACTTCTCGCTCACCATCCCAAGTCCGCGACCACGCATTGTGCTGGTGGATCGTCCGCAGTCGCCGCAATCGGTGATCTATGCCGGCGCGGTGCTGCCGATCAGCGGGGCGCGCGACGACGTGCTGACGCTCAACGCCGCCAACGAAATCCTCGGCAACAATTTCCTGTCGCGCATCAACACGGAGATCCGTGAGCGCCGCGGCTGGTCCTACGGCCTGTCCGGTCAGGTATCGCTGCGCGAGCACCAGACGCCGTACATTATCAATGCGCCGGTGCAGGCCGACCGCACCGGCGATTCGATCCGCGTCCTGATCGAGCAGATCAACGCCTTCAACACAACCAACGGCGTCACCGCTGCTGAGCACGTCCGCACCATCAACGGCAATATCCGCCAACTGCCGGGCGCCTTCGAAACCGCGGCCAGCATCCTCGGCGCGTTGCGCGGCAACGCGCTTTACAACCGCCCCGATGATTATTGGGAGCGGGTCGCCTCGCGCTATCGCGGCATGAGCGCAGCCGACATGGATGCGGCGGCGCGCGCCATGATCGATCCGTCACGCTTCGTCTGGGTCGTCGTCGGCGACGCATCGGTCGTGCGGCCGCAACTTGAGAGCCTTGGCATGGAGATCGAGGTCGTGACGCCGTAGCGAACGTGCTAATCGATCCTGCCTGAGGGGAGGGACCGATGGGACGTTTGTTCAGCCGGCGCGCTATGGCGCAGGGATCGCTCGTGGCGCTGGCGGCGGCGTGCGCGTCGCCCGGCGAAGGTGCAGACGATCTGCTGATCCACGGCGGGGCGATCTACACCGGCGACGATCGGAACCCGCGGGTCGAAGCCGTGCGCATCCGCAACGGCCATTTCGTGTTCGCGGGCACGCTCGCCGATGCGCGCGCCGGCTCACGTGGGGCGCGGGTGATCGATCTGCGCGGCGCGACGGCGTTTCCCGGTTTCAACGATTGCCACGTGCATCTGACGTATGTGGGCTACGCGTCGATGGTGCTCGATCTCGTCGGCGTCGACTCCATTCTCTCGCTGCAGCAACGCTTGCGCGAGTACGCCCGCGCCCATCCGAGCGGACCTATCATCGGGCGCGGTTGGATTGAGACACATTGGCCCGAGCGTCGCTTTCCGACGCTTGCCGATCTCGACGCCGTTGTCAGCGACCGGCCGGTGTTTCTGGAGCGGATCGACGGCCATGCCGCTGTCATTAACTCCGCCGCTCTGCGCCTAGCCGGCATCGACGCCAACACGCGCGATCCCGAAGGCGGACGCATCGAGCGCGACGCCTCCGGCGCGCCGACGGGCATGCTGATCGACAACGCGGCCTCTCTTGTGCAAGCGCGCTTTCCCGCACCAACCGATGCGCAGCGGCGTGAAGCCTTGCGCCAAGCCGGACGCATCTACGCAGCCCGCGGCTGGACCGGCGTACACAATATGAGCACCGCGGCGGGCGAGCACCTCGACTACCTCGAACTCGATCGCGCCGGCGAGATGCCGCTCAACGCCGAACTCTACCTCGCGCCGCCCGAACGCTACACGGATGCGGAGCGCGCATGGACCGCGCTGCACGCGCGCGGCGGTGGGTTCGAGTCGGCGCACGTGCGGCTGCGCGGTTACAAGCTCTACATGGATGGCGCGCTTGGCTCGCGCGGCGCGGCTTTGCTCGCGCCCTACAGCGACGCGCCGGGCGATGGCTTGCTGGTGACGCCGCTTGAGGACTTGCGCGGCATGCTGTTGCACGCGCGCGAGCACGGCGTGCAGGTGGCGACGCACGCAATCGGCGATCGCGGCAATCGGCTTGTGCTCGACCTGTACGCGGAGGTGTTCGCCGACAACCCCGCTGGGCTGCGCGGCGCGCGTTGGCGGATCGAACATGCGCAGGTGATTTCGCGGGCTGACATTCCGCGCTTTGCGGCGATGGGCGTCATCGCTTCGATGCAGCCGTCGCACGCCATCAGCGATTTGCACTTCGCGCCTGCGCGGCTTGGGCCCGAGCGTCTCGACGGCGCCTACGCATGGCGCTCCTTGCTCGATGCGGGCGCTCATGTCTGCGGCGGCAGCGATGCGCCGGTGGAGCGGGGCGATCCGCGGATCGAGTTCTACGCCGCGGTCTATCGCCACGACCTCAACGGTTTCGCCGGGCCGGATTGGCGCTTGTCGGAGGCTGTCCCGCGCGCGGCGGCGCTCCGGATGTTCACCACGACGGCGGCCTATGCGGCCTTCCACGAGGGCGCCGCAGGGCTGATCGCGCCAGGCCACCGCGCCGACTTGAGCGTCTTCAGCGATGATCTGATGACCATCCAGGCCCGCCAAATCCCGGATTCTAGGGCGGTTCTCACCGTGAGCGCCGGGCGGGTCACGCACGAGGCCCTGTGACCGCACCCAACGTGGGCTGTGCGCCACAGGCGTCGGAAAGCCGATCATTTCGGAACTGAAAATCGACTATGTGAACAACGCCGGCGCGGTAATCCTCACCGGTCCGCTGGTCCGGCCCGCAACGCCGGCGCCCTTTCTTTTTACGGTAGATCGAACGCGGCGCGCGCCGCCTGTGCGAGACCCGCCGGGGCGAGGGGGCCGTGGCGCAACATGGCGAGGTGAAACACGCCGTCGTTGTAGGCGCCACGCGCGCTGCGCCGCGTCGCATCGCGCAGCTCGGCCAGCTGCATGGCGGCGAGACCTTGCGCTGCGGCGAGACCGGGCTGGGCGCAGATGCGCACCACATCGTCGGCGATCGAGACGAAGGCGATGCTGTCGCCTTGCAGCGCGCGCATCTGCGCTTCGGCTTGGGCGCGGCTCCAGCGCATGACGTGGATGCCGGTGTCGGCGGCCACACGCGCGAGGCGGAAGAGCATCCATTGCAGATAACCGAGGCGCGCGCGGGGATCGCCGTCGAACGCGCCGAGCTCGGCGGCGAGCTGTTCGGCGTAGGTCGCCCAGCCTTCGGAATAACCGCCTGCGTAGCGGACCTGCAGCGCGGGCGCATTGGCTTGGCGTTCGTACTGCGCTTGCAGGATGTGGCCGGGGACGAGTTCGTGATGGACGACGCTCGGCAGGGTCCAGGCCGGACGCTGGCGGATGTTGCCGAGATCGACTTCGTACCGGGAGCCAGCGCGGCGGCCCTGCGCGCCGTTCATCTCGACGGCGAGGCGCGCGACGCGCGCGGGTGCGGCCTCGGCGCCGGGGATCGCTGCGCCGATAAGTGCTCGGATGCGTTCGAGCGATGCGTTCATATCGGCCACGGCGCGGTCGCGGCCGGCGTCGTCGTCGCTGTAGAGGTGGCGGGGATCGGCGGCGAGCGCGCGGAGGCGTTCGCCGACATCGCCGCGGGTCAGGCCCTCGCCACGGAGCAGGGCGTCCGCCTCCGCATGCATTTCGCGGCAGCGTTCGAGCGCGCGCGCATGCGCCTCGCGCGCGTCGGTTCGGGCGCCCAGCTGAAACTGCAGCGTCTGCGCGTAGAAGTCTTCGCCGTCCGGCAGGCGCCACACGCCCGGCTCGGGCCCGGCACGCGGCCGCAGCGTGCGCAACGCCTCGGCCTGGTCCGTGAGCGCGTCCGCCAGGAACGCGGCGTCTTCGCCGCCGGCGCCGCGCACGCGTTGCGCCGCCGTTTCGAGCGCCGGAATGGTCGCGTCGATCAGGACGTCCGGCGGGATGACGCCGCGCGCCGCATCGCCGGCGAGCTGGTTGGTGTCCTGGTTCACCTCGTGGACCGAGACGCGGATGGAATCTTCTGCGCGCAATTCCGCGGCGCGCCGGTAGGCGCCGTAACGGTGGGAGACGGCGTAGGGGACCCCGTTGGCGCCCCAGCGCCGGCGCGCGAGCGCTGCGTCGGCTTCGGCGCCGTCGATTACGCCCGCATAGAGAATGCGCCCTTGCGGCGTCAGGCGCGCCGCATCGAAGCGCCGCAGCAGAAATGCGCGCGTCGGCCGCGATCGCTCGGCGAGCCGCTCGACCAGCGTGCGCAAGTCCGCGTCCGCCTGCGGATCGGCCGCGTGCGCCGGCGCGTTGGCGCAACCGCCAAGAGCGGCGGCGCCGGCGACAAGCAGGCTGCGGCGATCGAACATGGTTAGCGCATCCCCCGAAGACGCAGGCGCGGGGTCATGCGATTTGCGCGCCGCGCCATGCGGTGCGCCTTAGCAGAGAAATGTGGCCTGGCTCAGGGCGCTGCGACGCCCGTGGTCGGGGTCGCCGCCGCGCCTTGCTCCTGCGGATCGCGCAGCACGTAGCCGCGGCCCCACACCGTTTCGATGTAGTGCTCGCCGCCCGTCGCCGCCGCCAGCTTCTTGCGCAGCTTGCAGATGAAGACGTCGATGATCTTCAGTTCCGGCTCGTCCATGCCGCCATAGAGGTGGTTCAGGAACATCTCTTTGGTGAGCGTGGTGCCTTTGCGGAGCGAGAGCAGCTCCAGCATCTGATATTCCTTGCCCGTCAGGTGCACGCGCTGGCCGGTGACTTCCACCGTCTTCGCGTCGAGGTTCACCACGACGTCGCCCGTTTTGATAACGGAATGAGCGTGGCCCTTGGAGCGGCGGACGATCGCGTTGATCCGCGCGATCAGCTCGTCCTTGTTGAAGGGCTTGGTCATGTAGTCGTCGGCGCCGTAACCGAGACCGCGAACCTTGGTGTCGATGTCGGCGGTGCCGGAGAGGATCAGAATCGGTGTATTGACCCGCGCGACGCGCAGCTGCTTCAGCACGTCGAAGCCGTTCATGTCCGGCAGCGTGAGGTCCAATACGATAATGTCATAATCATAGAGCTTGCCGAGGTCGATGCCTTCCTCGCCCAGATCGGTCGAGTAGATATTGAACCCCTCAGACTTGAGCATCAGTTCGATGCCCTGCGCCGTCGCGCTATCGTCCTCGATCAACAAGACTCGCATTACGTCGCCCCTGGTGGGTTAACCTGTACGACTCAGTAATGAGTTCGAGAGGTTAATATGGTGCCAACGCGCGACCCCTCGCGCGAGAATCTTCATGAGTCGCTTCGTGAATCTGCGCAAGGCGTAGCGATACACTATTTCACACGCTCTAGCGGTTGATTTGATTCCGCATTCGGAATCAGCGGCGCTGCATCTGTAAATGTCCGTTAAGCATACCGCTGCATTTGATGTGAGCAGCGATGCCATCACATCTTCGCAAACTCGCCGCCGAGATCGAGGCGCTCGATCCGCGCCGTTTTGAGGGACGCGTGACCGGTTTGTCCGGCGCGTTGATCGAAGCGAGCGGACCTGTCGAAGCGTTGGCGCTCGGCGCGCGCGCGACCATCCACGGCGCGACGCTGGCGCGCGGCGAGATCGTCGGGTTCCGCGGTGATCGCGCCTTGCTGGCGCCATACGATCCGATCGAGGCGATCCGCCCCGGCGCGCGCGTGGCGCTCGAAGGCGGCGCGCCGCTGGTGCGGCCTTCGCAGGCCTGGCTTGGGCGCGTGATCGATTGCTTCGGCGTTCCCGTGGACGGGCAAGGGCCGCTGCCGCAGGGGATGACCCCCCACCAGGTGCGCGCCGCGCCGCCCTCGGCGCACGCGCGCGCGCGCGTCGGCGGGCGGCTCGATCTGGGCGTGCGCGCCATCAACATGTTCTCGGCGATCTGCCGTGGCCAGCGCATGGGCGTGTTTGCAGGTTCCGGCGTCGGCAAGTCGGTGCTGATGTCGATGCTGGCGCGTGGCGCCAACGCCGACGTCATTGTCATCGGCCTGGTCGGCGAGCGCGGCCGCGAGGTGAAGGAATTCATCGAGGACACTTTGGGCGAAGCGGGGCGGCGCCGCTCCGTCGTCGTGGTGGCGACGTCGGACGAGAGCGCGGCGCGCCGCCGGCTTGCGCCGCACATGGCTTGCGCGGTGGCCGAGCACTTCCGCGACGAGGGCTTGGACGTGCTGCTGCTCGTAGATTCAGTCACGCGCTTCGCCATGGCGCAGCGCGAGATCGGCTTGAGCGTCGGCGAGCCGCCGACCACCAAGGGCTACACGCCCTCCGTCTTCGCCGAGTTGCCGAAGCTGCTCGAACGCGCCGGCCCCGGCCGCGAGGGCGAGCATGGCTCGATCACCGCGCTCTTCACCGTGCTGGTCGATGGCGACGACCACAACGAGCCGATCGCCGACGCCGTGCGCGGCATTCTCGACGGCCACATCGTCATGGAGCGCGCCATCGCCGAGCGCGGCCGCTATCCGGCGATCAACATCCTGAAGTCGATCTCGCGCCTCATGCCGATGTGCCACACGGAAGAGGAGATGAAGCTGGTGGCGCGCGCGCGTGCGGCGCTCAGCCTCTATGGCGAAATGGAAGAGCTGATCCGCATCGGCGCCTACAAGCCCGGCGCCGACCCGGAGGTGGACGAAGCGGTGCGCGTGCGCCCGGCGCTGGAAGCGGTGCTGGCGCAAGAGCGCGACGAACAGACGAGTTTCGCCGATGGCTTTGCGATGTTGGCGAGGGCTTTGGCGTGAT
>JBFXCP010000014.1:68096-72691 GCA_050182055.1 Hyphomonadaceae bacterium
AGGGGGGAGGTTTCACCATGAAAGCCTTCCGCACGCTGCTGAAGATCGCCGAGCGCGATCTGGAAACATTGCGCCGTGCGTTGGGCGAGCAACTGACGCGCCAGGCATTGATCGAAGAGCGCATTCTAGGCTTCCAGCAGACCATCCGCAGCGAGCAGCAGGCGGCGCGGCGCGACTACGAGGCGGCGCGCGCCTATGGCGGCTTCGCCATGGTCGCGGTCGCCAACACCCGCGCGTTGGAGGCGGAGCGCGAGATCGTGCTGGCCGAGATCGAGCGCATCCGCGCGCTGATCACCGAGGCGCATGTCGAGGTGCGCAAGTTCGAACGGCTGATCGAACTCGAAGAAGCGCGCACGAAAGCGGCGGCGGACAAGCGCGAAGCGGCGGAATTGGACGAGTTCGCAACCTTGCGCGCGGCGCGGCCTAATTCGCGTTGAGCGTTTCGACGATGCGGATGATGTCTTCGTAGGCTTGGCTTTGCGGATGCCGGATCGGCAGCGGCGTCTGCGCGCGGATCGAATCCGGCACGCGCGGGTCGCGGCAGACAACGCCGGCAAAGCGCGGCTTGAAGCCCAGGTACTCGTTGCACGCCAGCGAGAACTGGTCGAACACCTTGCGCCCTTTGGTGCGGTTCTCGGCCATGTTCACCACCACCCACGGCACGATCTGCGAGCCCTGCAGACGCAGCAGTTTTACCAACGCATACGCATCGGTAAGCGCTGTGGGTTCTTCGTTGGTGACGAGAATGAGCCGGTCGGCGGCGCGGACGAAACGCAGCACGCCCGGATCGATGCCGGCGGCGAGGTCGAGGATGATGCGGTCGTAGTGCGCGGCGATGTTGTGCAGCTTGAGACCGTTGGCGATGCGGGCGATCTCTTCGAGTTTGGTTGCGCCCAGTTCGCCGGTGCCGGAGCGGCCGGCGATGAGGTCGAAGCCGCCCTGGCGGCCCGGGCCGCCGAGCACCGGCGTGACCGCCGCGTTGAGTTCGTGAAAGCCGCGGATGACGGACGCGAGGTCGGCTTGCGGCCGCACCCCCAGCTGCACGTCGATGTTGGCGAGTCCAAGATCGCAATCGACCAGCAGCGCGCGCTGTCCGGCGCGGCCAAACGCGATCGACAGCATGGTCGAGAGCCAGGTCTTGCCGACGCCGCCTTTGCCGGATGCGACCGCAAAAATCGGCGCCGCGCGCGTGCGTGGCATCGCCTGGTCGGATGTAGCGGCGTTGGCGCCTGACATGATCCTGATATGCGCGCAGTGTGTTGCGGAGCGGTTAGTAAAACCGTCCGTTTCGGTTAACAAAGCCTAAATGACAAAATTCTCATCGTCGTCGCGGCACGAGAAGATCGCGGTCGACCGTACGCGCGCGTTTGCTGGCTTCGTCGTAGTAGAGATCGCGAAAGCCCTCGGGCGGACTGCGCAGCGGCGCGTGAAGGATGCAGTCCCAGACGATGCGCGCGCGAGAGATGCGGTTCAAGAGACGCGCCAGGCGGCGCGCGTGCGGCAGCGGGTTGCCCACCACGCGTGCGACGGCGCAGACGCGATTGATGAGGCGCGTGAATGGCGCCGGGCGCGGCGCCTTGGCCAGCTGCGCAATCAGCGCGCGCCGCCGCTGCTCGCGCCAGATCTCGCGCACCAGAAGAGGGGGCCCAATTTGGCGCACGCGCGCGCGGCATTGAGGTTCGCGCGCCAGCTCTGGAATGAGGTTGAACGACGGCGGGCGTTTTGCCGCCGGCTTGCGCGCGGCGGGCGTCTTGGACTTGGCGGCGCGCGGCGGCGGCGGCTTGAGCGCGGCGGCTTCGACGATGAGCAGCTTGCGCACCATGGCCTCGAGCGGCGCAAGCCATGCGCGCACGCGCCGGCGCACGCACGGGCGCGCAAGCGCCAAGCGGGAGAAGACGGTGACGCCGGCGTTCTGGAAGATGTCCACCAGCATGCGGCGGGCGAGGGTCCAGAGGTCGGAGGCGGCGAGGGCGGTGTTCATGCGCGCGAGGCTACGCCGGGCGTCAACCCGGTTGGATTGATTTCCGCGCGATGCCGGAGTTTCAGAGCGTTGCGCGGGATTTCCGTTGGATAGATGCGGACCGTTTCCACGGTGCGTTTCGTTCCGCCGCATGCCCCGCGAAGGCGGGGCGAAGAGCGGGGACCCAGAGCCGCACGCGCCACCGCTCAACAACTCCTGGATTCCTGATCGCACCCCGGCTTTCGCCGGGGATGCGTCAGGGAAGCGTGGCGCCGACGCTTCCCTGTGGCATGCCGCGCGAAGGCGGGGCGGAGAGCGGGGATCAAGCAGTGCGTGGCGCGGGTGCGGCGCTCCAACTTGCAAGCAGCGCCTAGACCTGCCCCATCGCTTTCAGGCGCACTTTCGCGTGCACTTCGCTTTGGCCCATCACCACGGTCGACGGGCGGAAGCGTTCGATCAGCGAGCGCACGAACGGACGGATGCCGGGGGAGGCGAGCAGCACCGGCGTCTCGCCCATCTGCGCGGCTTTTTCGTAGGCCATGCGCACGTCGGCGACGAACTCGTGCAACTTCGAGGGTGCGAGCGCGAGCTGGCGATGCTGGCCGTCGCCGATCAGCGCTTCGGCGAACGCCTGCTCCCAGTTCGGCGACAGGGTGAGGATCGGTAGCGCGCCGTCGGGATTGCGATGCTGGTAGCAGATCTGGCGCGCCAGGCGCCCGCGCACGTGTTCGGTGATCAGCACCAGATCGTGCATCGCCGGCGCGGCTTCGGCGATCGCCTCGATGATGGCGCCGAGATCGCGGATCGAAACGCGCTCCTTGAGCAGATTCTGCAGCACGCGCTGCACGCCCGACCAGGAGATGTGCGCCGGCGCGACATCGTCGAGCAGGGTCTGCGTGTCCTTGGGCAGATCCTTGATCAGTTTCTTGACCTCGGCGAAAGTCAGAAGCTCGCTCATGTGCTCTTTGATGATCTCGGTCAGGTGCGTGGCCAGCACGGTGGCGGGATCGACCACCGTGTAGCCGCGGAAGCTCGCTTCCTCGCGCGCGCGTTCGTCGATCCACACCGCGTCGAGGCCGAACGCGGGCTCTTTCACCGGATCGCCCGGAATGGCGATGCCCGCGCCGGTGGGGTCCATCGCCAGCAGCGCGCCCATCTTCAACTTGCCTTCGCCCGCTTCCATTTCGCGGATGCGGATCTGGTAGCGGTCGGCGCCGAGCTGGACGTTGTCGAGAATGCGCACGCTCGGCATCACGAAGCCGAATTCCTGCGCCAGCGTCTTGCGCAGCGCCTTGATCTGATCGGTGAGGCGCCGGCCCTGCACGTCGTTGATCAGCGGCAGCAAGGAGAAGCCGAGATCGATGCGCACGTCGTCCATCGCCAGCGACGCGGCGGGCGTTTCCTCCGTCGCGGGCGCCGGCGCGGCGGCGGCGGCCTCCGTGGCGGCGGCGGTGGCGCGGCTCGCCTGACGCAGCTTCCAGGCCAGCAAACCCGACGCGCCCGCCAGCGCCCAGAAGGGAACGATCGGCATGCCGGGCAGAACGCCGACGGCGAACGCGCACACGGCGACGATGCCGAGCGCCATCGGGTAGGCGGCGAATTGCTTGGCGAGCGCCTTGTCGGCGGCGCCGTCGATGCCGGCCTTGGTCACCAGCAAGCCGGCGGCGACCGAGATGATGAGTGCGGGAATCTGCGTCACCAGGCCGTCGCCGACCGTGAGCAGGGTGTAGGTGCGCCCGGCCTCTGCGAAGTCCATGCCGTGCGAGACGACGCCGATGATGACGCCGCCGATGATGTTGATGAACACGATCAGCAGGCCGGCGATGGCGTCGCCGCGCACGAATTTCGAGGCGCCGTCCATGGCGCCGAAGAACGCGCTTTCGTCTTCGAGCGCCCGGCGGCGTTCGCGCGCCTGCTGCTCGTTGATGAGGCCGGCCGACAGATCGGCGTCGACCGCCATCTGCTTGCCCGGCATCGCATCCAAGGTGAAGCGCGCCGCCACTTCGGCGATGCGCGTCGAGCCGCGGGTGATGACGACGAAGTTCACGATCACCAGGATCGCGAACACGATGACGCCGATCACGAACTCGCCGCCCATCACGAACTTGGCGAACGCGGCGATCACTTCGCCGGCCGCATGCTCGCCGGTCTGGCCATTGGCCAGGATGAGGCGGGTGGAGGCGATGTTGAGCGCCAGCCGCAGCAGCGTCGCCAGCAGCAGCACCGATGGGAAGGCGGTGAATTCGAGCGGCTTCTGGATCATCAGCGCCGTCATCAGCACCAGGATCGAGAAGATCAGCGACACCGCCAGCAGCATGTCGAGCAGGATCGGCGGCAGCGGCACCAGCATGATCGCCAGAATGCCGAGCACGCCCGCAGCAAGCGCGATCTCGCCGCGCATCACATGCTGGCGCAGGTCGCCGAGCGTGAACGATGCGCCGCGCGGCTGTGTCGCGTCGGTCATGTCGCGAGGCTCGCAAGACTAGGCGCCCCCTCCCCCCTTGCGGGGGAGGGGCAGGGGAGGGGGGGCGTGCAGGATATGGCGCGTGCGGCGATGACGCGCTTTATCCTGCGCGGCCCCCCCCCCCGCCCCCGCGCGGGCCCGCCCCCCCCCCCCCGGGGGGGGGGGGGGTTG
>JBFXCP010000015.1:0-64335 GCA_050182055.1 Hyphomonadaceae bacterium
ACCCCGAAGCGACGGGTTTAGTCGCCGCCATGGCCAAAGCTGTGACGATCTACGGCATCAAGAGCTGCGACACGATGAAGAAGGCGCGCGCCTGGCTCGACGCACATGGCGTCGCCTACGTGTTCCACGACTACAAGACGCAAGGGGTCGCACAGGCGGCGTTGCAGACATGGGCCAAGCAGGTCGGCTGGGAGACGTTGCTCAATCGCGCCGGCACGACGTTCCGCGCGCTGCCCGATGCGGACAAAGCCAACCTCACCGAGAAGAAGGCGCTGGCGCTGATGCAGGCGCAGCCGTCGATGATCAAGCGGCCGGTGCTCGATGTCGGCGGCGGCAAGCTCATCGTCGGCTTCAAGCCGGACATCTATGCGCAGGTGTTCGACTAAGCGCGCGCCAGCATCCACGCTGCCGCTGCGTCCAGAATTTCGGCGAGCACCTCTGCATCTTTTCGCCCGCTCCGCGCTGGGACGTGGAAGCTGTGATCGGCATGATCGAACGTCGCGAGCGTGGCGCGGGCGCCCAGTCGTTTGACGACGGCGCTGAGCAAATCCAGGTCTGCGAGCGCATCGCTCGCGCCTTGCAGAAAGAGCATCGGGACGCCGACGCCGTCCAAATGTTGCGCGCGCGCGTCGCTGGGCTTGCCCGCAGGATGCAGGGGAAACGCGAAGAAGACGAGGCCGCGCACGCCCGTCAGCGGCGCAAGAGCTTGCGCCTGCGAGGTCATGCGGCCGCCGAAGGACTTTCCGCCGGCAAACAGCGGCAGCGTGGGCGCGAGCTTCGCCGCGTGCGCGACAGCCGCGCGCACGGCGTTGTGCGCCAGCGCTGGCGGGTCGGGACGCTTGAAACCGCGCTCCATGTAGAGAAAGTTGTAGCGCAAGGTCGCGACACCGCGCGCCGCCAGGCCATCTGCGATCGCCGCCATCGATGGGTGCGCCATGCCCGCGCCGGCGCCGTGCGCGAAGACGTAGGCGGCGTGCGCGTCGGGCGGACAAAGCCACAGACCGGAGAGTGCAGCGTCGCCGGCTGCGATGGTCACCTTCACGGCGCTCACCGCGCTCCCTTGCCCAGGTAAGCGTCCAGTTTGGCGAGGAGCTCGCGCCATCCGGCTTCGCGCATCTGGAGGCCGTCCGCGCCGTCGAAGAACGCGCCGTGTTCGGTGAAGACGAGGCGCGTGCCGGCGTCGGCCGGCTTGAACTCGAGCGTCGCAAGCGAGACGCTGAAGCGCATGCCGTTGCGGCTCATCGCGTAGGTGAAGATGATGCGCGCGTCCGGCACGATTTCGTCGAACACGGTTTCGTTGCCGAAAAGCGTCGTCTCGCCGAACACCTCTTCGCCCTTCAAAAATCGAAATGTGCTCCGCTCGGCGCCGCCCTCGCGGAAGTCGAGTGCGTAGGACTGGACTTGCCAGCTATCGCCCTCGACGAACCAAGCGCGCTTCGCGGCGGGATCGGCCCAAGCGGCGAACACTCGTGGCGGCGCTGCGTTGTAGGTGCGTTCCAGCGTGAAGCTGCCATGCGCGGTGGTGGTCATCTTGGCCTCACGCGTTCAGGTAGGTTTCAAGCTGGCCGATGAGGATGCGCGTGCCTTCTTCGCGCTGACCGGCGTCGTCGTAGCCGTCGAGATAGGCGCCTTGCTCGGTGTAGATGAGCCTTGAGCCTGTGCCGTTGGGCTTGATCTGGGTGGTCCCGAGCGAGACGGAGATGCGCGTGGCGTCGAGGTGCAACTCGTAGGACATGACGATGCGCGCGTTCCCGACGATGTCCCAGTACCGGCCGCTCATCTTGTGAACGACGCCGCCTGGCGGGCCGCCGCTTGACGTTTCCATGCCGCCGACGCGGAAGTCCATCTTGTGCTCGGAGCGCCATTCAGGCGGGCCGCCGAACCACTTCACCTTCTGGCTGGGATCGGCGTAGGCGGCGAAGACTTTGGCGGGCGGGTGCGCGAGCTCGCGCTCAATCACGAACGTCGCATGCGTGATGCTGCGGGTCATCGCGCAAACTCCTTCGCGATGTTGTCGAGCGCCAGGCCCCAGCCGTGTTCGTACCCCTTCTCCATGCCGGAGCCGTCAAAGGCAGCAATCTGCATGGTGACGAGCTGACGCGTGCCCTCGCTCACGGGATAGAGTTCGACGCAGATCAAGGCGGCGGAGACATTGGCGTCGCCTTGCGCGACGGCCTCGGTGAAGACGATGCGCTCGCTGCGGCGGATATCGAGGTAGTGCACGGTCGCGAGGAACTCGGCGCCGTCTTGCTCGATGCAGCGCGCAACGTCGCGGCCGCCTTGGTGGAAGTTCGATTCCTCGTACCTGATCCGGATGGTTTCATCCGGCGCCTGCCACCGCTCGCGCGCCTCCTTATCCTCCCACGCCGCGAACACGCGCGCGGGCGAGGCCTTGTAGGTGCGCTCCATGACGAGCGTGGCGTGTGTGATCGGCGTCATTGACTAGGCTCCAGGATACATATGGAAGAGCGGCGCGGCCTCCTTCACGGCGCGGGCGAAGGCGGGGCGCGCCTTGAGGCGCTCCAGATAAGCGGCGACTCTTGGGAAGCCGCCCTCGAGCGGCGCGTTTCGCGTAGCGTACCAGAGCGCCGGTGCTGCGGCGCAATCGGCCAGGGTGAAGCTGTCGCCCACGATGAACGCGCGATCGCCAAGCTGCGTTTCGAGAACGGCGTAGACGCCGCGTACGACGCGCTTGGCCTCTTCGACGCCATAGGGGTCGCGTTGGCCTTCCGGGCGGATGTTGTCGACGACGATTTTGGACATCGTCGTGTTCAGGTGATCGCAGACACGGTCCCAGCGGCGCACTTCGAGCGCCGCGTCGAGGTCTTCGGGAATGAACCGCGTGCGGCCGGGATAGTGCGCGTCGAGGTATTCGACGATCACGCTGGTCTCGGTGATCATGGTGTCGCGCGCGCCATCGAGCAGGATCGGAAATTTGCCCATCGGCCATTTGGCGATGAAGTCGGCGTAGGTGGTCTGATCGACGGTTAGGAAATCGAACGGCGTGGCGTTCTCATAAAGCGCGGTCAGCACCTTCCAGGTGTAGGAAGAGATCGGGTGTCCGTAGAGGGTGAGCATCAGTCGTCTTTCGTTTCGTCGAGAAATTGGCCGAGGCGATCCAGACGCCGTTCCCAGAGCGCGCGGCGTTCGGCGATCCATCGCTCTGCCTGGGACAGAGCCTTCGGTTCGATCCGGCACGTTCGGCTGCGGCCCACCTTTTCGGAGACGACGAGCCCGCTCGCTTCGAGCACCGCGAGGTGCTGCATCACGCCCGGCAGCGACATCGCCAACGGCCTAGCCAGTTCACTGACCGTGGCTGGCCCGTGGGCCAGCCGGTCAACCATGGCCCGCCGGCTCGGGTCGGCGAGCGCCTGGAAGGCCAGATCGAGCACTGCGTCCTGCCTGAGCATAACACTTAAGTATACGCTTAAGTAAACGCTGGCAAGCCCCGGCCGCATCCATTTCCCGCCCGCGCGGCTGCATACTGGCGCTCGGAGGGAGTCGCGATGCTTAGAGACGGCATGGAAGAGTGGATGGTGGCGCTGCTCATTTTCGGCGCGGTGACCGTCGCCATCATTGGGCAAGGCTTCCTGTCTTTGCTCGAGCATCAGCGCCGTAAGCAGGCGATGGATGTGATCAAGGCGGCGATCGAAGCGGGCAGGGAGCCGCCGCAGATCCTCTATGATCAGATCGGCAGGACCAACGAATCCAAGCCGCCTTGGAGCGAAGTCGTAGTATTCACCGCGCTCGGCTTTGGCTTCTGGATCGCCTACGCCAACGCCGCACCCGAAGACAAGACGCCTTTCCTCGTGGTTGCGTCGACGATGACGGTGACGGCGCTGGGCTGCTTGGCGCTCGCGCTCATGCGTCCCGGCCGCCGCGGCCGAGACGGCGACGATGCGGCCGAATGACGAGGCGCGTCTCATCGCGGCGGCGCGCAAGGGAGACAGCCGTGCGTTCGCAGCGTTGGTCGACGCGCATCAGCAAGCCGTGCGAGGCTTTTTGCGGCGGTTTTCGGGGCATTGGGCCGACGCCGACGACATCGCGCAGGAGGCGTTCGTGATCGCCTGGCGAAAACTCTCGCAATTCGAAGGGCGATCGAGTTTCCGCTCCTGGGTCTGCGGCGTCGGCATGCGCCTGGCGCGCGACGCCAAGCGTTCGCATACGCGCGCGACGACGCGCGACAGCACGTGGCTGCAGGAACAGGACGCAGACGCGCGCGACGGTGCGCTGCTCGAAGACCGCATGGCGCTCGCCGACGCAATGGCGTCGCTGCCTGACGATCAGCGCGCGGCCGTGGCCTTGTGCTTGGGTGAGGGGTTCTCGCATGCCGAAGCGGCGGCGATCTTGAAATTGCCGCTCGGGACGGTGAAGTCTCATGTGACGCGCGGACGTGAACGCCTGCTGCGCGCTCTGGAGCTGAAGGATGGATAGCGAAGCCCGCCTGATGCGCGCCCTCGGGCCCTCCGCCGCGCCCAAGCGCGATCCCCGGTTTACGCTCGCGGTGATCGAGGCAGCCGAGCGGGCGCGCTTTCGCAACCAGACCGCGCTGTCGATGCTGCGGGGGGCCGGCTACGCGGGCGCGATGGCGGCGCTGGCGGCGCCGTTCCTCAATTGGGCCGGGTCGAACGCCCAGGGCCTGCAAACCGGCATCGTCGCCACCGCGGGTCTTTTTGCGCTGATTTGGGGGTCCCGCCTGGTGGCGCGCCGCGCCGCCACTGTACTCGCCCGATGAACTCCTGCATCCAAGGCCCGCCTGACGCGCATCTATGACGCAAATGGGGCAATGAACCCCGGGGCTATGGAGAGCTTGAACATGGGCGTCGAGATACTGGTCCCATTGGGTTTTTTCGGATTTCTGGCGGCCGTCATCCTAGTGCCGATCTGGCTGAAGGAGCGCACCAAACAGTCCGCCCACAAACTGATTTCGCAGGCCCTGGAGAAGGGTCAGCAGCTCGATCCGACGATCCTGCGCGAGCTGACGGAGGGCGCCCGCCCGAGTCAGCCTGATCGGGCCCGGCGCACGTTGGGCAGCGGCATCGTTCTGCTCGCGCTGGCGGGCGGCTTTCTGGGCGCGAGCTATCTGTCCGGCGACTTGGCCGACGGGTTCGCCTCGGGCGGCATGGTGAGTGCGGCGGCAATTCTCGGCGCCCTGGGCGTGGCGTTCACCCTGCTCGCCATCGTCGACTACGCGTCGAAGAAGAAGGACCAGTGAGTGCTGAGGCGTGGCGGCAAGGGGGTTCCTCAATCTGGCTCAGGCCACCGAAGCCGCGCTTATCGTGGCGGCGCAGGCCAGGGACCAGGCGGCCTTCGGGGAACTCGTGAAGCGGCGCCAGGGATGGGCCCGGGCGCTTTTGCGGAGAATGTGCAACTCGCACGCTGAAGCTGACGATCTGGCTCAAGAGGCGTTCATCAAGGCGTGGGATAGATTGAAGGACTTGGAAACCCCGGCGGCATTTCCGGGTTGGTTTAGGAGGATAGCGGTCACCACGTTCCTGATGGCCAAACGACGCCAGAAGGCCGTGTTTGAAGTGATCGACGACGCATCCCCGATCGCAGCGGAGGACTCCACCCCCGAAGCCGCGGCCGGCGCCAAGATCGACCTGGAGAAGGCCCTTGCGCGGCTTTCGGATGCTGAGAGACTATGTGTGACGTTGAACCACGGAGAAGGGCTTAGTCACTCGGAAATTGTAGACATCACCGGTCTTCCCCTCGGCACGGTGAAATCACACGTTCTAAGAGGGACTGAGAAACTGAGACGGCTATTGGAACCGGCGACATGAACGACTTTGACGCCCTCTTGAAACGCTCCTTCGCGGAGGCCCCTGAACCGGCCGACGACGGCTTTTCGGTGCATGTTTCGAAGGCGGTCGCCCACAGTGAGGCGGCGGCCAAAGTGCGCCGCTTTGCCCAGGCCGTTGGCTTGGCCACGGCAGGGGTCGCGGTGCTCTACGGCGCGTATGCGCTGATGTCGGCCTTTGGACAGCAAGTCCTGGCGGAAGCCGGTCTCGGCATCGCCCGCGCGCACGGCGCGCTGAGCGGCGTGGGCTCAGGCCAGAGTTTGGCGTCGATGAGCGCAGGCATGTCGCAAATCCTGCTGATCACGGCGGCGCTGGCCGGCGGCGCAGTCGCGTACCGTTCGGCCCAGGAATAGCCGTCGCAAAGACGGATTTAGGTGAAGGCGGCCGCCACGCGCCGCCTTCGTCGTTTTCGCCTCGCCGCTGTGGGGTCGCCGCTGGCGCCGCAGTGCAGCAAACGCTAAGCAGACAGAGACCGAGCGAGGGCCCATGTCGCGCCAGAACGAAACCGTCCGCCGCACCACAGCGCCGGACATTCGCGCCCGCAAGGGCGGCGAGCCAATTGTGTGCCTCACGGCCTATACCGCGCCGGTGGCGGCGATCCTCGATCCCCACTGCGACCTGCTGCTGGTCGGCGATAGCGTCGGCATGGTGGTGCACGGTTTGCCCAATACCGTGGGCGTCACGCTTGAAATGATGATCCTGCACGGGCAAGCGGTGATGCGCGCGTCCGAGCGTGCGATGGTGGTCGTCGACATGCCGTTCGGCAGCTACGAGGCCAGCGCCGAGCAGGCTTTCGCCAACGCCAGCCGCGTGCTCAAGGAAACCGGCGCAGCCGCCGTGAAGGTGGAAGCGGGCGAGTACATCGCCGACACCATCCGTTACATGGTGCAGCGCGGCATCCCGGTGATGGGGCACGTCGGCCTCCGCCCGCAGGCTGTGAATATCGATGGCAAGTTCAGGGCCAAGGGGCGCACCGCCGAAGAGCGCGCCAAGGTGCTGGCCGAGGCGAAGGCAGCCGACGAAGCGGGCGCCTTCGCAATCGTGATCGAGGGCGTCGACGAACAACTCGCGCCCGAAATCACCAAGGCGGTCAGCGCCCCCACCATCGGCATTGGCGCTTCAGCGCAGTGCGATGGCCAGATCCTGGTTACGGACGACCTTCTGGGCCTGTTCGTTTGGACTCCGAAATTTGTGCGCCGCTACGCCGACCTCAAGGGTGTGATCGACAAGGCGGCTGCGGAATATGCGGCCGATGTCCGAGCCCGCCGTTTTCCTGCCGCAGCCGAAACCTATGCCCTCCGGGTCAATGCAGCGCGGCAGCCGCGCGTTGCCCGGGGCGACAAGCGCGGCTAGCTTGCCGCCGATTTTTGGGGGCGCGGCTCGGCTGCCGGGCCGAAAGGTCAGGGATCGGGCGTGACCAACGAAACCGACAGTTTTGTCAATGAGGTAGACGAGAGCCTTCGCCAAGACCGGGTGTTGGGGCTGGTTCGCCGGTACGGGCCGTACGCGGCGGGCGCCTTTGCGGCGCTGCTGGTCGGCATTTTGATCTGGCAGGGCTGGAGCGCGTATCAGCGCGGCGTGGCGCGCGGTCACTCCGAGGCGTACCTCGCCGCCCAGGAACTCGTGCGCGCCGGCAATATCGATGCGGCGAAGACAGAGTTCGAACGCCTCTCGAACACCGGGCCGTCGAGTTATCGGGCGCTCGCGCAAATGGAGCGGGCGGCGCTCCTCGAACAAGAAGGCGATCTCGCCGCCGCGCTCGCCGCCTTCGATGAAGCGGCTGAGCGCTCGAGCGATCCCGTTATGCGCCAGAGCGCGCAAATGCGCGCCGCCTACCTCGCCGCCGAGACAGAAGACTTCGCGCGTCTGCGCGCGCGCCTGGCGCCGCTCACCGACGACAGCAGCCGCTTCGCCTATCTCGCGCGCGAATTGCTGGGCGTCGAAGCCTGGAAGGCCGGCGACCTCGCACTCGCGCGCGAGACGCTGCAAGGCCTCACCTTGGCGTTCGACGCGCCGGAAGCCGTTCGCCAGCGCGCCCAACTTGCACTCGCAGTCATCGGCCCAGCGCCAGAAGCCGCGGAAGGCGCTGACGCGCCCGCGCCCTCCGAAGGAGAAAGCAAATGAGCCGATTGGGTCCGTCCTTCGCGGTCCTCGCCGCGGCCGCGGCATTGTCCGCGTGCTCGACCGTCAGCCGCATCGGCGAAGCGATCAACCCGTTCGACGGCGGCGACGTGCCGGCGCAGACCGCGCCGCAAGACGGCCGCGTCTCGATCCTCGCGTTCGAGCAGCAATTGACGCCCGACCCCGCCCTGCAGGCGCAGCGCATTGTCGTGCCGCCGGCGGTGTCGGTGGTCGATTGGGGCCAGCCCGGCGGCAGCGCCGACAACTCGCCGCAACATTCGTCGGGTTCGGCGACGCTGCAGCAGGCGTGGCGCACCAATCTGGGCGAGGGCTCGAACAACCGCGCGCAAATCGCGGCGCCGCCGGTGATCGCCGACGGCGTCCTCTATTTCCTGGACGCCAATCATCGCGTGCACGCCGTGAGCGCGCGCGACGGCGATCGCGTCTGGACGGAAACGCTGCGTCCCAGCGAAGGCCGCGACCGGGTGGCGCGCGGCGGCGGCGTAGCCGTTTCCGGCGGGCGGGTGTTTGTGACCACGGGTTTTGGCTTTGTCGTCGCGCTCGACGCCAATAGCGGCGACGAAATTTGGCGGACGCAGGCCGACGCCCCGTTCCAATCGGCGCCGACGGTGGCCGGGGGGCGCGTCTACGCCACCACCAATGACAGCGAACTGATCGCGTTCGACGCGGCCACGGGCGCCGTCCAGTGGACTCACCAGGCGATCGCCGAGCCGGCGCGCATTCTCTCTGCGCCCAGCGTCGCCGTGGACGGCGAGACGGTTGTCGCGCCGTTCGCGTCGGGCGAACTGATCGCGCTGCTCTCCGCCAACGGGCGCCGCTTGTGGTCGGATGCGCTGTCGCGGTCTGGGCGCCTCACCTCGCTCTCGGCTATCAACGACATCGCCGGGCGTCCGGTGCTGGACAACGGCGTTGTGTACGCCGCGAGCCATTCCGGCGTGCTTGCGGCGATCGATCTGCGCAGCGGCCAGCGCGGCTGGGCGCGCGCGTTCGCCTCAACGCAGACGCCGTGGATCGGCGGCGCGGTGCTCTACGCCGTCAGTGTCGACGGCGAGTTGGCTGCGTTCGACCGCCAGACCGGCAATGTCTATTGGGTTTCGCAGCTGCGCCGCTACGAGGACGAGGACGACCGAGAAGGCCGCGTGTCGTGGGTTGGGCCGATCATGGTCGGCGGCCGCCTGGTGCTGGCAAACTCGCTCGGCGAAGTCATCGCGGTGACGCCGGAGAACGGCCAGACCGTCGCCACCGCCGATGTCGGCCAGCCGGTGTTCATCCCGCCGATCGCCGCCAACGATCAGATCTACATCGTGACCGATCGCGCGCGGCTGGTCGTGCTGCGTTGATGTTGTGGCCCCATGACGATCAAGCTCGCGATCGTCGGGCGGCCGAATGTCGGCAAATCGACGCTCTTCAATAGACTGCACGGCAAGAAGCTCGCGCTGGTCGACGACACGCCCGGCGTGACGCGCGACCGGCGTGAGGCGAAGGGCCGTCTGGGCGATCTCGACTTCACCTTGATCGACACTGCCGGTTTCGAGGACGCCACCGACGCCTCGCTCGAAGCGCGCATGCGCGCGCAGACCGAAGCGGCGATCCGCGACGCGGACATCATCCTCTTCCTGATCGACGCACGCGCAGGGGTGCTGCCGCTGGACCAGGCGTTCGCGGCGCAGTTGCGGCGCGCCAACAAGCCCGTCGTGCTCGCCGCCAACAAGGTGGAAGGCCGCGCCGGCGACGTCGGCGTCACCGAAGCGTATGCGCTGGGCCTCGGCGAACCGGTGGCGATTTCAGCCGAACACGGCGAAGGCATGAGCGATCTCTACGCCGCCATCGCCGCGCATGCGCCCGCGCCCGGCGACGACGTCGCCGTCAAGCCGCAACGCCCCGTGAACCTCGCCATTGTCGGGCGTCCGAATGCGGGCAAGTCCACGCTGGTCAACGCGCTGCTCGGCGAAGACCGCCTGCTGGTCGGCCCGGAAGCCGGCATCACGCGCGACTCCATCTCCATCAACTGGAGCTGGAAGGGTAAGCCGTACCGGCTGGTCGACACCGCCGGCATGCGCAAGAAGGCCAAGGTGCAAGCGAAGCTCGAGCGCATGTCGGTGGGCGATACGCTGCACTCGATCCGCTTCGCCGATGTCTGCGTGCTGGTGATGGACGCCAACGAAGCGTTCGAGCAACAGGATCTCTCGATCGCGGACCTGGTGATCCGCGAGGGCCGCGGTCTCGTCTTCGCGCTCGCCAAGTGGGACACCGTGGCGGACTCGCGCGCGTATTTCGAAGAGATGAAGCTGGTGGCCAAAGAGCGCTTGCCGCAGGCGCGCGGTGCGCCGCTGGTGACGGTGGCGGCGCAATCGGGCGTCGGCCTGGACCGGCTCATGCGCGCCGTCGAAGAGACGCACGACGACTGGTCCGCGAGGGTCAAGACCAAGGACCTCAACGATTGGCTCTACGCCACCATCGCGCGCCATCCCCCGCCGGCGGTGCGCGGCAAGCGGATCAAGCCCCGTTATCTCACGCAGATCAAATCGCGCCCGCCGACCTTCGTGCTGATCTGCTCGCGCGCCGAAGAGATGCCCGAGAGCTACAAACGCTATCTGGTCAACGGACTGCGCGATGCGTTCGAGCTGCACGCGGCGCCGATCCGCATGATCGTCAAAGCGGGAAAGAATCCGTTCGACAAGGACGCGTAGCGGTCACGTGCGCTGCTGCATGTGGGCCGGGCACTGATCGCCCATGATGTCGCACATGTCGCGGAGCATGCGGCTTTGCAGCGCCGGCACGACGCTCATGAAACCGGTGGAGATGGTGCGCTCCATGGCGGCGTTGAACGCGGCGCTCTTGGCGGCAAAGGCCATGCCCGAAGGCGTGGCCTCGAACGCAGCGAACGCGGCGGATTCCTCCGCCGTGAGCTCTGGCTCTTGCGGGCCGCCGAAGTGCGCATTCACTCCGCCGAGCACGCTGCGCACGATCGTCTCGCGTGCGGCGTCGGACCGCATGAAGCTGGAGATGTCGACGATTTCTCGGTCGGTGAAGAGCGTCAGCATCTCTTGCGCGGCAGCCTCTACGACCGTGGGCAGGACAGCCTGCAACTCTTCGTTCACAACGCTGGGCAGCGTCTCGAGATAGGCCGTCAGCGCCTGTTGGCGTGTTGCATGCAGCGAAGAGAAGAACGGCGCCGCCATGATGCTGCGGCGCATCTCGGGCAGCTGCGACGAGAACGCTTGTTCGACCGCGATCGGAATGGCGCCGGAATCGATCAGCAGCAGGCGCATGACGGCGCGGGCCGCTTCAACCGCCTCGGCGCTGCGTACGGTGGCCGGGGCCTGCGTTTGCTGCGCAATCGCGACAGGGCCGCTCAGCGCAGTCGCAAGCAGCGCCGCAGCGAGAATGAAGAAACGCAAGTTGAAGCTCCCCGAAGCCGTGTCTCGCGGTCCAACCTAAGCGACCGGGCCGAGCTAATCCAGCAGCACGTTCAGCATCGCCCAGAGCACGATGCAGGCGAGCGCCGTGAACGCGTGCGTGCCCAGCACCACGCGCATGTCGCAATAATAGTCCGACCCGCGGGGCAGGTTCACGCCCATCTCCGTACGGATCGCGAACGAACGCGAACGCCGGTAGCGAATGACATGGGGCGCCGAGAGCAGCATCCAGGCGACGTAGGGCCACGCGAGAGTCGACAACACCAGGAACAGCGGCAGCGTCCAGCGCTCCTGCATCAGCGCGCTCCAGAACTTCGACGGCCCGCCCATGCGCACGCCGTCGCGTATGGTGGCGGCGCGCATCGGCCAGGCGCTGCGCAGCACGATGCCCGCGATCAGCAGCCACAGCACGCCGGCGTCGATCGCCCATTCCGGCGGCGTTGGCACGCCGAGCCAGCGCGCCAACGCCTGCACGGGCGGATGCACGACGCTTTGGTAGGCGGCGACGATGGCGGCTATGGCGTCTGCCAAGCCGATGCTCAGCACTTTGTGCAGCAGGTTGAAGCCGCTGATTGACGCCGCGATGACGCCGAGCAAGGTCCACCAGCCCGAGTACGCGGTGCGGACCGACTGCCAAAAACTGCCCACGGCGCTCTCCCCCGCGCGCATGGTTCAGCCCAGACGCCCCGCGCGTCAAGTTCAGAGCGCCTGCGCCGCGGCCCAGCCGCTGGACCACGACCATTGAAAATTGTAGCCGCCCAGCCAGCCGGTGACGTCGACGGCTTCGCCGACAAAGAAGAGGCCGGGCAGGGCGCGGCACGCCATGCTCTGCTGCGACAGCGCAGCGGTGTCGACGCCACCGACGGTGACTTCCGCCTTGGCGTAACCCTCGGTCCCGTGCGGTCTCAGCGGCCAGGCTTTGAGCGCGCGGCCGATCTCGATCAGTAATGCGTCCTTCATGTCGCCGAGCACGCCTTGCGGCAGTCGCTCGCCGAGCGCGGCGCCCAAGCGCTCGGACATGAACTCACCGAGCGCGGTCTTCAGCTGCGCCTTGGGTCGCTCGCGCTTGCGCGCAACGAGGACATCGTCGGCGGCGCCGGGCAGCCAGTCGATGACGATCTCGTTGCCTGGGCGCCAATAGGACGAGATCTGCAGGATCGCTGGGCCGGAAAGACCTTTGTGGGTAAAGAGCGCGGCCTCGCGGAACGCTGCATCGCCGAGCGACACGCGCACGTCGGCGGAGACGCCGGTGAGGGGCCGCATCCAGGCAAGGTCCGTTTCATTAAACGTGAGCGGCACGAGCCCCGCGCGCGGCGCCACAACGGGAACGCCAAACTGCTCGGCGAGGCGATACGCGAAGGGCGTTGCGCCGAGCTTGGGAATGGAGAGGCCGCCAGACGCGACGAGCAGCGTGTCGCTTTCGAACGCGCCTTGGCTGGTGTCGACGACAAACCTATCCGTGCGCCGTACACTAGCGATCGTGCATCCCGTGCGGACGTCCACCCCGCCGGCGGCGCATTCGTCCAGCAGCATGCGCACGATGTGCGCCGAGGAACGCGCGCCTTCGCAGAAGAGCTGGCCCAGCGTCTTCTCGTAGTAGGCGATGCGGTGTTTCTCGACGAGCGCGATGAAGTCGCGCGGCCCGTGGCGCGTGAGCGCGGAGCGGGCGAAGTGCGGGTTTGCGCTGAGAAAACGGCGATGATCGCCGGCGTCGATGTTGGTGAAATTGCAGCGTCCGCCGCCAGAGATCAGGATCTTGGCGCCGACGTCCGCGTTGTGCTCCAGCACCAGCACGCGCTTGCCGCGTTGGCCAGCATGCAGCGCGCAATAAAGCCCAGCCGCGCCCGCGCCGATGATGATGGCGTCGTAGGCGCTCACGCAATCCCTTTTCGCAACGGGTGCGGAGAAGGGTGTGCGCATCCCGGAAAACCACCGCCGCCCACCCCACCCGTCAGCTTGTGCTTACGCACAATCTGACACCCTCCCCTGGCGGGGAGGGAATCTCGCGGGTGCAGGTGCAAGCGTATCCCTCCCCGCGAGGGGAGGGTGTCGCGAAGCTTGCTTCGCGACGGGTGGGGCGGCGGGGCCGACGTTAGCGCGTCCACTGCACCCATTCGCCGTTCTTGTCGTAGCTTGGCGCGAGCATGTCAGCGATGGCCGGGGCGATCTCTTCTGGCGTTGGCAGCGTCATCGGGTCCTCGCCGGGGAACGCCTTGGCGCGCATGGCGGTACGCGCAGGGCCGGGATTGAAGAGGTTGGCTTTCACCGGCGTCACCTCAAGTTCGCGCGCGTAGCTGATCACCAGCGCATCGAGCGCGGCCTTCGAGGCCGAATAGGGCGACCAATAGGCGCGTAGACTGCGCGACGCGCCGGAGGTGACGAACACGGCGCGGCCCGCGTCGGCTGCCCGCAGCAGCGGATGCATGGCGCGGATCAGGCGGTAGTTCGCGGTGAAGTTCACGCCCATCGCTTCGTCCATGGCGGAGGGCGTCACCTGATGTGCTGGCGTCAGCGCGCCAAATGCGCCGGCGCAGGAGGCGAGCCCGTTGAGTTTGCCGAAGCGCTCGAAGAGTGCGGCGCCCAGGCGGTCGATGCCGTCAAAGTCGCGCAGGTCGAGCGGCACGAGGGTGGCTTCGCCGCCGCCGGCCTTGATCTCGTCGTCCAGCTTCTCCAGCGCCTTTTGTGCGCGGGCGACGGCCACGACGCGCCAGCCGCGCTGCGCCAGCTCGATCGCGACGGCGCGGCCAATGCCGCGCGAGGCGCCGGTGACGAGCGCGACGGGTTTGGCTTGGCTGGACATGCCTATTTCAGCGGGTTCTCGGCCAGCAGCGAGAGCTGGAAATCCTTCGCGGCGCGATCGCTGGAATGATCCAACAGCGGCGTCGGATACTCGCCGGTGAAGGCGTGGTCGGTGAATTGCGGATTGTCGGCGTCGCGCTGCGCTTCGCCCATGGCCCAGTAAAGGCCATCGACCGAAAGGAAGCCGAGGCTGTCGACGCCGAGCTTTTCGCGCATCTCCTCGAGCGTCATTTGCGACGCCATGAGGTCCTTCTGCACCGGCATGTCGATGCCGTAGAAATCAGGGTGCTTGATCGGCGGCGAGGCGCTGCGGAAGTGGACCTCCTTGGCCCCGGCTTCGCGCACCATCTGCACGATTTTCTGCGAGGTCGTGCCGCGCACGATGGAATCGTCCACCAGCACCACGCGCTTGCCCGCGATCACGTCGCGATTGGCGGAGTGCTTGAGGCGCACGCCGAGCGCGCGGATTTCCTGCTTCGGCTGAATGAAGGTGCGGCCGACATAGTGGTTGCGGATGATGCCGAGTTCGTAGGGAAGGCCGCTTTCGGCGGCGAAGCCCATGGCGGCGGGCACGCCGGAATCCGGCACTGGGACGATGACGTCGGCGTCGACGCCGGTTTCTTGCGCCAGCCTGCGGCCCATGCGCTTGCGGATGTCGTACACCGAGCGGCCGTCGATCACCGAGTCCGGCCGCGCAAAGTAGACGTACTCGAAGATGCAGGGCCGCGCCTTGCGGCGCGGGAACGGGAAGTGGCTCTCGACCTTAATCTCGCCCGTGCGTGCGCGTGTGAACACCACCACTTCGCCCGGTTCGATCGTGCGCACGAACTTCGCGCCGATCATGTCGAGCGCGCAGGTTTCCGAGGCGAGGATGTGCGCGCCCGCGCGTTCGCCCAGCACAAGCGGGCGGATGCCGATCGGATCGCGCGCGCCGATCATCATGTTGTTGGTCAGGCAGACGAGCCCGTAGGCGCCCTGGATGTCATGCAGCGCCTCGACAAAACGATCGACCACTTTGGCGCGGCGCGAGCGGGCGATCAGCTGCAGGATGCACTCGGTGTCGGAGGTGGACTGAAAGATGGCGCCATCTTCGACCAGACGCTCGCGCAGGTCGCGTGAGTTGGTGAGGTTGCCGTTGTGAGCGATGGCGAAGCCGCCCAGCGCCAGATCGGCGAACAAGGGCTGGGTGTTGCGCAGGATGGTGCCGCCTTGCGTCGCATACCGCGTGTGGCCGATGGCGGCCCAGCCGGGCAGGCGCTTGGGCACGTCCGCACCGGAGAAGTGTTCCCCGACCAGGCCCAAATGGCGCTCGTGATGGAACCGGCCGTCGAAGCTGACGATGCCGCACCCTTCCTGGCCGCGGTGCTGAAGTCCGTGCAGGCCGAGCGCGCACAGCACCGAGGCGTCCTCGGACCCGAACACGCCGAACACGCCGCACTCTTCGCGCGGCTTGTCGTCATGCTCCCATCGGTCGACCGCTTGCGCCGCCGGCGCCTGGTGGAAATGGAGGGAGGGGCGCTCGGCGGTCATGGGTCCTCAGGTGGGGCCAGCTTTGGACTTCGCGTCTTCCGGTGGCGGTATCTCGACCGACTCGCCCTTCTGACGATTGATCATATCACGCGTGGCTTGCAGCGGCCGGAGAGCTTCGAGCGCCTTCGCCACGCCCTCATAGATAGGGTACGTGCGCGCGCCTTGAACCGCCTCCATCAGAGGATCTGGGGGTTGGGTGGGGTCCTGGAACTGGGTCTGGCGGACGAAAAGCACGAAAAGCGACACCACCACGATGCCGCGGACAATGCCGAACGCGAGCCCCGCCGCCCGGTCAAAACTGCCGATTTCGGTCGATTGGTGCGCTTGTTTCGCCACCGTTGAGGTGATGACGGTAATGGCGATGAAGACGACCAGGAAGATCAGGAGGCCCGCCGCCAGGGTGGACAGCAGCCCCGACAAGGGCGTGACGCTCTCGACGGTGGGCGAAACCACCCCCGAAAAGAACACCGCCGCGAGCACCGCGCCGATGAAGGCGATGATAGAGAAGACCTCGCGGATGAGCCCCCGGGCGAACGCCATGACGCCGGAGAGGCCCAATACCACAAGGCCGGCGAAATCGAACCACGTGAAGCCGAGATCCATGCGTCGCTCCCCACTCCAGGGCGGCAGGCCGCCGCCCCCACGCAACCGCCTTCTGGCGGTGCGGCCCGGGGCCAACCGATAGACGCGCCCGGCCCGGTTGGAAAGCCCGCGCACGCGGTTGGGCAGCTGCGCGGCGCCGTTGCGGAGCCGCAACTGGCCCCGCGCAGCTATTGACGCCTTCCAGCCGCCCCGCGCAGGGTGCCGGGGCGCGCGCGCTACAACCGGGGCCTAAAAATGAGGATGATTTCGATTGCGGTTGTCTTGATCGGCACGCTGCTTGGGGTCGGCGCGGCCGCGGCGCAAAGCCCTCCGGACTTCACCGGCACGTGGTCCTTCCAGTCCGCGCCCTATGATTTCGCGCGAGACGGCAGCGCGTACGCTGCGTTAAGCGGAACGGCCGTGATCCGGCGTACGTCAAACAACGCGTATGACATCGACCTGGTGGCGCAGGAGATCGCGTTCGTTGGCGCACCGGGCGAGGTCAATCATCATTTCTTTGGCGGCGCACGCCAACTCTGCCGCGGACAAGCGGTCGCCCAACAACTCAACATTACCTGCACGGTGGTTTCGGCCAACCCCGGCTACAGCCCTGACGAATTCGTCGTGACGGCGCAGGCGGACGGGACGCTGCTCGGCTCATTCAACAATCGCCAGGTCGAGACGCTCTTTGTCCGGCTGGACTAACCGCCGAGCGCGGCCGCCAGATCGGCGATGTGGGCGATCTGCTTCACTTTCACGCCGCCGCTTGCGCCGGCCTTCTTCTGCGGCGGCGCAAAGGCCTGCGTGAAGCCAAGCTTGGCGGCTTCTTTCAACCGCAAATCCATTCGACCCGCCGCGCGCACTTCGCCGGAAAGCGCCACTTCGCCGAACACGACGCACTGCGCCGGCAGCGGCGTATCCGCGAGCGTGGAGATGAGCGCCGCAGCCACTGCAAGGTCAGCCGCCGGTTCCGTGATGCGCAAACCGCCGGCGACGGAGAGATAGACGTCGCGCCCCGAGAACGAGAGTCCGCAGCGTGTCTCCAGCACCGCGAGGATCATCGCCAGCCGCGCGGAATCCCAGCCGACCACCGCACGCCGCGGCGTGCCGTACGCGGTGGGCGCAGCGAGCGCTTGAATTTCCACCAGCACCGGGCGCGACCCTTCAACGCCGGCGAACACGGCGGCGCCGGAAGGGCGCTCGCCGCCAGCGCCGAGGAAGAGCGCGGACGGGTTCGGCGTTTCCACCAAACCCTGTTCGACCATCTCGAACACGCCAATCTCGTCGGTTGGTCCGTAGCGGTTCTTCACCGCGCGCAGGATGCGGAACGGCAGGCCGCGTTCGCCCTCGAAATAGATCACGGCGTCGACAAGGTGCTCGACCACGCGCGGCCCGGCGATCTGTCCGTCCTTGGTGACGTGGCCAACCAGGATCAACACTGAGCCGCTCTTCTTGGCGAAGCGCACCAGTTCGTGGGCGCACGCGCGCACTTGCGCCACCGTGCCGGGCGCAGCCTCGACGCCGTCGGCCCAGAGCGTCTGAATCGAGTCGACCACCACGACGTCCGGCTTGAACGCTTTCAGGCCCTCCAGGATTTTGCGCAGGTCCGTTTCCGCCGCGAGGCTCACCGGCGCATCGCCGGCCTTCAGCCGGCGCGCGCGCTCCTGCACTTGCGCTTCCGCTTCTTCGCCGGTCACGTAGGCGACGCTCGCCCCCCGCCGCGCCAGCGACGCCGCCGCCTGCAACAGCAGCGTCGATTTGCCGACGCCGGGATCGCCGCCGATCAAGATCGCCGACGCCGGGACGAGCCCGCCGCCGCACACGCGGTCCAGCTCGCCGATGCCTGTGGCGATGCGCGCGGGCGGCGCGGCGTCGCCGGTCAGTTCGACAAACGTGAGCGCTTTGCTCTTCTTGCCAGTCGGCGCTGAAAGCGAGCCCGGCACGACCGGGCGCGCCGCCTCCTCAACCAGGGTATTCCACGCGCCGCAGGCGTCGCATTTTCCGGTCCACTTCGGCCAGATCGCGCCGCAGGCTTGGCAGGTATAGACGTGGTCGGCCTTGGCCATCGCGAATCCCCCGTTGAGCCTAGCGCGGTGTGTCTGCTAACGCATTAGCCCATGGCGGGCCTACGCAGGATGCATCCTTTGAAGGGCGAGGCCGAGTTCGCCTGGCGCGGCGACAGCCCAACGCGTGTGGAAGCGCTCTCCGACATGGTGTTCGCGTTCGCGTTGACGCTGCTCGTGGTGTCGAGCGCGCCGCCGGCGTCCTTCGCGGAACTTGGCGCGCAGCTCTGGGGTTTCCCCGGTTTTGCTGCTGCGTTCGCGATCCTGCTGGTGATCTGGCACGCGCACTACATCTTCTTCCGCCGCTACGCGCTCGAAGACGGCTGGACGACCACGCTGAACGCAGCGTTGCTCTTCCTGATCCTCTTCTTCGTCTATCCCCTCAAGTATTTGGCGACGATGCTCTCGCAGTTCGTGCGCTCGCTGGCGGAGGGGCGTCCGCGCGCGCCGTTCACGTACGAGGAAGCCGAAATTGGTCTCGCGCTAATGTCGGTCGCGTACGCCGCTGTGTTCGCCATGTTCCTGGCGCTCTACCTGCACGCGCTCGCCAAGGCGGACGCGCTGGAGCTCACCGAGCGCGAGCGGCAGTACACGCGGCTGGCGTGCTGGGAGCAGGGCGTGCACGTTGCGATCGGCGTGCTGGTGGCGAGCTGTGCGTTGCTGCTGCCCGCGCCGTGGGCGGCGCTCTCTGGCTTTCTATTTTGTCTGATTGGGCCGCTGATCTTCATCGGCGGTCTGTTGTTCGTGCCGCGCGCCAGGAAAGCGCCGCGGCCCAGCATGTGAGGAGAACGAGATGCGCTTTGCCTTGATCGCTTTGGCTCTGGCTTTGGCTGCGTGCAACCAGCAACCGGCGGCGGGCTCCGCGACTACCGTGCCAGAAGATGCGCGCGCCGGTTCGTCCGGCGTGGGACGCGTCGCCGATGAGCCTTTCACGCTGGAGTCGGAGGCCCTGGTGGGCCTCTGGTCGTTCGCGCGCGATTGCGGGCTTTACGACCTCGTCTTCGACGCCGACGGCCTGGTGCAATATTACGACTACACCACGACGCCCGATACCGCGATTTCCCATCGCGGCAGCTGGGCGACGGCGGCCGACAATCGCGTCGTGCTCACGGTGCGTCTGATCGACATGGAGAACGAGCCGACGGGCGAGGCGCGCACCTTCCACCTCGATGTGACATCGCCGGTGACGGACGATCTGCTCGCCGTGTTCGGCGCCGCGGGCGGGTCCACGCGCGAGATCACCGCGCGGCGCTGCGCAGACGAGGACCGCGAATAGACATGGCGAGCATCTACGACTTTGCCGTGCGCGACATCGACGGCGCGGAGCGCTCGCTCGGCGACATTCGCGGTAAGGTGCTGCTGATCGTCAACACCGCAAGCCAGTGCGGTTTCACCTATCAGTACAAGGGCCTCGAGGCGCTGCACCGCAAGTTCGCCGATCGCGGCTTCGCCGTGCTCGGTTTTCCGTGCAACCAGTTCGGCGCGCAGGAACCCGGGGACGCCGCCGAGATCAAGAACTTCTGCTCGATCAATTACGAGGTGACATTCCCGCTCTTCGCCAAGATCGACGTCAACGGCGCGCGCGCCGATCCGCTCTACGACTACCTCACGCGCGCGAAGGGCGGCGGCCTGTTGGGCCGATCGATCAAGTGGAACTTCACCAAGTTCCTGATCGGCCGCGATGGCGGCGTCATCGCGCGGTTTCCGCCGACGGCAAAACCCGAGGCCCTGGAATCGCGCATCGCGGCGGCGCTCTGAACGATGGCCAAGCCGAAGACGCCGCTCCTCACCGTGGACTGCGTCGTATTCGATCGCGCCGATCGTCTGTTGCTGATCGAGCGCGGCGATCCCCCGTTCAAGGGGCGCTACGCACTGCCGGGCGGATTCGTCGATGTCGGGGAAACGGTCGAGGCGGCGGCGCTGCGCGAACTCAAGGAGGAGACCGGCATCGACGGCAAGATCGTGCGGCTCATCGGGGTCTATTCCGATCCCAAGCGCGATCCGCGCGCCCACACCGCCAGCGCCGCGTTCTTGGTCCGCCCGCGGTCGACCAGAGTGCAGCAGGGCAGCGACGCCGCGTCGGCGGCCTTCGTTCAGGACTGGCGCGGACTCAAGCTCGCGTTCGACCACAACCAGATCCTCGCAGACGCCTTGGAGTTGCGTTGAGGTCCATTGACGCGAAAGCCTTTGGGGCGTGCGCGAGTTTCACCTGCGCCATCCCGACGGCGCGTCAGCGCAGGATTGGTTGAGGATTAGACGTTCCCGCCAGCCGCCGCGGTGTTGGTGATGTAGTCGACGCTCTTGGCGCCGAACAGCACGGGCAGCGGCCGCGTAAAGTCGGTGTAGGCGACGCGCCAGCCATCGCCGGCGGGCTCTGCGAGCGTGCGCTTGTAGAGCACGCCGCGCCGGCGCCACGCGCACACGCGACATCTCCCGTCGATGAATCCGAGCGCCAAGCGGCGGAAGTCGGCCTGAGCCTTCTCGAACGGAAACAGGTAGGACCAGAATTCGCCAATGCCGAGATTGAGCTCATCGGCGTTCTGCAGGCCGAACGTCATGGGCACGGAAAGTCCGCGCTGAACCGGGATGCGCCACAGCACGTCGACCGGCGCGTTGTCGTCGCGCTCGTGAGCCAAGCCTCTGGCCGAGAGCACGTCCGCGAACAGCGCGCGCGCGGCTTCGGAGTTATCGCGGCGGCGCACTACACGACCGCCTGGATCGGCCCGTCTGCGCGCCCGTGCACGAATTGCTCGACCATCGCGTTGCCGCTGGCGTCGATCGACGACGCCGGCCCGCGCCACACGATCTTGCCGCCGTGCAGCATCGCGATCTCATCCGCGATCTTGCGCGCGGAGACCATGTCGTGGGTGATGGAAACCGCCGCGCAGCCCAATTCGCGCGTCATCTCAACGATCAAGTCGTTGATCGCATCGGCGGTGATCGGATCGAGCCCCGTAGTCGGCTCATCGAAAAACAGAATGTCCGGTTTGGCGATGATGGCGCGCGCCAAGCCCGCGCGCTTTTGCATGCCGCCGGAAAGCTCGATCGGGCGCACGTCCGCGAACTCGGGCGCAAGGCGCACTTTGCGCATGGTCAGGATCGCCCGCTCGCGCGCTTCCGAGCGCGACACGCCGTCGGCGTAGAGCAGGCGGAACGCGATGTTCTCCCAGACGCTCAAGCTGTCGAAGAGGGCGCCGCCCTGGAACAGCATGCCGAACTTGCGCATGACGCGGGCGCGAATTTCCTCCGGCATGCGCGTCACGTCCGCGCCGTCAACCAGCACTTGCCCCGCGTCCGGTTTCATCAGCCCCAATGCGCATTTCAGCGTCACCGACTTGCCTTGGCCCGAGCCGCCGATGATCACCAGCGACCGCCCGGGCGCCACGTCGATGTCGACGCCATCGAGCACTTGGCGTCCGCGCAGGGCCTTCTTCAGGCCGACGAGAGCGAGCTTTGCGGTCATTCGACGAAAAACGCGGTGATCAGATAATTGACGGCCAGGATCAGCACGATGGCGCCGACGACGGCGTTGGTCGCCGCGCGGCCGACGCCGAGCGCGCCGCCCTTGGAAATGAATCCCTGATAGGCGCCAACGGCGGCGATGATGAAGCCGAATACGGCGGCCTTCACCAGGCCGAGGATGACATCCTGCGGCTCCATGAAGTCGAACGTGTTGCGCAGATAGGCGGGGCCGTTGAAGTCGAGGCTGTTCACGGCGACGAGGTAGCCGCCCATGACGCCGATAATGTCGGCGGCGAGCACCAGGATCGGCAGCGTCAAGGCAGCCGCCAGCACGCGCGGTGCGATCAGGAAGCGGAACGGGTCGGTGGAAAGCGTCGTCATCGCGTCGAGCTGTTCGGTTACTCGCATGGTGCCGATCTCGGCGGCGATGCCGGCGCTGACCCGCCCCGCCAGCATCAGGCCAGCTAGCACCGGCCCGAGTTCGCGCGTGATGCCCAGCACGACGATGTTCGGGACGAATTGCTCGGCGTTGAAGCGCGCGCCGCCGACGTAAATGTTGAGCGCCAGCGCCGCGCCGATGAACACGGCCGTCACGCCCACCACCGGCAGCGAGAAATAGCCGATCTGCAGACATTGGCGCGCGAACTGGCCCACGAAAAAGGGCGGCGAGAAGCAGGACGCGAGCGCGCGCCCGGCAAACGCAGCGAAGCGGCCAATTTCCGCCAGCAGCGCCAGCGTGCCCCGCCCAATCGCCGCGAACGGATTCACCCGCGCGCTCCGGTCTTGCGCACCGTGCCGGCGAAGGTCGTCAGAATTTCGTAGGACGCCGTGCCGGCGAGCGAAGCGATTTCGTCGAGCGGTGCGTTGGGGCCGAGAAATTCGACCATCGCGCCAGGCGCGGCTTCGGCGCAGCCGGTAACATCCAGGATGATCAAGTCCATCGACACGCGTCCCAGGATCGGGCGTTTGCCGCCCCCCAGAACGCCATAGCCGCGCCCGCCAAGCGCGCGCAAGTAGCCGTCCGCGTAGCCGAGCGCGACGGTGGCGGTGCGCATTTTTTGCGCAGCGGTGAATGTCGCGCCGTAGCCGAAGGTTTCGCCCGCGGCCACGTCGCGCACTTGCAGGACCGGCGCTTCGATCAATGCGGCGACCGCAAGCGAAGGATTGCCGCTGTCGAGTCCGCCCGAGCCGTAGAGGCCGACGCCAGGACGCACGAGGTCAAAATGATAGTCGCCGCCCATCAACGCGCCCGCAGTGGCGGCGAGGCTCTTCGGCGCTTTGGGGAAGAGCGAGGCTGCGTCGAGGAAACGGGTGCGCTGCAAGTTGTTGAACGGGTGATCGAGCTGCGAGCCGCAGGCGAGGTGGCTCATCACCAGCGCCAGGCTCACGTCCTTCAACGCGACCGCCGCATGCGGCAATTCCTCGGGGCCTAGTCCCAATCGGTTCATGCCGGTGTCGATGTGCAGCGCCGCCGGTGCGCGTCCGTTCCAGAGTTTGATCTGCGCCAGCGAGTTCAAGACCGGCGTGAGTTTTGCGCCAATGAGATCGGCGATGTCGTCGCCGGTCGGGCCATTGAGCACAAAAATCTGCGGACCGTCGCCGAGCGCCTTGCGCACGATCAGCGCCTCGCCGCAGGTCGCCGTGAAGAAAACGCGCGCGCCCTCTTGGGCCAACGCTCTCGCCGCGGCAACCGCGCCCAAGCCATAGGCGTCGGCTTTGACCACCGCCGCCACCGCCGCGCTCGGCGCCTGCTTCTTGAAGAAGCGCCAGTTCTCGGCGATCGCGGCGTGGCTGACCTTCAGCCGCGCAAGGCGCGGCCTAGGCGCGGCCGGAGAGGTTGCCGAATCTGGTGTAGCGGCTGTCAAAGAAGAGCTTCACTTTCCCGATCGGACCGTGACGCTGTTTGCCGATGATGACTTCGGCCTGGTTGCGCACTTCGTCCACTTGCCGCATCCACGCGATGTGCTCGTCTGTGCCCTCGCGCGGCTCGGCGCGCTCTAGATAATAGCTTTCGCGATAAACGAACAGCACCACGTCTGCGTCCTGTTCGATCGAGCCGGATTCGCGCAGGTCCGAAAGCTGGGGGCGCTTGTCTTCGCGGTTTTCGACCTGGCGCGAAAGCTGCGAGAGCGCGATCACTGGGACCTTCAGGTCCTTGGCGAGCGCTTTCAGGCCTTGCGTGATTTCGCTGACTTCCTGCACACGGCCGTCGCTCTTGCGCGAGGAGGACGTCACGAGCTGGAGATAGTCCACCACGATGCAGTCGAGGCCGCAGGTGCGCTGCAGGCGGCGCGCCCGCGCTTGCAGCTGAGCAATGCCGATGGCGCCCGTCTCGTCGATGTGCAGGGGCAGTTTTTGTAGATTCACCGCTTCGTCGGCGAGGCGCTCGTACTCCTGCTTGGAGATCTTGCCGCGGCGGATGCGGTCGGACTCGATCTCGGCGGCGTCGGAAAGCAGACGCGTCGCCAGCTGTTCGGCGCTCATTTCGAGCGAGAAGAACGCGACCACGCCGCCCTTGTTCACGGGCTTTTCATCCTCGGGTGCGCGCTCGTGCGCGAGCCGGTTCTTGGCGATGTTGAAAGCGATGTTGGTGGCGAGCGCGGTTTTGCCCATCGAGGGCCGGCCGGCGAGGATGATGAGGTCCGAAGGGTGCAACCCGCCCAGCATGCGGTCGAGATCGTCGAAATTGGTGGCGAGGCCGGAGACGTCCGACTTGCTTTCGTAAGCGGCGGCGGCAACCTCGATCGAGGTCGCGAGCGCCTGTGAGAATGGCGCGAACCCCTTCGACGCCGCGCCGCTCTCGGCCAGCGTAAAGAGCGTGCGTTCGGCTTCTTCGATGATGTCTTTCGCCGCGCTGTTGTCCGGCGGGTTTTCGGCGAGATCGGTGATGACGTTGCCCACGCGGATCAGCTCGCGGCGCAGCGCCAGATCGTAGATCAACTCGGCGTAGGATTGCGCTTGCGCCGAAAGCGGCGCCGCCGCCTCCATCAGGCGCATAAGATAAACCGCGCCGCCGATTTCCTTGATGCCGCCGTCGCGCGCGAACCGCTCTTTGAGCGTCACCCCGTCCGCAAGCTCGCCCGCGGCAATGAGTTCGGCGCACGCCGCGAAGATGCGCCCGTGCACGGGATCGTAAAAGTGATGCTCGCGCAGATGCGGCGTGATGCGGTTGAACGTCTCGTTGTCGAACAGGATCGCGCCCAGAAGCGCTTGTTCGGCTTCCAGGTTGTGCGGCGCGACGCGTGGCGGCGGCTGCGTCGGGACGGCGGCGGGCGTGGTGGTCATTGGGACCACGATGGGCCGATTCGGCGCGGCAATCGTTTACGGCCCGAAACCTTGACCGTGCTTTTCCCGAGTCGCCTGCGCAACATTGTTATTGACCCAGAACGAGAGAATCGCGGCGCGAAAAAAGCCCGCGCACCTTGCGATGCGCGGGCTTGGTTTTCGGCCATCGCGGCGCGTCTATTCGGCGCGTGCGCTCGGATCGTTGGTGATCGACGCCGCAGCCAATTCCTTGGCGGCCGCTTCAGCTTGCGTGCGTTCCGCTTCGATCGCCGAGGCGATGACGTTTTCGCCGCGCGCCTGGCGCTCGGCTTCGTCGGCGGAGCGCGCCACATTCACTTTCACGCTGGCGGACACTTCCGCGTGGAGGCGGACGCGCACGTCGTAGACGCCGATGGTCTTGATCGGCTTGTTCAAGATGACTGCGTTACGGTCGATCTTGGCGCCGGCCTTGACGATCTCGTCGGCGATGTCGCGCGAGGAAACGGAGCCATAGAGCTGGCCCGCTTCGCCCGCCTGCCGGATCAGGATGTAGCTCTGGCCGTCGATCTTGCCGGAGGCCTTTTCGGCGTCGGCGCGGGCTTCGGCGTTGCGCGCCTCGATCTCGGCGCGGCGCGCCTCGAACTGCTTCTTGTTTTCGTCCGTCGCGCGGAGCGCTTTTTTCTGCGGCAGCAGGAAATTGCGCGCGAAACCGTCGCGCACTTTCACCACGTCGCCGATGGCGCCCAGATTTTCGACGCGTTCGAGCAGGATGACTTGCATGTGCGGGTCCTCCTTACTGAACGGCGAACGGCAGCAGCGCGAGTTCGCGCGCGAGCTTGATGGCGCGGGCGAGTTCACGTTGCTTCTTGGCCGAGACGGCGGTGATCCGCGCGGGGACGATCTTGCCCTTTTCGCTGATGTAGCGCTGGAGCAGTTTCACGTCCTTGTAGTCGATCTTCGGCGCAGCGTCGCCCGAGAACGGGCAAACCTTGCGCCGGCGTCCGAACGGACGGCGCGCGGGGATGTTGGAGATGTTGAACTTGGGCGCGCCCTTAGCAGCTTTGGCAGCCATGACCTAGTCCTCCCCGCCTTCAAACTCGCCCGCATCGGCGCCGTCTTCGCCATCGCGTCCGCCTTCGCGGCGCGCGCGGCGGCGCTCTTCGCGATCGCGGCGCGCCAGGATCGGCGACGGCTCTTCGTCGAGTTCTTCGACGCGGATGGTTTTGAAGCGCATCACGTCTTCGTTGATCTTCAAGCGCCGCTCGAGTTCAGCGACCGCCGTCGTCGGGCAATCGAGATTGAGGAGCGAGTAGTGCCCCTTGCGGTTCTTGCGGATGCGGTAGGTGAGGTTGCGCAGGCCCCAATACTCGGTCTTGCCGACGTGGCCGCCCAATTCCTTGACCGTCTTGGTGATGTCTTCGACGAGAGCGTCGACTTGCTGCGGCGAGATTTCAGGCCGCGTGATGATCACGTGTTCGTAGTACGCCATGGTTCCTTCTTCCTGGTGACCCGCGGCGCCCGCGCCGGGGAAGAACCGGCGCAAACGATGGACCCCGGGCGCAAGGATTTGCCCCGGGGCCGCAGATCGAAGGCGCGGAACATACGCATTTCGGCCCCGGAAGCAAGTCAGGAGGCATCCGCTGGGCTGGCCTCGCTAGTTGGCGCATTGGTCAGCGGCGAGGGCGCCATAGGCGGCCTCAGCGGCCGGGACCGGGGACCAAGCGTGTGTGGCGGCCTGACGCAGCCAGAACCGAGCCTGGCAGGGGTCGGCCGCGACACCTCGGCCGTCGCGATACATCATCCCGAGCCGGTACCAGACCGGCGTTGAAATGCCCTCGGCAAGTCGGCGATACGCCGCGAACGCTGCAGCTTCGTCAATAGGCGCGCCGAGCCCCAATTCCTGTGCCTGCGCCAGCAACGCCGTTGCATCGCGATCACCAGCCATGGAGGCGGCGCGCAACTGAGCCAAACTTTGATTGGCATCCGCCGCCGCGCCCAACCCGTGTGCAGCCATGTAAGCGGCGTACAAGCGAAAGCGCGGCTCGGGCTGTGCGTCGATGTATTCGCGCGCGGCCGCATAGTCCGGTTCATAACCTGGCGCGCCGAACAAGTAGAACTCGGCCATCATTTCGCGCGAACGCAGGAAAGCCGCCCCGTCCCGTGAACGCCGGAGGCCGGAGAGTTCATCTAACCATGCGCGCGCTTCGTTCGGCGCGATCGCGTTGGTGTTCGTGCCGGGGCAGATGTCGCCCAGCCAGAGGCTCGCCAGATTGTACTGCGCGATGATCACTTCCATGTTGAGTTCGGTCGCGCGTGCTCTAGGCAGTAGGCGCTCAACCAAGGTCGTGCATTCGACAACGTCGAAAAGTGGCGCGTCGCCCTCCACAATGCCAATCAGCTCGGCTTGGATTTCCGAGGGCCTGTTCTCCAGGGACAGCCGGTGATCGCCGACATCAGCGACAACCAGACGGAGCTCCGCCGCAGCGTGCCCGCGAGCGCTCAAGACCGCTGCGAACACAGCCACCGCCAAACAAATCGCGCGCATGCTTCCCCCGAATGGGGGCATTTTCACGCCGCAGAAGCTTTTCGCAAGACATCCGCTGCGCTAAGCCGCTGCCATGACCTTCGCTTTCATTTTCCCCGGCCAAGGCAGCCAGACGCCCGGCATGGGCAAGAGCCTCCACGACGCGTTCGGCGCGAGCCGCGAGGTGTTCCAGGAGGCGGATGATGCGTTGGGCGAGAAGCTGTCGCGGCTTATCTTCGACGGCCCGGCGGACGAACTGACGCTGACTGCCAACGCCCAGCCCGCGCTGATGGCCGTCAGCCTGGCGGCGATGCGCGCCCTGGAGCGCGAGTTCGGGGTCGCGGCGTCCAAAGCATCGTTCGTGGCCGGGCACTCGCTCGGTGAGTATTCCGCGCTCGCCGCCGCCGGCGCGCTGAGCGTCGCCGACGCCGCGCGGCTCCTGCGCACGCGGGGCAACGCGATGCAGGCGGCTGTGCCTGTCGGCGAGGGCGCGATGGCGGCGTTGATCGGCAAGGTCGATGTCGCGTTGGCCGAAGAGATCGCCGCAAAGGGCGCGGAGGCGGGCGCGTGCGTCGTCGCCAACGACAACAACGTCGGCAACGTCGTGATCTCCGGGTCCAAAGCCGGGATCGATGCGGCGCTCGCCTACGCCAAGGAGAAAGGCGCTCGCGCCATTGCGCTGAATGTCTCCGCGCCATTCCACTCGCCGCTGATGCAGCCGGCGGCCGATTTGATGGCCGAAGCCTTGGCGAACGCCGCCCTCGCGCCGTTTACGCCCGCACTCGTCGCAAACGTGACGGCGCGTCCCGTCCATGAACCGGCGACGGTGCGCAAGCTCTTGGTGGAGCAGGTCACCGGCCGCGTGCGCTGGCGCGAGAGCGTTGAATGGATGGCGGGGGCGGGCGGCGTGGCGCGCTTCGTTGAGGTGGGCGCGGGCAAGCAGCTTTCCGGGATGGTCAAGCGCACTGCGCCGGACGCCGACGCGCTGGCGCTGAACGAACCTGCCGAGTTGGAAGCGTTCGCTCGATCTCTCTGATGCGGCAGGCGGCGCTACTTCGCGGCGTGAATCTCGGCAAGCGCAAGCTCATCATGGCGGAGCTGCGCGCGCTCGTGGAGGGCGCGGGCTACAAACGGGTCTCGACGCTGCTCGCCAGCGGCAACCTGGTGCTGGACGCGAAGGAGAAGGGCGCGGCGCTCGAAGCCAAGCTGGAGGGGCTTATCCTCGATGGATTGGCGTTGAAGACGGATGTGTTCGTGCGCACCGGCGCCGAACTCGACGCCATCGTGGCCGCCAATCCGTTCAAGGCGTTCACGACGCAGAACGCGACGTTCATGGTGGTGAACTTCATGCGCGGACCGGCGAGCGCGGCCGAGCTGGAAGCGATGCAAGAGACGGCGCTCACCGGCGAAGAGATCCGCCAGGGCGAGAACTGCCTCTATATCAAGTTCCCACAAGGGCAGGGGCCGTCCAAGCTGAAGCTCCCCAAAATCGGCACCGCGCGAAACTGGAATACCGTAACGAAACTTGCCGCGCTCTTGCGCGCCTAATTGGCGCCGTCGGGAATGGTCCAGACCAAGTCGCGCATGAAGCCTGCAACGTCCGCCGCTTGCGCCAATTCACCCGCGTAGGTGAACCGATACTTCACGCTCCAACGGCCGCCCACGTAGCAGAAGAGATACGCCTCCGAGCGGAGCGGCGGGTGGCTGGCGCCAAAGCCGCTGGGGCTGCTGACGGTCATGATCAGGGCTTGCCCGCTCCGCGCAGCGTCGCTCTGGCGGAGTTGGGTTTCGCCGCTTTGCAGCACCTCGGTGTTGGGATGGGTGCGGGCGATTTCGTCGGCCACGCTCTCAAACTGCGCAGCGCACTGGGCGGCCCGGGCGGCGGCGAGATCGCCGCCTGCGTCGGCGATCGGCGGCGACGGATAGACGTAGACCGTCGCCTGCACGAAACCATTTGGCGTGGCCAGGCGATAACTCACGCTCTCGTCGGAGCCGTCGGCGGCGAAGCGCGTGATCGTCGCGCCGCGCTGGTAGCCCCCGACCTGTGCAGGGAAGGTCATGCCGGATGCGGCGTGCACGTAGGGCCGGTCGGTCGGAACGCTGATACGCTGCTGCGCCGCAGCGGGGGCCGCCGCCAGCAGCAGCGCCAAGCCCAAGATCAGTTGCTTCATGGCGCACGCCTCCCGCAGCGACGCTAGCACGTTTTGACACTGCGTCACGGACCGCGCAGATAGGCCCCGAAGAGGGCCAGACCATGTTCAACCTAACCGGAAAGACCGCGCTCGTGACGGGCGCTTCGGGCGGCATTGGCGGCGCGATCGCCAAGGCGTTGGCGGCGCAGGGCGCGCGCGTCGCGCTCTCCGGCACGCGCGTTGAGGCGCTGGAAAAGGTCAAAGCCGAACTCGGCGGCGATCACGTGATCGCGCCGTGCAATCTCTCCGATCCCGCCGCGGTCGACGCTTTGACCGGCCAGGCGGAGGCTGCACTCGGCGGCCGGCTCGACATTCTCGTCGCCAACGCCGGCATCACCAAGGACGGTCTGCTCCTGCGCATGAAGGACGAAGACTTCCAGAGCGTGCTGAAGATCAATCTGGAGAGCTACTTCCGCCTCTCGCGGGCGGCGCTCAAGAACATGATGAAGAACCGCTGGGGCCGCATCATCGGCGTCACCTCGGTCGTGGGGGTCACGGGAAACCCCGGACAGGCGAATTACGCAGCGTCCAAAGCGGGCATGATCGGGTTCACCAAGGCGCTGGCCGCCGAGGTCGCCAGCCGCAACGTCACCGCCAATTGCATCGCGCCGGGCTTCATCGCCTCACCGATGACCGATGTGCTGAACGAGGCGCAGAAAGCGGCGCTGATGACGAAGATTCCTGCCGGCCGGTTAGGGGAAGGCTCAGATGTCGCCGCCGCAGCCGTCTATCTGGCCAGCGACGAGGCCGGCTACATGACCGGGCAGACGTTGCATGTGAACGGCGGCATGGCCATGATCTGAGCCGCCCCGAAACAGCCCCAAAGAGAAAAGGGCTTGCGCCGGGGCGCACCTGTGGTCAAAAGGCCGCTCACAAGCGTCCCTCGGGGCGTGAACACCCATTCAGCACTGGCGAGGCGTGCATGTCGGAAGTTTTTGAGCGCGTGAAGGCGATCGTGATCAAGCACCTCGAAGCCCCGCCCGAGAAGGTGACCGAGAAGGCCTCTTTCATCGACGATCTGGGCGCGGACAGCTTGGACAACGTCGAACTCGTCATGGCGTTCGAAGAAGAGTTCGGCATCGAGATTCCGGACGACGCGGCTGAGCACATCCAAACGGTTGGCGACGCCGTGAAGTTCATCTCGGAGAAGCAGGGCTAAGGCCCTGTCGCGCTGATGCGGCGCGTCGTCATCACAGGCATAGGGCTCGTCACCCCGTTGGCCGCGAACGCGCCGGCCACGTGGGAACGGCTGATTGCGGGTAAATCCGGCGCAAACAAGATCGAGCACATCAAGGTCGACGACCTGCCGTGCCGCATCGCCTGCATCGTGCCGCGCGCGGACGGACGCGGCGGCGGCGCGGGCGACGCCCACGCCTTCGATCCCGACAAGACGCTCTCGCCGAAAGAACAGCGGCGGATCGAGGACTTCATCCTCTACGCCATCGCCGCTGCGGACGAAGCGGTGGCGGACAGCGGCTGGAAGCCGGAAGACAACGAAGCCAAGAACCGCACCGGCGTGCTGATCGGTTCGGGCATCGGCGGCATCGACGCGATCGGCAACAACGCGCTGATCCTCGAGAAGGACGGGCCGCGCAAGATATCGCCCTTCTTCATCCCGAGCGCGCTGATCAATCTCGCTTCCGGGCAGGTGTCGATCCGCCACGGCTTCCGTGGCCCCAACCATGCCGTGGTGACGGCCTGCGCCACCGGCGCCCACGCCGTCGGCGACGCCGCGCGCTTGATCGTGCATGGCGACGCCGATGTCATGATCGCGGGCGGCGCGGAGGCGGCGGTGAGCCGTCTGGCGATGGCCGGCTTCTGCGCCCTGCGCGCCCTTTCGTCCGGGTTCAACGAAACGCCGGAGAAGGCGTCGCGGCCGTATGACTCCGCGCGCGACGGCTTCGTGATGGGCGAAGGCGCAGGTTGCCTGGTCCTGGAGGAGTACGCGCACGCCAAGGCGCGCGGCGCGAAAATCTACGCCGAAGTGAAGGGCTATGGCCTCTCCGGCGACGCCTACCACATCACTGCGCCTTCCGAGGACGGCGACGGCGGGTTCCGCGCCATGAGCGCCGCGCTGCGTGACGCTGGCCTGACTGCGTCCGACATTGACTACGTCAATGCGCACGGCACCTCGACGCCGCTCGGCGACGAGATCGAGCTGCGGGCGGTGGAGCGGCTGTTCGGCAACGCGGCCGGGGATCTGTCGCTATCGTCGACCAAGTCGGCGATCGGCCACCTGCTGGGCGCGGCCGGCGCGGTTGAGGCGATCTTCTGCGCGCTGGCGATCCGCGACGGCGTCGTGCCGCCGACGCTGAACCTTGAAAACCCGTCCGTTGAGAGCGCCATAGATTTGACGCCGCTCAAGGCCAAGAAGCGGCCCGTGAAGGCGGCGATGTCCAACTCGTTCGGATTTGGCGGCACGAATGCGGCCGTAATTCTGACAGCGGTGACCTGATGGCGCGCAGTGTCCGCCCAATTGGGCGCAGCAGAAGCGGCGGCGGGTTGTTCTCTCTGTTGTTCTGGCTGGCGGTGCTCGCCGGCGCCGCGCTGATCTTTGCATTCTTCTACTTCCAGAGTGCGATCGCGCGGCCGGGCCCGGTCGCGGAGGATCGCACCTTCGTGGTCGAGCGCGGCGCTACCGGCGCGACCATCGCTACGGCGCTTGAGCAGCAAGGCCTCATCTCCGACGCGCTGCTCTTTCGCATCGCCAACCGGCTGAGCGGCGGCGGCGCGCTGCAGGCTGGCGAGTATCTGATCCCAGCGCACGCGTCGGTGCAGGACATCGTCAACCTGATGACGGATGGCGACGCCCTGCAGCACGCGATCACGTTCCCCGAGGGCATCACCATCAACGCAGTGATGCGCATTCTCGCAGAATCCGAGGTGCTGACCGGTGAGTTGCCGGCTGCGCCGCCGGAAGGCTCGGTCCTGCCCGACACCTACCACGTGCAACGCGGCATGACGCGCGCGGCCCTCTTGCAGCAGATGCGCGAGGCGCGCGATGCGGCGGTGGCGGAAATCTGGGCCGCGCGCGCGCCGAACCTGCCAATCACTACACCGGAAGAACTCGTGATCCTCGCCTCGATCGTCGAGCGGGAGACGGGCGTCGCCGATGAACGTCCTTTGGTGGCGTCGGTGTTCGTGAACCGCATGCGCCGCCCGATGCGGCTGGAGACCGACCCCACGATCATCTACGGCGTGTGCCAGCGGCATCCCGATCGCTGTGTCGACGATCAAAGAGGCCTGCGCCTGGTGGATTCGCGCGGCAACCGGCGCGTGATCCTGCTCAGCGAAAAGAACATGCGCACGCCGTACAACACCTACCAGATCGACCGCCTGCCGCCGACGCCGATCGCCAACCCCGGCCGCGCAGCGCTGGAGGCGACCGCAAATCCCGCCAGCTCGAATGCGATCTTCTTCGTCGCTGACGGCACGGGCGGTCACCTGTTCGCGGCGACGCTTGCCGAGCACGAACGCAATGTGGAGCGCTACCGCGCGTACGAGGCGCAACGCCTCGCCGAGCAGCGCCGCAACAACAACTAGGCTCGTGGGGATGGTCGACAAGAACACGCTCGCTTTCGTCACCCAGCACCTGCGCCGCTGGTTCGACTATCCCGGCGACTTCTCGACCGAGTTGGACCTGGTCGCGCTTGCCGGCGTGAATCCGGTGCTGATCCAGCGCGTGCTCGAAGGCATCCACAAAGACCGCAAGATGAAGTGGCCGACGGTGCCGGACGCCGACGGGCGCCAGCAGCCCGCGCAATTGTTCATCGGCGACGTGCTGACCGTCGGTCAGCTCTGCGACATCGTTCAGTCTGGCGCGTGGCCGCAAAGCTGGACCCGCCCCGGCAAGTACTTGCAGGCGCCGTAAGCGAACCGCCTCGCCAATAATCCTGCGTGACTCAGCAGGTCGAAACACGCCACAACCGCGCCCATGACGATCTCAGGCATGACAGGCTTCGCCCGCGCTGAGGGCGAGCACGCGGGGCAGCGTTGGACCTGGGAGGTCCGCAGCGTCAACGGCCGCGGACTGGACTTGAAGCTGCGTTTGCCGCCGGGTCTTGACGCGCTGGAGCCGCCGGTGCGCGCGGCTGCTGCGCGGCATTTCAAGCGCGGCTCGGTGCAGGCGTCGCTCAATCTGGCGCGCGACCCGGCCGCGGCTACGCCGCTCAGAATCGATTTCGCGCTGATCGAGCGCCTCTTGCAGGCAGGCGAAACGTTCGGCGACCGGGTGGGGAAACCGCGCTGGGACGGGCTGCTCAGCGTGCGCGGCGTGGTTCAGAGCGAAGACGCCGTCGAGTTGAGCGACGAGGCGCGCGCGGCATTCGAAGCGGTCCTGTTCGCCGGCTTCGAAGGCGCGCTCGCTGGCTTGAAAGACGCCCGCCAGGCGGAAGGCCGCATGCTCGCCGGCGCATTGGGCGAAGCGGCGCAAAAGCTCGAAGCGTTGATCGCCGCGGCACGCGAGTCGGCTGGCGCGGCGCCCGCCGCGATGCTGGAGCGCATCCGTCAGCGCATCGAGAGCCTAGCGCCGGAGCTGAAGTTGGATGCAGCGCGGGTCGCCCAGGAGGCCGCGATCGCGGCGTCGAAAGCCGATGTGCAAGAGGAACTGGATCGGCTTGCCGCGCACGCGCGCGAACTGCGGACGCTGCTCTCGAAACCGGAGCCCGCGGGGCGGCGGCTGGAATTTTTGAGCCAGGAGCTGACGCGCGAAGCCAATACGCTGTGCTCAAAGTCGGCCGATCTCGAACTGACGCGCATCGGCCTCGATCTGAAGACGGTGGTGGATCAGATCAAGGAGCAGGCCGCGAACGTGGAATGATCACCCGCGCGCGCGCCACGCGTCGGTCAGCGCGCGGAAGCCGGCCTGATCGATCTCCTCGGCGCGCGCAGTAGGCTCAAGTCCCGCCTCGCGCAACAGCGCCTCGGCGTCCGGCGTCAGCGACTTCAGCGCCGAGCGGAGCATCTTGCGGCGTTGCCCGAAGGCCGCCGCCGTCACCCGTTCAAGGGCGCTGAGATCGGGATAGGGATCGGCGCGATCGGTGAGGCGCACGATGGCCGAGGCGATCTTCGGCGGCGGCGTGAACGCGCGCGCCGGCACAGTAAACTCAAGCCGCGCGTGGCAACGCGCCTGCGCCAGCACGGCAAGGCGCCCGTAGGCGTCGCTCCCGGGCTTGGCGACAATGCGCTGCGCCACCTCCTTCTGGAACATGAGCATCATGTCGCCCCGCCACGCCCCGGCCTTCAGCCACTTCACCAAGAGCGGCGTGCCGATATTGTAGGGGAGGTTGGAGATGATCCTTGCACCCCCGCCCCCTTGCGGGGCGGGGGCAGGGGGTGGGGGTCGTTCCGACGCATCAGGCGCCTGCTCGGCGGAGCGCCCCCCCTCCGTCGCGCGCGCGCGCGACACCTCCCCCGCAAGGGGGGAGGAGTCTTGCAGCAGCGTTTCTTCATCCGCCTCCAGCGCATCGCCCTGCACGATGCGCAGCCGGCGCTCGCTCCACGCGATCAGCGGCGCCAGCAAAGGCAGGAAGCGCGCGTCCTTCTCGATGGCGATCACGTGCGCGCCCGCTTCGAGCAGCGCGCGCGTCAAACCGCCCGGGCCGGGGCCGACTTCAATCACGGGCTTGCCCGCGAGATCGCCGGCGGCGCGGGCGATGCGGCGGGTGATGTTGAGGTCGAGCAGGAAGTGCTGGCCCAAGCCCTTGTTGGCCCACAGGCCGTGCGCCTCCAATTCGTCGCGCAGCGCCGGCAGATCGTCAGCGTTCACGCGCGCCCGCGCCGGAGCGCCATGTCCCACGCCATCGAGAGTGCGGCGCGGAAACTATCGGCGCGGGCGAGGCCCTTGCCCGCAATGTCGAAGCCCGTGCCGTGATCGGGCGACGTGCGCACGATCGGCAGGCCGAGCGTAACGTTCACCGCGTCCCAGAAGTGCAGCGTCTTGATCGGGATCAGTCCCTGGTCGTGATAAAGCGCGATCGCCGCGTCGTAATGCGCGCGCGCGTCTTCGTGGAAAAGCGCGTCCGCCGACCGCGCATCGCGCACGTCCCAGCCTTCGGCGCGCAACGCCTCAGCAGCGGGGTTGATCGTCTCGATTTCTTCGCGCCCGATATGACCGTCTTCGCCCGCGTGCGGATTGAGGCCGCAGAGCGCAATGCGGGGCGCAGCAATGCCGAAATCGCGCCGGAGCGCCTCGCCGACGACGCGCGCCACGTGCGTGATGCGGTCCTGCGTGAGAGCGGCGGGCACGTCTTTCAGCGGTGTGTGGATGGTGGCGAGCGCGACCTTGAGCGAAGGCCCTGCCAGCATCATCACCGGCCCGCGCGTCTCCGCCCACGCATCCCCGGCGGTGAGGTGGGCGATGAACTCGGTGTGGCCGGGAAAGCCGAAATCGGCGGTGTGCAGCACCGCCTTGGCGATCGGCAGCGTCACCAGCGCCGACGCCGCACCCGCGCGTACCGCGTCGACGCCGCGTGCGATTGCGGCGATGGTAGCTTCGGCGTTGACCGGATCGGGTTCGCCCGGCGTCTCCTCGATCGCGAGCTGCGTGTCGAGCACACTGAGCGTGTCGCCGTCCCAAGCCGCCTGCGCCGCGTCGGTGATGACGTTGAGCTTCGCCGCGCTCGCGCCGATCCGTGCCGAGGCCCGTTGAAACGCGTCCGCGTCGCCGACGAGCAGAAACGGCGGCGTCGCTGCGTCGCGCTCGGCCCACACGCGCGCCGCCAGTTCGAGGCCGATCCCGGCAGGATCGCCCATCGAAACGGCGAGCGGTCTCATCTCATTGACGCGTGATGATCGTCGCTTCGCGGCGCAGGTTGCGCAGATAGCGCTCGGCGAGCATCGTCAGTTCCTGCTCGCGCAGGCGATCTTCGATCTCCTGGCGATCGGGCACGCCGCCGCCGCCGGCTTCGCGGGCGCAGACGATGATGACATCCGCCAGCGTATCGGTGGACGCAACCTCGGTCGCGCGCCCGGTGGCGACGCCGTTGAGGCGGTCGCGCACCGCCGGCGAAAGGTCGGCCATGCTGACTTGGCCCAAGTCGATCACCTGCGCGCCCTGCACGGAGGAGGCGTTGTCCTCCAGGTCGCCGCAGCCGTTGATGCGGCGCGCGGCGCGCGCCAGTTGATTGGCGCGGCCGGCGGGCGCCGTGATCTGGCGCAAACGCAGGATGGTCGTTGCGCCCTCCGGCGCGCCCGCCCGGCGGTCGCGCATGGCGATGATGTAGACGCCCGTCGAGGTGCGCACCGGCAGCGAGACCTGACCCTGCTGCAGACGCTCCGCCACCGGCTGCAATTCAGGCTGAAGCTCGGTCGAGGCGATCCAGCCGATGTCGCCGCCGGCTGCGGCCGAGGGCGACTGCGAGAATTGCCGCGCGACCAGCGGGAAGGGCGCGCCCCGTTGCATCTGCTCCAGCAGGCGCATTGCGCCTTGCTGCATTTCATTGAATTCCGCCTCCGATTCCGCGGGCAGGAAGATCTCGGAAATCAGGTATTGCGGGCGTGTCGCGTTGGCGGCGATGCGCTGTTGCGTCTCGCGGATTTCGACTTCGGAGATGCGTACGCGCTGGCCGTACATGCCTGAGATCAGCCGCTGCCAGGCGATGTCAGCCTCGATCTGGCTGCGCAACGTCGTAATCGAGACGCCGGCTGCGGCCAGTTGCGTCGCCAACTCCGGCACCGTGGTCTCGTTTTGACGCGCGATGTCGGCGAGGCGGCGGTCGACCTGTTCGGACGTGACAGTAATCTCGAATTTGGCGGCTTCCTGGATTTGCAAGTGCTCGTCGACGAGGTCGCGCAGGGCCTGCGCGCGCGCGCGCTGCTGCAATTCCGGCGTCGGCTCGACGCCGGCGGACACGAGCAGCAGCGTCGCGCGCTGGCGCACGTCGAAGGTCGAGATGACGCGGTCGTTGACGATCGCGGCGACGCCCTCAGCGTTCTGCGCGACCGCAACGGGCGCCGCGCCAAGCGTGGCCGCCAATGCCGCCGCGGCGGTGACCAGTTTCCAGTTCATGTTTTCGTGCTCCGCCTCAGCTCCCGCCGAACACCCCGAGCGAGCGCAGACCGATCCTGATCTGCAAGCCTTCGTCCGGGCCGATCGTGCCTCTCTGAGTTTCCGTCCGCGTGTAGGAAATCTCGAGGAAGGTGCAATCGTCCTCGTAAATGGCGCGGATGTCCTGACGCAAATTTATGTCTGAATCGAGGTCTCTAGTCAGCCCGAGCTGCATCCGCCAACCGCGCGCGAGCTCCACGCCGACCTCGGCGCTGAGTTCCTCGTTGGGGGTGTCGGGGCTCAGGACCAGCGACTCGTCGATGGCGAAATAGCGGGCCGTCAGGTTGAACCGGCCGGCGGCGGCGCGGACGCCCAGATCGAGCCGCTGGATGTCCAGGGTGTCATCTTCGAGCCGGATCCGCGCCTCGGCGCCGAAGTTCCGTCCGAGGTCGGCTTGGCCCGCGGCGACCCAGTCGGAGGACTCGCCGTCGAGATTGTTCTGCGCGGTGAAGCCCACGGCCTGCTCGTCGCGCCAGCGCCGGCCGAACACCAGCGAGATGCTTTCGCCGGTGTGGGCGCGCGCGGTGGCGCGCAGACCGGCGCTGACCCGCCCGCCTGGCTCCCAGAGGTCGTAATTGGGCGCCGCGTTCGGGCGGAAAAGGTTGGAGTCGTCCAACTCGAACGCGAGGCTGTCTTCGTTGCGGATGATCGGGTCGAATGCGTTGTCGCTCGCGTAAGCCGCCATCACCACCGGTTCGATGATGACGTCGAAGCGCTCGCCCGGGCGCATGAACGGCCAGCTGACCTCGGCGCCGCCAAGGCCCAGGCCGCGCGTCACGGTCTCGTATTCGTCCGCGGTCGTCTCGATCTGGTAGAAGTCGCCGCGCGCCTGAGCGAACGGACTGAACACGATGCCGGGGCCGAACACCACGTCGCGCCGCCACGTGCCGCCGACGGAGACCCTCCCGTCATTGCCTTCGAACGCGACCGTCAGCGGGTTGTCGTCGCGCATCAGGATCGCGGTGTTGGCTTGCAGGCGCAACTGCCCGCCGCCCAGGCCCATCACGTATTCGGTCTCGGCGAACGGCAGGATGACGGGCAAGAGGTCCGACGTGTCGGTTTCGCGCAGGCCCTGGAAGTTGACGAACGCGATCGAGCTGTACGAGCGCTCGCCCTGGCCAATCGCGAACAGCTGCGAGATGAGCCGCGTGTCCTGGCCGATGTAGGGGCCTCGGCGCTCGCCGGCGCCGTCGATGTCGTAGCGGCGGAGATAGTCGTCGTCGTAGGTGCGCTCGACGCCGAAGCCCCAGTCCCAATACTCGTTGATTTCAAAGCGGCCGTTGGCAAAGGCGCTGTAGCGGAAGAGGTCGTCGCCGAAGGTGTCGCCGTCGCCGTTGAAGAGCTGCTCTTGCGTGAATGTCGTGTCGATCAGCAGTTCGCCGGACCAGAAGCGGCGGCGATACTCCACGCCCACCAGCGGATTGACGTTGCCGTGCAGGCGCATCGACATCGTCATGTCGGAATAGGGCGAGATCGCCCAGTAGTACGGCTGTTCGTAGAACGTGCCGAGACGCCGGTTGCGGCCGATGTCGGGCGGCAGCAAGCCGGAGGCGCGCCCGATGGTTGGATCGGGATGGGCGATGAACGGCAGATAGAGCACCGGCACGCCGACGATTTCGAGCACGGCGCCCTGATAGGAGATCGTGCGGCTCTCGCGATCCTGGATCGCCCGGCGCGCGCGCAAGCTCCAGGTAGGGGGGCGGTCGCCCGCAACGCAGATCGGGCAGCTCGTGTAGATGACGTTGCGCAGCTCGCTTTCGTTCTCGCCGTGGCGGAGTGCGACGCGCGCCGCGAGCGTGCCTTGTTGGCCAAGGCGCGCGCGCAGTTCGCGCGCGGCGCCGACATTCATCGCTTCGTCGGCCTGCACTTCCTCGGCGTAGGTGACGCTGCCGTCTTCGAGGACGATCTGCACATTGCCGATGGCGCGGATCTCGCCGGTGTTGAGATCGTAGACCAGCCGGTCCGCGCGCATGGTGCGGCCCTGATAGCGGATCTGCACATCGCCCTGCGCAGTGACGGTGCGCGCTTCTTGATCGTCGACCAGCTCGTCGGCTTCGAGCATGACCGTTTCGCTCTGCGCAGCGGGTGCTGGCGTAGGCGAGGTCGAGGGCTGAGTCTGGGCGAGCGCGGCTGGGCTCACGCTCATGGCGAGCGCGGCGGCCAGAGCCGCCCAACCGAACGCGCCGCGTTCGGCCGCGCGGTCGGCCATTTCCCCCGAACGGCTCATCCCTATCCCTTCTGGGCGACTCCCGGCCTTACCTAGCCGTGCGCGGGCGCAGGCGTCCAGCGCCGGAAGCCGCGTGGGGAAATCGTTTCGCTCACCTGTGGCGGCTCAGCCGTCCTCCAGAAATGCGACCATTGCCAAGGCGATAAACATACCGGCCAGGGGCGCGCTCCAGGCGGCCACAATGGGCGGGACGGTCTGGGTCATGGCGAAGGCGCCGGCGAGCTGGCTGTAGAAGAACAGGAAGAGACCGATGCCCACCCCCGCCGCGCCCCAGCGGGCTAGGTTTCCGAGCCGTTGGAGCTGGAGCGAGAAGGCCGCCCCGAGGCCGGCCATCACCGCCAGCAGCAGCGGGTAGGCCAACAGGCTCTGCCATTTGAGCTCATAACGGGTCGGCGCGAAGCCTGCCTGCCGTGCGTCGGAAATGAAGCTGGGCAGCTGCCAGAACGAGAGCGTGGCCGGGTTCACGAACCGGTTGATGAGTTCGCTGGAGTCCAGGTTGGTGCGGATGGCCAAGTGCGTCTGGCTGACCGGACGGCCGCCGGGGGTGGCTTCCACCAGGTCGGTCAACTGCCAAAATCCAGGCTTCAACTCCGCCTGCGCCGCGCGGATGCGGCGCACGAAGCGGAGCGCGTCCTGCTGCACCTCGAAGAACATGAAGGTGGCTTGCTGGAGGCGCTTGCCCGAGGAATCCACGCCCTCGGCGTGGATAACCACTTGGCCTTCGGGATCGCCCTGCCGGATCCAGATGCCGTTCTCGCCGCCCCCGCCGCCGGCGGCGAGGCTCGACAGCGCGTCTTCCTTCTGATCCTCGAATTCGGAATAGAGCCGCGCGCCGAGCGGGTTGAGCGCGGTGATGACGATGACGCCGATCACGACGCCGACGAATGCGGACGGCGCGAGGAAGCGCCACGCCGAAACACCGGCCGCGCGCATCGCCACCAGTTCGCTGGACCGGTTGAGGCCAATGATCGCCATCATCGCTCCGGCGAGCACCACGAACGGCAGTGTCTGCTCCACCAGCATCGGAGTCTTCAGGAGCGTGAGGCGCAGCGCTTCGAGCGGACCCAAATCGGTGCGCGTGCCCACGGTGCGCATCTGCTCGACCAGATCGATCAGCAGGATCGAGGCGAGCACGGCGATCAGCGCGACCAAGACACCCGCCACCACGCGGGAAATGATGTAGCGGCCCAGCCTGGAGAAGAAGAAGCCCATGGCGTCAGGCCTCCGCGAGCACGGTGGGGCCGAGCGAATGGCGCCGTTTGCGCGCGCGCTTGCCGCCGAGCATCGCCCCGGTGATCAGGATCACCGCGATGGGCAGGACGTATTGCAGCACGTTGAGTTGCGGATCGTCATCGGCGGCTGCCTGCAAACCGATGGCCAGGAGCCGCACCACGAGCGCGACGCCTGCGGCGATCATGATCCGCCGCGCATAGCCGCGCCGGCTGAACTCACCGAGCAGCACGCCCGTGAGTGCGATCATCGCCAGCGCGATGTTAAGCAACGGCGCGGAGAGCCGCGCGTGACCCTCGGCCAGGAATTCGCTGACATTGCGTTGATCGTAGTGGGCCGTGAGGTCCGGGAAGAAGAGCTCATACAAGCCGCGGTCGGACGCCTTCAGGTAGAACAGCTCCGGTTCGTCGAACACCTCGCCCAATTGGAGCACGTAACGGTCGAAATCCAGCACATCGACGGCGCCGTCCTCCGCCTGCCGCTGAATCTGCCCATCGCGCATCACGATCGCGGGCGCGCCATCGAGCGTGACGATGGCCCCCGCGCGCGCGGTGTAGGTAATCGGCAGATCCGGGCGGCCGTCATTGATCAGCATGTCGCGCAGCTCTCCCCCGCCGCCGCGCGAGCGCGCGTAGAGGGTGAGTTTGTCGGCCGGGAAGGTGAACGAGCCTTCTTCGACGAGACTCGACGCAATGTCGGTGCGCAGGTCGTAGAACACCTCGCGCCGTTCCTTGAACGCCGCCGGCTGGATGATGACGTTGATGGCGAGGTGCGCGAGCGCGGCCAGCACCGCCAGCTGCACGATCGGGCGCGAGATGCGCTGACGCGACACGCCTGCGCCATAGAGCACGGCGATCTCGCTTTCGCTCTGCATCCGGTTCAGCGCGTAGACGACGGCGATGAACACCGCCATCGGCAGGATGAGCGAGAGCAGCTGCGGCAGCGCCAGGATCGTCACCCAGGCGAAGGCGAGGCCCGCGCGGCGGTTGGTGACGATGAGGTCGAGCTGATTGAGGCCTTGGGTCAGGATCGCCACGGCCGCCAGCGCCCCCAGGATCGCCAGCAGCGGTCCAAGGGCCTGGCGGAACACGTAAGCCGAAACCGTATTCATCTTGTCCCCTGGAGCGGCGCCGTTCGTCGCTCGTAAGCTTCCCTAGCGGGGCCGGTCAGCTTTTCAATTGTCTCCGGCATCGCTACCACTGGCCCGACCGCGGTTGAAGCGGGCGCCTTGGGCGCTCCTCCCGGTCGCACCTGTTCAGGGGAAGCAATGGATATTCGCTTTGTGACCGCCGGCGGCGGCGACGTTGTGGCGGTTATGGCGTCCGAGGGCGGCGAGCTGCTCGATGCGGGCAAGGCGCTGGACGCGGCGTCCGGCGGTCGTATCGCCAAGGCAATGAAAGCTGTCAATTTCAAGGGCGGCGCCGGGCACGTGGCGGACGTGCTGGCGCCCGACGGCGTTGATTTCGCCCGCGTGCTGGTGATCGGCGTCGGCAAGGCCGATGCGGCGGACGGGCTCGCGGTGGAGCGCTGGGCGGGGCACGCCGTGCGGCGCGTGCTGACATCCGGCGCAGAAAAGCTGGTGTTGCAACCGGACGCGCTGCCGGGCGTCTCAAAGGCGGAAGCGGGCGCGCACGCGGCGATGGGCGCGCGTCTGGCCGCCTATCGCTTCGACACCTACCGCACCAAGCTGAAGCCCGAGCAGAAGCCGACCCTAACTGCAGTCGAGATTCTGATGGACGGCCCCGCCGCCGCGCGTGCGCGCGCCGAGAAGGACGAGGCCGTCGTTGAAGGCGTGTTCTTCGCCCGCGATCTTGTCAGTGAGCCGCCGAACGTACTGTTCCCGGAGACCTTCGCAGAACGCCTGCGCGATCTGGAAACGATCGGCGTCGAGGTCGACGTACTCGACCCGGTGGCGATGGAACGGCTCGGCATGGGCGCGCTCTTGGGCGTCGCGCAAGGCTCGTCGCATCCGGCGCGGCTCGTGGTGATGAAATGGACCGGCGCCTCGTCGAAGAAGGCGAAGCCGCTGGCTTTGGTCGGCAAAGGCGTGACGTTCGACACCGGCGGCATCTCGATCAAGCCGGCTGGCGGCATGGACGAGATGAAGGGCGACATGGGCGGCGCGGCCGCCGTCGCCGGCGCCATGAAGGCGATCGCGCTGCGCAAGGCGAAGGCGAACGTCGTCGGCGTCGTCGCGCTGGTGGAGAACATGCCCGGCCCGAACGCGCAGCGCCCGGGCGACATCGTCAACACGATGTCGGGCCAAACCATCGAAGTGCTCAACACCGACGCTGAAGGCCGGCTCATTCTCGCGGATGCGCTCTGGTATGCGCAGGACAAGTTCGAACCGGCGGCGGTGATCGATCTCGCCACGCTGACTGGGGCGGTGATCATGGCGCTCGGCCACGAACACGCGGGCATGTACGCCAACGACGAAGACCTCGCGCACGCCATCACCACCGCCGCGCAAGCCGAAGGTGAACCGGTGTGGCGTCTGCCGTTGGGAGCGGGTTACGACAAGCTGATCGACAGCCCCAACGCGGACATGAAGAATATCTCCGGCAAGGTTGGCGCGGGCTCGATCATCGGCGCGCAATTCCTGAAGCGCTTCATCAAGGACGGCACGCCTTGGGCGCACCTCGACATCGCCGGCACCGCCTGGAAGCCCGGTCCCTACGAAGACCCGCTCTCGCCCGCCTGGGCCACAGGCTACGGCGTGCGGCTGCTCAATCGGCTGATCCAGAACAGGTACGAAGATTAGGCAGTGGGCGGTAGGCAATGGGTCGTGGGAGGCGGATGTGAGCGAGATTAAGTCCTATCGCGACTTGATCGCGTGGCAGCAGGCTATGGATCTTGCCGTTAAGGTCTATGAACTCTCGCGGGATTGGCCGCGCGAAGAGCTGTACGGACTGACTTCGCAAGCGCGGCGCGCCGCGGTGTCAATCGCCGCCAATATCGCCGAGGGGTACGGACGCGACAACCTGGGTTCGTACATCCAGTTTTTGAGGGTGGCGCAGGGCTCCCTGAAGGAGCTTGAGACGCACCTTCTCATCGTGAACCGCGCGGGCGTTTCTGATGACGTCCAGGTCGTTTTGGACGAAGCGGACCGGCTTGGCAGGGTGCTTGGTGGGCTCATCAGAAAATTGACCGCGTCAGCGTGAAGGCCATTGCCCAATGCCCATTGCCTACTGCCTTCCTCATGACTGAGCTTTGGTTCTACCATCTCGAGCGCAGCGAGTTGGACCGCGCGCTGGGGCCGTTGCTGGAGAAATGTCTGCAGCGCGGATGGCGGGCGCTTGTGCGCGCGGGTTCAGCGGCGCGTGTGGAAGAACTCGACGCAAGCCTCTGGACCTACCGCGACGACAGCTTCTTGCCGCACGGCCGCGACGGCGAAGGCGATCCGGCGCGGCAGCCGGTGCTGATCACCACGGGCGCGGGCAATGCCAATGGCGCGCAGGCGCTCTTTCTTGTCGACGGCGCCGAGCCGGGCGACCTCTCCGGCTTTGAGCGTGCGTGTCTGATTTTCGACGGACGGGACGAGGCCGCCTTGGATTCGGCCCGATCCCGCTGGAAAGAGGCGAAGGAAGCAGGTGTAATCGCGTCGTATTGGCGCGAGAGCGCCGCTGGGAAATGGGAGAAGCAGGCATGATCCGCGCGACGTTGATAGCTCTGGCGCTGGTGGTCGCCGCGTGTACGCCCGGCGGGGAAACCACCAAGCAGGATGACGCGGCCACCACCACGGCGTCCGCGCCGCAGACCCGCGAAGAAGCGACGGCGCAGGATACCTGCGGCGCGGCGCAGTACACCGTGCTCGTCGGCGCCAACATCGCCGCCGCGACGTTCCCGGCGGAGGCCGGCATTCGCGTCATCCGTCCCGGCGACATGGTGACGGAAGATTTCCGCCCTGAGCGTCTGAACATCAACGTCGACGCCACCGGCGTCATCACCTCGTTGGAGTGCTTCTGATGCGCGCCCTGATCGCCGTCTCGCTGTTCGCGCTCACGATGGCCTGCTCGCCGCCCGAGGAGGCAAAATCGGACGACGCCGCAACGACGACCCAGGCCGAACCGCGCACGGCGGAAGAAGCCACCGCCCGCGACACCTGCGGCGCGCAGGCGCACCTCGCGCTGGTCGGCCAGCAGGCGGACGCGGTCGATCTCTCGACGCTGCCGGAAGGCACGCGCATCATTCGCCCGGATTCGGCGCTGACACGTGATTTCGTGCCGACGCGGATCAACGTCGTCGCCGGCGTGGACGGCCGCGTGGCGATGCTGGCGTGCTACTGATGCGTGCGGGCCTTCTCGCGCTTGCGTTTCTCGCTGCCGGCTGCGTGACGCCGGCGGCGCCCGGGCCGGCGCCCGAGCCGCCGCAGCAGGACACCTGCGGCTTGGCGCGTTTCGCGCATCTGATCGGCACGCCGGCGGCGAACATCGATCGCGCGACCCTGCCGCCGCGCACGCGCATCATCACGCCGGACATGGCGGTGACGATGGACTACCTTGAAGAGCGGCTTAACATCATCGTCGGCGCGGATGGCCGCGTCGGTTCGCTCCGGTGCTTCTGAGGAGGCGCACATGCGCGCACTCGTCGCTGCAGGATGTTTGATTGCGTTAGCGGCCGGCGGGAGTTTCGCCCAAGAAGCGGCGCCGCCGGATGCGGCCGAGGCCGGCTTGGAGCACTACCGGCCCGATCCGTTCGTGATCGCGCCGAACGGCTGCCGCGCGAGCGATTGGGACCACCTCGTCAATCGCGACTTTGCGTCCGTGGACGAAGCGTCGCTGCCGAGCCAGACGCGGGTGGTGCGGCCGCACATGGCCAACACGCTCGAGTTCAAGCCGCAACGTTTGAACGTCATCCTGGGCGAAGGCGGCAGGGTGGCTGTCGTCGGCTGTTTCTGACGCACTTGGCGGGCGCAACAGCGAGGGCTATAGACCCGGCTCCCAACTCACCGGAGCCCCGATCCGCTATGGCCGTCGAACGCACCCTCTCGATCATCAAGCCCGACGCCACCAAGCGTAACCTCACCGGCGCCATCAACGCGGTCATCGAGGAAGCGGGGCTGCGCATCGTCGCCCAGAAGCGGATTTGGTTGTCCGAGGGGCAGGCCGAAGGGTTCTACGCGGTGCACAAGGAGCGGCCCTTCTTCCGCGACCTGGTGGAGTTCATGATCTCGGGCCCCGTCGTCGTGCAGGTGCTGGAAGCCGAAGGCGCCGTGGCGAAGTATCGCGACGTCATGGGCGCGACCAACCCGGCCAACGCCGCCGACGGCACGATCCGCAAGCGCTTTGCGGAATCGATCGAGGCCAATTCCGTGCACGGCTCCGACAGCCTTGAAAACGCTGAGCGCGAGATCGCGTTCTTCTTCAACGATCAGGAAATCGTCGGCTAAGGCGTCCGCGCGCCTGCGCTACTTCTTGTTGTTCTTGCCGCCGAGCGGGCCGCCCGGAGACGGCCGCAAGGGGCCGGGGCCGCCGCCTGCCGGCTTCACAGGCCCCGGCTTGCCCGGTCCCGGCGGCGGCTTCCGTCCAGTGTCGGGGGCTTTGGCCATGGCGTGTCTCCGTTCAGGCGCGAGCCAGTAGGCAGCAGGCGGCCGGGGTTGGCAATAGGCGCCCCGCCGCTTCACTTCCGCGCGATGATTTCAAGCACGAGCGGCGTCACCATCAGCGTGCCCGGTTGCTGGCTGACGCGGGCGAACTCGTCGCGCATGTCCTTCGCCAGCTGGGGCGTGATGCGGTTGAGTTCGAGCAGGCGGTCGATGTGGATGTCGAAGAACCCGATCGGCCAGCGCCAGACATTGTCGTCCTTGGAGACCACATCGACGTACGGGCGCAGGCTCTCGATCTTCACGCCCATGTCGATCAGCCACGCCGGCAGATCGCGCGCGATGTCCGGCTCGCCGCCCGAGGCGCGCCAATTGTCGGTCACTTCCTGCACGAAGCGTTCGAAGTTCGGCGCTGGCGGCGCTAGCTTCCAGGTCTGGTAGTCGATGTACTCGTGCAAGACGAGCGCCCCGCCGGGCTTCAGCGCGCCAACCAGCTTCTTCAACGCATCCTTCGGTTTTGGCAGGAACGCGAAAATCCAGCGCGCCCACGCTGCGTCGGCGCTGCTCACCGGCAGCGCATCCGTCACGACATCGATCTCGTGCGCCTTCACCTGCGCGAAGCCCCGTGCATTGGCTTGCGCCTCTAGCGTGTCGAGGAAGCGGCGCGAACGCTCCAGCGCGTGCACCTCGCCATCCGGGCCGACGATTTCGGCCAGATCCATGGTGGCGAAGCCCGGCCCGGCGCCGAAATCGATCACCTTGCAGCCGTCGCCGATGCGCGCCCGCGCCCAGGCGTCGAGCGCGCGCGGGCGCCAGACGCGGTGCTGGAAGCCGAGCCTGTAGATCTCGTCGTCGTGCGTGCCGAGCACGTAGTCGCGTTCCGCCATGGGCCGTTCCTCCACGGTTCATATAGGACTCAGTGTATGCTTCGTCACGCAACGGAGACGACTCATGAACGCGGTCGCAGAAGGCGTTTTCGAACTCGGCAAAGTGTTACTGAAGACTGAATTGTCGAAACTCGAAACCCGCACGATCTTGCGCCAGCAGAGCGGCGCGGCGGGCGAACGGATCGTGCTGCAGAAGCTCGGCAAGTTCTGGAACCAGCAGCACATGTTCGATCGGCCCGACGGACTCCTCGTCGTCACCACGCATCGCTTGGCGTTCCTCGCCAAGGAGCAGGCCGTTGCGGCGACGACGGAGTTCCTGAGTTTCCCGATTCCGTCGATCGCCAACCTGAGAGCCGCGCGCATCATGGGCATTAGTCCAGCGGTTCAGTTCGACGTCGCGGGCCGCAAGTACGTGTTTACATTGCTTGCAGGCGCGGGCGAAGTCGTGGGCGCCATCGCACAACAGCGCGCCGCCGCCGCTTAGCGCGTGATCGACGTTTCATAGAGCACCCCGCCCGCGCCATCATGGAACCGCAGGCCCATCGCGTCGCCGTTCAACGAGCACGCCGCGAAGCCCGGCCCGCGGTCGGCGAAGCGCGATTGCGGCTGGATCGCGGCCAGCGGCCGTGACTCCGATCCGGCGCCTGAGCAGATGTAGTCGACGCGGGCGTCGCTCAGGTGCTCCAAGTCGTGGTCGTGACCGTTGAAGTACGCGCGAACGCCGTAGCGTTCAAACAGCGGCTTTAGGTGCGTTCGCAACGCCGGCGAGGCGCCGTGCGATCCGCTCGAGAGGACCGGATGGTGTCCCACCGCGATTTTCCACGTCGACGCGCACGCCGCCAAACTCTCCGCCAGCCAACGTAGTTGTGCGTGTGCTTCTGAAGCGTCGCCGACGATTGGAATGTGCGCGCGCATCCCGGGCAGATGGGTGAGCGGGAAGGTGTCGAGGAAGAAGAAGGTCGCCGTGGCGCCGTCAGCCAGATTCATGTCTTCGGCCCAATAGCGCGCCGGCATGCGCCAGCGCGCGCTGGTGATCGTGTAGTCCATCTCCGCCGCCACGGAGCCGCGATAGTCGTGGTTGCCGAGCACGGCGTACCAGGGGGTTTGCAGCGACGGCGCGGAGAACACGCGCTCGAACGTCTCAGTCCATTGCGGGTCTTCGACCGAGGCGACGCCGCGCCTGTAGAAATTGTCGCCGGTAGAGATCACGAAACGGCTGCCGATGGCCGCCGCCACGTCCGCCATAGCCGCCGCGACCAGGCTCTGGTCGCCCGAGCGTTCGCCCCAGTCGCCGACAACAAGAAACGACGTCGCCCCGCTCTGCGCCAGCGCGCGCAGCGGCGTCAGCGCGAGCGCAGCGCCAGAGATGAGCGCGCGCCGCGACGGCGCGTATCGATAGACGCCCAAACCGCTCCTCCCGCGTTTGGGCTGGCGTTGCGCGCTGTTGACGGCGAATTGAAGGCTGGAAGTTGCGAGTGAGAGTGCGAGCGATTTGCGCGGTTAGAGCTTTCGCGCGAGCTCCGCGAGGCAACGCGGATAAAGGCCGTGCTCTAGCGCGAGCACGCGTTCGGCCAGGGTCTCGGGCGTGTCGCCCGGCAGAATAGCCATCCTCGCTTGGCCAAGGATGCCGCCGGCGTCCACTTCTTCGACCACGAGGTGCACAGTGCAGCCGTGCTCGCTCTCCCCTGCCGCGAGGACGCGCTCGTGCGTCTTCACGCCCGGAAACTTCGGCAGCAGCGACGGGTGGATGTTGACCAGCCGGCCAGCCCAGGCGCGAACGAAGAAGGGCGTCAGCACGCGCATGAAACCGGCGAGGGCGACGAGGTCGATGCGGCGCTCGACCAGAAGCGCGTCGAGATCGCGCTCGAACGCCTCGCGGTTTTGGCCGTAGGGTTTGTGATCGAGCGCGATCGCTTCGACGCCCGCCGCGCGCGCGCGCTCCAACCCGCCCGCGCCGGGAACGTTTGAAACGACAAGCGCGATTTCGTACGCGTCCTGCCGCGCGTCGAGCAGCGCCTGCAAGTTGGTGCCGCGGCCGGAGATGAGGACGGCGGCGCGCTTTCGGGTCATGCCGCTTTCAGTACGCCGATCTTGAACGCCTGTTCGCCGCCCTGGCGCAGATGCGCGATCGCTTCATCGGCGCGCTCCGGCGCGACAATCAGAACGAAGCCGACGCCCAGATTGAACGTGCGCCGCATCTCCGCCTCCGGCACGCCGCCCGCCGCCTGCAGCCACTCGAACACGGCAGGGCGCGTCCAAGCGTTCCAGTCGAAGTCAGCCTCGAGGTGATCGGGCAGCGCGCGCGGCGTGTTGTCGACCAAGCCGCCGCCGGTGATGTGCGCGGCGCCCTTCGCGAGCTTCGCGGCGAAGACCGGCTTCAATGACCTCGCATAAATGCGCGTCGGCGCCAGTAGCGCTTCCGCCAATTGCTTGTCCGGCGCGAACGGTGCAGGCGCATCCCACGCGAGCCCAGAGCGTTCGACGATCTTGCGCACCAGCGAATACCCGTTCGAGTGCGGTCCGCTCGACGCAATGGCGACGATCGCATCGCCCACGCGCATGTCATCGACCCGGGGCAGCAGGGCGCCACGCTCAGCGGCGCCGATGGCGAAGCCAGCCAAGTCGTAATCGCCCTTGGCGTACATGCCCGGCATCTCCGCCGTTTCGCCGCCCGCGAGCGCCGCGCCCGCCTGGCGGCAGCCCTCGGCGATGCCGTTGACCACCTTGGCCGCTTCCTCGGCGTTCAATTTGCCGGTGGCGTAGTAGTCCAGAAACATCAGCGGCTCGGCGCCCTGGGCCGAGAGGTCGTTCACGCACATCGCCACCAGGTCGATGCCCACCGTTTCGTGACGCCCGCTTTCGATGGCGATCTTGAGCTTGGTGCCCACCCCGTCGGTGGTGGCCAGAAGGATCGGGTCCTTGAAGCCGGCGGCCCTGGGGTCGAAGGCGGCTGCGAATCCGCCCAAGGCGGCCTCCGCGCCCGGCCGGGCTGTGGATTTCGCCGCCGGCTTGATCAGGTCGACCAGCCGTTCGCCTTCGTCGATGTCGACGCCGGCTTGCGCGTAGGTCAGTCCATTTGCGCCGGGTGCTTGATTGTCGGGGGTTTTCGTCACGCCATGAGTCCAGAAGCCGCCACATTGATAGGCGATTCCGCGACGGCTAGGTTTGGCCGTCTCCAGCCGTCCCGAGGTTCCCGTATGAAAGCCACGCCCTTGGCCGCAATCGCCGCTGTGTTCCTGGCGGCCTTGTGCGCGTTCGCGCCGGGGGCGGCAAGCGCCCAGACCAATCCGGGCCGCGACAATGTCTACGCCGTGTCGGGCGTGTATGTGGATGAAACCGCCGCCAACGCCGCCGCAGCCCAGGAAGCGGCCTTTGCGTCGGCGCAACGGATCGGCTTCGAGCGCCTAGTGCGCCGGCTGACGATCCCCGAAGAGCTCGCCGCGCGCGGCATGCCCGCGCTGGCGGGTGCGGCGCTCGACCAGGTGGTGCTGAGCGTCGACATCGAAGAACAACGCCGCTCCACCACGCGCTTCGTGGGCCGGCTCACTATCCGGTTCGATCCCTCCGGCGTGCGCACGGCCTTACGCAACCAGGGCCTGACCGTCGTCGACACCCGCACGGCGCCGGTGCTGGCCGTGCCGCTTGTCGCTGCCGGAACCGCGCCGGAACTGGCCGCAGTGTGGCGCGAGGTTTGGACACAAGGCGGCTTCGACAGCGAACTGGTCCCGCTCGCTGTGGCGCCGGAAGCCTTGCAGGGCGCGCCGGCGTGGGACGCCGCCCAGCCCTTCGCCCAGAGCGCGGCGGCGGCGTCGGCGCTCTATGCGACGCTGCGCGTGCAAGGCTCGACGGCGACCGCCACGCTTGTGGAAGTCGACGCCAACGCCCGGCGCGATCGCGGCGAAGTCGTTGCGCGCCTCAACGGCACGGACGCCCCCGCCATCCGCGCCGCGCTCGCCTCGTTGGCCGATCAGGCCAGCACCCGCGTGCAGAACGAATGGAAGGCGCGCATCGCCATCGGCGGCGGCCAGCGCGCGCGCGTTTCGGCTTCGGCGCTTTACCAGAACCAGCAGCAATGGGAGCAGATCAAATCCGCGCTCGAAGCGACGGCGCAGACCTTGATCTCTGAGATTCGCATCGAGGCGATCGGGCGCGACGGTGCGCTCGTCTCGTTCTCGTTCGTGGGCGACCGCAACCAATTGGTGGCCGAACTCGCACGCCGCGGCGTGCGCCTGGAGGAGACCAACATTGGCGTGACGCTGCGCGCTGCGGGGAGATAGGCCCCGCATCGATGCGCCAACTGCGTCTTTTCGAGTTCCGCATGGGTGAACGCTCGCCCGACACGTTGGTGGTGGCCGAAGCAAACCAGAATGCGGCGCGCCTGCTGACCGATTGGCGCGCCTGGCCAGGCGGCGCGCTGGCGCTGACCGGCCCGCCGGGCTCCGGCAAGACGCACATAGCGCTCACGTGGGCGCTGGAAGCGGGCGCGCGCCAAGTTTCGGCCCGCGCCGCGCCGGACGCCGCCGCCGCGATTTTCCGAGAAGCCGGCGGTCGCGTCCTGGTCGATGACGCCGACGGCGAGCGCGACGAGGGTATGTATTGGCGCCTGCTGGACCTCGCGCGCACCCAGTCCGGGGCCGTGCTGCTGGTGGGCGTGACGCCGCCCGCCGAGTGGCCGACAGAACTCCCCGATCTCCGCTCCCGGCTGGCGGCTTTGCCCGTTGCCCGTCTCCAGGAGCCCGACGAAGCCCTCATGGACGTCGTTTTGCGCCGCATTTGTCGCGAACAATTCATTCAATTGGGCGATGATGCCGCCAGGTACGTCGTCGAAAGGCTGCCGCGGACGTTTGCGGCGGCCCGCCTTTGGGCGTCGGCGTTGGACGAAGAGCTGGTCAGGGGCGCCAAGCCCGTGCCGCTCGCGGCCGCCAAACGCGCGCTCAAGAAAGCGCAGGCGGCCTGGGGTGTGGTGGGAGACGGTTAAGCAATGGCGAAGTCGCGCAAGAAGGAGCGCGGTGCGGCGCAGAAGTCGCCGACGCTGAAGAGCCCGCAACGTTTCATCAACCGTGAGCTTTCGTGGCTCGCGTTCAACACGCGCGTGCTCGAAGAGGCCGAGAACCCCAACCATCCGCTCCTGGAGCGGCTGCGCTTCCTCTCGATTTCCGCTTCCAACCTCGACGAATTCTACATGGTGCGCGTCGCCGGCCTGCACGAGCAGGTGAAGGCCGGGGCGGCGATCCTGAGTCAGGATGGTCTGACGCCGGCCGAGCAGCTGGTGCAGGTGCACGCAGCTGCGGCGCAGTTGATCGAACGCCAGCAGGAGCGCTGGCGCGTGCTGCGCGCCGAAATGCGCGGCGCGGGCATCTCCGTGCTCGATCCGGAGGAGTTGAGCGACGACGAGCGCGCGTGGCTGAAACCGGTGTTCATGTCGGAAGTCTTTCCGCTGCTGACGCCGCTCGCCGTCGATCCGGCGCACCCGTTCCCATTCATTCCGAACCTGGGCTTTGCGATCGCGCTGAAGCTGCGCCGGCGCGGCGACGGGCGCGCGCTGAACGCGTTGATCCCGGTGCCGAGCCAGGTGACGCGCTTCATCGATGTGTCGCCTGCGGCGCCCCCGCGCGTCCTTGCACCTGGCGAGCGCGCCGAGCGCCGTTTCCTCACGCTCGAGAACACGATCATGCTGTTCCTCGACGAGCTCTTTCCGGACTACCACGTCGATGCACAAGGCGCGTTCCGCGTGGTGCGCGACAGCGACATCGAAATTCAGGAAGAAGCCGAGGACCTGGTGCGCGAGTTCGAGGCGCGCTTGAAGGAGCGCCGCCTGGGCGACATCGTCCGCCTGAAGATCGAAGCCTCGATGCCGGAAGACCTGCGGGCTTTCATCATCCGCGAAATCGAAGCCGACCCGCGCGACGTCGTTCTCGTGGCCGGCATGCTGGGCTTGTCGGCCTTGTCGGCGCTCGTGCACGAGGACCGCCCGGACCTCAAGTTCAAGACCTACGAGCCGCGCTCGCCGGAACGGATCAAGGATTTCGGCGGCGACAGCTTCGCCGCCATCCGCGCCAAGGACATCCTCGTCCATCATCCCTACGAGTCGTTCGATTCCGTGGTGCAGTTCGTGCGCCAAGCTGCGGCCGATCCCGCCGTGGTGGCGATCAAGCAGACGCTCTACCGGACATCGAAGGATTCCCCGATCGTCGCCGCCTTGGTCGCCGCAGCCGAGGCCGGCAAGAACGTCACGGCGCTGATCGAACTGAAAGCGCGCTTCGACGAGGAGGCCAATCTACGCCTCGCGCAAATGCTCGAACGCGCCGGCGCGTCCGTCGTCTACGGCTTCATGGACTACAAGACCCACGCAAAGGTGAGCCTCGTCGTGCGCCGCGAGCCCGACGGCTTGCGCACCTACACGCACTTCGGCACCGGCAATTATCACCCGATCACCGCGCGCATCTATCAGGATCTGTCGCTCTTCACGTGCGATCCCGCGCTCGGGCGCGACGCGGGGCGGCTCTTCAACTTCGTGACCGGCTACGCCAAACCGGCGCAGCTGGAAAAGATTGCGATGTCGCCCCTCAGCGTGAAGTCCACGCTGCTGCAGCTGATCGACGATGAAATTGCCCACGTTCGCGCCGGGCGCGACGGCGCGATCTGGGCGAAGCTGAACGCGCTGGTGCATCCGGAAATCATCGACGCGCTCTACCGCGCCTCCAACGAGGGCGTGAAAATCGAGCTGATCGTGCGCGGCATCTGCTGTTTGCGCCCCGGCGTGCCGGGCCTTTCAGAGAACATCCGCGTCAAGTCGATCGTGGGCCGGTTCCTCGAGCATTCGCGGATCGTCTGTTTCGGGGCCGGGTCGAGACTGCCCAATCCCCGCGCCAAGGTGTTCCTCTCCTCCGCCGACTGGATGCCGCGCAATCTGGAGCGGCGGGTCGAAGTTCTCTGCCCGGTTGAAAATCCCACCGTTCACCAGCAGGTCCTGGACCAAATCATGGTCGCAAACCTCAACGACGAGGCGCAAAGCTGGTACATGGACCCGGATGGGGTGTTTAAGCGGGTCGATGTCTCCAAGCTGCCTGACGAGCCGTTCAGCGCGCACGTGTACTTCATGCGCAACCCGAGCCTCTCGGGGCGCGGCCGCGCCATCAAGGGCGACGCGCCGGCGGCGTTCGATCACATCGGCGCGCGCGGCTACTAGAGGCCCGCAAACGTGAGCGCCGCTGTCCTCCGCGACGGCGAGGACGCCGCCGTCATCGACGTCGGCTCCAATTCCGTGCGTCTGGTCGTCTATCGCATCGACGGCCGTGCCATGACGCCGATCCTCAACGAAAAGGTGATGGCAGGCTTGGGGCGAGACCTTTCGCGCAACGGCGCGTTGCCGAAGGATGGCGTGGAATCCGCCGTGCGCGCGCTGACGCGGTTTCGCGCCTTGCTTGAAGCTCAGGGCGTAACGAGCGTGTTTCCTGTCGCCACGGCGGCGGTGCGCGAGGCGAAGGATGGGCGCGCGTTCGCCAAGCGCGTGGCTGACGAGACAGGGTTCAAGCTCCGCATTCTCGATGGCGCCGACGAAGCGCGTCTCTCGGCATTGGGCGTGAGCGCCGGCGCGCCCGACGCGGAAGGCGTGGTGGGCGATCTTGGCGGGGCCAGCCTCGAGCTGATCGAAATCGGCGCCAAGGGCGCGGGCCGCGGCGAGACGTTCGCGTTGGGCCCGCTGGCGCTCTCGAACGACGACGGCTTCGACTATGCGCGTGTGGCCAAAACGGTCAGCGAGGCGCTGGACCAAACGCGTATTCTGAAAAAGCGCGGCGGCGGCGATTTCTACGCCGTCGGCGGCGCTTGGCGCGCGCTGGGGCGCATCGACATCGCGCTCCGCAATCACCCTCTGGGCGTGCTGCATCATCATGAAATGAGCCGGACCGAGGTGCTCAAGGTCGCCGATGTCGTGCGCAAACAAAGCAAGCGCTCGTTGGAGCGGCTGGAAGAAGCCGCCGCCAAGCGGGCCGAGACTCTGCCCTACGCCGCAGTCGTGCTCGAGCGCGTCATGCTGGCGGGACAATTCGATCGTGTGGTGCTGTCGGCGTTCGGTCTGCGCGAGGGCGTGCTGATCGAGCGCATGAGCGAGCAGGCGCTCGCCGTGCATCCGCTGATCGCCGCGGCCGAGGCGCTGGCGGGCCGCTGGTCGCGTGCGCGCAATTTCGGCGCGGCGCTGGAAGACTGGATCGCGCCGATGTTCGAACGCCAGCCGGATGTCTTCTCGAAGAAGCGCGACCCCGTGCTGCGCGGCGCGGCGGCGCGCCTGGCCGACGTGGGCGGGCCTTTGCATCCCGATCAACGCGTGGAGGTGATGTTCGATCTCGTGCTGCGCGCGCCGCTGGCGGCGATCAACCATGTCGAACGCGCCTTCCTGGCGGCCGCGATCCATCATCGCTACACCAAGGCGCCGCCGCTGCACGCCGACGCCTATCTGCGCCTGCTCGACGACGAGCAGCAATCCGCCGCCGCCGCGCTTGGCGCGGCCTTGCGTCTCGGCGCCGATCTTTCGGGGCGCAGCGAAACGCTTCTGGCGGCGTTCGAGGTCCGCGTGGTTGACGGCAAGCTGGTGCTGCGTGTGAAGAAGAAGGCGACCCACCTGGTGACCGAGATCGCGCAGCGGCGACTGGATTACGCCGCCGCCGCGCTCGGCCTGACGGCGGAGACGAAGGTGACATCATGACGTCGATCGCGCGCGCAGTGCACCTGCGCATCGTCGCGCCGCCAGGGAAGCAGGCGGCGCTGCTGAGTTTCTTGCGCGAGGCGACGCCGTACTACGAGGCGATCCCCGGCGCCCGCGTTCGGTTGCTGCAAGACCAAACCGACACCAGCCGCTTCATCGAATTGGTTGAGTACGAGACCGAGGAGGCCTACGCCGCCGACGCTGAGCGGGTCGCATCCGACCCGGTCATGCTTGGCTACCTCGCGCGCTGGCGGGCGTTGCTTGACGGGCCGCCGCAGGTAGAGACATTCGTGGACATCACCAGCCAAATCACCTGCGCGCAGGTCCCAGAGGACAAAGCATGAGCGAAACCCCGCCCGACCGGCTTTCAGTCGATCCCGAAAGCCCGTTCCATGACGAAGCCGTGCTCGCGCGCGGCGTCGGCGTGCGCTTTAACGGCAACGAGAAAACCAATGTCGAGGAGTATTGCGTGAGCGAAGGCTGGGTGCGCCTGGCCGTCGGCAAGACGCTGGACCGCAAGGGCAAGCAGCTAACGATAAAATACTCCGGCAAGGTCGAACCGTACTTCCAGGATGCGCCGAAGGAATAGCGGCGCCCGAGGCGAATATTGCCGCGCGCGCCGCGCGCGGTGCTAGATTGCGGCCCATGACCGAGGAGCCCGGCCCCCGCAAATTGGCGGCGATCATGTCGATCGACATGGTCGGCTATTCGGCGCTTTCGGAGGTCGACGAGGCGGAGGCCGCAGCGCGTGTGGCGCGGCTGCGCGCTGCGCTGGAAGGCGCGGCGCTGGTGCATGGCGGACGCATCTTCAACACCGCCGGCGACGGCTTCATGCTGGAGTTTTGCAGCGCCGCGGGCGCGTTGGGCGCGGCTGAACTGCTGTGGGTTGGCGTCGATCGCCACACGGTCCGCGTTGGCGTGCATGTGGGCGATGTGCTGGCGGTCGAGAACGGCGATCTGCTGGGCCATAGCGTCAATGTCGCCGCGCGGTTGCAGGAATTGGCCGAGCCGGGCTCGGTGCTCGTTTCCATGGATGTCCGGCGCGCCGTGCGCGGCAAGCTCGCCAACCGCCTGCATCCCGCCGGCGACGCCCATCTCGACGGCATGGTGGAGCGCATAGAGATATTCACCCTCGAAGCCGTGGAGGCGCCCAAGCCGAGGCCGCGCAAGGCCGAGCCGGTGCTCGCGGTGTTGCCGTTCGAGAACGAGAGCGACGACCCGGAGATGGGATTCATCGCCGAGGGCGTGGCGGAGGAAATCATCTACACGTTGCTGCGCCAATCCAGCGTCAAGGTGATCGGGCGCACCTCGGCGTTCCAGTTCCACGGCGACCGCAAGGCGGAGGCGGCTGCCGCGCTCGGCGCGACCCACGTGCTCGACGGCGCGGTGCGGTGCGCCGGCGAACGGCTGCGCGTGATGGTGCATTTGAGCGACGCCGCTGGCATGGCGCTGTGGAACGAGCGCTTCGAAGGCGACCGCAGCGATCCGTTCGCGCTGGAGGATGAAATCGCCGCCAAAGTGGCGGCGTCGCTTCATCGACAGCTGACGCAAGCCGATCGCAGCGCCCCGCTCGATGCGGCGGCGCATGAACTCTATCTGCGCGCGCGCCAGATGTGGCTGATGATGAGCGACGTCGAGGAGGATCACGCCGCGGAATTGCTGGAGCGCTGTGTGCGCAAGGCGCCCGAGTTTGCGCCCGCGTGGGCCATGCTCGCCAGCGTGCGCGCGCTGCTGCTGCCGCGCGATCGCGACGCGCTCGGCTCGCCCGAGCACGACGCGGCGCTGGCGGCGGCGCAGCGCGCCTTGGAGATCGATCCCGATTGCGCGCAGGCGTTTGCCGCGCTCTCGCTCTTGAAGCCCGCGTTCGCCGACCATGGTGAGAAGCTCCGCCTGATCAACGAAGCGTTGAAGCGTATGCCGAACGACGCATCGCTGCACGTGGCGCGCGCGGCGTGGCTCTATGCGGTGGGGCGTTTGAAGGATGCAGCCAAGGCGCTGGAAACGGCGAGTCTGCTCGATCCGCTGGGCCCCGCCGTGGAAGGTCTGCGCGGCAGTTTGCTCTCCGCCCGCGGCGACGTGGCAACGGCGCTCGACGTCGTTGGCGGAGCCTGGGCGCGGTGGCCGGATTCGGCGTTCATCTGGTATCTCATGTGGAGCACGCTCTGTGTCGCCAAGCGTGTCGACGAAGCGGAGGCGATGGCGGCGCATGGCGTTGCGCCGAAGCGCGCCGTGAGCGCCTACGACCTCGGCGTCTTGCAGCGATACGCGGCGATGCTGCGGCTGGAGGAAGCCGAACGGCGCCAAGTCTGCATGAAGGCGCTGGACGAGATGGCCGCGAGCAGCGAGCCGCTCTCGATCTCCAGCGCCTGCTTTGCCGCCGGCTTCGGCTGCGCCGATCGCGCGTTCGACGTGATCGACGCCGCGCTCGACAGCGGCCGCGGCCTGAAGCCCGACAATCATGTCGCGTTCGGCATGGCGCGCTCGCAGTCGCCGCTGCAATTCTTCGTCGCCACCGGCGGTGAGCCGATTTGGCGCCACCCGCGCTTCGCCAAGCTCGCCGCGCGCCTCGGACTCGCGCAATACTGGATCGAAACCAAGAAGTGGCCCGATTGCGCGTCGCTGGTCGAGTACGACTTCAAAGCCGCGTGCGCCGACGCTGTGAAGGCGCTTTAGGCGCTTTCCTCAACCGACACTTTGCCGTTCTTGAGTTTCAGCGCGAGCTTGCCGTGTTTCAGCGCAAGTGCGGCTTCGCCGAACACCTGACGGCGCCAGCCGCGCAGCGCGGGGACATCCGCATCGTCGCGCGCGGCGATCGCTTCGACATCGGCGGCGTCGGCGATCAGCCGCGGCGCTACATTGTGCTCTTCGGCTTTGAAGCGAAGCAGCACCTTCAGCAGTTCGACAGTCGGGCCGACGCCCATCGGCAGCGGCGGCGGCCGTTCGTGCTTGTAGACGGGCCGGTTCGGGTCGTTGAACGCACGCTCGAGCGCATGGATCAGGTCCTGCGCGCCGCGTGAGTTGCCGAAGCCGCGCGGCACGGCGCGCATGCGGTCGAAGTCGGCGGGCGTCCGCGGGCGATGCTCGGCGATCTCGTAGAGCGCCTCGTCCTTGACGATGCGCCCGCGCGGCACGTCGCGCATCTGCGCCTGGCGTTCGCGCCACGCTGCGGCGACTTGGAGTGCGAGCACATAGTCCGGCGTCGTCTTGCGCAGCTTCAGCCGCTGCCATGCACGCTCCGGCGTGGTGTCGTAGATCGCGGGATCGACCAGGTACGCGTGCTCTTCATCGAGCCACGAGAGGCGGTTCTCGTCTTCCAGTTTTTGGCGCAAGCGCGGGTAGAGATCGCGCAGATGGGTGACGTCGGCCAAGGCGTAGGCGAGCTGGTTCTCCGAGAGCGGCCGGCGGCTCCAATCGGTGAAGCGCGATGATTTGTCCAAGCGCCGCTTCAACACCTGCTGCACCAGCGCGTCGTAGGCGATGGTGTCGCCATAGCCGCCCGCCATGGCCGCGATCTGGGTGTCGAACACCGGGTTCGGCATGCGTTTGCCGAGCTTCAGGAAAATCTCGAGATCCTGCCGTGCGGCGTGAAAAACCTTCAGCACATTGGCGTCGGCCATGAGCGCGAGGAACGGCTCGAGGCTCAGCCCGTCCGCCAAGGGATCGATCACCGCTTCGACGCCCGGCGCGGCCGCCTGGATGAGGCAAAGCTTGGGCCAATAGGTCGTTTCGCGCATGAATTCGGTATCGACCGCGGCGAAGGGCTGCGCCGCGAGCTCGCGGCACAGCGCTTCCAGATCGGCGGTTTTCGTGATCAGGCGCATTCGCGCCTGTGGTTGGGATGCGCCGGGGCCGGGGTCAAGTCCAGGTTAGGGCCCGGCGCTGGAACCGGGGTCTTCGCGAGGGCCGGAGAGCACGATTTGCATGTGCTCGGCGGGGAATGGTTTCGCCAACGCAAGCGCGTCTTCGCTTGAGCCCTCCAGCCACGTCTCGATCTCGTCGCCGGTCAGCATCACCGGCATGGCCTTGGCGTGGATCGGGCGCACCAGATCGTTGGCGTCGGTGGTGAGGAACGCGAACAGCAGGTGCGTGCCGTCTTCCTTGGCGCGCACGCCGCTCCAGGGCCGCCACACGCCCGCGAAACAAAAGAGCGGCCGCTCCTCGCCGAGCGCGAACCAGTGCGCCACTTTGGGCGAGGCGTCCGTGTATTCGCAGAAGCTCGTGACGGGCACGACGCAGCGAAACCGTTTTTTCTCCAGCCAGCCGCTCCAGTAGCTGGAGCGCAGATTGCGGATGTTGGTGACGGGGCGGCTCCCCCCGCGTGCCGGCGGAAAGCCCCAGCGCATCATCACCATCTCGCGCAAGCCGTCTTTGGAGGTCCCGACGACCGGGGCAAGTTGGTCCGGAAAGATCGCCGGCAAGGGCGGCTGGTTGGACGTGCGATCGCGCATGGCGCGGGTGTAAGCCACCGCCGCTTCCCGCGATTTCGTCATGGAGTAGAGATTGCACATCGGCTTGGCCTGTTCTGGTGGTCGTGCGCCGCCTTGACAAGGCGGGCGGGCGCATGCGCTCTCCGCGCGGATTTCGCTAGGTCTTGGCGAATCGCGTTCGGAGTTTTCGATGCACGCCTATCGCACCCACACCTGCGGCGCCCTTCGCGCCGCCGACGCCGGCAAGCCGGCGCGGCTCTCGGGCTGGGTTCATCGCAAGCGCGACCTCGGCGGCGTGCTCTTCATCGACTTGCGCGACCATTACGGCATCACCCAATTGGTGGCGAACCCTGGCTCGGCGGCGTTCGCCATGTTCGAGCGCCTGCGCGCCGAAAGCGTCGTGCGCGTCGATGGCAAGGTGGTGGCGCGATCGCCGGAAACCGTGAACAAGGAGCTGCCGACCGGCGAGATCGAGCTGCGCTGCGAAACGGCCGAGCTTCTGGGCGCGGCCGAGGAGCTGCCGCTGCCGGTGTTCGGCGAACCGGACTATCCCGAAGACATCCGCCTCAAATATCGCTTCCTCGATCTGCGCCGCGAAAAGCTGCACAAGTCGATCCTGTTGCGCAGCCAAGTGATCGCCAGCCTGCGCCGGCGCATGATCGCGCAGGGGTTCACCGAGTTTCAGACGCCGATCCTAACGGCCTCGTCGCCGGAAGGCGCGCGCGACTTTCTCGTGCCGTCGCGGCTGCACCCCGGCAAGTTCTACGCGTTGCCGCAGGCGCCGCAGCAATTCAAGCAGCTGCTGATGGTGGCGGGCTTCGACAAGTACTTCCAGATCGCGCCGTGCTTTCGCGACGAAGACGCCCGCGCCGACCGTTCCCCCGGCGAATTCTACCAGCTCGATTTCGAGATGAGCTTCGTCACCCAGGAGGACGTGTTCAACGCCATCGGCCCGGTGCTGGCCGGCGTGTTCGAGGAATTCGGCGCCGGCAAACGGGTGACGCCCGCCAACGAATTCCCACGCATTCCCTACGCCGAGGCCATCGCCAAATATGGCTCCGACAAGCCGGACCTACGCAACCCGCTGATCCTGCAAGACGTCAGCGAGCACTTCCGCGGCGGCGGTTTCGGCGTGTTCGCGCGCATTCTGGAAAAGCCCAAGCACGCCGTGTGGGCGGTGCCGGCGCCGAACGGCGGTTCGCGCGCGTTCTGCGACAAGATGAATTCCTGGGCGCAAGGCGAAGGTCAGCCCGGGCTGGGTTACATTTTCTGGCGCGATGGCGAAGAGGGTGGGGCAGGGCCGATCGCCAAGAACATCGGCGCCGACAAGGCGAACGCCATCCGAGACCAGCTCGGGCTGAAGGTCGGCGATGCGGCGTTCTTCGTCGCGGGCGATCCCGCCGTGTTCTACAAATTCGCTGGCCTCGCGCGGAACAAAGTCGCCGACGAATTGAACCTGGCCGACAAGGACCAGTTCAAGTTCTGCTGGATCGTCGATTTCCCGATGTACGAGTGGAGCGAGGAAGAGAAGAAGATCGACTTCTCGCACAACCCATTTTCGATGCCGAACTATGACCACGAGGCGTTTCTGAAGCTCGACATCGACGACCGCGAGACGATCGAGAAGATCACCGCGTTCCAGTACGACATCGTCTGCAACGGCGTGGAGCTCTCCTCTGGCGCGATCCGCAACCACAAGCCGGAAATCATGATCAAGGCGTTCGAGCTCGCCGGCTACCCGCAGAGCGTCGTGGAAGAGAAGTTCGGCGGCATGCTGAACGCGTTCCGCTACGGCGCGCCCCCGCACGGCGGCTCGGCGCCCGGCGTGGACCGCATCGTCATGCTGCTGGCCGGCGTCGACAACATCCGCGAAGTGATCGTCTTCCCGTTCAATCAGCAGGCGCAAGACCTGATGATGCAGGCGCCCAGCGAAGTGACGCCAAAGCAGCTCAAAGAGCTGCACATCCGCATCGCCGAGCCGCCAAAGAGCTAGGCGCACATCTCCACCCGCAGCCCGCGCGGCAGCCGCGTACGGCGGTCGCCACAGGCTTGATCGAGTTGCGCCTGCGTCAGGCCGCGCGCGCTGCGGAGGTCGGCGCCGGACAAATCGGCGTCACGGAGGTTCATGCGCGTCACGTCTGCGTGCGAGAAACTTGCGAGCGTGAAGTCGGCGCCGCGCGCGTCGGTCTGGATCAAAACCGCCCGGTCGAAGCGCGCACGCGGGCAGCGTGCATTGACCAGCCGTGCGCGGCGCAAATCCGCGTCGCTGAAATTCGCGCCTTCGAACTGCGAGCGCGAGGCGTCGGCGCGGGCGAGCACGGCGTTGGAGAAGTCGCTGCGGTTGAACACGGAATTGGTCATCCGCGCGCCGGCAAGGATGCGGCCGGAGAGATCGCACTCTTCGCAAACGCCGCCATAGCCCGGCTCAAGCCGCGCCACGTCACGCTGCGCCGAGGCTTGCCCGGCGAGGGCGCCCGCGCCGAGGACCAGCGTGAAAAAGGCGGTGCGCAAATATGGCGACACGGCGCCGGATTAGGCGCGCGAAAGTCGTCGCGCTAGTGAAGTTGCAGTAAGTGAGTTTTGTTACTGATTGTTTCAGCAGGCGGGAATAGTCAAACCCGCTGGCAGCGTGGTCGTTGCGTCGCCGCAGGCAGTATTCAGCTGGCTCTGGTTTAGGCCGTGCGCCAAGTTCAACTCCGCGCCGGAGAGATTGGCGCCGGTCAGAACGGCCCCGGCCATGCGCGCTCCGCCCAGATAGGCGCCCACCAAGGTCGCGCCCTCGAGATTGGCGTCAGTGAGGTCGGCGCCGGAAAGCCGCGCGCCAAACATATTGGCGAGCGAGAGATTGGCGCCATGGAAGCGGGCGCGGTCGGCGGTGGCGAGCGAGAGGTCCGACTGGCGGATGCGCGCGCCGGAAAAATCGCGCCCGGCGACCGATTGGTAAGCGAGGTCGATTTGGAAGAGATCGCAGCGCGCGCACGAGGCGCCCGCACGCACACGCGCGGCGATGACGTCGCGCTCGGCCTGAGACACGATCGGGCCGCCGGTGGCCGGCGGCGCTTCGGCGAACGCCGTGCCGGTTAACACGAACAGGCATGCGATCAGCGCGGCGCGTTTCATAATGGCGCAACTCCAGAAATGTGCCCCATCCCACGCAGGCCCGGCGCCACGCCATCGAACCTCCCCTCGACGGGGGAGGCGCCCGCGCAGCGGCCGGAGGGGGTGCGCGCGCCGCTGGCGAAGACGACGCCTCACACGGCTCGCCTGCAAACGTCGGCGGGCCTCACCCCCTCAGTCGCGCTTCGCGCGACAGCTCCCCCCTCGAGGAGGAGCGGGTGTGTACAACATACGCAGAACCTGACTCCGACGGACCGCCGGCTTCCCGCCGGCAACCGGCGCCTCGGCGTGCAGGCAGCGAGGGCGTCTTGAGCGCTGTTGCCGGCTGGAAGCCGGCGGTCCATTGCAGCCATATCTGGAGAGGATTGTACAACAC
>JBFXCP010000016.1:0-62147 GCA_050182055.1 Hyphomonadaceae bacterium
TCAGCCCAGAAAAGATCCCGCGCGTGCTTACTGGCTCGCCCAGAGAATGCGGCCGATCCAGTCGATGTCTTTCGTGGCGAGCGTGCGCGCGGGGTGGGCTTTGTTGAACGAGATGAGCTCGATCGTCTGCTCGTTGCGCCGGCCGAGCACCTTGGCCATCACTTCGCCGGCGCGCGTGCGCACGACGACGCGGTCGCCGCGGCGCACCGGCGCGCCGGGCTGCACGATGACGACGTCGCCGGCGCGAAACACCGGCTCCATGGAATCGCCGGCGATCTCGAGCGCATAGACGCGATCTTCGCCGAGGTCCGGAAAGCGCACGGTTTCGTCGGCGCCGACGGGAAAGCCGCTCTCGTCGAAGAAGCCGTCGGCGCCCGCGCGCGCCATGCCGACGATCGGGATCGCGCGGCCGGCGCCCGAGGGCTTGCCTGAGATCAAAGCGGCGAACTCGTCCCAGCTCGTTTCCGCTGCGGCGAGGGCGCGCGCGATGCTCTCGCTCGACGGCCAGCGCGCGCGCCCATCCGGCGTCTGGCGCTTCGACTTGTTGAAGGTGGTGGGGTCGAGCCCGGCCGCGCGCGCGAGGCCGGACGCGGACATGCCGCGCCGCGCCGCCAGCGCGTCGATCGCGCGCCAGATGTGGGCATGCTCCATGGCCGGAGCTTATAGCCGCCCCACGCGGGACTTTCAACCTAGATATAGGAAAGAAGTCTCCTTCGGCGGCAACGCGTGGTGGGACCGGCGGCGGCGGATTTCGTCCCCGCCTCAGGCGACAGCCGGGTCAGAATCGGCGAAGCGCTGGAGGCGGTGTCGAAAGCCCACGATCTTGCGACGCGCGCGCTGCGCGTGATCGATCCGGAAACGGCTCATCGCGCCGCGCTCGCCGGTTTGCGCGCCGGATTGGGGCCGCGTGCGCGCGCGAACCGGTATCCGCGGCTGCACACGACGCTGGCGGGACTTGAGCTTCCCAATCCGATCGGCATGGCGGCCGGCTTCGACAAAAACGCCGAAGCGCCCGACGCGCTGATCGCCGCCGGCTTCGGCTTCGTCGAGTGCGGCACCGTCACGCCGCGCCCGCAGGAGGGCAATCCGCGCCCGCGTATCTTCCGGCTCACCGAAGACCGCGCCGTGATCAATCGCCTCGGCTTCAACAACAAAGGCCTCGATGCGTTCGCCGATCGTCTCGCCGCGCGCGCGGGCAAGCGCGGCGTCGTCGGCGCCAATGTCGGCGCCAACAAAGACAGCGCCGATCGCGCCGCGGACTACGTGCTCGGCATGGGCCGGGTGTGGAAGCACGCGTCTTATGTGACGGCGAACATCTCATCGCCCAATACGCCCGGCCTGCGCGGTCTGCAGGAGCGCGGCGCGCTGGAGGAGTTGCTGGGGCGATTGAGGGAAGCGCGCGCGCCGTTGGAAACGGCGCATGGCAAACGGCCGCTGTTCTTGAAGGTCGCGCCCGATCTCGACGAAACGGCGGTGCGCGACATCTCGGAACTGGCGCTGGCCAACGGCCTCGACGCGCTCATCGTGTCCAACACGACGCTGCAGCGCCCCGAGCATCTGACTTCCGAGTACCGCGACGAGCAGGGCGGGCTTTCCGGCCAGCCGCTGTTCCAGATTTCGACGACGGTGCTGCGCCAGTTCGCACAGGCGCTGGGCGGGCGCTTGCCGCTGATCGGAGTCGGCGGCGTGCAGAACGGACTGACCGCGCTGGCCAAGATCAAAGCCGGCGCGAGCGCGGTGCAGCTCTATTCGGCTCTGGTGTTTGAAGGGCCCAGCCTGGCTGCGCGCATCCTGGACGACCTCGACGGCCTGCTCGCTGCTGAAGGATTTGACTCGGTCGCCGACGCTGTGGGCGCCGATCTCAGCTGATCAGCTGCGCGCCATGATGCGCGTGCGCATTTCCGCCGTCGACGTGCGCAGATTGGTCATCAGCGCGCGGATGTCGCCATTGTTGCGGTCGAGGATGGCGAGGAAATCGCGCTGCTGCTGCTGGGCCAGCCAGATCGTGTTGTTACCTTCCAGCACGAGCGAAACGTCGATCACTTTCCAGGCGTCGCCGCTACGCAGCAGGCGCCATTGCACGACTGTGGCGCGGCCCCCGCTGCGCGGGGTCAGCTCGCTGACGACGATGACGTCGCGTCCCGCGACGCGTTCGATCGAGTTGGTGACGCGGATGGTGCTGCCGCTGAAGCGCTCCAGGCGATCTTCGTAAACCGCGATCGCATATTCCTGGAACGTGCGGTTCCATTCGTTGCGGAGATTGGCGTCGCTGCGCAGTTGCGCGCCGTAGCGGCCGAGCACATAGCCCGCGATGCGCGGCATGTCTGCGAAGCGCGCCATCAGCGTGTTGAAGGTCTGACGCCGCTGCGTCGCCGACACCGAGCGATCGCCCAGCGTGCGCAGGGCGGCCGCGCCGTTCTCTTGCACGTATTGTTCGGCGCTCGCATCGCGCGCGGCGTGAGCCGCCGGGGCGAAGGCGATGGCGCTCACGCTCAGCAGGCCAGCAAGAAAAGCGGCGCGGGTGAGGGAGCGGGCGGTCACTTCAAGTCTCCTTGCTTTTGCGAAGATGTGGGCGGCGCGCCAAGGAATGCCAAGAATACGCTGGCATGCGCCTTTTGGATGCCGCCCGTCTGCTGCGGATCTTCCTCAGCCGCCGCCGGCGCAGCTTCGCTGTCCGGCATTGCAGGAATGTCATCGAAATCCGGCAAATCCTGGACGTCGGCGCGACCGTTTTGGATCGCGCTCTCGCGCAGCAATTCGTAGGACGAGCGGAAGGTGACATAAGGGTCCAGCGCGTCGCGGCGGACATCCTCGACCGTTTCGAGCAAACCCTCGCGCACAGAAATTCCGTCGAGAATGCCGCGCGCCATGCGGAAGTCGCCGGCGTCGTCGCCGTCCAAATAACTCAGCGGATCGAACGCCATGTCGACGACGCGCCCGAACGTGTCGCGCACGCTGCTCGGTCCGAAGATCGGCACGAACAGGTAAGGTCCCGAGTCCACGCCCCAAACCGCGAGCGTTTGACCGAAGTCTTCGTCATGGCGGTCCAAGCCCATGCTCGTGGCGGGATCGAACAGGCCCGCGATGCCAATCGTGGTGTTGATGCTGAAGCGCGCGGCGGTGACGCCGGCGCGGCCGAATTCGCCTTGCAGCATGTCGTTGGCGAAGATCACCGGACCACGCAAGTTGCGCAGAAAGTTTCGCACGCCCGAACGCAGCGGGCGCGGCGTGATCGCGCGATAGCCGCGCGCGACGGGTTCGAGCACCGCTTGGTCCACGGCTTCGTGCACGGCGAACATGTTGCGGTTGAAACCTTCCCACGGATCGGTGTTCGCCGCAGCGGGCGGCGCGGCGGCCGGATCCAATGGCGCTGCATCCTGCGCATGCGCCGCTACAGGCGCGACAACGCACGCCGCAAAAGTCAAAGCCGTCAGTGCGCCCCGCATCGCTTGCGACACCCCTCAAATCTTGGCCGCAAATAATGACGGCGCATGGTTAATCAAAATGGGTGGGCCCGGCTTGAATCCGCCGCTGTGCCCCAGGTCATGCCTTGCGCCTGTGGAACGTCTTGATGCGCTTCTTAAATCAGGTAGGCGCGGCGGCGGCGCCACAGCCGTAGGGATTTTGGCGGCGCACAAAACGCCTCTTCCCAAGCTCCTCGCTCAAGTGTCATATAAAGATATGTTTATATCTCCAACCCGTCCGGCCGTGGAGCGCCGCGATGCGGATCGCGTCGTCGGCGCATTGCGGGCGGCGGGGGAGCAGACGCGGCTGCGGGTGCTCGCGCTGCTCACCGAAGGGGAGCTGGCTGTGGGGGAGATCGCCCAGGCGTTGGGTCAGAGCCAGCCGCGTGTCAGCCGGCATCTCAAGCTGTTGACCGAAGCGGGCCTGGCGGAACGCGCACCGGAAGGCTCGTGGGTGTTCTATCGGCTCCCGCGTCCCGACACGCCGGAGCGGCGGTTCGCGGATGCGGCGCTTTTGATGCTCGATCCGGATGACCCCGTGCTCGTTCGTGACGCCGAGCGGCTGGAAGAAATCCGCGCTGCGCGCGATGACGCCGCCGCCGCGTACTTCGAGCGCAACGCGGCCGACTGGGAGCGGGTGCGCGCGCTGCATCTTCCCGAAGCCGATATCGACAGCGCGATCTTGGCGGCGGGCGGCGCCGGGCCATTCGACTTGATGGTGGATGTCGGCGTGGGCCAGGGGCGGATGATCCAGCTCTTCGCCGACCGCGTGCGCCGCGCCGAGGGCTTCGACACTTCGCGGCAGATGCTTGCCATCGCGCGCGCGTCGTTGGACGACCTGAAGAAGGCAGCCGTGCGCTTGGGCGATGCGTACGCCCCGCCGATCGAGGCGGGCGCGGCCGATCTGGTGACCATCCACCAGGTGTTGCACTACCTCGTCGACCCTGGCCGCGCGCTTGGCGAGGCTGCGCGATTGTTGAAACCCGGCGGACGCCTGGTGATCGCCGACTTCGCGCCGCACGATCTGGAATTCCTGCGCGCCGAGCATGCGCACCGCCGGCTGGGCTTCGCGGACTCCGAGATTGCGCAGTGGCTGGCTGCGGCGGGCGTCGAAAACCTGAAAATCACCACGCTCGCCCCTGCCAAGTCCGGCGCGCTGACGGTGAAAATCTGGGCGGGGGACAAGGCATGAGCGCCGTCGCCCAAAACGCAGCCGCCGAAGTGCGCGAGCGCGCCGGCAAGCCGCGCGTGTCGTTCGAGTTCTTCCCACCGCGCACCGAGGCGCTGGAGCAGCAGCTGTGGGAGTCGATCGGCAAGCTCGCCCCGCTGGCGCCGAGTTTCGTTTCCGTCACCTACGGGGCGGGCGGTTCGACCCGCGACCGGACCCATCGCATCGTCTCACGCATTGTGCGTGAAACCGCTTTGAAGCCGGCGGCGCACCTCACATGCGTCGCCGCGAGCCGCGCGGAAGTCGACAGCGTCTTGCGCGATTACTGGCGCGCTGGCGTGCGCCACGTGGTGGCGCTGCGCGGCGATCCGCCGGGCGGCGTGGGCCTGCCATATCTGCAGCACCCGCAGGGTTATGCGAATGCGGCGGAACTGGTCGAGGCAGCGGCGCGCATCGGCGGCTTCGACATCTCGGTCGCCGTGCACCCCGAGAAACATCCTGCGAGCCCGAGCCTCGACGCTGAGATCGACAACTTCAAACGCAAGCTCGGCCTTGGCGCCACGCGCGGCATCTCGCAGTTCTTTTTCGACCCCGATGTCTTCCTGCGCTTTCGCGACAAGCTCGCGCGCGCAGGCGTTTACGCGCCGGTGCTTCCGGGAATCATGCCGGTGACGAACGTGAAGGGCTTGCGGAAAATGGCCGAGGCCTGCGGCGCGACGCTGCCGCGCTGGATGATTCACATGTTCGAGGGCCTCGACGACGATCCCGAGACCCGCCGCCTGGTCACCGCGGTGACGACGGCCCAATTGTGCGCCCGGCTCTCCGCCGAGGGCGTGCGCGATTTCCACTTCTACACGCTCAACCGCGCCGAGTTGGCGCTCGCGATCTGCCGAATTCTCGGCCTGCGCGCGAAGGAGGAGGCATGACGCGCGAACAACGGCTGGCGGCGATCAACGCCGAGCTTGCGAAGCGCATCCTCATCCTGGATGGCTCGATGGGCGCGTACTTGCAGGGCTTCGGGCTGACGGCGCAGGACTTTCACGGCGAACGCTTCGCTGCGCACGCCACGTCGCTCAAGGGCGATTCCGATATTCTCTCGCTCACGCGCCCCGAGATTATTCGCCAAGTGCACGAGGCGTATCTCGCCGCCGGCGCCGACATTGTCAGCACCAACACGTTCACCGCGAACCCGGTCAGCCAAGCTGAGTATGGCCTGCACGACGTCGTGCGGGAGGAGAACATTGAAGGCGCGCGGCTCGCGCGCGTGGCGTGCGATGCGTTCGAAGCGAAGGACGGACGCCCGCGGCTGGTTGCGGGCTCGGTGGGGCCGACGACGAAATTGCTGTCGATGTCGCCGGAGGTGGGCGATCCTGGGCGGCGCGATGCAGACTTCGAGTCGATGGCGGCAGGCTACGAGGAACAAATCCTCGGCCTGATCGAGGGGGGCGCCGATCTCATCTTGATCGAGACGATCACCGACACGCTCAACGCCAAGTCCGCGCTCTGGGCCGCGTGGGAAGCGTTCGAAAAAACAGGAATCGAGCTGCCGCTTTGGATCAGCGGCACCATTACCGATCGCTCCGGCCGCACGCTCTCGGGGCAGACCGTCGAAGCGTTCTACAATTCAGTGCGCCACGCCAACCCGTGGGCGGTGGGGCTGAACTGCGCGCTCGGCCCCGCCGACATGCGCGCGTTCCTTGCCGACCTCGCGCGCGTGGCGGAGTGCCCAGTGGCGGCCTATCCCAACGCGGGCCTGCCCAACGCGATGGGCGGCTATGACGAGACGGCGCATTCGATGGAAGCGCACTACGCCGAATGGGCGCGCGCGGGCTTGCTCAACATCGCCGGCGGCTGTTGCGGCACGACGCCGGAGCACATCGCGCACATGAATCGGGCCGTCGAAGGCGTGGCGCCGCGCGCCATCCCGGCCCGCGATGCGCGCCTACGGCTTGCTGGGCTCGAACCGTTCACGGCGGTGGCATGACTGGTGCCAATCCTTTTGCGAACTTCATCGTCGTCGGCGAGCGTACCAACGTCACCGGCTCGGCAAAATTTCGTAAGCTGATCGAAGCGGACGATTATATCGGCGCGCTGGAGGTAGCGCGCCAGCAGGTCGAGAATGGCGCCAACGTGCTCGACGTGAACGTCGATGCCGCGATGATCGATGGCCCCGCCGCGATGCGGCGCTTCCTAAATTTGATCGCCTCCGAGCCGGATATCGCGCGCATTCCGCTGATGATCGACAGCTCGAAATGGGAGGTGATCGAGGCGGGGCTTCGCTGCGCGCAAGGCAAGTCGATAGTCAACTCGATCTCGCTCAAGGAAGGCGAGGTCGCGTTCCTCGAGCACGCGCGCAAGGTGCGCCGCTATGGGGCGGCGACCGTAGTGATGGCGTTCGACGAACACGGCCAGGCCGACACGGCCCAGCGCAAGATCGACATCTGCACACGCGCCTATCGTTTGCTCACCGATCACGGCTTTCCGCCGGAAGACATCATCTTCGATCCGAACATCTTCGCCGTCGCCACCGGCATCGATGAGCACGCGGACTACGCGCTCGCCTTCTTCGAGGCGGCGCGCGCCATCCGTGATACCTTGCCGGGCGCGCACGTCTCCGGCGGCGTCTCCAACGTGTCATTCTCGTTCCGCGGCAACGAGCCGGTGCGCGAGGCGATGCATGCCGTCTTCCTCTATCATGCCATCCGCGCCGGCATGGACATGGGCATCGTCAACGCCGGCACGCTGGCGCTCTACGACGATGTGGAGCCGGAATTGCGCGAGCGGGTGGAGGACGTGCTGCTCAATCGCCGCGCGGACGCGACCGAGCGGCTGCTCGAGTTCGCGGAGACGGTGAAGGGCGGCAAGAGGAAAGACGCTGCGCGCGATTTGGCTTGGCGCGACAAGCCGGTGAACGATCGGCTCTCGTATGCCCTCGTGCATGGCGTCAACGAATTCATCGTCGCCGACACGGAAGAAGCGCGGCTCGCCGCGGCGCGGCCGCTCCACGTGATCGAAGGGCCGCTGATGGACGGCATGAGCATCGTCGGCGATCTCTTCGGCGCCGGGAAGATGTTCCTGCCGCAGGTGGTGAAGTCGGCGCGAGTGATGAAGCAGGCTGTCGCCCACCTCATTCCGTTCATGGAGGAGGAAAAGCAGCGCACCGGAATGGCCGGAAAATCGAACGGCCGCATCGTCATGGCGACGGTGAAGGGCGACGTGCACGACATCGGGAAGAACATCGTCGGCGTCGTGCTGCAATGTAACGGCTACGAGATCGACGACCTCGGCGTCATGGTCCCGTGCGACAAGATCTTGGATCGGGCGATCGAGATTGGGGCGGATGCAATCGGGCTCTCTGGCCTCATTACGCCGTCGCTCGACGAGATGGTGTTTGTCGCCAGCGAAATGCAGCGGCGCGGCATGGCGCTGCCCTTGTTGATCGGCGGCGCCACCACATCGCGCACCCACACCGCGGTGAAGATCGCGCCGGCTTATTCCGGCCCGATCCTCTATGTGCCGGATGCGTCGAAGGCGGTGCCTGTCGTGCAAAAGTTGCTCGGCGCTGATCGCCAAATATTAGTGAACGGCACGCGCGCAGAGTATGACGCCGCGCGCGAGAGCTATTACGCGGGGCAGGACAAGCGTCCGCGTCTGCCGCTGGCCAAGGCGCGCGCGCGCGCGCTGCAACTTACCCATGCCCCGGTGCGGCCAAGCTTTCTCGGCGTGCGTGCGTTTGCGAACTATCCGCTCTCGGAACTCACGCGCTACATCGACTGGACGCCGTTCTTTGCGTCCTGGGATTTGGCCGGCCGCTATCCCGCCATTCTGGAAGACGACATCGTCGGCGAGGCCGCGCGCACCCTCTATCGAGACGCGCGCGCGATGCTGGATCAGCTAGTGGCGGAGAAATGGGTGACAGCGTCGGGCGTCGTCGGCTTCTGGCCCGCGAACGCGGTCGACGACGATATCGTCTTGTGGCGCGATGAAACGCGCAGCGCGGAGCTGGCGCGCCTGCACACGCTGCGCCAGCAGATGGACAAGGGCGAGGGCAAGGCGAACTTGGCGCTGTCGGACTTCGTTGCGCCGCTGAACCCCTCCCCCCTTGCGGGGGAGGGGCAGGGGAGGGGGGGCGGAGACAGCGCGCAGGCGCCTGCACGGTTGAACGCCCCCCACCCCCCAACCCCCGCCGTGCGAGGGGGCGGGGGAGTCGTTGATTATGTCGGCGCGTTTGCCGTCACGGCCGGCATCGGCGAAGAAGCGATCGCGCGCAGGTTCAAACAAGCCAACGACGACTATTCCGCCATCCTCGCGCAGGCCCTCTGCGATCGGCTGGCTGAAGCGTTCGCGGAAGCGATGCATGAAAAGGTTCGGCGTGAACTCTGGGGCTACGCGCGCAGCGAGGCGCTGTCGCCCGAAGAGCTGATCGCGGAGAAGTATCGCGGCATTCGCCCCGCGCCGGGCTATCCCGCGCAGCCCGACCACACCGAAAAGCGCACGATCTTCGATCTGCTCGACGCGCGCGTGTGTGCCGGCGTCGATCTCACTGAGAGCATGGCGATGACGCCGCCGTCTTCGGTCTCGGGCCTCTATTTCGCGCATCCGCAAGCGGAGTATTTCGGCGTCGGCCGCGTCGATCGCGATCAGGTCGAAGATTATGCGCGCCGCAAGGGCTGGGATGTGGCGATGGCTGAAAAGTGGCTCTCGCCAATCCTGAGCTACGATCCTGCGGCCAAGGCCGCTGGTTAGCCCTGCACGAAGGTGATCGTGGCGACGGCGCCGTTCGCGTCATAATCGATCACCATGTGATGGCAGTCCGCGCCCATCGGCTCCGCGCCCAGCCAGTACGTATCCGCCTGCGCTGTGTGGGCATCTGGCGCGCCCAGGAGGTTGCGCACGGTCTCGCGGGGCGCGCCGGACCTCAGGCCCGCCTGCTCGGCGGCGGTGATCATGGCCGGGCGCGGGTTGTCGGCGCCGCAATAATCGCCTTGCCCTTTGGCCCAGCGCGCGCGGTCGAACGAATTCCCGCATCCGGCGAGGATTAGGGCGGCGGCGATCAAAGCCAGAGTTACGCGCATTGCGGCATGTTAGCGGAGGCCGCGCCGGCAGGGAACCTTGGCGGCCCGCTCGTCCTCCACAACGCCGCACCCGTCGCAATTTCGTAGCGAGCGTTTCGCCCCGGCTGCTAGAAGCGGCCTGACAGAGGGGATCTCATGAAGCGGATCATCACGTTCGTCGTCGCGGCCATTGCGCTCGCGGCCTGCGCCACATCGTCGGCGCCGCGGGGCTCGGGCGCGCTCGAAGTGGCGCCGCTGCGCTACACCATGCGCACGCTGGACAACGGCCTGCGCGTCTATTCGATGCCGGACGCGAATACAGCGAACGTCTCAGTGCAGGTCTGGTACGATGTCGGGTCCGTGGACGATCCGGCAGGCCGCTCGGGTTTCGCGCACCTCTTCGAACACATCATGTTCAAGTCGACGCGCAACATGCCGGAGCAATTCTTCGACCGGCTGACCGAGGATGTCGGCGGCTTCAACAACGCGTCGACCTATGACGATTTCACCAACTATTACGAAGTCGTGCCCGCCAATCACCTCGAGCGCGTGCTCTGGGCCGAGGCCGATCGCATGGGCTCGCTCGTCGTCAACGAGGAGAGCTTCGAGTCCGAACGCGACGTCGTGAAGGAGGAGCTGCGCCAGCGCGTGCTCGCATCGCCGTATGGCCGTCTCTTCTACTTCTACCTCAATCAAGCGAACTACAGCGTCCACCCATACGGTCGTCCCGGGATCGGTTCGATCGAAGATCTCGATGCAGCCACAGTGGAGGATGTGCGCGCCTTCCACGCGACCTATTATCGCCCGGACAACGCCGTGCTTGTCGTCGCCGGCAACTTCGATCAGGCGCAGCTCGATCGCTGGGTCGATACCTATTTCGCCGATATCGCCCGTCCGAACCGTCCGATTCCGCGCGACTATCCGACGGAGCCCGTTCGCGCGCAGCCGCGCGAGTACACCGTCTATGCGCCGAATGTGCCGCTGCCGGCGATCATGATCTCCTATCCGCAGCCCGCTTCCACCAGCCCCGATCTGCCGGCGCTGTTCGTGCTCGACGCCATCATGTCGAACGGGGAGTCGTCGCGCCTCTACCAGTCTTTGGTCTATGATCAGCAGGTCGCGGCGCAGGTGTTCACGAACCTCGAAGCGACCCAGGACCCCGGCGCGTATGCGCTGTTTGCGATCCTCTCCGAAGGTCAGACGCCGGATGCCGGCGTTGCGGCGCTCAGCGCCCAAATCGCGCGCATGCGCGATACGCCGGTCACGCAAGCCGAGCTTGATGAAGCAAAGAACGAGATCGTTACCGCCACCATCGAGAACCGCGAAACGGCCTATGGACGCGCCTTCGAGCTGGCCGACTCGGTGATCCGTTATGGCGACGCCGCCTATGCCGACCGGCTGTTGGCCGCGGTGCAGGCGGTGACGGCCGAAGACGTGCAACGCGTCGCGCGCTCGATCCTCAACGATCAGCGCCGTGTGCTTGTGCGCTATCTGCCGGAAGAGCAGGGCGTCACCGGCGACACGATCACGACCTCCCCGCAAATCCAGGCGCGGTCGCTGTCGATCCCGCAATCGGAGATACCGACGTTCACGCTCGCTGCCGAAGGCCAGCGCGAGCAGCCGCCTGCGGCGGGCGCCCCCGTCGATGCCCGCATTCCGGCAACCTCGCAGCGCACGCTGTCGAATGGCTTGCGCGTCATCGTCGCGCCGAACCGCGCCTTGCCGCTGATCAGCGCCGACCTGCGCATCGCTTCCGGCGGCAGCGCCGATCCGCGCGATCGCGCCGGTCTCGCCAGTATGACGGGGGATTTGCTGACGCGCGGCACCACCACGCGCAGCGCGACCGACATCGCCCGCGAGATTGAATCGCTCGGCGCCGAGATCAGTTCGGGCGCCGGCGTGGATTCTTCGGCGGTGTCCCTGCAGACGCGGACCGATCGCGTCCAGCAAGCCTTCACGGTGTTCGCCGACGTCGTCCGCAATCCCGCGTTCGCCGCCGAAGAGCTGGAGCGGGCGCAACAACAGGCGCTCGACGGCCTGCAGGTGGCACTCAGTCAACCGGGCTCCATCGCGCAAATGGCGATGACGCGCGCGATCTACGGCGAAAATCCCTACGGCGCGGTGGCCTCGGCCACGAGCATCGCCGCGATCACTCAAGACGACATGCGCGGCTTTCACGGCGCGTACTGGCGTCCGGACAACGCGGTGCTTGTCATCACCGGCGACGTCTCACCGGCGCAGGGCTTCGCGCTGGCGCAACGGTACTTCGGCGATTGGCGGCGGCCGGCGGCGCCGTTGCCCGCGCGTCCGAACGCCGATGCCTACGCCCCCGCGCCGCGGACGATTGTCGTCGACTTGCCGCAAACCGGTCAGGCCGCCGTGCTGATGGGTCTGCGGGGGGTGTCGCGAACCGACGCAGACTACTTCCCGCTCTTGGTCGCCAACAATGTTCTTGGCGGCGGCTACTCGGCGCGTCTCAACACCGAGATCCGAATCCGTCGCGGCCTGTCGTACGGCGCGGGCTCCAGCCTCTCGGCGCGCATGTCGCCAGGGCCGATCATCGCTTCGGCGCAGACTCGCAACGACGCCGCGGTGCAGGTGTATGAACTCATTCGCCTGGAGATCGATCGCATCGGCGATACGCTGACGCCGGACGGCGAACTCACAGCACGCAAGGCGGTGCTGATCGGCTCATTCGGCCGTGCGATCGAGACGACGTCGGGCCTCGCCGGGCAAATCTCGACGCTGGCGCTCTATGGGCTGCCGCCGGATCGTCTCGGCACTTACGTGGCCGACATCACGGCGGTGACGCCGGAGCAGGCGCGAACGGCGGCCGAGCGCTACTTCGATCCGGACCGGGCCGATCTCGTGGTTGTGGGTGACGCCCAAATCTTCTGGGAGGGGCTGCGCCGCGTGCGCCCCAATGCCGAGCGCATTTCGGTCGAGGACCTGAATCTCGACCGCGAAGCGCTGCGCTAAGTTGTTACGAAGGCGAACCAGGGTCGCGCCAGGCGCGTGACCCTGGCGCCCGACTCGGCTAAATCTGAGTCGCCGTGGTTAAGTCCGGTTCTCTCCGCGTGGTGATCGCCGCATTGGCGCTGACGACCCTGTCGTTCGCAGCGGGCGTCGCCGGCGACCTTTCCATGATCGATCCGCCGCGCTCGGGCGTCAGCGTGGTGTTGCGTATCCCGCCCGAGCTGCCTGCTGACACGCTGCGCGCCGCGCCATTGCCGCCGTTGGCTGCTACATCGGCCGCCGTGCAGCCGCGCCGCCGCGCGCCGGTCGCGCCTATCGTAGTGGCCGAATCGGTGATTGAGGCGCCCGCGTCCATCGCCGAGCCGAAGCCCGTGGCGCTCCTTGCGGCCGCACCGAAGCCAGAGGCGGTCGCGATTGTGGCCCCCCGAAAGCACAAGGTTTCCTACGTTTAGCCCCTGCGGGGGTGCGGCTTTGCCGCAACAGTGCGGCGAACCGGCTGCAACACGCCAAAAAAGCGCCCAGGTCGGCGCGCTCTTCTCCTCACCCATGAGCCAATCCAACGGGCCGAGTCTATGCGGGCGCGGCGCCGCGGCGATCGCCGCAGCGCTCACGCTCGCCGCGCCCGGCATCGCCGACGCTCAGCAGCAACGCCGCCAACCCCAAGCTGAACCCCTGCCGATGGCGCCCATGGTGCCGGCGTCGGGCGCGCGCCGCTACGCGACGCCCGACGGCGCAGTTCAGTTCGTGCTGGATCGCTCCGGCGGGCGGGCGGCTTTGGTCCAGTTTCAGGGCGACCCCGAAGTCCACGTGCTGCGCCCCGTGGCGGCCGCGGGCGGGGGCGACATCTACCGCACCGAAGACGGCGACGTGATGCTCCGCGTGACGCCTAATGGTGGGATCATTGTCTACACGCGGACGCTGCGTACGGGCGCGCCGGTATCCGAGGTTGCCCAAGTCGCGCCGCTGACGCCGGAGGCGGTGGCGTTCGCCGACATGCAGGCGCGCTTCCGGGCGCTTCAGGCCCGAGCGCGGCGCACGGTTGGCCAACCGGTTCAGTTCCTCGTGCCAGCGCGCATGTCCGCACCCGTGGCGGGCGTCGTGCTCGACGCCGCCGAGCGCGCTGCCGAAGGACTTGCCGCCGCGCCGATGACGAACGTCCGGCGCGTCATCATCAACATTGGCCCCGAGCCGCGAGTCGAACTGCACGGTGATCAGCTCTTCATCCAGGTCGCCCCGCACCTCGGCTACGCTGGGCGCCCATCGTCCAACACCATCCGCAACGTCGTGACCGGCGCGGTGCAGGGCCCGGAAGACTAAGCCGCCATCGGCCGCCCGCGAGGCGGCCTTTTCATTTGAACGTGTCCTTGCGCTTCCTGAGATCCGCGAAGGCCTCGATGTCGCTGGCGTTGGGCAGCATGATTGCGCCCTTGAGTTCGGGCGCACGCAAGAAGGGATTGGTGCGGAGCTCCAGGTCGAGCGTCATCGGCACGGTCGGCTTGTTGTCGGCGCGTAGCCGCTTGATCTCTTCGATCCGCGCTTGCAGGTCGCGGTTGCAGGGATCGTAGTAGATCGCAAAGCGCGCATTCGCCTCGGTGTACTCGTGCGCGCAATAGAGGGTCGTTTCTCGCGGCAGCGCGGCGATCTTTTGCAGGCTCGACCACATCTGCTCAGGCGTGCCCTCGAACAGACGCCCGCATCCCAGCGAAAACAGCGCATCGCCGACGAACGCCACCTTCTGGCCGTCGAATACGAACGCCACGTGCCCCAGCGTGTGGCCGCCGACATCGAGCACGCGCGCCGCGTGCGCACCCAACGAGACCGTGTCGCCTTCGGCGACGACGCGGTCCGGAGCCTGACCGATCCGTTGAACTTCCGCGGGGCCCGTGACACGTGCGCCAGTCTTGGCCTTGACCGCCGCGTTGCCGCCGGCGTGATCGGGGTGCCAGTGCGTGTTCCAGATATCGGTGATGCGCCAACTCTTGGCGTCGGCTTGGCGGAGGATTTCATCGGCGTCCGGCGTGTCGATCGTCGCCGTGGCGCCGCTGGCTGGGTCGTGGATCAGGAACCCGTAATTGTCGGAGAGGCAGGGGAATTGATGGATTTGCAGCATGTCCTAGCTTAGCCCTGACGGCGCATGCGCGTCGACGTTCTCGCTCTCCAGCGCTTCTACGCTTCGCCGCTCGGTGAAGCGGCGCAACGTGCGGTGGCGCGCCGCTTGGCGGCGCTGTGGCCGCACGCGCACGGGTTGGACGTGCTCGGCGTCGGCTATCCGGCGCCCTACCTGTCAGCCCTGCAGGACGGCGCGCGGCGTGTCGTCGCGACCATGCCGGCCGAGCAGGGCGCCGAGCCTTGGCCGGCCGGCGCAGCGCCTCTCACCGCGCTTTCGGAGGAGATGCGGCTGCCGTTCATGGATGCGATCTTCGATCGCGTGCTGATCGTCCACGGCCTGGAGGAGTCCGCCGCGCCCCATGCGCTCCTGCGCGAAGTGTGGCGAGTGATGGCGCCGGAGGGACGCTTGGTCGTGATTGCCGCCAATCGCTGGAGCCTGTGGGCCCAGTCCGACGCTACGCCGTTTGGCTACGGCCGGCCGTTTTCGCGCACCCAGCTTGGGGCGCTCCTCGGCGATGCGATGTTCGAGCCCGTGGTTTCGGCGCGCGCGCTCTACGCGCCGCCCTGGCGTTGGGCTGTCCGCGCCGCGGATGCGTTCGAGCGCGTCGGCGAGCTGATCTGGCCTGCCCACGGCGGGCTGGTGCTGATGGAAGCGGTCAAGCGCCTCTACGCCTCGACCGCGCGCTCGCAAGGGCGTGTCCTTTTGGCCAAGGCGCCCCATCGATCGCGCGGGTCTTCGCGCCAAAGCTTGCCGAAGCGCGGCGGCTGACGCTTTAGTCCCGGTATGAAACTGGTCACTGCGATCATCAAACCAAGCCGCCTCGATCCGGTTATGGATGCGCTGAAGGATGTCGGGGTTGGCGGGTTGACCGTGTCCGAGGTGCGTGGCTTTGGCCGTCAGAAGGGCAAGACCGAGGTCTATCGGGGCGCCGAATACGAGGTGAAGCTACTGCCCAAGGTGAAGGTCGAAATCGCGCTGCCGGCCGATCTGGTCGACAAGGCGATCGAAGCGATCTCGACCGCAGCGCGCACGGGCAAGATCGGCGACGGCAAGATCTGGGTCACCGACCTCGACGCCATAGTCCGCATCCGTACAGGTGAGGCAGGGGCGGCTGCAGTGGAAGGCTAGTCGTACCGGGGCCACCCTTCGTCGCACCCCCCGTGCGCGGACCGGGCAATGGGCTAAGCTGCCATTGGCAGGAAACCGTAAAGAACTTAGGGGAATCACCTCATGCATATCTCTCGGCGCGCGTTGCTTGGCGCAGGCGCGGCATCTGTCCTTTTGGCTGCGACCGCGCGCGCCGCGAACCCAGAACTCGATGCGTTGCTCGACCGCGCGGTCACGAACTTCCTCCGCGAGTCGCCGGAATACTGCACCGCGCTTGCCGTGCCGGAATCTCGCGCCGGCGGCCGCTACATCGATCGCCTGAGCGACGCTTCCCGCGCCGGCCAGCGCCGCAGCATGCGCATGCTCGAACAATTCGTCGCCGACATGCGCCGCATAGATCGCGGCAGTCTCACCGGCCAAGACGTCGTCACCTATGACGTCGTGCTGACGGCGATCGACAATAGCATCGCCAATGCGCGCTTTGATGTCGGTGGCGGCGCGGGCGCGCCCTACGTGGTCACCCAGCTCACCGGCGCCTATACCGGCCTTCCAGACTTCCTGGCGAGCCAGCACCCCGTCACCAACCGCGACAACGCCGAGGCCTATGTGGCGCGCCTGCGCGCCTACGAGCGCGTGCTCGATCAGGAAACTCGCCGTATCCGCGAGGACGCCGCCAACGGCGTGATCCCGCCGGACTTCGCCATCAACGGCGCCATCCGTCAGCTGCAAGGCTTCGCCGACATCGCGCCGAACGAGAACGTTCTCGTCACCGCGTTGCAGCAGAAGATCGCCGGCGTCGGCGATCTCACGGACGCCCAGAAGGCGCGCCTCGTGCGCAATGCGGAGTCGGTGGTGCGCCAACGGGTGCTGCCGGCGTATCGCCGCCAAATTGCGGCGTTGAACGCAATCCTGCCGCACGCCACGCACGACGCCGGCATTTGGCGTCTGCCGCAGGGCGCAGAGATGTACGCCTCGTCGCTGCGCAACCAGACCACCACCAACATGACGCCCGACGAAATCCACGAAATGGGCGTGGGCCTCGTTCGCCAGCTCAATTCGGATATGGAGGAGATCCTCCGTGCTGAGGGCCTAACCCAGGGTTCCATTGCTGCGCGCGTGCAGGAAATTTCTCGCCGACCGGATCAAGTGTATCCGAGCACCGACGAAGGCCGGGCGCAGCTGCTTGCGGACCTCAACCATCAAGTCGAAGTCATCAAGGCCCGCATGCCTGAGTACTTCGGTACGCTCGCGCGCGCTGCCCTCGAGATCAAGCGCGTGCCGGAATACACCGAGGCCGGCGCGCCGGGTGGCTACTACCAGGGCGCGGCGCTCGACGGCTCTCGTCCCGGCGCGTACTACATCAATCTTCGCGACCCCGCGAACGAGTGGCCAAAGTTCACGCTGCCGACGCTGACCTACCACGAGGGCATTCCGGGCCATCACTGGCAGATCTCGATCCAGCAGGAAGCCGGCGAGCTGCCGTTCATCCGCAGCGCGCTCCTGGGCTTCAACGCCTATGCCGAGGGTTGGGGTCTCTATGCCGAACAGCTTGCCGACGAAATCGGCATGTACCAGGACAACCGCCTGGGGCGGCTCGGCTACCTGCAATCGGCGGCGTTCCGCGCCTCGCGTCTTGTCGTCGACACCGGCATTCACGCCAAACGCTGGACGCGCGAGCAGGCGATCGCCTCGATGGTGGAAGCGACAGGCGATCAGGAATCGAACATCACGACGGAAATCGAACGCTACTGCGTGTGGCCCGGTCAGGCCTGCGGCTACATGGTCGGCCGCCAAGCCATCAACCGCATGCGCGACAGCGCACGCGCAGCGCTTGGCGATCGCTTCGATTTCCGCGGCTTCCACGATGCAATCCTCACGAACGGTTCGACGCCGTTGTCCGTGACGGAAAGCCTCGTCAACGAGTGGGTCGCGTCGCGTCGCGCGTGACTGCGCACCTCCGGAACGGCGGCGTGAGCAATCACGTCGCCGTTTTGGTCCGCTCTTTCTGTTGCGCTCGCCCTGATCGGCCCAGATAGCGCACGCCCTTCAGCCACATCTTCAGTGCTTCCCAGTGGATGGCGGCGATGGCGCCGACGGTCATGAGCGGGTTGCCCGCCCAAGCGCGCAGCAGATTGGCGTCCGTCAACGCGCGCCGCTCGCCCGTAAACGAAGCTGTCAAGGCGACGTCCGCGCCGCGGTTCACGCGCATCGCCACACTGACGGTTTCACCCGGCGGTGCGATATCAAATTCGTAGCGTAGATCCATTTCCAAGAACGGCGAGACGAAGAACGCTTTGTCGCAAGCTTGGGAAACCCGGCCAAGCGACGTGATGCGGGGCGGCAAAACGTAGAAGTGACGCTCGCCGAAAGTGTTCGACACCTCATGTGCGATGGCGGCCAGCGCGCCGGTGTGGCCGTAGCAAAAGTACACCGTGAGCGGGTTGAAGACGTAGTTGAGGATGCGCGGCATCGTCAGCATCACGATCCGCCCGCCGCGCCAGCCAATGCCCGCCTCGCGCAATTTGGCTTCGATCTGCGGTTTGATCGGCGCATCGATGCGCGCGGCGTGGTCGCGGTCAAAGATCGCCAGCCGCGCGCGCTTGTTGTGCTTCAAAGCTCGGAGCGTGAGCGAGGGCACCTCGTCCAGATCGAGCGCAAGCATGAAGACGCGGTACTTGAGCCGGTGCTTTCCCGGCCTGTTGTGGGCGACGTGGCCCAGATAGAACGCCGAGCGCGTCACGCCGCCAGCGCCGCCGCTTTCGGCGGTGGCCCAAGTGATATTCGGCCGGACTCATCGGCTACGCTCCAAGGCCGCCGCACGCCGCCAAGTTGCTCCGCCACGGCTAGGCCTGCCTGCAGCCCGTCCTCGTGAAAGCCGGCGCCAAAGTGTGCGCCGCAATACCACGTGTTGTTCACGCCTTGGAGCGACCAGAGCGCACGCTGCGCGCGAAGGGCTGCGCCATCGAACAGCGGGTGTTCGTACTCCTTTTCGTACAGCACGCTACCCTCTTTCGGCGGAGTGCGCGGATTGAGCGTGAGAAGAAGCTGCTCCCGGCTTTCGATGCGTTGAAGCTTGTTCATCCAGTACGTAACGATGCAGCCGGCTTGCGGGCTGTCTCCGACATAGTTCCAACTGGCCCAACCTTGGCGTCGCCTCGGCATCAACGCCGCGTCCGTGTGCAGCACCGCGCGGTTTTTAGTGTAGCGAAACGCCCCCAACAGGTCGCACTCCCGGGCGGTGGGATCTTCGAGCATGGCGAGTGCGGAGTCCGCGTGCGCCGCAATGACGACTGCGTCGAACCGGTCACTGCGCCCATCCTTAGTTCGGATCGTGACGCCGGCGCCATCGCGGCGCACCGAAACGACCGTCGCATTCAGACGCGCGCGATCTGCGAAGGGCTCGGTCAGCTTGGCCACGTATGACTGACTGCCACCTTCCACTGTGCGCCATGCGGGACGGCCCTTGAGCTTCAGCAGACCGTGGTTCTCGAAAAATCGCACGAAGGCGCGGGCTGGATAGTCGCGCACGTCGCCCACCGAGGCCGACCAGATCGCCGCGGCTTGGGGCAGCAGGTGATCGTTCTGAAACGCCGCCCCGTACCCGCCGCGCATGAGATATTCGCCGAGCGACATGCCCTCCGCGTCTGCGACAGCAAGATCGTCCGGCGCCTGGCGGTAGAAGCGCAGCAAGTCGAGCGCCATCGCCCAAAATCGAGGACTGGCGAGATTGCGCCCGCCAGCCAGGAAGGCGCTAGCGTCAACAGAGGAATACTCAGTGCGGCCGTTGCGGAGCGATACGCCAAACGACATGTCGGATGGTCTCGTGGCGACGGCCAAGTGATGGAACAGGGCGATGAGGTTAGGGTACGTCGCCTCGTTGAAGACGATGAAGCCCGTGTCGACCGGCGTGGGCCCTAGGCTCGTCTCCACAGTTACTGTGTTGGAGTGCCCGCCCAGTCGGTCGCCCTTCTCGAACATCGTTACGTCATGGCGATGGCTCAAAAGCCAAGCAGCCGACATTCCGGCTATGCCCGACCCAATCACAGCGATATTTTGTTTGCGAGTAATCGCGCTGGAGGTGAAAGCCATGAGAGGGTCCCGCTCCAGCGAGGCGTCTCTCGGCTGGTTCAGGCTCGGGTACGCGCCGGAGAACGCGGCGGATCAGGGTGATCCGGAGCTGACGCCGGGGCGTACACAGGGCCATGACGATGCTGGCGCTGTCCGGTTCGAGCTTTGCGGCGCGGCCGCCGCGCCGGCGGAGGCTGCGCGCCGTGCATGATCGCATCGATGAGACAGACGAGCGCTTGCTCGCGCGGATCGCGGATGGCGACCGCGCGGCGTTTGCCCTGGCGTTTTCCCGGTATGCGCCTCGCATCAAGGGTTATCTGATGCGGCTGGGCGCGGGCGCGGCGGCGGCCGAGGATCTGGCGCAAGACGCGATGGTTTCGGTGTGGCGCCGCGCGGCCTCGTTCGATCCGGCGCGCGCCAAGGCGTCGACCTGGATATTCGTGATCGCCCGCAACGCATGGATCGACAAGTTGCGGCGGGAGAAGACCGAACTTGCCTACCGCGGCTTCTTCGAGTCGCCCGAGCAAAGCGAGGACGAAGCGCCCGACGACGCTGCCGCACGGACGCAGACGGAGGACCAGGTTCAGGCGGCCCTTGCGACGCTCTCGGAAGAGCAGCGCCAAGTCGTGCAGCTCTCGTTCTTTGAGGATCGCCCACATTCTGAGATCGCGGAGCGGCTATCGCTTCCGCTGGGTACGGTAAAATCGCGGCTGCGGCTTGCGCTCATCAAGCTGCGCGCGCACTGGGAGCAGTTCATATGAGCCCGCGTCATCATCCCGCGGCAGACGTCCTGGCCGCCTATGCAAGCGGGGCGCTGGAGCCTGGTTTTGGGCTGGTCGTCGGCGCGCATGTGGAGATGTGCGCGGCCTGCCGTCGAGAGGTGGGGCGTTTCGAGGCGATTTCCGGCTCTGCGCTCGCGGATCTGCCAGAAGCCGACGTTGCGCCGGATGCTCTGACGCGCGCGCTGCAGCGGCTGGACGCAGCGCCGCAGCGCCTGCCAGTCAATACGCCGTCGCGCGCGCCTTTGCTCGATCGCCTGCCGTTGAAGCGGCGCAAATGGGTGGCCCCCGGTGTCTGGGTGGCGGCGGTGGATACGCCGCACGCGCCGGACAATCGCGTCTACGTGCTGTCGGTCGCACCGGGCATGCCCACCGCGCGGCACGAACACACCGGCGCCGAGTTCTGCACTGTCTTGCGGGGCGCCTACCGAGACGAACTCGGCGCGTTCTCCGCCGGCGACTTCGCCGCCGCCGACGGCAACGTCAACCACCAGCCGGTCGTGCAGGGAAACGAAGCGTGCGTTTGCTTGTTCGCGACCGAGGGACGCCTAAAGCCGCAGGGACTGCTTGGCCGGATCGCGTTCGGTTTCGCCAACGTGTGACTGGCGATTGGCCGGCCCTGTCGGCGAAGTCGCCGTGGCCGGTCCGGCGGCTCTGGCCTCCCTCGCTTGCGGTGTTACGACCGACGACACGATGCGCGAGTCGAATGGAGCGAGCGGGCGCGGCCGATAACTCGGGTTCGCGGCGTAGCGCAGCAAGGCCGCCTCGTGGATGTCTTCGAACCGCGTCAGCCCCGTGCGCCACCGCGCCGTCAGCGCGCGCATGATCGGAAAGCCCTTGCTGTCGACGGGCGGGTTTATTGGGTCGATATCGGCTAGGCAGCCAGAAAGCACCGAGCCTGGTTCGCGCCGGAGCGCCAGGCCCGCGTTTTCCGCTCCTTCAAGCACCCACATCAGCGCGCAATTAGAGAGCCCCCGTGCCTCGCCTCCGCCGACGCCGCCGTGGTCCCCGGGGAACCACATCTGCTCCACGCGCGGGCGCCCGCCCGGCTGGTTGAAGGCGCCGACATTGCTCCAGAGAGTCGGCGCGAACGGCGCCCGGCGTTCGTCGATCGCGACCGCGTGGCGGGCAAACTGCACGGAGCGTGACAGCGCCGTGTCGTGAAACTGGTAGCGCTCGTTCAATCCAAGTGAGATCGGTAGTACGCGCGGAATGCCGAGCGAGCCGACCGTGTCCCACACGCCTAGATAACGAATGGCGAGATCGGTGGGCGGTTGCGTGAACGGCGCGGCGATGCGCGGCCACGCTGCGCAGTGCGCCATGCGGAAGCGCTCGACCTCCGGCGCGTCCGCGCCCAGGCCGCGGGCGCGATAGAGGTCCAGCGCGACGTTGGCTTTGTCGACATGCTCGCGGCGGAGGATGCCGATCTTGCGCAGAATGCCAGCCAAGCTGCGCACGGTGTAGGCCCCGCGCGAGAACCCGAACAGATAGAGGCGGTCGCCCGGCTCGTAGTTCAAGTTCAGGAACAGCCAAGCATCGAGCAAATTGTCGTCGAGATCAGCGCCGGTCATGCCTTGCCAAAGGCTCAAGCCGTTCACCGAAGCGCCGACGCCGGCGGAATAGTAGACGATCTGCGGGTGGCCCGCCGTGTCGCGATTGGCGACTGCGCGCGCCGTAAGCGCCACGTTGCTCAGGTGCGTGCTGTACACGCGTTGCCACGTGCCGTCGCAACAGATGACAAGGCGCTTCATGGCGACAACAAGAACACGGCTTCCTCGGCGAGCCAGTTCGCGCGCCACAAGGTCTTGGCGAACGGCGCGCCGAGATTGTCGCCCGAAAGCGGCGTTGCGCGTTCCAAGCGCAGGCGCAGGTCACGCGCCAGGACAACAAAATCGCGCACGCTCATCGGGTGCATAACCGATGCCTCGTTCAGGACGCGCCCACGCAGTAGCGAGAGCCGTGCGCGCCAGTGCGCGGCGTTGGCGATCGAGACGATTACACGGTCGCCCACGCGCGCGGCGTGCTTGAGGACCACGTGCGGCCGGCGCACGTTCTGCAGAACATGCGACAGGATTACGTAGTCGAACGCGCCGCTCGGATACTCCACCAAGTCGCGCTCGGCGTCTGCCTGCACCACCGAAAGCCCGCGCGCGACGCAGGCGTTGACCTTCGCTTGGTCGATGTCCAGTCCGCGCGCCTTGGCGCCGCGCTCCTGCGCCAACAGCGCCATGAGCTGACCGCCGCCGCAGCCCACGTCGAGCACTTTGGCGCTTTCGCGAACCATCAGCGAAATTGCTAAGTGATCGGCGCGCGGTTCGCTCACGGCGTCAGGCGCGGGGTGGACCAACTCTAGCTGCGCCATCAAGCGCCCCCGTTCAGCGCGAGCCCGCGCGCAGCTGCGGCGGCGTCGACAAACCCGGTCAGCACCGCCTCGAATGCAGGTTCTTCGCCAAGGTAGGTCTCGTGGCCGGCGCGGCTTTCGATCTCAACGAATGCCGCCTCTGCGCCCGCCGCCACCAGCGCGCGCGCCACGGCGCGGCCTTCTTCGGGCGGGTAGCGCCAATCGTCGGAGAATGAGATCACACAATGGCGGGTGTCGCCGTCCTGGAACGCGTTGGCCAATCGGCCGCCAAAGTCCGCTGCAAGATCGAAGCCGTCCATGGCGCGTGACAGATAGAGAAATGAGTTGGCGTCGAAGCGGTCTACGAACACGCCGCCGCTGGCCGTGCGCAGCGGTTCGGCGGGTTCTACCGCGAACGTGAAGCGCTCTTTCGATCGCGCGCCGTCGAAGCGGGTGCGGACGTCTTTCTCAGCCAGCGCCGATATCTGCGCCGCCGTGCGCGCCACTTGGGCGCCTTTGGCCGGGCGCACGCCATGAGCCAGGTAGGCGCCGTTGCGCCAATCCGGATCGGCCATGATCGCTTGGCGTCCAAGTTCTGCGAAGGCGATGTTCTGAGCCGACTGGCGTGCGGCGGTGGCGATGCTCACGCAGGCGAACACGCGCTTGGGGTAGGCGCTCGCCCAATTGAGGGCCTGCATGCCGCCCATGCCGGGGCCAATCACCATGAAGAGGTTGGGGATGCCCAACGCCTCCACCAGCATGGCCTGGGCGCGCACAGTGTCGGCGAGCGTGATCGGGGCGAAGCGCAGGCCGTACGGTTGACCGTCGGGCGCAGGCGAACCCGGTCCCGTCGATCCCATCGAGCCGCCGAGAACATTCGCGCACACGACGAAAAAGCGGTTGGTGTCGATGGGCCGGCCGGGGCCCACCACGCGCGGCCACCACGCCGGGCGGCCGGTTACGGGGTTTGGGCTCGCCACGAACTGGTCGCCGGTAAGCGCATGGCATACCAGCACGGCGTTGCTGCGCTCCGCGTTGAGAGCGCCGTAGGTTTCGAACGAGATGGTAAGCGGCGCGATGGTCTCGCCGCTGGACAGCTGAAGCGGCGTGGAGGTGTCGAAGGTGAGGGCCCGCACGCCCCCGGCCGCCTGCAGCTTTGCCGCGGATCGCGAGTGAATCATCCGTGAAGGTATAAACTGCGTCGCCGCCCGCGCACCCCCTGCGCGCGGTCGCGTCTGTTGATGACGCGCCCCTGGCGCGCGCCGTTGGCGCAATCGATGAAACCCCGTAATGGTTGTGTCATGAACGACGCCATCCCCCCTGCCGGCGATCCCGACCCTATCGAAACGATTCGCCGCGAGATCGACGGCGTCGACCAGACGCTCCTGCAACTGTTCGCGCAGCGGCTTCAGCTCGCCGACAGGCTGACGGCGCTGAAGTCGCCGCAGCCGGGTTTGCCAATCCGGCCCGGCCGCGAGGTCGCGATGCTGCGCAGACTCGTCGCCGCCGCGCCGGCGCCGATGGATCGCGAGCTGGTCGTGGAGCTGTGGCGGGCGCTGGTGGCGGCGACGCTGCGCCGTCAGCGCGCCATCGATGTCGTGGTCGGCGGCAGCCGTTCGGATCCGGCCCGGCTCTTCGACATCGCGCGACGTCATTTCGGCGCCCGCATGCGGATCAAGGATGTCGGCGAAGCGACGGCTGCGTTGCAGAAGGTTGCCGAGAATCCGGACACGATCGTCGCCGTTACGAGTTGGCCGGCAGCGCAGGGCGTCGGCGGTTGGTGGCCCGCGCTCACAGAGAGCCGCTTCCGCAATCTGCACCTGATTGCCGGTTTGCCGTTACTGGGGCCCGGCGGCGAGACGCCGGAGGCGGCTGTGTTCGCCGCATCCGCCACGGAAGAGGCGGGCGGCGACGTGTCGATCCTCATGGCCTCCGATCCACACCATCGCCTGCAGCGAGCGCTGGGCGAAGTGGGCCTGACCGGCCGCGAGATCGCGCGTGCGGAGCCCAAGGTGCTGATCCGCATCGATGGCTTTGTCGCGCTGGGCGATACCCGCGCCCTGGCGCTCGAGCACTCAGGGCTGAAGGATGTGCGCGTGCTGGGCTCTTACGCGCGCCTGCTATGACCGTGTTCGACCGCATTGCGATTATCGGCGTTGGCCTCATTGGCTCGTCGATCGCGCTCGCTGCGCGCGCCAATGACGCTGCGACGTCGGTAGCGCTGTTCGACGCCGACGACGCTGTGCGCTTGCGGGCGGCGGAGCTGCAACTCGGCGAAGTCGCAACGAGTGCAGCGGCGGCGGTCGCTGAGGCCGACCTCGTCGTCCTGGCTGTACCCGTTGGCGCGATGGGCGAGGCAGCGGCGGCGTTTGCGCCCGCGTTGAAACCGGGCGTCATCGTAACGGATGTCGGCTCGGTCAAGGGCGCAGTAGTGGCGGCGCTGGAAGCCAAGTTGCCGCCCCAGGCGCTTCTGATCCCTGGCCATCCCATTGCCGGCACCGAACACTCCGGCCCGGACGCTGGCTTCGCCACCTTGTTCAAGGGCCGTTGGCATATTCTAACGCCGCTTGCCGATGTGCGGCCCGAATACGCTGCGGGTGTTGACCGGCTCGAAGCGTTCTGGCGTGCGCTGGGCGCCGATGTCGAGCGTATGGATGCGGCCCGGCACGACGTTGTGTTGGCGGTGACCAGTCACTTGCCGCACTTGATCGCCTTTAACATCGTGGCGATGGCGGAGGACCTGGAGAGCGTCACCGAGAGCGAGGTGGTGAAGTACTCGGCCTCCGGCTTTCGCGACTTCACCCGTATCGCCGCGTCCGATCCAACCATGTGGCGCGACGTGTTCCTGAACAACCGCGAAGCGGTGCTTGAGGTTCTGGGCCGCTTCTCCGAAGATTTGGCGGCGCTGCAGCGCGCGATCCGCTGGAGCGATGGCGACACGCTTTACGATCTCTTTGACCGCGCCCGCCGTATGCGCCGCGAAGTCATCGAAGCTGGCCAGGACACGCCCACGCCGAACTGGGGGCGCGAGAACTAATAGACTGGCGGCAGCGGCCGCACCGGCAAGCCTTCGAGCCGTAGCCAGCCATCGTTGGCGTTGACGTCGATGGTGATCGTCTCGCCGGTCGCGGCGTAGCCTGCGGCGAGGATCGCCAGCGCGCGGCGCGCATCGCGCGACATGTTTGGGCCGTTGGCGATCGCCGTGAGCACGGGCGCCGGCTGCTCCAGCGGCAATTCGAGACGGCCAGCGATACGCCGTTGCTCGTCCAGCCCGCCATCGCCCACGCCGTTCGCTTGCAGCGGCCCCCAGTGCAGCGTCAGGCCTTCGAAGCGCAGCCGGCCGCCGGCCGTGCGCCACGGCCCAAGCGGATCTTCGGGCGCTGCGTTGAGCAAGGCGGCGCCGCGTTCGATCACGACCGCAGCGCGCAGCGAGGCCACGTCCTGGCCGAACGTCTCGAAGCTGCGCACCGGGCGCGGCAGCGTGATGCGCTCGGCAGTGAAGGCAAGTTGGTACTCGTCCGCCTCGCGCGGATCGGGGCGGAGATTGAGCACGACCTTTTCTGCGTGCAGCACGCCATCTTCAGCCGGATCGTCCAGCACGACATTGTCGCCCTCGAGGCCGGCGACGGCGAGGTTGCCGCCGTCGGTGCGCAAGCTGGCGATCAGAGCGTCGGCGCTAATGTTGGTCACCGCGCCGTTGTTGCGCGTAACTGCGACCGGCGCCTTTGCCTCGAATACGATGTGCTGCGGGTTCATCACCTGCACATGCAAATCGGCGCGCGCCGTCGTTGCGCGCCAGCCGCCGCGCGCGGGCGCGAAGGCGAAGTCGCTGATCTCCAGACGCAACAAAACAGGAAAGCCGTGGCGCGTTATGCGCCCGATCGATGCGCTGCCGCCGGACGCGGATTGCTCCGCCGCCCACGCGCGCACGCGTTGCTCGGCGGTGTTGGCGAGTACGTTCCAGTAGATGACCCAGCCGACGGCGGCGACGATGAACACCGCCCACGGGACGATGAGCCAAAGCGGACGTGTCTTCATGCGTGCACCGGCGAACGGCGCTTCTCGATGGGCAGCAAGGCGTCGCTCTCCGTTTCGATCACGCGCTCGAGTTCAGCCATGAACTCGTCGCGCTTCAGGCCCGCAGGGATGGGAGGCAGTATCTTGATCACGACCTTTCCTGGCCTGCGCATGATGCCGGAGGGCTTCCACACGAGACCAGTGTTCAGCGCTACCGGCGTCACCGGGAGATTGAGATCACGGTACAGCGCGGCAATCCCCGGTTTGTAGTCCGGCGGCGCGCCAAGTTCCTGGCGCGTGCCCTCGGGGTAGATGACGATTTGGCGGCCCTTCGCGATCACCGCGCGCGCCGCGCGCAGCATGTCCTTCAGCGCTTTGGCGTGCGCCTCGCGATCGACGGGGATCATGCCGCGCTTCATATAGAAGCCGAACACCGGCATCTTGATCAGTTCCTTCTTCACCACGAACACGGGCTCGCTGAGAAAGAGCACCGGCAACACGGTGTCGAGCGTGGCCTGATGTTTGGACGCGATCAGCGCCGGGCCTTTCGGCGCATGTTCGAGCCCTTCGAATCTGACTTCCGCGCCCACAATCCACTTGAGGCCCCAGATGGTCGACTTTCCCCAGCCGCGCATCGAGCGCCAAATGTACCTGTCGTGGCCCAGCAGAACGGCGGGCATGTAGATCAGGCCCCAAAAGGCCATCGTTCCGTAGAACCAGATGACGAAGAGGATGGACCGGATCATGTCGGGTTCGCCGCGTCCTCATTGCGGCGGGCGCCGATGCCGATCAGCGCTTCGCGCCCGCGGATCACCAGATATTTCACGTACTCTGCCCCCAACCGCGTCGCGGCGCCGAGATCGCTGCGCCAGAGCGCGGGGTCGGTCCAGCGCGTACGCACAGGCACGGGAAAAATCTCCGCCTCCGGCAGCGCCAGCGTGAGCTCCGCATGCGACCGCGGCATGTGATAGTCGTCCGTCACCAGGATAATGCGCGTGAAGTTGTGTTCGCGGGCCCATGCGGCGGTTTCAGAGGCATTGCCGAGCGTGTCCTCGGCCGAACGGCCAATGTCGATGCAGCACCGCTGCAATTGCGGATCCACATTGAGTGCTTCGGATAGAAGTTCTTCGTTGGTGACGACGCGATTGACGCCCGAGATGAGCAAGCGTTCGCCTTTGCCGTCTTCGAGCAGGCGCACGCCGGTGGTCAGCCGTTCGAGCGAACCGCCAGTCAGTGCAACGATGGCTTGAGCGTCCGGCGGCGGCGGCGCTTCACGCCGGACTTGCGCTGCGAAACTCCAGAAGTCGGCGACGAGCGCCACGACGGCGACGATGATCGCCCACGCGACAAGCGAGCGCATCAGCCGAGCCGCGCCGCTTGGCCGTGGAAGTACCCAGCGGCCGCGCGCGCGCCAGCGCCAGCGGCTATCGCCGCGCCCAGCGGGGCCGCGGCGATGGGAGCGATATCCACCGGCAGAATCATACGCGGCAGAGTCTCCAGCGAAGCGCCCGGAACTGCCAGCAGTAACACCACGATACCCGCAACCGCCGCCAGCGCAGCGCCGGCAACCCCTGCATACAGGCCAAGCACCGCGGCTTCATCGGCGATGCGGCCAGCGGCTTGGCTGCGCGTAGCGCCCAGGTCGCACATTACCGTCACCATTTCGCGCCGCCGCGCGGCGAGTCCGCGCGCGGCGAGCCAGACGATGACGGCCATCGTAAGCGCGAACGCCGCCGCGCCCCACATCGCGAACGTGCGCACGCGGCTCGCCAGGCCGCCGCCGGCCGCATCATCGGGCGCGGCGATGACCTCGGCGGTGACGCCGCCTTGAGCCAGCGCCGCCTCGATGTCGCCTGAGATGTCCACGTTGGGCGCCGCGGGTGCGAGTTCCACCTCAATCAGGCGCAATGGCTCGCTAGACGCGGCCTCAGCCGCCGCCGGCCCGGGTGCAATCTGACCGAGCAACTCCGCGGCGCGCCCCGCCGTCATCGGCGCTGCGGTGCGCACGTGCGGGGCGCGGAACAAAGCCCGTTCCGCGGCGGCTATGCCAGACGCCCCCTCAGGCGCCAGCACGCGTACGATGGCGTAATGGCTCCGGGCCTGCTCATAACTTACGGCGACCCGGTCCACCGCCCGTGCGCCAAGCGCCGCCGCAACGGCGGCGAACGCAGCAAAGGCCAATGTCCAGAACAGGGCGCGTTCGACGCCGGCCAGCGCATTCTTCATTCGTACGCCTCGGCGTCGGCGGGGGCGGCGTGGTCGATCTGCGCCAAGCGCCCGCGATCGATCCGCCAGCGCAATATCGGCGCGCAATCCGCTAACGTTTCGTCCTGACTGGCGATCACGACGCCCGCGCCGACCCGGCGCATTTCCGCGAGCAGGCGGACGATTCGGCGGCCGTCGCCGGGCGACATGCCGGCGGTCGGGTCGTCCGCGAGGATCAGTTCTGGCTTGGCCGCAAGCGCGCGGGCGATCGCGGCGCGGCGCCGTTCCGCTCCCGAAAGTTTCTCCACCGGCAGCATCGCTGCATCGCTGAGGCCGACAAAATCCACAAGTTCGTGTACGTCGTGATCGTAATCTCGCGGTTTCAGCCCGGCCAATCGCAGCGGCATCGCGATATTGTCGAAGGCGCTCCATTGCTCGATGAACACCGGGTTTTCAGCGACATAGCCGATCCGGCGTTTGATTTCGGCGCGCGCCGTTGGGCTCGCGCGGCCGACGTCGGCGCCCAGAATTACAGCTCGTCCAGAACGGGGCGGTAGCGCTAGCCGCAGCAGGTGCATGAACGTAGTCTTACCGGCAGCGGCGGGACCGGTGACGAGGGACACTTCGCCAACCCGCGCTTCGAACTCCACCCCCACCAGAACCGTGGCGGGCCCGTAGCCAGCATCGACGCCGGAAATCCTGGCAAGGACTCCGCGCTGGAAGAGGTCAATGTCGGCTGTGTTCGGTCGAGCCATGACTGGACAAGCTAAATAGAATCAATGCACCGAGATACATTACTGGGCAGCTGAACGTATCGTTACCATGATCCTAACCTGCACGTCTTGCTCCACACGCTACTATGCTGACGACGCCGCCATTGGACCGGCTGGTCGGACGGTGCGCTGCGCGGCATGCGGTTTTTCCTGGTTCGCCGAGCCGCAGCTTGAACTCCGCGACGCGGCCGAGGCGGCAACGCCCCGGGCGATCCCTGCGGCGGGGCCCGTCGAAGAACCTCTGACTCGCGAACGTGTCGAAAGATGGCGCAAGGCGGCTGCAGCTGAGCAGCCGGGACCGGCGCCGTCCGCGGCGGCGAAATTCCGCGCGCAACAAGCCGAACGCATGCGCCGCGAGCGCACCCGCGCTGCCGCGGTCGTGTGGACCGCTACGGGAGCGGCGCTCGCCGCGTCGGCGACCGGCATGGTGGTATTCCGGCAGGACGTGGCCGAGCTGTGGCCGCGTTCGGCCAGCGCTTTTGCGGCGTTCGGCCTCGACGTCAACGTGTACGGACTTGAGTTCTACGACTTGGCGGTTGAGCGCACCTTCGACGGCGCGACTCCGGTGCTCTTGGTGCGCGGCGAGGTTCGCAACATCGGCCGCGACGACAAGCTGGTGCCGCCCGTGCGCATCTCGCTTCGGGACACGCGCTCGCAAGAGATTTTCCAGCTAGTCAACGCGATCACCGATCAACCGATTGCGGCCGGCGCTGCGGTGCCGTTCGAGATTCGTGTCGAGAACCCGCCGTCCGACGCGGTCGATCTGGAAGCAACGTTCGCGAGCTTCTCGGAGATGTCCATGGCGGGCGGCGCCGCGCACGTAACACCCGCTGCGCCGATCGAGGATACGCTTGAGCTGACCGATCCGTTGCCGGCCGACGAGCAGCCCGCCACCACGAGCGAACTCGGCCCGATCGACGGCTTGCGCTACTCGAACAGCTGAGACGCGCTTGCGCGTCCTGCTCAGCGCTGACGAGATCGCCGCGCGCGTGGACGCGCTTGCGGACGGGTTTGCCAACCAGGTCGACGATAAGTGGACGGTCGTGGCGCTGCTGCAAGGTGCTATCCCGTTTGCTGCAGACCTGATGCGCGCCATCGAAGCACGAGGGCGGCACCCGATTTACGACTCCCTCTGGCTCGAAAGCTATCGCGACGCGCGCGAGAGTTCCGGCAAGGTTGTTGTCCGTGCCGACATCTCTCGTGCGGTTGAAGGGCGGCCGGTGCTGATCGTGGACGACGTCTTCGACTCGGGCCGCACCATCGCGTTCGCCCGGGCGCACATGCTGGCGAAGGGCGCGACGATGGCGCTGGCGTGCGCATTTGTCCGCAAGCCGAATGCGGCAGGCGACATCGATGCGATCGGCTGGGAGGCGCCTGACAACTTCTTGGTCGGCTATGGCATGGATGACGCGGGCCGCTATCGCGGGCTGCCCTACATCGCGACGATCGATTGATGTCCTAGCGAAGGGCGCGGACGCTCACGTGTCAAGAAAGGCGGCGCCTCGGCCTTCGCGGGGCCAAGCGCGTTACGCAGGCAGCTTCAGCGCAACGATCGTGGCGTCGGGCTCGGAGTGCAGCTCGAGTGTAGCGCCTATGCGCTGTGCGCGCGCCTCCATGTTGGCGAGGCCACGGCCGCCGCTTCCGGCGCCGACGCCGGCGCTGAATCCCTTGCCATTGTCGGCGACGGAAATCTCGATCACCTCTCCGCGCCGTCGCAGCGATACGATCAAGCGCGTGGCGCCGCTGTGCTTCAGGGCGTTGGTGCAGGCTTCCAGCAACACGCGATAAATCTGAAGGGTCTTGTCCGGACCGATGCCGGGGGTTTCACCAACGTCGTTAATCTCCCAAGCAAGCTCGACACCGGCCGCCTCGCAGCGCGGTTCAATGCGCGCGCGGAAAGCTCCAAGCGCGCCTGTCAGCGAGCCTTCGCCTTGTTCCAGCGAATCTACAACCATCCTCAAGTCGTCGAGGCTCTGCTCAAGGCCCGCAACCAGCGCGTCGCCCGACAGCTTCTTAGATCGCGCCTGCAGAATGAGGCCGATGAGCTGCCCGCCAATGCCGTCATGCATGTCGCGCATGATGCGGCTGCGCTCCTCCAGCAACATCGCGGCGCGTTCGTTGCGGCGGATTTCTTCGTGGTTGCGTACTATCTCGCGCTCCCGGTCCGCCACGAGACCGTTGAGTTTTTCCGCAGTCGCAGTCGCCGCTTCGAAAATGCCGCGCGCGCGGAACGCCAGCGACAGCAAAAGCGCAAGCGGAAAAAAGGTGACTGCGGCGCCGAGGAATACGCCGGTAGTCCTCAGGAAGCGCACCATCGAAATGTCGGCGATCGCCGCCAAGACAACGAACACAAATGCCGACGCCGCGATGGGATCGCGCGATCCGGGGCGCAGGTAGAAGGCCACGATGCGCACTAGGCTGAACGCCATCGCAAACAAGCCCAGCCAGCCGATGATGCGGTTGGCGTCTTGGAAGGCGATTGCAGGGTCGAAGCTCAGCCGCCACCCAATCAGCGCGCCGCCAACTGCAAGGATCGCAATGCACGCGACGGCAAGCTCGCGCCGCGCCGGGGCGTCCCAAGGGTCGAGTGCAAACGCGAAGATCGGCCCTCGTCTTGGAGTCGCCCGCGAGAACACGGATGTCCACTCGATGAAGAACCATGGCATGCAGACGCAGGCGCCGAGGAACCCCCAAAAGTAGAGCCCTGTGTTGGCAATCACGCCCCAAGGCGGGTCGTTCAGGAACAGACCGACGTGCTGAAATGTCCAACTTGCGCCCAAGCCCGCCAACGAAAGCATGAGGCCGCGTGCGCCGAACAGCGGCGCGGCGCAAAAACAGAACGCCGCGACGAAAGCGCCAATCCCGGCGTTGAAGAGGGGTAGGTCCTGGCGCAGGAAGGTCAGCGCGTTGAAGCTGCGGTAGAGTGCGTTGTACTCGCCCACGAAAAATGGGCGGAAGTATCCGAAGCCAACCGCGCGTTGCACAGTGATGTCTAGGATCGCGCCTTCGCGCACGAGGCTTGGCGGAAGGCGTAGCAATTGCGGTCGCCGGCCCATATTCGGAGGCGGTCCCTCAGAGCGGCCGAAGCCGGCGACAAGTTCACCCTCAAGGTAGAGGAGCGCGTTGTCGTAGGCGCTGACGATCAAGACGCTTGGTTCGTCGAGCGCGGCGTCCGCCGCTGTGAGGCGCGTGCGGAAGACCAAACTGTTGCTGGAGCAGCAGCCCTCGCGCGGCAACCGCACGATTTCGAAGGCGTCCTCCGGCAGCCGCGTATATGCGCGTGCCGGCGCCTCGGCGGCGGCCACCTCCACGACGCGTCGGCCGTCGGCGCTTTCCGCGATCGAGTTCGCCCACAAAAGGCCCACGCTTAGCGCCAACTGCATCGCGACGATTGTCGCGGCAATGATCCATGCGCCCCATGTCGGCGCCCCCAGCGGCTCGGACTTCAGCATCAGCCGCATGGTGCTAACTCACTGCGGGGGCGAAGCGCCAGCGCCAACACGCGCTCGGGCCCCGTGCGCTCAATCCTTGAGCCTGATCAGGCCTGCCTGCACCGCCTCGAACACGGCCTCGCTGCGCGAGTTCACGGCGAGTTTCCGGTAAATGGACTTCACGTGATCGGCGACCGTGTGCGGCGAGATGCCGTGCAGGCGCGCCACCTCCTTGTAGCGGAAGCCTTTGGCGAGGTCGGTCAGCACCGCGATTTCCTTCTCGGTCAACGGGGCATCGAGCTCCGAACGTGCTGGCGTCTCCCGCATCCGCGTGAGTATGTGGCTGGCGACTGCGGGACTGATCGGCGCGCCGCCTTCGAGCACGCTGCGGATGGCGCCCTCGGCCTCGCGTTCACCGGCGCCTTTCAGCAGATAGCCGTCGGCGCCAGCTTCGATGGCGCGCACAACGCTACGGGCGTCGCCGAAGATGCTGACGACGATGATCTTGATGCCGGGGTGCGTTGCGCGCGCTTCGCGGATGAGGTCGACGCCATTTCCGTCGGGCAGCGCGAGGTCAATCAGCAGCACGTCCGGCGCGCCCCGAAGGAGCGCGCGCCCGGCGGCGAGTGTGTCCGCAGCGCCGGACACCTCCATGCCCTCAGCCTGCGTCACCACCCGAGCCAAGTCCTCGCGCAGGATCGCATCGTCTTCGACGATAGCGATCCGTGCGCGAGGCGAGGGAGTGTTCAAGTATGCCTTCCTTTGGCCGAATCCTACGTCGGCGGAGGCGGGCCGTCATCGTCCTGGTTGTGATCGTATATCGCATACGCGACGCCGACGCCCACGCCGAGCAAGAGAAGATTGCGCGGGCTCGCGTACCACGCACCGCCGTCGTCATTGGCATTGAGCGCGAAGGGCGTTTCGAAGCGCGGCGTCGATCCGGTTAGCGAGAACGAGAAGAGGTCGAGATTACGCATCTCGCCTTGGCCGTTGCTCTGCGCAAAGCCGAACGAAAGACGCGTATCGCGTTGGCCTGCCGCCGCTTGGCCGAAGGGCAAAGTCAGGCGCATGCGCACGCCGTCATCGTCGGCGGACGCCCGGCCGCTGCGGACCTGGTCGAACTCGCGGTGCATGTCTTGCGCACTGGCCGCGCCGGTCCACAGTGACGCGCCCAGCGCCGCCGCCAGCGCCAATCCGGTGGATGTTTTCATCTTGCCCTCCACGGCGGCCGATCCGCCGGGGAAAGGCATGGCCCGCGCCGGAGAACTGACCAACCGCCTGAATATGGGGTGGGTGGGCGACCCGAATCGGCGGCGAGCTAGGGGCGGCGGCGGAATTCGAGCAGCAACGCGCCGGCGCCGCTTGCGTCGGGGAGGCGCAAACTGAGCGTGTCGGCCGTCGTCGCGAAGCCGACATCGTCAGCGCGGCCGCTGCGCCCGCACGTGTACTCGATGGCGGGCGCTGGGGTGTCGTTGAACGTCGCGGTCCAGCGCTCGGCTTGGCTGCCCGCGCTGACGCTCGCCCAATTGAACGTCACCGCGCCCGCCTCTGTCTCCCGCGCATCGAGGGATACGGCGCGCGCGCCCTGCCATCCCTGTGCGTCACCAAGCTTCTGGCCGCTGACGAGATCGTAGACGCCGGGCGTGATTGCGCCTCCGCGCAAATCGGATGCCGATGCCGTTGAAGCGACCTCATCGGTGAGCGTCACCTGGAGCGCGGAATCCGGCGTGACCGTGTTGCACGCAGCTTGTTGCTGCGGGGGTGGAGCATCCGGGCGATCGGCCGGCTGCGAGCACGCGGCGAGAGCGGCGAACGAGGCGGCGATCATCAGAAACTTGCGCATGATCACTCCAGTTGTGGGGCGGGCAATGTGCGCCGTGCGGTGCGGCGGTCAAGCTCAAGAATCGCCGAACCGGTCGAGCAGGCGGCGTAGATACTCGCGCTCGGTTTCCGAGCGGTTCGGATCCTGCGCGCGGCGGCGAATTTCGTCGAATATCTCTCGCGCGCGCACCGGGTCGCTTTCCGTCGGCACCGTGCCTTCGCCTTCGCCCACGCCGGTCCCATTGAGCTCACGCCCAAGCGGATCGCGGCCGGCTGAGCTTGTTCCGGATTGCCCGCCTTGGCGGCCGCGGTCGCGCATTTCCGCAGCAAGCGCCGCCGCGCCCTCGCGCAAGTTTTCAAGCGCTGCACTCTGAGCCGCCTCCGCGCTCTCGAAATTGCCGCGGCGCAGCGCATCTTCGGCCCGGCGCATCGCTTCGCCGGCGGCGTTCAGATCGTCGCTAGGCGCTGCGCCCGCATCATCCGCCATTTGCTGCGCTGCCTGCAGGCCTTGGCGGATTTCCGCCTGACGCTGCGCCAGTTCGTCGCCGCCTTGGCCGCCTTGTTGCGTGCCGCCCGAACCGCCCTGGCCATCCTGCTGTTGTGTTTCATCGCGTAGCGCGCGTTGCTCGCCCATGGTTTGCGAGAGCGTGTCCATGCTCTCCTGCATGCGTTGGTCAGGATCGCCCTCGCCATCGCTTTGGCTCGTTTCCTGTTGCTGCACTTGCGCCTGCAGCGTGTTCATGATCATGGCATGCATGGCGAGCATGGCTGCGGCTTCCTGCATGCGCCCTTCCTGCGCTAACCGCTCAACCTCGCGTATCATGTCGTCAAGGTCCTCTTGCGTGACCGTCGCCTGCTCTTCGGTGTCCTCGGGATTGGAGATGTTTCCCTCGCGGATCGCCTCCTGGACCAGCGCTTCCATATAGCGCTCGCTCGCGCGTTGGAGTGCTTCCGTAAGCGCGCGGATGCGTTCAGGCGGCGCGTTGTCGGCAAGCGCCTGAAGCAGCGCCATGTAAGCTGAATTCATGGCTTGCTCGGCGTCGGTTGCGCTGCCGTACTCCGCGCGGAGCGCGACGCGCCACAGCGTTTCCGCCGCTTGCGCGGTTGCATCGATGCCGCGCGCCGTTTCGACCTGCGAGCGGGCGAGACGCAAACCGAGATACACTGCGCGATCACGGAAATAGCCATCCTGCGGCGTCATCGTCAACGCATCGATCAGCCGCACGGCACGGCGCACGCCTTCCGGCGCGCGATCGAGTGCGGGCCGGCGATCGTGGTCACGGACTTCGATACGCTCGTTTCCGAGCAGGATTTCGCCAGCCGGCATGGTGCGCCGCTGCGTGCGGGGCTCGCGCGCGTAGGCTCGCCGGTCGGCCATCAGGTGGCGGCGGATTTCGAGCGCCGCTAACGCGATGGGCTGCAAGAAAACACGCTCCGGCATGGTGAAGCGCAGTGGCCCGCTCACGCCTTCCTGACCCAGCGCGTCGACGGCCACAAGGCGCACCTCTACCTCCATCCCCGCGTAGGGATGGGCGGCCAGGTCCACTTCGGTTTCCGCGTTGGCTTCGCGCGGATCGCCGGCGGGCGCTTCGATTTCGGTATCGATTGGATCGGCGCGCGCGAGGTCTGGCGGCGGATCGACGGGCCGTACGCGCAACATGATTCGGCGCACGCCGAAGTCGTCGGACGCGCGCCACGAGATCAGCGCGCGCTCTTCCGGCAGCGTTGAGAGCGGGGCGGAGAACGCGGCCTGCGGGCGGACGTCGGCAGCCGGCGCTATGCGCCATTGCGCGCGCGTGTGAAAGCGTACGACCCGCAAACGGCCTGCTGCGGGGATCGCCATGCGCGCTTCCCAGGCGCCGTCAGCGGCGCGGGCGAAGCGGACGCGTTCGTGGCGCCCGCCGCCGTCAAACACCAGGGTCGGCGCGCCCGCCGGCCCAGTCACGCGCACGGTCGCCTCTACGGATGGCGGCGTCTCGACGCGCTCGCCAATCCGTTCGCTCAAGGACACGGGCGCGGCATGGGTGTAGTCCGCGGCCGTCACCCATGCTTCGACGGCCATCTCTTGGTCTCCCAGTAACGGGCCTGGATCTGGCAAGAACGCACGCGCGATGCGATCTGGAGCAGCGGCGCCAGCCATCACAAGCGCGACCGCCAACACGATCAGCAAGACGTAACGAAGCTGGTAGCGATCAATGTCGCCGAGTCTGACACGCGGACCGCGGGAACGCGCGCGCACGACACGCTCAATTGCGTTCTCCTGTTCCCGGCGCCACAGCGCGACCGCGAAGGGGTCGTAGCGCGAGGGATGATCGTCGAGAGATTCGAACGCAGCGAGGTCTAGCCGAGAATCTTCGGCTAGGCGGGCGCGTGCTTCTGCATCGCTAGGCGCCTGGAACGCCCGACGCGCACGCAAAGCTAGAAGCGCAAATACGATCAAGGCTGCGATAGCGCTCAGGCTTTGTGTCAAAAACGGCAAGCGCTCGTGGCCGCCAGCGACCGCGATCAGCGTCCAGACGCCAACAGCGAAGAACACCCAAAAGCCAGCGCGCAGGCAGCGCTCCAGCGCGAGCGTGCGCCGGGCGCGGTTGGTCTCGCGGGCGAGCTGGGCGAGGGCGTCCTGATGCTTCATCCGTGACGAAGCCTAACAGGCGCCGCTTGGCCAAACCATGACCACGGCCCGCGCCGCGTCGCCCATTCGTCGCTAACTTACGCTTAATCCGCGCCCCATGGCGGGGGCGGCGCTGTGATCGGGCGCGTGAGATCGAACTCGACACGAAAGTGGCGGTTCGGCCGCCGCAATTCGTAGGCGAAAATGCGGCCCTGGTGCACCTCAACCGCCCAGACGTTGGCGACCGACTGCGGGATATTGTTGGCCACGAACAGGTCGCGCGAATAGGCGTCGGCCGGGAACTCCTGGCGCTCAGCTGAGCCCTCCGTGACCGTGTCGCCGCCATATTGCGTCAGCACGTCCTCCTCGCCGTCTTCGTGGCGATGATCGTGCTTGAGCCGCAGGCCATCGTCGCTGCGCGAGATCACCCACGTGCGAGAGCGATTGTCGCCGACATGGAACGGGATGCGGATTTCGCGAGAGCTGCATTCGCGCACATGCATCACAAGCCGTTGACTGGCGAATTGTGCGTCGGCGGGGTCGGTGCTGACGACGCGCCCCTCGAAGCTCTGTCCGCAGAGGCCCGCCACTTGCGCGAAGAACGCGTTCTGCGGCGACGGCGGCGGCGCGGATGCGCACGCGGCCAAAGCCAACGCGGCGGCGAGAGTTCTGATCATACTTCCTCCAACCAGTCTGGCGTGCGCTCCAGCGCGAGTTGATCCGTTACCGTCCAGCGCCGCCGTACGATCTCGAAGCGATCGCCGCGGACCAGCACCTCCGGCACGAGTGCGCGCGCGTTGTAGGTGGACGACATCACCGCGCCGTACGCGCCCGCCGTCATGAAAGCCACGAGGTCGCCTTCCTCCAGCGCCGGCAGCTCGCGGTTGCGGGTGAACGTATCGCCCGTTTCACAGATCGGACCGACGACGTCGTACGCGTGCCGCGGCGCGTCGCCAGGATCGCGCGCGGGCTTGATGTCGTGATAGGCGTCGTAGATCGCGGGCCTGATCAGATCGTTCATGCCGGCATCGAGCACCAGGTTCGGCCGCTCCGCGCGTTCCTGGACGCGCACCACACGCGAGAGCAGCACGCCTGCGTTGCCGGCGATCACGCGGCCCGGTTCGAACGCCAGCTCGATGTCGAGCCCGTCAAACACGCGCGAAACCGTCGCTGCGTACTCGGTTGGCGAGGGCGGATCGGGTTCGTTGAAATAGGGCACGCCCAGGCCGCCGCCGAGATCAAGGCGCTCGACGCTCAAGCCTTCGTGGCGCAACTCCTCCGTCAAGCGCCGCAGCACGCCGAACGCCGCTTCAAGTGGCGCGAGATCGCGGATTTGGCTGCCGATGTGGACCGCCAACCCCTTGGCGTCGAGGTGTTTGTCGTGCGCGGCGCGAGCGTAGAGTGTTTTGGCTTGGCCGGGCGATACGCCGAATTTGGCGTTGCTCTTACCAGTCGAGATCTTGTCGTGACCGCCCGCGCCCACATCCGGGTTCACCCGGATCGCGACCGGCGCGCGCGCCTTCAGCGCCCATGCGATGCGCGAGAGCGTCTCCAGCTCGGCGGTGCTTTCCACATTGATCTGACGAACCCCAGTTCGCACTGCGAACGCGAGTTCATCTTCTGTCTTGCCGACGCCTGAGAAGATGATGCGATCTGGCGGAATGCCGGCGGCGAGCGCGCGTTCGATCTCACCTTGCGATACGGTGTCAGCGCCCGCGCCCTTGCGCGCGAGTGTCGCCAGCACGGCGATGTTGGCGTTGGCTTTGACGGCGAAGGCTACAAGCACCTCGCGTGGCGCGAACGCCTGCTTGAAGACGTCATAGTGGCGCTCGAGCGTCGCGGTTGAGTAGACATAGACCGGCGTGCCGGCCGCGTTGGCGATATCGGCGAGCGGCACATCTTCGCAGCAGAACGCGCCGCCGCGATATTCGAAGTGGTTCACGGCGTCGTCTGCGCGCCGGTCTGATATTGCGCGCAGCGCGGGTCAGGGCGTTCGTTTCGCGCGATCTGCTGTTCGCACTCGCGCCGGATTGCTTCGTCGCGGTTCCAAGCCGGGTCGGGACGTTCCAGATCGCCCTTCACGCCGCAGGCGGAAAGCAAGGTGAGCGCGGCGAGGCCAAGCAACAGGCGGTTCATGCGAACATCTCCTTCCAGCGCTCGATCTGCTCACGCACGCGCTGCGGGGCGGTCCCGCCATAGCTATCCCGGCTCTCGACGGATTTTTCAACCGTCAACAACGCCCGGGCGGCCTCGGTAATGCGCGGGTCGACGGCCTGGAATTGATCCATGGGAAGCTGCGCCAATTCCGCCACGCCCGCGTCCTCGGCGCGGCGCACGACGCGGCCGGTGATTTCATGCGCTTCGCGGAACGGGACTCTCAACTCCCGCACCAGCCAATCCGCAAGGTCTGTTGCCGTGGAATAGCCCCGCGCCGCCGCTTCGCGCATCGCCTCGCGCTTGAAGCGTATGGTGCCGATCATGCCGATCATGGCCGTGAGCGAGAGTGCAAAAGCGTCGAACGACGCGAAGGTGAGCGCTTTGTCTTCCTGCAAGTCCTTGGCATAGGCGAGTGGCAGCTTCTGCACGATTGCATTGAGCGCGGCGAAGTCGGCGCCGATGCGCGCGGCCTTGGCGCGGATCAGCTCGGCCGCATCCGGGTTGCGCTTCTGAGGCATGATCGACGAGCCGGTCGACCACGCGTCGCTGAGCGTCGCGAAGCCGAATTGCGGGCTGGTCCAGAGCACGATCTCCTCGGCCAGCCGCGAAAGGTGGGTCGCCGCAATCGCCAGACTCGAGAGCGCCGCCAGGGCGAAATCTCGCGAGCCCACCGCGTCGAGCGAGTTCGCGGCGGGGGCATGAAAACCCAGCGCGTGCGCCGTCAGCTCGCGGTCGATCGGGTAGCTCGTGCCAGCCAGCGCCGCCGCGCCCAACGGGCACTCCCATGCCGCCTCCAGCGCGCCGCCGATCAGCCGCACGCGATCGCGCTCGAACATGGACACGTACGCAAGCAGATGATGGCCGAGCGTTATAGGTTGGGCGGTTTGCAGGTGCGTGAAGCCCGGCATGATCCATTCGGCATGCGCCTCAGCTTGGCGTACTAGGCTCTGCTGCAGCGCGCGCAGGCCATCGCCTGCTTCACGCGCGGCGCGCATGGTCCAGAGCTTGAAATCGGTGGCCACCTGATCGTTGCGCGAGCGGCCCGTGTGGAGCCGCTTGCCGGCTTCGCCGATGCGCTCGGTCAGCCGCGCCTCGATGTTGAGGTGGATGTCTTCCAGCTCCGCGGAGAATTGGAAACCTCCGGTAGCGATCTCCGCGGCGATCTGATCCAGGCCTGCCTGTATCGCCGAATTGTCTTCAGCCGTAATAATCCCTCGCGCGGCCAGCATGTCGGCGTGGGCTTTCGATCCCTCGATGTCCTCCCGCCACAAGCGCCGGTCGACGTCGATCGACGCGTTGATCGCCTGCATGGCGGAGGCAGGTTGGGCGGCGAAGCGGCCGCCCCACATTTTCTGGCCGCCGGAATCGGACGGGGAACTGGACTTGGACACGAACGCACGCTCCTCTGATCCCGCCCGCAGGCCGTGGGCGCTTTGGGCGGCTCTGGCGATGCTTGCGGCTGGGGCGATCGCTGCTGTCTACGTGCTTTTCGCCGCCGCTTCAAAGCCTGAACCGAGCGCCGGTCTGACGCGATTCGCGCGCGGTGAAATGCACAGGCTGATGGTCCTGGCCGACCCGCCGCCGCTGCCCACGCGTGCGTTGGTGGACGCGGAGGGCCGCACCCGGACTTTGGCGGAATTCGAGGGCGAGGTGCTGGTGGTGAACCTGTGGGCGACGTGGTGCGCTGCTTGTGTCGAGGAGATGCCGACGTTGGGCGCGCTGCAGCGCCGCTTCGAAGGCCGCGGCGTGCGCGTGATCCCGGTGAGCATCGACCAGGAGGCGGAGATTCCGCGCGCCAAGATGGTGCTGGCGCAGCGGACGCGGAACACGCTGCCGTTCTTTGTCGATATGACGCGGGGCATCGGTTTCGACGTCGGCGGGACGGGGATGCCGATCACCATCATCTACTCGCGCGACGGCCGGGAACTGGCCCGCCTGGCCGGAGGCGCCGATTGGGGCGGCGCTGACGCCGCCGCGCTCGTCGAGGCGGCGCTGGCGCAGTAGCGGTTCGGCGCCTAGAAGCGCCGCATGATCCCGATCCTGGAAACCGAACGCCTGCGCCTGCGCGGGCATGCCTTGGCTGATTTCGACGCCTCGGCGGCGATGTGGGCCGATCCCGACGTGGTGCGTTTCATTTCCGGCAAGGCGTCGACGCGCGAGGAGAGCTGGGGGCGCTTGCTGCGCTACCCGGGTCATTGGGCGCTGCTGGGGTACGGCTTCTGGCTGATCGAGGAAAAGGCGAGCGGCCGTTATGTCGGCGAAGGCGGGTTCGGCGATTTCAAGCGTGACATCGACGCGGCATTCGACGCGCCGGAGCAGGGGTGGGCGCTGGCGCCGTGGTCGCACGGTAAGGGCTACGCGCGGGAAGCGATGGAGGCGGCCATCGGATGGGGCGAGCAATTCTTCGGTCGCCGCGACTTCGTGTGCATGATCGCGCCCGAAAACGCGCCTTCGCTCCGACTCGCGGGCAGGCTCGGCTATAGTGAATATGCGCGATCAACGTACAAAGGCGAGCCGACGGTGCTGTTGCGCCGCGCCTAGAGGTAAGGGGACAGCGCCAGCCGGACGCGCGAGCCTTGCGCCAGCACCTCCGCGTAGGTCGGCGGGCGTTCCGGCGCTTCTGGCGTCCGCCAGAGCGCGGTGAACCTGTTGAGTTCGCCTTGCACGCGGCTGAATGCGCGGAAGTTTTCGCGGCGCATGGCGTCCTGGCCGAGCGTCAACGCGGCGGCGGCTGAATACGCTGCGCCCATACTGTGCTGGTACTCGATCGCGTCCACGTAATCGCCCTGGTTGACCTGTTGATAGAGACCGGTGGCGATGTCGACCAAACGCGCGATCAGCGCCGGGTAATCCACCTCGAGCCCGCCCATTGCGCGGTCGATCTCGTCTTCGGCGGCGCGGATGCGCTGCATCATCTGTGCGCGCGTGAGGCCATCGCCGCTGGCGGCTGCGCGGATGATCTCGATGTTCAGCGTGCCGAACTCGGCGGGGGCGGGGTCGTAGACCTCGAGGACGCCCTGCGCCACGAGTACGCCGGCTTCGACCGGCTTGTCGACGCCGTCCTGGACCATGCGCGCCGCAGCCATCACGAAGCCGCGGAGGTGCTGAATGCGCAGCGCGGTCAGCTGATCGCCGGAGAGCCCCGCATAGGCCGAGGCCGCCCCGGCTTCGCCTGCCTCACCCGCCCCAGCTGCCGGGGCCTGCGTGGCGGTCGCGGCGGGGGTGCTGGCGCCGGCTTCACCGCCTTCGCCACCCTCATCGCCTTCACCGGATGCCGCGCCGCCTTCGCCGCCGCACGCCGCCGCCAAGGTCAGCGCTGTCGCCGCGCCAACCGTGCGCCACAGCTTGAACTTCACAGCGATCATGCGTCTCTCCTGGCCCCAGTGCGGGCGCAACCTGGACCAAGTGCGAACCATTCGCAATAAGGGAGAACCATGAGCGTCATTTTGCAGCGGGTCCTCGAAGAAGAGGATGTGGAGCGGGTTCGCCGAGACTTGGTCGACGTCCCCTGGCGCCCCGGCAAACGCACCGCAGGCGCTGCGGCGCGCGGCGTGAAGGAGAACTTGCAGGCCGATGGCGCGGACCCGCGCGTGCAGGCGCTGGAGCGCTTCGTGGGTGAGGCGCTCCGCCGCCACCCGCTATTCGAGATCGCCGCCCGCCCTGCGCGCCTGACGCGGCTCTTGTTCTCGCGTTACGAGCCCGGCATGGCCTACGGCGCGCACACCGACGATGCGCTGATGGGCGCGAGCAAAGACAAGCTCCGCACTGATCTCGCGTTCACCATCTTCCTTGCCGAACGCTCGAGCTATGAGGGCGGGGCGCTGGTGGTGACGAGCGCGCTCGGCGAACAGGAGATCGCGCTCGATGCGGGCGACGCCATCCTGTATCCCGCCGGCTCCATCCACTATGTCGCGCCGGTGACGCGCGGCGCGCGTCTGGCGGCGGTGGGGTGGATCGAAAGCTTCGTGCCGGACGCGGCCCGGCGCGAGATCTTGTTCGATCTCTCGGTGACCCGCGCGCGACTGGCGGAGGCGGGGGGGGCGCGAGAGGATTTGCTGACGCTCGACAAGAGCGTTTCGAACCTTCTGCGCATGTGGGCGCGTTAGCCCTTCTTCTCCGCGCCCATCTGCTGGGCGTAGCCCTGAGCGACTAGGCGCGCCATCAGATCGAACAGCGCGTTCGGATCGCTGCGGCGCAGGCGTGCGACCTCGGCTTCCATGCCCTCGGCCAGAATGAGTTCGCGCTCGCCGTTCCGCAGCGAGTCCAGGATGCGCTCGGCTGCAACGTTCGGGTCCATGCCGTTGTCGATTGCGGGATCGCTCACGCCGCGCGTCTCGGCATTGGCGTCAAGCGCATTCTTGGAAACGTTGGTGCGCACCGAGCCCGGTGCGACCACCAGCACGCGGAGCCCGAGATGTGCGGTCTCGGCGCGCAGGCTGTCGTGATAGCCGATCAGACCGGCTTTGGCGGCGCTGTAGGCGCTGCGCACTGGCGGGCCGGCGATGCCCGCGACGCTGGAGATGGCGACGATGTCGCCGCCGCCCGCTTGCGCCATGCGCGGCAGCAGCGCCTGAGTCAGCGCAATGGGCGCCAGGAGATCGACGGCGATGATGCGTTGATAGACTTCGAACACCGTGTCGATCGCCAACGAGCGCTGCGAGATGCCGGCGTTGTTGACGAGCCCGTCGATGCGGCCAGCCCACGCCCACGCCGTGTCCACGATCTCGGGGATGCGCGCATAGTCGGTGGCCTCAAACGGCAGCACCAGCGCGCCGCCGCCGCAGCGCGCCGCCACCTCGTTCAGCGCATCGACGTTGCGGCCGGAGAGGACCAGCTTCGCGCCATTCTTGGCCAGCGCCTCGGCGAGCGCTGCGCCAATGCCGGAGGAGGCGCCGGTGATCCACCACGTCTTGCCCGTGAACATGCCGATCCCCTCGCTTTGCCGTACGCTAGCGCAGAGTGGAGGCGCGGCGCCAGCTTGGAGGGGCGGGCGGCGCACGCTATTCGGCGCACGTCTGCCGCGCGAATGTGCAGTGCGTGTCTCGCGCGCAACGCCGGCGCACAGCGGCGCGAATGTCACGCCGATTTAATGCGCGCGCCACATTGGTGTTGCCCCGACTGCCTATCTCCCAAGCGCGGACACATATCGTCCGCGCAACCGGGGACACATCATGCGCAAAGCCATCGCACTGCTCGAACTCACCATTGGCGGCGCGTTCGCCATCGCCGTCGCGGCGTATGTGGCGCACGGCGCGCTGCTAATGGCGCAGTTCGCGTTGTGACGCGCATGAACGCGGGAGCGCCGGGCAGAACGCCCGCGCTCCCGCGCTTTCCCGAAACGAAAAGCCGACGGCGATCAGCGCGTCGGCGTTGGGGGATCGGTTCTGTAGTCGTAGAAGCCGCGCTGTGTTTTGCGGCCAAGCCAACCTGCTTCTACGTATTTTACGAGCAGCGGACACGGTCGGTACTTGGAGTCCGCAAGGCCTTCGTAAAGCACCTGCATGATCGAAAGGCAGGTGTCGAGGCCGATGAAGTCGGCAAGCTCGAGCGGGCCCATAGGATGGTGCGCGCCGAGGCGCATGGACTTATCGATCGCTTCCACCGAGCCCACGCCTTCGTACAGCGTGTAGATCGCCTCGTTGATCATCGGCACCAGGACGCGGTTGACGATGAAGGCTGGGAAATCTTCGGCGTTGGCGATCTGCTTGCCGAGGCTTTGTGCAAACTGGACCGTGGTGTCGTAGGTGTCTTGGCTCGTCGCTAGGCCGCGGATGATCTCCACCAGCTCCATCACTGGCGCCGGATTCATGAAGTGCACGCCGATGAACTTGTCTGGACGATCGGTCGTCGCGGCGAGCCGCGTGATCGAAATGGAGGAGGTGTTAGAGGCGAGGATGGCGTCCGGCTTCAGCACCGCCTTCAGGTCCGCGAAGACCTTTTTTTTCACATCGTCCTGCTCGACAATGGACTCGATGATGAGGTCGCACGGGGCGAAGGCGTCGAACCTCGGCGCGCCCTTGATGCGCTTCAGCGCCGCATCCATGTCGGCCTGCTTGATCACCTCGCGGTGGACTTGGCGGGCCATATTCTTGCGGATGACCTCGAGCGCGCCGTCGATCCGGGCGGGGTCCGCGTCGTTCAGCAGAACCTCGTAGCCGCCGAGCGCGCAGACGTGCGCGATGCCGTTGCCCATTTGCCCGGCGCCGACGACGCCGACTGTGCGGATTTTACTCATTGTGACCGTCATAGGCGCTCACGCGCCGCTGAATTGCAATTCTTGTTGCAGTGCAGCATAGCCCCGGTCCGGGCGCAAGGGGGATGGGCCGCCCCTCGCTTGTTTGGCGAGGGGGTGGCTCAGAGCCCAGCCTTCGTCAGTTCGTCCATTAGCTCCGGCACGACCGTCTTGTAGTCGGCCACCAGGCCGTAATCGGCGATCTGGAAGATCGGCGCTTCCTCATCCTTGTTGATGGCGACGATCACCTTCGAGTCCTTCATGCCCGCCAAGTGCTGGATGGCGCCGGAGATGCCGATGGCGACGTAAAGCTCCGGCGCGACCACCTTGCCGGTCTGGCCGACCTGGTAGTCGTTGGGCGCGTAGCCGGCGTCCACCGCCGCGCGTGATGCGCCCACAGCGGCGCCGAGCTTGTCGGCCAGTGGGTCGAGCACCTTGTGGAATTCTTCGCTGGAACCCAACGCCCGGCCGCCGGAAACCACGCGCTTCGCGGCGGTGAGTTCGGGGCGGTCGGATTTGGCCATCTCTTCGCTGACAAACGCCGACTTGAACGGGCCCGCGGGCGCTGCGACGGGTTCCACGGACGCGCCGCCGTTTTTGCTGGCGGCTTTGAACGCCGTCGGCTGGACGATGATGACCTTCTTGGGTTGATTGTCCTGGACCGTGATGACGGCGTTGCCGGCATAGATCGTGCGCACGAAGGTCGTTGCGCTCTCAATGCCGATCACGCCCGACACCTGCATCACGTCGAGTTTCGCTGCGACGCGTGGGGCGACGTTCTTGCCGGTGGTGGAGGCCGGGAAGATAACGGCGTCGTAGTCGGCCATGAGTGGCGTGATTAGCGCTTCCATGGGTTCTGCGAGCTGCTTCGCCAAGGTCACGCCATCGGCGTGCAGCACCTTGCGCACGCCGTCGATCTTCGCCGCGGCCGCGGCGGCGGCGCTTGCGTTCGAGCCGGCGACCAGCACGTCGACATCGCCGCCCATCGCCTTCGCGGCCGTGACGACCTTGTTCGTCGCGTCCTTCAGCGACGCATTGTCATGTTCGGCGACAACCAGCACAGCCATCAGAGGACCCCCGCTTCCTTGAGCTTGCCGACCAATTCGGCGGCGGACTTCACTTTGACGCCGCCGGCGCGCTTGGCGGGCTCTGCGGTCTTCGTGACCTTCAGACGCGGCGTCGTGTCAACGCCGAAGTCGGCCGGCGTCTTTATGTCGATCGGCTTCTTCTTCGCCTTCATGATGTTCGGCAGTGAGGCATAGCGCGGCTCATTGAGGCGCAAGTCCGTGCTGATGATCGCCGGCAGCTCGACATCGAGCGTCTGCAGACCGCCGTCAACTTCGCGCGTCACCGTCGCCTTGCCAGCGCCGAGCACGATCTTCGATGCGAACGTCGCCTGCGGCCAGTCGAGCAGGGCGGCGAGCATTTGCGCGGTCGCGTTGTTGTCGTCGTCGATCGCCTGCTTGCCGAGAATGACGAGGTCGGGTTTCTCGGCGTCGATCACGCCCTTGAGGATTTTCGCCACAGCGAGCGGCTCAACTTCGCCGTCGGCCTTCACCAGGATGCCGCGGTCGGCGCCGATGGCCAGCGCATTGCGAAGCGTCTCTTGCGCCTGTTCGGGGCCGATCGAAACCGCGACGACTTCTTTGGCCGCGTCCTTGGCGTGGCCGCCGCCGCCTTCCTTCATGCGCACCGCTTCCTCGACCGCGATTTCGCAGAAGGGGTTCATGGACATCTTGAGGTTGGAGAGATCGACACCCGAACCGTCCGGCTTGACGCGGACCTTGAGATTGTAATCGAGTACCCGCTTGACCGGGACCAGGACCTTCATCGTTGAAATCCTTGAGGATTGAAGGCGTGCGGCCGACGCCTAGTTCGCGTGCGCACATAAAGCCCGTAAGAAAAGGTCCGTCAATGCGACTATCGGGTCAGCGCCAATGCGCGGGGGCATCCGTACAATGTCGATGCGGCATCCCTTGGCCGACGCTTACGTCTGGAGAAGCCACATGCTGATTTCGCGCCGACCACTGCTGTTGGGCGCCGCTGCGGCAGGTTTCGCCGCCGCCGACGCTGCCGCACAGACCCCGGCCGGCTTCATGGGCGAGTGGCGCGGCGCGCTCGATTTGGGCTCGCAGCGCCTGCGCTTGCGTCTCGTCGTCGAAGAGGGGCCGCGCGCCACGCTTTACAGTATCGATCAGGGCAACGCCGCGATCCCAGTCGCCACCACGACAATCGAGGGCGATCGGCTCTCGCTCTCGATGCCCGCGATCCAGGCGAGCTTTCAGGGACAACTCCGCGACGGTCGTATCGAGGGGCAGTTCACGCAGGGCGGCACGCTGCCGCTCGTCTTCACACGCGGCGAGCCGGCCGCCCCGGCGCCCGAGCCGCTGACGCAAGCGCGACTCGAGGCCCTGCGCGCGCAGGCCGGAGCGCCCGCGCTGGGCGCCGCCGCTTCCAATCGCGATGGCCGCACGGTGTCGTTTGCGACGGGGCTGCGCGCTGTCGGCCAGCCGCAGCCGGTGACGACGTCGGACAAATGGCATCTAGGCTCCATCACCAAGTCCATGACGTCCACGCTGGTGGCGCGGTGTGTCGAAGCGGGCGCGGTGAGTTGGGATGACACCGTCGCCGGCGTGCTGGGCGCGGCCATTCCAGACATGCGCGCCGAATACCGCGACGTGACCTTCCGGCACCTCCTGAGCCATCGCTCCGGCCTGCCCGCCAACATCGGCCTCGGACAATTGATGGCGTTTCCGCGCGAAAGCGCGGACTCGCGCGCCGATCGTGTCGCGTACGCGCGGCTCGGTCTGTCGCAAGCGCCGGCTGGCCCGAAGGAGGCGACGTTCGAATACTCCAACACCGGCTACGTGGTCGCCGGCGCGATGCTCGAAGCAAAGCTTGGCGCGCCCTGGGAGGCGCTGATTCAGCAGCATGTGTTCGATCCGCTTGGGATGTCGTCCGCTGGCCAAGGCGCGCCGGGTACGCCAGGCGCCTACGATCAGCCAGTCGGACACGCTGCGGGACCGACGAGAGTCGTGAACGGACAAGCGACAACGCCGATGCTTCCGTTCCCGCCGGGCAGCCCGATCACCGACAACCCGGCGGCGCTGGGGCCGGCGGGCCGCGTGCACGCCGCGTTTGAGGATGTGCTCAAGTACCTCGCCGCCCATTGTGCGGGCGCCAGCCCGTTCCTGCGCCGCGAAAGCTGGGATCTGCTGCACACGCCGCCGTTCGGCGGACCGTACGCGATGGGGTGGGCGCGGCGCGAAAACGCACTCTGGCACAATGGTTCCAATACGCTCTGGTACGCCGAGGTGATGTTGGACGTAAGCCGAGGCTGTGTCGCCGCCGCCGCAGTCAATGACGGACGGGCCGGGGACATGGGTGTTCCGGTGGGCGCGGCGCTGCTCGGAGCGGCCCAGGTAGTGTCGTGACCCTAGACCCTGCGGCAACATTCGCGTTTACTTGGCGCTCCAGGGGGAGACGCGAATGTTCGCACGGCGCGTGCCGTCGGCGCTGTTGATTGATTTTGACAACCTCGTCGGGCGCTTCGGTCAGCCGCTCGTCGACAACATCGAGCGCTGGATGAACTGGCTGCAGGACGGCGGGTTCGACCCTGCCGGCCAGCGCCGCGATTTTCTCGTCAAGCGCGTCTATTGGTTCACCGATCACGATATCCACCGCGCCGACTTCCTTAAGCAGGGTATTGACATCACGATCAGCCGCGCGGTGCGGAACAAGGAGAAGGCGAGTTCGGCCGATTTCGACATCACGATCGATGCGGTCGAACTCAAGCATCGCAACAAACGAGTGCGCGAAGTCATCATCCTCTCGTTCGACGGCGACTTTCTCACCGTGCTGAACCACTTGCAGCTCAACGACTACGCGGTGGGCGGCATGGCCGCAGGGCAGGATCGCCCGGCGAAGGCCTATCGCCGCCTCGCGGATTTCGTGATCGAGAAGGAAGCGTTCGAACAAGCGTTCGCCTACGAGCGTCCGCAGCGCGGTTGGTTCTCCGGCCTGTCGCGCGCGCGTCTGCCGGCTGCGCCGTCTTCGTCCGCGCCGCAGACGGTCGCGGAGCCAAGGCCCGCGAGCCCGCGCACAAGCGGTCGCGTGAGCTTCGATCTCAGGGGCGCAGCGCGCGTGGCGGCGGAAGCGGCTGCGCAGGCGCCAAGCGCATATCTGAGCAAGCGCTTCGTCACCGTGGCGCTGCAGAGTTTCCCGGGCTTCCGCACGTCGAGTCCGCACGCATGGCTCGGGTGCGGCACGTATCAGGCGATGATCGAGAAGCTTGCCTCGCTACATCCGAACCTCGCCGTTACTCGACTGCAGAACGGCGCGCTGGTGCTGGTTTATCGCGGGCCCGAACCATCTGGGGCGCCCGTCGCCGCGCCGGCCTAACGCGAAAGCACGCTGGGCCAATTCGCGTCGCCGCGGCGAATGTGACCCGGGATGTCTTGCTCCCATCGGCGCTGAATTTCATCGTTGTAGTTGAGATAAAGCCGTCCGTTCACGATGCGCCAATTGGTGGGATCGCCGGAGGCTGTGTAGCCTTGCGCCACGGCCCACGCGCAATAACCGCCATATTGAGGCAGATAGCGGGACGGATTTGCCCGAAACGCCGCAAGATGCTCCGCGCTGGCGAACCGGTACTCGAAGCCTTGATGTGTGATGCGGTGTTGGGCCGATCCGCGAACGGCGCGGTTATCCGTAAAGTAGGCGACAACATCGTAGCCGCCGACCGCAACGCGGGAAAATGGCGCGGTGTACACCGGCGCGTGGTCCGCGAAGGCTGCGGGGGCCAGTGTGAAGCTCGCGATGAATGCGAGCACGGCGAGAACGCTGCGCACGATGCACTCCTCAGGTTTGGGTGACGGCGCCGCCAGCACCTGCCGGGATCAGCGCGCGCGAAACATCGTGCGCCAGTCCGGTCAGCTCCCGGCGACGAATGAGCAGAAGCACGATGGTGGTGACCCAGATCGTAACGGCCGCGGCGAACAGGCCGCCGCCGTCGTTGTTGGGATCGATGCCCAGCGGGGTGAAGAGGTGAAAGCTCACCGCACCGGTCATTACGGCTAGGCCTATAAAGGCGCCCAATGCGTTCAGACGCCCGAAGCGCGGCAAGAGCCCTATCAGCAACAGCGTGCTGGCGAGGAGCTCGGCTGAGCCGATCACGTACTGGCTGAAAAGGCCGGTATGTCCAAACAGGCCAGGCGCCCCGAGCGTGCCGGCCCAGCCGTCGAGGCGGCCGAAAATTTCCTGGGTGTTGGGATGGTCTGTGAACTTGTAGCGGAGGCTATCCAAGAAAACGGCGGCGGCGAACACGGAAATCGCGGCTGGCGCAAACCGGCGGATTTGGCTGAGCACGTCGGGTCCTCTTGGCTTCTAGCCGGAAAGACGCGCGGCAGGCCGCGCCGGTTACAGTTGACCTGGAATGGTTGCGCCCCAAGGATGGCGACGAGGGACTCGGGCGAAAGGGCTGACCGTGCGCTTCCAACTGATCTTCGCAGCAATCATCTCGATGTTCCTGGTCTCGGCCGCGGCCGCGGACCCAAGACCGAGCGGGATCGAGGCGCCGCCGGCGTTCACGTTGCGGTTCACGGTGGCCACCGGAAACGACGATCTGCGTGGCGGCCGCGATAATGTGCGCGCGCTGATCTATCTGCATGGCCGCACCATCACGCGCCAGCTCAATCAGCGCGGCATGCGCTGGGCCGACAACACGACCCATGTTGTGAACATCGCGCTGCCCGCGGGGACGCGTTTCGAGGACTTCGAGTCGATCGAGTTGCAAACGACGTTTCGCGGCGGCGTCGACGGCGACAACTGGAACATGAACTCGGTCGTGGTCGACCTCCTGTACGAGCATCCGCTCGGCAACGGCCAGTTCGTCGTGGCGCGTCACGGTCCCAACCGGTTCACCGGCGAGCGCCGCTCGATCGGCATGCCTTTCCGGCCTGAGCTGGGCACAGGCGCGCGCATGGACATCATCACAAAATAGCGCCTACCAGCGCAGGAGCCGCGAAACGATCAGCGCGCCCAGCGCCGCGCATGCGGCGATTGCGACTGCATACCAGGTCGTCACGAAGGCGACGGAATCGGTGGGGCAGAACATGGCGTAGGCCATGGCCCCGACGCCGCCGGAGACCGCGCCGATCGCCGCGCCCGCCATGGCGAGCCGCGTCGGCGCAAACGCGCGCATGAGCCAGACGAGACCGGCCGCCGTCGGCGCGGCGAGGATCGGGATGAGCACCACGCACCACGGGAACGTGCCGCCCATCCAGGCTTCCCACCGCGCTTCCGGCATTTCGCCCATGAGCGCAACCACGGTAGCGATCGCGCACACCGCGAAGAAGAGCACCGCCGCGCCAATGCGCCAGCCCAGCGGCCGCCCCGGTCGCATCAAGCGGGCGGCAATCGGCAGGATCGCGGCGGCGGCGGCGGCCGAGAATATCGCCTTCATCATCACCGGCATGCGTGCAACGCCGATGTCGGGCCGTACGCCGAGGCCGATGGCGACCAGGATCGCGGCGACCGCGAGACCCGCGATCATTGTGAACGCGAGCCGCAACCGCCAGCGTACCGGTTCGGCCGGTTCAGCGCCGCGCGCCAGGAGATCGATAAGCTGATCGGTCTTCATGTCGGCTGCTCCAGCGCCATCAGACGCATGAGCGTCTTCAGGCCGCGATGGATGGAGATCTTGATGTCGGACTCGGAGAGTCCGGTTTCGGCCGCGGCTTCGCGCACGCTCTTTTCTTCGAGTTTCACGAGGCGGATGGCGGTTTTTTGCTTGTCCGGGAGTCTCTCAAGCAGAACGGCGATGTCGCGCCGCGCGTCGCTGGCTTCGTACTCCGGATCGGTTTCTCCCACTTCGATGCTGTCGAGTGAGCCATGGGCGCGATGTTTGGCGCGTCGCAGGTGATCGATCAGGCGATAGCGCGCGATGGCGTAGAGCCATGCCGTCAGCGGATAGCTCGGGTCGTAGCTGTCGCGGCGCGTGTGTAAGGCCACGAGCGTTTCCTGCACCAGGTCTTCGGCGTCCTCCGGGCTGCCGCGGAGACGGTTGCGAAAGAAACTGCGCAGCAACGCCGCCGCCTCGATGAGGAAGGCGCGGTGCGCGGCTGCATCGCCGGCGAGGCCCTTCAAGAACACGGCCCGGAGGTGGGCTTCGTCGGCCATTCTCCCCGTCGTCTCCTACGCCCGCCGGAGCAGGTTGGTTACAGCTTGCGGTACGGATCGGCGGGGTAGACGCCGAGGACGTGGAGCGAAGAGGAAAAGAACTGGAGCTCCTCGAGCGCCAGGCGCACGCTGTCTTGCTCCGGATGCCCCTCGATCTCGGCGAAGAACATGGCCGCGGAAAACGCGCCGCCTTCGATGTAGCTCTCGAGCTTCGTCATGTTGACGCCATTGGTGGCAAAGCCGCCGAGCGCTTTGTAGAGCGCCGCCGGAACGTTGCGGACGCGGAAGACGAAACTCGTCATACACGGCGCGGACCCAAGCGGCGCGTTCTGCGGCGCGCGTGCAAAGACGAGGAAGCGGGTGGTGTTGTGGGCCGCATCCGCGATGTCGGCGCGCAACACCTGCAGCCCGTAGATTTCGCCCGCCAGCGAAGACGCCAGCGCGGCGACACGCGGATCGCCGAGCTCCGCGACTTCACGCGCCGCGCCGGCAGTGTCGGCGGTCTTCACCGCCGCCACACCCATCTCGCGTAGCGCCTTGCGGCACTGGCCGAGCGCTTGTGGATGCGAACGCACATGCGTGAGTGCGTCGAGGCGCGCGCCGGGGAGGCCGAGCAGCTGATGGCGGATCGGCACGAAGTGTTCGCCGACGATGTAAAGGCCGCTCTCCGGGATCAAATGGTGCACGTCCGCCACCCGGCCGGCGACCGAGTTCTCCACTGGGATCATTGCGTAGCGCGCCTGGCCCTCGCTGACGGCGGCGAATGCGTCCTCGAAGCTGGCGCATGGCAGCGGGTCAAACCCAGGAAAGGCCTCACGCGCGGCGATGTGGGAATTCGCCCCGGGCTCGCCTTGAAAGGAAATGCGCGCGTCAGCACTTTGATCGGACATGTCGCGGCAAGCGTTAGCCCAGCGTACGGAATTGCGGTAGGGGCGTAGCCCGATGAGTTTCACTCAAACTGTCGAGGCCACCGCGTTGGCGCAAACACGCCGCGCCATGCGGATGCTCTTGGCAAATCCGGCGGCGCGCGCGCCCGGCCTGGCCAAGGTCGAGGAGATCGAGGTCCCCGGCGCCGCCGGCCTCTTGCGTGCACGCTACTACGAGCCGGAGGCCGCGCTCGACGCGCCGCTGTTCGTGTTCTTCCACGGCGGCGGCTTCGTCTGCTGCGATATCGATACGCATGACCCCATCGCGTCGTGGCTCGCCAAATCGTCGGGCGTGCGGGTGGTTTCCGTGGGCTACCGTTTGGCCCCCGAGACGCGCTTTCCAGGTCAGATCGAGGACGGGCGCGCCGCCTGCGCGTGGGCGCTCGGGACTGCAGCGCAATTCGGCGCGCAGCATGGACGCATCGTCGTCGGCGGCGATTCCGCCGGCGCCTATCTCGCAGCGACTATGGCGCTGGAGATCAATCGCGCTACGCCCGGCGCGGTTGCGCTGCAGGTGCTGCTCTATCCGTTGATCCATGTGCAGGACTCGCTATGGGCGGACGAGGAGCTGCGCAACTTCCGCTTCCTGGGCCGTCTCGCCGCCTTCTACATCGCGCGTAGCCTGGGCGCCGAAGCGCTGCCCTCGCTGCTCGATGTCGATCTCAGCGCCGCCCCATCCACGATTGTCGCCGGCGGCGGGCCGATGGATCCGGTGCGCGCCGACGTGAAGGCGTTCGTCGATGCGCTTCGCCGCGCCGGGGTTTCCGTGAGCGAGAAGAAGTACCCAGCGCTCACCCACGGCGGGCTCAACTTCACCGCCTATTCCAAGACCGCCGTCACCGCGCTGCAAGACGTCGGCGCGCTGGTGCGGGCCCAGTTCGCAGGCTAACATCGCTCCGGGCAGGGGAGGACAGATATGCGGATTGTTGTGATCGCAGCGCTCGTGACGTTGGCTGGGTGTCTGCAACAAACTGGCGATGAGAAGTCGGACGGCGCTGACGCCGCCGCGGGTCCGTGCGTCGCCGCCGCGAGCCGCGACTGGGCGCCCGAGGGCGGGCCGCAATTCACAGTCGAGGCGACCAGCGCCGGGCCGGACTGCCAGCACGCTGTCGCCACGCTCGCCATCCGCGACACAGCGAACGAAATCTATTGGGTCGAGGCTTATCCTGCTTCGCAGGTGATGAGCCTCGCCGCCGCGCGGACGTTGGACGAAATGCAGGCCGCGCTGCTCGACTGGACCGATTCCGCCAACAGCACGATCGTCACGTCGTCAGCGCTGCCGGATTGGCCTGCAAACGCGGACGGCCCGGAAAACGGCGAGTTTCCGTTCTATGTCGCCGAGGGCATGGACCGGGGCCAATACATGGGCATTCGCCAGCAGAACGTGCCGGTGTTTTGCTATGTGCAGGGCATGGAGAGCCTGAATTGTCTCGCTTACCTCGATGGCGGCCTGACGGTGGTCGGCATCCAGTCGTTCCCGGGCTAGGCGCTTAGCGTTTGCGCAACACTTCGCGCGCGGCTTCGAGGTCGGTGGGGCTGTCGACGCCTTTCGGAAACACCTCGACGGCGTCGGCCATAATGGTCATGCCCATTTCGAGCGCGCGCAATTGTTCCAGCTTCTCGCGCTGCTCGAGCGGCGAGGGCGGTGCGGCGACGAAACGCGCCAGCGCATCCCGACGATAGACATAGATGCCGACGTGGCGCTCGATCGCGCCATCGCCGTGCGGCGCGGCGGCGCGCGTAAAGTAGAGGCAGCGTCCGTCGGCGGCGCGCACTGCTTTCACCACGTTTGGATTGTCGCGGTCGGCGGGATCGGCGGATGGCGACACGAGTGTGGCGATGTCGGCGTTCCCGCGCAGCGCCGCGACGGCGCGCGCCACGTCGCCTGCGCGCATGGTTGGCATGTCGCCTTGGAGGTTCACCGCAACATCGAAGCGTCCCTCGGGATCGAAGGCGGCGAGCGCGGCGTGGACGCGGTCCGAGCCCGAAGGAAGCGCGGGATCGGTGAGCGCGATGTTGGCGCCGGCGCGGAGTGCGGCTTCCGCCACGTCCTCTTCCGCCGCCGCAACCAGCACCGGTCCAGCGTTCGCGGCGCGGCCGATCTCGACCATCCAAGCGATCATGGGCCGGCCGTGGATGTCGGCGAGCGGTTTGCCGGGCAAGCGCGTGGAAGCCATGCGCGCGGGGATCAAGACGATGGGGTTCATGGACGTGGGGCTTGCCGTGCGGCGGTTCGCCGCGCAAGGCCGGACGCGCCGCGATAGGACGTCCCGCCCGCTTGGCGCGGACGGCGACGCAGGCCATAACCGCGCCCGTCTGGACTAGAGAGCGGCCAGGATAGGGCGATGAGCGATCTTCGGGGCAATTCCATTGCGGGCGCGGTGCTGGCTTCGGTGCTGGGCGTCATGGTCGTCGGCGTCGTCGCCGAAAGCGTTGTCCACTCCAACTATCCCGAAACGCCGGCCTATGCGCCGGAGGTGACGGCGTCGCCGAGCGGCGGCCCGGCGGCGCCTGCCGGCCCGCCAGATTTCGGCCGCTTGTTCGCCGATCCCGCCGGGCTCGAAGCGCTGATCGCGCGCGGCGAAACCGTGCATCGTCAATGCGTCTCGTGCCATACGTTCGAGGCCGGCGGCGCCAATGGCACCGGCCCCAATCTGTACGACGTGTTTGGCCGCGCCGTCGCCAGCCACGCCGGCTTCAATTATTCCGATCCGATGCGCGCGCATGGCGGCTCATGGGACTATCTGGCGCTCGACGCGTTCCTGAAATCGCCGTCCTCCGCGGTACGCGGCACGGCGATGGCGTTTGCGGGCATTCGCAACGATCAGGATCGCGTGGCGCTGATTGCATACCTGCGCTCGATCTCGCCGAATTCGGTTCCATTGCCCGCGCCGCTGCCGGAAGCCGCGCCTGAAACCGCGGAAGGCGGCGAGGGCGCTGCCACGACCGAAGGCGCGGCGACCACTGAAGCCGCGCCCGCAGGCGGCGCTCACTGATCACGGCCGGCGCAGCGTCCGCGGCGCGCCCATGCGGGCGATCGTTTCCGTGAGCGGCTCGATCACCGTGCGCATGTGAAACGCGTTGGCGTGCAGCAATTCCGTGGCACTGCGCATGATGCCGACATGGCCTTCCCAGAACACCAGATCGCCGCGGCGCAGTTTGGCGTTGCCGGGAAGTTCGGCGCCAACGCTTTGCTCCTGCATGTCCGCGTCGCGCAGCGCCAGGATGCCGCCCGTTTCCAGCGCGCTTTGCACGAGGCCTGAACAATCGACCGCCAACGTGTCGCGCCCGCCCCACAAATAGGGGACGCCGACCAGGCGCTCGGCGCTCGCGACCCAATCGTCCACGCGCGCCGCCAAGGCGTCGAGTTGATCGGCGAAGACATAGCCGCCGCGCGCCAGCTGAGCGAAGCCATCGTCGATGCCGGCGACGCTGACTTTCGAATTTGCGCTCAAGAAAAGATGCGGCTGGGATTTCTTGTCGGGAAGCGGGAAGCCGATGGCGCGGATCGCGGCGACGCGATGGGTCGGCGCGATCACCTTCTCATCGAGGTCTTCGCGCAGCACATAGCCGACGTAGCCGTCGAGCGCGCACTGGCCCCAGGCCCAGCGTTCGTCTTCGTCATAGACGTCGAAGATTTCGCCATGCAGCAGCTGGGTTTCGAGCCGCCCCGAAAACGACGGCGTCTCACGCAGAGCGGAGACGCCGTGTTTCACTTGCCGGGGCGACGCTTCAACGAAGCGCGCCGCCTCGACGTGTCCTTTGAGTTTCGCCGCCGCCACATCGCCGCGAGCCGGCGTGAGGCGCGGATCGATCATGACACCGCTTGTAGCACCGGGCGGCCGGCGGCTTCAGCTTCGTCCTGCAGGATGGTTTGGCCGAGTTGTTCCAGGAAGGCATCGCCCTTGTCGGTGCGCTCGACGAACACGTTGCGGCCGTCCTTCGGATCGCGGCGGCGTTGGACGTAGCCGAGGCGCGACAGCGTATCGAGCGCGCGGGTGATCGCCGGCTTGCCAACATTGAGCGTCGCCGCCAGGCCGCGCACCGTGTGCGGAGCGGGCTGCAGGCGGACGGTCATCAGCACTGCCAGCTGGCGTGCGGTCAGGTCCGGGGCTTCCGAGCGAACCGTCGTGACGGTAACACGGCGCCACAGGTCCAGGGCTTCCACTTGATTTCTTGCGAGCTCCATGACGCTCCCTCCAGTTGAATCGCAAGTGAGAGGATTCGCCGATTTGGTGGTCAGTGCAAGCTCGAAACCACAACATGTTGTGGGCAGGGCGGAATGATTAACAGTATCTATCCTTGGCGCACCGGAACGATCCGCGCCGGCTAAGGACTTTCGGGCGATGAAATTTTCTTGCCGCTGGTCGAACCGGCCCGGCTCTTCCGCCGACTTAGGCATCGGATAGGGGCGAATGCCTGTGCAACGCGGCTTGGATCATGCGCTCGACGAATACCTCGTCCTACTTGCGCAGGGCGGATCGCGCGAGGCGTTCGCCCGGCTGGCCGCGCGCTGGACGCCCAAGCTCGCGGCGTTTGCGGCGCGGGCGCTGGGCGCGAAGGACGCAGCCATGGATGTGGTGCAGGACACTTGGGAGAGCGCCGTTCGCGGCCTGAGCCGGTTGGAAGATCCCGCCCGCTTCCCAGCGTGGATCTACGCCATCGCGGCGCGCAAGTGCACGGACGCGCTCCGTTCCAAGTATCGCGTACGCCGCGTTGCTGCGGCGAGCGAAGCACATGCGGCGTTGAACGACGCGCCGCGCGATGCGCAGACCGAAGCCGGCGATCGCCTCGATCTTGCAACGGCCATTGGGGCGTTGCCGCCGGAGCAGCGCATCGCGGTCGCGCTCTTCTTCGGCGCGGACATGAGCGTTGGAGAGATTGCCGCCGCGACGGGCGCCCCCGCGGGCACGGTGAAGTCGCGTTTGTTTGCCGCGCGCCGGACGCTGCGCGCGCACTTTGAAGGAGAGGCGTCATGAGCAAGTTGGATCAAGCTATCCGCCAGTCGCTGTCGGAAGAGGACGCGGCGTTTCTGGCGCAATTCGAGGCGCGCGATCCGTTCCGCGAAGCGATCGGCACATTCGGCGGACCGTGGGGCGCGATGAACGTGTTTGCCGCGCTCCTCACCTTCGCGCTGTTCGGCGGCTTCGTGTACTGCGCCTGGAATGCGTTCAGCGTGACCGACGTGCGCTCGACCGTGTTGTGGAGCGGCGGCGCGCTTCTGGCCATGCTGGCCGTCGCCATGCTGAAAATGTATTTCTGGATGGAGATGAACAAGAACGTCGTGCTGCGCGAGGTGAAGCGGCTGGAGTTGCAGGTGGCGCGATTCAATGCGCGAGAGTCCGCGTGATCACGCCGCCGTAAACCGCTGCTTGATGACTTTGTACGTCGCCCGGAGCGCCTGTGCTTCGCCCCCGGCGGGGCGGGCCGGGCGCTCCTTCGGGGCCCAGGCGAAAATGTCGAAGTGCGCCCAGGCCGGCGCGTTCACGAACTTGCGCAGGAATAGCGCCGCGTAGATCGAACCGGCGAACGCGCCGTCGCCGGTGTTTTTCAGATCGGCGATCGGCGAGTCCATGTCGCCGTCGTACGCATCCCAGAGCGGCATGCGCCAAATCGGATCGGCGGTTTCGAGCGCCGCGCTCGCGAGCTCCGCCGCCAACGCGTCGTCGTTGGAGTAGAACGGCGGCAGGTCCGGCCCGAGCGCGGTGCGCGCCGCGCCGGTGAGCGTGGCAAAGTCCAGCAGCAGGGCGGGCTGATCTTCGCTCGCGCGCGCGAGCGCGTCGGCCAGGATCAAACGGCCCTCGGCGTCGGTGTTGTCAATCTCGACGGTGAGGCCTTTGCGGCTGGCGATGATGTCGCCGGGGCGGAAGGCGTCGCCGGCGATGGCGTTCTCGACCACGGGCAGGAAGAGTTCGAGCCTCACGTTGAGGCCGGCATCCATCACGATCTGCGCCAGCGCCAGCGCGTGCGCTGCGCCGCCCATGTCCTTCTTCATGAGGCGCATGCCCGCGGACGGCTTGATGTCGAGCCCGCCGGTGTCGAAGGTCACGCCCTTGCCGACGAGCGCCAGGCGCGGCGCGGCCGGATCGCCCCAGCTCAGATGCAGCAGCCGTGGCGCTTGCGCGGCGGCGCGCCCGACGGCGTGGATCAGCGGATAGTTCTGCGTCAGCAGATCGTCGCCGACGATGGCTTCGAACGCGGCGCCGTAGGCGTTCGCGACCGCTTCGGCGGCGGCGTGCAGCGCTTCCGGGCCCATGTCGTTGGTCGGCGTGTTGACGAGATCGCGCGCCAGCCACGACGCCTCGACGATGCGCGTGGCTTCGGCCAAGTCTGCGCCTTCGGGCGGGGCGAGGCGCGGGGCGGGACGCTTGCGCTTCTTGTAGCGGTCGAAGGCGTAGGCGCCGAGGCCCCAGGCGATGGCGGTCAAGGTCGGCGCGAACTCGCGCGGCGCGAACGCGAGGCGGTAGTCGCCCGCCGGCAAATGTTGCGCAAGCGCGCCGATCGCCATCGCGGTGGCTCTGTCGCCGACGCCGAACAACACCCGCTCGATGGCCCCGTCCGTGGCGGGCGCCAAGAGGATGCGCCCGTTCTGCGCCTGGAAGTCATGCGCGGCGGCGAGGCGGCGCAGCGTTTCCGAATGCCGCTCGATCCACTGCGCCCATTCGGCGCTGCGGATGACATAGATCGGCACGGCGCTGGCGCTTGCGCCAGTCAGGAAGGGCAGGTTCGGCATGGGCCCTCATAGCGCGCCATTAGCGCTTTGTTGAGCATGTTCGGCGACCGTTAGCCGCTTATTAGGATTCGTCCGATGCCCAAGCTTGCCAATCTGCCGCTCGCCATCCTCGTGCTGTCGACGCTCGGCGCCTGCGCCACCTCCGGCGACGGGTCCAGCGAAGCGCAGGCCGCGTTGACCGGCGCGCCGGAAGGCGCGGTGATCGACCGCAACGCCCGCCAGCGCGTGGCTCGCGAAGACATGCTGACGCAAATGGCGTTCTGGGCGGCGGAATATCAGACGTTCCCGAACGATCTCGAAGCGGCGCAGAAATTCGCCGAGGCGCTGCGCCGCGGCGGCAGGACGGATCGTGCGGTGCAGATCGCCGGCGAAGCGCTCGGCCGCTTCCCGCAGGACCAGCAATTGCTGCACACCTATGGCATGGCGCAGCTCGCGAGCGGGCGTCCGCAAGATGCGTTGCGGCCGTTGGCGATGGTGGCGGCGCAGGATGCGCGCAATTGGCGCGTGCGTTCGGCGCTGGGCGCGGCCCTCGATCAGCTTGGCCGCTACCCGGAAGCGCGCGCCGCCTATCAGGAAGCGCTGGCGATCGAACCGAACCAGCCGGGCGTGATGACCAATCTCGGCGTGTCGCACCTCATGGCGGGCGAACCGCAGGAGGCGGAAGCGGTGCTGCGTCAGACCATCGCGCTGCCGAACGCGCCGCCGCATGCGCGCCAAAACCTCGCCATTGCGCTGGCGCTGCAAGGCAAGTTCGACGAGGCCGAACAGATCGAGCGCATCGATCTGCCTCCGGCGCAGGCGGCGCAGAACATGCAATACCTGCGCGGTCTGCTGCGCGATCCGCGCAGCTGGCGCGACGTCGGCGGCTGACGCGCGCGCGGGCGGGACCGCGGACCTCTGGTCCGCAGTCTGGCGCAGCGCTGCGAAAGATGCGGGCCTGAAGGCCCGCGGTCCGGATGTTCAGGAGCTGTCGGCGGCGACCGGCGCGGGCGCGG
>JBFXCP010000017.1:0-61929 GCA_050182055.1 Hyphomonadaceae bacterium
CACACCCAGCGCGCCGCTGTCAGCGCGCCGATGGCGGCGACGTCGAGCGAGGGATCGAACTCGGTCAAATCGACGCTGCGCACCTTCGGGTGCGCGCAGATGGACCGTGTGGCGTCGAAAAAATCCTGCACCGCGACGCCGCCCGGCCGCGCCCCCGGCGCGCCGGGCATGGCGCTGCGCTCCACGACATCGATGTCGAAATCGACGTGAATCTCCGAGCATCCGCGCGCCGTCAACACATCCAGCATGTGCAGCGCGCAACTCGCGAGACCTTCTTCACGGCACGTGCGCAGCGTCATCACATGGATGCCGGCGTCCCTCGCCTTGCCACGCGCCTTCTTCGTGTTGGCGAACGGCGCGAGTCCGATTTGCGCGATGTGCTTGCCCGACAAGCCATCTTCCAACAGCGCCTGGATCGGGTTGCCGTTGGTGAGGCCGCAATCGGTGTCGCGCAGATCGAAGTGCGCATCGAGCGTCAGCACGCCGATTGTCTTCAAGGTGGGATCGAGTGCATGGGCGCAAGGCCGCGTGATGGCGTTGTTGCCGCCGAGGACGATGGTGAGGTCGTGCTTTTGCATCAGCGGCGAAAGCTTCTCGACGATCGGCGCGAGCGACTCCGCTGGTTGCAACTTGGAGATATCCACGTCGCCCGCATCGAACACGCGTAGTGCGGAGAGATCGGTCTCCGTCTCCAGATCATAGACGCTCATGCGCTTCATCGCCGCGCGCACCGTCTCCGGCGCCAGGTCGCAGCGCCCCGGCGTGATCGACCCCAATCCCATCGGCGCGCCGATCAGCGCGACGGGCGCGGACGCGTCCTTAGTGAGCAGGTCAGCGGCGGAGAACCAAGAGCGGCAGTCGGAGTCTTGAGTCATGTGCGCGTTATGGACCGCCGGCTTCCAGCCGGCAAACGCCGGCGCTTGCCGGCTGGAAGCCGGCGGTCCATGACAGCGCCATGTGGGACACGCTCTGGGTCGACGCCAATCTTGCGACGATGGCCGCCGGCGCCAAGCCGTATGGCGCCATCGAGCGCGGCGCGGTGGCGGCGAAGGATGGGCGCATCGCCTGGATCGGCTACGCCGCCGATCTGCCCAAGCCGCCGGACGAACTCGCCCGCGAGGTCCGGCGTTGCGAGAACGCCTGGATCACGCCTGGTTTCGTCGATTGCCACACGCATCTTGTCTTCGGCGGCGACCGCGCGCGCGAGTTCGAGATGCGGCTGCAGGGCAAGAGCTATGAGGAGATCGCGCGCGCCGGCGGCGGCATCGTCTCCACGGTCGCGGCGACGCGGGCGGCGACGAAGCAAGAGCTAGTCGAAAGCGCGGCGCGCCGTCTCGCTGGCATGACGCGTGAAGGCGTGACCACCATCGAAGTCAAATCCGGCTACGGCCTCGACCTCGAAACCGAGATCAAGATGCTGGAGGCCGCGAAGGCGTTGGAGACTTACGCGCTCGAACCCTCTCCCCCCTTGCGGGGGAGAGGGCAGGGTGAGGGGGGGCGTTCAGCCGCGCAGGCGCCGGTGCGTTTGCACGCCCCCCACCTCCCAACCTCCTCCCCGCAAGGGGGAGGAGGAGTCGCTCGGCACATTCGCGTGCGCCGCACCTTTCTCGGACTCCACGCGCCGCCGCCCGAATTCAAGCACGACCGCGCCGCCTACGTACAACTCGTCGCCGATGTCATGATCCCGGCCATCGCCGCCGCCGGCTTGGCCGACGCCGTGGATGCGTTCTGCGAGACCATCGGCTTCACCGTTGAGGAGGTGGACTATGTGTTCGCCGCTGCGCGCGCCAATGGCTTGGAAGTGAAGCTGCATGCCGAGCAACTTTCTAACCAAAACGGCGCCGCGCTCGCCGCGCGCCACAAGGCGCTGAGCGCCGATCATCTTGAGTATCTGGACGATGCGGGCGTCGCCGCGATGGCGGCGAACGGCACGGTCGCCGTGTTGCTGCCCGGCGCTTTCTATTTTTTGCGCGAAACGCAGCTTCCGCCCATCGAGGCCCTGCGCAAAGCCGGCGTGCCGATGGCTGTCGCCAGCGATTGCAATCCCGGCACATCGCCGATGACCAGCCCGCTCGCCGCGCTCAACATGGCCTGCACGCTCTTCCGCCTCACGCCCGAAGAAGCGCTCGCCGGCATCACCCGCGAAGGCGCGCGCGCGCTGGGTCTGCTGGACGAAGTGGGCACGCTGGAAATGGGCAAAGCCGCCGATCTGGCGATTTGGGATGTGAACCACCCCGCCGAACTCAGCTACTGGCTCGGCGCGCCGTTGCTGCGGGAGCGCGTGTTTGCAGGACAGGTTGTGTAGCGCCCCTCCTCCCTTGCGGAGGAGGTGTAGGGGAGGAGGGGCGTTCCGCCGCCGCGCTCTTGCAAGCTGAAGCGGAATAGAAAACAAGCGGCGCAGCAACTCTACGCCCCTCACCCCCCGCCCCCTCTCCGCACGGGAGAGGGGGAGAAGGAGTAAGTCATGGACCCGCGTCATGACGCATCGCGCGTCATCAGAGCGCCGCGCGGCGCGACGCTGAGCTGCAAGTCGTGGCTCACTGAAGCGCCTTTGCGCATGCTGATGAACAATCTCGATCCGGATGTCGCCGAACACCCGGAAGAGCTTGTCGTCTATGGCGGCATCGGCCGCGCCGCGCGCGATTGGGCGAGTTACGACAAAATCGTGGAAACGCTGCGCCGGCTCGAGGACGACGAAACGCTCCTCATCCAATCCGGCAAACCCGTGGGCGTCTTCAAAACGCACGCCGACGCGCCGCGTGTTCTGCTCGCAAACTCCAATCTCGTGCCGCGCTGGGCGACATGGGAGCATTTCGACGAGCTCGATCGCAAAGGTCTCATGATGTACGGCCAGATGACGGCCGGTTCGTGGATCTATATCGGCACGCAGGGCATCGTGCAGGGCACCTACGAGACCTTCGCCGAAATGGGCCGCAAGCACTACGGCGGCGATTGGTCCGGAAAATGGATCCTCACCGCCGGCCTTGGCGGAATGGGCGGCGCGCAACCGCTGGCCGCCGTGATGGCGGGCGCGTGTTGTCTCGCCATCGAATGCCAAAGCGATCGCATCGATAAGCGTCTGCAGACGCGCTACTTGGACAAGCGCGCCGAAACGCTCGACGAGGCGATGAAGCTGATTAACGAAGCCTGCGCCAAGAAGGAAGCGATCTCCGTCGGCTTGCTGGGGAACGCGGCCGAGATTCTGCCGGAGATGGTGAAGCGGGGCATCCGCCCTGACGCGGTCACCGACCAAACTTCAGCGCATGACACCGTCAACGGCTATCTGCCCGCAGGTTGGACCGTCGAGCGTTGGAACAAGACTCGCGTGCAAAACCCCGAAGCCGTGCGCGAAGCGGCGTGCGCCTCCATCGCCGTGCACGTGAAAGCGATGCTCGACTTCCACAAGCAGGGCATCCCGACTGTCGACTACGGCAACAACATCCGCCAAGTCGCGAAGGACAACGGCGTCGCCGACGCCTTCGCATACCCGGGCTTTGTGCCCGCCTATGTGCGTCCACTGTTCTGCCGCGGCATCGGCCCGTTCCGCTGGGCAGCTCTCACCGGCAATCCCGACGACATCGCCAAGACCGACGTCAAGGTGAAAGAGCTCATCCCCAACGATCCCCACCTGCATCGCTGGCTCGACATGGCGAAAGAGCGCATCGCCTTCCAAGGTCTGCCCGCGCGCATCTGCTGGGTGGGTCTCGGCCAACGCCATCGCTTGGGTCTCGCCTTCAACGAGATGGTGGCGAAAGGGGAGATTGGCCCGCTGGTGATCGGCCGCGATCATCTCGATAGCGGCAGCGTCGCCTCGCCCAATCGCGAGACCGAAAAAATGCGCGACGGCAGCGATGCGGTGAGCGATTGGCCGCTGCTCAATGCGCTGCTCAACACCGCAAGCGGGGCGACATGGGTGTCGCTGCACCACGGCGGCGGGGTTGGCATGGGGTATTCGCAGCACTCTGGCGTTGTCATTGTTTGCGACGGCACCGAAGCCGCCTCAAAGCGCATCGCTCGCGTGCTTTGGAACGATCCCGGCACGGGTGTGATGCGCCACGCCGATGCGGGGTATGAAGAAGCGATCGAGTGCGCGCGTGAGCAGAAGCTCGATCTGCCCTCGCTGGACATCCGCTGATGCGCGCTCGCTCGCTCCACCCACCCCCGGGGCTTCGCGTAGCGATGAGCCCGGGGCCCACGAACACGTCTCCGAGTGAGTTTACAATGCAGCTGCGGTTATGGGTCCCGAGCTCGATGCTTCGCATCGCCCCGGGAAGGGGTGTTGCGCGATGAAACTCACGCTCCGACAGCTTCGCGACATCTGGACCGGCAAGTCGAACCTCACGCTCGACGCCGCCGACTACGCGCGCATCGACGCCTCAGCGCAGGCCGTCGCAAGGGCGCTCGCCACCGGCGCCGCGCTCTACGGCATCAACACCGGCTTCGGCAAACTTGCCTCCAAGCGCATCGGCGACGCCGATCTCGCGCAGCTCCAACGCAATCTGGTGCTCTCGCACGCCGTCGGCGTTGGCCCGAACTTCGATCATCGCATCGTGCGCCTCGCGCTCGCGCTCAAGATCGTCACCCTCGCGCAGGGCCGCTCCGGGGTGCGCCGCATCGTCGTCGACATGCTGGCGAAGATGCTTGCGGCCAACGCGCTGCCGGTCATTCCAAGCCAAGGCTCCGTTGGCGCCTCGGGCGATCTCGCGCCGCTTGCGCATATGTCCGCGCCGCTGCTTGGCGAAGGCGTGCTGAGCGTAAACGGCGTCTGGATCAGCGCGCCGGAAGCGCTGCGCGACATCGGCCTTGAACCGATCGCGCTCGGGCCCAAGGAGGGCCTCGCGCTCCTCAATGGCACTCAGATTTCCACGGCGTTGGCGCTCGACGCGCTGTTCCGTACGCAGGACGTCTTCAGCGCCGCACTTGTGTCCGGCGCCATGTCCACTGATGCGATGAAGGGCAGCGACGCGCCGTTCGACGAGCGCGTCCACATCGCCCGCGGCCAGAAGGGCCAGATCGAGGTCGCCGCCCGCTTGCGCGCGCTCATGTCCGGCAGCGCCATCCGCGAGAGCCACCGCACCGGCGACGATCGCGTGCAGGACCCATATTCGATCCGCTGTCAGCCCCAAGTCATGGGCGCCTGCCTCGATGTGCTCAATGCCGCCGCGCAAACGCTCGAGATCGAAGCCAACGCCGTCACCGACAATCCGCTCGTGTTCGCGGAGGATGAGGCCATTCTCTCCGGCGGCAATTTTCACGCCGAGCCTGTCGCCTTCGCCGCCGACATGATCTCCATGGCCGCCGCCGAGATCGCCTCGATCAGCGAACGCCGCCTCGCGGTGTTGATCGACCCGGTGCTCTCCGGCTTGCCGGCGTTTCTGGTGAAAGAGGGCGGGCTCAATTCCGGCTTCATGATCCTGCAGGTCACGGCCGCCGCGCTGGTCTCCGAGAACAAGACGCTTGCGCATCCCGCCGTCGTCGACACGATCCCGACATCGGCGAACCAGGAAGATCACGTCTCGATGGCCACCTTCGCCGCCCGCAAGGCCCGCGACATCGCCATCAACGCCGCCAACGTCATCGCCATCGAATTGCTCGCCGCCGCGCAGGGGCTCGATTTCCACGCGCCGCTCAAGACCTCGCCCGCGCTGCAAGCCGCGCACGCCAAGGTGCGCGATGTGTCGCCGTTCATGGAAACCGACCGTTCGCTGGCGGGCGACATCGCGCGCGTGGGTGCGCTGATCGAAGCGGGCGCGTTCGCGATTTGAGGCCGCAACGGGCCAAATGCCGCTTCGATTCTGCTGCGGTTCAGGTCACAGTGGCAGCATCGGTGGGTGAAGGGGGAGAGCATGGCTCGGGGATCGGGGTTCTGGCGGCTGAAGATGCTGGCGGCAGCGTCCGTCGCGGCGCTGCTTGCGGCATGCGCGACGCCGCCGCCGACGCCGGAGGAGCTGGAGTCGCAGGCGTGGGCCGCGGCGCAACAGCAGGACAACCCGCTCGCTTACGAAGAATACTTGCGCCTTTATGGGGACTGGCCGCGCGCCGAAGATGCGCGCGCCCGCATCCAGAGCTTGATGCGCGACGAGCGCGCCGCGTGGGAGCGCACGCGCCGGCTCGACACCGAAGCCGCCTACGAAAATTACCTGTCGCTCTACCCGTGGGGACCGGACGCCGCGCGCGCCGATGCGCGCCGCGCTGAGCTGGCGCGTCCGCGCCTGGAGGCCGAGGAGCGCGCCGATTGGCGCGCCGCCGAAGACCTCGACTCGATCTCGGGCTACGAAGCGTTTCTCAATCGCTGGCCCGGCGGCGCCAATTCCGCCGAGGCGCGCGCGCGGCTCGAATATCTCTGGAACACCGACGAAGGCGCCTGGATTCGCGCGCAGCGTCTGAATTCGCCGGGCGGCTACGCCGATTTTCTCCGCGCCTATCCGCGCTCGCCGTACTCGATCGAAGCGCGGCGCATGCTGGATGAGTATCAGCGCCAGGACGATTGGGCCTGGGATAGCGCGCGCCGGCGCGACACCATCCGCGAGTATGAGCGCTATCTGCGCGATTTCCCGGACGGCTATCACCGCCGCGACGCCGAGCGCCGCATCTATCGATTGCGCGCCGAGGACGACAACGCGTGGAGCCGCGCCGTCGGCCGTGACACCATCGACGGGTTCGAAGCGTATCTGCGCGCGTTCCCCGACGGCCAGTATCGCGACCGCGCCGAGCGCCGCATCCGCGCGTTGCGCGACGCGATGGCGAATCCGCCGCCGCGCCCGCCCTTGCCGCCGGTGCAACCGCCGTCGCCGCCGCCTCCGCCGCCCGTGACGCCGCCGCCACCGCCGCGCCCGCCGGTCACGCCGCCTCCACCGCCGCCGCCACCCGTGACTCCGCCGCCTCCGGTGACGCCACCGCCGCCGCCTGTGACTCCACCGCCTCCACCGGTGAGCCCGCCGCCTGCGCCGCCGCCGCCGCCGTTCCAGCCGGACCCGCCGCCGCCGCCGCCGCCTCCACCGGTGACGCCGCCCCCACCACCGAGCGACGATGTCGATCCGTTCGGCGGCCGTCAGCGCGATCCGGACTGAACGCCGCCCGATTGCGTTCGCGCGTGCGGCGGCTACAAACGCTGCCCGCGCGCGTGCGCGCCCAGGGAGGAAAAGATGCGTCTTTCGGCGGATATCGCGGCGATCGTCACCGGCGGCGCGTCTGGTTTGGGCAAGGCCACGGCCGCGCAGCTGCGCCGCGAGGGCGTCAAAGTTGCGCTGTTCGACCGTGACGAAGAGCGCGGCCACGCGACCGCCGCGGAACTCGGCGCAACGTTCTGCAAGGTGGACGTCACCAGCGAAGAGAGCGTGGCGGCGGGCTTCGCCGCGGCGCGTCAGACCAACGGCCAGGAGCGCATCATGGTCTGCTGCGCCGGCATCGGTTCGGCGATGAAGACCGCCAGCCGCTCCAAGGAGACCGGCGAGATCAAGCACTTCCCGCTCAACATTTTCGAACTGACCATCCAAGTGAACCTGATCGGCACATTCCGCTGCGTCGCGCATTCGGCCGCCGGCATGCTGACGCTCGAGCCGTTGGATGGCGGCGAGCGTGGCGCGATGGTGATGACGGCTTCGGTCGCGGCTGAAGATGGGCAGATCGGGCAGGCGGCCTATTCGGCCTCGAAGGGCGGCGTCGTCGGCATGACGCTGCCGATCGCGCGCGATCTCTCGGGCGAGGGGATTCGCATCAACACGATCCTGCCGGGCATCTTCGAAACGCCGCTGATGCTGGGCGCGCCCCAGAAAGTGAAAGAGGCCCTCGCGGCAAGCGTCCCGTTCCCGAAGCGGCTCGGAAACCCCGAAGAATATGCATCTCTCGCCCTCGAAATGATTCGCAATCCGTACTTCAACGGCGAGGACGTGCGCCTCGACGGCGCGATTCGGATGGGTCTGCGCTAGGGCGCGCCGCCAAAAACGGCGATTTTCAAAGGAAAGCGGCGTGTCTGGGAACACGCCGCTGTGCATATTGTCGCGGAAACCGCATCAAATCAGCTTTTTTGCGTTGCGACTCTCGGCGCGATTTGCCAGGGATTTGCGGCGATAGCGCCGAAATCCGCGTTTTTAGCGGGTTTTCGGCGCTTTTCGGGAGAAGCGTGGTCACGCTCCATCAAGAAATGAGTGGCATCACTCAGCACGTCGCCGGCGAGGCGGGCCGCAAAGAGCCCGGAATTAAAGGCGATTTCGTTGAGTTTAACACACGACAACCTTTGAAGAGGGGAATGCAAGATGGCCCGCAAGGCAGCGAAGAAAGCGACGAAGAAGGCGCCGGCCCGTAAGAAGGCGGCGAAGAAGGCGGCTCCGGCCCCGAAGGCCGTGAAGGTCACCGCCACCGCCGGCAAGACGGTCACCGCGAGCGCTCTGCTCCAGTCGGTCGCCGATCATCTCGGCGTCAAGAAGTCGGAAGCCAAGGCGATGGTCGAAGGCTACACCGACGTCGTGAAGGCCTACGTGCTGAAGGGCGCGAAGGTGAAGATCGGCGACATCGGCATGGTCATGGTTCGCCACCGCAAGGCCCGCATGGGCCGCAACCCGCAAACGGGCGAGCCGGTAAAGATCAAGGCGTCGAAGAAGCTGGCGTTCCGCCAGTCGGCCGTGATGAAGGCCCAAGTGATGGGCGGCCGCTAAGCCGTCCGCCGTCACTGACGAAGTCATAACCGCCAAGCGATCCTTGGAGAGGTTGTCGAGGCGGCCGGCGCGCGAAGCGCCGGCCGTTTTCGTTTGCGCAGATGGACTGACTCGGCGCCTAGTCCAAAAAAGGGAGGCCCGCGATGATTGAAGTCAGCGCCCGCGATCCGCTATTCGCGACCTATATGATCGCTGCGGCGATCATGATCCTGAAGGCCGTGAGCATGTCGTGGCTGACGGTAGCGCGCATGCTAGAGGTGAAGGGCGGCTTTCGCGCGCCGGAAGATCTACGCAAGACCCCGCTCAATCCTCACCCCGATCCAAAGCAGCTCGAGCCCAACGAGCGTGTCGAGCGCATTCGCCGCATCCAAATGAACGACCTCGAGAACCTGCCGTACTTTCTGGCGGCCGGGTTTCTGTTTGTGTTGGCGGCCCCGCCGCTGATCTGGGCGCAGGCGTTGCTCTACGGCTACGTCGTGTCGCGCCTGCTCCACTTCGGGGCCTACCTTTCGGCGCAGACGCATGATCTGCGCGCGACGTTGTGGACGGTCGGCTCGCTCATCCTCATCGTGATGACAGTCTGGGCGCTGCTCGCCGCCTTGGGTGTGCTCGCCTAGCGGCAACCGCACGAGTGCGTGAGCGTGGGCGGGAAAGCGAAGGCGCACGCGCGGTGTACGCTATAGTTCTTGTGGGAGGGGAGACGTTCGTGCGGTTGGTTCTCATTGTGGTGGCGGTGCTTGGCATCGGCGCGCTGTCGGGTTGTGCGTTGGTTCAGGCCGTCCGGAATGAGACCGTGTCCGGTTTTTGCGGGGCGGAACCTCGCGATAGCCCACGTTGGGCGCGCATTGCGCCGCCGCCCGACGCTGACGCTTATCGCGCGCTCACGCGGCGCGAACCCGCGAGCGAACGCGTGACGGGTGACGAGTACTGGTTCGCGCTGCCCACGGGCGAGCTCAAATACTGCATCACCGCACTTCGGCGCGCGAATACGATTCCGGAGCGCGGCGACGGATGTGACGACCGCATCGCCATCTGGTGGGTGTTCCGGCAAACCGCCGCAGGCCCCGCCACCGAGGGGGCTGAGTATCGCGTTTGTGTGCTCTAGGCCTGTGCGCGCGTGTCTGCGCAGCGCCGGCCGTTTTCGTCTTCACGCGCTGCCGGCGATTTTGGGGAGCCAGGCAAACGCCGTAAGCCCCGCGACGAAGCGCTGGACCGGCAGGCGCCCAAGCCAGCGTTAGGGGCTGGCGGCGGGCGGCCTACGCCTCGGCGCGTCTGCCGAAGCGTTCGGCAGAGCGTGCCTTCGCTTTCGCGGCTTCGACCTCGCGGTCTTTCGGCGGAGCGGCGGTTTCGAGCGCGGTCAGCATCCGCTTGGCGGCGGCGAACACCTCATCGATGGCCGCGTTGAACGCCGCTTCGTTCGCTTTGGACGGGGCGTTGTAGCCGGAGAGCTTGCGCACGAATTGCAGCGACGCGTCGCGGATCTCCGCGTCCGTCGCGGGCGGCTCGAAGTTGAACAGAGTCTTGATATTGCGGCACATGGTCTTGCCTCATGGCGGAGCCGCACGGTGATCGCCACTCGCCGGGGCGTCAAGACGGTGGCGGGTCCTCCTCGGCGCGTCACCCTGGCGGCAGGGCCTCGAAGGGGAAGCTTGTCAGCGCTAGGCGCGCGCCGGTGACGCTCAGGTGATTGCCGTTGAAGTAGAGCACGCCCCAATCGGGGCGATAGAGCGGACACAGGCTGGCGGTGCAGACAGCGTCGGCGGGGCGAAACGCGATGGCGCCGGTGCGCTGCACGAGCTGGTCGTAGTAGGCGATCGCTTGAGCGTTGTCGGCGCGATAGTCGCTCAGCAAAACGCCTGCGGTCTCGATCGGCGCCCCGCGCGCGGCGCGCAGACCGAGTTCGCGCGGCGGATCGCCCCACGGATTGGGCGCAGGATAGGCGAGGATGACCGTCTTGCCGCCCGCGCGGAGCGCGCGGACGCTGCGATCGAGCGCCGCGAACAGCTGGTCTGTCTGCGGATAGCGCGCCACGTTGAGCGCGAGGACGACCGTGGTGATCCGGGCGTCGGCCAGAAGATGCGCCAAAGTGCTGTCGTTGTGGGCGATGCAGGTCGGCGTTTCATCGGTGAGCGCATAGCCGAGGACGGGCGGGCACGCCGACGCCGAAATCTCGATCGCGGACTGGCCGCGCGCCGCCAGCGCCTCGCCGAGCGCCACCACCAGTTCGGCGCCGGCGCTGTCGCTCCAAACGGCCACGTGCGGCGTCGCGTCGCGCGCGCCGAACAGACAATTGTTCTCGTAGGCGATCTCGTGATCCATCGGTCCGTGGCAATGGTCGCGGTCGCGATTGTAATCCTCGGCGGCTGCAAACAACGCACGCGCGCGCGGCGAGAAGCGCTCGGGAAAACCGTCGGCCAGATAGATCGCGCCGGCGACGGCGGCCGTGGCGGCGATCGCGCCGCCGCCCCACGCAAACACGCTGACGCGCTTCATCGGCGCGCGCAGGATTGGTTCCTCGACGAAGCGCCACGAGAGCCAGGCGGCGCAGATCGCGGCGGCGATCAGCAGCGCGTTCACCCAAAGCGGGGGCTCGCCAAAGAAGTAGTGACGGCCGAGCGCGAGGGCGGGCCAGTGCCACAGATAGAGCGAATAGGAGATCGCGCCGAAGAACGTAAACGCCGGCAGGCTGATCGCGCGCCCGAACGCCGACGCGCCGTTGATCCCCGCCACGATCACAAGTCCAGCGCCGGCGCACGGCGCGAGCGCGGCGAGGCCGGGGAAGGGCGTGGCGCCGTTGAAGAAGACGAAACTCGCCGCCATCAGCGCGGCGCCGGCCAGGGAAAGCGCGTCGCGGGTGACTTGCGTCAGGCGCAGCCTCGGGCCGTAGAGCGCGGCCAGGGCGCCGATGGCCAGCTCGAAGGCGCGGAAGGGCGTCAGATAGAATGCCGCCGTGCGATGCTCGAGCGCGCCCCAGACGCTTAGCGCAAACGCTCCCAGCGTGCCGGCGATCAGGAGCGGACCTAGCCAGCGGCGCATGAAACGGCAGACGAACGCCAGCAGCAGCGGAAAGAGTATGTAGAATTGCTCCTCGACCGCCAGCGACCAGGTGTGCAGCAGTGGCTTGTCCGCCGCCGGGCCGTCGAAATAGCCAGACAAGGTGTAGAAGTCGAAGTTCGACACGAAGAACACGGTCGAGACCGCGGTGCGCGCCAACTCGGCGAAATCCGGCGGCGCTAGGATCAGTGCGCCGGCGGCCAGTACAAACGCCAGCATGACGAAGAGCGCGGGAAAGATGCGGCGGATGCGGCGATAGTAGAACCCGGCGATGGACATGCGCTCGCGCTCAAGCTCGCGCAGCAGGATGCCGGTGATCAGAAAGCCGGAGATGACGAAGAAGATGTCGACGCCGACAAAGCCGCCGGGCAGCCAGCCGCTGTGCATGTGGAAGGCGACCACCGACAGCACGGCGATCGCGCGCAGACCTTGAATGTCTGCGCGTTTACCATCCTGTCCCGGCGCCGCCCCCGTCATCGCCGCACAATGTGTTGCACGCGCGAACGGCGCAAGGCGGCGCATCGGCCGCGCGTGTGGCGCCGGCCTCGCTCAACGCGCGCTAGATGCAATGCCGTCCTTGCGGTAGCGCGCGCCGCCGTTAGGCAAACCCGGCCACCGGATGCGGGACGTAGGGCTCTTCCAGGCGTTTCACCTCGTCGTCCGTCAGGGCGATATCCACGGCGGCGATCGCCTCGTCGAGCTGCGCGATCTTGGTGGCGCCGACGATGGGCGCCGTCACGCCCGGCTTGGCAAAGTGCCACGCAAGCGCGACTTGCCCGCGCGAGACGCCGCGCGCCGCGGCGATCTCGGCGACGCGCTCGATCACCTGCGCGTCGGCGTCCGCGGTCTTGCGGTAGAGATACTGGCCGAAGCGATCGCTTTCGCTGCGCTCCGTCTTCGCATCCGCCGGCCGCGCCAGCCGCCCGCGCGCCAGCGGCGACCACGGGATCACGCCGACGCCCTGATCGATGCAAAGCGGCAGCATCTCGCGCTCTTCTTCGCGGTAGAGCAGATTGAGGTGGTTCTGCATCGACACAAAGCGCGTCCAGCCGCGCGCGCTCTGCAGTGCAAGCGCTTGCATGAATTGCCACGCCCACATCGACGACGCGCCGATGTAGCGCGCTTTGCCGGCCTTCACGACGTCATGCAGCGCGTCGAGCGTCTCTTCGATCGGCGTTTCCGGATCGAGGCGGTGGATCTGGTAGAGGTCGACGTAGTCCGTGCCGAGCCGCTTCAGGCTGGCGTCGATTTCGCCGAGGATGTGCTTGCGCGAGAGGCCCTTGCCGTTCGGATCGCCGGCGCGCATCTCGCCGTGAACCTTGGTGGCGATGACGATCTCGTCGCGTTTGGCGTACTTCTTCACGGCGCGGCCGAGGAATTCCTCGCTGGTGCCGGCGGAGTAGACGTTGGCGGTGTCGTAGAAGTTGATGCCGGCTTCGAAGGCGCGCTTGTAGATTGGCTGGGCGGCCTCTTCGCTGAGCGCCCACGGGTGAAAGCCGCGCGTGGCGTCTGCGAACGCCATCGTGCCGAGACAGATCCGCGACACCTTGAGGCCGGTGCGGCCGAGATTGACGTATTTCACGCCGTGAGCTCCACGAACACGTCTTCCAAGTCCGGTTCTTCGATCGACAGATCCTTGATCGCCACCCCGGCGGCGCGGATGCGGTCGAGCAATTCTTCGACGCTGTGCTCGCTGGTCTTGTAGGTGAGGGTGAACGCGCCCGAGGGCTTCATCGCGAACACGAGATCCTCAAAGCCTCTGAGCGGCGGCGTTAGCGGCGCCTGCGGCGTGACAACCAGCGTCTTTTGATCCAGCCGGGAGATCAGTTTGTGCGTCGGTTCGCAGGCGATCACATTGCCATGATTGATGATGGCGATGGTGTCGCACAACGCCTGCGCCTCTTCCAGGTAGTGCGTCGTCAGCACGATTGTCACGCCGCTCGCATGCAGCGCGCGGACGTAGTCCCAGAGCTGACGCCGCAGTTCGACATCCACGCCCGCCGTCGGCTCGTCAAGCACCAGCACCGGCGGCGAATGCACCATCGCCTTCGCCACCAGCAGGCGCCGCTTCATGCCGCCGGAAAGCGTGCGCGCATAGGCGTCGCGCTTCTCCCAAAGTCCCACGGCTTTCAGAATCTCTTCCGTCTTCCGCTCGCTCTTTGGCACGCCATAATAGCCGGCTTGGATTTCCAAGGCTTCGCCCGGCGAAAAGAACGGGTCCATGTTCAGTTCTTGCGGCACGATGCCGATGGCGCCGCGCGCGTTCATCGGATCGGCGTCGATGTCGTGGCCCCAAATCGAGGCGGAGCCGCCGCTCTTCACCACCAACCCGCCCAGAATGTTGATGAAGGTCGACTTGCCGGCGCCGTTGGGTCCGAGCAGGCCGAAGAACGAGCCGCGCGGAATGGCGAGATCGACCGTCTTGAGCGCGTGCGTGGGCTGGCCCTTGCCCTGGGCGCGGTAGGTCTTGTCGAGGCCCCGGGCCTCGATGGCGAACTCCGGCGGCGGCTGGTTTGGAGAAAGCATGGGGCGTCCGGGGAGGCCCGCATTGCACGGGCGCGCGATGCGCTCTAGGTACGAGCCTCGCCGATCCGCTTCAACCCGCTGGCCGAGAAATGACCAAGCTGCGCGACAATCCACGGACCGATCAAGCGACGCCCGGCGATCCCGATGCGCTGCCCGCGCCGGAGGTGATCACGGTGACCTCACGGCGCGTGAAGTGCGACGGCGGCGGCGGGCCGCTCGGCCATCCGGTCGTCTATTACGAAATGGGCGAAGAAGACTTCGTCGAGTGCGGCTATTGCGACCGCCGCTTCGTGCTCGCCGAAGGCGCGGACGGCGGCCACTGAGGCGTTCCACGCGCTTGTAGTGCTGCGAGTCCGTTTTCGGCGCGCATGAGCGCGCTCCAGTGGCTAGAACATCTCTCCGAACCAAGGAGGGACCTCCCATGCCCGCACGCCCGCAAGACGCGCAGACGTTCCACGATCTGCACCAGAGCCTGCTCATTCTTCCCAATGCCTGGGACGTCGCCTCGGCGCGCATTGTCGCCGACGCCGGCGCCAAGGCGATCGCCACATCGAGCGCGGCGGTCGCCTGGGCGCATGGCTTCGCCGACGGGCACCACTTTCCGCCGGCCAAGCTCGTCACCGTGATCGAGGAGATTGCGCGCGTCATCCCGCTGCCGATCACGTGCGATGCGGAAGGCGGCTATTCCGATGATCCGAAACAGGCCGCCGAGAACGTGCGCGCGCTGATCGTCGCGGGCGCCGTCGGCATCAATCTCGAAGACGGCAAGCAGCCGCACGAACTGCATCTGGCGAAGATCGAAGCGATCCGCGCCGTCGCCGAACGCGAAGGCGTGAAGCTCTTCATCAACGCGCGCACTGACGTGCTGCTGAAAAAGCTCGCGCCGCCGGAGGAAGCTATCGCGGAGATTCTCCGCCGCGCACGCGCGATCAAGGCGGCCGGCGCGAGCGGCCTCTTCGTGCCGGGCGTTGCTAGACGCGAGGACATTGCACCGATCGCGGAAGGCGCGGGGCTGCCGCTCAACGTGATGGCGATGCCCGGCGTGCCAACCGCCGACGAGCTCGCCGCCATCGGCGTCAAGCGCATTTCCGCCGCGACATCCATTTTCAACGCCGCCATGGCCGGCGCGCGCGAAGCGGCGGAAGAATTCCTGCGCACGGGAGATTCCGGCAAACTCTGGGAGCGCCGCGGCAATCCGCCCGAGTACAACAAACTGTTCGGCCCCCCCGCTTGACGCATCGCACATGAGCGCGCACGACCGCCGCGTTCATGACCGTCGCGCATACCTCGCAAACGCTGTCCGCGAACGCGCGCGGCGCCTTGTGGATGCTCGCTTCGGCGGTGGCGTTCACGGTGATGGCGACCTGCATCAAGCTGCTGGCGCAGAGCGGCTACGCCGAGACGCAGATGATCTTCTTCCGCTGTCTGGCGGGCGTTGTCCTGCTGACGCCGATCATGCTGCGCGCGGGCCCGGGCGTGTGGGCGACGCCGCGGCCCTGGGTGATGGCGCGCCGCTGCATCGGTTCGGCGGCGGGCATGTTGCTTGGTTTCTACGCCTTTGCACACTTACCGTTAGCCACGGCGCAGTCGCTGTCGTTCGCGCGCTCGCTGTTCGTCGTGCTGCTGGCGATCCTGCTGTTGAAGGAGAAAGTCGGAATCTGGCGCCAGAGTGCGATCGTCGTCGGCTTCATTGGCGTGCTCGTGATGGTGCGGCCGGCGGAGATGCAGTTCAACGTCGGCGCCCTGGCTGCGCTCGGCTCGGCCATGCTGCTGGCCTACACGATCGTCACGGTGAAGGACCTTTCGCGCGACCATTCCACGTTGTCGCTCGTGTTGTGGATGAATGCGGCGACGACACTGATCGGTTTTCCGCTGGCGCTGATGGGTTGGCGCACGCCAGGCTGGGAGGACGCGGCGATCTTCGCGGTGCTCTCCGTCTCAGGCGTGCTGGCGCAAACGTTCTTCACCCGCGGCCTGGCGGCCGGCGAGGCCTCCTTGATGGCGACGATGGACTACATCCGTCTGCCGTTGACCGCGCTGGCCGGGCTGCTGATTTTCCACGAAGTGCTTGACGGCTGGACCTTGCTCGGCGCGGCCATCGTCATTGGTTCGACCATCGTCATTACGCTGCGCGAAAACTACCTGGCCAAGACCCGCGCGCCGCCGCCGCCCGCCTAGAGACGCGCGCGCCGCAATCTCCTATATCCCGGCGGATGTCCGAGGTCCTGCCAGATTCGGCCCGTGCTGAGGTGATGCGACGGCTCGCCGATATTTCGCGCGCGCACGACGTGCGCCTGTTGCTCGCAGTGGAGAGCGGGAGCCGCGCTTGGGGGTTTCACTCCCCGGATTCGGACTTCGATGCGCGCTTTCTCTACGTGCGCAGCGAAGATGCGTACCTTTCTCTGGAACAGCCGCGCGACGTGATCGAAACGCCCATCGAAGGGCTGTACGATGTCAACGGATGGGATCTCTCCAAGGCGCTGCGGCTGATGATCAAGGGCAACAGCGTGGTGCAGGAATGGCTGGCGTCTCCGCTGGTGTACCTGACGGCGCCTGGGTTCGTGGACGCGCTGACGCCGGTCGCGCGCGCTTGGCGCAGCGCTTACGCGGATGCGCACCATTATTACGGTCTGCTCTCCTCGCAACGGAGCCGCCATATCGAGGGCCGGTCGCAGGTGAATTTGAAGAAGTATTTCTACGTCGTGCGCCCAGCCATCGCGCTGCAATGGCTGCGCGAGCGCGCCGATGCGCCGCCGATGGACTTGCCCAGCTTGCTGGCCGGGGTGTCGCTGCCCGGAGATGCGGCGGCGGCGCTCGAACGCCTGCGCGACGCGAAGCGTTCGTCCGCCGAAGTGGGAGAGGGCGCGCGTATTGCGGCGCTCGACGCCTACATAGAGGAGCAGGCGGCCTGGGGTATGAGCGCCAAGGGCCGCGCGCCGGAGCCGGACCCAGACCTGATCGACCGCAGCAACGCCCTTTTCCGCGCCGCCGTGCGCGGCGAGCTAGGACAATAACGTGGCCAAGAAAGACGCCCCGCGGCTCTACCTGATCGACGGCTCCGCCTACATTTTCCGGGCCTATCACGCGCTGCCGCCGCTGACGCGCGCGAGCGACGGGCTCTCGGTCGGCGCCGTCGCCGGCTATTGCAACATGCTCTGGAAGTTTCTGGAGGAGATGAAAGGCGCCGAGGCGCCGACGCACTTGGCGGTGATCTTCGACAAGAGCGAAGTCACGTTCCGCAATCAGCTCTTTCCCGATTACAAGGCGCATCGCCCGCCCGCGCCGGAAGACTTGGTGCCGCAATTTCCGCTGATCCGCGATGCGACGCGCGCGTTCAACGTGCCGTGCATCGAGATGGGTGGCTACGAAGCGGACGACCTGATCGCCACCTATGCGCGCCAAGCCGCAGGCGCGGGCGCCAGCGTGCGCATCGTCTCCTCGGACAAGGACTTGATGCAGCTGATCGTCGATGGAATCATCCAGCTGTACGATCCGATGAAGAACCGCATCCTCGGCCCAGAGGCGGTGATGGAGAAGTTCGGCGTCGGCCCGGACAAGGTGATCGACGCGCAGGCGCTGATCGGCGACTCGACCGACAATGTGCCCGGCGCGCCAGGCATTGGCCCGAAGACGGCGGCGGAACTCATCGCCACGTTCGGGTCGCTCGACGCCATTCTCGAGCGCGCCAACGAGATCAAGCAGCAGAAGCGGCGCGAGACGTTGATCAATTTCGCCGATCAGATCCGGCTCTCGCGCGAACTCGTCACGCTGAAGGATGACGTGCCGGTGGAGGAGAAGTGGGAGAGCTTCGCGGTGCGCGACCCCGAGCCGACCACGCTGCTGCAATTCATTGACGCTATGGAGTTCCGCACCCTGGGCCGGCGCGTGCGCGAGCACTTCGCCAAGGAAAAAGGCGTGCAGATCGTGGCCCAGTACGCGGCCGCAAGCGCGCCCGCCGCCGCAACCGCGACAACGGAAGCGGGTGCGCCGTCTTCCGGTCCGGTCATCGAAACGGTCGAAACCGAATTCAAGCGTGAGCAGTACAAGATCGTCCGCGATCTCGCCGCGCTCGAAGCGTACGTCGCGCGCGCGCGCATGGCCGGCGCCGTCGGCATCGACACGGAGGCGGATTCGTTCGATGCGTCGCGCGCCGAGCTCGTTGGCGTGGCGCTGTCGCTGGGCGCCAACGATGCGGTCTATATCCCGCTCGGCCACCGCGCCGCCGATCCGCGCGCCGGCGAATTGTTTGCAAGTGAGATCCCCTCCCCCCCTGCGGGGGAGGGGCAGGGGTGGGGGGGCGATGCAACCGCGCAGGCGCCTGATCGCCTGCACGCCCCCCACCTCCCGGCCTCCTCCCCGCAAGAAGGGGGAGGAGGTGAAGTGCAAATCCCGCTTGCCGCCGCGCTGGCGGCGCTGAGGCCGCTGCTGGAAGACGCCGCCGTCAACAAGGTCGGCCTCAACGTCAAGTGGGACATCGCCCTCTTCGCCAAGTACGGCATTGCGCTCGCGCCGATCGAAGACCCGATGCTGATCTCGTACGCGCTCTATGGCGGGCTCGACGATCACGACAAGACCTCTCTCATCGAGAAACACCTCGGCCACGGACTGACGCCGTATGCCGAGGTTGCGGGCAAGGGTAAGACGCAACAGAGTTTCGATCTCGTGCCCGTGGAGCGCGCGGGCGCCTATTCGTGCGAGTACGCCGACGCGGCGCTGCGCCTCTATCGCAAGCTCAAGCCCGAGCTTGCCGCCAATCGCCTGATCACGGTCTATGAAACGTTGGAGCGGCCGTTGCCGGCGGTGCTGGCGGCGATGGAGCGCGAAGGGATCAAGATCGATCCGCAGATGCTGTCGCGCCTCTCCGGCGATTTCGCGCAGCGCATGCTGCAATACGAGGCCGAGGCGTATGGGCTGGCCGGGCGTGAATTCAACATCGGCTCTCCGAAACAGCTCGGCGAAATTCTGTTCGACGAATTGAAGCTGCCGGGCGGTTCGAAGACAAAGACCGGCGCGTGGTCGACCGACGCTGCAATCCTCGATGAACTGGCCGAGCAGCACGATCTCCCCGCCAAGGTGCTGGAGTGGCGCCAGCTATCCAAGCTGCGCTCGACCTACACCGAAGCGCTGCAGGCGGCGGTGAACCCGAGAACCAAGCGCGTGCACACCACCTACGCGCTCGCCGCGAGCACGACGGGCCGCCTCGCTTCGAACGATCCAAATTTACAGAACATTCCGATCCGCACCGAGGAAGGCCGGCGCATCCGCGAGGCGTTCATTCCGGAGAAGGGCGCCGTGCTGGTCTCCGCGGACTATTCGCAGATCGAGCTTCGCTTGCTCGCGCACGTCGCGGACATCCCGCAGCTGAAGCAGGCGTTCGCCGATGGCGTCGACATTCATGCGCGCACGGCGTCAGAGATGTTTGGCGTGCCGGTGGAGGGCATGCCGAAGGAAGTCCGCAACAACGCCAAGGCGATCAATTTCGGCATTATCTACGGCATCAGCGCCTTCGGTCTGGCGCGCAATCTCGGCATCGAGCGCGAGGAAGCGGCCGCCTATATCAAGAAGTATTTCGAACGCTTCCCGGGCATCCGCGATTACATGGAAGCCACCAAGACGTTCGCGCGCGCCAATGGCTACGTGAAGACCATCTTTGGCCGCCGCATCTGGGTCAAAGGCATTCAGTCGAAGAACCCACAAGAACGCGCTTTCGGTGAACGCCAATCCATCAACGCGCCGCTGCAAGGCGCCGCCGCCGACATCATCCGCCGCGCCATGGTGCGCCTGCCGCCCGCATTGGAGAAGGCCAAGCTGAAATCGCGCATGTTGCTGCAGGTGCACGATGAACTGGTGTTCGAAGCGCCGAAGGAGGAGGCGGATGCACTCTGCAAACTCGCGAAAGACGTGATGGAAGCCGCGCCCATGCCGGCAGCATCGCTCTCCGTGCCGCTGACCGTGGAGGCGAAGGCAGGCGCGACGTGGGGGGCGGCGCACTGATGGCGGGCAAGATCGAGCATGTATGGAGCGCCGGCGTCCTCGCCGGCGCACTGGATGCGTTCAGGTGAAAGTTCGACAGAATAGGGCGATGGCTGGTGGCTGGAGGTCGCGTGGCTACCTGCCGCACTGCGACGAGCGCGGGCTCGTGCAGCACGTCGTCTTTGGCTTGAACGACGGTTTCCGCGCTCCGCCGATTCCGTGGGACGGACTCGCTGCAAGATTGGCCGTTCTCATCGGCGCGGTGGCGACGCTGCGCCGACAGAGACGCCGGCGCTCCATAGGAAGAGCGCAAAGAACGCCGCAAAGACGAGATCGCTCATGCCAAGTGCGAACGTGTTGAACGGGATGGCGCCGGCGCTGAACTGAAGCGCTGCCAGCGCGGCGGCGCCGACCTTGCTGATGATGCCGAGCCAGACGATGCCCCTGTGCTTCGTCGGCGCGGCGGAGACCAAGGCGTAACCCACGCCAAAGACGGCGATCAGCAATCCCGCCATCGAAATCGCAAACGGCCCGCCCGCGCCCGAAATCTGCAGCTGTTCGGCCACGCGCGCCGGTGCGGCCAGCATGGCCCCGCCCACCGCCAGGTTCCAAAGCGCCGCAAACCCAAACAGTCCCCGCCAAAACATGAGCATCGATCCGTTTCGTAGGGTATGCCCCAATCGGCCCCTGAGGCTTCTCTTCACACGAGCCTGTGAAACGCCCCAGCTAGCGTCCCCGCTCATAGACGGCTAAGAAGGCCGTACCAGTTCATTACGGTAAAGTCAGGATCCGCCACTTTCCATGCCCACGCTCGCCCTTGTCGATGACGACGAGAACATCCTCGCCTCGCTGAAGGTCTTCTTCGAGGGGGAGGGCTACACCGTGCGCACCTATACGGACGGCGCCACGGCGTTGGCGGCGCTGGCGGAAACCCCGCCGGACATCGCCATCCTGGACATCAAGATGCCGCGCATGGACGGCGTCGAGGTGCTGCGCCGCCTTCGCCAGAACTCGAACCTCCCGGTCATTTTCCTCACCTCCAAGGACGACGAAATGGACGAGGTGGTCGGCTTCAATGTCGGCGCCGACGATTACATCAAGAAGCCATTTTCCCAACGCTTGCTGTCGGAGCGGGTGAAGGCGCTGCTGCGCCGCACGCGCGCTGGAACGCCAGGCGGGGAGGCCAACGACAAGAAGCCGATCGTGCGCGGCGAACTCGTGCTCGATCCTAACCGTCACGCCTGCACCTGGAAGGGCGACCAGGTGCGCCTCACGGTGACGGAATTCCTCATCCTCCAGGCGCTGGCCCAGCGCCCGGGTTACGTGAAAAGCCGCGACCAATTGATGGACGCGGCGTATGACGATCAGGTCTATGTCGACGACAGAACCATCGACAGCCACATCAAGAGGCTCCGCAAGAAGTTCCGCGACATCGACGGCGACTTCGACGCGATCGAGACCCTCTACGGGGTCGGCTACCGGTACAACGAAAGCTGACGGCTTTCGGGCGTTCGCGCGCTCGCGCATCGCCCGCGTCATCTTCATCTGGAACTTCGCCGGCCTGCTGGTGCTCGTCTTGGGCGTGCTGCTGGCGGCGGAGTTTCGCGCCGGGCTGATCGATGCACAGTTCCGCAATCTGCGCACGCAGGGCGAGCTGATCACCAACCTTCTGATCGAGACCGGCACGGTCGAAGGCGATCCTTATCCCTATGCGAACCCGACGGCGGTCAACGCCGTCTTGCTGCGCATTCTCGCCCCGATTGCGGAAGGCGCGCAGGGCGGCGTCGGGCCCGCGCGCGTGCGTGTGTTCGATCCCGACGGCGCCACCATCGCCGACAGCGACATCCTGTTCGATCGCCGTGACGAGGTGCGGATCGATCCCGACGCGCCGACCGGCGTCACCGGCGCGATCGAGCGCGCGGCCGAGCGCGTCGAATATCTGCGGCTAACGCCGTGGCGCCCGACCATAACCCTGGACGCCGAACGCGCGCGCGCCATGCGCGGTGAAATTGCCCTGGGCGAGCGGCTCAATGAGCGCGGCGAGCGCGTCGTCTCGGTGACGCTGCCGATTCGGCGCGTCCACGCCGTGGTGGCCACGGTGACGCTGGAGAGCGCCGACGTGGAGCGCATCCTGGTGGCCGAACGGGCCGGCATGATGCCGTTCATCCTCGGCGCCACCGTCGTGGTGCTGCTCTCTTCGCTCTTGTTGGCGCTCTTCATCGCGCGCCCGCTGCGGCGTTTGGCGCTTGCCGCGGACAGTCTGCGCCTCTCGGGGGCGACGCGTCTCAAGCTCGGCGACGTCGCCAAGCGCAAGGACGAGATCGGCGCCCTGGCGCATTCGCTTGAGGCCATGACCGGAGCGCTCGCCGACCGCATCGACGCCAACGAACGCTTCGCCGCCGACGTCAGTCACGAGATCAAGAACCCGTTGGCTTCGATAAAGTCTGCGGTGGAAGCTGCGCAAGCCGCGCGCGATCAGGAACGGCTGGGCCAAATGCTGGCCATCGTTGCGCAGGACGTGCAGCGGCTCGACCGCCTCGTGACCGACATCGCGCGCGCGAGCCGCATCGAAGCGGAAACCGCGCGCGCCGACCCAGTGAAGGTCGATCTCGGCGCGCTGCTCTACGAGTTGGCGCGCGCGTATGCGCCGCCGGAAGACGATGCAAGCCATATCGCTGTCGTGTTCCGCGGACCGAAGCCGGAGGGCCTGTTCGTGCTGGGCCACAGCGGCCCGCTCGGGCAAGTGTTCCGAAATCTCATCGACAATGCGCGCTCCTTCAGTCCGCCGAATGGACGCGTCACTGTCTGGATGGAAGTGGCGCGCAGCAAGGAGGGCGCCTTCGTGCGCGCCGTGGTTGAAGACGAGGGCCCGGGGATCCCACCCGAAAACCTCGAGACCGTGTTTGAGCGTTTCTACACCCAGCGCCCCAAGGGCGCGGCGTTCGGCGGCAACTCAGGCCTCGGGCTCTCGATCGCGCGCCAAATCGTGACCGCGTTCAATGGCCGGATCTACGCGCAGAATGTCCCCGGACCGGGTGGCGCCAACGCCGGCGCCCGGTTCATTGTTGAGCTTCCCCAGGTGACGGGGTAACGCCGCCGTGAAGCGCGCCGAAAACTGTAATCTCCATGACGGTTTCGCTTTTTTTGCAGGCGCGAGGCTGTATGTTCGGCGGCCTTTGCAGGCGCCCCAGGCGGGTGGCGGGAGTACGGCATGATCGGCGTCGTCGTGGTGTCTCACGGCCGCTTGGCGGACGAGTTCGTCGCAGCGGCCGAGCACGTGCTTGGCCCACAGGATTTGATGCGGGCGGTGGCCATCGGGCCGCATGACAACATGGAAGAGCGGCGCAACGACATCATGGACGCCGTGCGCGCCGTCGACCGCGGCGATGGCGTCGTCATCCTGACCGACATGTTCGGCGGCACCCCGTCGAACCTCGCCATCTCGGTGATCAACCAGGTGAAGACCGAAGTGATCGCCGGCGTGAACTTGCCGATGCTGATCAAGCTCGCCGAGGTCCGCGACAACATGAGCCTCGCCGAAGCCGCCTTGGCTGCGCAGGAAGCCGGACGGCGCTATATTCGCGTCGCGTCGGTGGAGTTGGCTGGCGGCGCGGTCTGATAAGGGGCGGCATGTCCGTCAAGCGCACGCTCCTGATCGTCAACAAGCGCGGCCTGCACGCGCGCGCCTCGCGCAAGCTGGCGGAGCTGGCGTTGGGCTACGAGTCCACGCGCATCGTCGTGCGCCGCGACGAAGACGAAGCCGACGCCCGCTCGCTGATGGACCTGATGATGCTGGGCGCGGGCATCGGCAGCGAGATCGAGGTCGAGACGCGCGGGCCGCAGGCCGACGAAGCGATGGCCGCCGTGGAAGCGCTGGTCGCCGCAAAATTCCACGAAGAGGAATAGGCGCGGGCGCCCTTGCCCCCGATTTGCCTTTATTACTGCATCTGAGACCGGAAGCGTGCGCTGGGGACGGCGCCGAAGAGGAAATCCGATGCGTCGATTGTTTGCCTGGATCGGTGCGGCCTGTGCGCTGGTGCTGTTCGGCGCGGCGGCGCCAAACGCGCGCGTAGACTACACGCTGACGCCGCTGCTGCGCGACGGCGCGCTGGAGGCCATCCAGGTGGACTTGCGCTTCCGCGCCGGCGCGGGAACCGCGACGCAGCTGAAGCTGCCGAACACCTGGGCCGGCGAAACCGACCTCTGGCGCGTGGTGCAGGATCTGGAGGTTGTTTCCGGCGGAGAGATCGTGGCGGGCGACAGCCCGTGGCTGCGCGACGTGCGCCATCGCCCGAACGCGCGCCTGCACGTGCGCTACCGCATCGTGCAGGACTTTGAAGGCGAGCCGATGCCGACCGAGCAGGGCAATCCCTATCGCCCAATCGTGCAGCCGACCTATTTCCAGTTTATCGGCAACACCGCGCTTGTTGAGCCGGCGCTCGAGGACATGTCGGCGCCGGTGCGCATCCGCACCCGCAATCTGCCGCGCGGCTGGAGCTTCGCCTCTGACTTGCAACACGACATCGCCAATCTCGATCGCGTCGGCCAAAGCGTCACCGTCGGCGGCGACTTTCGCGTCTTGCACGCCGCGGACCGCAACATCCGCGTGGCGATCCGCGGCGAGTGGAACTTCAAGGACGCCGACTTTGTCGCGAGTGTCGACGATATCATCGCCGGTCAGCGCCGGTTCTGGGGCGATCCGTCGACGCCATATCTCGTGACGGTCGTGCAGCTCACGCCGCCGAGTCCGGGGCATGTCTCGATCGGCGGCACCGGCCTGGAAGACGCATTCGCCTTCTTCGCCACCGCCAACGGCGATCCCGACGGCATCCTGCGCACACTGGCGCATGAGGCGATGCATACATGGATCCCGGGCCGGCTCGGCGGCCTCGCCGAAGAGGACGAGGCGCTGGGGTATTGGTTCTCCGAAGGCTTCACCGAGTTCTACACCGCGCGTCTTCTGGTCCGCGAAGGCGCCTGGGGGCCGGAGGCGTTTGCGGCGAACCTGAATCAGGTGCTGGCCGCATACGCGCAGTCGCCTGCCGTTACTGAACCGAACAGCCGCATCCTGGCGGACTTCTGGAATGACAGCGCCGTGAAGGACCTGCCGTACCAGCGCGGCCGCCTGCTGGCGCTGCTGTGGGATGCGCGCCTGCGCGCGCGCGGGCGCGACATGGACGATGTCATGTTCGCCTTGCGCGATCGCGCGCGCACCGAGACGGCGGCGCGGGGGCCGGCGGTCTTCGCCGAAGTCGCCGCAGCGCATGGCCTCGACGTCAGCGCCGATATGGAAACGCATGTGGAGCGCGGGGCGTTGATTCTGTTGCCGGCCGACGCGCTCGCGCCCTGCGGCGCGATCGTGACGCAGACCTTGCCAAGGTTCCATCGCGGCTTCGACATCCAGGCGACGCAGGCCAACGACAACGTTATCACGGGCGTCAATCCGCGCGGTCCCGCCTACGCCGCCGGCATGCGCGATGGCATGGTCCTGTTGCGCCGCGACGCGGGCGAAATCGGCGACGCGACGCAGGAAATCGCCTACGTCGTGCGTGACGGCGAGCGCGAGCGCACGATCCGGTATATGCCGGTCGGCGAAGGCGCCTACCAGCTGCAGCGCTTCGACCTTGCGTCGCCGCTGGAGGGCGAAGACCGCGCGCGTTGCATCGCCGTGCTGGGCGGCGGCTGAGCAACGGCGGGGCAATCCGCCGGTCAAGGCTTGACGCGGCGGGCGCGCGCGCCAATCTCGCGCCGCAGTCACTGGAGAGCTGGGATGAAAAAGTCATTTGTGGCGTTGTGCGCGCTCGCCGCCGCCTGCGGACAATCTACCGAGCAAGCGCCGCAAGGCCCCGCGGTGCAGCTCTACGCGATGGACTGCGGCCGCGCGACGTTCACCAATGTCGGCATGTTCGGCTCGAATGGCGAGTACGAAGGCCAAGCGCGCACCCTGGTCGATCCGTGCTACCTGATCCGCCATCCCAACGGCGATCTCATCTGGGACACAGGGTTTCCCGATGAAGTGCACAACCTGCCCGAAGGCCTCTCTATTCCGAGTATGGGCGCGCACGTGACGATGCCGACGACCCTGGTGGCGCAGCTCGCCCAGATCAACGTGACCCCCGCCGACATCGACTATGTGTCGCTCTCGCACAGCCATGGCGACCACACCGGCAACAGCACCATCTTCACCGACGCGACCTGGCTCGTCGACGTCGACGAGCGCAACTGGATGTTCCGGGACGAGGCGCGTATCGGGCCGGAGTTTGCGTCGTACGCGCTGCTCGAAGGCCGCCCGACGCAATTGATCGAAGGCGAGGGCAATTACGATGTGTTCGGCGACGGCAGCGTCGTCATCATCCAGGCCCCTGGGCACACGCCGGGCCACGCGGTGCTGCTCGTCAGGCTGCAGAACGCCGGCGCCGTCATCCTCTCGGGCGACATGTATCACCTGGCCGAGAGCCGTGAGCGCCGCACCATCCCGCGCTTCAACACCGATGCCGCCCAGACGCTCGCGTCGATGGACAAGATCGAGCGTATTGCGGCGGAGAATAACGCCCGCGTCATTCGCCAGCACGTGCAGGAGGACTTCGACTCGCTGCCGCGTTTCCCCGAAGCGTTGAACTAGCCGCAGCGGCGACGCGCACGGCGGGAAAATTTCGCGGACGCAGCAGGGCGCGCGCACGCCTGCTGCGTGCAAATCCTATGATTTGACGCGGCGAGAGCGGCAATTGGAGGCAGGCTTGTTCGCGTTTGCGAGGGAGGCAGCCCGTGATCGACTATAACGCGGTTCAAAACTGGTTCGTCGAGTGGGGTCCGCGGATCCTGCTCGCGCTCGTCATCATCATTGTCGCGCACTTCGCCGCCAAGGCCGTGAAGTGGGCCATCGGTCAGGCGGTAGACAAGATTCCGTTCCTGTCGCGCCGCGACAGCGCAGGACCTGAAGGCGCGCGGCCCGCCGCCGACGTCGGCGAGCGGATCGGCGAGGTGGGCTACTGGCTGGTGTGGCTGCTCGGCCTGATGACGGCGCTGCAGCAGCTGGGGACTTGGGCGTCGCCGGTGGTCAACCCGCTGAACGGGATGGTCTCGGGCTTCTTCGACTTCCTGCCCAACCTGGTCGGCGCCGGCCTCATCTTCATCATCGGCTTTGCGCTCGCCACCATCGTGCGGCGCATGGTCGAGGCGCTGGTCGAAGCCGTGGAGCTGGACCGCCGCCTGGTCGACGCCGGGCTGACGCACACGCCGCGCGGCCCGGGTCTTTCCCGGCTCTTGGGCATTCTGGTGTTCACGCTGATCATCATCCCTGTGTCGATCGCGGCGCTGGAAGCGCTGCGGATCAACGCCATCTCCGAACCGGCGACGGCGATGCTGCGCGAAATTCTCGCCACCATCCCGCGCGTGATCGGCGCCGGCCTGATCGTCTTCATCGCCTATGTCATCGGCCGCTGGGTGATGACATTGACGGAAGCGGGCCTGAAGTCGATCGGGTTCGACGACATCGTCGCGTCGATCGCCAACGCCGAACCGGTGCGGGTCGGCCGTGAGAAGATGGACCTGACGCCCGGCGCCGACACCGTCGACACTTCGGGCTTCCCGCCCTCGCGCATGATCGGCCTCGCCATCCTGATCAGCATCGTGCTGTTCGCGGCGGTGCAGGCGGCGGAATTGCTCCAGTTCGCGGCCATGGCCGGCATGCTGCAAAGCGTGCTGCAGCTGGCCGGAAGCGTCGTCTTCGGCACTTTGATCATCGCCTTCGGCGTGCTGATCGCCAACATCTTGGCGGCGGCGGCCGCGCGCGGCGGCAAGCCGTCGAGCGAGATCATCTCCACCTTCGTACGCTGGGGCGTGATCGCGCTGTCGGCGGCGATGGGCCTGAGCTTCATGAACGTGGCGCCGCAGATCATCACGCTGGCGTTCGGGCTGATCCTCGGCGCGGTGGCGGTGGCGGTGGCGATCGCCTTCGGCATCGGCGGCCGCGACGCCGCCAAGAAGCTGCTGGACCGCTGGAGCTCGGGTTCCTAGGCCCCGGACCGTGCGCTGAAACGATCGAGCCGCCGGGCAACCGGCGGCTCTTTCTTTGCCGCCGCTTCTTTGCTACATCCCACCCGCCTCCCGAGGAGCGTTGCGACGGCTGTGGCCGCCAGGCTCGGTGGGCTTTCCTATTGGAAAACGACGCTCGCCGCTTTCGAAGGAGGGCGCGCGATGAGCGCAACTGATTACGTCGTGAAGGACATGAGCCTGGCCGCTTGGGGCCGCAAGGAAATCGAGATCGCCGAAACCGAAATGCCGGGCCTGATGGCCGTGCGCAAGGAGTACGGGCCGAAGCAGCCGCTGAAGGGCGCGCGCATCGCGGGCTCCTTGCACATGACGATCCAGACCGCGGTGCTGATCGAGACGCTGCAGGCGCTGGGCGCTGAAGTGCGCTGGGCTTCGTGCAACATCTTCTCGACGCAAGATCACGCCGCCGCCGCCATCGCCGCCAAGGGCACGCCGGTGTTTGCGGTGAAGGGCGAGAGTCTGGAAGAGTATTGGGACTATACCCACCGCATCTTTCAATGGCCGAACGGTCAATACGCCAACATGATCCTCGACGACGGCGGCGATGCGACGCTGCTCTGCGTCATGGGCCCCAAGGCGGAGCAAGACGCAGACTTCCTCGAGCATCATTCGAATGAAGAAGAGCAAGCGCTGTTCGCCACGATCAAGAAGTACCTGAAAGAAAAGCCCGGCTTCTACGAAGCGATCCGCGCGTCGGTGAAGGGCGTGTCGGAAGAGACGACGACGGGCGTGCATCGTCTCTATGAGATGGCGAAGAAGGGCGAGTTGCCGTTCCCGGCCATCAACGTCAATGACAGCGTCACCAAGTCGAAGTTCGACAATCTCTACGGCTGCCGTGAATCGCTGGTCGACGCGATCCGCCGCGGCACCGACGTGATGCTCTCGGGCAAGGTTGCGGTCGTGGCCGGCTACGGCGACGTCGGCAAGGGCTCGGCGGCGTCGTTGCGCCAAGGCGGCGCGCGCGTGATGGTGACGGAAGTCGATCCGATCTGCGCGCTGCAAGCGGCGATGGAAGGCTATCAGGTCGTCACCATGGAGGATGCTGCGCCGCATGCCGACATCTTCGTCACCGCGACCGGCAACAAGGACGTCATCACCGTCGATCACATGCGGGCGATGAAAAACAACGCCATCGTCTGCAATATCGGCCACTTCGATTCCGAAATTCAGATCGCGGGCCTGAAGAACTTCAAGTGGGACGAGATCAAGCCGCAGGTCCACCATGTGGAATTCCCGGACGGCAAGAAGATCATCGTCTTGAGCGAAGGTCGCCTCGTGAACCTCGGCAACGCGACGGGACACCCGAGCTTCGTGATGTCGGCGTCGTTCACCAACCAAACGCTGGCGCAGATCGAACTCTGGACCAATGGCGCGGCCTACAAGAACCAAGTCTACACGCTGCCGAAGCACCTCGATGAGAAGGTCGCCACGCTGCATCTCGAAAAGCTCGGCGTGAAGCTGACCAAGTTGAGCAAAGAGCAGGCTGATTATATCGGCGTGCCCCAAGCCGGCCCGTTCAAACCGGATCACTATCGGTATTAAACCGATGGAGCGCTGGCGTTCGCCGAAGACGCCGGCGCTCCATGCCTATTGCCAGCCTGCGTCGCGTGCTTGCCGCTCGCGCTCTGCATCGAGCGGTTCGCCAGCGATTCTGGCGTCGACAGCAGCCAGCACCTCTTCAGCGCCGCCAGCCATGCGGACTTCGCCGCCGCTGGCGTGCGTTGCGGTGAGCGCGATGCGCCAGCCATCGCCGCTGCGGCACGCCAGTCCGGCCGTATCGCGGCGCACCAGATCGAACGTGCGGCAGTAGCCGCCGTCGATCGCGCGAAAACTCAAACCAATGCGCACCAAGCCGGCTTCGTCAGACGCAAGTTGTTCGTCCAAGGCATTCGCCAGCGCGCCGCGCGCGACCAAGCCGTCGTCGGTGGCGGCAATCAAGGGCGCGTGCGCGTTCATGACGCCAACGCCGATGAGGAGGCCGGCCGCGACGCTCGCCGCCATCGCGCCCCACTCGCGCGCGGACCATCTTTGCCGGGCCGCCTTGTGTTCGGCGAGGTTCACGACCTTTGCCGGGCCCGCCGCGCCGGCGGCAGCGCGCAAGCGCTCCGGAACGGGCTCTTCCAGCGCGCCGTCGAACGCCCCCGACAACCGCGCGCGCAAGCGCCGGTGTGCGGCCAGCTTCTCACGCAACGTCTCGTCCTGCGCCAACGCCGCTTCGATCTCCGCGCGTTCTGCGGCGGGGAGCTCGCCATCGGCGAACGCCATCAGCCGGTCGTCATCGATACTCATGATGCTTCTCCAAGCATCCGCGCGAGCGCTTCGCGGCCGCGCGCAAGACGGCTCGTCACTGTGCCGATCGGCACGCCGAGCGCATCGGCCGCCTCGCGGTACGCGAGCCCTTCGACGCACACCAGCGCAATGGCTTCGCGTTGCTCGTCCGGCAGCTTACGCATCGCGCTCCACACATCGTCTGCTTCCAGCTTCGCGTACACGTCCGCCTCTCCGTCGGTTCCAACGCGCTCGCCCAATTCGGCGGGCGCAAGGAGCTTGCCGCGCCGCGCGCGCGACCGCGTCTCGTCGATCCAGGCGTTGCGGACGATGCTGAAGAGCCACGCATCGAGCCGGGTCCCGGCCTGGAACTGGTCGAGCCGCATCAGCGCACGCTCGACCGCGACCTGCACGACGTCGTCGGCGTCGGCTGCGTCCCCCGTCAGCGCGCGAGCGAAGCGCCGCAGACGCGGCAGCAACGCGACGATGTCAGCGCGGATTTGGTCGGCAGCGCTTGCCATCTCTTGAAAGCCAAACGCCTGAGGGACGGTGTTTCTTCCAGGCCGCTGACCGTGATAATGCAGGGATGAGAAAAGCCGGGTCAAACGTTCTTCACCCATGAAGCGCGCGCTCATTGTTCTTACCTTGGTGCTGGGCCTTACCGCGCCGGCGCACGCGCAGCTCGGCGCGCCGGGCCTGCCAACAGTTCCCGACCTCGGCGCGCCGAGTGTCGGCGACGTGACCGATCGGCTCCCGGATGTGGAGGGAACCGTTCGGGAATTGACGAACGAGCGCCTCGAGACGACCCGCGACCTGCTCCGCCGTCATCGCCGCGTGCTTGAGGCCGATCCGCAGGGCTTTCCCATCGTCCGCAGTCAGATCATCGCGCTCGGCATGAGCGAGCAGGCGATCGCAGCGGCGATCGCGGCGGGCTTTCAGGTCGTCAGCCGGGACGATCTCGGCGAAACCGGCGCGATGGTGACGTTGCGTGCGCCCGCGGGCATGGCGACCCGGCGCGCGCTCGAGACTTTGCGCAGCCGGGATCCCGATGGCGTCTACGACTTCGACCACGTGCATCTGGAGTCAGGGTCAGCGTTCGCGTTGCCGATGGCCCAGTCGGGTGTGGGGCCGGGCCCGCGAATCGGTTTGATCGATAGCGGCGTGAGCGGCGCCGTGGCGGCGCAACGCGCTTTCGCCAGTGAAGCCCCGGTCGTCACGGCTCACGGCACGACGGTGGCCGCGCTCCTCCTCGAAAGCGCGCCCAACGCGCGTCTCTATGCAGCGGACATTTATGGGGGCGCGCCAACGGGCGGCGCCTCGTCAGCGTTGGCGCGGGCGCTGACCTGGCTGGCGAACGAGGCCGTACCGGTGATCAATGTGAGCCTTGTCGGGCCGCGCAACCGCATTGTGGAAGCAGTGGTCGCGCGCCTCGTGGCGCGCGGTTTCGTCATTGTCGCCGCTGTCGGCAACGACGGACCCGCCGCACCGCCGCTCTATCCCGCGGCGTACGCGGGAGTCGTCGGTGTCACCGGTGTAGATAACCGCGCGCGCGTCTTGGTGGAGGCGGGGCGGGGTCCGCACGTCGATTTCTCTGCGCTCGGCGCGCGCGCAGGGCCGCCGCGCGTGCGCGGCACGTCCTACGCCGCGCCCACTGTCGCGGCGCTCATTGCGCTGCAGTTGTCCGCGCCCGATCCGGCCGCGGCTGCGCGCGTTCTTGCGGCGCTGCGCGCCAGCGCACGCGATCTGGGTGCGCGCGGGCGCGACGATGTGTTCGGGTACGGACTGATCGGCCCATCCGTGAGTTCCGCTGCGGCGCGTTGACGATTGGTGGAAGAATCGGAGCGGTACGTTCGTTCTCTCCTCGAAGCCGGTTCGAAGCCGGCGTGAAACGAGGAGACGGAGATGACCTTCAAGCCCCTTCTGGTAACCACGGCGTTCGGCGCGGCGTTGCTGCTGGCGGCGCCCGCGTCGGCTCAATTGATTGGCGGCAACGGTTCCGTGGTCGGCAACGCGACCGGTCAGCTTGGCAACCCCACCAGCGTCGGCGGCGCCATCGGCGGCGCGGGCAGTGTCACCGCGGACACCACGCAGGTCGAGCGCGTCACGAGCCGCACGGCGCGTGAAGCGCGTCAGGCCGCTCGCGAAGCGCGCCAGCGCGCCCGTGAGGCCGCGCGCGAAGCACGCGAACGCGCAAGCGACGCAACGCCGGACGTGAGCGCCGATGGCGGCGCCCAGGTTGATGGGTCGGCGTCTGCGAGCCGCGACGGCGCGTCGGCATCCGCCAGCGCGAACGCGTCGGCCCGCGCTTCCGCGACCCGCGACCCGCAGTAGCGCGTGCTGGAGCGGCGGCGTCCTCCCCACGCCGCCGCTCCTCTTGCGCAGCTGTGAACTGAGACGCATCGCCCCGTTTGCGCGCATTGCGCTGGGGACGGGGGCGGGGCATGAAGGCGGCCGGGAGTCGGCCGCAGAATGCTTGTCCGGGCAACACGCACTGCATCGGCGCTGGCGTCGCGCTTGATCTTCTATGCGGCGCTTTTCGTCGCCGTTGTCGTCCTTCACCTTGCGCTGAGCAGCGCGCTGCAACGTATGGGCTGGCAGCCTCGCACGGCGCAGTTCGCGTCAGGCGCCGCTGTGCTGCTACTGGTGCTTATTCTGGCGCAGGCGGGCGAGTGGGCGCGCGAATGGCGCGCCGCGCGCCGGGAGGTGCGGCGCATGCAACAGCGGCTGCCGAGCGGGCCCTGCTGCGTCATCTGGAACGAAGCCGACAGCGCGCCGAGCGACGACGAGGCCATGCCGTGGGACATCGTCGGTCCCGTGCGCGCGCGCTACCCGCAATTGGCGCGCCGCTTCGGCATCGAGGGTGTCGCGATCGCCGAGTTCGAAGTGAGCGCCGAAGGCCGCGCCAAGAACATCCATTGCGTCGATGCTTGGCCGTCGGACGTGTTCTTCGAAGCCGCCCGCGAAGCGCTCGCGCTGGCGCAGTTCGAGCCCAAGCCGGACGTCCATCCGCGCTTCGGCGCGACCTTCCGCATGCCGTTCGTGTTCCGCATTGCCGGCGCCTCGCGGACGCCGACGCGCGGGCGGCGCGCCAAGCCGCTACGGCCCGTGTTGCACGCGGCGAAAGACGCTGTGGAAAAGCTGCGCAGCGGGGCTTGAGGTCTGCGCGTTAACCCATTGAACTTCTTTAATTTAACCGCTCGTTCACGCTTTTAAGCGCTTGTTAACCGGACTCGACAGCGAGGGCGCGTGCAAACGCTCGCGCAAACCGGGAAACTGACTGCCGGGGTCCGGCGATTCGTTTCGCCGATTGGATAATTAGGGGTCGGCTTTGGACGGCGGATTCGCAAGCCTGCTTGTGGCGGCTGGCTCGGCCGCGATTGCGGTCGCGTCGCTGATTTGGGCGCTGCGGGTGACCGATGGCGCGCGCGGCAGCGTGGAAGTTTGGAAGCGGCGCGTGCGTGAGCTCGAGGACAAGCTCGCCATCGCCGACGCCATCTTGGGGGCCCATCCGGGTCTGGTGCTGGTGTGGGACGATCTCGTCTCCGAAGGCGATGGCGAATGGGGCCGTCCGCGCATTTTTGGCAGCCCGCTGGCGCTGGCGAGCCTGCTGCGTTTCTCCGACGCGGCGCACGCCCTCGAGCCGCCGGTGCGCATTCTGCAAGGGCTCTCGGTGTTCGACGCCACGGACGCAACCGGCGGGGCGACGCGGCTTGGTCCGGCGCTCACGCGGCTGCGCCGCGACGGTGCGGCGTTTTCGATCCGCATCTCCACGCCCGACGGCGTGTTCGTCGAACTCGACGGCCGCACCGCGGGCGCACGCGCTGTCGTGTGGGTGATGGACGCCAGCGTGCGCGGCGTCGAGCAGTCGAACGCGGGCGGGCGCCTCGCTGACGCCGGGCGCGAAGTCATCGCCCGCGATCCCGCGGCGTTTCTCGAGATGTGGAACGCGGCCCCCTTTATGGCTTGGCGCGTCAACGGCGCGCTCAAACTCGAATGGGCCAATCCAGAGTACCTGCGCGCGCTCGAGGCGAAGTCGCTCGATCACGCCATCGCGCGCAATCTTCAGCTCGACACCGCCGCCGCCGAACTGGCGCGCAAGGCGATCGAGGTGGGTGAGCCGGTGGAGGAAATCCGCTCGGCCGTGGTCAACAACGCGCAACGCAAACTGCGCCTGCGTGCGGCGCCCGTCGCCGGCGGCGCAGCGCTGGTGGCGCTCGACGTCACCGATAGCGAAGCCGCGCGCGACCAGCTGGCGCGCCAACAGCGGGCGCATGACGAGACCTTGGATCACCTGGCCGAGGGCGTCGCCGTGTTCGACGCGCAGAAGCGCCTAGTGTTCAACAATCGCGCTTTCCAGCAGATGTGGGGACTCGACGCGGCCTTCCTGCAAGAGGGGCCTTCGCACGCGGCGTGGCTCGACTACCTGAAAGAGAAGCGCAAGCTGCCGGCGCACGCGAACTACGCCGAATGGCGCGCGCGCGAACTGGCGCTCTATCAGGAGCCGAACGATCTGCCGCAGGACCTCTGGGTGCTGCCGGACAGCCGCATGCTGCGCGTCGCGCGCCAGCCGCATCCGGGCGGCGGCATGCTGCTCATCTTCTCCGACATCACCAACGAAGTGTCGCTGAAGAGCTCGTACGACGCCTTGTTGCAGACGCAGAAGGCTGCGCTCGACAAGTTGCACGAAGCGATCGTCGTGTTCGGTCTCGATGGCCGCATGAAGCTTTTCAACGTCGCGTTCACAGCGATGTGGAATCTGGAGCCCGGCGCGGTGGAGAACGAAGCGCCGTTCGACCGCGTGGTCGAGGCCTGCCAGCATCTCTTCCACGACCGCGCGGTGTGGGCGCAAATCCGCGGCCGCATCACCGACCCCTCGCCCGAGGCGCGCACCGAATTCCGCGGCGAAATGCGCCGCAGCGACGAGAGCGTGCTCAAGTTCCTCACCCGTCCGCTGCCGGACGGGGCGACCCTTGTCGCGTTCCAGGACATCACCGCCGACCGCCGCGTCGAAGACGCGCTGCGCGAGCGCGCCGAGGCGTTCGAGCAGGCGGACAAGCTGAAGGGCCAGTTCGTCGAGAACGTCTCCTATCAGCTGCGCAACCCGCTTCAGGCCATCTACGGCAATGCCGAGATGCTGGCGCACAAGGTCTACGGTCCGCTGAACGACCGCCAGATCGAACAGGTGGGCGCGATCATCGAAGCGTCGGGCAATTTGTCGAAGCTGATCGACAACATTCTCGACGTGGCGATGGTGGAAGCTGGCAACGTGCAGCTCGATCTGGGGCCCGTCGATGTCTACGCCATCATCGGCGAAAGCGTGCAGATGGCCGCCTCGAAGGCGCGCGACACCGAGGTGCCGATCCGCGTGAAGTGCGACCCCAAGATTGGCGAAATCTACGCCGATCAGAAACGCCTGACGCAAGTGATCGTGAATCTGCTCTCGAATGCGCTGCGTCACACCGAGCGCGGCGACACGATCACGGTGCAGGCCGAGCGCGTCGAGGGCCTGGTGCGGCTCACCGTGTCCGACACCGGCAAGGGCATGGGCTTCGACGCGCAAGCGCGGGCGTTCGACAGTTTCGAGTCCGGCGATCGCCGCGGCGCGGGACTCGGCCTGGCGCTGGTGCGCTCGTTCATCGAGCTGCACGGCGGCTGGGTCGCGCTCGCGAGCGAGCCGGGCCGCGGCGTCACCGTAACGTGCAACTTGCCGGCTACCGCGCCCGCCAGCGCGCCGCCGCCCACGCCGCCGTCGCGGAAAGCAGCGTAGTTTCAGAGCCAGCGGCGAACGCGCTTGCAATAGGCGTCGAACGCGTCGCCGAACTGGCGGCGCATCTTGGCTTCTTCGAACGGGATGAACACGAAGTTCGCCACCGCGAACATCAATACCGGCGCGCCAAGCATGACCCAGCGCCCGAACCACAGCGCGCCGCCGGCGCAGAGAAGCGTCATCGCCAGGTACATCGGGTTGCGCGTGATCGCGAAGACGCCGCTGGTGACGAGGCTGTTATTGACGGGCGAGTTCGGCAGCAGTTGCGTGTTGGCGAGCCGGAATTGCAGCATCGCCCAGAACAGGATCGCCAGCGCCGAGACGATGACGATCGTGCCGGCGGGGCGGGTGTTGACGGGAAAAGCGCCGCCCAAGCCCGGCAGTAAACTCAACCCATATGTCGCCGCCAGCAACAGAAGCGCCCACAGCGGCGGCGGCACATGGCGCATCAGTGCTGGCTTTTCGGCAGCCGCACGACGAGGCCATCGAGCTCCGGCGTGATCTTGATCTGGCAGGAGAGGCGGGAATTGTCTTCGACGTCATTGGCGAAATCGAGCATCGACTGCTCCATCGAGTTCTGCTCGCCCGTCTTGGCCGTCCATTCAGAGTCCACGTAAACGTGGCACGTCGCGCACGCGCAGGCGCCACCGCAATCGGCGTCGATGCCGGGCACCGCGTGCTTCACCGCCGCCTCCATCACCGTCTGCCCCACGGGCGCGTCGACGACGTGCTCTTTGCCGGTGTGTTCGATGTAGGTGATTTTCGGCATGCGATTCCCGTTCAAACCTTGCGCGCGGCGGCGACCAATTCCTTCATCGGCCGCGACTCATCGGCGATGACGTCCGGCGCGAGCGTCTTGCCCTGCTGGATCAGCATCTTGGCGCCAAGATACTCGCCCGGCCGGTTGACCGCATCGACTGCGATCAAATGCTCGCCCTTGTAATAGAAGGCCGCGAACGCCCGGTCAGCCATGACGCCACGGAATACGATGCGGTCGTAACCGTGAAACAGCCCGGCGATCTGCAGCTTGAGGTCATATTGGTCGGACCAGAACCACGGCGCTTCCTCGATATGCGGCGGCTGGCCGAGGATCGCGGTGGCGACGATTTTGGCGCCTTCGACGGCGTTGTGGACGCTCTCGAGCCGGCTCACACGGCCCCCGTAATGGACCATCGGCCGCGCCGCGCAATCGCCGATGGCGAAGATGTGCGGGTCGGCGGTGCGGCATTGACGATCCGTCACCACGCCATTCTCGACCGGCAGGCTGCATTGCTGCGCCAGCGCCACCTCGGGCGTCACGCCGATGCCGGCGATCACTAGGTCGGTCGCCAGTTCAGCGCCGTCGGTGAGCCGGAGACCGGTGACGTGCTGCTCGCCCTTGATCAGAGCGGCTTGGCCGCCCAGCACGAATCGCACGCCCTGGCGAGTATGTTCGTCCAGGAAGAAGCCAGCCACCTCCGGGCAGCTCACCCGCGCCAGCGGCCGCACCGCGGCTTCGATGACGGTAACGTCAAGCCCCGCCTTGCGCGCCACGGCGGCGACTTCGAGGCCGATGAAGCCCGCGCCGATCACCGCGAGCTTGGCGCCGGGCTGGAAGCGCGTGCGCACGGCGTCGACGTCAGCGGCGGTGCGGAAAAGGTGGACGCCATCGAGATCGGCGCCCGCGAGCGGCAGCTTGCGCGGCCGTGCGCCCGTCGCCAGCACCAGCGCGTCGTACGGCAATTCACGGCCGCCCTCGAGGCGGACTTTGCGGTTGGCGCGGTCGATCCACACGGCGCGCACGCCCGGCAGAAACGCGATCCGTTCCTCGGCGTAGACGCTGGCCGGCCGGAGCAGCAGGCGCTCAATCGGCAGCTCGCCGGACAAGTAGGCTTTCGAGAGCGGCGGACGCTGATAAGGCGCAGCCGTCTCCTCGCCGATGAGCGTAACGTCGCCCGCAAAGCCGCCCTGGCGCAGGCGCTGCGCCGTCTCGCCGCCGGCTTGGCCGGCGCCGACGATGATGACCCGGTTGATTTCGCCCGTACTCACAGCGGCTTCGTGTTTGGAGCTTGGCGGCGCGGGGCGCAAGCGGGCCTTGATGCCGCGCTTGGGGTGGGCCAGCATTACGCCCCGTGAGCGCACAGACCCTTGTTGATTCGCGTGAAATTGCGCTGCCAAACGCTGCGGCGACGCTGGCGCTGGGCCGGCGGCTGGGCGCGCGCCTGGCGGCCGGGGACGTGGTTTGCCTTAGCGGCGACTTGGGCGCGGGCAAAACCACCCTGGCGCGCGGCGCGATCGAAGCCTGGACCGGCCGCGACGAAGACGCGCCCAGCCCCACTTACACCTTGGTGCAAACCTACCACGGCGCGCGCGGCGAACTCTGGCATGTCGACCTCTATCGGCTGAAGCGTCCCGACGATGCCTGGGAACTCGGCCTCGACGACGCCTTTGCCTCGGCCGCGTGCCTGATTGAATGGCCGGAGCGGCTCGAAGGCCAATTGCCGGGCGACCGGCTCGACATTGCGCTTCAGCCTTCGGGCGAGGGGCGCACCGCAACACTCGCCGCGCGCGGCGTCTGGAGAGAAAAGCTTGCAGCGATCTGAAGCGCTCGCGCGCCTGTTGCGCGATACGGGCTTTGCCGAAGCCCAGCGCGTCCCCATCGCGGGCGACGCGTCGACGCGCAGCTACGAGCGGCTGATCTTGCCGGACCGCCGCGCCATCCTGATGAACGCGCCACGGAGCAACGAAAGCGCGCCGTGTCCGCCGGGCGCGACGCCTGCGGAACGGCGCATGCTGGGGTGGAACGCGACCGCGCGCTTGGCCGCGTCGCGCGTCGAGGCGTTCGTCGCGGTGGCGCAGCATCTGCGCGACATCGGCCTGGCTGCGCCAGAAATCTACGCCGCCGACGTCGAGCACGGCTATGCCGTGCTCGAAGATCTCGGCGACGATCTCTTCGCCAACGTGCTCAAGGCCGGCGGCGACGAGATCGCGCTCTACGAAGCCGCCGCGCGCGTGCTGGCGCACGCGCACCAAAGCCCGCCGCCGCACCGGCTCGCGGCGCCGAACGGCGAGACCTGGCCGATTCTGGACTATGACGCGTTGGCGCTGGAGGTGAACGCCGACCTGTTCGTCGAATGGTTGCCGCGCGCGGCGCCTGACATCCGCGTCGATGACGCCGCTCTGGCGCGGTGGGAGAAGGTGCGCAACGGCCTCATCGTCAAGGCGCTCGGCTTCCCGCGCGCGCTGACGATCCGCGACTATCATGCGGAAAATCTGCTCTGGCTGCCGGAGCGCGAAGGTCTGCAGCGTGTCGGCCTGCTCGATTTCCAGGACGCGGTGCGCGGCTGGCGCGGCTGGGACCTCTCGATGCTGTTGCACGATGCGCGCCGGGACGTCAGCCCGGCCGCGCACGAAGCGGCGCTGCGCGCCTACGTCGATGCAACGGGCGCGGATCGCGGCGAACTCGATCGCGAGCTGGCTGTGCTCGGCGCGCTCAACACCATCCGCATCATCGGCCGCTTCGCTCAGCTCGCGCATGACGGCAAGGACAAGTATGCCGCCTTCATGCCGCGCGAGTGGGGCCATCTGGCGCGCACGCTCGCCCACCCGGCGCTGGCCGAAGCGCGCGACTTTATCGAGAGCATCGCGCGGCCGCATTTGGAGCGCGCCGCGTGATCCCGCACACAGCCATGGTGCTCGCGGCCGGGCTTGGCACGCGCATGCGTCCGCTGACGAACGATCGGCCGAAGGCGCTCGTCACCGTGATGGGGCGAACCCTCATCGATCACGTGCTCGACCGCCTCGTCGCTGCCAGCGTGCGGCGGGCGGTGGTGAACGTGCACGCGTTTGCAGATTTGCTTGAAGCGCACGTAAGGCGGCGCACCGACATCGAGATCGCAATCTCCGACGAGCGCGATCAATTGCTGGAAACCGGCGGCGGAGTACGCAAGGCGTTGCCGCTGCTGGGCGATGCGCCCTTCTTCGTGTGCAATATCGATAGCGTTTGGGAAGAGCCGGCGGGCTCCGCCATCGCGCGGCTCGCACGCGGCTACTCCAACAGTGCGATGGGCGCGCGGCTGTTGCTCGCAGCCACCACGGACCAGCTGGGTTACGAGGGCGCCGGCGACTTCGTGTCCGAGCCCGACGGCCGCATCCGCTTCCGTGACGAGGCGCCGAGCGCGCCGTGGGCCTACATGGGCGTGCAGATTGTCGATCCCGCGGTGGTCGCGCCTGAGCCGATCGAGGCGTTTTCGTTCACGCGTATCTGGCGCAGGCTGGCGGCGGAGCGGCGCCTCTTCGGCGCGCCGCTGATCGGCTATTGGATGCATGTCGGCGACCCAAGCGCGCGGGAGCAAGCTGAAGCGCGCCTGGGAGCCGCGGCAGCGGCTCAGTAATGGCCACGCCCGGTCTGTTTGACGGCCCGGCGCTTCGCCTGCGCGCTGCGCCCGCGTCGGCGCCGTTTCTCGAAGTGTTGGCCAACGCGCTCGTCGAGGCTCTCGCTGCGGGCCCCCCGCAGGCGACAGATCATAGCAAGCAGCTGGACATGTTCGCCGCCGGCGGCGACGCGCGCGATCCGCTCTCGCTATCGCAAGCCTTGATCCTGCTGCCGAACCGGCGCGCCGCGCGCGGGCTGATCGACGCGTTCGCCAAGCGTCTCGGGGGCGCCGCATTGTTGCCCGCGATCCGTCCGCTCGGGGACTTGGATGAAGACCCTCAAGTGTGGGGCGCCGATCCGATCGGCCTCGACGTGGCGCCGGCGATCGAACCGACGCGCCAACGCATGGAACTCGCGTCGCTGATCCGCCGTCGCGACAAAGCCCAGGGCGGCGCCGAGGATCCCGCACGCGCGATCGCGCTGGCGGACGAATTGCGCAAGTTGCTCGATAGCGCCGCCGCCGCCGATGAAGTGCGCTGGGATCGGCTCGCGACATTGGTCGGCGAAGCCGAACTCGCGCGCCACTGGGAAGCGTCGGCGCAGTTTCTCGATATCATCGCGCGCTATTGGCCGGAGCGCCTCAAAGCCGACGGCCTCTGCGATCCGGGCGGGCGGCGGGCCATGATGCTACGCGCGCTGGCCGCCGATTGGGAAAAGAACCCGCCGCAGCGCCCGGTCATCATTGCCGGCTCCACCGGCTCGATGGGCGCGACGCGGACGCTGATGCGCGTGGTGGCGTCGCTGCCGCGAGGTGTTGTCGTGCTGCCGGGCCTCGATACCGATCTCGATGACGAGTCCTGGGCGCTGGTGAGCGATCAGCATCCGCAGTTCGCCTTGAAGGAAACGCTGCGAACGCTTGGCGTCGCGCGCAGCGAAATCCCGCTCATGGCCGCCGAGGATTCGCGTGGCCGGGCCCGCCGCGTGCTGATGCGCGAAGCGCTGGCGCCGCCGGAGAAGACCGCCGACTGGCTGGCGCGCCTCGCGGCGGCGGGCGGTGCGGCGTTTGTCAATGAAGGCAAGCAGGGTCTGCGCCTCATCGAGGCGGCGACGGAAGACGAAGAGGCGATGGCCGTCGCGCTGATGCTGCGCGAGGTGCTGGAAACGCCGGACCAGGACGCTGCGTTCGTCACGCCCGACGTCGCGCTGGCGCGGCGCGTGCAAGCCAAGCTCGCCCGCTGGGGGATAGAGCCCGCAGTCTCGCACGGCCGGCCGCTCCGCGAGACAGAAGCGGGCGCGCTGATCGCGCTGCTCTGCGAACTGGCGCGCGACGCGAGCGAACCGGTCCCGCTGGCGGCGCTCCTGAAGCATCCGCGCGTTGCCATTGGCGGCGATCTCGCCGCCTTGGCAACGCTTGAACACGAAGCTCTGCGCGGCGCTCGCCGCTATGACAGCTTTGCGGAACTTGCGGCTCTGCTGGAGAAATGGCCGCGTGCGCAGTCCATCGTTGCGCGCGCCGAAGCCGCACTCGCGCCCTTGATCGCCGTTATGTCGGCGAAAGAGGTCACGCTCGCCGCGTTCGCCGACGCTATGGCGCACGCCGCCGAGAACGTCGCAGGCGGCGAGGCTTGGCAGGAACGCGACGGCGAAAACGCCGCGGAACTGCTGCGCGAGGCGATCGCGCATGGCGCCGATCTTGGCGCCATGGCGGCGCAGGCCGCGCCGCGCGTGCTGATGCGGCTGATGGATGGCCGCGAAGTGGCGCCCGCGCCGGGCGGCGATCCGCGCATCGCCATCTGGGGGCCGCTCGAAGCGCGCCTACAGCGACGTTCGCTGGTGATCCTCGGCGGTTTGAACGAAGGCGTGTGGCCAGCGCCCGCGGGCGACGATCCGTTCCTTTCTCGGCCGATGCGCGAGCGCTTGGGCTTGCCGTCGCTCGATCAGCGGCTTGGTCTCGCGGCGCACGACTTCGCGCAGCTGGCCAACGCGCCGAACGTGGTGCTGACGCGCGCCAAGCGCCGCGACGGCGCGCCGACCCTGGCGTCGCGTTGGCTGTGGCGGCTGCAAACGCTCATGAAAGGCGCCGGCGCAGAGTTGCCGCTCGCAGCCGAACACCTGCGCTGGGCGCACGCGATCGACGCGCCCGCGGCGATCGCGCCGGCAAAGCCGCCCGCGCCGCGCCCGCCGGCGGACAAACGTTTGAAGCGGATCAGCGTCACCCAAGTTGAGACCCTGATCCGCGATCCGTACGCCATCTACGCGCGGCGCATCCTGCAGCTTGAACCGCTCGATCCGGTCGGCGCGCCGGTCGGCCCGGCCGAGCGTGGCACAGCGATTCACCGCGCCATCGAACGCTTCGAAGACGGGGCCGATCATGCTGCGCTGCTGGTGCTGCTCGATGAAGAACTGCGCCGCGAAGGCGTCCCGCCGGAGCGGCGCGCGGCCGAGCGCGAACGGCTCGCCGCTTCGGTGGAGGCGCTGATCGCCTGGTTCGCCACGCGCGCGCCGGGTCGTGTCGTGTACCGCGAGTGCAAAGGCGTGCTCGATGTCGGCGGCGTCGAACTCTCCGGCGTCGCCGATCGCATCGAGATCGCCGGCGGCGCGGCGCTGATTCTGGATTTTAAGACGGGCAAACCGCCGACGCTCAATGAGGTGAAGGCCGGTTTTTCGCCCCAGCTTCCCTTGGAAGCAGCGATGCTGAAGCGCGGCGTGTTCAGGCAGCGCACCGGCGAAGCCGACACGCCGATCCCTGCCGCGAGCGCGACGGATCTGGTCTATTGGTGGTTCGGCGGCGCGACGCCCGCGCCGCTGCCGCTTGCCCTCGACGCAATGGAACAAGGTGAGAGCGCGCTCGCCGCCACACGCGGTCTGCTCGCGCGCTACGCCGATCCGAAGCAGCCGTTCCTCTCAAAACCGCGCGTGCTCAAGGTGCGCGTCTACGACGACTTCGATCAACTCGCGCGGCGCAAGGAATGGGCGGACGAAAAGGCGGAAGAGCAATGAGTTCGCCGGACGACCCCGACGATCCGATCGCCGAAGCGACGCGCAACCAGCGGATTGCGTCGGATCCGCGCTTTTCGGTGTTCGTCACCGCTAATGCCGGCTCCGGCAAAACGAAAGTGCTGATCGACCGCATCGCGCGGCTCCTGCTCGAAGGATCGAAGCCGTCGGCGTTCCTGTGCATCACTTTCACCAAGGCGGCCGCCGCCGAGATGCAGTCGCGCTTGTTCGAGCGGCTGGGCGGTTGGTGCGTTGCCGATGACGCAAGTTTGGCAAAGCAGTTGGCCGAGCTTCCTGCGCCGAACGCCGATCTCAGCCGCGCGCGGTCGCTGTTCGCGCAGGCGCTGGAGACGCCGGGCGGACTTAAGATCCAAACAATTCATGCCTTCTGCGAACGCTTGCTGGCGCGTTTTCCGATCGAAGCCGGCGTGCCGCCAGGCTTCGATGTGGCCGACGATCCCCGCGCTGCGGCGCTGCTCGGTGAAGCCCGCGCCAAGGCGGCCCTCGACGCCGATGCGCCACGGGAGGCTTTTCGCCGGTTCGCGGGCCGCATGAGCGGCGATCAGCTCGATCTGCTGCTGGATCGCCTCGCGCAACAGCGCAGCGCCTTCCGCCGCTATCGCGACCGCGCACTGGGCCCGCTGTTCGCCGAAGCAGAATTGCGCAAACGCCACGGCGTTACGTTGAGCGCAGAGGAGGCGAAGGCCGGTTTCGTGACGCGCGCTGACTGGCGCGCGCTGACGAATGCAGCGGATGTGATGGCGGCCGGCTCAACCACCGAATCCGAATTGTCGGAATTCCTGCGAACGGCGATCGCCTGCGCAGGTCGCAACGATGCAGACGGCGCTGTGGCCGCGGCCATCGAATTCGCACTGACCAAAGAGAAAACACCGCGCAAGAAGATGCTGACGGCGGACACCAAGAAGGCGCACGTCTGGCTCGAACGGCTGGTTTCGGATTTCGCAGGCGCGTGCGTGGCTCTCAACGAGCAGCTGAACGCCATCGAGCGCGCGGAGGACGCCATCGCGGCGCTCGCGCTCGCGCTGAAGCTGGACGAAGCGTACGAGGTCGCCAAGCAGCGCGCCGGCGCGCTCGACTTCGACGACCTGATCGAACTGGCGCGCAAGCTTCTGCAACAGTCCGACGCGGCGCCGTGGGTGCTCTACAAGCTCGATGGCGGCTTGGATCACATCCTGATCGACGAAGGCCAGGACACCAGCCCCGCGCAGTGGGAGCTGATCGATCCGCTGCAACAGGAATTCTTCGCCGGCGCCGGCGCGCAGCCGAAGCCGCGTACGGTGTTCACGGTCGGCGATCCGAAGCAGAGCATCTATTCGTTCCAGGGTGCCGATCCGGAGCGCTTTCTTTCGGAGTCGCAGAAGCTCGCGGCGCGTGCGCACGGCGCCGGGCGTGAGTTCAGGGCGCCGGAGCTGCGCACGTCCTTCCGCTCCGCGCCCGTCATTCTCCGCGTTGTCGATGAAGTGATGAAGGGGCGGCAGCTGATCGGCGGACCTGGCGCCGGCGAGGTGGTGACGCACCGCGAGGCGCGTGAAGGTCAGGGCGGTGTGGTCGAAGTCTGGCCCTGGACGCCGCGGCCCGTGGTGGAGGAGGCGCGGCCCTGGGATGCGCCCGTCGACGTCGAAACCGGCACGAGCGCGCCCGCGAAGCTTGCCAAGGCCATTGCCCAGCGCGTGAAGGCGATGATCGCGGCGGGCGAGCAGGTCTGGGACAAGGACAACAGGGAATTCCGCCCGATGCACGCGGGCGACGTGATGGCGCTAGTGCGCACGCGCGGCGCGATCTTCCGCGAACTGATCCGGGCGCTGAAGCGCGAAGGGCTGCCGGTCGCGGGCGCCGACCGCATGGTGCTGCGCGATGAGCTTGTGGTGGAGGACTGCCTAGCGCTGATGCGCGTAGCGCTCGATCCCGCGGACGATCTGGCGCTCGCCTGCGTGCTCAAGGGCCCATGGTGCGGGCTCACGGACGACGACGCCGATCTCTTCCCGCTCGCGTATGGCCGCGCGAAGGGCGAGACGCTGATGGCGCGGCTGCTGGCGAGCACGGACGCGCGCTACGCCGAAGCGCGCGCGTTCGTGGCGGAGCTCACGGCGCGGCGCGGGACCAATGCGTTCGCGTTCCTCTCGTGGGCGCTGGAGACGCCACACGGTGGCGGCGAAACCGGATGGCGGCGCGTGTTCGCGCGGCTTGGGCCGGAAACGCGCGATCCGCTGGAGGAGCTGCTGCAGCGCGCGCTGAAGCCCGGCGCCCATGCCGCACCGACACTGCAGCGCTTCCTCTACGAGATCGAAGTCGATGCGGGTCAGGTGAAGCGTGAACTCGAAGCCGAAGCAGGCTCGGTGCGGGTGATGACGGTGCACGGCGCTAAAGGGCTCGAAGCGCCGGTGGTGATCTTGCCGGATGCGACCGGCGAGGCCGACATGGCGCTGGAGTCTGGGCTGATCTTCGATGACGACGACGGCCCGTTTCTGTCGCCGCGCAAGAGCGATGACGACAAGGCGCTGCGCGATGCGCGAGCGGCGCACGAAGCGCGGGTCGAGCGCGAGCATTGGCGCCTGCTCTATGTGGCGATGACACGAGCGCGCGATCAGCTGATTGTTTGCGGTCCGCAGTTCCGCAGCGATGAAGGGAGGGATTGCTGGCGCGCGGCGGCCGCAACCGCGCTCGACGCATTGAAGGCGGATAAGATCGAGACGCCGTTTGGTGAAGGGTTGCGGCTCGGAACGCCTCGGATCGCGCAGCCCAGCGCGAAAGGAACGCCGCTTGCAACGCACACAGTGCTGCCAGCTTGGGCGCGCACGGCGGCGCCTGGCGCGCGTAGCGTGGCCGACGCCGCCCCGTCGCGGGTGACGCGGATCGATCCGGCGCTCTTCTCGCCGCGCGGCGACGGCCAGAAACGCTTCCGCCGCGGGCGCATGATCCATGGCTTGCTCGAACGCTTGCCGGATGTCGCGCCGGCGCGCCGCGCGGCGGCAGCACAAGAATGGCTCGCGCGCCAAGGCGTCGGCGAGGCGGACGCCGGCGCGTATGCGCGCGAAGCGCTCGCGGTGATCGATGATGCGCGCTTCGCGGCGGTGTTCGGACCGAACAGCCGCGCCGAAGCGCCGATTGTCGGCGCGCTGGGGGACATGGCCGTGCGCGGCGTCGTCGATCGCCTGGCGGTCGATGACGAACGCGTGATCGTGCTCGACTTCAAGACCGATCGGCCTGCGCCCTCGACCGCAGAAGAGACGCCCGATCAGTATGTGCTGCAGCTGGCGCTCTACCGCGAGGTACTGCGCAAAATCTTCCCCGGCAGGACTATCTCGTGCGCATTGCTGTGGACGGAGGCGCCGCTGCTGCTGGAACTGCCAAAAAGCCGGCTCGACGCCGTGATTCAGCCGTTCCTGCACGGTTGAATCCTTAACCGTTCGCGCCTACATCCGCGTGACCGATTCCAGCTGGGAGCAGGAGATATCTAGTGTCCACCACCAAAATCACTGACGACAGTTTCGAGACCGACGTGCTGAAGTCGTCGCGTCCGGTGCTGGTGGATTTCTGGGCGGAGTGGTGCGGCCCGTGCAAGCAGATCGGCCCGGCGCTCGAAGAAATCGCGTCGGAGATGGGCGATCGCGTGACGGTCGCGAAGCTCAACATCGACGACAATCCGGGCGTGCCCAGCCGCTACGGCGTGCGTGGCATCCCAACCTTGATGGTGTTCAAGGACGGCAAAGTCGCCGCGACGAAAGTCGGCGCAATGCCAAAGTCCAAGATCGTCGAGTGGCTGAACGAGAGCGTCTAAGCGCCCTCGAGCCTGAGCGCCTCGGCGGCAAGCAAGAACGACCCGCAGATCAGAACCCGCGGCGCTGGCGACAGCGCCGCTTTCTGCATGGCCGCTTCGAGCGAAGGCGCGAACGCGCTGTCGGCCCCGTACTCACCCGCGAATGAGGCGATGCGCTCGGCGAGTTCGTGATCCTCCGACAGCGGTACGCCAATCACGGCCGTCGCGGCGCGTGCGATGTTGGCGACAAACGCTGGCGCGTCCTTGCGGGCGCGGATGCCGATGATCGCGATGGTGGGCCGCGGCGTACGGCGCTGCATCGCGTCCAGCGCGCGCGCCAGCGCTTCCGCCGCGTGCGCGTTGTGGCCGGCGTCGACCCAGACTTCGCCGCCGCGCGCGCGGATCGGTGCACTCAGCGCCCCGCGCGTGAGCGGTTGCAGCCGCCCCGGCCAGCGCGCCCAGCTGCTTCCCGCGGCATACGCCGCATCGTCCAGGTCGCGCCAATGCATCAATGCTGCGCAGGCGAGGCCTGCGTTGTCGATCTGATGCGGACCGTGCAGCGCCGGCGGGGGGAGATCGAGCACGCGCGTCTCTGACTGCACGACCAGGCGGCCGGAACTCAGGTGCGCGTCCCACGCGACGCCCTGTTGAAACAGCGGCGCTCCGACTTGAGCTGCACGCGCTTCGATCACTGCCCGCGCGTCTTCTGCTTGGCGCGCGACGATAGCCGCAACGCCCGGCTTGATGATGCCCGCCTTGTGCGCGGCGATGTCGGCGAGGCGCGGCCCCAATGCGTCGACATGATCCAGCCCGATTGGCGTCAGCACGCTGAGCGCGGGGGTGACGACATTGGTGCTGTCGTCGCGACCGCCCATGCCGGTTTCGATAAAGGCGACCTCGGCGGGCGTCTCGCTAAAGAGTAGAATCGCCGCCGCGACCTGCGCGTCGAACTGAGTCAAAGCCGGCGCAACCGCGTGCACGCGCTCGGCCGCGGCGATCAGCGCGTCATCGTTCGCGATCTTGTGCGCGATGACGAAGCGTTCGTTTAATTGAAAGAGATGCGGCTTGGTGAAGGCGTGGGCGCGCAGGCCCGCCGCTTCAGCGATGGCGCGCATGAAGGCGATGGTCGAGCCCTTGCCGTTGGTGCCGGCGACATGAATGACCGGCGGCTGCTTCGTCTGCGGATCGCCGAGCGCGGCGAGCCCGGCGCGCAACGGCGCGAGGTGAAACGGCTTGCCGTGCCCGAACTCGGGGCCGAAGAGGCGTTCAAAGGCGTGTTGCGCGCGATCCATCGGTTCTCGGGGATCGGTTGGGCCGGCGACCGATCTCTACTCCGCCGCCTTCGCGCGGGTCGGTTTGGCGGCGCTCTTCTTCTTGGCGCGCGCTGGCGTTTCTTCGGCGGCGACGTCGGTAAGATCGATCGTCTCTGCGTCGTCGCCTTGGGTGGCGGCGCGCTTGTGCATCAACACGGAGAGCAGTGTGGAGAGTGTCGCCTTCAACTGGCGGCGGTCGACGACAAGATCGACCATGCCCTTGTCGTGCAGATACTCTGCGCGCTGGAAGCCTTCGGGCAGTTTCTGGCGGATCGTCTCCTCGATCACGCGCGGACCGGCGAAGCCGATCAGTGCGCCGGGCTCGGCGATGTGGATGTCGCCCAGCATGGCGTAGCTCGCGGTGACGCCGCCGGTGGTGGGATCGGCGAGCACGACGATGTAGGGCAGGCCCGCTTCGCGCAGACTCTGGACGGCCAAAGTCGTGCGCGGCATCTGCATCAGCGAAAGAATGCCTTCCTGCATGCGCGCGCCGCCCGACGAGGTGACGACGATCATCGCCGCCTTGCGCCGCACCGCGGCTTCGGCGGCGGCAATGAAGGCCTCGCCGGCAGCCATGCCGAGCGAGCCGCCCATGAATTCGAAGTCTTGGACCAGCACGACCGCATGCGCGCCGCCGATGCGTCCGTACGCGGCGGCCATGCAATCGTCGCGGCCCACTTTCGCGCGCGCGCCCTTGAGGCGGTCGACGTACTTCTTGTCGTCCTTGAACTTCAGCGGATCGTTTGCGACCTTCGGCAGCGTGATCTTCTGCCAGGCCTGTTCGTCGAACATGATCTTGAAGCGCGCGTCGGGACCTATGCGCAGATGGAAGTTGGACGGCGTCACCCAGTCGGAGGCCTCGAGTTCGGCGCGATAGACAAGCTCGCCCGAAAGCGGATCCTTGATCCACAGATTGTCCGGCGTATCGCGCTTTTCTTCCTCGCCTTTTTTCTTCAGGCCAGGCCGCGCGAAATTCGACAGCCAATTCATGCGGGTGTCCCTTCCTTAGCCCGCGCAGTCCGTACAGCTTCGCTCAAAAGCCGGACCTTGCGCAAGACACGTTCGGCCGCCTTTGCGGGGTCGCCGGCGGCAATTTCATCCACAAACGCCGAACCGACGACGACAGCGTCGGCCATTTCTGCAATCTGGCGAGCCGCGGCAGGCTCGCGCACGCCAAATCCCACCGCAATCGGCAGCGACGTCGCGCGCCTTAACCTTGCCACAGCTGCGCGCACGGCGCTCTCGGATGCAGCGTTGGCGCCAGTCACGCCCGCGACGGACACATAGTAGAGGAATCCTGAGGCGCCATCGAGCACCTTGGTTAAGCGTGTGTCGTCCGTCGTTGGCGTTGCAAGGCGGATCAGCGCGAGATCGTGTGCCGAGAACGCAGCGCGCAACGGCGCGTCTTCTTCCGGCGGCAGATCGACAACAATCGCGCCATCGGCGCCCGCTTTGGCCATCGCGTTTGCGAACGTCGCATAACCCATCTGCTCGATCGGATTGGCGTAACCCATGAGCACGAGCGGCGTGTCGGAATCGTGCGCGCGAAACTTGGCCGCGAGGTCCAATGTCGCGCGCAGCGATCCGCCGGCCTTCAATGCACGCTGCGCGGCGCGTTGGATGGAGGGACCGTCCGCCATCGGATCGGAGAATGGAAAGCCAAGCTCGATCACGTCTGCGCCCGCTGCTGGCAGCCCGCGCAAGATCTCCAGGCAAGTCGCACGATCCGGATCGGACGCCATCACATACGCCACCAACGCCGCGCGGTTGGCGCGTTGCAGCGTTGCGAAGCGGTGCGCGAGGCGGCTGGTCATTGCGCTTTGCTTGCAAGCGTGCGCGCACCCCCGCCCCCTCGCGGGGCGGGGGCAGGGGGTGGGGGGCGGCGAGCAGCGCGCGACGAGGCAGGATGTACACAGATGTTTGCGCCAAACGTGTCGGGCGCCAGGGCGGTTGAACGCCCCCCCACCCCTACCCCTCCCCCGCAAGGGGGGAGGGGGCGCGAGACGTTTCGTCCAATCACGGCGTCATCGCCCCATCGCTTGGCCGGTCGCATACCGCGACGCGGGGGGCGAACAGGATGATCATGTGCGTGTTGGCCGGCGCGCCGCGCGGCGTTTCGAGCACAGCGATCGTGAGGTGCGTGTAGCAGCCGGCCTGCTCCAGCGGTTTGCGCAGATCGGCGACAATGGCGGGGTGGTTGCCGGTCGTGTCCGGGTTCTGCACCCAGTCGGCGCCATTCAAATTGGCGATGAAGCTGTCGGCCGTCGCCCGGCTCGAAGCGGCAGGCGTGAGCAGGCAGAAATTCTCGATACTCGGATCGTCGTCGCCGCCGCAGCTGACGCGCTGCACGTCCGCAGGCGTCTCGAGCACCGCGCCGTTGTTGAACGTGAGGGTTTCCGCCGAAGCGGGCGCTATCAGCAGCGCGGCGGCGGCGATTGCGCCCGCGAACGTCTCTGAGACTCTTTTCACAGCTTCACTCCCAGCGCATCCGCCACGGTGAACACGTCTTTGTCGCCGCGGCCGCAGAGGTTCATGATGATGACGCCGTCCTTGCCGATCTCGCGCGCCACGTCGCCGACGCGCGCGAGCGCGTGTGAAGGTTCGAGCGCCGGCAGGATGCCTTCAAGCTTGGCGCACAGTTGGAAAGCAGCTAACGCCTCGTCATCGGTGGCGTATAGATACTTGGCGCGTCCAATGTCGTTCAGATAGGCGTGCTCCGGGCCGACGCCGGGATAGTCGAGGCCGGCGCTGATCGAATGACCCTCGAGGATCTGGCCGTCGTCGCTTTGCAGCAGGTACGTGCGGTTGCCGTGCAGCACGCCGGGCTTGCCGCCGCTGATCGCCGCCGAGTGCTGCATGCGCGCATCGACGCCGTGACCGGCCGCTTCGACGCCGTAGAGTTTCACGTGTTCGTCGTCGAGGAACGGATGAAAGAGCCCGATCGCATTGGAGCCGCCGCCGACGCAGGCCATCACCGCGTCCGGCAAGCGCCCTTCGCGCTCCAGGATTTGCGCGCGCGCCTCGCGGCCGATGATACTTTGGAAGTCGCGCACCATTTCGGGATAGGGGTGCGGACCGGCTACCGTGCCGATGCAGTAGAACGTGTCGGCGACGTTGGTGACCCAGTCGCGCAACGCTTCATTCATGGCGTCCTTCAGCGTCGCCGCGCCGCTGGTGACGGGCCACACCTCGGCGCCGAGCAGCTTCATGCGGAAAACGTTCGGCTTCTGCCGTTCGATGTCGGTCGCGCCCATGAACACGACGCAGGGGAGGCCGAAGCGGGCGCACACCGTCGCGGTGGCGACGCCGTGCTGGCCGGCGCCGGTCTCGGCGATGATGCGCGTCTTGCCCATGCGCATCGCCAGCAAGATTTGGCCGAGGCAATTGTTGATCTTGTGCGCGCCGGTGTGATTGAGCTCGTCGCGCTTGAAGTAGATCCTCGCCGCCCCTCCGAGGCCTTCGGCCTCGGCCTCCTTTGAGTGATGTGCGGTCAGACGCTCGGCGAAATAGAGCGGCGAAGGGCGCCCTACATAATGCGTCCAGAACTCGTCCATCGTCGCCTGAAACGCCGGGTCGGCCTGGGCGGCGCGGTAGGCGCGCTCCAGGTCGAGCACCAACGGCATCAGGGTCTCGGCGACGAACCGCCCGCCATAGGGCCCAAAACGGCCTTCGGCGTCGGGGAGGTCCTGCCAGTTGCGGCGCGCGTCCATTGGGAGCCGGGAGTGCCTTAGGAGCGGACCGCGGCCAGGAATTGGGCGATCCGCGCCGGGTCCTTTAGGCCGGGGGCGCTCTCCACGCCAGAGGACACGTCCACAAGGGCCGCCCCGGAGGCGGCGATCGCTTCGCGCACGTTCTCGGGCGTGAGGCCGCCGGAGAGAAACCACGGCTTGGGCAAGGCCTGGCCGGCCAGGACACCCCAATCGAAGGCGAGCGCATTGCCGCCGGGCAGGCCGCCGGGCGGGGGCTTGGCGTCGAACATGAGCAGGTCGGCCACCTGCGCGTAGGCGGCGGCCTGAGCCAGGTCGGCGCGCCCCGCGACGCCGATCGCCTTGATCGCCCCCTGATGCGCGTAGCGGCGGGCATTGGCGACCTGGCCGGGGCTTTCGCGGCCGTGGAGCTGGATCCAGTCGGGCTGGGCGTAGTCATAGACCAGCTGCAGCAGCTCATCGTTGGCGTCGACCGTCACAGCGACGATCTCCGCCCGCCCCCGCGCGCGCTGCGAAAGCGCAGCGAGCGTGCCGCGCGAGGCGTGACGCGGCGAATTGGGATAGACGACGAAGCCGACGTAGCGCGCCCCGCCCGCGATCGCGGCGTCGAGCGCGTCGGGCGTGGTGATGCCGCAAATCTTGGCGTCGGCCATGGAGAAGGGAGTACGGGAGTGGGGGAGTAAGGCAATAGGGATCGCCCAGGCTCGCCCCTCCCTCCACGCCCTTACTCTCGCACGGCCTACTTCTTCAGCAGATCGCGGATTTCGGTCAGCAGCTTCACGTCCGCCGGCGGCTCGGCTGGGGCGGCGGGCGCGGTCTCGGCTTTGCGCTTCATCGTGTTCATCGCCTTGATCACCATGAACAGCACCCACGCGACGATGACGAACTTGAGCACCGCGGTGATGAACTTGCCATAAGCGAACACCGCGCCTTGTTTGCGGGCGTCCTCCAGCGTCGTGGCGGTCACGGCGTCCGAGAGCGGCACGAAGTAGTTGGAGAAGTCGAGGCCGCCGGTCACCGCGCCGATCAGCGGCATGATCATGTCGTCGACCAGCGAGGAAACGATGGTGCCGAACGCGGCGCCGATAATCACGCCGACGGCGAGGTCGACCACGTTGCCCTTGAGGGCGAACTCGCGAAATTCTTTAAGCATGGACATGAATGGGGCCGCTCCGAGTTGAATTCGGCTTGCGCTCTGCCCGAATTTGACGCTGGCCGCCAGTACGACGCTGGGCCTATGGCTCTTCGCCGCCGTTCACTTTGAGCCGGAGTTCTTTGCCTGGTTTGAAGAACGGAACGGTTTTGGCCGCGACTTTTACCGCAGCGCCGGTGCGCGGGTTGCGCCCGGTGCGTGCGTCGCGCTTGCGCACCGAGAACGCGCCGAAGCCGCGCAACTCCACGCGTCCGCCTTGGGCCAGCGCCAGCGCGATTTCCTCGAGCACGACGTCGACGGCGTGCTCGATCTCGGCGGCCTTGAGCGGCGCCATTTCTTCCTGCAGCTTGGCGACCAGTTCCGAGCGCAGCATGAGCGCGTTCCCCTGTTCCCGACCGGCTAGATAGAGGCGCCGCCCGTGGCGTCCGTCAACCGCCACGAGCTTGAAAATTAGAAAGAAAAAGGCCCGGCGCAAGCCGGGCCTTCCACTGTCCGCATGGGTTGCGGACTTATTGCTTATTCTTGTCCTTGAGCGCCGCGCCCAGGATGTCGCCGAGCGAAGCGCCCGAGTCCGACGATCCGAACTGCGCGATGGCTTCCTTTTCATCAGCCAATTCCATCGCCTTGATCGAGAGCGTCACCTTGCGGCTCGACTTGTCGAAGCCCGTCACCATCGCGTCGAGGCGATCGCCCTTGGAGAAGCGGTCGGCGCGCTGCTCTTGACGGTCGCGCGAGAGGTCGGACTTGCGGATGAAGCTGCGCAGCGCGTTGCCTTCGCCGAACGCCACCTCGATGCCGCCGGTCGCCACGTCGACGACTTCCACGGTGATGATCTGGCCGCGCTTGAAGTCAGCGTCGGCCATCGGATCGGAATCGACCTGCTTGATGCCAAGCGAGATGCGTTCCTTCTCGACGTCGACGTCGAGCACCTTGGCCTTCACCATGTCGCCCTTGTTGAAGCGGGCGAGGGCTTCCTCGCCTTGAGCGTCCCAGGCGATGTCGGAGAGGTGGACCATGCCGTCCAACTCCGGCGTCAGGCCGACGAACAGACCGAACTCGGTGATGTTCTTGACTTCGCCTTCGATGATCGAGCCGACGCCGTGCTCGGCGACGAACGCGTCCCACGGATTGTTCTGCACTTGCTTGATGCCAAGCGAGATGCGGCGCTTTTCGCCGTCCACGTCGAGCACCTGCACGTCGACTTCCTGAGAGGTGCTCAGGATCTTCGACGGGTGCAGGTTCTTCTTGGTCCAGCTCATTTCGCTGACGTGCACCAGGCCTTCGACGCCTGGCTCGAGCTCAACGAACGCGCCGTAGTCGGTGATGTTGGTGACGCGGCCGGTGAACTTGCCGCCAGCCGGGTACTTGGCGTCGACGCCGTCCCATGGATCGGTCAAGAGCTGCTTCATGCCGAGCGAAATGCGCTGGGTGTCCGGATTGATCTTCACGATCTGGACTTTTACCGTGTCGCCCACATTGAGCACTTGGCTCGGGTGCGACACGCGCTTCCAGCTCATGTCGGTGACGTGCAGCAGGCCGTCGATGCCGCCGAGGTCCACGAACGCGCCGTAATCGGTGATGTTCTTCACAACGCCGTCGCGGACTTCGCCTTCCTTCAGCTGGCCGACGATTTCCGCGCGTTCCGAAGCGCGGCTTTCTTCAAGCACGGCGCGGCGCGAGACGACGATGTTGCCGCGCTGGCGGTCCATTTTCAGGATCGCGAACGGCTGCACGATATTCATCAGCGGGCCGACGTCGCGCACCGGGCGGATGTCCACCTGCGAACCCGGCAGGAACGCGTTGGCGCCGCCGAGGTCGACGGTGAAGCCGCCCTTCACACGGCCCACGAGCGCTCCGTTGACGGCTTCCTGCGCGGCGAACGATTTTTCGAGGCGAGTCCAGGCTTCTTCGCGGCGCGCCTTCTCGCGGCTGACGACGGCGTCGCCGAGCGCGTTTTCGATGCGGTCGAGATAGACTTCGACGATGTCGCCCGGCTTCGGTTGGCCAGCGCCGTCGTCGATGAGGAATTCACGGAGGGGGATGCGGCCTTCGGTCTTGAGGCCGATGTCGACGACGACGAAGTCGTTCTCGACGGCTACCACGGTCGCCGGGATCACCCGGCCTTCGACCATGCCGCGCGCGCCGAGGCTCTCATCCAGAAGGGCCGCGAAATCGTCGCGCGTCGGGTTCAGGGCTTGTGCAGCCATACTCATTTACACTCCAACAAAACTAGGGGCCAACCGGTTGGCTCCGGCGGTCTCGGCCCCACCATGGGGCCGTCCTGCGATTTGGCTAAGTCAACGCCAAGCGGCCCGGGCCCATCAGGACCTCAGGAACGCGGGCTCTCTATAGATAGGGCGGCGAGGGGGGGCAAGGGATAGGGCTCGTCCTGCTTGCGCTTGTCAGGTGCGGGCCTGGAGGCCCGCGGTCCCGTCTACTATAGAGATCGCGGCGGCCACCGCCTCCGCAACCGTCAACGCTGTCGTATCCAGCACATGCGCGTCCGGCGCGGGGCGGAGCGGGGAGTCGGCGCGGTTGATGTCGCGCTGGTCGCGCTCGGCGATCTGCGCCTCCAATTCCGCATAGGAGATGGTCTCTCCGCGCGCGCGCAGTTCTTTCAGCCGTCTCTGGGTGCGCTCCTCAAGCGATGCGGTGACGAAGAGTTTCACGTCTGCGTCTGGGCAGATCACCGTGCCGATGTCGCGCCCGTCGAGCACAGCGCCGGCCGGATCGGCCGCGAAGGCGCGCTGCGTCCGGCGCAGCACAGCCCGCACCGCCGGGATGACGGCGACCTTGGACGCGGCAAGCCCCGCGGCGCTGGAGCGGATGCGGCTCTCATCGATTGCGCCGAGGTCGAGCGCTTCCGCTGCGGCGACGGCGGCGCGTTCGTCACTGGGTTCGCCGCCGGCGTCGAGCACGGCCAGACCCACGGCGCGGTAGAGCGAGCCGGTGTCGAGCCGCTTCAGCCCGTAATGTGCGGCGAGGTGCTTGGCGATGGTGCCCTTGCCCGACGCGGTGGGGCCATCGACGGCGATAATCATGCGCGCGCCATATCAGGCCCGGTGATGTTCCGCCACGTGCATCTTGACATGGCGTCATCTTCAGCGCGGGAGTCCGGCATGAGCACAGAGCATTTCGACGTCGTTGTTGTCGGCGCGGGCATCTCCGGCATCGGCGCGGGCTATTTTCTGCAGCGCGACTGCCCCGGCAAAAGCTACGTCATCCTCGAGAACCGCGCCGACATGGGCGGCACGTGGGACCTCTTCCGCTATCCCGGCATCCGCTCGGACAGCGACATGTTCACACTGGGCTATTCGTTCAAGCCGTGGACAGAGGAGAAGGCCATCGCCGACGGCCCGTCGATCTGGAAGTACGTGCACGAGACGGCCGCCGAGTACGGCATCGATAAGCACATCCGCTTCAAGCATCGCGTCGTGCGCGCGAACTGGTCATCGCAAGACGCGCAATGGACCGTTGAGGCCGAGCATGACGGCGCGATCAAGCGCTTCACCTGCGGCTTCTTCCACGTTTGCGCGGGCTACTACAATTACGAGGAAGGCTACCTGCCGAAGTGGGAAGGCACGGACAGCTTCAAGGGCCAGATCGTCCATCCGCAGCGTTGGCCGGAGAATTTGGACTACGCCGGCAAGCGGGTCGTGGTCATTGGCTCGGGCGCGACAGCGGTCACGCTGGTGCCGGCGATGGCGGACAAGGCCGCGCATGTGACCATGCTGCAGCGGACGCCGACCTACATGGTCTCGATGCCGGCCGAGGACAAACTGGCCAACTGGGCGCGCCGCCACCTGCCGCGCCACTTCGCCTACGACCTGACGCGCCTGCGCAAGATCGTCTTCCAGCAGGTCTTCTTTCGCATTGCCCGCAATCGGCCGGAGAAGACGCGCGAGCGTTTGCTAAGCCTGATCCGCGAGCAGCTTGGCCCCGACTACGACATGGAGACGCATTTCACGCCGCCCTACAATCCGTGGGAGCAGCGGCTGTGCCTCGTGCCCGACAACGACATGTTCATTGCGATCAAGTCGGGCAAGGCGTCGGTCGAGACCGATCACATCGAGCGCTTCACTGAGAAGGGGTTGAAGCTCAAGTCCGGCAAGGAGCTCGAGGCCGACATCATCGTCACGGCGACCGGCTTGAATCTGCGCATGCTTGGCGGCGCCGAAATCTTCGTCGACGGTGCGAAAGTCGATATCGCCACGCGCTTTACCTATAAGGGCGCAATGTTGTCGGACGTGCCGAACATGGCGTTCGTGTTCGGCTACACCAACGCGTCATGGACGCTGCGCGCGGACCTGATCAACGAATATATCTGCCGCCTGATCAACTATCTCGACATGTACGGCCTGGCCTCTGCCACGCCGCGCGTTGGCGACGCCGTACTGGAACCGCGCCCGTTCGCGGATTTCTCCTCCGGCTATTTCGCGCGCGCCGAGCATCTGCTGCCGAAGCAGACCGCCACCGCGCCATGGAAACAGAGCCAGAGCTATGGTCACGACATCATGGATCTCCGCCACGGCCGCATCGAAGACGGCGTGCTGGAGCTGAAGCGCAAGCCGGCAGCCGCTGGCCGCGCCGCCGGGCGCGTCGCCGAGACTGTCGCCTAGCGTCTACGCGCGCGCTGGGATACCAACGTCGACCATTCCCCGGGGCGCGCATTTGAAACACCTGAGCCTGATCGTTCTCGCCGCGCTGATCGCCGGCATTGTCGTTGGCGCGCTGATCCGCGGCACGGGCGACGTGACGTTTCTCGCGACGCTCGGCTTTCCCGCCGCCGACATCGCCAACATCACGCTGAACATCCATCCAACCCTCGCCAACATTGGCGCGCTGATCGAGCCGTTCGGGTCGCTCTGGCTCAATGCGCTGCGGATGACGGTGGTGCCGCTGGTCGTCTCGCTGCTGATCACGGCGATCGCCTCGGTCAGCGACAGCGCCAAGACTGGCGGGCTGATGTTGCGTGCGGTCATCCTGTTCACGGTCATTCTGTTCGCGATGGCGCTCTACAGCGTCGCCGCCACCAACGGCCTGCTGGCGCTGTGGCCGATCGATCCGCAAGGCGCGGCGCAATTCATCGGCGACGTTGGCGACAACGCGGTCCGCATCACCGAGCCGCCGACGTTCGCCTCCTGGCTGAGCGGCCTTGCGCCCTACAATCCGATCCGCGCCGCTGCGGAAGACGCCATCCTGGCGCTGGTGATCTTCACCATCATCTTCGCCTTTGCCGTGACCCAGATCGCGCCGATCCTGCGCGACCAGATCGTGAGTTTTTTCCGCGCCGTGTCGGAAGCGATGATCGTGGTCGTGCGCTGGGTGCTGCTGGCGGGGCCGATCGGCGTGTTCGCGCTGGCGTTGGGCGTCGGCCTGCGCGCGGGCTTCGGCGCGGTGGAGACGCTCACGCACTATGTCGTCGTTGTCACCAGCGTCACGGCGTTCAGCGTTCTGATCGCCTGGGCCATCGCCATCACAATTGGCGGCCAGCCGATTGCGCGGTTCACACGCGCCGCCGCGCCTGTCTGGGCGATTGCCGCTTCCACGCAATCGTCGCTCGCGTCGCTGCCGGCCATGCTGGAAGCGGCGGTTCGGGGCTTGCGCATCCCGGCTGTGGTCGCGGACGTGGTGCTGCCGCTCGCGGTGGCGGTGTTTCGCTTCACCAGCCCGGTCGCCAATCTCGCGGTGTGCTTCTTCGTCGCGGCGCTCTACGGCCATGAGCCGACGACGCTGCAGATCGCCAGCGCCGTCGTCGTGGCGTACGCGGTGAGCATCGCGTCGGTGGGCTTGCCGGGGCAGATCTCGTTCGTCGCGTCCGTGGCGCCAATCTGCCTGGCGCTCGGCGCGCCCACCGAAGTGTTGGGCATCTTGATCGCCGTGGAAGTGATCCCCGACATCTTCCGGACGCTGGGCAACGTTACCGGCGACTTGGCGGCGACGGCGATCCTCTCGCGCGGCGCGCCGCCCGACGAAGCGGACAATCCCTGACCGGCGCCATTACGCGGCTTGTACGTCGCCGCCGATGCCGCGCATGAATTCGGCGAAGCCGGGGAAGGAAGTGGCGATCATGTCGGCGTCGTCGACCGTCACCGGCTCCTTCGCCGCCATGCCGAGCACCAAAAACGACATCGCCACACGGTGATCGCCCAGTGTCCGGATCGATGCGCCGCCTTTCACGCTCCGCGGACCGCCGCCGCGCACCACCAGCCCGTCCGGCAATTCTTCGGCGTCGACGCCGCAGGCGCGCAGACCGTCGACCATCATCGTGATGCGGTCGCTTTCCTTCAGGCGCAGCTCCGCCGCGCCGACGATGCGGGTCTCGCCTTCGGCGAAGGCGGCAACCGCCGCGAGGATGGGAAACTCGTCGATCATCGCCGGCGCGCGTTTGGCGGGCGGCAGCGCGCCGTGGAGTTTCGAGAAGGAGGCGACGATGTCGGCGATCGGCTCGCCGATGGGGTCGCGCCGCTCTTCGAACCGCAAATGGGCCCCCATCTCCAGCAGGGTCTCGAAGAAACCCATCCGCAGCGGGTTCACCAGCACGTCTTCGACGCGCACCTCCGACTTGTTGAGGATCAGCGCCGCCGCCACGGCGAACGCCGCCGAGGACGGGTCGCCTGGCACATAGATCGGCGCGGCCGTGAGCTTGCTCGCGCGCACGCGCGGATGGCGCGCGCCGTCGATCTCGACCTCGTCGATCGCCGCGCCGAACACGCCCAGCATGCGTTCGGTGTGATCGCGCGAGCGTTCGGGCTCCACCAGAACGGTTTCGCCTTCCGCTGTCAGCCCAGCCAGCAGCACCGCAGACTTCACCTGCGCGGACGACACCGGCGAGCGGTAGGTGACGCCCTTCAGCTGCGCGCCATGCATGATCAGCGGCAGCGTGCCGGTGGCCGCATCGAAGCGCGCGCCCATCTGCGAGAGCGGCGCGATCACGCGGTTCATCGGCCGCTTGCGCAGGGATTTGTCGCCATCGAAGCGGGCGCTCAATTTGTAGCCGGCCGCCGCGCCGAGCAGCAGGCGCGCCGCGGTGCCGGAATTGCCGCAATCGATGGTCTCGCTTGGTTGCTTGAAGCCGCCCGCGCCGGTCACCCGCCAGCGGCCCGCCCCGAGCCGCTCGACGCCCGCGTCAAACAGGCGCACGGCGGCGGCGGTGTGCTGGACGTCGGCGGCTTCGAGCAGGCCCTCGATCTCACTGACGCCTTCCGCCAGGGCGCCGAGAATCAGCGCCCGGTGCGAGATCGACTTATCCCCCGGGGGGCGGGCCCTGCCGCGCAGCGGCCCCGCGAATCGCGCCTTCAGACGCATGGTCTCACTCGTGTCCGAGGGCTGAAAACTAAGGACGACAAAGCTTTTGACAGCCGCTCCCGATGGTGGCAAGCGAGCGCCCCGCGCGGGATGGCTCCCGCCGCCAAGCATGGGAGAGCGGGTTGGCCAAGACCGACTTGGGTGACAAGCAGCTCTGCCCCAATTGCGGGGCGAAGTTCTACGACCTGCGCAAGCGCCCCGCCGTCTGCCCGAAATGCACCGCCAGTTTCGACCCGACGGAAGAGAGCGTCCGCTCGCGCCGTGGACGTTCGCGGGTCACGGCCAACGATCCGGCCTACGAGGACGATGAAGAACTCACGGACGCCAAGGCCAAAGGCGACGGCGACGAGGAGGAAGAAGAAGAGGCCGAGGCTGTCGGCGAGGTCGATGCGGAGGCCGAACCGGAGCCGATCGTCGACGAGGACGGCGACGAGGTCGTGGAGCCCAGCGGCGGCGACGAACTGCCCGAAGGCTTCTCCGAAGACGATGAAGAGCTTGCCGACGACGCGGCCGACGACGATTCGGTGCCGATGCTCGAGGACGAAGAAGAGTTCCCCGAGGACGAAATCGGCGAGCTGCCGGCCGGCGACGATGATGACAGCCGCTAAAAGGCGGCTGGAGTGCTTGAACTGAAAATGGCCGGAGCCTAGGTTCCGCCCTTCCCAAATCGGGGCGCTTCGGACTTGCCGGATCGCCCGCGCGAGATGGGCCCTTAGCTCAGCTGGGAGAGCGCCTGCATGGCATGCAGGAGGTCAGCGGTTCGATCCCGCTAGGGTCCACCATTCCTTCATAACAGCTCTGCTTGGTCCCAAAAACGCGCCCAAGTTCCGGCGCTTTGCGCGAGGGACTGTGACCTGCTCTGGTAATTTCGGGCCAAGGATTGGTTGAGAGGCTGCCGCCGTGAGTCGGAGGCAAAGCCATGCGCAAGTCGAGGTTCACGGACGAGCAGATCGTTGCGATCCTACGCGAAGCGGACAAGGGATCGGTCGCTGCGTCGGCGAAACGGCACGGGGTGAGCGAACAGG
>JBFXCP010000018.1:0-58047 GCA_050182055.1 Hyphomonadaceae bacterium
CCTGTTCGCTCACCCCGTGCCGTTTCGCCGACGCAGCGACCGATCCCTTGTCCGCTTCGCGTAGGATCGCAACGATCTGCTCGTCCGTGAACCTCGACTTGCGCATGGCTTTGCCTCCGACTCACGGAGGCAGCCTCTCAACCAATCCTTGGCCCGAAATTACCAGAGCAGGTCACTTGTTCGACCACGTCGGCGCCCGCCTCGAAGGCGAGGAGCGGGGAGACTGACGCGCGCGCATTCCCCCGCCCCCTTGCGGGGCGGGGGCTAGGGGGTGGGGGGCGTACCGACGCGCAGGTGCTAGAAGTCTTGCATCAACAGACGCGCGCGCATTGTTCTCTCGCCGCGCGTTGCACATCGCCCCCCACCCCCAACCCCGCCCCAGGAGGGGGCGGGGAGTCGAAAACGCGGATACGCACGCGCTGTATCCAACACATTTCGCGCCCAAGCCTCTGACTCCAAACCAAATCAAGAAAACAAATCCGATCTACCCCGCACCACCTCTACACTCCACCTACCGCGTCGCATGAGGGCCAGTCGGATCCACTGTTCAGCCGAGGCGATGCGGGGTGATCGCGCGTGAAGGCGCTGTCCGAAATCTTCTCATGACCGGGAAGAGCGGCGTGGAGCGGACGGGGTCGTCCCGAAACTCAGCGCCGCAAACCTTCAAACCAGCGAAGGCGACAGAGCACGCCGAAGCCCACGGGAGAGCAGCGTAAGGCGCGAACCGCGGGAAAGCACCGGCGAAGCGTTTGAACACACGCGCCGCCGCACGCCGCCGGGGAACGATCTAGGAGAGTGAAACACCTCCCCATGACGTCCCGGCGCTCCAACGATCACGGGGACGCGGACTCTTGCGTCGAATATGCGCCGAACCAACGGCGCACTCTCTTGGCGCGGCAGCCCGCGTCCCCTTGGCTCTCGTCGAGCCGCTCTCTGGTGCGCGCGCCCCGCGCGAAGGCGATGGCGCGCGCCGGTCAATGTCGCGAACTGCCCTTAAATCGCCTTGGCTCTGCAACGATGGCGCAACATGCATGCAACGGGCGACACTTAGGAAGGAGGCGGCAGGCGAACACGGAGGACGAACCGATGAAGCCGCAAGGATATTTGATCACCTGGGTGATGGCGATCCTGCCCGCGCTCGCCGCGCTCTGGACCACCAGCGCCTGATGTGACGCCGCGCCCGGTTTCGCTTCTGCGCAAACACCTCTACCAGAGCCGCCCAGGAGGCGGCCGATGGGTCCGGTTGCGCGGATCGCGCGCGAAATCAAGTTTCTGTCCGGTCTGGCGCGCACCTTGTGGGCGGTGCGCAAGATTAAGCCGGAGTCCGACGATCTGATCGCCGACGATTTCGAGCGCGCCGTCGACCGTTTCGCCGATCACACCGCGATCGTGTTCGAGAACGAGCGCCTCACCTATCGCCAGCTCGAAGCGCTGGCGAACCGCTTCGCGGCGTGGGCCGATGCGCACGGGGTCGCGGCCGGCGAGACGGTCGCGCTGCTGCTGCCCAACCGCAGCGAGTACGTTGCGGCGTGGGCCGGATTGTCGAAGGTCGGCGTTGCGACCGCGCTGATCAACAACAACCTGACCGGCGCCGCGCTCGCGCACTGCCTCTCGATCTCCGGCGCCAGCCACGTGCTGACCGATGTCGAGACGCTCGCCGCCGTCGACACGATCCGCGCCGGCTTGCCGCGTACGCTGACCTATTGGCTGATCGATGCGGAACAGGACTTGACGCCCGACCGGCGGGCGCTCGATCTGAAGACGCCAAAGCTTGCGCCGGAACGGCCGCCGCGCGCGCGCCGTGCAGGCATCAAGGCGAAAGACGTCGCACTCTACATCTACACCTCCGGCACCACCGGCATGCCGAAGGCCGCAAAAATCACGCACATGCGCGCGCAGCTCTATATGCGCAGCTTCGCGGGCGCGACGAACACGAAAGCGTCTGACAAGATCTATTGCGTGCTACCGCTCTATCACGCCACCGGCGGGCTGTGCGGCGTCGGCTCCGCGCTGTTGAAGGGCGGCACGGTGGTGCTGCGCCGAAAATTTTCGGCGACCCACTTTTGGGACGATGTCCGCACGCATGAATGCACCGAATTCGTCTATATCGGCGAGCTGTGCCGCTACCTGGTGAACCAGCCCGAGGCGGCCAACGAACGGGCGCACTCGTTGCGCCTCGCGTTCGGCAACGGTCTGCGGCCGGACGTATGGGCGCAATTCCAGGAGCGCTTCGGCGTCAAGGACATTCTGGAATTCTACGGCTCGACCGAAGGCAACGTGTCGATGTTCAATTTTGACGGCCACACCGGCGCGGTCGGGCGTGTGCCGCGCTATCTGCGCAAGAATTTTTCCGTGCGCCTGCTGAAGTTCGACATCGAGACCGAAATGCCGGTGCGCGGCGAGGATGGGCTCTGCATCGCCGCCGATCTCGGCGAACCCGGCGAGGCCGTCGGCCTCATCAAGGAGGACGCGCGTCACAATTATACCGGCTACGCCGACAAGGCCGCGTCGGAACGCAAAATCCTGCGCAATGTGTTCGAGCACGGCGACATGTACTTCCGCACCGGCGATCTGATGCGCGAAGACGCGGATGGCTATTTCTACTTCGTCGACCGCATCGGCGACACCTTCCGCTGGAAGGGCGAAAACGTCTCGACGACCGAAGTGGCCGAAGCGATCGGCCGCTATCCTGGCGTTGACGAGGTGATCGTCTACGGCGTCAAGATCGACAAGCTCGACGGCCGCGCCGGTATGGCGGCGATCACGCCGGGCCCGGAGTTCAAGCTCGAAGGGCTGCGCGACTTCCTGGTGCGTGAGCTGCCGGGCTACGCGCGGCCGCTGTTTCTGCGCTTGCAGCCGACAATGGAAACCACCGGCACGTTCAAATATCGCAAGGGCGATCTGGTGCGCGAGGGCTTCGACCCGGCGAAGATCGAGCATGCGCTCTACTTCGACGACCCCGAACAGTTCGCATACGTCCCGCTTACGCCCGACGTCTACGCACGGGTGCAGAGCGGCGGCTACAAGCTCTGATCACTCGAAGATCGCGACCATCGTCTCGTTGACCCGCTCCAGCCTGCCCTTCCGCGCATAGGCGGCTTCAAGCGCCTCGGGGGTGAGCGCAGCTTGCGGCGCGCCGTCGGCGATCACGCCGCCACCGCGCAAGAGCAGCACGCGGTGTGCGGTCGCCGCGGCCAGCGAGACGTCATGGGTCGAGAACACAATGCCCATCCCACGCCCGGCGCGCGCGCGTAAGATGTCCGCGACCGCCAACGCCTGCGCGGGATCGAGGCCGGCGGTTGGCTCATCGAGCAACAAGAGCGGCGCCTCTTGCGCCAGGGCCCGCGCCAAGTGCGCCCGCGCTTTCTCTCCGCCGGAGATTTCGTCCATGCGGCGCCTGCGTAACGCGCTCAGCCCACAGGCTTCGATCGCCGCATCGACCGCAGCTTGGTCGCGGGGACCCAAGCGGTCCGGCGCCGCGCCGTGGGCGTAGCGGCCGAGCGCCACCAGCGCCTCAACGCTAATGGGCCAGATCGACTGCGGCCGCTGCGGCAGATAGCCGGCGCGCAAGGCGCGCGACCGCGCCGACAGACCGCGCGAAGCGGAAGCACCAAGCGTTGCTACACCCGCGTTCAATGGAACGAGCCCAAGGCCCGCGCGCAGCAATGTCGTTTTCCCTGCGCCGTTCGGACCGAGCAGCGCAACGATCTCCCCCGGCGCGACTTCGAGCGAGACACCGCGCAACACGTCGCGTCCGCGCAACGCAACGCTCGCGTCATGAAGCGAGAGCAGCGCGCTCATCGCTCGCCTCCCCGCGCAGCAAGGCGCGCCGCGATCAGTGCAAACACCGGGCCGCCGATCAATGCGGCGGCGACGCCGAGCTTCAGCTCGCTGTCGGTCGGCAACAGCCGCACGCCGATATCGGCGATCACCAGGATCGCGCCGCCGGCGAGCGCGCTCGGCAATAAGATCCGCGCCGGATCGTGCCCGGCGAGCGCGCGCACGAGGTGCGGCGCGGCGATGCCGACGAAGCCGATCACGCCCGCCGCGGCCGTTGCGCCGCCGGTGCACGCCGCGGCGCCGAGCACGACAAGCGCACGCGTGCGTGAGAGATTGGCGCCGATGGCGGCGGCGGCTTCCTCGCCAAGCGTCAGCGCCTGCAAACCGCGCGCAGCGGCGAAGATGAAGCCGCCGCCAATGACCAAGAATACCGCAACGAGCGCGGTGTCCTCGATCGAGCGCGCTTCGACCGAGCCGAGCGTCCAGTTCACAAGATCGGAGAGCGCGCCCGGATTGGGCGCGAGATTGAGCGCCAAAGCGATCAGGCCGCCGGCGAAACTGGAAAGTCCAACACCAATCAGCGCCAAGCTCGCCGGCCCGCGCGCCGACCATCCGAGCGCTGTTATCACGATCGCTGCGAGCAACGCGAAAACGAGTGCGCTGAGGGATGCGTATGGGGCAAAACCGAACGCAAACGCGACGACGGCGCCGAGCGCGGCGAAGCCCGAGAGGCCGAGCACGCCGGAATCCGCCAAGGGATTGCGCAACAGGCCTTGCAGCGCCGCGCCCGCCAAACCCAACGCGGCGCCGACCAGCCACGCGGTCAGCGCACGGGGAAAACGGATGTCCCAAACGATCGTGCGCGTCGCCTCGTCTGGCGCCAACGGATCGGCAAGCGGCGTGGGACCGAGCCACAGCGCAGCGGCTAGCGCCACTGCCCCCAGTGCAGCCAGCAGTAGACTGGTGCGCGAGGAGCCGCTCATGGCGCATGCAACGCCGCGGCGATCGCTTCCGCCGCGTCGATTGCGAACCACGCTTCACACGCGACAGATGCCGTCGGCAGCGACACCGTGCGCGCGCGTTCGAGCATGCGGCGCATGGCGGGGTGTCGCGCGGGCAGCCACGCATTCATGCGCGTGCGACCGTGCTCGAAGAAGCCGAGTGCGATCAGCGCGGGCGGCGTCTCGATCAAGCGCTCCAGCGGTAGGACGGTCCAACTCGCCTCGGTGCGTATGTTGCGCCCGCCGCCAGCGCGTATAACGGAATCCATCATCGTGCCGGAGCCAGCGACGGCGCCGCCTGCAGAGAGATACATCACCGGCTGCGGCGCGCGCGCGTTGGCCCGCAGCCGCGCCAGACGGAGATCGAGATCGCGCGCGATTGCCGCGCCGCGCGCCGGGCGGCCAATGACCTGCGCGGCATCGAGCACATCGTCACGCGCCGCGGCGAAATCGGTCGTATCGCCCACGTGCATCACCGGCACGCCGAAGCGCGCGTACACCTCGGCCGCGTCCCAGGGCCCGCCCCAATTGCGTACGATCAGGTCCGGGCGAAGCGCGAGCACTTCCTCCAGCGTGCCGCGCGTTTGGCGGAGGCCGCGCGCGCGGTCGCGAAAATAGGAATCGTCGCGCAACGCGCCGCGCGAAAGCGCCGCGATCTGCTCGCTGTCGGCGAGCGCCAGAACGAATTGATCGGCGCAATAGTCCAGCGACACGATACGCCGCGGCTCGGCGGACGCCGCCGAAGCGCACGCAAGCGCGATCAATGCGAGGAACCAACGCACCCAAACCTCCACGGCCGCATCCCGGACCAAGGCGCATGCGCCGGCAGGTCTTCTGGCTTCACGGCTCGAACGCTTGAACGCCCCTTCCCGCCTTTCGGCAGTGGTTTGGCGTCAAGCTTGCCGCTTACAGCTGCGGGCGCAGCCGCGGATTTGCACCGCGTTCCCTTGACCGGCGCAGGTTGCTTATCCTGTCGAGAACAGCCGCGCAAACACCTTGAACCACGGGCCCAAATTCAAAGCACTTCCTTCACCCGCTCCTTCGGCCGCGCCAGCAGTGTGCCCTTGGGCGTCACCACAAACGGACGCTCGACGAGCACCGGGTGGGCGACCATGGCGTCGAGCAGCTTCGCCGCGCTCACTTTTGGATCGAGCAATCCAAGCTGCTCGGCTTCCGCGGCTTTCGCGCGCAGCGCTTGGCGCGGCGTCAGTCCGGCGTCCGCAAACAATTGCTTCAGTTGCGGCTTGGTCCAACCCACTTTGAGATACTCGATCACCTCGGGCGTGTGACCGGCCGCTTCGATCATCTCCAGCACTTGGCGCGACGTGGAGCATTTCGGGTTGTGATAGATCGTGACCGGAAACTTCTTGGCCATCAATAATCCTCGTCCTCGCCGTCCTCCATCGGGAAGAACGAGAAATTGTCGTCGATGTCGACCGGTTCGGACACCTGCTCGACTTCCTCGAACATGATGCGCGGCTGCAGATCGCTCCAATCGCCCGGCGGCGGCTGCAGATCTTCATCTTCGAACAGCAGCTCGGAGGCGATGGCTTCCGCCTCGCCCTGACTGTCCGCCTCGATGTAGCGCGTTGTGTAGAAGCCGACGATCTCGACGTTGCCGTCGAGCACGACGGGGAAATCCTCGCCGCAGGCGAAGAGACGGAACCAAGGCACGGGCTAACTCCGGCTCAGCATCAATCCTTCGCGCGCTCGACGTAGGAGCCGTCTTCGGTCGAGATGACGACGCGGGTGCCGGCGTCGATGTGCGGCGGCACCATCGTCTTGACGCCGATGTCGAGCATCGCGGGTTTGTAGGAGGAGGACGCCGTCTGGCCCTTGACCACGGGCTCGGTGCTTTCGATGGTCGCCGTGATGCGCGGCGGCAACTCGATCGACAGCGCCTGGCCTTCATACATGGTGAGATCGACCACCATTTCCGGCTGCAGGTAGGCGACGGAGTCGCCGACCATGTCGCGCGTGAGATGCACCTGCTCGTAGGTGTTGGGATTCATGAAAACGAGACCGGCGTCGCCATCGTCGTAGAGGTAGGTGTGCTTCACCTGCTCGACGAACGCCTTTTCGAGCGCGTCCGTGGTCTTGAACACGGCAGTCGTCTTCACGCCGTCGACAATGCGGCGCATCACGATCGTGGTCGTCGGCGTGCCCTTGCCGGGACGGAAGGTTTCGTGGCTCATGACGACGTAAAGCTTGCCGTCTTCGTGCTCGAGCACGTTGCCTTTGCGCACGTCGCTGGCGATGACTTTGACCACGTAAACCTCACTCGGCGGCCGGGAGCGCCCGGCGGCCCTGAAACACCCGAAAGGACCGGAATTGGGGGCCTCAATAGCCAGATTTCCACCTTTGGCAAAGCGGCGCGCTGTCACCCTCTCTCTCGCGGAGAGGGTCGCCGCGCAGCGGCGGGGTCAGGGGCGCGCTGACATGCAGGCGCCTGCTCGTTTGGACGCCCCCCACCCCCTAACCCCCGCCCCGCGAGGGGGCGGGGGATGAGCGCCCCCTTTTGGGACCGCGCCCGCCACGCGGACCGGCGGCCGTTCCTGGAGGCGCGCGCGGCGATCCTGCGCGCCGTGCGGGAGTGGTTCTGGGCGCAAGGTTTCACCGAAGCCGAACCGGACATGCTCACGCTTTCGCCGGGCGCAGAGACGCACATCGATGCGTTCGAGGTGGGCGAGCGATACCTGCACACGAGCCCCGAATTCGCGATGAAGAAGCTGCTCGCCGCGGGCGAACGGAAGCTCTTCTTCCTCGGCAAAACCTGGCGGCGCGGCGAGACCGGCCCACTGCACGCGCCAGAGTTCACGATGATCGAGTGGTACCGCGCCGGCGCGCCATACGAGCAGGTGATGGACGATTGCGTGGAGATCGTGCGCGTGGCGGCGCGTGCTGCGGGCGCCGCAGCCCTGCGCTGGCGTGAGCGCAGCTGCGATCCGTTCACGGCGGCGGAGCGTCTTACCGTGCGCGACGCGTTCGCACAGCTGTGCCCAACGCCAATGCCTGCCGACAGCGACGCATTCTCCGCGGCGCTGGTGCAGCACGTCGAGCCGCACCTGGGGGACGGCGCGTTGACGTTGCTGACGGAATATCCGCTCAGCGAAGCCGCGCTGGCGCGGCGCTCGCCGCGCGATCCGAGCGTGGCGGAGCGGTTCGAGCTCTACGCCTGCGGCGTCGAACTGGCGAACGGGTTCGGCGAACTGATCGATCCGAAGGAACAGCGGGATCGGCTCGTGGCCGCGATGGACGAGAAGGCCAGGCGCTATGGCGCGCGCTGGCCGGTCGACGAGGATTTCCTTGCAGCCTTGGCGCACATGCCGTCTGCGAGCGGCGTGGCGATGGGCTTCGACCGCGTCGTGATGCTGGCGACGGGCGCGCGACACATCGATGACGTGCTGTGGACGCCGCAGGCTTAGGTCTGCGCCGCGTTCCACACGATCAACACGCCGACGCCCGCGAGCACCGCCAGCAGCTGCAAGAGAAACACCCAACGGAGATTGCACTGGTACTTGAGCGCAGGCCGCGCAAGCCATTGCTCGTACTTCTTGCGGGTGCCGGCGACGAGATTGCCGTTGTTGTCATTGCGCATGACGTATGGCGCGATCAACATCGGCGCGAGCGTGACCGGCCAGAGCGGCACGGTGAGGATCACCGCCGACAATTGCGCCCAGCGATTGCGGATTCGGCCGATGACGGGCGGCCCATAGATGTCGCCGCGCGTGTCCTGGCGCTCGTAGAACGACCATAGCGTCCGCGCCACCGCGCCGCCGATCACGAGATAGAACACCGAAGCATCGCGCCACCAATCCGGCAGCCACGCGAGCAACCAGCCGAACATGAACTCCACCACCGGATAGAGCAGACGCTGATAAGTCGCGACGATCTGATAGAACAGCTCGGCGAGCGAGATGTCGAACGCCCCCGCCGCCCAGCTGAACAAGACGATGGCGCCAAAGACGATGCTGATCGGCTTCCAGACGCCGAAATACGCCGCGTAGAATTCCCGCCCAATGGCTGCTAACACGCGCCTCTCCCCACGCTTGCCGACATCGAACTATGTGGGGAGTTCCGGGACAAACGCCAGATGCCCGTCCGCGACGCCACGCCCGCCGATTACGCCGCGATCCGCGCGGTCGTCCGCCACGCCTTCGGCCGGCCCGACGAGGCGGACTTGGTGGATCGTCTGCGCGCCGAGGGTGACGCGCTGGTCGAGTTGGTGGCGGCGCGCGAGGGCGCGCTGCTGGGGCACATCCTCTATTCTCCGCTGTCGATTGAGCGCAGCGGCGATGCGCTCGAGGCGGCGGCGCTCGCGCCGGTTTCGGTTCTGCCCGCGTTCCAGCGCCAGGGCATCGGTGCGGAGCTGATCCGCGCCGGCAATGTGCGCTGCGCTGCGCTCGGGTGCGCCGCCATCGTTGTGCTGGGACACGCGGACTACTATCCCAGGTTCGGCTTCCGGGCGGCGGCGGCCGAATCGCTGGAAGCTCCCTTTTCGGGACCGCACTTGATGGCGCTGGAGCTGGCGGCTGGCGCGCTCGAGGATGGCGGCCGCGTGCGTTACGCGAAAGCGTTTGGAGTTTGAGGTGAGCACAAGCGGCAAGCCATCGGAGCGCGCGCCGGCCGGCGCGCAGGCCAGCGGCGGCGCCTTGGCCAGCGTCGCGAGCCGCTACGCTGTCGCGATCACCCCGGCCATGGACGCGCTGATCGACCCCGCCGATCCGCACGATCCGATTGCGGCTCAGTTCCGCCCCGACGTGCGCGAACTCGAAACCGCGCCCGGCGAACTGAGCGATCCGATCGGCGACGCTGCGCACACCCCGGTAAAGGGCGTGGTGCATCGCTACGCGGACCGCTGCCTGCTCAAGCTTGTCCATGTGTGCCCGGTCTATTGCCGGTTCTGTTTCCGGCGCGAGATGGTCGGACCGCAGGGCGACGGCGCGTTGACCGGCGAAGAATTGGACGCCGCCCTCGCCTATATCCAAGCGCATGCCGAAATCTGGGAAGTCATCCTCACAGGCGGCGACCCCTTCTTGCTCTCCGCGCGCAGGGTGCGCGAGATCACCGCACGGCTAGCCGCCATTCCGCACGTGAAGATTCTCCGCTGGCATACGCGCGTCCCGGCCGTCGATCCGCTGCGCGTGACCCCGGACCTGGTCGATGCGCTGCGCGCCGAGGGCGCCGCCACCTACGTCGTGTTGCACGCCAATCACCCGCGCGAGTTGACGGAGCAGGCCCGCGCCGCGATTGCCCGCATTGTCGACAGCGGCGTGCCGATGCTGTCGCAAACAGTGCTGCTCAAGGGCGTAAACGATGACGCGGAGGCGTTGGAGGCCTTGATGCGCGGCCTAGTCGAAGCGCGCGTGAAGCCATACTATCTGCATCATCTCGACAAGGCGCCCGGCACGTCGCACTTCCGCTGCACCGTCGCGGAAGGGCGCGTGCTTGCGCAGACGCTCCAGCACCGCGTCTCAGGTCTGGCGCAACCGACTTATGTGCTGGACATCCCCGGCGGCCACGGCAAAGCGCGCCTGGCGGCGCCCGACGCGCGCGAGCGCGGCGACGGCCTCGAGCTTCGGGGCATCGACGGCGCATGGCGCAGGTACGAGCCGTAGATTCAGCTCGCGAGAGGTTCGCTCAGGGCAACGAACAACGCCGCGAGAATGAGCAAGGCGGCGGCGACGAACGGCGCGGCGATACCGACATGTTCGAACAGTGCGCCTGCGCCCAAGGGCCCGAGCACGCGTCCCAGCGCGCCGGCCGATTGGGATATGGCCATCACGGCGCCCCGTTCGCCCTCGCCGGCCTGTTCGGCAATCAGCGCATTCAACGCAGGCGTCGCCAGCCCGATGCCGATCACCAGCGCGGTCAACGCCGCGGCCATGGTCGCGGGTTCGTGCGACACGGCAAGTCCGCCGAAGCCGGCCGCAAAGAGCGCAAGGCCAATGAGGAGCGTGGTGCGTTCGCCCAGCACGCGTGCGGCGCGCCCGGCCAGGCCGCCTTGCAACATCACAGCGCCCACGCCGAGCCCGGCCAAGGTCCACCCCACCTCGCGCGGGCCCCAGCCAAACTCGGCCTCGGCCCACAGGCCGAACGTCGTCTCCATCAACGCTTGCGCGGCAATTGCCAGCAGCATCACCGCCGCAAAGCGCGCGAGCGCAGGTCTGGCGCCCAACAAGGCTACGTGAGACAGACGCGGCGTGTCGCGGTGTGCTGCGCGCACGGGCGCGGCGTGCGTCTCCGTGAAGAAAGCGAATGCGGCAAAAGCGGCGACGCCCGCCAATGCGGCCGAGATCAAACACACGCTGGCGAACGCCGCGCGATCGGGCGCGTCGCCAATCAGCCAAGCGCCGAAAGCGGGACCCGCAATGAACCCGAGCCCGACCGCCGCGCCCAAGAAGCCCATGTTGCGTGCGCGCGTGCGGTTGTCGGCGAGGTCGGCGGCGGCCGCGAACGCCGCGCCAACATTGCCCGCCATCAGCCCGCCGAACAGCCTGGCCGCGCCGAGCTCCTCAACGCTCCCGGCGCGCGCGATCCAAAGATACGAGACGACGCCCCCCAGCAGGCCCGCGATGAGCACCGGCTTGCGCCCAATGCGATCGCTTAAACGCCCCCAGAACGGCGAGGAAACAAGTTGCCCGAACGAGTAGGCGCCCATCGCAATCGTGGTGGCGGTGGGCGAAGCGTTCAGCTCCAGCGCGAGGAACGGGAAGATCGGCAAGAAAACGCCGAACCCGGTCATGCCGATTAGGACGACCAGGACCAGCACTGCGAGAGAGCGCGACTGCATCGGCTGGGCGTTAGCGGAGTTCGCAGCCGCGCGCGCCGGCTTTTTCGCCGCGGCGCTAGGCGGACGGTCGAATCGGCGCCGGCGCCTGCGGATTGAGATAGTCGCGCAAATCAGACCAAGGGATGGTCACTTCGGCGCCGCCATCGGCGTGCGACCCGCCGAACGAAAGCGGCGGAAACAACAACACGAGGCCGCGCTCGGTGATCAGCCAGAGGTGCGGTTTCGTCGCGGTTTCGTACACGTCGCGGCGCGGCGGAAAGTTCGGATAATCGCTGAACTGACGGCCGATTTCCGCCATCGCGCGGCGGGTGATGAAGTCCTGCCACCCCGAGTTGGGCCGGAACACATCCGCCTCGGTCAGCATCCGGCCTTCCGTCATCAGGACGGTGACGCCCTTTACGGTATTGGTGACGTTCGCGGCGCCGAGCGTGTCTTGGGAGAGCGTGAACCGTACCGAGATGAGGTCCGGGCCGGCGTAGGCGATCGTGTAGTCGACGGTTTCGTTGGTGGCGTCCTGCAAACGGAACTGCGGCTCCTGCGCGACCAGTTCGTTGAAGCGGCGCACTTCGGGAGTCTGGTCGCCGTCGATCCGCGGATAGCGAATGTCGCGGACCACCGCGGGCGGCGCATCGGCGTCCACCCGGGCCGCCGACGCGATCTCGGCGGTCACCGGCGTGGCGTCGACAACTTCGACACGCTGGAACGTATAGCCGCCAACTTGCTGCACCGCGCCGCGCGCATCCTGCACTCGGGTTCGGAACTCATTCTCCAGACACGCCTGCTGTGCGCCGGTCGGCGCCGCGTCGGGATCGATCACGCCGCACGCGATGCGCTGGGCTTCGCGCCAGCGGTTCTGATTTTGCACCAGCAATTGCGCGCCCGCGTCGGAGACGTCCGCCGACTCCGCCACCAGGGTTTCGCGCACCTGAGAGTCGAGGGTCGAGAGCGTCCGGTTCTGACACACATTCTGCGCGAAGGCGCCGCGGCCTTCGGCGCACGGATCCAACGCTGCGGCGATGCGCTCCGCGGCGCTTGCGTCGGTCTTGCCTTCGCCGCGCGACTCGCCGCACGCCGCCAACGCCAACACCGCGCCAACAAGGCAGATTCCACGCACCGACATGAACGTCCGCCGACCTCCGCGTCCCTTGTTCGTTGTGCCACAGAAGCGTGTCCGCGTCACGCGTCCAGGCGGTGTTTCCAGGCGCCCATGACGCCGCCGGGCCGCGCGACTAGATTGCGCACCATGCCTGTCACGACCGCTTACCAGCCGGCGCCTCTTTTCGCGAAACTGGGGCCAGAGTTCGCCGATCCGGTGGCGCCGGCGCGGTTTCCCCAACACGTTTTGCGGCGGCGCAACGAGAGATGGGCCTCGCGGGTCGGCCTCGATCGGCTGACGGCGTCCGAGTGGGAGGCTCACTTCGCCCGCTTCGAGCCGCTTCTGGACAATATGCCGACACCGCTGGCGATGCGCTATCATGGCCACCAGTTCGGCGCCTACAATCCAGACATTGGGGACGGGCGTGGGTTCCTCTTCGCCCAGCTTCGCGACGACGCGGGGCGGCTGCTCGATTTTGGAACCAAAGGTTCCGGGCAGACCCCCTATTCGCGCTTCGGCGACGGCAGGCTGACGCTCAAGGGCGGCGTGCGCGAGGTGCTGGCCGCGGAGATGCTGGAGGCGCTCGGCGTCAACACGTCCAAGGCGTTCTCGCTCTTTGAGACAGGCGAGGCCCTGACCCGGGGCGACGAGCCGTCGCCCACGCGTTCTTCGGTGCTGGTGCGTCTGCAGCACAGCCACATCCGGTTCGGCACGTTTCAACGCCTCGCCTTCTTTCAGCGGCCGGACCTGATGGCGGCCCTCGCCGACCACGTAATCGACGCCTACTATCCCGAACTCGCCGCCGGCGAGACCGACACCCGCGCCGCGGCTCTGTTTGGCGCCATTGCCGAAGCCAGCGCCCGCTTGGCGGGAAGCTGGATGGCGGCCGGCTTTGTCCATGGCGTGCTCAACACCGACAATCTCAACGTGACTGGCGAGAGCTTCGACTACGGTCCTTGGCGCTTTCTGCCGACAAGCGATCCCTCCTTCACGGCGGCCTATTTCGACGAAGCCGGGCGCTACGCGTTCGGGCGTCAGCCGGAGGCGGTATCATGGGCGTTGCTGCAACTTGGCGGCGCGTTGACGTTGCTATGCCCGCCGCACCTGCTCGAAGCGGAGTTGCAGCGGCTTGGGCCGGCGTATCAGCGGGGGCTTCGCGATGGCGTCTTCTATCGCCTCGGCCTTACGCACGGCGACATCACGCAGGATGTCAGCTTTCTCGAAGCCATGTTCGCCTGGCTCACCGAGAGCCGAGCCGGTTGGGATCAGTTCTTCCACGACTGGCGCGGCGGCGAGGCGAGCGCGGCGCGCACCGAGGAAAGCCCGCAGGCGGCGCTCTATGGGCGCGACGACTTTGCAGCGGTGCGAACCGGCCTCGAGGCGCGCGGCAACGCCGCCGCCGCCGCTCATCCGCTTTTCCAGGAGACGTCGCCGCCGATGCTGCTGATCGAGGACGTCGAGGAACTCTGGGCGCCAATTGCGGCAATGGACGACTGGAGCCCGTTCGAAAGCAAGCTCGCGCAGATCGAGCGCCTGCGCGAAGCGCTCGCGCACCGCCTACCGCGCAGCTAACGGCGCACGAAGCCGTCGCGGTGCATGAGCCGCGCGATGTCCATCCCGGCGCGAACCTGGACCACATCGTTCTGCTTGTCTTCTTCGCTCAACGCGTCCCACGCCACGAGCTTGTTGTGGATCATCAATTCGTTGTCGCGGGTCTCGCCGGGGCGCCATCCCGACATCAGGCGCTCCGCGTTCCAGCGATCGTGCTCGCAGCGCGCGATGCGGTCCATGAGCTCCCCCGGCACAACCGGCGCGGTGTCGCCCTTCTCGCCCGCCTTCGCCGTCCGCCAACCGGCGTCCCAGACCTTCACCATGGCGCTATCGGCGACGGCGCGATTGGCGGCGCGGTAAGTCTCGAGCACACTAGACCAGTCGCGCATCGCCGCCTGAAGCTCGCGCATGCTCATGGCGTCGCGCTTGCCGAGGCCGCGGTCGTAATGCTCGTGCGCGATGGCCGCTCCGCGATCGAGCGCGCCGCTGATAATACGCGCGCGGGTGGCGTTGAGTTGATGCGCGCCAAACGCTTGCAGGTACGCATCGAGTTCGGGCGTTTCGTCGCCGCTGGCGTATTGCTGCGAGAACTCGGACTGGCTCGACTCGTTCATGTAGATCGGGACGGGCCAGCGCAGGCCGTTGTTGCAGGCGCGACGGAGCGCAATGGCGAGGTGGATGTTGCCGGGGTCGGCGCCGGTCGAGACCACGATCGCGGTGGGCTTGCCGCGTTGCGCCTCGACCGCGTCCATCACCTCCGCGCCGATCGCGGCGGCGTCCCAGTCGAAGGGCATGAAGGCGATGTCGGCGGACCAGAGCTGGGGATGCGCGAACGCCTCGCGGTGGCGCGCGCGGAAGCCGGCCTCCGCCTTCTCAGGCTCCGGCGCGAGCACGGTGACCCGCGGCGGCTCGAAATGGGCCGACCAGAGGCTCATGAAAATGCGCTCGGCCACCGCCTCGCCGCTCTGATCGAAGCCGAACAGGACGACGTGCACGCGCGGTTGGTTGAGCTGCTGCGCCAGCGAAAGCAGCGTCTGGCTCTCTTCCTGAATCAGGGCGCGGGCCGCGCTTTCCCCGAGTGAGAACGGCTTGGGGTCGATGGCGGCGTGCGCGCGCTTCTTGCGCGTCTGCATCGAGCGCATTTCGCGCGCCTCGCGCAGCAGCATGCCGTTGTTGGTCGCCACGTGAACGCCGATAGGCCGGCGCCGCCGCGCTGTACCGACAAGCCGGCGGACCGCCGCTTCGATCTGCAGGTTCGCCGTGTCGTCGGCCTCGAAGGCGACCACGTGCGCGGCATGATCGGCGCGCGCGGTGCGCAGCGTCTCCAGATGCGTGGCGTCGCCTTCGAGCACGATGACGCCCTTGCGCCGCAGACCGAGCGCGGTCTCCGACGAGAGCGCGTCGGCGATGAGGATGACGGCGTCGCGCCGCTTGCGGCAGTCCTGCGCGAGCGACAGCGCCGCGGGGCTGTCGCCGGCAATGACGACATGGTTGGCCGCGCCCAGATTGAAGATGCGCGCGAGCGACGAGCCCAGCTGGCCCGAGAACGCGAACAGCAAACCGACGACCGGCGCGGCGAGCGCGGCGAAGCGCACCACTTCGCGCAACGGCTCGTTGACGTTGAAATAGGCGTCCCACATGCTGACGGCGCTGATGGTGCGGTAGAACGCCTCGAGCGGGCCGAGATCGCGCCAAAGCACCAGGCCGCCGCCGATCCAGATTGCGGTCAGCGCGATCACCACGCCCCAGCGGATCACGCTGGCGCGCGTATGCGCCGTCGCCGTCAGGCCCGCAGCCGCCTGCGACCAGGCGTTGGCGTAACGCTGCGCCATCGATTGCGTCTCCCACTCCCCCGCGGCGGCGCATCTTGATCCCTCCGCTCGGGCGCTGTCCAGGCCGCAAACCGGTTGCGGGGCGGCCGCCTTTTGCCTAGCTCTCGCGTCGAGCGGCCCCGTAGCTCAGCCGGATAGAGCAGCTGCGTCCTAAGCAGACGGTCGGGAGTTCGAATCTCTCCGGGGCCGCCACTCCTCTGCCGGTCCGCCTTGACTATCAATGCCAGCCGTTGGCGCTCGGCGGTTAGGTTTGACACTCAACGTTCGCAGGGGCCTTCACGGACAAGGAAAGCGCTCGCGCATTGCGGCCATGAAGACACCGGGAACGGCCTGTTCGTTTGCCACAGTCGCAGCATTGCGCTCGTAATAGTCCAGATAGGCGAAGGCGATAACCCGCCCAGGATCAGCGCTCACAGCGGGGGTCTCGGGTAAGCAGTATCGATCACGATTGTCACCGCCGAGAACCTGGCCTTCGCGCTGCAATGACGCCAGCGCCGTCAGCGCACACCAGCCAGCACCCCAGGGATGGGCCATGCCTCTCTCATCTCTAATCGCATCGGTATCTCGAACAAACAGATAGCAAGAAACGTACAAGTCGGACGCGCGAAGGTCGCTAAGTTGCGTGTCGGTTTGCGCCGTTACAGACCCGATCATCGACACATAAACGAGTAACGCGCAAATTGTTCGTTGAGCGAAGTAGGTCCGCGGCATGCTACGCCCCTAGTGATGGCCTACTGTACCCATTCTGCATATGAGGCGCCATGGCCTCCTTGCGCGAGGCTGGAATGGATCTACGCGCTATTTCTCCGTCCCGGCGACGCGGCGGCGGCGGGCGGTGAAGCGGCGGCCGAGCAGTTCGATGTCGGCCTCGCTGAGCCGGCGGCGCGCGAGCGGAATGATCACCGCGTTCTCCAGCGCCAGGTGGCGGCGTTCGTGCTGGGCGAAGTTCACCAGCGTCGCCGCACCGCCCTCGATCGCATGCGGCGGGCGGCGCACGATCAGGCAGGCGTTCAGCACGTCGCGCGCGCGCTCGGCGAGCGTTTTGTCTTCGGCATGCTCGCGGGCAAGCCGGTCCAGCACCAGATCGACCTCGTCTTCCGGCAAGCAGCGCCGGCGCAGCAGCGGAAACACATCCTCCTCTTCGTCGATCACGTGCAGGGTGAGGTCGAAGCGGATGAACTCCAGCAACGCGGTGATGCGCGCGGCGTCGAAGCCGGACGCGGCCGCCAGATCTTCGAGCGCGCGGCACATGCGGCGGTGGTTGAGGTGCTCGCTGAGCAGAAACTCGATCGCGTCGCTGGGCGCCACGGGGCGCACGCCGGGATCGCGCAGATCGCCGGAACTCATCGCGGGGTCTCCAGCAGGAGCCGAAATGCGATCATGCGCGCGGCGCACGCCGCGCCCGGATCGCCGGCGTCTCGCGCCGACGACAGCAGGCTCGCCCACGATTCTTCATCGGCTTCGGCAAGAAAGTCGGAGACGGCGATGCGCAAGAACTGCGCCGGGCTTTCGCCGCGGCGCGCCGATTCCAGCGCCAGCCGCTCCGCGGCGTCCGGGTCGCTCGCGCGCAGCCAATCGCCCAGATCGGCGCTGGAGCGCGCGCCGAGCGAGAGCAGATCGCCGAGCACGACGGCGGTCACCGGCGCTCCCCCTCTTTCAACGCCAGTCCTTCAATCGACGCAGCCGAAGCCAGCCCCTCCACGTACCGCGCCGCCGCCGCTATCGCCGAGCGTTCCTGGAGCGATGCGCGGATCGCGCCGGCGACCGCCTCGAACGGCAGCCGCCGCGCCGGCGCGCGGCGGTCGAGGCGCACCGCGTGCCAGCCATGACGCGTCTTCACCGGCGCAGGCGCTATAGCGCCGGGCTGGAGCCCATCGAGCACGCGCTCGATGTCTGGCGCGAGATCGCCGCGCGTCAGCTGCCCCAAGGCGCCTCCCTCGGCCGCGCTCGGGCATGCGGAGTGCTGGCGCGCCATTTGCTGAAAGTCTGCGCCGGCCATGAGGCGCTCGATCAGCGCCGTCGCGCGCGCGCGCGCCGTGTCCCAAGCGCTGGCGTCCGGCGCGTCCGGCGCGATCAGAATGTGCGACGCTTCCACGACCTCCGGGGTCATGAAGCGCTCCGGCGCGGCGGCGTAGACACGTTGGCACGCCTCGTCGTCCGGCGTCTCGCCCGGCGCCTCCAGCGCCAGCACCTGGCGGATCAGCGACTCTTCGCTGGTCTCTTCTCGTTGCCACGCATCCATGACTGGCGCCGGCGTCAGCTCGAGCTCGCGCGCGCGCTCGAGCAGCAGGTGGCGGATGACCAATGCGCGTGCCGCGGCGGCGCGGGCTTCCGCCCCAGTTCGCGCAGCGTGGTTCTGCGCTTCAGCGGCGATTGCGCTCTCGGCGATGTGCACGCCGTCGACATAGACCGGCGGATCGCCGGCGCGACGCTGCGCCGGTGCGGCGGGCGCATGCGAACACCCGGCGAAGCCCTCATCCGCCGGCGCGGCGGCCACGGTGGAGATCAGCGTATGCTTCACTTGGGCTTCTCCGCTGCGAGCCGCCGCGAGCGGACGATCTGCCACCCGCGCCGGTTCAGGTACCAGACCGGCGCCGACAACATGTGCACGAGCCGCGTGAACGGAAACACGAGCAGAATCGTAAGCCCGAGCGTGAGATGGGCTTTGAAAATCCAGTGCGCGTCGGCAACATGATCCGCCGCGCCGGCGCGGAACGTGAAGATGCCCTGCGCCCAATTCATGAGCTTCAGCATCTGGTCGCCATCACGGTGCTCGAGCGAGAGCGGGATCGTGGCGAGACCGAGCAGCAATTGCAGCATCAACAGCATAAGGATGGCGGTGTCGCCGAACGTAGAGGTGGCGCGGACGCGCGCATCGAACAGCCGCCGATGCAACAGCAAGAGGCCGCCCACGAGACACATGAGCCCGGCCAGGCCGCCGGCGACGATCGCCAGCATCTGCTTGGCGGCGTGGCTGACGCCGAGCGCATCCCAGACCGCCACGGGCGTCAGCAGCCCGACGAAATGGCCGGCAAAGATGGCCAGGATTCCCAGGTGAAACAGGATCGAGCCCAGCACCAGCTGTCGGCGGCGCAGCAATTGCGACGAGCCGGTGCGCCATGTGTACTGCTCGCGGTCGAACCGCAGCACCGATCCCAGCACGAGCACGGAGAGTGCAATGTAGGGATAGAACCCGAACAGCGCCTGATTTAGCCAGTCCATAGTCAATCCTTAGTAGCGGTACTCGATCGCGAACCAGAATTTGTTGCGGTCGGCGAAGCGCGGGTCCTCGCCCTCGAACGCAGCCGCCTTCGCTTCGATCGAAAGCCGTTCCGTCAGCGGCACGCGCACCGAGGCGTCGAACTCCGTTCCGAAGTCGAGCCCGCCGCCATCGTCGGTGAAATCATGGGCGCGCACGGTGAAGACCACCGGCTGATTGGCGCGCCAGGGCTGCGTCGCGTACGACACGCTGGCGTTCAGATCGCGCACGCCGTCAACGGGCGTGGCGAGGAACACATCCGCCCAACCCTGGAAGGCGTGCAAAGTCGCAAGCGGCGTCGCAAAGCCGCGCGCGCCGTCACCTTCAAGGCGCTCGCCGGCGACCGCTACGGTCCACCGGTCCCGGCGCAACGCAAGCTCCGCGTGCTGATAGCCCAGATCGAACCGCGCGCTGTTGGCGCCATAGTCGCTCTGCGTAGCCGCCTCCAGCGTCACGCGCGGGCGGAAATCGCCGGCGCTCCATTCGGCCTGCCAACGGACGCCGAACGTTTGGTTGGACTGCGCCGGCGCGTCATCCTCGAAGTCCAGCCAGAGGCCGTAGGCGCTGAGCTTGCCCAACGGGAGATCGACATCCGCCTGGAGGATGTGGGAGTCGCTTTCCCATACGCCTTGCGGGCTGTCGTCGCCGAACACCCGCTGTACGCCATCGATGTAGATGTACGTGAACGCGGCGTGCTCGAAGGGCCGCGCCTCCAGGCGCAGCGCATCGAAGGTCTGCTCGTTCTGGCGGAATCCGACATTGCCGACAAAGCGCGCGTTGTTGAGGATGATGCGCTGGCGCCCAAGCACGGCGCGGCGGCCTTCGGCGCCGGACCAGGACACTTGCAGCCGATTGAGTTCGAGCGTGTCGGGATCCGGCACGACGGCGTACTGGGTGGCGCCGTTGACCGTATCGTTGAAGTCGTCGGTGAGCTGGCCGACGCCTTCCAGTTCGCCGAGCACGCGGAAGCCGCGCCAGGCCGGCGTTTCGTACCCGAGCCGCAGCCGCGCCGTCACCGCGTTGGCGTCTTCCAGCCCATCTTGCGCGACGCTCTCGTAGCGCAGACGCGCGTCGACAATGACGTCGCCCGCGTTTTGCGCGGTTTGCGCGTGCGCCGTCGCCGCCAGCAACAGAACGCTCAGCGCGCCCAGGCCCAGTGCGGCCAGTTTCAACGATGTCGTGCTCACGCGGCCCCCTCCTTCATGCGCGACGCCAGCGCGGCTTTGGGACAGTCGACACGGTCGGGACCGAACGTCACCTGCTCCTCCGCCCAAGCGCGATCCAGCGCTTCCAAATCGTCGGGATTGTCTTCCGGCTCTTGCAGCAGCGCTTGCAGCGCGTCCGCGTCGCGATCGGCGTCCACCAACGCGACCAGCACGTCGAAGACAGCCGCATAGGGCGACTGCCGCTTCTTCAGCCGCTCGCGCAGCGCCTCCAGCACATGCGCGGCCTGACCCAAAAGGGCCGCCGCTTCCTGCGCCGGCAGCAGCGACAAGAATTCGAGAAACACCGGCAGATGATCCGGCAACTCCTTCGCCGTAAGCTCCAGGCCGTACGCGGCGTAGAGCTTCAGCAGCTCCACCATGGCCTGACCGCGGTCCCGGCTCTCGCCGTGCACATGCTCGTAGAGCTGGAGCGAGAGCGAGCGCGACCTGTCGAACAGGTCCACGTATCGCGCCTGCGCCGCGTACAGGTCTCCATGCGCAAGGTCTTCCGTCAGCGGGCGCAGCCGCGCGGCCAGCTTCGCCGGCGCGATGCGTTCACTGCAGATCGCATCGAGCGCGGCGGGCGCGAGGGCGGCGATCTCTTCGCTCGGATAACTCAACAAGACCGCGAGCGCGCGATAGGTCCGGGCCATTTTCACGCCTCCATCGGGTTCTTGGCGGCGCGCTTCTTCGCCGGGCCGAAAAGGCCGAGTTCGGTGCGTCCGCCCGAGGCTTCGTTGCCGAAGCTGAAACCGCACGCGCCGCGCAGGCCGTACGCGTCCTCCGCACCTTCGCGGTGCGTTGTCGGGATCACGAAGCGATCCTCGTAATTGGCGATCGCCATGATCTGGTACATGTCCTCGATTGCCTGGGGCGTCAGACCCACGCGCGCGGCGACGGCATGGTCGATGACCCCGCCAATCGTCTTGGCGCGCATGAAAGCGCGCATCGCCAACATCCGCTCGAGCGCTGCAACGACCGGCTTCTCTTCGCCCGCCGTCAGCATGTTGGCGAGATATTGCACCGGAATACGCAGGCTCTTCACGTCCGGCATTACGCCGTCGTGCTCGATGGCGCCGAGCGACGCCGCCGACTGGATCGGCGACAGCGGCGGCACGTACCAGACCATCGGCAGCGTGCGATATTCCGGGTGCAATGGAAACGCCACGCGCCAGTCGATCGCCATCTTGTAGATCGGGCTGCGGCGCGCGGCTTCGATCCAGGCCTCCGGCACGCCGTCCGTCCGCGCCTGCGCAACAATGCGCGGGTCATTCGGATCGAGGAAAATCTCGAGCTGTTTCTCGTAGAGGTCCTTGTCGTCGGCGCTCGCCGCTTCTTCGATACGATCGGCGTCGTAGAGGATGACGCCCAGATAGCGGATGCGCCCGACACAGGTCTCGGAGCAGACCGTCGGTTGACCCACCTCGATGCGCGGGTAGCAGAACGTGCACTTCTCGGACTTCCCGCTCGACCAATTGTAGTAGATCTTCTTGTACGGGCACGCCGATACGCACATGCGCCAGCCGCGGCACTTGTCTTGGTCGATCAAGACGATGCCGTCTTCCTCACGCTTGTAGATCGCGCCGGACGGACAAGCCGCCACGCACGCCGGATTGAGGCAATGCTCGCACAGGCGGGGCAGATACATGAGGAACGTGTTTTCGAACTGGCCGTAGATTTCCTTCTGCACGTTCTCGAAATTGACGTCCTTCGAGCGCTTCTCGAATTCGCCGCCGAGGATTTCCTCCCAGTTCGGTCCCCACTCGATCTTCTGCATCCGCTCGCCGGTGATCTTCGAGCGCGGGCGCGCGGTGGGAAACGCCTGCATCTCCGGCGCATTCTGCAGGTGCGCGTAGTCGAAATCGAACGGCTCGTAGTAGTCGTCGATCTCGGGCAGATCGGGATTGGCGAAGATGTTCGCCAGAATGCGCCACTTGGGGCCCATGCGCGGCTGGATCTTCCCGTTCTTGCCGCGCACCCATCCGCCGTTCCAGCGCTGTTGGTTTTCCCATTCGCGCGGATAGCCCACGCCGGGCTTGGACTCGACGTTGTTGAACCACGCGTACTCGACGCCTTCGCGGCTGGTCCAAACGTTCTTGCAGGTGACGGAGCAGGTATGACACCCGATGCACTTGTCGAGGTTCAGCACCATGCCGATCTGAGCGCGGATTTTCATTGGCCGCCCTCCGGCTGGGCCTTCGGCTGGTCGAGCCAGTCGACGGTGCGCATCTTCCGCATGATGACGAACTCGTCGCGGTTGGCGCCGACCGTGCCGTAATAGTTGAAGCCGTAGGATTGCTGCGCATAGCCGCCGATCATGTGCGTCGGCTTCAGCACGGTCCGGGTCACCGAATTGTGGATGCCGCCACGGAGTTTCGTGATCTCCGACCCGGGCGTATTCACGATCTTCTCCTGCGCGTGATACATGAGCGCCATGCCCTCGCGCACACGCTGCGAAACGACAGCGCGCGCCGCCAATGCGCCATTGGCGTTGAAGCACTCGATCCAGTCGTTGTCCTTGATGCCTGCGCGTTTGGCGTCCTTCTCCGAAACCCAGACCACCGGTCCGCCGCGGTTGAGCGTGAGCATCAACAAGTTGTCGGTGTAGGTGGAATGGATGCCCCACTTCTGGTGCGGCGTGATCCAGTTCAGGACGATCTCCGTCTCACCATTGGGCCTGCGATTGTGCAGCGGCTCGACGGTCTTCAGATCGACCGGCGGCTTGTACACGCAAAGGCCTTCGCCGAACGCGCGCATCCAGAGGTGATCCTGGTAGAGTTGCTGGCGGCCGGTCAGCGTACGCCACGGGATGAGTTCGTGGACGTTGGTGTAGCCGGCGTTGTAGCAGACCTTTTCGCTCTCCAGGCCGGACCAGATCGGCGAAGAGATGATCTTCCGCGGTTGGGCGACGACGTCGCGGAAGCGGATCTTCTCGTCCTCCTTCGGCAGCGCGAGGTGGGCGTGTTCGCGTCCGGTCTGCTTCGACAGCGACTGCCAGGACTTGACTGCGACTTCGCCGTTCGTTTCCGGCGCAAGCATCAAAATAGTCTCGCAAGCGTCGATCTCGGTTTCGATCTTGGGCAGACCCTGCGTGGGACCGTCGGGGACCGCACCGTTCAGCGCTTTCAGCAGTTCGACTTCGTGCTCGGTGTTCCAGGCCAGCCCCTTGCCGCCGTTGCCGGCCTTCGTCATCAGCGGACCGAGAGCGGTAAACCGGCGATACAAGTTCGGATAGTCGCGCTCGACCACGCTGATCTGCGGGCCGGTCTTGCCGGGAACGAGCTTGCACTCGCCTTTCCACCAGTCCTGCACGTCGAACGGCTGCGCCATCTCGGCGGGGCTATCGTGCTGGATCGGCGTCAGCACCACGTCCTTCTCGACGCCGAGCACTTCCGGGCACACGTCCGAGAAGGCCTTGGCGATCGCTTTGAAGATGTCCCAGTCGGACTTGCACTCCCACACCGGATCCACCGCGGCCGTCAGCGGGTGGATGAAGGGATGCATGTCGGACGTGTTGAGATCGTTCTTCTCGTACCACGTCGCGGTCGGCAGCACGATGTCGCTGTAGACCGCAGTCGTCGACATGCGGAAGTCGATCGTCACCAGGAGATCGAGCTTCCCCTCCGGCGCTTCGTCCCGCCATTTGACGTCCACCGGCTTGCGTCTGCCGGTTTCGCCCAGGTCTTTGCCCAGAACGCCGTTCGACGTTCCGAGCAGGTGCTTCAGGAAATACTCATGGCCCTTGCCGGACGAGCCCAGTAGGTTCGAGCGCCAGACGAACATGTTGCGCGGCCAGTTGTCGGGATCGTCCGGGTCCATGCAGCTCATTTCGAGGCGTTTGGATTCGAGCTCGCGCACCGCGTAGTCACGCGGGTCCACGCCGGCGCGTTCAGCGGCTTTGGCCACCTCAAGCGGATTAGTCTTGAGCGCGGGCGCGGAGGGCAGCCAGCCCATGCGCTCGGCTTTGGCGTTGTAGTCGATAAAGGTCTGACCCCAGTCGCCGTCCGGCGCGGTGGGAGATAGAATCTCCTTCACGTCGAGCGTCTCATAGCGCCACTGATCGGTGTGCGCGTAAAAGAAGCTGGTCGAGTTTTGCTGCCGCGGCGGGCGCGCCCAATCGAGCGCGAACGCAAGCGGCGCCCAGCCTGTCTGCGGGCGCAGCTTTTCCTGCCCAACATAGTGCGACCAGCCGCCGCCCGACTGACCGATGCAGCCGCACATCGCGAGGAGATTGATCACCCCGCGATAATTCATGTCCATGTGGTACCAGTGATTCATCGCGGCGCCGATGATCACCATGGACTTGCCGTTGGTCTTCTCCGCGTTCGCGGCGAACCCGCGCGCCACGGCGACGATCTGCTCGCGCGGCACCGTCGTGACCGCCTCGGCCCAAGCAGGCGTGTACGGTTCGATGTCGTCGTAGCTCGACGGCATGTTGGCGCCGCCAAATCCCTGATCGACGCCGTAGTTCGCCAGGAAGAGATCGTAGACGGACGCCACCAGCGTTTCGCCGTCCTTCAGACGCAGCCGCTTCACCGGAATACGCCGCATCAGCGTGTCGGGGTGATCGGTCGAGGCAAAGCCGTTGGCGGCGCTATTGGCGAAGTAGGGAAAGAGAACTTCGGCGACGTCCTCGTGCGCGCCCTTCAGGCCCACGCGGAGCTTCACGCTCTCGCCGGCGGCGGTCTTCTCTTCGAGATTCCACTTGCCCTGCTCACCCCAGCGGAACCCGATCGATCCCGTGGGAACCACGGGATTGCCCGTGGCCTCGTCGATGCCGATCGTTTTCCAGTCCGGGTTGTTCTCCTGCGCCAGCGCGTCGTCGAAGTCGGACGCCCGCAGCAAGCGTTCCGGCACGTAGCGGCCGTCCTTCTTTGCAAGCCGCACCAGAAGCGGCATGTCCGTGTAGCGCCGGACGTAGTCCTTGAAGTACGGCACGTCGCGGTCGCGATGGAATTCCGTCAAGATAACGTGGCCCATCGCCATCGCGAGCGCTGCGTCGGTCCCCTGCTTCACCGAAATCCAGAGATCGGCGAACTTCGACGCTTCCGAGTAGTCCGGACAGATGACGACCGACTTCGTGCCCTTGTAGCGGACCTCGGTGTAGAAGTGCGCATCAGGTGTGCGCGTCTGCGGGACGTTGGAGCCCCACACCAGAATGAAGCCGGAATTGTACCAGTCGGCCGACTCGGGAACGTCCGTCTGTTCGCCCCAAGTCTGCGGCGAGGCTGGCGGCAGATCGCAATACCAATCGTAGAACGAGCCGCAGGCGCCGCCGAGCAGCTGTAGATATCGCGCGCCAGCCGCGTACGAGATCATCGACATGGCGGGGATTGGCGAGAACCCGAACACCCGGTCCGGACCACGCCGCTTCACGGTATACGCGTTCGCTGCGGCGATCAGCTCCGTGACCTCGTCCCAGCTGGAGCGGACCAGGCCGCCGCCGCCGCGGATCGATGTGTACGACTTGCGCTTCCCGGCGTCCTCGACGATCGACGCCCACGCCTTCACCGGCGACAACGTTTTGCGCGCTTCGCGCCAGAGTTTGAGCAAACGCCCCCGCACCATCGGGTACTTCACGCGGTTGCCCGAATAGAGATACCACGAATAGCTTGCACCGCGTGCGCAGCCGCGCGGCTCATGGTTCGGCAGATCGGGGCGCGTGCGCGGATAATCGGTCTGCTGCGTCTCCCATGTGACGATCCCGCCCTTGACGTAGATCTTCCAGGAACAGGAGCCGGTGCAGTTCACGCCGTGCGTCGACCGTACGACCTTGTCATGCTGCCAACGGCGGCGATACGCCTCCTCCCAGGAGCGATCCTCATCGTTGGCGACGCCGTGACTGCCCGAGTAGAGTTCGGTCTTGCGCGTGAAGAAGGCGAGACGGTCGAGTGTGTGGCTCATGCGCTCTGTTCCTATTCCGCCGCGACGTTGGCGGCGCCCGGCGCGGGCGCGCGCTTGTTCTCGACGTCGAAGAGAAGTCCGCCCGGCCGCGCGTACACGAACCACGTGACGGCGAGGCAGGAGACGTAGAAGACGAGGAAGCCGATCAAGGCGGCGTTGGCGCTTCCCGTCTCGGCGATCGAGAAGCCGAAGCTCTTCGGGATGAAGAACGCGCCATAGGCGGCGATCGCCGAGGTGAAGCCGGTGATGGCCGCCGATTCTTTCTCGGCCTGTTTGAGCTGATCCGCAGGCGAGGCCGACGGGGCGAGGCGCGCGATCTCCTTGCGCATAATGGCCGGGATCATCTGGAAAGTGGACGCGTTGCCTACGCCGCTCGCGAAGAAGAGCAGCATGAAGCAGGCGAAGAACCCGGTGAACGCGCCGGGCGCGGCCTTATTGGCGAGGAAGTAGATGACGCCGATCGTGCCCAGCATCATCAGCGCGAAGACGACAAGCGTCACGCGCGCGCCGCCGAAGCGATCGGATACCCAACCCGTCAGCGAGCGCGACAGCGCGCCGACAAGCGGCCCCAGGAACGCGATCTGCAGAACGTTGACGTCCGGAAACTGGGTGCTCGTCAGCAGCGGAAACGCCGCCGAGAAGCCGATGAAGGAGCCGAACGTGCCGGTGTAGAGCCAGCACATGATCCAGTTCTGGGTGCGGGTGAAGATGACCGACTGCTCGGCGAAGGAGGCCTTCGCCGTCGCGAGGTCGTTCATGCCGAACCAGGCCATGAACGCCGATGCGACGATGAAGGGCGCCCAGATGAAGCCCGCGTTCTGCATGAAGAGCGTGTCGCCGGTCGTGGTCACCTGCCCCGCGCCACCGAAGCTGCCGAACACGGCCATCGTGATGGCGATGGGCACCAGGAACTGCATGGCGCTGACGCCGAGATTGCCCAATCCCGCGTTGAGCGCGAGCGCGTTGCCCTTCTCCGCGCGCGGAAAGAAGAAGCCGATGTTCGACATCGAACTGGCGAAGTTGCCGCCGCCCAGGCCGCAAAGCAGCGCAAGCGCCAGCATGATCCAGTACGGCGTCTCCGGGTTCTGCACCGCGAATCCGATGCCGAGCGCAGGCGCGAGCAGCGACCATGTCGTCAGCGTCGTCCACAGACGCCCGCCGAACACCGGGACCATGAAGGAATAGAAGATGCGCAGCGTCGCCCCCGAGAGGCCGGGCAACGCCGCCAGCCAGAAGAGCTGGTCCGTGGTGTAGCTGAACCCGATCGCCGGCAGCTTGGCGACGACGACGGACCACACCATCCACACCGCAAACGACAGGAACAGCGCCGGCACGGAGAGCCACAGATTGCGCGCCGCCACTTTCCTTCCGGTATCGCGCCAGAACGCCGGTTCTTCGGGACGCCAGTCGGCGATGAGCCCCGCGCCGGACGGCTTGTGGCGCGAAGGCTCGTGAATCGGCTGCATTTCGGGGAATTGCGGCAGCGCTTCCAAGGCGGCGCCCGCAGCGTCGCGCTCCATCTGCCGGATCGCGAAGTGCATCCACACCAAAGAACCCGTCACGATCAGAAAGAGCAGCATGAAGCAGCTCGTCCAGATTCCGGTCAGATCGTTCAGCACGCCAAACGCAATCGGCAGCACGAAGCCGCCAAGCCCGCCGATCATGCCGACCAGGCCGCCCACGGCGCCGACGTCTTTCGGGTAGTAGACCGGGATGTGCTTGAACACGGCGGCTTTGCCGAGGCTCATGAAGAAGCCGAGCACAAAGACGAGAACGGTGAAGGCGACGAGCCCGGTCTCGAGCCGGAACGCGATCGGGCCTTCGATGCCGTCAATCACGTAGCTGGTCGGCGGATAGGAGAGCAGGAACGTCGTCGCGATGCCGACCAGAAAGGTCCAATACATCACCTGGCGTGCGCCGACTTTGTCGGAGAGGTGACCGCCATACACGCGGAACAAGGACGCCGGCACCGAAAACGCCGCCGCGACGATGCCGGCGGTTTTCAGATCGAGGTGATAGACGCCGACCAGATAACGCGGCAGCCACAGCGCAAGCGCCACGAAGGCGCCGAACACGAAGAAATAGTAGAGCGAGAACCGCCACACCTGGACATTCTTGAGCGGCGCGAACTGCTCCATCATCGAGCGTGGCCGCACGCCCTTGCGCCGGCGCTCAATCAGGTCCGGGTCGTCCTTCGTGAACGCGAAGAAGATGAGCGCGATGACGACAAGCCCGGCGGCCCAGTATTGCGCCACCGCCTCCCAGCCGAACGCCAGCAGCACGAAGGGCGCGAGGAACTTCGTGACGGCTGCGCCCACATTGCCCGCGCCGAAAATGCCGAGTGCGGTCCCCTGCGCGCCCGGAGGGTAGAACTTCGACACATAGGCAATGCCGACGGCGAACGAGCCGCCGGCGATGCCGACGCCGAGCGCCGCCAGCAAAAACTGCTCATAGGTGTGGGCGTAAGAGAGCAGGAACGTCGCGGCGGCGGCGGCCAGCATGACGATGAGGTTGACGACTCGTCCGCCGTATTGCTCGGTCCAAATGCCCAGAACGAGCCGGATCAGCGAGCCGGTTAGAATTGGCGTGCCGACCAGGAGCCCGAATTGCGTCTCGTTCAGGCCGAGGTCTTCCTTGATCTGGACGCCGATGATCGAGAAGATCGTCCACACCGCGAAACACGCCGTGAAGGCGATGGTGCTGAGCCAGAGCGCGCCGTCGGCGCCGTCCTTCTTGGATTGTTGATCGCGCAGTGACATGCATCGCCCCTGTCTGCGGCCGCGCCCCGCGGCGCACGTTGCGGCAGAACCAACAGCATTGTTGCCGAGTGCATCGTTTGACTCGGATCAAGTCGCCCGCGCGATTTTGGCTTTGCGGCGAACAAATCGCGGCGCGCAGCGCCCACGCTTGACGGCTTCCGCCCTACGGCTTGATGAATCTCAAGCCGCCCGCTGCTTGATCCGCATCAATCCGCCGCCTCTCAAAGGGCGCCACACTTGTGCGTTCACTGCGGGAGTTGACCTGTGCGCGCGAGCGACATCGAGAGGGTGAAGAGCCTGCCGCTGTTCGCGGACGCAGCGCCGGAAACGCTGCGCGTCGCCACCGCGGGCGCCCATCTGCAGCGATTCCCGCCCGGCACGCTCTTGCTGCTGGAGGGCGATCCGGTCGACTTCCTGTACGTGCTCCTCGACGGAACCGTCGAGTTGCACGGGACCTGGAACGATCACGAAACCGTCCTCACCATCCTGCGTCCGGTGTCGACCTTCATCCTCGCCGCCGTCGTGCTGGACGCGGCGGCGCTCATGTCGGCGCGCACGCTGGAGCGCTGCGAAATTCTGATGATCCCGGGCGATGCGATCCGCACCGCCATGCGGCTCGACACGCGCTTTGCGATGGCCGTGTCGCGCGACCTGGCCGGCTGCTATCGCGGTCTCGTGCGCAACATCAAGAACATCAAGTTGCGCAGCAGCACCGAACGGCTCGCCAACTACCTGCTGGCCCTGCGCGCGGCCGAGAATTCTGGCGGCGTCGTGCGATTGCACCATGAGAAGCGCGTGCTTGCTTCGCTGCTCGGTATGACGCCGGAAAACCTGTCGCGCTCGTTCGCGGCGCTGCAGAGCTACGGCGTCTCGGTTCAAGGCGCGGTCGTCACACTGGGGAGCGTCGCGGCGCTGGAAGGTCTCGCCAAGCCCGATCCGCTCATCGACAACCACGCCCCGCGCGGCGGCGACATCGTCGCGGACGCCGACGCCGAGGTTTGGCTGTCTGAACTTTCACGGTCCAAGCCGCGATGAGCACGCAGACACACCCCTTGGCCAACACTGCGGGGCTCATTCTCGCAGGCGGCAGATCTCTGCGCTTCGGCGAGGAGAAGGCGGTCGCCGCCTTCCGCAGCGGCGTCGTCATGGACCGCGCCGTGCATTTGCTTGCGGCGCTGCCCGCTTTCGCCGTCAGCGCACGTCCCGGCTCCGGCGCCGAGCGGCGCGCGCTCGAACTTGGCGCGCCAGTGCTGCATGACGCGCCGGATGCGCCGAGCGGACCGCTCGCGGGCATCGCCGTGGGTCTCGCTTGGGCGCACCGCGCGGGGTTCGACTTTGTCGCCACCGTTCCGTGCGATGCGCCGCTTCTGCCGCGAGACCTCGTTGCGCGGCTAGCCAAGGGCATTGGCGTAGCGCCGGCGGCTTTCGCGCGGACCGCGCACGGCGAGCATCCGCTCTGCGCCCTGTGGCGGGTAACGCTGGCGGATCGGCTTGGCGCGCGCCTCGCTGTCACCGGACACCCCGCGGTCCGGGCTTGGCTGCGCGAGATCGGGGCCGCGCCGGTTCGGTTCGAGGACGCTGCGGCCTTCGCCAACGCCAATACCGCCGACGTGCTGGCGGCATTGGAGCTTCGCGCATGAGGCCGCTCGTCGATCCGTTCGGGCGCACGATCAGCTACCTTCGCGTGTCGGTCACCGACAGGTGCGGCCTGCGTTGCGTCTATTGCATGAGCGCGCGCATGCGCTTCTTGCCGCGCAACGAGTTGTTGTCCGTTGAGGAACTCGATCGCCTGTGCGCGGCGTTCGTGCAGCGGGGCGTGCGGCGGCTACGCTTCACCGGCGGCGAGCCCCTCGTGCGCCGTGGCTTCATGGACCTTCTGAGCCGGGTCAACCGCCATCTCGGCAACGGGCTGGACGAAATGACGGTCACCACGAATGGCGTACAGCTCGCGCAATTCGCGGCGCCGTTGTTCGAAGCCGGCGTTCGCCGTGTCAACGTCTCGCTCGACTCGCTCGACCGCGAGAATTTCGCGCGCATTGCGCGCCGCGACTGCCTGCCTCAGGTGCTGGAGGGAGTCGACGCCGCAGAGGCCGCCGGCCTCAAGATCAAGATCAACACCGTCGCGCTGAAGCACGACAACGCCCACGAGCTTCCCGCCATCGTGCAATGGGCGCACCGGCGCGGCTTCGACGTCACGCTGATCGAGACCATGCCGCTTGGCGAAATCGACGAAGACCGGACCAGCCAATTCCTGTCGCTCACGCGCGTCCGCGCGGACATGGAAAGCTATTGGCGTCTAACGGACCTCCCCGACCGCACCGGCGGCCCGGCGCGCTACGTCCGCGTCGAGGACACTGGCGGACGTCTGGGCTTCATCACGCCGCTCACTCACAATTTCTGCGAGTCCTGTTCGCGCGTGCGGCTCACCTGCACCGGGCGGCTCTATCTTTGCCTCGGTCACGAGACGTCGGTGGACCTGCGCGCGCCTCTCCGTGCCGACCGAGACGACACCGCGCTGCACGCCGCGATCGACGCTGCGGTTTCGCTGCGCCCCAAGGGACACGATTTTCAGATTGAACGCCTGCGCGAACCCGCATCGGCGCGGCACATGTCGGTCACCGGCGGATGACGCGTTTGTTGTTCTTCGGGCGTCTGCGCGACGCCGCCGGCTATGGCGAGCGCCACGTGCGTTTGCCCAGCCACGTCCGCACCGTCGAAGACCTTCGCAATTGGATCGCTGAAGCGGACGCCGAGCTCGGGCGCGCGCTCCGTGCGGACGGGATCAAGGTTGCGGTCGATCAAGTCATTTGCCGCGCCGTGGACAGGAGCGTGCGCGAGGCCAGCGAAGTGGCCTTCCTGCCGCCGCTGAGTGGAGGTTAGAGCGATGGAGACGATCGTCCTGCTTTGCATCGCGATCGCCGCCGCTGCGGCGCTCTATGGATCCGTCGGGCACGGCGGCGCATCGGCCTACATTGCCCTGATGGCGCTCGCGGGCCTCGCGCCGGAAGAAATCCGGCCAGCTGCGCTGGTGCTCAACATCCTCGTTGCAGGCCTCGGCGCGTGGCGCTTCGTGTCCGCGGGGCGATTCGACTGGCGCGTGTTCTGGCCGTTCGCCATCGCCGCTGTGCCCGCGGCCTTCCTGGCAGGCCGCATCGACGTACCGGAACACGTGTATCGTCCGCTGCTTGCGTTCGCTCTGGCGCTGGCTGCGCTGCGCTATCTGGTTTGGCCGCAGATCGACGCGATCAAGCCCAGCGCGCCGCCGCGCGCAATCATTGCGCTGCCGGCGGGCGCAGCGTTGGGCGCGCTCGCCGGACTGACCGGCATCGGCGGCGGCGTCTTTCTCTCCCCGCTGCTCGTTTTCGCCGGCTGGGCCGACCCGCAGCGCGCGACGGGCATCGCCGCGTGTTTCATCGTCGTGAATTCTGCCGCTGGTTTGGCCGGGCGCGCCTCCTCGCTGGCGGCGCTCCCAGCATACTTGCCCTGGTTTGCGGCGGCGGCGCTCGTTGGGGCTGTCATCGGCACGAGCTGGAGCCTCAAGGGGTTGAGCAAGACGGGCGTGTTGCGCGTACTCGGAATCGTGCTTGGCGTTGCGGCGGCGGCGTTGGCGACATGATCCGCACGATTGTCACCACGGCGCCATTTTCGCCCGACGCGGAGTTGAGCCAATTCAGCGCCGCCCGCGGGGCCGCGTGCGGCGCGGTGGCGTCCTTCGTGGGCTATTGCCGCGGGCAGTCGGCCTCCGGGCCCGTGACGCATCTCGAGCTGCAAAGCTATCCCGGCTTCACGGAAGCGGAAATCGCGCGGCTCGCAACCGAAGTGGCGCAGCGACATGACCTCCTCGGCGTGCTCGTCATCCACCGGGCGGGCGTGATCGACCCCCATGCGCCGATCGTATTGGTGGCGGCGATGAGCGCCCACCGCACCGCCGCGTTCGCCGCCGTCGAGCAGTTGATGGACTACCTCAAGACCGATGCGCCGTTCTGGAAGCACGAGACAGGTCCCGGCGGCGCGCGCTGGATCGAACCCACGGCGGAAGACCGCGCCCGCCGCATGGAGCACGAACGATGACCGACCACGCCTGCAGACTGGACGAGACGCTCCCGTTCAAACCGGTCAATGTTGCGGTGCTGACCATCTCGGACACACGCGACCCCGACAGCGACACATCCGGCGCCTTGCTCGCTGAGCTGATCGCGCGGGACGGTCACCGCGTCTGCGAGCGCGGCTGGGTCCGCGACGACAGCGACCACATTCGCGCCCGCGTGCGCACGTGGCTTGAGGTAGCCGATGTCGATGTGATCCTGACCACCGGCGGCACCGGATTGACCGGCCGCGACGTCACGCCGGAAGCGCTGCGGCCCCTGTTCGAAAAGGAGATCGAAGGGTTCGCCGTTGTCTGGCACCTGCTGAGCTACGGCGGCGTGGGCCTTTCGACACTGCAGTCGCGTGCGTGCGCCGGCGTCGCCATGGGCAAGTTCATTTTCGCGCTTCCCGGCTCCAACGGCGCCTGCCGCGACGGCTGGGAAAAGATCATCCGCTGGCAACTCGACAGCCGCCACACGCCCTGCAATCTCGTCGAGATCATGCCTCGCCTACTGGAGCGCTGACATGAGCGATCGCTTGACCCATCTCGACGCGCACGGACGCGCACGCATGGTCGATGTCGGCGACAAGAGCGTGACGCAACGCGAGGCGCTTGCCTCTGGCCGCATTCGCATGCAGCCGGCCACGTTGCAGCGCGCGCTCGGCGGCGATGCGCCGAAGGGCGATGTCCGCGCGGTCGCCGAAATCGCCGGCGTCATTGCGGGCAAGCGCACCGCCGACCTGATCCCGCTCTGCCATCCGCTGGCGCTGACGAGCCTGACCGTCCAGGTTTCGCCGGATGAGGCGCTGCCAGGCTTCGTCGTCACGGCGCGCGCGCGCGTCACGGGGCGGACAGGGGTCGAAATGGAGGCGCTGACGGCGGTGTCGGTAGCGTGCCTGACTCTCTACGACATGCTCAAGGCCGTCGATCGCGAGATGACGATCGAAGCGATCCAGCTCGAACGCAAGGAAGGCGGTGCGAGCGGGGCGTTCGTGCGCGGCGCGCCATGATCAGCGTGTCCGAAGCGCGCGCGCGGGTGCTCGCCAATGTCGAGGCGGTTGGCGTCGAGACGGCGCCGCTGATGGCGGCGTTGCACCGCACGCTGCGCGAAGACCTCGTCGCCACGCGTGCACAACCGCCCTTCCGGGCGTCGGCAATGGACGGATACGCGCTGCGCGCCGCCGATACGCCCGGTGTCTTGCGGCTGATTGGCGAGTCCGGCGCCGGACGGGCGCTCGGCCAACCGCTCCATGCAGGCGCCTGCGCGCGCATCTTCACGGGCGCGCCGCTGCCGCAAGGGGCGGATTGCGTGCTGGCGCAAGAAGACGCCGCTCGCGACGGCGACCTGATCACCGCCCCCGTGGTCGAGACCGGCCGGCACGTGCGTGACGCAGGCGTCGACTTCAACGCCGGCGATCTGCTGCTTTCGTGCGGTGCGCTCGTTGACGCCCCCGCGATCGCCATCGCCGCGGCCGCTGGGAGGGCCAGTCTCACCGTTTCCCGCCAGCCGCGCGTCGCCGTGCTCAGCGGCGGCGACGAACTGGTGCGCCCGGGCGAGCATCCCGCCGCCGATCAGATTTTCGACTCGATGAGCGTCGGCGTCGCAGCGCTTGCACAGCAATGGGGCGGCGCCGCCACGCCGCTCGGCCCGCTTGCGGACCGCTCCGGCGATGTTTCGCGCGCCATTGCTGACGCCGTTGGCGGCTTCGACCTCATTGTGATGGTGGGCGGCGCCTCGGTCGGCGACCACGATCACGCCCGCACAGCAGTGCGCGGCCTGGGCGGCGAGCTGCTCTTCGAGAAGGTGGCGTTGCGTCCGGGCAAACCAACGTGGTTTGCGAAGATCGGCAATCGTCCCATCCTCGGGCTGCCTGGCAATCCGGCCTCGGCCATCGTGTGCGCACGCCTGTTCCTGCGGCCCCTCCTCGACCGGATGTGCGGGCGCGATCCTGCGCCGGCGGTCCGGGCAGCGCGCGCACAGACGGCAACCGCCCTTCCCGCCAATGGCCCACGCGAAGCCTATCTCCGCGCAACGGCCCGAGTCGACGAGACTGGGCTCTCTTGGGTGACCGTGTCGGCCCGGCAAGACTCGTCGCTGCTCTCCGGGTTTGCCGGCGAAGGCGCGCTCGTCGTGCGCGCGCCCGGCGCAGCCGCCGCCCCCGCGGGCGCGTTGGTGGACGTGCTTTCGCTGTAGGCGGGCGCGAAATCCGCGCAAAACCGGAATCGCAGTTGCCGACCTGAGCCCCGTCCTGCTTCATTGCCGGCTGAACTGGGAGGACGGCCATGCCACGTCATGTTCCACGCGCGCTCATGAGCGCCGCACTTGCGCTGACGTTCGCGAGCCTCGCCAACGCCCAGCAGCAAACGCCGGCGCCGCGCGATCCGAATTTCGGGCGCGGCGAGCGGGTTTCTGGGCAAACCTTCGCAACACGCTCGCCGGTGCTCGCGCCCCATGGCGCGGCCGCGACCGCCCATCCGCTGGCGACGCAGATCGCCATCGACGTGATGCGCAACGGCGGCAGCGCCATCGACGCCGCGATCGCCGCCAACGCGATGTTGGGCTTGGTCGAGCCCACGGGCAACGGAATCGGCGGCGACATTTTCGTCATCGTCTGGGATCCCCGGACGCAGCGGCTCTTCGGCTACAACGGCTCTGGCCGCAGCCCGCGTGGGCTCTCGCTGGCGGAGCTGCGCCGCGTGGCGCGCCGGCACGGCAATCCCGATTCCGTGCCGAGCTTCGGCGCTGCGAGCGTGAGCGTGCCGGGAACTGTGGACGGTTGGTTTGCGCTGCATGAGCGGTTCGGGCGCCTGCCGATGGCCGACCTGCTCGCGCCCACGATCCGCTACGCGCGCGAAGGCGCGCCGATCCCGCAAACCATCGCCATGTACTGGGCGAACAATCGCCGGCGTCTAGAGGCGGAGTTCGCGGCCGGTCGTCTGGAAGAGTACGACAACGCCCGCGCCACCTATTTCTGTCAGGAGAACTGCGACGAATTTCGCCGAATGCCGGACGGGCACGGGCTCTTCCGCAATCCCGATCTCGCCAACACGCTGGAGCTGATCGCGCTAGGCGGCCGCGACGCGTACTATCGCGGCCCCATCGCGCGCACGATCGACACCTACATGCGGCGGATCGGCGGCTGGCTGCGGTACGAGGATCTGGCGGCGCATCAAGGCGAATGGGTCGATCCGGTGTGCGCGCCTTATCGCGACGTCGAGGTCTGCGAGTTGCCGCCGAACAGCCAAGGCGTGGTGGCGCTACAGACGCTGCGCATCCTCGAAGGCTTCGATCTGCGCGGCATGGGCTTTCTCAGCGCCGACTCGCTGCACACGCAGATCGAAGCGACACGCCTCGCTTTCGCCGACCGAGCGCAATTCTACGGCGATCCCGCGTTCACGCGCTTCGACGTGCGCCAACTGCTGACGGACGCTTACACGCAACAGCGCCGCGCCCGCATCAGCATGGACCGCGCCATGGCCCCGCCGCCGCATGCGGAACTGCGGATCGACGGCGACACCACCTATCTCACCACGGCCGATGCGGACGGCATGATGGTGTCGCTCATTCAGTCCAACTATCGCGGCATGGGCTCGGGGCTCGTGCCGGATGGGCTGGGGTTCATGCTGCAAGATCGCGGCGAGCTCTTCTCGCTTTCACGCGGACCGAACCAGTATCGTCCGGGCCGCCGGCCGTTCCAGACCATCATCCCGGCGTTTGCGCTGCGCAACGGCCAGCCCTGGCTGGCGTTCGGCGTGATGGGCGGGGACATGCAGCCGCAAGGCCACGTGCAGATCATCGTCAATCTGATCGACTACGATCTCGATCTCCAGGCGGCAGGCGATGCGGCGCGCTACCGCTTCTTCGGCGGCGCGGAACCAACCGGTGAACAGCCGGACGGGGTCGGCTTCGTTGCAATGGAAAACGGCGTGCCGGAGAGCGTCCGCGCCGAGCTGGCGCGGCGCGGACACCGCATTAGGCCTGCGGACGGTTCGTTCGGCGGCTACCAGGCGATCATGCGCCACCCGAACGGCGTCTATGAGGCTGCAACCGAGATGCGCAAGGACGGCGCGGCGATGGGCTATTGATGGCGGCCGCGCCCGGACCGCCGGCGCCTCGCCGGCAAGGGGCGGCGACGGCATCGCCGGGGTTGCCGGCGGTCCGCGGGGTCGCCGCAGCGTTGGCGGCGCTCGCGCTGACGGCGTGCGGGCCGCAGATCGGGACGCTTGAACGCGGCGAGGAAGCGCGGGTCGCCGCCGTGTTCAATGGCGCGACGTTGGAACTCGACAGCGAGCTTCCGGTATTTCTCGCCGAGATCGATGCGCCGCGGGGCGATGCGCCCTACGCGGCGCAGTCGCGCGCCGAACTGGAGGCGTTGGCGCTGCATCGCGACGTGCTGCTCGCCTATGGCGGCGCCCGGCGCTGGCAGCCGCCTACGCAGGAAGGCGAACAGCGCGACGTCTTCGCCATCGCGCATCTGTACGTGAGGAGCGAGGGCGGGCGCTGGTTCTGGCTGCAACACGAGATGGTCGCGCGCGGAGCGGCGTTCGTGCGCGTGCGCGCCGACAACCGCGCGCGCAGCAGCGAGCTGTTTGCGCTGGAAGACCAGGCGCGCCGCGCTGCGCGCGGCCTCTGGGGCGAGCGCGCCTATCGGCCAATCACGCCGCGCGCGGCGGCGGCGCAGGCATTGGAGGCCAATCTCAGCTGCACGCGGCGTGCGGCGCCCTATCGCGTCGTCGAAGGCCGCGTGCGGGAGGCGCAGGTGTTCGACACCCGCGCATCGCTGACGATGGACGCAGAAGCGCCGTTCGCCGTGGTCGTGTTCGGCGACGCCTTCACACGATGGGAGGGCGCGGCGCTCGGCAGCCTTACTGGCGCGCGCGTTCGGGCGCGCGGACCTCTCGGCGTCTTCCGCGGCGCAGCGCAATTGTGCCTGGATGACGGACGTCAACTCGAGATCGTGGTGCCGGAGGGTTAGCCGACGTACCCCGCCGCCACCGGGTCGCCGACGCGCGCGACCAGCGCGCGGCGCAACTTCTCCAGCGCCGCCGCTTCGATTTGCCGGACGCGCTCCTTGGAAACGCCGAGCCGCGCGCCCAGCGACTCCAGCGTTGCGGCGTGTTCCTCGAGCCTGCGCGCGCGGATAATCAGGCGCTCACGCTCGGACAGATCGCGCAGCGCGTCACACACGAGTTCGGCGCACGCCGCGCTATCGTGCGCGGCCATAGCGACGGCTTCCGGAGACGCGCTGTCGTCAGCGAGCAAGTCCTGCCACTGGCTATCGCCGTCATCGCCGAGCGGCGCGTTGAGCGAGCGGTCAGGGCCGGAGATCCGCGCAGCCATCGCCTCCACCTCCTGCTCCGGCACGCGTAGCGCACGGGCGATGTGCGCCCGCGCCGGCGCACGCAGCCCTTCGTCCACGTCGCCGATCTTGGCGCGAATGCGGCGCAGGTTGAAGAACAGCGCCTTCTGCGCGGACGTCGTCCCAGTGCGCACGATGGACCAGTTGCGCAACACGAAATCCTGCATCGCCGAGCGGATCCACCATGAGGCGTAGGTCGAAAAGCGCACCTCGCGCGCCGGCTCGAACCGGGCCGCGGCCTGCATCAAGCCGACATTGCCCTCCTGCACGAGGTCGCTGACCGGCAGCCCGTAGTGACGAAAGCGCGACGCCATGGCGACCACCAGGCGGACGTAGGAAACGATCAACTCGTGGAGGGCGCGTTCGTCGCCTTGCTCGCGCCAGCGCCGGGCGAGTTCGCGCTCATGGTCGGCTGGGAGCAGCGGGGCCGACATGGCGGTGCGGAAGAAGGTTTGTGCGCCGCGACGGAGTTCGTTGGTTTCTGTGAGGGCCATATCCACGTGGTGCGGGGCAACCCGCAAAGCTCCATGAACGGCCGCCGCACGGCGCCGCCCTCCGGGACAACGCACGAGCGGACACTTTGGCGCCAAAAAAAGAGGCCGGGCGCAGGCCCGGCCTCTTCTCACTCAGCGTAGCGCCGCGCCTCAGGCGGCTGCGGCTTGCTTCTTCAGCGCCAGCGAATCCGAGAGACGCTGCAACGCGTCCTCGCGGGCGATCTTCTGCACCGCCGCCAGCTCGCGAGCCATCCGGTCGAGCGCGCTCTCGTAGAGCTGGCGCTCGGAGTAGGATTGTTCCGGCTGGTCGCTGGCGCGGTAGAGATCGCGCACAACTTCCGCGATCGACACGAGGTCGCCCGAGTTGATCTTCGCTTCGTATTCCTGGGCGCGGCGCGACCACATCGTCCGCTTGATGCGGGCGCGGCCTTGCAGCGTCTTCATGGCCTGGTCGACCACTTCGCTCGACGCCAGCGGCCGCATGCCGCACGAGCGCGCCTTCGTGGTCGGCACGCGCAGGGTCATCTTGTCCTGTTCGAACGAGATCACGAACACGTCCAGATCGATGCCGGCCACCGCCTGCTTCTCGACGCCCATGACCCGGCCTACCCCGTGGGCGGGGTAAACGATGTGGTCGCCGGGGCGGAAGGAGGTCGACGGGGTGGCGGTTCCAGTTTGCATTCAGCGACTCCGTTGTCCCAACATTGTCCAAGACAGCGGACCTTTCCGTCACGTAACCCAAGCTGGCACAGCACAAGGACGGGCGGCCCATGCTCCGCCCGCGATCCCTTGCCCGTGCGCTCGCTGATTGCGCGATAGATGATCCAACTGCGGGCCCGTTGGCCCTTCAATCTTGCCTATGTGTATCACAAGTTAGGCGGCTTCGGAAGCCATCCAACTGCCGCAAGGGACTAGTTCCCCTCGCCCGGCTCGGGGCTGAAGTAGCGGTCGAATTTGGCCTTTTCGTCCTTGAAGGCGTCGGCGTCGGCGGGGGGCGTGCCTTTGACGGTAATGTTGGGCCAGATCTTAGAAAACTCGGTGTTGACCTTGAGCCACCGGCCATCCGGCTCGTCCTGGCTGTCCGGCTTGATCGCGTCGACCGGACACTCGGGCTCGCAGACGCCGCAATCGATGCACTCGTCGGGATGGATGACCAGGAAGTTGGCGCCCTCGTAGAAACAGTCGACCGGGCAGACCTCGACGCAGTCCATGTATTTGCAACGCACGCACGCGTCGGTGACGATGTAGGTCATTGCGCCGGTTCCGATTTTTCCGCGGCTGACATGACGTTGGCCGCGCTGAGCGTCAAGCGAGCGCGTCTGCGTCAACTTCAGCATAGAGCGCCCGCGCTTCGGCCGCGGGTCCGCGCCGCCGGGGTAATGCGAGAACGCGAAGGGCGCGGAGGCCGCCGCGATGCGGCAGCACCATAGCATCGCCAACTTCCACGTCGGCGGACGGCTTCTCCAGCCGCCGCGCGACCTGGCCGCGCACGAGGCGCAGACCGCCCTCCGCAACCAACCGGGCCGCGTCGGCGCGCGTCTTGGCGAAGCGGGCGCGGAAGAGCCAGAGATCGATCCGTTGCCGCGGCGGGTTCATGCAGGCTTGGTCCGGCGCCGGGGGGCATGCGGCTTTGTGGGGAGCAGCTCTGCAAGAGCGGAAAACGCATTACCAGCCGGCGGTGGGGCGCCCGGCCTGCGCCGGGGCGGCGCCCAGCGCCAACGCGCCGGCGCGCCAGCGCCGGATTCGACTCGCCGGTATCCCAACGCAGCCATGACCGCCGGCAGCTCCCGGAGCGGCCGCCCGATAAGGCGCGCCAGCGCCGCGTCCGCCGTCGGCGGTTCGGCATCCGCCGCCTCCGCCAAACGCTCGACCAGATCGAAGCGCACGGCGACCCGCCCGCAGATGCGATACCCGGCGGCGGCGCACGTCCGCCAATCGCGTGCGCGCTCGAGCGGCGCGGAAAGCGCCCCGGCGCGGGCGACGAACGCCGCGCCTTCGCCGCCGTTCGCGGCATGGGACAGAATGGCCAAAGTCTGGGCCGCGTGCGGGCGAATCAATGCTGGCATGAAGATGGAGTGCCGTCCCACCCGCACGCCATAGCGCTTGAGCGTCGCCAACGCCTCGACGCTCATGTGCTCGATGTCTTCTCCAGCGCGATCGAGCGCGCCGGCGCCTTCCAACAGCCGGAACGCCAGACCGCGCGCATCGGCCGGCAAACGACCGTCGCGCCAGGCCGCCTCGAGCGCCACCAAGGGGCGCAGATCGGCCGCCACGGCGCGCGCGAGCCAGAGCTCCAGCCGCTCGCGTGCGGCGCTCTTCTCGCCGTCGCCCGCATGCTCGGCTCCGATCAGGTCGAGGCGTGGCTTCAGCACGGGCGCTCCGGATGCGAGCCGTGCAACCGCGGCGTGATCCACCAGCAAACGCCCATCGCGGCTCAGCGTGATGTCTGCGGGTTCGGCGGCGGCAATGCGCGCGAGGCGGCGCGTCACCTCCGGGCGCAGCGCCCTCAGCGCTGCGTTGCGGACAGCGCGGCCTTCAAGGCCAAGCGCGCGCGGATCGGGCACGAACGAGAGCCCTTCGATTCGACCGACGAAGTGCCCTTCGACGCTCACTTCGCCCTCGGGGGTGACGCCGGCGAGCAGCGCGTCTTCGCGCTTCAGCCCCTTCAGCAAAGCGCTGGTGCGGCGGTCGATGAAGCGCTGCGTGAGCGCTTCGTGCAGCGCGTCGGAGAGCTTGTCCTCCACCGCCCGCGTGCGCGCGCGCCACGCCTCGGCGTCGTCCAGCCAATCCGGGCGGCTGGCGGCGTAGGTCCAGGTGCGCACGTGCGCGAGGCGCGACTGCAGCGCGTCGAGATCGCCTTGCGGGCGGTCTAGCTTTTCCAGCTCGGCGGCCGCCCACTCGCCCGGAATGCGGCGCTTGGGGCCGACCACGTAACTCGCAATTCGCCCGGCGAGGCGGGCATGCTCTTCCGCGGAAATCTTGCGGAAGTCCGGCAGCTGGCACGCTTCCCAGAGGCGGCGCACGTCCTCCGGCTTGCGCACATGCGCCATCAACTCTGCGTCTTCGGCCAAGCGCCGCAGCACCGCTTCGTCGTCCGCGCCGCGCACGCGCATCAGACCGGCCTTTTCCGGCGGCTTCTCCAGCGACTTGAACAGCGCCGGCACGCTGTCGAACGCCAACGCCTCGTTGCGCCATTGAATGGCTTCGATCGGCTCGAACTCATGCGCCTCGACCCGCTCGACCAATTCTTCGTCGAACGGCGCGCACTCGCCGCTTTCGCCGAACTGGCCGTCACGGGTGAAACGCCCCGCGCGGCCGGCGATCTGGGCGATCTCGTCGGCGCGCAGATCGCGCCACCCATGACCGTCGAACTTGCGGCGCGAGGCGAACGCGACGTGATCGACATCCATGTTGAGGCCCATGCCGATGGCGTCGGTGGCGACGAGGAAGTCCACCTCCCCGCTTTGGTAGAGCGCTACCTGCGCGTTGCGCGTGCGGGGGCTGAGCGCGCCCATCACCACCGCGGCGCCGCCGCGATGACGGCGCAGCAGTTCGGCGATCGCGTAGACCTCCTCCGCCGAGAACGCGACCACGGCCGAGCGTTTCGGCAGCTTGGTGATCTTGCGCGGCCCGGCGTAGCTCAGCCGCGACATCCGCTCGCGGCGAACGACCTCGGCGCCAGGCAGCAGCCGCTTGATCATCGGCCGCATCGTGTCCGAACCCAGCAGCATCGTTTCGCCGAAACCGCGCGCATGCAGCAGCCGGTCGGTGAAGACGTGGCCGCGGTCAGGGTCGCGCGCGACCTGGATTTCGTCGATGGCCAAGAACTCCACCGCGCGGTCGAGCGGCATCGCTTCCACCGTGCTGATGAAGTAGCGCGCGCTCTCGGGGACGATCTTCTCCTCGCCGGTAATGAGGGCCGTCGCGGCCTCGCCCTTGGCGGCGACCACCCGGTCGTAGACCTCGCGCGCCAGCAGGCGCAGCGGCAGGCCGATCGCGCCGCTGGCGTGGCCCAGCATGCGCTCGATAGCGAGATGGGTTTTGCCGGTGTTGGTGGGTCCGAGAACCGCCCGTAGCTGGGCGCGCGCTGCCATGGCTCGACGATGGGTCCCGGCTGCGGCGATTTCAAGCCGCGCAGCGCCGGCCGCCCGCCCGCCGGCCAGTAAAACCAAGAAGTGAGCCGGAAAGAAAAGAACAGGAACGAATCAGTTGCGAATCAGCGACTTTGATTCGTTCCCGCACTGTTCACGCTAAGTCTTGTGGTTAACACTTAAGTAGCACACAAGACTGCAAAGGGCGCCGGCACAACTGCCAGTGCCCGTTATCTTTTCGCACGCGATTCGATTAGCGCAGGCGCGCGCCATTGATCGTCAGACGGCGGGCTTCGAGGCGGACGACGCCGGCCCCGTCGGTCGGCATTTCGATCCGGATCGGCGCCCACATGCCCGAACTGGTGCGGGCGAACAGGAACGTCAGCGTGGCCGGCTCTTGGGGATCGCCAAACCCGGCGATCGGGCGGAACTGGACACGGCAACGCGAGGCCGTCCCACGATAGGCGCGGGTGTCGACGTTCACCGCCCCGTTCGGCGTCATGACGAAATCGAAGCGGGCGCGGCCGTCCATATAGATGCGCAGCGTCCGGTTACAGGGATCGCCGTTGGCCGTGATCATCGCGCCGATGGCCGTGATCTGGTCGATCACGTTGCGGCGCTGCTCGGCGGTGGCGGGCGGATCGCCCATGCCCATGCCGGCGGGGACGGACGTCGTGACCACATCGGTGGCTGTGAAGTTGGCGCGGACGAGGCGCCCGTTCGGGCGGTCGTCGCGGCGGCGCCCGCCCTGGTGCTGGTAGGCGGAGGGGCGCAGGCTGCCGTCGGCCGCGACGGCGCCGCGCACCGAATAGGTGTAGTCCTGGCTGCGGTTGAGCGCGGCGCCGACCCAGCCCTTCATCTCGCGGGTCGCGCTGGCTTCATAGGTCGCGCCGGTTTGGCGGAACCGGAAGATGAAGTCGCCGGCGTCGATGCCCCGCGCGATGACGGAGTACGAACCTTCGAACGTGCGATTGACGCCCCCGGTTTGGGCCGTCGCGGAGCCGGCCAGGACGGCGACGCCAAGCGCCAGGGCGGCAGCGGCAAAGGACCTCATGAAACCCACCTCTCCGGCAGTCGAACCTGCGGCAGCTATCTACTAAGAACGTCCCGCTGATCCAGACATGAACTAAATTTGGCTCTTTGATGGAATGTCGCGGCCTGAAGCAGCGCCGGGGACCTGGCTTTCGGGCCGCTTCCGGCCCGGGTGTTGTCCTGATTAAGGGCAGTTCGTCCTAAGTTCCAAAATCAGTTGTCCTAAATCACGGTCGGGCTAACTTCGCCATCGGAGGGCGGCCATGCTTCCGATCATCGGCTGGATAATGCTTTGGTTTCGGCCGAGCTGGGGCTTCTTGATCTTCTTCGGCCTCTGCATTGGCGTGCTGTCGCTAGTCATCTCGGTGTTCATGCTAGGGGGCATGGGCATATTCGAGTTGGTTCCGCTCAGCGAAATAATAGTCGCGCTGGGTACGGACTTTCTATTGAACGTTGGCGTATTCGTCGTGATTGGGGCCATTATCGTTGTCGTTCGCGGCGGCAAGCTGGAAAAGCGCGCGCCCAGCGACAGAGAAATCGACGCCGAACTCGCGCGCATTCGGGCAGAAGCTGCCGCGCGCGAGGGACGACCTCAGCCACCTTCATAAGTAGGCGCGATGGGCGTCTCAGAGAAGCAAAAGGACCGCGCTCGCCAAGTCTTCGAGCGATCCGCCGAGCAAGCGGGCTATTTTGAGCATGGAAAGAACAAGCTCGTCGCGCCTGGCGTCCAACAGGGAGCGCGTCAAGAGAACAAGCGTGAAGACGAGAAACGCGGCGGCGGTGGCGGTGGTGGCGGTGATGATGTTGATCCGATCATCAAGGGTTTGCTTGCGCGCCTGCCGCCCACGGGCGCGTCATGGCCCGCTAGCGAGCGTAAGCTGTGGCTCGATCTTTTGGAGAACAGCTTCAAGCTGATTTACAACTAGTGGAAGCGGCGCTCGCCGCAACGGAGCCGCTACCCGAGCCGCAAGGCCGTCAGGTTGGTCCTTTCCGCGTAATCGACGGTGGGCGCGAGGACTAAGCCGCGTCCGCCGTCGCCCCAGCGAGAATGATTTCATACAAGCGCAAGGCAGCGTCCAACGACGCCGCCTTCGCAATTACATCGATGCCGATTGAGGCACGCGTGTTGTCGATCTCGTACACGAAGTAGCCGTACTCGCCCCCGAGCCCTGTCGCAGTCTCACGGTACGTCGTTGCAGGCAAAGGTGATATACATATCGATCGCGAATCGCTGATTCTAGCCGTCAGGAACACGTCATCCATGGCAGCCTCCGAGCGTAAATACGGGTATCGAGCTAGCCCGCAAGTCTCCGCCAGTCAGATGGCGGAATACGTGTCGGCCTCCGCGACGCGCCGAATCTCCATACGGCGCGCCGCCCGTTTTCCAAAGCGCTCTGTCGTCGCTCAATACGACGGCGCCCGTGAAGGGCTCGTAAAATTCCTTGGAGATGGCAGTAGAAGCCTCTCCCACCTTGCCGACGCGGACGAACGCCTGCTTCGCCGGGCGGCGCGGGTCGACGCCTCCGACTGGATGAAGCGTGACTGCAAGCTTTCCGTGGAAGCCCTGGAGGCGTTCCAGCGGGCCTACAACAAGCTCGGCCTCCGCGCCCTGGACTGCCGCCCGCCCCCAAGCCGCCAACCGGCGCTGGACATGTGGCCGACCAAGGTGACCGTGACGCTGGACGTGACTGTCCACCAACACCGGAAGGGAGAGCCTGACGGCATCGGCGGCGCGATCTTGCTGTTTTCCAAAGGCGAGGCGTCCAGCAAGAAACGGATCGAGCAGTCCAAGAACGTGGCCGGGCTGATTCTGACCTACTGCGACCGTTTCCTTAGCGGCATGGGGACGCCGGATCGCAACCTCTGCTTGGCCGTGGACGTTTTCGGAGGCGTCGCTCACAAACCGCCCGGCTCCTTCTCCAAGGGCCTCCGCGACGTCGAGAACTCCTGCGACGAAATCGCAGCTTTGTGGAAGGCCACGTCGCCACCCGACGATTATGACGGGCCGGACCCGTCCTAAGGCGTTTGTCCTAATTCCCATGGGCGGGCGTCCTAATTCAGCCAACACCCCGGCCCGCCCGTCCTTGACCCCGCCGGGGCCTTCGCGTAAGCGTCCGCGCTTCAATTTTCCCGCTTGAGAGCAGTCCCATGTCCCGCCGCTGCGAGCTGTCCGGCGTCAACCGCCAGATCGGCCACAAGGTCAGCCACTCCAACATCAAGACCAAGCGGGAGTTCAAGCCGAACCTCGTCGACGTCACGCTGTCGAGCGACGCCTTGGGCAAGAGCTACAAACTCCGCATCACGGCGGCGGCGCTGCGCTCGGTCGACCATCGCGGCGGCCTCGACGCTTACCTGCTGAAGGCGAAGGAAGAGCAGCTCTCCGAGCGCGCGGCCAAGATCCGCCGCGACGTGAAGAAGAAGCTCGCGGAAACCGCCGCCGCCTAATTCGCCTCAACGACATCGAACGCCAGCAGCAGCGTGCGTTGGCGTGCGCTGAAATTGTTGTCCGACACGATGTAGATGCGGGTCGTTCCGTCCGGCATCAGCGTTGCCGCAATGCCTTCGAAATTATCCAGCGCGAGCGGCGGGCCGAGCATCGCCAATTCCTGCACATGCTCCAGCGTGGCGGCGCGCGTGTCGAGCGCCTCGGCGGCGAACAGCGTGATGCGCGCGCGCGCGCCGATCACCGGCGCATAGAACCGCTCCAGCGCCACGAAGGCGCCAGCCGGCGTGCGGTCCAGACTCGTCAGCGAAAAGCCCGGCGCAGTGGGATAGCCCGTAAGCGGTGCAACAGGGCCAGGCTCGGACAACGACGCGCGCCAGAGCGGCGTCGTGGCGCGATCACCGCCCTCAGCTCCTATCACCAAATCGCCTTCGCTGGTGGTGGCGAGAGCCTCGAGCCCGGCGTTGCGCGGCAAGCGCGCTACCCGATCCAGCACGGGCCCCAGCTGCGCCACGCCAAACGGGCCGTCGCGGTTCAGGTTGTAGATGCGGATCGTCTGGGTCTGCTCGAAGCTCACCGCGAACCGCCCGTCGATCAGTTGCGTCAAGCCCTCGGAATCGCCCGCGCGCTTGTTGGGAAAGATGTCGCCGTTCTCGTCGCGCATCATCGCGGTGCGCATGTTTTCGACGCCAACCAGCGCGCCGGATGCATCGAGCGCCAAGCGCCCCTCGAACCAATCGCCATTGTCGCTGATCGCGATCAGGCGTCCGTCGTCGAGCACTTCGAGGCCGGAGAGGCCGCCGAAGGCTGCGTCGTCGCCACGCAGGTCGAGGCCGCCGCGAAAGCGCAGGCGCCCGACTTGCTCGGCGCCGAAATTCACGGGCGTCGCCGTGACCTCGACCGCGCGCCACTGCTCGGCCAGCGGCGCCGTAGCACTAGACGGCGCGCACGCGGCAAGCGCGAACGCCGCGACAAGCACGGAAGAACGGATCACGTCATCGCCTGCGTGCGCTGCATGCGTTCTCGCGGCGAACGCGGCGGGGGCGCCGCGTCCGGCGCGGGCTCATCGAACAATTCCGCCAGCTTTTCCGTCATCACGCCGCCGAGCTGCTCGGCGTCGGTGATGGTGACGGCACGCTTGTAGTAACGCGTCACGTCGTGGCCGATGCCGATGGCGATCAATTCGATCGGCGAGCGGGTTTCGATCCAGCTAATCACATGGCGCAAGTGGCGCTCGAGGTAATTGCCGGGATTGGCCGACAACGTGCTGTCGTCCACCGGCGCGCCATCGGAAATCACCATCAGGATGCGGCGCTGCTCCTGGCGGCCGATCAACCTGTCGTGCGCCCAGGTCAACGCTTCGCCGTCGATATTTTCCTTGAGCAGGCCTTCGCGCATCATCAGACCGAGATTGCGCCGCGCGCGCCGCCACGGCGCATCGGCGGCTTTGTAGACGACGTGACGCAGATCGTTGAGCCGGCCGGGCTGAGGCGGACGGCCGGCGGCGAGCCAATCTTCCTTCGAGCGCCCGCCCTTCCAGGCGCGCGTTGTGAAGCCCAGAATCTCCACCTTCACGCCACAGCGCTCCAACGTACGCGCGAGTATGTCGGCGCAGAGCGCCGCCACCATGATCGGGCGCCCGCGCATCGAGCCGGAATTGTCCAAGAGGAGCGTGACGACCGTATCCTTGAACGGCATGTCTTCTTCCTGCTTGAACGAGAGCGCCGAAAGCGGATCGACGATCACGCGGGTGAGGCGCGCGGTGTCGAGCAGCCCCTCTTCCAGATCGAACGACCAGGAGCGGTTCTGCTTCGCCAACAGCCGCCGCTGCAGCCGGTTGGCGAGACGGCCGACGACGCTCTGCAGCGGTTTCAGCTGCGCGTCGAGATAAGCGCGAAGCCGCGCCAGTTCCTCGGCGTCGCAAAGATCCTCCGCTGCGATGATTTCGTCGTGCGCGCGGGTGAAGACCTTGTAGCCCGCGTTGGGATCGTCGGGGGTGTTGCGCGGCTTCGGCCGCATCGGGCGCTCGCCCGGTTCGTCCTCTTCGGTCTGGTCCTGATCCGGCGTGTCGATGTCGGTATCGATCGACACAGTACGGTCGGTGTCGCTGTCGACATCGCTGTCGAGCATTTCGACATCCGACGGCGTCTGCTCCTCGTCGTCGCCGTCCGGGCTATCGGCTTGCGGCGGAGGTTGTTGATTGTCCGCGCCCTCCGCCGGATCGTCGGGGCGTTCGTCCGGTGCGAGTTCCTCGCCCAGTCCCATGTCGGCGATGACATCGCGCGCGAGCCTGGCGAACGCCTGCTGGTCGTCAGCGACCGTGCTCAGGCGATCCAGCGCCTCGCCGGCGTTGCGCTCAATGTCGTCGCGCCACGCCGCGACCAGCGCTTGCGCATTGGCAGGCGGCGCCTGGCCGGTCAGCCGCTCGCGTACGATCAGCGACAGCGCATCGGCCAGCGGCGCGGATGCGCGATCGATCTGACGCGCGGCGCCCTTGCGTTCGAGCGAGTCGGTCAGCGCCGCCGTCAGATTGCCGGACACGCCCGTCATCGCATTGGCGCCGAGCGCCTGAATCCGCATTTCCTCCACCGCGTCGAACACCGCGCGCGCTTCCGCGCTCGCCGGCCGCAGCCTGGCGTGTTGGCCGACGTCGTGGTGCGCAAGGCGCAGCGCCAGCGCGTCGGCCTGGCCACGGATGCGTTCGGCGTCGGCGTCCGAGACGACACGCGGCGGATGCGGCAGCACGATCTTGCCGGGCGAGAGCCGCGGGCCCTCCGCGCCGAACGCGACCTCCAGGTCTTCGTCGGCGCCGGCCAGCGCGCGCGTCGACTGGGCGAGCGCGCGCTTGAACACTTCGGCAGGCGTTTCCTTGGCGGACATCGTTTCCTTGCCTTAGCTAACTTGCTTAGCTAAGTATAGAGCATGACCAAAGTGACCATCCACGTGGCCAAAACCAACCTCTCCAAACTCATCGCCAAAGTCGAGGCGGGCGAGGAGGTCGTAATCTGCCGCGGGGACAAAGAAGTGGCGCGGCTGGTTGCGGCGAACAAGCCAGCGGGTTCCGGGGCGCGCGAGGATCAAGTCCAATGGGGCTCGCCGGGTGTGTGGGACGGCAAGTCTCCGCGCAAGCCTGGTTCGATGAAGGGCATCATCGGGCACATACCCGATGAAGCCTTCGCGCCAATGACGGACGAAGAAATCGCCGAGATCGAGAACAACCCAGTCTTCCCCGACGAGCGCTCGTGAGCCTGCTGCTCGACACCCATGCCTTGCTTTGGTGGCTCGAGGGTGATCCTCGCCTCAGCAAACGGGCTCGCAGCGCAATGAGCGCGGCTGGCGAACGTGTCCTTGTCAGCGCGGCGTCGGCCTGGGAGTGCTCCGTCAAGGTCCCGACGGGAAAGCTGCCGCAAGCCGCCCCGGTCTTGGCAAACTTCCGCACAATTCTGGCGCGCGAGGGCTTTTCGATTTTGGACATTTCGCTCGACCATATCCTCGCGGCCGGTTCGCTTCCGCCGTTCCACGGCGACCCATTCGACCGCATGCTGGTGTCACAAGCGCTTGCGGAGGGGATGCCGCTGGTCTCGAACGACAAGACCCTGGACCGCTATGGCGTCCGGCGGGTGTGGTGACGCTTTACGAAGAGAATTGCTCGATCGCGCAGAGATCAGGATACAAAGTCCGCTCAAGCCACCTTCACCCGCGTCGCCGCTTCGGGCAGGTCCGCGCCGAAGGCGCGCTGGTAGAACTCGGCCACGGTCGGGCGTTCGAGTTCATCGCACTTGTTCAAAAACGTCATCCGGAACGCTAGACCGACATCGCCAAAGATCTCGGCGTTCTGCGCCCAGGTGATCACGGTGCGCGGGCTCATCACGGTGGAAATGTCGCCGTTCATGAACGCGTTGCGCGTCATGTCGGCCACGCGCACCATCGACATGATCGTGCGCTTGCCTTCCGGCGTATCGTAGCTCGGCGCCTTGGCCACGACGATTTCCGCTTCGGCGTCGTGATCGAGATAATTGAGCGTGGTCACGATCGACCAGCGGTCCATCTGGCCTTGGTTGATTTGCTGCGTGCCGTGATAGAGTCCGGTGGTATCGCCCAAGCCGATTGTGTTGGTGGTCGAGAACAGGCGGAAGAACGGGTTCGGCGCGATGACGCGGTTCTGATCCAGCAACGTAAGTTTGCCCGATGCCTCCAGCACGCGCTGGATCACGAACATCACGTCCGGCCGGCCGGCGTCGTATTCGTCGAAGCAGATCGCGACCGGGCGCTGCAGCGCCCACGGCAACAGCCCTTCGCGGAATTCCGTGATCTGCTTGCCGTCCTTCAGCACGATCGCGTCCTTGCCGACGAGATCGATGCGCGAGACATGGCTGTCGAGATTGATGCGCACCAGCGGCCAGTTCAGCCGCGCTGCCACCTGCTCGATGTGGGTGGATTTGCCGGTGCCGTGATAGCCCTGCACCATCACACGCCGGTTGTGCGCAAAGCCCGCCAGAATCGCCAGCGTCGTCTGCGGATCGAAGCGATAAGCGTCGTCCACGTCGGGCACGTACTCGGTCTTCTTCGAGAAGGCCGGGATTTTCATGTCGCTTTCGACGCCAAAGATACGGGCGGAGACCGTCTTGTCGGGCTTGGCGGAAAGGAGGTCGTCGGCGGTGGTCATTGCGCCTCGTTTGGGAAGGTTCGCGCCAGCTTATCGCGGCGCAGCATGGAGAGAAAGGCGGCGAATTGCCGAAGCTTAGACCAGACCGCCCGCCTTGAGCGTCTGGTAAGCCTTGAGGACGCGCTGCAACTGGCCCTCGGCCGCACGGTCCCCGCCATTGGAATCGGGGTGCCAGCGTTTCACCAGTTCGGCGTAGCGGGCGCGGATGTCCGCCGCCGTGGCCTGTTCACCCAGCGACATGGCTTCCAGCGCCTGGCCTTGCAGCTTGGTCAGCCGCCGCCGCTCGCGTGTTTCGCTCGCCGCGACATGGTCAGGTCCGAACATGCCGAACGGATCGGCGCGCCGGCCGGCCTGGTAGCCGCGCATGGCCGAGGAATAGCGGTCGAGCCGGCCGCTGCGGAACGTCCAGGTCGGGCGGTGGCCCACCTCTTCGCGCGCCTGATAGGCGGCGAGCTCCGCATCGCTCATGCCGGCGAAGTAATTCCAGCGGCGGTTATAATCGGCCACGTGCTGGGCGCAGAAGCGCCAATACTCGCCCTCGCGGCCGCGTCCCTTCGGCGCACGGTGGGCGCCGGCGCGCGCGCACCCGATGTGATCGCAGGGCTGCTCGTGCGGCGCGTGTTCCAGCGTCTCCGCGTCAGGCTTTTTGACGCGGATGTCGACGAACTTCGGCCTATACTCGAACGCGCCGGACATGGGACGGTGAGTATGGGCGCCAGAGGTTAATCGGACAAGGAATTGACAGACGACAAAACACAGCTTTCGCGCGCCTCGCGCATTCAAGCGCAGTTGACGCGCACATTCGCGCCGTCGGTGTTGGAGCTTGTCGACGAGTCGAGCCGGCATGCGGGCCACGCAGGCGCGCGGCCAGGCGGCGAGACGCACTACCGCCTGCGCATGGTGTCAGCCGCCTTCGAGGGGCTCAGCCGTGTTGCGCGGCAGCGACTGGTCTACCAGGCGCTTGGTGAAGAATTCGATACAGGGTTGCACGCGCTCTCGCTGGACCTCAAAACAGAGGCCGAAGCCTCCTAGGACGCGGCGGCGGGGAGCTCGATGCTGCGGCAGATTTTGACATGGGCGGCGGCGCTCTTGATCGGCGCGGTGCTCGGCGTGGCGTCCGCATGGGCGGCGCTGACGTTCGGCCGCGCCGGCTTCAGCGAGACCTTCGGCGGCTGGCATTTCAGCCGGGCCGCAGGCTCGACCTCGGCCGGCCTCTACACCCGCGCGATCATCGCGCGCGAAGGTCTGCTCGCGCTGAGCGCGCGCGAAGCCGTGTATTTCTCATTGTACGAAGACGATCACGGCGATCCTTTGACGGAGAGCTGCGTTTACGAGCTGCGCGGCCTGCCCTTGGACGCGCGCTGGTGGTCGGTCACGCTCTATGCAGACGACAACTTCCTCGCTCAGAACAACGACAATGCGGCCTCGATCGACGCCACGCGCATCGGCAATGACCGCCCCTGGACCGCGCGGATTGCCCCGGTTCGCGGCGACGCGGCGTATTGGCTCTCGTCGCGCGCGGCGCGGCGCGGCTTCCTCATCATGCTGCGCGTCTACAATCCGCAGCAGGATTTCCGCCCGAGCGCCGAGGCGTTGCCGGTGCTGACCCGCCTCTCCTGCGCGGGAGACGGCGGGTGAGACTCGACGCGAAAATTGTCTGGGGCGCGATTATCGCCGCCGTGCTGGCGCACGTTGCGTTCGTCTACGCCGTGCCGCGCGTGCTGATGGGCGTCGCCATCGAGCGGCTGGGTGCGGGCGGCGTCAATCGGTGGACGGTCGCCGATCGCGTCACGCCGGTCTCGCGCAGCATCGTGCGCCCGGCGCCGGATTTCGCGTACTCGGCGTGCGCCTACGACCTCGCGGACGGCCCGGTCGTGATCCAGGCTGCGCCGTGGGAGAGCTATTGGTCGCTGTCGCTCTACGCCGCCAACAGCGACAACTACTTCGTCATCGACGATCGTGAGGCGCGCTTCGGCGCGGAGATCAGGCTCGTCCGCAAAGGCCGTCCGCACCCGGAAGGCGCCGCCATGGTGGTCGAAAGCCCCAGCCGGCGCGGCATCGCGCTGATCCGCCGCCTCGCGCCGAACGCCAGTGAGTACGCGCGCGCCACGCTCACGGCCCGCGCGGACGTGTGCGCGAGCGCCGCGCAATCACGTCCCGCTGAGTGATGCGAGGCGTTGCGCCGCGAGGCGCGCAAACAGCAGCGTGACCGCCTTGCGCCGCGCGCCGGTTAGGGCGCGCGCCGGGCTTGCGCGCAGGATCGCGCCGCCAAATCCGTCGGCGACGATCAACCCCACCTCCTCCGGAATGATCTCGCGCGGAAATTCCGGCGGCACGGCGAAGAAGAACTTGTCGCAGTACTCCACATAGTCGGGCCACTTCGAGTCGACGGCGTAATCAGCGAGGCATGACTTCGTCTCGATGATCCAGACTTCGCCGTTGGCCGTGAGCCCCATCACATCGGCGCGGCGGCCGTTCGCCAGCGGCGCCTCTAACACCGACGCCAAGCCGAGATCGCCCAGGAGGCGCGTCACGCCGCGCGCGAGCGCAAGCGTGATGTCGGGCCTCGTCGGCGGCGGCGTGTCCATCTCTCCATGTTCTCACTGCGCTCGGGCGGGAACAAGCCGCCCGGAACTTGACGCACGGCGCGCGCGTTCGCCGCCAGTGAGATGGAGGACGCTGAATGCGCAAATTGAGTTTGCTGGCCGCCGCCGCGGCCGCTTCTGTGCTGGCTGGCTGCGGCCTCGGCGCGCCTACCTACCCGCAATTCAGTGAAACGTCCTATCGCATCGAGGGGAACACAACGCCGGCCGAGGGTGGACCTTCGACGCGCACCGTCATCTATCGCGACGGCCCGAAGATGCGCGTCGAAGCTGTGCTGCCGCAATACGGTCAAGCGGCCATCGTCTTCGACGAATCCACGAACGCCGCCTATGTGCTGAACCCCACGACCGGCGTCACCAGGACCACCACGACCGCACCTAGCGGCGCAACCACCACGCCGCAGGGCGCCACTACAACGGCGCCGCCGGCCACCACGACTACGGCCCCGCCAAGCACCACAACCACCACCACAGCAACGCCGGCCGGCGTTGCTGTGCGCCTTCAAGATGCGAACGCGCCGCAGCCGCTGGAAGCGGCGTGGGCGGCGCTCGGCGCGGAGAATGCGCGCTCCACCGGCCGTTGCGAAGTCGCCGGCGAGCAAGGCCGCGAATGGACGCCGCGCGCGGAAGCCGCGCCCGGCGTGCAGCGCACGGCGTGTATCACCGACGACGGCATCGTGCTGCGCGTCCGCGAGAACGATCGCGTGCTCTGGGAGGCCACCGCGCTGCAGCGTGGCGCGCAGAATCCGGCGCTGTTTGGCGTGCCGCCCGGCTACCAGCTGATCGATCCGCAAGCGGTCGCCGACCAGGTCGGCCAGAACCTCGAGCAGCTCGACAGCGTCACCGGCCAACAACAGCCCGCGCCGGCGCCGCCGCCGCAACGTTAGCAACTCCGGCAAATGAAAAGCGCCCCGCTCGTGAGAGCGGGGCGCTTGGTGTTTTCGTCCTGCGCTGCGTCCTATTCCGCGGCGACCGCGGCGGCTTTCACGTCGGCGAGCGCGCCGGCGTTGATGCCGAAATTGATGGTCTGGAGATACTTGATGCCGTCTTCGGCGATCGCGTCGCCGACCATCTCCTCGCCTTCGGCCTTGAACTCCTCGAAGTTCACGTAGGTCGCGTAGAAGCCCGCGGTGCGCTCGGTGATGATGCCGGCATTCCAGAGCGTCTTCACCAGCACGCGGAAGATGTTGGTGCCTTCCTTCATGTGCTCGCGGCGCGCTTCGTCGGTGGCGACTTCCTGGAAGCCCTGCATCACCTTGTCGGGGTCGAGACCGAACTGTTCGTAGATCGACGTCATCTGATGTGGCGCGACCAGGTTGAACAGCAGCGTCTGGAAGCAGTGCGCCGCCCAGTTCTCGACGATCTCATGCTCTTCCTTCGAGAGCTTGGGGATCGTGCGATCGGCCCAGATCTTCCCGAACTTGTGGTGGAACGCCTCGTCGGTCATGACCAGCTGTGTCAGTTTCTTGGCCAGCGGATCGTCCCACTCTTTGAAGATGGTCGCGAACGCGCCCATGGCGAGCCCCTCGACCAGCATCTGCATGCCGATGATCTTCTTGTAGACCTCCGGCGCGTGCACGATCTCTTGCAGCAAGCCCGCCAGCACCGTGCCGCATGGCAGCGGCGTGCCCCAGCGCGCGATGATGTACTTCGCGAACGCCGTGACGTGGCGGCCTTCCTCACGCGTCTGGTTGGCGGCGTATTCCTGCGCGCCCGGATCGCGTAGCACATGGCAGAGCGACGCCGACAGATTGAGCGCGCCCTGCTCGCCGTGCAGGATCGAACTCATGACCCAGCGGCCGATCTGGCTCTTGAAGCGGATGCGCTCGGCGGGTTTGTCGGCAAAGTAGTTCTGGACGTAGTCCGTCAGCAGCGCCGGCACGAGATGGTCGGGTATGAAGTCCGTTGTGTCCGGATCGAAGTCGTCGACGAAGTCGATGTATTTCTTGTCGAGCGGATCCCAGAAGTGGTCGTGGGTCGCCGAGATGATCTTGTCGAACGCGGTCGAGCGATTGAGGTGGCGGTCGATTTCCAGCATCGCGCCGAAATCGGTCGGCGCGACGGCGTCGTAGACTTCATCCTTGGTGATCTGGCGAATGGGGGCGGCGGAATCGGCCATCGCGTCTCTCCCGGGGCGACCGCGCACACCGCGGCGCAATGTTGAATAGGGCGAAGCTAGCGCTTCGTTTGACCTAGATCAAGAAAAATGACGCATGCGTCAACTTGCGACGGGGCGCGCAACCCCGGCCCCGGGGCGCACTGCATTGTGGTAGGAGGCTGCGATGTCGCAACTAGCCCCTTCCCTCGACGACCTCGACCGCCTCGCGCAGCAAGCCTGGAGCCAGATGCCGGAGAGCTTCCGCGCTTTGGCCGGCGACGTGCTCATCCGGATTCAGGACTTTGCCGAGGAAGACGTGCTGGAGGACATGGGCATCGCCGACCCGTTCGAGCTGACCGGGCTCTACGTGGGCGTCGATCTCACCCAGCGCTCGATCTCGGACCCAGCGCCGCAGCAGACCATGGTGTTTCTGTACCGGCGGCCAATCCTCGACGAATGGATCGAGCGCGGCGATGTCACGCTCGCGGAACTTGTCGCGCACGTCCTGGTGCACGAGATCGGCCACCATTTCGGCCTTTCAGACGAAGCGATGGACGCGATCCTGGACGCGCCAGGCGGAGAAACCGACGCTTAAGCTTCGGAATGCCGCGCGAAGCGTTTGAAGAGCCACAGCGTCAGCGGTGCATTGAACGCCGGCGTCAATGTGAGCGCCCAGAGGTAAGGCGCTCCGTCTACTGCCAGCCAAAGCGCCTTCATTTGCCAGTAGCTGGGAACCGGCCACGCCAGCATCTCCTGCAATGGCGAAGCAAAATAGGCGAGGATCGGGAGCGCCAAGAGGGCGTTGACGACACGCATGATCGCCAGCGCCGCCACCTTGTTGGCCGCGAAGGTTGCGATCGTCAGAGTCACGACCGGAACGGTCGTCGCTCCAGCCAAAGCGATAATCGCGACTGTCACCAACGGGAGCGGCGCAAGCCCCGCCACCGGGTAGGCCGCGACGGTCACTAGTATCGACAGCAGGGCTGGCGCAGCCAGACGCGCGAGTAAATAGTGCGCAAACGACACCGGCATCACCCGGAGGACTGTCAGCGTGTGTTCATCACGCTCATCGACCAGCAACAGCCCGTACACGGCGCCGATCAGCCCCGCCGACATGCTGACGATGATGCTCATGAGCACAGGACCTCTGGCGTTCACCAGCGTCTCAAGCTGAGGATATGACTGCACGAGGAGCGCAAGTGCTGCGTCATCGGGTATTGCGAAGCGGAAAATCAGCGCGATCAACAGGGGCGAGCCGATCAAGAACGCAAGCAAACCATCGCGCGTCACGTTGCGCGCATCGGCCAGCAGCAATGACGCCGTCAGCCGCATCGAGGGCAAGGCTGACGCTTGAGTGGAGGACATGGGCCTAACCTCCCACTGCACGCAGCTGCATGCGGCGCACGGCATGGTTCGCGAGAGCCGCCCCGATGCCCAGCCAGAGAACGGTGCCGACGAGAGCATAGAGAACGGTGGCGAGCGGTAATGGCGTGAAGGCGGCCGTCAACAAGACCATGGATGGCGTCGTTGGATGCCAAGCCAGCCACAAGGGGTTCCAGCCAAGCAAGACCCCGTATCCCGGCATGCCGAGGAAAAATATCCATCCGATCATCGGCAGCACAAACGGATAGAGCGCGTTGAAAGGGGCGACAGCAAGAAAGGCGAACAGAGACGCGACGGTTCCTACTCCCAGCAGTCCGGCCAACAAGAACGCCGGCGTCAGAGCGCCATCGTATACGATAAGGACGAGAAGCAGCATCTCCGTGATGCTGATCACACTGATCGTCGCGGTTCGCGCGAGCACGTAGGACCGGCGGCGCATTGGCGTAGCTGCGAGAGCGATGAAGCTGCCTTCGCCGCGCTCCAGTAGCACCATAAGTCCGATGATCATCACTGGGGTTAGCACCACGTCGAAGAGGATGATTGCGGCGACGAAGTCGGCGTACCCCGCAAGGTCTAGCCGCGAGATTTGAATAGCGATGAGCAACAGCAA
>JBFXCP010000019.1:0-42949 GCA_050182055.1 Hyphomonadaceae bacterium
AGCAGCGCCAGCCGCACGCGCGGGTCGCGGTGTCTGAACGCACGGCGAAAGCGCGATCCGGCGCACCGGCGCAGGCTCGCGCGCACCTTGCGGCGGCGAAACCCAGGGCCTGCCGTGTTGGGCACGATGCAGCGCTGGCCGACGATGCCGGTGAGTTCGAGCGCGCGCACCAGCGCCAGCGCCTGCAGCGCGTACACGGCCCAATCGAGCCCGGCGAAGTCCCGGCGCTGGCGGCGGCGGCCGCCGCTCGGCTCTTCGAAGAAAAACGCCACCCACGCCAGCATCGCCTGCGCCCACAGCAAGAGGCGGGCGAGGCGATGGCGGTTGAACGGGAGGCGGGGGCGTAGCTGCATGGCCGCGCACTCTACGCCCGCGCCCAACCAGGTTGGATTGTATCTGACTCTATCCCCGCATTTTGGGCGCACCGACACGGATGCCGCATGGGAGAGTGGCGCTCCGTGTGTTGGATAGACGCGATGTCTATCCACGTTTCGCGCATCCCTCCTCCCTGGGGAGGAGGGATGGGAGGAGGGGCGGACGACCGGGTGCGCTGCTTCGAGATTCTGCGCGCGCTTCTGAAACAGCGCGGCGGCTTCACGCCCCTCACCCCTCGCCCCTCTCCCGAGGGAGAGGGGAAGCGACGGCGGCCCTATTGCGGCTGGCCCTGTAGCGCGAGGCGGGCGTTTGCTTGCGACTGGTCGAGCGCAACGGCGAGCTGGGCGCGCTCTTCGTCGGTCGGCTCGCCGCGCAGGAAGCGCACGCGCAGCTGGCCTTCGGCGACCTCGAGCACGATGAGGCGAATGCCGGCGCGGATGTAGAACGGCACGCGCAGGTCGGTCAGCACGCGATAATCCTGCGGCGAGATCACCAGCGACAGCCGGTCGCAAATAATCGCGTCGACCCGCTCCTGCTCCGGTGGGCGCGTCAGCGGCGACGGCGCATTCATCACCGAGTACCCGGGGACCGGAATGTAGCTGGTGCGGTTCTCGTCTTGCACCGCGAGCACGCCGCAGGTTTCGTCGACGCGGGTGATCGGCGGCAGCGTGTCCTGCGCCTGCGCGGCGCCGGCGCACGCCAGGACGCACGCGATCGTGAGCGCTCGCAGCATAGCGGTATTCCTCCCAGTCGTCGTCCCTGGGCTCCGGTCTAGCCTGCCCGGAACGTCCCGGCAACGACGCGCGGCGCCTTCACGCAGGCCGCGCGCCCTCTTGGGCGTAGGCCTCCATGAGCCTCGGATAGTCCGCGGGATCGGGGAATTGGGCGAAGCTGTGCTTGGCGCCGGTAACGACGCCGGGGAGCTTTTCGCTGACGAAGGACTCAACGAACGGCGCGACCCAGCTCGGATCGTCGAGCATGGCCGGGCGAAAATTCGTCATGCCTTGCAGGGCGGGCGCTGTCGTGAAGATCCAGCTCTTGCAGTGCGGGCAATAATGATGCTGGCTCTCGGCGCGATGCAGCGCGCCGATGACCGGCGCGCCTGCCGTGACTTCGAAGCCGCCAGGCGGGATCATCAAAGTGAGTGAGTACGGGCCGCTCGTCAGTTTCTGGCAACCGCGGCAATGACACGCCATCGCCATCAGCGGCGGCGCCGCGATGCGCATTCGTACGCCGCCGCACAGACAGGCGGCGGACCATGGGAGCTTCCAGTCGCTCACGGGCTAGAACACCACCACGCTGCGGATGCTTTCGCCTTTGTGCATCAGGTCGAACGCCTCGTTGATGCGCTCCAAAGGCAGTTTGTGGGTGATCATCGGGTCGATCTGGATTTTCTTGTCCATGTACCAGTCGACGATGGTCGGCACGTCGGTGCGCCCGCGCGCGCCGCCGAAGGCAGTGCCTTTCCAGACCCGGCCTGTCACCAGCTGGAACGGCCGCGTGGCGATTTCCTTGCCGGCTTCGGCGACGCCGATAATGATGCTCTCGCCCCAGCCGCGATGGCAGGCTTCCAGCGCTTGGCGCATGACCGTGGTGTTGCCGGTGGCGTCGAAGGTGTAGTCGGCGCCGCCGCCGGTGAGTTCTACGAGATGCGCGACCAGGTCGCCGGCGACGTCCTTCGCGTTGACGAAGTGCGTCATGCCGAACTTTTTGCCCCACGCTTCGCGGGCGGGATTGATGTCGACGCCGACGATCATGTTGGCGCCGACGAGCTTCAGGCCTTGGATGACGTTGAGGCCGATGCCGCCCAGGCCGAAGACGATGGCGTTGGCGCCCGGCTCGACTTTCGCGGTGTTGATCACGGCGCCGACGCCGGTGGTGACGCCGCAGCCGATATAGCAGGCGGTGTCGAACGGCGCGTCCTTGCGGATCTTCGCCACCGAGATCTCGGCGTGCACGGCGAAATTGGAGAAGGTCGAGCAGCCCATGTAGTGGGCGACGGGCTTGCCTTTGTAGGAAAAGCGCGAGGTGCCATCCGGCATCACGCCCTTGCCCTGGGTGGCGCGGATCGCAGTGCAGAGATTGGTCTTGCGCGAGAGGCAGCTTTTGCACTGCCGGCACTCGGGCGTGTAGAGCGGAATGACGTGATCGCCGGGCGCGACGCTGGTGACGCCCGCGCCGACTTCGCGCACGATGCCCGCGCCTTCGTGGCCGAGAACGCTGGGAAAGATGCCTTCGCTGTCGAAGCCGTCCAACGTGTAGGCGTCGGTATGGCAGACGCCCGTGGCCTTCATCTCGACCAGCACCTCGCCCGCCTTCGGGCCTTCGAGGTCGAGTTCGACGATCTCCAGCGGCTGCTTCGCCGCGAACGCCACCGCCGCTTTGGTTTTCATCTGCGCGCACTCCCGATCGCTCGGGCGCGCTTATAGCCGCGGGGACGGACCGTACGCTAGCGGCGCGCGCGCCGCTTGGCCTTGGCCGTCTTGCGGCGCGCGGGGGTCTTCTTCTTCGAGACCTTGGGCGCAGCCTTCTTGCGCGGCGCGCGGCCCGAACCGTCGCTGCGCACATGCGCCAGAAAAACCCGCGCCATCCGCACCAGCCGGTTGCGCACCTGCGGTTGGACTTGATCTTCGTAGCCGGCAATCAGGCGCACGGCGTCGAGCGACACCAAGGCCGCAATCGGATGCCCGTACCTGTCGAAGCCTACAATGACGTGCTGGGTTCCCGCAGTCTCAAGCGCGCTGGCCAAGTTCGCGCGCCCCTGTGAGGTTGAGTAAGAGCCTTTGCCGCTCGCGTTCGCGGCGGGCCTCTTCGGCAGCACTTTCACTGATCTCATTTTGCCGTCTGCTCGCTCAGTTGGGGGAATTCGCCGGACGAGGACGAATCCCAGGGTCCCTCGATGCTCTGGCTCTCAAAGCTGAATACATCGCCAACGAACGCCAACGGGCCGGACAACCGTTTGCGCACCAATGTTCGCTCGCCGAAACTACTCCGGGTTTTGTCCAAGCGCGCGAACATTTCGATGAACGTCGGTGAATTAACGTTCACCGTCAGGCCCGCAGGTGTTGTACAGGTTGAACGCAAGTGCAGCACCGTTCGTTCCGCCCATCGTTCGATGCTTCTAAATGAAACTGCGGCCAGGTCCTTGAGCGCGCGCACCTCACGTTTCAACTGCGCCCAATCTTCACGCCATGATGCCGCGTCCATGCCTGCGGCGGTCTCGTCGCCCCTTAGGAATGCTATCCAGGTCTTGTACGCGGCGATGCCTTTTATGTCGCCGATAACGGTATCCACCCTCGATTGCGCCGTGGCGCGGGGGGGCCGCCGCCGGCGCGCGGAGACAGCGACCGCGCGCGTCGATCCGCCCGACTTGCTCTGACTGCGCCGGCGCGGCGGCTTGGTGTTGGTCGGCGGCGGATAGCCCATCGTTTGGTCCAACTCGAGCACCCACTCGCGCGCCTTGTAGTGGTACGTCAGCACGAACGCATACTCGAACAGGTCGAATATGATCAGCCCAGCGTTACAGCCCTTGCCTTGCAGCTGGTCGTCCGTGAATTCGGCGATCTTCTGCCGGCTGACCCTTTGCAGCTCGCGCAGCTCTGGCGTCGAAAAATGCAGCAGCATCGAATTCAGATAGTCGCCAATACGAAGGGTTCTCGTTACCCCGCTCATCCAGGTGATCCTCGGCCTTGAATTTGTCGTGACCTCCACGACACAACTAATCCACAACAGGGTCAATCCAGCTTCTTCAACATGCGCGATTTGTAAGGAGTGTGAACGCGCGCGCGGCAAAAATCGCGCGCGTGAAGTTGTACAAGATAACGTCACTCCAGGGGAGCGCCCGGTCACGCTTGACGCCCGCGCGGCGAGGCCCGATGGTTGCGTGGGGCGACTAAGGTGCTGCTTGGCGGGCGCCGGCGGGGGCCTGTCACAGGGTGCTCCGCCGGCGCTTGCGCCGAAGCGCGGCGCCGCCCCACGAAACTCCGACAACAGCGCCTGGAACCAGGCGGCGGCGCAGGCGTTATTCACGCGGCGCCGATCTACTCCCCCCGCCCAAAGGCGCCACCGCAGCATGGGCCGGATCGCAAGATCCGGCCCACAGCGCATTCCGGACGCGGGCTATAAGCCCATGAAATGACTGGCTAAGCCGCCGCGCGCGTTCCACACGTGCAGCATCCAGCCGGTCTGTTCCTGGGTGATCGGCGCGATCTGCTGATCGCCGTTCAGCGCCAGCCCATAGACCCACGATGTCGACGGCGCGACGACGACAGGCGCATGCGCCACTTGGCCGATGGCGACGCGATGATGGTGGCCGCAGATGATCCGGATCACTTGGCGGTGCTTTGTGATCACAGACTCGAACAAATCGCCGTCGCGCAGACCGATGCGGTCGAACAAAAGATCGTGCGTCGCGAACGGAGGATGATGCAGCGCCACGATCGTCGGCGCATCCGGCGCCGCCGCCAGCGTGCGGTCGAGCCACGCGGCTTGCGGCTCGGTCAAAAGCCCGTGCGTTTCGCCTGGCACGATCTGATCGACGGCGACGATGCGCACGGGGAAATCGTCGATCGCGAACGACAGCGCGCCGCCGGCTGGCAGATAGGTGTGCTCGGGCAACGCCGCCCGCAGACCGCCGCGCGCATCGTGGTTGCCTGGGATCACGTAGAGCGGCGCGGGCGCGCCGGCGATGGCGCGCGCGAACACGGCGTACTCGTCGGCGCGCTCGTCATTCACGAGATCGCCGGTGATCAGAATGACGTCGGCGCGATACGCGCCCGCTTGTGCGATCGCCGCGCGCAGCTTCGCCGCAGCGGCGCCATCGTCGTCGGCGCGCACGTGCGTGTCGGATATCTGCGCAAGGATGAATTGGCCGCTCATGCGGCGCTCCCCTTCGGCGTCACCTTGGACGGCACTCCCGCGCCGATCATGCGCTGGCGCGCGCCGATTCGTCTGTGCCCGCGGTCACACCGCGTCAGTCGAGCGCGCGGGCGACGCGGAAACCGATGGCCGGGCTGCGCTGCGTAGCGGGCGCCGACTGCCGCGCAGCGGCGCGCAACACCGGCGCCGCATCGGAGAAGCCGCCGCCGCGGAACACCCGCGCCGTGCAATTCTCGCGCTGCACTGCCACCGCGCCTTCGATCGGCGCCTGTTCGTAATTGGGCACGTAGCAATCTTCGACCCATTCGCCGACATTGCCGTGCATATCGAACAAAGCAAAGGCGTTGGCTTGGTGCTGGGCGACCGGGGTGGTGCGCTGCGCGGCGAAGGTGGCCTGGGCCGGCGCCAAGTCTGCGCCGAAGGCGTACGCGTCGCGCGCGCCGGCGCGGGCGGCGTATTCCCACTCCGCTTCCGTCGCCAGGCGATAGCGTTGGCCGCCGACCCGGCTGTTGAGCCAGTCGAGATAGGCTTGCGCGTCCTCCCAGGAGACGTCCGTCACCGGGCGTGCGCCGCGGCCCCAGCCGTGGTCGGGCGGCGAATAGCCGTTGCAGCCGCCGCCGGCGAGGCACGCGTCCCACTGGGCGAAGGTGACTTCGTTCTTGCCGATCGCGAACGGCGCGACGGAAACTTCGCGGCGCGGGCCTTCATCCGCCCCGCGCCCCGGCTCGTCGTCGGGCGAGCCCATGGTGAAGAGTCCGCCGGGCAGCACCACCACTTCCGGGCAGTTCTCACAGTCGCTGAAAGTGTGTCCCGGCGTGTAGGCGGGGGTGCTCGGCCCGCTGGCGACATCGAGGTCTGCCGCCGATTGCACCTGCGGCTGCGTCTCAGCGGGCGCGGTGCGCTCCGGCAGCATGCCCTGCAGCGTGTTCCACGCCAGCGGGCTGAAGTACACGGCCGCGCCAACCGCGCCCGCGCCGACGAGCCCGAACCCCGCCTTGCGCGTGAAGCGCGCGATGCGCTGGCGCGTCGACAGAATCTCGAACGTCTGCACGCGCTGTTCGATGTTCTCGAGCGGGCGTTGGCCCTTCGCCTGGAACGCGCCCGTTGGGCTGGTGCGCGCCATCGAGCGGAATTCGGCCGACACCAACGCCGTGCCCGGCTCCGCCAGTTCCTGCAGACGCGCCGCCACGTTGACGCCGTGACCCAAGAGATCGTCCGTCGCCGTCGCGATCACATCGCCGACGTGCGCGCCGATGCGGATCGGCGGCTCGCCGTACGGACGTCTGTCGAGCAATTCCTGGATCGCGCCGAGTGCTGCGCCGGCGGAGCCGAACTCCAACATGAAGCCGTCGCCGGCGGTGTTGAAGAGACGCCCGCCGTGCTTGGCGGCGACCTTGATGATGCGCTCGCGCAGCTTTTCGACTTTTCGCGCCGCGCCGCGCTGATCGCGCTCGGACATGGCCGAGAAGCCGACGATGTCGATCGACACAATGGACGCCAGGCGAACGCCGCGATCTTCCGTCTTTGCCGGTTGCGGTCTATCCGGCGCCTGCGCCGGCTGCGCGTCCTGTTCGGGCTGCTTTTTGTCTGCCACGGCTCATTTCCCCACCTCCGGCAGGATAGGCCCGCCGCCGGGGCGTTGCCAACCTCCGCCTACGCATATGAATCCAGGCTGAGCATGAGCGCGCTCATGTTTTGGATAAAAGCGCCGGTGGAGATGCCCGTGACGGGATTTTCTGTCGTGTAGGGCGAAGTATCGTAGACGTCGCCGACCAGCGTTTGGCTGAAATCGCCCGGCGACGGCTGCGCCGGCGCATCGCCGATATAGGGATTGCTGGTCGCTGTGAGCGGCGTTGGCCAATAGCCTTCGGCGTTCAAGCCGCCGATCAGCTGCGCGACGCGCGCCGCGTCCGGCGGTTGCACGGCGCCGGCGCCCGCATTGGAATTCAGATCCGATACTTCGATGTTCTGCGTCGTGAAATAGCGCGGCAAGCGGAAGTTGCGGCGCAGGATGAACGGCGAAGACGCCGCGGCGCGTTCGGGCGCGATCTGGCGCACGCGTTCGTAGCGCGCGCGCAGCGCGTCCAGATCGATGGCGCGCCACTGCGAATAGTGCGTAATCGGACGATCTGGATCGTAGTCCCAGTAATACGCGCCGCTCGCAACATTGGAGCCGCGGCGGTGATTGATGCGCGCGCGGTTGGAGCCGCGCTCGATGAAGGTGGGATAGCGCCGGCCGGCGACGCGGACCTCGCTCTCCGCCAGACGCACCGATTGCAGCCAGTCGAGCGCTTCCGGCACGCGGGCGAGGAAGCGCGCGTCGCCGGTCCATTCGTAGAAATTCAGGCACTGCGCGATGTTGTTGGCCGTGGTGTGCGTGGTGAGCGCCTCCGGCTCATAGCTGCGCGCGCCGGTCGGCGCGAGCGTCGCAGCATCGTGCTGCAGCCCCCACCCCGCTTGCGGCGCCGCTTGCTGGGTGGCGAGAAAAATCTCCATCGCACGGCGCATCGCCACCAGCGCGCGTTCGTCGCCCAGAGACTGATAGACCATCAGCAGGAATTTGATGCTCTCGCCGGCGACGTCGTCGTTGAAGGTGATGTCGCGCGTGTAGTCGCGCCGGCCATGCACGCCGCCGTGCTCGACGAACGGGAAGCGCTGCGGCCAGCCGCCGTTTGCGTACTGGCTGTCGAGCACGAAGCGGATCGCGCGCTCCAGCGGCGCGCGCAGGCGCGCGGCGCGGCGTTCGAGATAAAGGCGCAGCAGGAATTGCGAGGCCTCCGACGTGCCGGCGTCGTCGAAGGTCGCGTTGCCGTAATAGCGATGGAATTCCTCGAGCCGCCAGCCGTTCTTGCCGATCGTGTCGTACCAGCGGCGCGCCGACGCTTCGCCCGCAAAGTCGTGCAGATAATTCCAGCCGCCCGCGGGATGCTGCGCGGCGATCAGGCCGGCGGCCACATCCATCGCCGCCTGATAGTAGAACTCGTCGCGCGTGGCGTGATAGCAATCGAGGTAGAGATGGCCGGCCGTCGCCGTGCCCGGCGGCTGAATCCAGATCATCGACGGATACGCTTCCATCTCGCCCCAACGGCGCGAGAAGTCCGGCAGATAACTCCACACATAGCCGCCGCGATACGCCACGCGCTCGCGCATGAAGCGCGCGGCGTGCTTCATCGCCGCCAGCGTTTCGCGGCGGTGGTCCCGGTTACCGGTGTCAGACGCCGGCCGAAAAAAAGAGGCGCACGCGCTCGTCAGCGCCGCGCCCGAGACGGCGCCCAACAACGCGCGGCGCGATGACAATAGCTCGCTCATACGTCCTCCCGGCGCGCTCAGCGCGCGTGTGCGGACGGCGCGGGCGCGAGCAGATGCTTCTTCACCTTGCCCGCGGGCGTGCGCGGGAAGTCGTCCACGAAACTCACGTGACGCGGTGTTTTATAGCCAGCGAGGTGGGCGCGGCAAAACTGAATCACCTCCGCCGCGCTGGGCGCGGGCGCGTCCGCGCGCAGCAGCACGAAGGCGTGGCCGACCTCGCCCCATTTTTCATCCGCGACGCCAATGACGGCCGCTTCCAGGATCGCCGGATGGCGCGCGAGCACGTTCTCGACCTCGGCTGGGAACACGTTCTCGCCGCCCGAAATGTACATCTCCTTGATCCGGCCCGCGACGTAGTAGCGCCCGCCTGCATCGCGCCAGCCGACATCGCCGCTTCTGAGCCAGCCGTCCGGCGTGAAGGCCTTAACGTTCTCCTCCGGCCTGCGCCAATAGCCCGGCGTGACGCCCGGCCCGCGCATCCAGATCTCGCCGCTTTCGCCCGCACCGACATCGCGCCCATCGGCGCCGACGATGCGCACGTCGAGCAGCATCTGCGGTTTGCCGACCGAGCCGATGTGCGTGAGCGCATCCTCCGGCGCGGCGACAAACGCGGTCGGCCCGGTTTCCGTCATGCCATAGCCGTTGCACACGCGCGCGCCTTTGGCCGCGAAGCGCTCCACCAGCACGTCGGCCAGCGGCGCGCCGCCGCAGCCCCACGCGCGCACCTGCGAGAGGTCGGCGCGCGCGAACGCGGGGTGCTCGGAGAGCTGCTGATACACCGCGGGCACCGCGAACACGATGTCGAGCCGATCCATCATGGCGAGCGCGCGATCGGCGTCGAAGCCCGGCAACACGCTGACCGTTCCGCCCACCATCAACACCGGCAGCGTGACGAGCTGAATGCCGGCGGTGTGAAACAGCGGCAGGAAGTTCAGCGTGCGGTCGCCGCCGCGCACGCCGAACGCCTGGGTGACGTGAAACGCATTCACCGCCGCCATCTGGAAGGTCTGGATCACCGCCTTGGGCCGGCCGGTCGTGCCGGAGGTGTAGATAAGCGACCAGATCGCATCGCTGTCCCAGCGCCGCTCCGTGCGCGCGGGCGCGGCGGCCGCGACCAGCGCAGCGTAGGCGTCGTCGAGACCGAGGCGGCCGGCGCCGGGCGTGCTGAGCGCGGCGGCGCAGGCGGCGTCCTCCGCGCCGAAAACCAGCAGTTTCGGCGTACAATCGTCGACAATCGGCTGCAATTCGGCGGGCGGCGCGCGCCAGTTCAGCGGCGTCAGGATGGCGCCGATCTTGGCGCACGCGAACATGATCTCGAAGAACTCGATACGGTTGCGGCAGAGCACCGCGACGCGATCCTCACGCCCGGCGCCCAGGCCGGTCAGCACGCTGGCGCAGCGCGCGGCGCGCCGGTCGAGCTCCGCGTACGTCATCGTGCGCCCGGAGACGGCGTCCTCGAACGCGATCCGATCGGGCGTCAATTCCGCCCGCTTCGCCGTGATGTCGACGAGGTCGACACCCATCTCACCCTCCCCTGGCGCGCGTTTCTCTAGGACGCGTCGCCGTTCTTTGCCCGCGGCGCGAGCCCGTTGATCATCAAATCTGCAGCCGAGTCCGCGATCGCGGCGACATTGGCGTCGTCCTGCCACACGCCGTAACGCAGACCGAGAAAGGTCGAGGCGCCCATCAGCGCCCAGGTGCGCACTTCGTCGTCGCCGCTGCTGATCTCGCCGCGTGCGGCCGCTTGCGACAATTGCAGGCGATAGGCTTCCGCGAACACGCGGTAATAGTCGCGGTACGCTTCGGGGGCGACGAACTGCGCCTCCATGACGACGCGATAGAGCGAGCGGTGGGTCTGCACGAATTCGAGGTAGGCCTGGATGCCGAGGCGCTCGGCCTCGATCCGGTTTGGCGCATCCTTCACCGCGTCGGCCAGCGCATGGCGGGTGTGCGCGCCCATGTCGGCGACGAGCGCGCGGAACACTTCCTCTTTCGATTTGAAATAGACGTAGAAGGTGCCGAGCCCGACGCCGGCGCGCTGGGTGATGTTGGAGATTGCGGTCTCGTGGTAGCCGCGCGCGCCGAACTCCTCCCCCGCCGCGTCCAGAAGCCGCCGCAAGGTGCGCCGGCCCCGCTCCGTTTTCGGCCCGGACCGCTCCCCGGCTGCGACGTCTTCGGAACCTGAATGTTGACTCATGTTTCAAGTCTCCGTTAGAACGTCGGGCAACACAAGCAAGAATCGGCCTGAGAAGCAGGCCGGTCGGGGGGAAAGCCGGGTATGCCGGTCATCGCGTTGCCAGACGGGGCGGCCATGTCCTACGCCGAACACGGCGCGGGCGGCCCGATCCTTCTGGTCCACGGCTGGGCCGGAAATAGCGATTTCTTTCAAGACCTTGCCTCCCGCCTCGGCAAATCGCACCGGGTCATCGTCCCGACCCTGCGCGCCCATCCCGGCTCCGACGCCGGCGCCGCGGCGCTCACCATCGAGACCCTAGCCCAAGATCTCGTCCATCTCACCGGCGCGCTCGATCTGCGCGGCGCGGTGGCGGTCGGCTGGTCGATGGGGGCGATGGCGCTCTGGGCGGCGGCGCCCGCGCTCGCGGGCCGCGTCGACGGCTACGTCATCGAAGACATGGCGCCGCGCCTGGTGAACGACGCCAGCTGGCAGTTCGGTTTGGCCGGCGACTATGGCGCCGACGACGTCGACGTCACGCTTGCCGAAATCCGCGCCGACTGGCCCGCCTACGTGGCGCGCTTCGCCCCGCGCATGTTCGCGCCGGGGTTCGCCGCGGCGCATCCCGAGCTTGTTGCATGGGCGGCGGCGGAAATGTCGAAGGCCGACGCCGGCGCGATGGCGTCGTATTGGGCGTCGATGGCGCGCCAGGATTTCCGCGCCGCGCTGACGCGCATCGTGCAGCCCATGCTCGTGATCCATGGCGGCGAGAGCCAAGTTTATCCCGATGGCGCGACCGCGTTTGTCGCCCATGCCGCGCCGAACGGCGCGCGCACCGTGATCTCCGGCGCCGGCCACGTGCCGCACCTCGAAGCGGCGGAGGCATTTTTCAACCAGGTCGACGCTTTTGTCCGCGCGGTGCGGCGGAGCGATGTGAAGAGCGGAGGAGCATTACCATGAAGCGGTTTGGCGAGGCGGCGCGGTCTGCGCTGCTATTTGCGAGCGTGTGCGCGGCGCCGTTCGCCATGACGTCGCCGGCGATGGCTCAAGACGAGCCGGCGGCCAGCGAAGACGAAGGCATCATCGTGACGGCGCGCCGGCGCGAAGAGAGCCTCCAGGACGTGCCGATCGCGATCTCCGTGCAGACCGCCGAGCAACTCGACCAGCGCGGCGCCGAGAACATCACGGTGCTGCAGCAAACGACGCCGAACGCCACCATCCAGGTGGCGCGCGGCTCGAACTCGACGCTGATCGGCTTCATCCGTGGCGTCGGCCAGCAGGACCCGCTCTGGGGCTTCGAGCCCGGCGTCGGCCTCTATGTGGACGACGTCTACATCGCGCGCCCGCAAGCGGCCGTGCTCGACATCTTCGACATCCAGCGCATCGAAGTGCTGCGCGGCCCGCAAGGCACGCTCTACGGGCGCAACACGATCGGCGGCGCGGTGCGCTACGTCACCGCCCCGCTCGACACCGAGGAGCCGCATCTGCGCGCGCGCCTCAATTACGGCTCGTACAACCAGCTCGACACGATCATCTCCGGCTCCGTGCCGCTGACCGACGAACTGGTGATCGGCGGCGCGTTCGCGCTCTACTCGCGCGACGGCTACGGCGAAAACCTTGTCACCGGCGCCGAGCACTACAACAAGGACGTCGACGCGTTCCGGTTTACGCTGCAATGGACGCCGCTCGACGATCTCACCATCCGCCTCAGCGCCGACGGCGTGGACGACGACTCCAACCCGCGTCACGGCCACCGCTTGGCCAGCTTCCCGGCCGGCGGGACCTCGTACAACGTGCTGCCGGACGTCTATGACACGCGCGCCGGTTCGGGCGACGACAATCACGTGCAAACCCGCGGCGTGTCGCTGCACGTGGACTACGAACTGAGCGATCAGCTGACGATCCGCTCGATCACGGCGACGCGCGAAGGCAAGACCCAAGGCACGATCGACTTCGACAACACCGAGTTCCCGACGCTGGACATCCCGGCCTACTACGCCGACGAGCAGTTCACGCAGGAAATCCAGCTGCTGCTCGATCTCGGCCGCGTCCAGGGCGTCGCCGGCGTCTACTACCTCGACAGCACCGCCGAAGGCGCGTTCGACACCGTGCTCGGCTTCGCCGGCCCGCTGACGATCTTCACCCAAGGCCGCGTCGACACCGAGTCGCTCGCCGCGTTCGCCGATCTGAGTTTCGACATCACCGACACTTTGGCGATTTCAGTCGGCGCCCGTTGGACGCGCGATGAGAAGACCGGCCGCGTCTATCGGCAGAACTTCAGCGGCATCCGCAGCCCGTTCTTCGGCAATGCGCTCGCCGTTCCGGGCCTCGTTCGCACCAATTACGTGAACGATGCGGAGTTCGAAGAGGTGACGCCGCGCTTCAGCGTCACCTGGGAGCCGTCCGACGCGCTCACGCTCTATGCGTCGTACAGCCAAGGCTTCAAGTCGGGCGGCTTCGACATGCGCGGCGACGCAGTGCTGACGCCGGCGACAGTGAACGGCTACGAGCCGGAGTTCGTCGACACCTACGAGATCGGCTTCCACTCATCGTGGCACGCCGGCCGCGTGAACCTCTCGGGCGCGATCTTCCAATCCGACTATTCGGACATGCAGATCACGCGTCAGGAGCCGACGGTGTCCGGCGGCATCGCCTCGTTCGTCGACAACGCGGCGCAAGCGCAGCTGCGCGGCGCCGAGCTCGAAGGCAGCGTCTATCTCCTCGACAATCTCGTCGCGAATTTCGCGGTGGGCTACATCGAAGGCGAGTTCGACGAATACCTGACGACGGTCGTCAACCCGGCGCCGCCGCCGGCGACGCTGCCGGCCGACTTCTCGAACCTGGCGTCGTTCCAGAACACGCCGGATCTGACCGGCTCGTTCTCGCTTACCTACACGCAGCCGTTCGCCGGCGGCCAGATCGCGTTCACGCCATCGGCGGCCTATCGCGGCGACAGCCAGATGTTCGAGTTCGCGACCCCGCTGCTCGATCAGCCGGCCTACTGGCTCTACAATGCGTCGATCACCTGGACCTCGGACGACGACCGGCTGCGCTTCGGCCTGCACGGTCTGAACCTGGGCGACGAAGAGTACCGCGTCGGCGGTTACAACTTCCCGGGCGCGTTGTTCGGCAACTCGATCATCGGCTTCTACGGCCCGCCGCAAACGTTCACGGCGTCGGTGGAAGTCCGCTTCTGATCGAACCCCCAGGCGGCGGCGCGGCCAGGAGCTGCGCCGCCGCTTTTCTTTTGGGCGAGACATGACCGATACAACAGCGTCCACCGCACCGCCCTCCAGCTACCGCTTCGTGGTGCTGGGCCTGTTGTTCGTGGTCTACGCCTTCAACTTCATCGACCGGCAAATCCTCGGCATCCTCGCGCCGTCGATCAAAGCCGACCTCCAGCTCACCAACACCGAACTCGGCCAGCTTGGCGGCCTGGCGTTCGCGCTCTTCTACACCACGCTGGGCGTGCCGATCGCCTGGCTCGCCGACCGCTGGGACCGCACCTGGATCATCACGATCTCGCTGACGGTCTGGAGCGGCTTCACCGCCCTCTGCGGCTACGTTTCGAACTTCACCCAGTTGTTCCAGGCGCGCGTCGGCGTTGGCGTGGGCGAGGCCGGGGGCGTGGCGCCGTCGTACTCCATCATCTCCGACTATTTTCCACCCAACGAGCGGGCGCGAGCGCTGGCGATCTATTCGTTCGGCATTCCCGTCGGCAGCGCCGCGGGCATCGCCATCGGCGGCGCGCTCGCGCACGCGATCGATTGGCGCGTCGCGTTCATCGTCGTCGGCGTCGCCGGGCTTCTGGTTGCGCCAATCTTCCGTATCTTCGTACGCGAGCCCAAGCGCGGCGGAATGGACGCGAAGGCCGCAGACGCCAGCGCCGCCGCACCCAAGGCGCGGCCGAAATTCGGGCCTACGTCGATCCTGCTGATGCTCGGCGCGCTGACGGTGTTCGGCATCGCCTATGCGTTTTTCATTTTCCGTCCGCAGGCGCTGCTTGAGCCGTTCGGCATTCCGTCGAACCTGGTCGTGTGGTTTTACGCCGGCATCCTGCTGCTGGGCGGCCTGATCGGCGCGGGCGTCGCGGCGCGTCAGATCCACGCCAACAAACCGAGCTTCTGGTTCTTGTCGTTCGGCGCGGCGTCCTCGTCGATCATGGGTTACGGCATCTTCTTCTGGATGCCGACCTTCCTCGGCCAAGCGTTCGGCTTCGATACGGTGGAAGTATCGCTCTACTACGCCGCGATCCTGCTGGTCGGCGGCGTCGCCGGCGTATGGCTCGGCGGCGCAGTAGCCGACCACATGGGCGCCAAGCGCTCGCGCTACGCGCTGATCCCGGCTGCGGCGTTTGTTTTGACTCTGCCCTGCTATGTGCTGGGCCTGCTGTCGAACGATCCGGTGCTGGCGTTCTTTCTCTTCTTGCCGCCGACCGCGTTCGGCCTGGTGTGGCTCGCGCCGGTGATCACCGCCGTGCAGCACCTCGCGCCGGCGAAGCAGCGCACGACGGCGTCGGCGCTTTTTCTCTTCATCAACAACCTGATCGGCATCGGTCTCGGCACGCTCATCATTGGCGCGCTTTCCGATGCGCTGGCGGCGCAGTACGGCGACCAGGCGCTGCGCTATTCGATCCTCTACGGCGTCGGCTTCTACGTCGCCGCCGCGATCCTGATGTTCGCGGCCGCGCGCACCCTGCAGCGCGACTGGGTGGACTGAGCCTCCCCTCCCCATCGGCGGCTCATCCCTGACAGGGCGGCGCGACACCCTCGCGCCGCCCCTTCTTTGGGCTTGAATATAACTGACCAGTTAGTTATATTGGAGGCATGCCTGCAAACTCCTCTCCCCAAAAGAGAAAACTGGCCGCGCCGCGCTGGCGGCGGCGGGCCGGAGCGCGCCCGGAGGAGATCGTCGACGCCGCGTTGGAAGAGTTCGCTGCGCGGGGCTTCGAGGCGGCGCGGATGGAGGACATCGCCAAACGCGCGGGGCTCTCGAAGGCGGCGGTCTACCTCTACTTCCCAAGCAAGATGGCGCTGCTGGAGGCGCTGATCGAAGCCCGCATTGCGCCGTTCGCACGCCAGGCGGAGTCGCTCGCCGCACAGGGCGGCGACAACCCGATCGAGGCGCTCAGGCTGATCGCCCGCATCGGCGCCCACAAGCTCAGCGACCCGGCCATGATCGCGGTGCCGCGGCTGATCATCGGCCTCTCCGGCCGGTTTCCCGAAATCGCGGAATATTATCGCACCCATGTTGTCGAGCGCGCGCTGGGCGCGCTGCAGAGCCTGTTCGAGGCGGCCATGAACAGGGGCCTGATCCGCACGCTCGATCCGCGCGCGGCGGCGCGCGCGTTCGTGGGTCCGATCTTCCTGGAAGCGATGTGGGCGCACGTCCTGCGGGGGGAAAGCGCGTTCGCGCACGCCGACGTCCTGATTGGACAGCATTTCGACATCCTGCTGCACGGGCTGGAGCAACGCGCATGAAGCGCTTCGTTTTTCTTTCTTTGGCGCTTGCGCTCGCTGCCTGCAGCCGCGCGACAAGCGATGTCATGCAAGGCTACGGCGAAGCCGACTATGTCTACATCGCCAGCCAAGAATCCGGCGTACTCGGCGAGCTCCTGGTGCGCGAAGGCGACACGGTCGAGGCCGGCGCCGCCCTCTTCCGCCTCGATCGCGACCGCCTCGCCCTCAACGCAGACAGCGCCAGCGCGCAAGCCTCCGCCGCGGCGCAAGCCGTGCGCACGGCGCAGGCGCAAGCGCGGTTGGCGCAGGCGAACTACGCCCGCGGGGCCGAGCTCTACGAGCGCGGCTTCTATCCGCGCGCGCGGCTCGATTCCGACCGCGCCGCGCGCGACGCCGCCAACGCCCAGCTTGCGCAGGCGCGCCGCGAAGCCAGCGCCGCCGGCGCGGCGACCGGCCTCGCGCGTGAACGTCTGCGCGATCTCGATGGCGCGGCGCCGTCCGCGGGCACCATCGAGCAGATCTACCACCGCCCCGGCGAAGTGGTGACGGCGGGCCAACCGATCGTCGCGCTACTGCCGCCCGAGAACATGAAGGTGCGCTTCTTTGCGCCGGAAGCGATGCTGGCGAGCTTGCCAGTCGGCGCGCGCGTGAACGTCACCTGCGACGGCCCCGGCTGCGAAGGGCAGTTCGTCGCCACCGTCAGCTTCGTCGCGCGCGAGCCGCAATTCACGCCGCCGGTGATCTACTCGCTCGATCAGCGCGAGAAGCTCGTGTTCCTGGTGGAAGCGCGGTTCGATGCGCCGGTGCCAATCCGGCCCGGCATGCCCGTCGACGTGCGCCCGGCCGCGCCATGAGCGACGCGTTGGTCATCGACGTGCGTGGGCTGACCAAGGCGTTCAGCGGCCGCAAGGTGGTCGACAATTTCGACCTCTCGGTGCCGCGCGGCGCCATCTACGGCTTTCTCGGTCCGAACGGCTCCGGCAAGACGACGACGATCCGCATGGTGTGCGGGCTGCTGAAGCCCGAGAGCGGCGAGGGCCGCGTGCTCGGCTTCGACGTGCTGAACGAGAGCGTGCGGATCAAAGAACGCGTCGGCTACATGACGCAGAAATTCTCGCTCTACGAGGATCTGTCGATCCGCGAGAACCTCGAATTCATCGCCCGCCTCTACGGGCTCGACCGCCGCGCCGAGCGCGTGGATCAGGCGCTTGAAAATCTCGGCCTCGCCGAGCGCCAGGCGCAGCTCGCCGGCAAGCTCTCCGGCGGCTGGAAGCAGCGCCTCGCGCTTGCGGCGTGCATGATCCACGAGCCCGAACTGCTGCTGCTGGATGAACCGACCGCCGGCGTCGATCCCAAGGCGCGGCGCGATTTCTGGGACGCGATCCGGCGCTACGCCGCGCAGGGCGTCACCACGCTCGTTTCTACGCACTACATGGACGAAGCGGTGCAATGCGACTCGATCGCCTACATCGCCTACGGCAAGAAGCTCTTGGACGCGCCAACTGCCGACATCCCCAAGCAAATCGGGCTTGCGTGCTGGCGGATCGCCGGGCGCCCGCTGATGGCGGCGCACCAGATGCTGGAAGGCGCGCCTGGTGTTGAATTGGTGGCGCGCTTCGGCGCGGAGATTCATGCTTGCGGCAAGAACGCGGTCTTGCTGGAACGCGCCGTGCAGCGCGTGAAGGAGGCGCATCCGCACGTGCAGATCGAGCGCATCGAGGCGGGTTTCGAGGAGATTTTCATCTACCTCATGTCCGGCAGCATCGATAACTTCCAGTGACGACGCGGCTGCCCTCCTACACTTGCGCTGGCATAAGGCGCCAACGGCCGGAGGCTGGACCGCGGGCCTCCGGCCCGCATGCGCGGCGGGAGCCGCGCGCTCCAACCTGCAAGCGTCTGCGCGACACGCCGTACGCTTGCCGGCTCATAGAGAGGGCGCGATGAACCTTTTCGACCTCTCCTGGTCGCGCGTGCTCGCGGTGTTCCTCAAAGAACTCGTACAGATGCGGCGCGACCGGCCGACGTTCGCCATCATGATCATGATGCCGATCATCCAGCTGGTGCTGTTCGGCTACGCCATCAACACCGACCCGCGCCACATGCCCGCGGTCGTTGAGATGCGCGAAGATGGGCCGATGACGCGCGCGTTCCTGGCCTCGCTGCAGGCGTCCACGTTCATCGACATCGTCGCCATCGCCACGCGCGCTGAGGAAGCCGAGGCGATGCTGCGCTCGGGCGAGGCGAACTTTCTGATCTCGATCCCGGAAGGCTTCGAACGCCGCCTGGTGCGCGGCGAGCGGCCGCAAATCCTGATCGCGGCGGACGCCAGCGATCCGGTGGCGGCGGGCGGCGCGTTGGGCGCCATCGAGCGCGTCGCCCAGATGGCGTTCGCACCGGAATTCCAGGGCGCGCTTTCCTACCTGAACCAAGCACCGCCGCCTTACGAGATCGTCGTGCATCGCCGCTACAATCCCGCCGGCGTCAGCGCGTTCAATATCGTGCCGGCGCTGCTCGGCATCATCCTCACCATGACCATGGTGATGATCACCTCGATCGCGCTGACGCGCGAGACCGAGCGCGGGACGATGGAAAACCTGCTGGCGACGCCGGTGCGGCCGCTCGAAGTGATGATCGGCAAGACGACGCCCTACGTGTTCGTCGGCGCGATCCAGGTCGTGATCGTGCTTCTAATGTCGTCGCTGCTCTTCCACATCCCGTTTACCGGGTCGGCGCTGGCGTTTCTCGTGGGCGTCACGCTCTTCATCCTCGCCAATCTGATGCTGGGCTACCTGATCTCCACGATCGCCAAGACGCAGATGCAGGCGATGCAGATGACCTTCTTCGTCTTCCTGCCGACCATTCTGCTCTCGGGCTTCATGTTCCCCTTCCGCGCTATGCCGGGTTGGGCGCAGGCCATCGGCGAAGCGATTCCGACCACGCACTTTCTGCGCATGGTGCGTGAGATCGTCCTGAAAGACGCCGGCTTCGCTGACATCGTCGGCGATCTCTGGCCGCTGACGTTGATCCTGCTGGTGCTCTCGACGCTGGCGCTGCTGCGATTCCGGCGCACGCTGGACTAGGCTGGCAGCGCGACGCGGCCATTTCCCGCTGCGACTTCGAGCGGCCGATCGAGCGCTGCGCCGCCAATGCTGAATTCGCCGCCCGCGGCCTTCACCAGCGCGCAGCCGGCGGCCACATCCCAGATCATCGATCCGGACTCACGGTAGGCCTCCGCACGTCCCGCCGCGACATACGCCAGCGCCGACGCCGCCGAGCCGATCATGCGCACTTTGCGCCACGTCGTCAGCCGCTGCTCGAACAACGCCATCGACTCCGGACTGGCGCGCGAGGGCACGCCGGTCTGTAAAATGCCGGACGCGGGATCGGCGATCTCGGAGACGCGCATCGGCGCATCGTTCAAGGTGGCGCCTTCGCCGACGATGCCAGCGAAGGTCTCCGCCAGCGCCACGCACTGCACGACGCCCAGCACCGGCTCGCCGCGCTCCAACAGCGCGATGGAGACGGCCCAGTGCGGGTAGTCGCGCAGATAGTTTACGCTGCCGTCCAACGGATCGACCGCCCACACGTAGCGCGACGCCGTCGCCTGCACGCCAACCCAACCCGCCTCTTCCGAAATCACGGGGAACGGCGCATCGCGCTCGAGCGCAGCGAGGATCAGGTGTTCCGCGCGCGTGTCGGCGTCGATCTTGACCTCGCGGCCCTGCTCGGTCTCGATCACGGCCCACTGACGGCGATGCGTGGCAAGCGCCGCGCCGGCTTCCGCGGCGGCGGCCTTGGCGATCGCCAGCAAGTCCTTGAGTTCGCTCACACGCCGCTCCTCATCCGGTGATAGCCCCAAACGCGGCGCTTGGAGAAGCGCCGGTTCCGCGCTTTAGTGCCGCCCTCAAGCCTGGGGAGCTTCCGCCATGGATGGCGGCCAAGCCAGATCGCCAGACCGGCGCCCGGATCCACGCCCTGCGGCCAAGCCGCCGCAGGGCTTCAGCGCCGCCGCGCTCGAAAAGCGCCTCGGCTTGCGCAAACGCGCGCGCGAGGACGCCGCGCGCAACGTGCCGCGGCCCGAAACCGAAGAGCTGTCGCAGGCGGAACAGGCGATCATCGCCGCCGTCGCCACCGAGCGCGCCAAGGTCGATGCGCTGCGCGAGGAAGCGCGGGCCGAAACCGAACGCCGGCTGCGCGCGTTGGCGCCGTCGCCGCAGGATTTTTCCGCCCCCGCGCTCGACGCGCAATTGGCGCTGAAGCAGGTGGCCGGGCGGGTGGCCCCGCAATGGAGCGAAGGCGCGCGGCTGGCGGCGCAGGCGCGCGCCGATCTCGACGCGTTCAAGCGCGCCCACGGCTTGCGCCGCGCCGCCGTCTATCCGCGTTCGACCATGCTGCAGGCGGGCTTGCTGCTGTGCGCGGCGGTGTTCGAAGCGTTGTTCAGCGCCGCCCTGTTCGCGGAGGATGACGAACGCGGCTTGCTGGGCGGCGCAATCACCGCCATCGGACTTTCCGGCGCCAACGTGACGCTCGGCTTTCTCGCCGGCTTCCTCGGTCTGCGCTATTTGCAGCACAACAACGCCGTCATGAAGACCGGCGGCGCGATTGCGTTCGGCGCGATGACGCTGCTGGCGCTGATGCTCAATCTCTTCGCCGCCGACTGGCGCGACCGGCTGGCGGCGATCGCCGGCCGGCAGCTCGATCCCGGTTCGGAGGCGGGCTTTCAAATCTGGTCGCTGCTGCAGCTCAGTTCACCGCAGGCGGTGATCCTGCTGATGCTTGGCGCGGGCGTGTGGGTGTTCGCTGCACTGAAGGGCTATTCCGGCTTCGACGACCCCTACCCCGATTACGGCAAGATGGCGCGCAGTGAACGCCATGCGGCCGAGGCGTTCGCGGAGGTCCGCGAAGAGGCGCGCGCCGAACTCGAGGCGCCGATCGAGACGGCGCGGGCGGCGATCGCCGGCCGGCTTGAGCGCATGCGCGCGGAGTACGCCGCGATGAATCGCGCCTTCGACGCAGCCGCGCAACGGATGGAAGCGCTCGACGTGCAGGCGCGGGCGCTGGATGAGGCCGCAGCGTCGGCCGTGCATCTCTACCGCCAGGAAAACATGGCCGCACGCACCGCGCCCGCGCCCGCCTATTTCAGCACCGCGCCGCCCGCGGCCGGTCCCGCGCTGGATGCGCTCGCCGCATCGGCGGCGCTGGTGCAGGACGCGCGCGAGCGGGTCGAAGCGGCGCAGGCGCAGTCGGCCGAGGCGCTGCAAGGTCTGCTCGCCGAGCTGGAAGAGACCAGCCGCCGGCTGGACGGCGGCGCTTCATCATGACACGGCGGCGCCGCGGCGGCGGACGTCATGTGCTCGGCGGCGTGCTGATCGTGCTGGCGCTCACGGTGCTCGGCGGGCTGGCGGGGGCGGCCCTGATGCTGCGCCCGCCGCCCACTGACGCGGACACACTTTGCCGCACCGATGCACCGCTAGGCGCGCATACGATCATTCTGGTGGACTCAACCGATCGGCTCGAAGCGCGGCACCGGCGAAAATTGCGCGCGGTGCTGGAGCAGGAGCGCGGGCGGCTCGCCCAGTTCGAGCGGCTGACGATCCTGCGCATCAACGTGCGCCGGCCGCAGGAACCGGCGGTGCTCTTCTCCAAATGCCTGCCGCTGCCGCCGGAGCAAACCAATCCGCTCTATCAGAACGCGCGCATCGTCCGCCAACGCTGGGACGAGGCGTTCCAGGAGACGCTCGACCGCGCCACGGCGCGCGCAAGTTCCGGCGGGCCGGCGCGCGCCTCGCCCATCGTTGCGGCTCTGCGCGCGGTGGCCGCCGACCCGGACTTCGGACCGGAGATTCCTCGCCGGCGCATCGTGTTGATCTCGGACTTGCTGGAACACGATCCGCAAGGGTTCTCGCTCTACGTTTCGGGCGCGGATTATCCCGCCTGGGCCGCGCAAGCGCCGAGCGGCCCGCCTGACCTCAGCCACGTCGATCTGCGCGTCGTCCCCATCGACCGCCCCGACCAGGCGCAGCGTCAAGCCGACGCGCAGACTCGCTTCTGGCCGGCGTTCTTCGAGGCGGCGGATGTCCAATCTGTAAGCACCGACGCCGCGCCCTGAGAGGTACGCCTTTGCCGCGCGCCGACTCACTTTAGGTTCGGCCGCCGGGTTGGACCGGAGAGTGTGCGTGAACACCTACAATTGGCAGGGCGACAGCGGACGTTGGTACGAGATGGAAGTCGCGCGCGCGCAACGTGCATGGGAGCCTGTCGGCGGCGTCTATCTGTTCGTGAAGCCGCAGGAGTATCCCTCCTCCGATTGGGGCGGTCCGATTTGTGTGTTCGCGGCGCAGACCGATGATTTCTCGCGGGCGCTGACGCGTCACGACATGTGGCAAGCGGCGGAGAACATCGGGGCGAAGGAAATTCACCTGCTGATCGTCGCCGATCCGGCGGATCGCGCGCGGGTCGAAGCCGACATCCTGGCTGCGCAGCGCCCAATCCTGAACCGCACACTCCGCCGCGTCGCTTGAGCGGCGCCGCACGGCTAACCGCGCGCGGCGACCGCCGCTGCCGGAAAATCCGAGAACACGCCGTCCACGCCCGCGTCAAAAAACGCGCGCAGCTCTGCGCCGAGATCGCCATGCTGGCGCAGATAGTCCGGCGCAGCGGGATCGCCGCGGCGGAGCTCGGCCGGCAGGAAGAAATTCTCCGCGCGGAAGGTCCAGGCATGAACCAGCAAGCCGGCGGCGTACGCACGCGAAACTAGGTTTGTGGGCGCCAGAGTCGCGCCGTCGGCGCTTCGCGGGATGATCAGCGTCTTTTCCACGCCAATGCCGCGCGCGTATTCGGCGATCGCGCGCAAGCCGTCGTCGCGCAGCATCTGCGCGTAGCTTGTCTCGCGCCGGTCCCAAGGACCGTCCGCCGCCGACACAAGCTGAATGCACGACCACCGCAGCGACGACATCCGCGCCAAAGCCTCCAGCGCGCCGACTTCGAAGCACTGCACGTACATGATGTCCGCAGCGCGCTGACCGCCGCCTTCGCGCACGGCCGCGATGAACGCCGGTACCGGATCGACGCCTGCTTCGCGCAGGAACGTCGGATGCTTCAGCTCCGGATAAATGCCGACGCCCGCCTGTTGCGCCAATTCGAGCGCCTCGGCGAAGGTCGGGATTTGCTCCTGGCCGTCATAGGCCATGTTCGCCGGCCGCAATTGCGGCAGCCGCTCCTTGCAGCGCAGCGTCTTGAGTTCGGCCAAGGTGAAGTCTTCGACCCACCAGCCCATGGCGGTCACGCCGTCGACCGTCTTCTCTTTGCGCCGGTCCGCAAATTCTGCGCGCGCGGCAACATCGGTCGTGCCGGATATCTCGTTCTCGTGGCGGCAAACAAGCACGCCGTCGCGCGTCATCACCAGATCGGGCTCGATGAAGTCGGCGCCCTGCTCGATCGCCAGACGATAGCTCGCCATGGTGTGCTCGGGGCGCTCGCCGCTTGCGCCGCGATGCGCGATCACGATCGGGCGCGTGCTGTGCGGCGCGCTCACGCTCGCGCATCCGGCCAACGTGGCGGCGCCGGCGAGCACATCGCGGCGCCTCACACCTGCTCGTCCTGGGGCGCCAGCGTGCTCATGCTGAGGCCGGCGAAGAGAATCGAGCCGCCGAACAAGAGCGACCAGGCGCCATACATGCCCGCCAAGTGTTCCGGGATGTTCGGGAGTGCGGTGGCGAATTCATGCGTCACGAAGGCGTTGAGCAGAATGACAGGAAGCGCGATGCCGATCGCCGCCTCGCCTTCATCGCCGCGCGCCTCGCGCAGCAGGCGCAAGATGATCGCCGTGGCGATCATGGCCAGGATCGGCGCGGCGATGAACGCCCGCAGCCGCACATCGCCGTCGAGCGTGAAGAAGTCCTGACCGAAGAAGCGGAATACGGCCGCCGTCGCCAGCCACAGCACAAATCCCCAGATGATGGCGCGAACGATCATGTCGGTCCCCTCAATCCCTAGCAACGCCCAGCGCCGCCGGCTTGTCAAACCCGCCGTTACGATTTCATCAGTTCGCGGGAGACGATCATGCGCATGACTTCGTTGGTGCCCTCGAGGATGCGGTGCACGCGCAGGTCGCGGACGATGCGCTCGACTTCGTAATCGGCGAGATAACCGTAGCCGCCGTGCAATTGCAGAGCCTGGTCGGCGACGCGGAACGCCGCGTCGGTGACGAACCGTTTGGCCATGGCGCAGAACTTGGTCGCGTCCGACGCTTTCGCATCGAGCTTGCGCGCGGCTTCGTGCAGCAGCGCGCGCGACGCCGCCAACTCGGTCGCCATGTCGGCCAGCGTGAATTGCGTGTTCTGGAAGTCGGCGATGCGTTTGCCGAACTGCTTGCGCTCCTGGACGTAGGCTAGCGCGCGGTCGAAGGCGTCCTGAGCGCCGCCCAGGGCGCACGCGGCGATGTTGAGGCGCCCGCCGTCCAGACCACGCATGGCGTACTTGAAGCCCTCGCCTTCCGGGCCGATGCGATTCTCCGCCGGTATGCGGCAATTGTCGAAGCTGACGATCGCGGTGGGCTGGGCCCGCCAACCCATCTTGTCTTCCTGTTTGCCGAACGAAAGGCCGCTCGTCCCGTTCTCGACCAGAACGGTCGAGACGCCCTTCGGGCCGTCTTCGCCGGTGCGGCACATGACGACATAGAGATCGGAGAAGCTCGCGCCGGAGATGAACGCCTTCGAGCCGTTCAGGATGTAGTGCGCGTTGCCGTCCGGCTTCGCCGTCGTGCGCAGCGCCGCTGCATCCGAACCGGAGCCGGGTTCGGTCAGACAATAGGAGGCGATCGTCTGCATGGTGACGAGCTTCGGCAGCCATTGCGCGCGTTGCTCGGCGCTGCCGAACGCATCGATCATCCACGAGCACATATTGTGGATCGACAAGAACGCCGAGGTGGCGATGCAGCCGCGCGACAGCTCTTCGAAGATCAGCGCCGCGTCGAGGCGCGTCAGCCCCGAGCCGCCGTGCTCCTCCCCGACATAGATCCCGGCGAAGCCAAGCTCCGCCAACTCGCGCAGCACGCCGCGGTCGAGCCCCTCGTCCTCCCAGCGCGCGGCGTTGGGGCGCAATCTCTCCTGCGCGAAGCTGCGCGCGGTCTCCACGATCAGGGTCTGGTCTTCGCTGAGGCTCATTGTTCCCTCGTTTGCCCGCCTTATAGCGGCCTGCTCCGTACTGGCCAGCGTTCCTGGCCCGGAACCGTGCGCGGCGCTGGCGGTTTCCCTCCACAGCGCCGCTGGGCGCCTGGAGGACAGAAACATGCGTATGACGTTTGCGACCGCCGCCATCGTCGCGGCCGCGTTGGGGCTGGCTGCGTGCGAGGGCAGCGCCGAGAAGACCGGCGAGAACCTGGACTCTGCGATCGAGGAAGCCACCCAAGGCGAAGAGAATCTCGGCGACGGTCCGCTCGAGCGCGCCGGCGAGGATGTCGATGAAGCGACCGACAACCAACGCACGGACGACGGCGCGGATGCTTTGAACGACGCCACCGACGGCAATCCGCGCACGAACTAGCCACCGATGCGCGGAACCGTGGCGGCGGCGCCCGCGTTCATCCTCTCGGCGGCGCGCGCCGCCTGAACGGCATTTCAGGAGACAGCCATGTTGAAATCAGCGCTCGCGGCCGCCGCCGCGTTGTGTTTCGTCGCGGCCTGCAGCCAGGGCCCGAACGAAGAAGCCGGCGAAGCCGCAGACACGCAATACGAACAATCCACCACCGGCACGACCGACATGGGCCAAGGCCCGAACGAAGAAGCCGGCGAGCAAATCGACGAAGCGACCGACGGCGCGACCACCACGACGGATGGCGCGACCACGACGCAGTAACGCAATCCAGGTTGCCGTGAAGCTCCCTGCGGGCCACAAGGCGCGCGGGGAGTTTTCATGTCCGGGCGCGTGCTACCGCCGGCTCTGGTGCTGTCGGCGGCGATCTTCGTCGGCGCGTCGATGGACGCGAGCATCAAGTTTCTGGCCAAATCGAACCACGTCCTCGTGGTCGCATTCGCGCGCTACGCCATCGGCACGGTGTTCTCGCTGGCGATCTGGATGCACGCGGGCAGGCCGATCGTCACGCGCGAGATGTGGCGCGCGCACGGGCTGCGCGGCTTCGTCATCGCCGGCTGTGCAGTGACATTCTTCTGGTCGCTGACCGTGCTGCCGCTCGCCGAAGCGGTCACGCTTTCCTTCATCTATCCGCTGATCGTGCCGTTCGTGGCGTGGCCGATCCTGGGCGAGCGCATCCGCGTCACCAGCATTATCGGCGCGGTGATCGGCTTTTCCGGCGTGCTGATCTCGATCCAGGGCGCGCCCTCGGCGGAAGAATCGCCGCAGCACACGTTGGGTGTGATCGCGGTGCTCGGCTCGGCGCTGCTTTTCTCGCTCGCCATGGTGCTGCTACGCGCGCGGGCGCGCACCGACGGCGCGCCGATCGTCGGACTGATGACGAGCTTCGTGCCCGGCGTCATCATCTTCGCGCCGACCATGATCTTCGCCACGCCGCCGAACCTCGCCGACTGGCCAGTCTTCATGCTGCTGGGCGCCCTCGCGGCGGGGTTCATGTATCTGATGGCGCGCGCCTACGCGATGGCGGAGGCGCAGCAGCTGGCGCCGATCCACTACACCGAACTCGTCTGGGCCAGCGTTTTCGGCTACGTCATCTTCCATGAAACCGTCCGCGCGCAGATCTATGTGGGCGCGGCGCTGATCATCGCTGCGTGCCTCTATGCGGCCTGGGATGAGCGCCGCCTGGCGCGGTTGAAGGAGCCGGCATGACCATCTCCGCAGACATAATCCCCTTCGCCAAGACGCTTGGCGTCGAGATCGTCGAGGCAAGCCGCGAGCGCGTGGTCGTGCGGCTGTTGGTGCGCCCGGAGCTCTGCACTACGGGCGGCACGCTGCACGGCGGGGCGGTGATGTCGCTGGCCGACAGCGCCGGCGCCATCGGCGCCTACCTCGCGCTGCCGGAGGGCGCGAGAGGCACAACCACCCTGGAGAGCAAGACGAACTTCCTGGGTGCGGCGAAGGCCGGCACGACGGTGACGGCCGAGTCGACGCCGGTGCACAGCGGCCGCACCACCGGCGTCTGGCAAACCAGGATCACCGGAGAGGACGGCAAGGCCATAGCGCTCGTCACGCAGACGCAGCTGGTGCTTTCGTAGCGGGAGCGCGCAGCGCATGCGCGGCGCGCTCCCAATTCCAACCCCAGCGCCTCTAGTGCCCGTTCGCGCTTGCGTCGGCCTGCGCCTTCTTCGCCACCTCCTCGGCGCGGCGGCCGGTGACTTCGACCATATGATCGAACGCCGCTTCGAACGTGGCGAGGCCTTGCGTCGCCGAGCGCAGGTCGACGATGAAATTCTGCCGCTCCGCATGCGGCAGATAAACCTCGACCTTGTCCCAGCCCGGCCACCCTTCGCGCGGCTCGAAGCCGAGAATTTGGCCGTTGTGACTCGACACAATGGAGTTGATCTTCGGCGTGCCCGAGCTTGGCGTGTAGATGGTCAGCTTTTCCACCGGCTCCAGCAGCACCGAGCCGCACTCCTTCATCGCCTCCTGCATGCCGAGCCGGCCGGCCTGCTGGAACGAGTGCTCGCTTGAGTCCACCGAATGGTACGAGCCGTCGATTAAGGTGACGGAAACATCCACCACCGGAAAGCCGATCTTGCCTTTGCTCATCGCGTCTTTGACGCCGGCTTCGACCGCCGGAATCCACTGCCGCGGAATCGCCCCGCCGGTGATCTCGTCGACGAACTCGAAGCCCCGGCCGCGCGGCAGCGGCTTCACTTGAATGACGCAATCGCCGAACTGGCCGTGACCGCCGGTCTGCTTCTTGTGGCGGCCGCGCGCCTGCGCCGGCTTGCGGATGCTTTCCCGGTAGGGCGTAGCCGGCGGCGCCGTAGCCACCTCCACGCCGAACCGCGACTTCAGACGATCGAGCACGGCGCGCAAGTGCGGATCGCCCTGGCCTTGAAGCAATATTTGGTGGGTCGTCTGATCGTGCACGACGCTGAGCCCAGCGTCCTCCTCAACGAGCTTCTGCAGCGCGCCGGAGAGCCGCACGTCGTCCTTGCGGTCCTTGGTGGCGATGGCGAGCTGATAGACAGGGAAGCGCTTCTTGAAGTTGAGCTTGATCTTCTGCGCGCTGCCGGCGCCGAGCAGATCGCCCGCCGCGACTGGATCGAGCTTGCCGATGGCGCAGACATCCCCTTCCGGGACGCGCGAGACCTTCTTGGTCTGCGAACCGCTGACGGAGAAAAGCGCGCCGGGGCGCTGTTGCGAGCCGTCGCTCAAGATGAGCTGGTCGCTGTCAGTGAGTGCGCCGCCGAAATTGCGCGCATAGGCCTGCTTGCCGGCCTGCCCCGCGTGGGAAATCTTCATCACGTAGACGCCGGCGCCGGTCAGGCCCAGTCGCGCCGCCGCGAACTTCGGCTCGGGCGTATCGTGACGCAGCGCCTTGAGCAACCGGCGCACGCCATTGCCTTGCGCCGTCGAGCCGAAGAAAACCGGCACGATCAGCCCATCGCGCATCTCCTTGACGAGATCGGCGAAGACCGTATCGCGGTCCGGAGTCACGTCGGACAGCAGCTTCTCCATCAGCTCGTCATCGAAGTCCGCGAGCTGTTCGAGCATATGGAAGCGCGCTTCGGTTTCGCGCTCGGCCATGTCCTTCGGGATGTCGACCACCTGCGAGGGCTTGCCTTGCTGGTAGAGGAAGGCGCGCTCGAGCGCGAGATCGACGAAGCCGGCAACCTTGTCATCCTTCCAGATCGGAATTTGGCGCGCCACCAGCGGCGTGGCCGATATGGGTTGCAAGGCTTCCAGAAGATCGCGGATGCGTCCGCGCGCCGTGTCGATCTTGTTGATGAACAGCGCACGCGGAATGCCCAGGTCTTCCAGCGCCTTGAGGAAGGGCTGCACCAGGACGGCTTTCTCGGGGTCTGGATCGGCGACGACGATGGCGAGGTCGGCGGCGGGCAATGCGAAATCCGCGTCAGCCAGGAAGTCGACGGCGCCGGGCGCATCGATCAGCGCGTAATGGTCGCCCATGAAGTCGATCGCGGTGAACTGCGTCTCGGTGGACTGACCTGCCGCGGCCGGGGCCGTGCCCGGACCGCCCGAAGCGGCGGAGGCCAGAGCTTGGATCAACGCCGTCTTGCCCGCTCCGGTCGGACCGACGACGGCTATAGCCCTCACCACATTAGCCGATTTTGATTCAGGCATGGCGCGCGTCTCCCTTTTTTCCCACGTGGGGTTGGGGCGGCGCCAGCGGCAGCCGCCGCTTCTCGCTTATGCCGGCCGCTTCAGGACCGAGGCGGCCACTGTTTCACGAACGGAAGGAGGCGCCAAGCGGGGGCGCGCGTTCCGGCGCGCGCATTAACCACTTTCAGCGTCCAGCCGCGCAGACCACTGGAAGCTGAACTGCGCCCCGAGGGGCGCCGCCATCCAGGCTCGGGCGAAGTCGGCGATACGTTTCCGGGTGGCGACGATCCGTTCGTCAGCAAGCACGGGGCATGGGACAAGCGAATGCGCGCATGCGGCGGCCGCCACCCCGCGGAAGGTGTCGCCGTCGGCCGGCGCGCCCCAGAGGTCAGCCTCGAAGCATTCCACCAGGCGCTCGGCCTGGATAAGTTCGACGATTTCCGGCGCCGGAATCTGCGCACGCGCGGCGCTGGCGTGACCGCCCGCTTTGGCGATCTCCTGGATCTCGGCAGGCGCAGCGCCGTCCGCGATCATGCCCCAGAAGCCGCGTGAGAACCCAAACGCATCCTCGACCACGAAGTGCACGTAATCGTGCGGGATGGGCCCTTTCTTCGGAAAGGTGAAGCGCATCGGCGCGCCGCCGCCGCGGCGCACCTCAACCGAGTCCTGCGCAGCGCCCTTGGTCAGCGTGACTTCAACGAGAGCCATCGCTCCATCTAGACGCGGACATCGCTGCACTCAAACATGTCCGGCCCTGATCAGGTCTCCGGCAGCGGGATGAACTCTGTTTCGTCGCCAGGCACCGCGCCGAAGCGGCCGGCGCGCCAATCTTCTTTCGCCTGCTCGATGCGTTCTTTGCGCGAGGACACGAAGTTCCACCAGATGTGGCGCGGGCCCAGATTGGCGCCACCGAGCAGCATGAACCGCGCCGGCGTCAGCGCCTTGACGGTGATCGCATCGCCAGGCCGAAAGATCAGCAGGCGTCCACGTTCAAAACGGTCGCCGGCGATCTCGATCTCGCCGTGCGTGAGGTAGAGCCCGCGCTCTTCGTAGGTCGCATCGAGCGGGACCGATGCGCCGGCGTCCAGCTGCACGTCGGCGTAGAACATCTCGGAATAGGTCTGCACCGGCGACGCCTTGCCCCAGAGCGATCCGGCGATGACGCGCGCACGCGCGCCGCCCTCGTCCAGCACCGGCAGTTCGCGCTGCGCGTGGTGCTTGAAGAATGGCGCGCTTTCTTCGTGCGCTTCCGGCAGCGCCACCCAGGACTGAATGCCGGCGATGGGCGATCCCGTAGCGCGCAGCTTGGCGCGCGTGCGTTCGCTGTGGGCGATGCCGCGCCCGGCGTTCATCCAGTTCACGTCGCCCGGATTGATCGCCTGCGCCGAGCCCAGCGTATCGCGGTGAAAAATCTCGCCTTCGAACAGATACGTGACCGTCGCCAGATTGATGTGCGGGTGCGGGCGCACGTCGAGGCCCTTGCCGGCGGGAAAGTGCGCCGGCCCGAACTCGTCCCAGAAAATGAACGGGCCGACCATGCGCTTTTCGATCGCCGGCAGCGCGCGACGCACCATGAAATGGTCGCCCAGATCGCGCGGCTTCGGTTCAAGCGTGATCATGACGGCGCCGTGTCCGTCGTCGCCGGTTGGCGGCGTTGCATCACCGGGGCGGATGCTCATGCCTCTTGTGTACGCGAAGAGCGGCGCGTCAGCCAAGCCAGGATGCTCCAGCACAGGATCGCCCACGCCGCGCCGAGGCACCAGCCGGCCAACACGTCGGTCGGATAGTGAACGCCGAGATAGACGCGGCTCATGCCGACCAGCAGGGTCAGTAGCAATGCCGTGACGTGGATGTAGGTCTTCAGCCGCCGCTTCGGCTGCACCTGCGCCAGCATGGCGCCGATCGACAGGTAGATCGCCGCCGACATCATAGCGTGGCCGCTGGGCAGGCTGGCGCTTGTCGTCTCCACCACGTGCGCGACGAAGTCCGGCCGCGGGCGATCGAAGAACGCCTTCAGCGTCTCGCTGAGCGCCTGCCCGCCAATGGCCGCGAACGCTATCATCCCGGCTTCCGCGTACTTCTTGGAGACGGCCAGGAAGCCCGCCGCGAAGATCGTCACCAGGGTGAGCACGGCGAAGCTGCCCAAAGCGGTGATGTCGCGCACCGCCTCCTCGAAATGCACCGAGCCCCACGGGTCGGCCGGGTCGCTGGGCGTGCGCAGCGCCAAGAGCAAGCCGCGGTCGAAATCGCCGCCCATCAGATACTGCGCCCCGACGAAGCCCAGAGCCGCCAGCGTGAACAGGAAGAGTATGCTGGTGAGGCCCACCTCGCGCTGGGCGAAGGCGAGCCAGGATTTTGGTTTAGCCGGTTCCGCGGTCATGTCAGCGCGCACCTTGCCCGAACGCACGCGCGCGGGCCAGGTTCCGCGCATCGCCGCCCAACTACGCCGCCTTCTTGTCGCTCACGCCATTGAACAGGAAGTCGTTGCCGTCGAAGGTGACGCGGACGCTATCGCCGTCCTTGACGGCGCCTTCGAGGATGAGGCGGGCCAGCGGGTCCTGCACATCCTTCTGGATCACGCGCTTCAGCGGGCGCGCGCCCCAGGCCGGATCGTAGCCGCGCTTGGCGAGCTCGGCCTTGGCGCGCGGGTCGAGCTCCATGGTGATGGAACGCGCCGCCAGCAGCTTCTCCAGCCGCTTCAGCTGAATATCGACGATGGCGCCCATCTGCGCGCGCTGCAGACGCTTGAAGAGGATGATCTCGTCAATCCGGTTCAGGAACTCCGGGCGGAAGCGCATCCGCACTTCGTCCATCACCTGCTTGCGCACGTCTTCGACATCCGTGCCTTCCTGCTGATCGGCCAGATACTGCGCGCCGGCGTTCGAGGTCATGATCAGGATGGTGTTCTTGAAATCGACGGTGCGGCCCTGGCCATCGGTCAGCCGGCCGTCGTCCAGCACTTGCAGCAGCACGTTGAACACGTCCGGGTGCGCCTTCTCGATCTCGTCGAACAGGATCACCTGATACGGCCGGCGCCGCACCGCTTCGGTGAGCGCGCCGCCCTCCTCATAGCCGACATAGCCCGGGGGCGCGCCGATCAGCCGCGCGACGGAATGCTTTTCCATGTACTCCGACATGTCGACGCGCGTCAGCGCATGCTCGTCGTCGAACAGGAATTCGGCGAGCGCCTTGGTGAGTTCAGTCTTGCCGACGCCTGTCGGCCCCAAAAACATGAACGACCCGATCGGGCGGTTGGGATCCTGCAGACCCGCGCGCGCGCGCCGCACGGCATCCGCCACCGCCCGCAAGGCCGGCTCCTGGCCGATGACGCGCCCGCGCAGCGCGTCCTCCATCGCCAAGAGCTTGGCCTTTTCGCCTTCCAGCATTTTCTCGACCGGCACGCCGGTCCAGCGCGACACGACGCCGGCAATAGCCTCCGCGTCCACCACCTCTTTCACGAGCCCGCCGCCGCCGCTTGCCTTCTCGGCCTCCGCGATCTGATGTTCGAGTTGCGGAATGCGGCCGTATTTCAGTTCCGAGGCGCGCGCGAGATCGCCGCGCCGCACCGCGTCTTCGTACTCGTTGTGCAGGCGCTCCAGCTCTTCTTTCGATTTCGACGTCACCTGGAGTTTCTGCTTCTCCGCCGACCAGCGCGCCGTGAGTTCGGCGGAGCGGGCCTCGATCTGGCCGATCTCCGCCTCGAGCTTCTGCAGCCGGTCCTGCGAGGCCGGGTCCTTCTCCTTCTTCAGCGCTTCCAGTTCGATCTTGAGCTGCAAGGCGCGGCGATCGAGTTCGTCGAGCTCCTCCGGCTTGGAATCGACCTGCATGCGCAGGCGCGAGGCGGCTTCGTCCATCAGGTCGATGGCTTTGTCCGGGAGGAAGCGGTCGGTGATGTAGCGGTGCGAGAGTTGCGCCGCCGCGACGATCGCCGCATCGGAGATGCGCACCCCGTGGTGCTGTTCGTAGCGGTCCTTCAGCCCGCGCAGGATGGAGATGGAATCCTCCACGCTCGGCTCGTCGACGAAGACCGGCTGGAACCGCCGCGCCAGAGCGGCGTCCTTCTCGACGTGCTTGCGATATTCGTCGAGGGTGGTGGCGCCGACGCAATGCAGTTCGCCGCGCGCCAGCGCCGGCTTCAGCAGGTTCGACGCATCCATCGCGCCGTCGGCTTTGCCCGCGCCAACGAGCGTGTGCATTTCGTCGATGAAGAGGATGATGCCGCCTTCGGCCGCGGTGACTTCGTTCAGCACCGCCTTCAGCCGCTCTTCGAACTCGCCGCGGAACTTCGCGCCGGCGATCAGCGACCCCATGTCGAGCGCCAAGAGCTTCTTGTGCTTCAGGCTTTCCGGCACGTCGCCGTTGACGATGCGCAGCGCCAACCCTTCGGCGATGGCCGTCTTGCCGACGCCCGGTTCACCGATCAGCACCGGATTGTTCTTGGTGCGCCGGCTCAGAACCTGGATCGTGCGCCGGATTTCCTCGTCGCGGCCGATGACCGGGTCGAGCTTGCCCTTGCGCGCATCTTCGGTGAGATCGCGCGCGTACTTCTTCAGCGCATCGTATTGATCTTCCGCCGAGGACGATTGGGCGGTGCGCCCTTTGCGCAGTTCGGCGATGGCGGCTTCGAGCTTCTGCGGCGTGAGCCCGGCCTTCTTGAGAATTTCGCTCGCCTTGCTGTCGGCGACGGCCAGGCCGAACAACAGCCGCTCGGCTGTCACATAGGAATCGCCCGCCTTCATCGCGGCCTGCTCGGCCGCGTCCAACGCGCGCGTGAACGACGTCGCGGCGTACATGCGGTCGCCGCCGCCCTGCACTTTCGGCAACGCCTGCACCGCGCGGTCGGCTTCATCCGCGGCCTGGCGCGCATTGGCGCCGGCGCTTGTCAGCAGCTGCGCGGCGAGGCCTTCGCGGTCGTCCAAGAGCGCCTTCAACAGGTGCTGCGTCTCGAGCTGCTGGTTTTGTTCCCGGATCGCGATCGTCTGCGCGACCTGGACGAATCCGCGCGCGCGCTCAGTCAGCTTTTCCAAATCCATGACCGACCCTCGTAAGGCGTCCCGCATTAACCCCCGTTACGGCGGGTCAACGAGGCATGAGCTGTGTTGTGCCCATGACTTAGTGTGGCGCGCCAGCCACGCAAGGGCCGGGCGAGGTCACTCTAGCCGCCCAGATTGATGCCGAAGTCGCTCAGGTTCACGCCGAAGAACATCACCGCGATGATCACCACGAGGATGGCGCCCAGCACCAGCCGGGTGGCGAGCTTCAGCGCGGCCCAGATCACCACGATCACCACCGCGGCGATCAGCGCCATGTCGATCCACGAGAGATCGAACTGTCCAATCTGCATGTGCTCCCCCCTTGTCCGTCAGTGCGCCATGAGCAGCGGGACGTTGGCCGTCCGCAGAAGTTCGCGCGTCGCGCCGCCAAACACCAGCTCCCGGAGCCGTGAATGCGCGTAGCCGCCCATCACCACGAGGTCGGCGCCCAGCGCGTTGGCCTCCTCCAGGATCGCCAGCGACGCCGAGCGGCCCATGGAATCGACGTTGCGCACCTCCGCCGGCAGACCGCGGCGCGACAAGTGCGCGGCGATGTTGGCGCCCGGCTGATCGCCGTGGCCGAACATTTTCGGCTTGGCGTCGACGGTAACGACGGTAACCGCCTCCGCGAACTCCAGAATGTCGTCCGCCTCCGACAGGGCCCGCGTCGCCTCGCGGCTCGCATCCCAGGCGACGACCACGCGCTTGCCGATGGCCGCGCCGCTCCAGCCCGGCGGCGCCACGAGCGCGGGCCGGCCGGAATGAAACAGCACGCCCTCGATGATCTCTTCGCGCAGCTCCGCGCCGACGCCGTCGCCAGGGCGGGTCATGACCGCAACGTCGGCGTAGCGCGCGTGCACAGCGGCGACGCGGCCAAGATCGCGCGACAGCGCCTCCGCGTTGCGCAGTTCACACGCTTTCTCAAGCTGCTTCAGCCGCGCCTCAACGCGCTTGCGCTCAGCTTCGGCGTCCTGGCGCGCGCGGCTCAGCAGCTCGGCCCACACGCCGGCCACGACGGTCGGTTCGTAGGCCAGCGGCTCGTCCGGCAGCGGCGTCAGAAACGCCGCCGCGAGGTGACAATCGGCGCACTGGCGCGCCAACGCTTCGCCCAGCGCCAGCGCCGGCTCGTCGGCTTCAGCTTCAGAAACGATAACCAGGATATCTTTCCAGCTCATGGGCCGCCTTTCGCGCCACCTATACGCCTGGCGCGCGCCAAGCGCCACAAATCCCGGCCAAGGATCGCGCGCGGGGCTTGAAGCGGCCTTGCGCCTGCGCAAAGTCGTCTGCTCAGATCAGGAAACCCCCAGCATGAGCCTTGCGTTCCGCTCCGACGCGTACATCGACGGCCAATGGCGCCAAGGCGGCGCGCGCTTCGACGTGCTCAATCCGGCCAACCAGGAGGTGATCGCGCACGTGCCCGATCTCGACGCCGGCGACGCCGAGCAGGCGATCGCGGCGGCGCATCGCGCTTTCCCGGCGTGGGCGGCGAAATCCGCCAAGGAGCGCGCGGCCATCCTGCGCGCCTGGTACGATCTGATGATGGCCGACATCGATCGGCTGGCGCGGCTCATTTCGCTCGAGGGCGGCAAGCCGATCGCCGAGGCCAAGGGCGAAGCGGCGTACGGCGCCTCTTTCATGGAATGGTTCGGCGAGGAAGCGAAGCGCGCCTATGGCCGCGTGATTCCGACGACGACGCCAACCCGGCGCTATGTGACGATCAAGCAGCCAATCGGCGTGTGCGCGGCGATTACGCCGTGGAATTTTCCGATGGCGATGATCACCCGCAAGGCCGCGCCGGCCATCGCCGCCGGCAACACCATCGTGCTGAAGCCGCCGTCGCAGACGCCGCTGACGGCGCTGGCGCTGGCCGAACTGGCGGAAAAGGCCGGCGTGCCGGCCGGCGTGTTCAACGTGGTGACGACGCACGATCACACCGCCGAGATCGGCAAGCTCTTCTGCGAAAGCCCGTTGGTGCGGAAGTTCTCCTTCACCGGCTCGACGGAGGTCGGCAAGAAGCTCGGCGCGGCGTGCGTTGGCTCGACGGTGAAGCGCGTATCGCTCGAACTGGGCGGCAACGCGCCGCTCCTGGTGTTCGCCGACGCCGATCTCGATCTCGCCGTGAAAGGCGCCATCGCTTCCAAGTTCCGCAACGCGGGCCAGACCTGCGTCTGCGCCAACCGAATCCTGGTCGAAGACGCGGTCTACGATGCCTTCTCGCAAAAACTGGCCGACGCCGTCGCAAAGCTAAAGGTCGGCCCCGGCGATGAACCGGGCGTCGAGATCGGCCCTTTGATCGACCGCAATGCGATCGAGAAAGTCGAGCGCATGGTGGCCGAAGCGCTGGCCGCGGGCGCGACCGCCGTCACCGGCGGCAAGAAGCACGCTGCGGGCGCGCAATTCTACACCCCCACCGTGCTCACCGGCGTCACCCGCGACATGCGCGTCAACCGCGAAGAGATTTTCGGCCCGGTGGCGCCGCTCATTCGTTTCAAGACGGAGGACGAAGCGGTCGCCATCGCCAACGACACCGAATTCGGCCTCGCCGCCTATTTCTTCACCCGCGACGTCAACCGCGCCTGGCGCGTCGCCGAGCGGATCGAGACTGGCATGGTCTCGATCAATGACGGCATCTTCTCCAACGAGGTCATCCCCTTCGGCGGCTGGAAGGAAAGCGGCCTCGGTCGCGAAGGCGGCGTGGAAGGGCTGGAGGAATATCTGGAAGTGAAGTTCGTGAATTTCGGCGGCTTCTAATGGCGACGGCGCCGCCTGCCGGCGAGGCGCCGGCGGTCCATGGCTTCGTCTATGTCCTCGGCAGCGTGCGCGGCGCCGACCGGCGCACCTATGTCGGCTGGTGCGTAAACCTCGAGCAGCGGCTGACCGCGCACAATGCCGGGCGCGGCGCGCGCTCGACGCGCGGGCGTGTCTGGGTGCTTCTTTATGCAGAGCGCTATCCCACGCGCCGCGAGGCGATGCGCCGCGAAGTGGCGTTGAAGCGCGACCGGAAGTTCCGCGCGGCGCTCACCGCCCAGTTGGCGCCGCTTTATTGCGGCGTGTAGCGCTCGCCGTTCACGAAAATGTCGCCGCCGAGTTCTTCGATCTCGAAGCCGCGCCAACCTGCCGGCGTATGACGCCAGGTCTCGCGGTGGCGCTGGGTGGTGAGGATGCGATCCGTCCCCGCCGCGCCGTTGGGGCGCAGCATGGTGCGCTCCCAGCGTTGGTCGACGATCAGCTCGGCGCTGGTGCAGCCGTTCAGGGCGATCGACTCGATGCTTTGCTCGAGCGCCAAGGTCTCGACGATCACGGCCCAATCGCGCAGCACATTGGCGCGAAGCGCATCGCGATCGATGGTGGCGCCGCTGGTGTCGTCGATCGCCAATGTTTCCGGCGTCAGCGCCATGTAGGCGTCGATGTCCTCGGCGATGGTGGCGCGCGCGTATGCGGCGAGCACCGCTTCCGCATCTCTGCGGACCGCCTCGACGCTGCACCAATCCGGGCGTTGGCCGGGCGAAGCGCAACCGGCGGCGGCCAGCGCCAACGCAAGAGCTAGAATCTTCCTCATACTGGGCATCGCTAGAGCGCAAGTGTTGCAGCTTGATTTCAGCCGCTCTACTCAAGGGCCATGACGACGCCGATGTCGCTCCCCGCCTGGCTCTACACCGACCCGCGCTTCTTCGACTTGGAGCGCGAGAAGGTGTTCAAGCAGGCGTGGCATATCATGGGCCATGTCAACGATGCGCCGAACCCGGGTGACTATCTCACCCTCGATATTCTGGGCGAACGCGTCGTCACCGTGCGCGGCGACGATGGCGCGTTGCGCAGCTTCCACAACGTGTGCCGCCATCGCGCCGGCAAGATCGCCGGCGAAGCGCGCGGCCATTGCGGCGCGCGCCTCGTTTGCCCCTATCATGCCTGGAGCTACCGGCTCGACGGGTCGTTCGCGGGCGCGCCGAAGTGGCAGGGCTTCGAGAATTTGAACGCCGCCGAGCTTGGGCTGACGCCGGTCGACCAGGAGATCGCGTTCGGCTTCATCTTCGTGCGCTTCGCGCCCGGTCTGCCCAGCGTCGCCGAGATGATGGCGCCTTACGCGGACGAACTGGCGGCGTTCGAGCTCGAGAAGCTGGCGCCGAACGGGCGCGTCACGCTCCGGCCGCGGCCGGTGAACTGGAAGAACGTCGGCGACAATTACTCCGACGGCATGCACATCCCGGTCGCCCACCCTGGCCTCTCGCGGCTGTTTGCCGGCTCCTATCGCATCGAGGCCAAGACGTGGATCGACAAGATGTGGGGTCACATCACAGAGACGCCGTCGAACCACTGGTCGGAGCGGCAGTACCAGAAGCTGCTCGACGGCTTCACGCACCTCCCGGCGGAGCGCCGCAGATTGTGGGCGTACTACAAGCTCTGGCCGAACGTGGCGTTCGACATCTATCCCGATCAGGTGGACTTCATGCAGTTCATCCCGGTCTCGGCGACGCAGACGATGATCCGCGAGATCGCTTACGTGCATCCCGGCGCCAGCCGGGAGATGAACGCGGCGCGCTATCTCAATTGGCGCATCAACCGCCAGGTCAACGCCGAAGATACGGTGCTAATCGAAGGCGTGCAGCACGGCATGGAGAGTTCCAGCTACGCCACCGGACCGCTCTCCCCGTCCGAAGTGTGCCTCATCTCGTTCGGCGAGCGGATGCGGTCACTGATCCCGGAAGCGCGCTTGGAGCATGCGCCGGCTTGACGGCGGACCGCTGCAAGTCCGGTCTCAGATCGTCGACCAGTCCGGCGGAGCGAAAGCGGCCAGCGCCGTGTCGTCGTCATCCTTCGCCAGTTCGAAGGACGAGCAGCAGCGGGCGCAGAAGGCCACGTCGCCGACAACGGTGCGGAAGGTCGACGCGCGGCGTTGCAGCGGCGTCTGGCAGGTCGGACACGGCTCGCCGATTCTCTTCTCGAGCATGGCAGGTACTCCGAACCCTTTCACCTTAACGCGATAATGCTGAACGAAACCTTTAACCGGCGTCCACCTGCGCCAGAGATGCACGCAAACTCCACGCCGGACGCGCCGCCACGAAGATGTGATCGCGGATGACGTCTTCGCGCGCCGCGCGAATTGCGCCGGAACAGCGGCGCTCTACGCCCGCTGGATCATGAGGGCGTCGATCGGCATCTGGATTTCCGTCCAGTGGCGCTTGTAGCCCATCGACGGCCCCAGCAGCGGGCCGAGGTCGTAGCGGAGCGCGCCCTCCTCGCAGAGCCAGCGCACCTGCTCGAATTGCAGCAGATTGCCGATCGACAGCGCGCCGAAGTCATCGTTGAAACTGAACTGCTGGCCGCGGTAGACGCCGCCGGCGACGCCGCCGAAAATGAAGCCGATGTCGCGCGCGTCGAGGACCGCGAACATGACGCGGCCCTCGCGCGTACGCGCCAGGCGCCGCAACATCGTCGCGTAGAAGCGCTGCATGCGCGGGCTCTCCATGCCGCAGCGCCCCAGCCCCTTCCAGCTGGTCAGCTCCACCGCAAGCATGCGGGCAAAGACGTTGTCCGCTTCCTCCGCCGACGCCGGCGCATGCCGCTCGAACCGCACCCCGGCGTCGACCGCGCGCTTCATGTAACGGCGCAAGTTCCGGCGCATCCCCGCCGAGCGCCGCGACAGAAACCCGTCAAGCCCGCCTTCGAGCGCGGCGGCGCACTGCACCTCGGAGTGGACGAGGGCCCAGGAGGCGAACTTCTTTCTCAGAAAGCGGTGAATGCGGCCGGACGGATCGAGACCGGAAATCAGGAACAGCGGCGGACCGGATGCGGCGTCGTCTTCGGCGTCCGCGACCAGTTCGGCAAAGAGATCGGGCCCGTCCGGGCCCAGGATGTTGCAGCCGAACAGCCATTGGCGCTCGATCGGCCCAAGCACGGGCTTGCCCGACATCGTGTGCTCGGCAAAGTGCACGAGACCGTCGTTGCTGCGCCGGATAATCGCGCGGCGGTCCGGATCGATGGCCTCGCGAAAGGCGAGCTGCCAGTGCGTCGTGGCGCTGAAGGGATCCGGTTGCGGCGTCGCCAGCGCCAGGCGATTCCACTCTGCCTCGTCGTCGATGAGATGAACCGAAGCGGCGGCGAGTTCAGCCATGGCGACATAGATGGCGAACCCGCGGCGCTTTGCAATGCTGGCTTCCTACTGGCGCCGCTCCGAGAATGCGCCCTGCAAGAACCGCCAGCGTCCCTCATGCAAGACGGCGACGCCCGAGACGACGCCGGATGAAGTGAAGCTGAACTGCTCGGCGGAAACGGTGAGCGTGTAGCTGGCGTGGTAGGCCGCGGCGCCGGCGCTCAGCGGCGTGACGACGATATCGGACACATCGTTGACGATGCGCGCGTTGTTCTCTCGTGCCTGCGCCAAGCCTTCGAGGATCGCCGCATGGTCGCCGTAGCGGACCTCGCCCTGTTCGATCCACGCGAACCCTTCGGCGTCGGCATAGGTGTCGGCGACGGCGTCCCAGTCGCCCGCCTCGCCGGCGTCCGACCAGCGCTGCACCAGCGCTGTGACCTCCGATCGAATCGCGGCGTCGTTGCGCGCCGGCGGCGCTGCAACGAACGTGCACGCGGACAGAAACAGCAGCGCAAGACCTGCGAGGGCGGTGCGTTCGACCGTGCGCATGGGGCAATCTCCCGATTGAAGACGCCGCCTGCTGGCGGCCCCGCTGGCTCATCCGAGCCAGGCGGGCTTCTTGTAGGGCTTGCCCAGATCGTGCGCCACCGCTTCGTGGGTGATCGCGCCTTCGAAGACGTTGAGCCCGTTGGCGAGGTGCGGATCGTCCTGCAGCGCCTTCTTGTAGCCCTTGTTGGCCAGCGCCAGCGTGAACGGCAGCGTCGCGTTGTTCAGCGCAAACGCGCTGGTGCGCGAGACCGCGCCCGGCATGTTGGCGACGCAATAGTGGACGATGCCGTCGACCACGAAGGTCGGCTCGCTGTGCGTCGTCGGCTTCGACGTTTCAAAGCAGCCGCCCTGGTCGATGGAGATGTCCACCAGCACAGAGCCCGGGCGCATCGTCTTCAGCATGTCGCGCGTGATCAGCTTCGGCGCCGCCGCGCCCGCCACCAGCACCGCGCCGACCACGACGTCCGCTTCGCGGATCGCGTCGGCGATGGCGGCAGAGGTGGAATAGACCGTCTCGAGGCGGCCGTTGAATTCACGGTCGAGCTCTTCGAGCCGCGCGGGATTCTTGTCGAACACCTGCACACGCGCGCGCATGCCGACGGCGATCTGCGCGGCGTTGTAGCCGGAAACGCCCGCGCCGAGGATCACGACGCTGGCCGGCTGCACGCCGGGTACGCCGCCCATCAGCACGCCGCGCCCGCCGTGCGCCTTCTCGAGAAAGTAGGCGCCAACCTGGATCGACATGCGCCCGGCGACTTCGCTCATCGGCTTCAAGAGCGGCAAGCGACCGTCGCGATCTGTCACCGTCTCGTAGGCGATGCAGGTCGCGCCGGACTTCATCAGGCCCTCGGCCTGCTCGGGATCGGGCGCCAGGTGCAGGTAAGTGAACAGCGTGTGCTTCGGCTTCAGCCGCGCGATCTCGACCGCTTGCGGCTCCTTCACCTTCACGATCATCTCGGCTTCGTCGAACACCGCGTCGGCGTTCGGCAGGATCTTCACGCCGACCTTCTCATAGACCTTGTCCGGCGCGCCGATGCCCTCGCCCGCCTTGGTTTCGAGGAAGACCTCATGGCCGGCGCGCACCAGTTCGGCGGCGCTCTCCGGCGTCAGGCCGACGCGATATTCGTGGACCTTGATTTCCTTCGGACAACCGACGCGCATGGGATTTCCTCCGCAACATCCTTGAACCGAGGCCGCGCAGCCAACCCCCTTCGTCATTCCGGGGCGGTCTCGCAATAGCGAGAGCGAACCCGGAACCGAGGGGCAAACGACGTGTTGGCGGCCCCTGGGTTCCGGCCCGCGCTTCGCGCGACCGGAATGACGGAGGCGGCAGCGGCCTCAATGATCTCTTGGACTTCGAATATCCCACGAAGCGTGCATTTTCTTGGATATTTTGGTACGATGGCTACGTTTCACGCTTAATTCTCAGCGTCGGAGAACAAATGGCGCAACAAATTCCCGTCCAGCTCGACGACTTCGACCATAAAATCCTGATCGAGCTGGAGCGGGACGGCGTGCTGACGGCCGCCGCGCTCGCCGAGCGCGTGGGGCTCTCGCCCTCCGCGTGCCATCGCCGGGTGAAGGCCATGGAGGCGGCGGGCGTCATCGAAGGCTATGCCGTGATCCTCTCCGAGAAGGCGCTCGGGCGCAGCGCCACCGTGTTCGTCGCGGTGACGCTGGAGGACCAGCGCCGCGAGACCATGGCCAAGTTCGAACGCGCGGTGGCGCAGTGCCGCGAGGTGCAGGACTGCCACCTGATGACTGGCGAGAGCGACTATCTCCTCCGCATCGTCATCGCCGATGACGACCGCTACGAACGCATCCACCAGGAAACACTCTCGCGTTTGCCCGGCGTGCG
>JBFXCP010000019.1:43049-57588 GCA_050182055.1 Hyphomonadaceae bacterium
GCCGCGAGGTGCAGGACTGCCACCTGATGACTGGCGAGAGCGACTATCTCCTCCGCATCGTCATCGCCGATGACGACCGCTACGAACGCATCCACCAGGAAACACTCTCGCGTTTGCCCGGCGTGCGACGGCTCGTCTCGAACTTCACCATCCGCACCGTGTTTCGCCGCGCCGCGAGCGTGGCGCATTAGGCGGAAGCGTCCCTTCTCCTGGTGAAGTGAAGGAGAAGGTGGCCGCGCAGAGGCCAGATGAGGTTTACCGGCGAATGCGGAGCATGGCGCGGGCGGTCGACGGCGCGCCGACAGCGGACCTAGAAGTCTATGGTGTGGAGCGGGCCTTGGTCGATCTTCGCCACGACACCGTTCTCGACAGGCACCAACGTTCGGGTTGATGGGTTTCTGAATTCCAAGAGATAGTCGGCGGACGGGCACGTTCTGCCTGCCACGATCTGCGGCAAGAGGAAGGCGTTGTTCTCGCGGGCGCGGCGCGGTTCCGGTTCTGATCCCGTTGCGGTGCAGAACACGCCGCTGAGGCCGCCTCCATCTGCATCGTAGCTCACTAGGAAGCCGCCAACAGTGTCGCCGACGCAGGCGCGGTACTCGAGGCAGCGGACGGAAACATCGCCTTGCAAAAGACGCCACAAACCTTGGACGTTGGACGAAGAAGCGACGCCGAGAGCAAAGCCGATAGCAATCACGGCCAACACCGAAGCCAAATCCTTCATGCGCGGACTCCACTTGCCAAGCCCAGCGTATTCCAATGTGGTGAGCATTTGAAATGGAGCCATCGCGGCCCCCACCGCAAACCTCATCCGGCCCTTCGGGCCACCTTCTCCTTCACCAGGAGAAGGGACGGCGCGAGGTCGGTTGCGGCGAGGCTTTCCTCCCCTGCCCGGGTGGGTGAGCGCTTGAACTCCGCGCCGCCTTGGCGACAATCGGCGCACAAAGGAAGCGCCCATGTCCGAGCCCGTCGTCATCCCGGTCCCCGCCGAATGGGCCAAGCGCGCCTATGTCGACGACGTGCGCTACCACGCCATGCACGCGGCGGCGTTGGCCGATCCGGAGGCGTTCTGGGGCGTGCATGGGCGGCGCATCGACTGGATCACGCCTTACACCAAGGTGAAGGACACGAGCTTCCACGAAGCCGATTTCCACATCCGCTGGTACGAGGACGGCGTCTTGAACGCCGCCGCCAATTGCATCGACCGCCACCTGGCCACGCGCGCGGATCAAGTCGCGATCATCTGGGAGGGCGACGAGCCCAGCCAGTCGCGGCGCATCACCTATCGCCAGCTGCACGAGGAGGTCTGCCGTTTCGCCAACGTGCTGAAGGCGCGCGGCGTTTCCAAAGGCGACCGCGTCACCATCTACATGCCGATGATTCCGGAGGCGGCGTTCGCGATGCTGGCCTGCGCGCGCATCGGCGCCATCCATTCCGTCGTGTTCGGCGGCTTCTCGCCGGAGAGCCTGGCCAACCGGATCAAGGATTGCGCCTCGCGCGTTGTGATCACCGCCGACGAAGGCGTGCGCGGCGGCAAGATCATCCCGCTGAAGCACAATGTGGACGAAGCGCTGGAACACGCGCCGGGCGTCGACAGCGTGATCGTCGTCACCCGCACCGGCGCCGGCGTGCCGATGCAGGACGGGCGCGACGTGATCTACGAGGACGAAGCCGCGAAGGTCTCAGCCGAATGTGCGCCCGAGCCGATGGGCGCCGAAGATCCGCTCTTCATCCTCTATACCTCAGGCTCCACAGGAAAACCGAAAGGCGTGCTGCACACGACGGGCGGCTACCTCGTCTATGCGTCGATGACGCATCAATACGTGTTCGACTATCACGATGGCGATATCTATTGGTGCACCGCTGACGTGGGCTGGGTCACCGGCCACACTTACATCGTCTACGGGCCGCTCGCGAACGGCGCGACGACCGTGATGTTCGAAGGCGTGCCCAACTATCCGACCACGTCGCGCTTCTGGGACGTCGTCGACAAGCACCAGGTCAACATCTTCTACACCGCGCCGACCGCCATCCGCGCACTGATGCGCGAAGGCGAAGCGCCGGTGAAGCGCACCTCGCGTTCGAGCCTGCGTTTGATTGGCACGGTGGGCGAGCCGATCAATCCCGAAGCGTGGCTCTGGTATTATCGCACGGTGGGCGACAGCCGCTGCCCCGTGGTCGATACCTGGTGGCAGACCGAAACCGGCGGCGCACTGATCACCAACCTTCCCGGCGCGACGGCGATGAAGCCCGGCAGCGCCACGCGGCCCTTCTTCGGCATCCGCCCCGCTTTGGTCGACGACAAAGGCGCGTTCCTCGAAGGCCCGGCCAGCGGCAATCTCGTGTTGCTGGATTCATGGCCCGGGCAGATGCGCACCGTCTATGGCGATCACCAGCGTTTCTTCGAGACGTACTTTCGCACCTATCCGGGCATGTACTTCACCGGCGACGGCTGCCGCCGCGATGAAGACAATTACTACTGGATCACCGGCCGCGTCGACGACGTGCTCAATGTCAGCGGCCACCGCATCGGCACCGCCGAGATCGAAAGCGCGCTCGTAGCGGACACGAAAGTCGCCGAGGCCGCCGTCGTCGGCTATCCGCACGACATCAAGGGCCAAGGCATCTATTGCTTCGTCACCCTGAAACAAGGCGTCGAGCCGAGCGACGAGCTGAAGCGCGAACTGGTGCAGACGGTGCGCCACGAGATCGGCCCGACCGCCAGCCCCGACATCATCCAATGGGCGCCCGGCCTGCCGAAGACGCGCTCCGGCAAGATCATGCGCCGCATCCTGCGCAAGATCGCCGAGAACGATCTCTCGAACCTGGGCGACACCAGCACGCTGGCCGATCCCGCCGTGGTGGAGGATCTCATCGCAAACCGGGCGGGCGCGTGATGCGCGCCAAGCTCGCAGCCTTGCTCGCCGCTCTGGCGCTTTCTGCCGGCGCAAGCATCGCCGCCGGCCAGACGCGGAGCGATTCTCAGCTCACTGCGCCCGATCCGCAGCCGCCGCCAGGCCCCGCCTACCCCGGAATCGCCGAAACGGACATGGCGTCGGAGTGCATCGACATTCGCAGCGGCGCGCGCCGGCCGCATTTCTACCCAGATCGCGCGCTCGAGCGCGGCGTCAGCGGCGCGGCCTTGCTCGACTGCGTCATCGGCGAAGACGGCCACATGCAGACCTGCCAGGTGTTGGACGAACGCCCGCGCAACTACGCGTTCGGCGCCGCAGCCACGCGCATCGCCTGCCATTTCCAGGTCGACGTGACGACCATCACCGAGGGCGCGCCCAGCGCCACGCTGCCGCCTGGCTCGCAATACTATCGCCGCGCCGGCGACGGCGAACCCTGGCGCGTGCGTATGCCGGTGCGGTTCAGGCTTCAGTGAGCGCCGCTGTGGACCGTCGGGATACGGCAACTTTGAGTGAGGCGGTTGTGCGTTGTTCTCAATGGATAGGTAGGCTTCTCAAGCTCGAAAGCGCTGCGATCGCCGTCAGTAAAGACCATCGGCATACTGTTTGACGACGCGCCTCAGCACCCGAACATAGTGTGCAGTGTGGCCGGCTGGGTTTCGCACGACGTTTATTGGGACCACGATTTCATAGTAGACGTTCAGCCCCGGTCTCGAAATGAGCAGGCGCAAGAGCCTTCGCGAAATCAAGCCAGCCTCATAGAGTCGGGCAGCGCTCCCGAAGTAGTTTGACACTAGTCTTGTGTGACCACGGACTTCCTTCGCCGCACCGGGATCACTAGCATTTAGTGCCGTCCAGGCGGCCCCAGGGTCAGGAAAGCTCTCTCGTCGGTCTCTCCAGAACTTTCCGAGCTCCAGCAATGCTTCACGCATCGCTGGATCGCCGTAATCTTCCATCAAGCGAAGATACGCATTCACCTCGTTCCCCTGCGCCGTGCCTCGGGCTTGAGCCAAGCTGGTGATCGCTGCGATAGCTGACGCCAACGCCGATACCGCCGCCAGTACGAATACCCAGTTGTCCATGACCTGCCCCGTTCCGGGTAATCTCGTCAGGATGGCGCGCTGGGAGTCAATACGCGCCGCCTGCCGTTCCTTGGCGACTCGTCATCATTCTCCGGCCATCACGCGGCCCCAAGAAGCTACCCGCTCACCCGATCCAGCTCCGCCACATCCGCCGCGCTCAACGTCACGCGCAGCGCGCCCATGAGTTCGGCGACTTGCGCGACGCTGGTGGCGCTGGCGATGGGGGCGGCGATGGCGGGCTTGCTCATGATCCAGGCGAGCGCGATCTGCGCAGGCGTTGCATCGGTGCGCGCGGCGATGGCATCGAGCGCGGCCAGCACCGCGGGGCCTTTGCCGGCCATGTACTTGTCCATGCGCCCGCCGCGCGTGCTCTTGGCCTTGTCGGCTTCGCTGCGATACTTGCCGGTGAGATAGCCGCTCGCCAACCCGTAATACGGCAGCAGCGACACGCCCTCGCGTGCGCAGAGCGGCATCAGCTCGGCCTCGATCTCGCGGTTCATCAGATTGTATTCCGGCTGCTGCGCGTCGAAGCGCACGCCGCGCGCTTTCGCCTCTGCAACGCCTTCGCCGAAGCGCGCCGGCTTGAAGTTCGATGCGCCAAAGGCGCGGATCTTGCCCGCGCGTTGCAGCTCTTCCAATGCAGAGACGTACTCCTCCGCGGGCGTCGCCTCGTCGTCGCGGTGCAGCCAATAGAGATCGATGGTCTCGATCCCCAGACGTCTCAACGAGTCTTCGCAGGCCTCGGCGATGTTCTGCTTCTTGATCCCCAACCGCTTCGGCCACATGCCGACTTTGGTGCCGATCACGACTTTGTCGCGCTTGCCGCTGGCCTTCAGCCATGCGCCGATCACCCGCTCGCTCTCGCCGCCCTCGTGCCCAGGCACCCAAGCGGAATAGACGTCCGCGGTATCGATCGAGTCGCCGCCCTGATCGACGTAGGCGTCGAGGATCGCGAATGAGGTCTTCTCGTCCGCCGTCCAGCCGAACACGTTGCCGCCGAGCATTAAGGGCGCGATGAAAATGCCGGAGCGGCCGATCTCACGTTTTGGCTGCATATCGCCGCTCCTTCTCGTGGCCTCTGGACGCCGCGCGCACAATGTCGAGAATGGCGCCACCTTAGGAGCGGCCATGCGTCTTCTCAATGTCTTCGCCGCGCTTTCCGGGCTCGTCGCGCTGGCCGCGCTGATCTATTCGGCGCATGGCCTCACGCAATCGCCGTCGAGCGATCTGGCCACCGCGGTCGAGCGCATCAAGCTCGCGGCGTTCATCCAGCTCGGCGCCGCAGCGGCAGGCCTCGCCATCGCCAACCGCACCGGACGGCTGAACCTGCTCGCGGGCGCACTGATCCTCGCCGGCGCGGCGCTCTTCGCCCTGACGCTCTACGGCGTGGCGATTCTGGGAACTCCGGCGGCGCCGGCGCCGGTCGGCGGCATGTTGTTGCTGCTCGGCTGGCTGGTGCTGGCGTTCGCCAAACCGGGAAACTAGCGCGGCCTGCCCTCGAAACGCGCGCGTCCGCCCTCTAGGATCGCCGCTATGACTCAGCCGACAGAGACCGCCCCGGCGTTCGACAGCGTGTGGACGCAAGTCCAGAGCTTCTTCACGGAAATCCTCGCACTCGATCCCCAGCAAGCCGCGCTGCGCGCGGGCTTGACGCTGCTCGTCGTCATTGGCGCCGCGCTGCTGATCTGGGGGCTGCACGTCCTGTTCAAGGCGGCGACCGAGCGGCTGGCGCCCGCGGAGGAAGGCGCAGGCGCGCCGCCGAAGTCGCGCGTACGCCTGTCCCGCTGGAGCCTGCGCATCGCGCGGCTCGCGATCTTCGTGATCGCCATCCTGATCGTGCTGCGGCTCTGGGGCGTCGATTTCGAAGCCTTCCGCGACGGCCCGCTGCGGGCGCTGCTCTCGATCGCCGGGCGCATTGCGCTGATCGTCATCCTCGCGCTCGCAGCGATCGAACTCAGCCAGCTGGCGATCACGCAGATGTTCGCCCGCGTCGCCCAACGGGCGAAGAACCCGCGCCGCGCCGCGCAGGTGCGCACCTTGGCGCCGCTGCTGACCGGCGTCGCCACCACCACGCTGGCGATCGTCGCCGCCATGATGGCGCTCTCGGAAGTCGGCGTGGAAATCGGCCCGCTGATTGCCGGCGCCGGCATCATCGGACTCGCCATCGGCTTTGGCGCGCAGACCCTGGTGAAGGACTTCCTGACCGGCATCTTCCTCATCATCGAAGACATCGTCTCGGTCGGCGACGTCATCCGCATTGGCGAGTTCAGCGGGCGCGTGGAGGAGATGTCGCTGCGCACTATCAAATTGCGCGACTTCGACGGCACGCTGCACGTGTTCCCCTATTCGGAGGCGCAGGTGATCCACAACAGCACCAAGACATTCTCCTATGCGGTGCTCGAGCCCGCCATCTCGTACATGTCCGACATCAACGCGGCGCTGGAGATCGTGAAACGGATCGGCGACGACATGCGCGAAGAGCCGGCGTTCGCGGGAATCATCATCGCGCCGATGGAGATCGCCGGCGTCGACCGCTTCGCCGACACCCGCGTCATTCTGAAGGCGCGCATCAAGACCGCGCCGGGCAAGCAATGGCTGGTGCAGCGCGAATTGCTGCGCCGCTTGAAACTTGCGTTCGACGATGCCGGGATCGAACTCGCGCCCGTGGCCGCCAAGCCGGTGCGCGCCGACGAGGCGCCGAGCGCGCCCGGCGTCTAGCTTTCCGGCGGCGGCTGGGGCGGATCGAGCCTGCGCTTCAGCGCATCGACGTCGCGCTGCAGCTGGCCGAGCCGGTCGAGCGCGGTCCACACCGCCACGCCGATGGCGACAACCAGGACGATGATCGTGTAATCGGCGGGCGAACCCATGCGCGCGGTCTCCTGCGCCGGAACATGCGCACCCTTCCGCGCGGAGGCAATGGTTGACGCGCGCCGGACGCCGCGGCGCGCGCGCCCAGGGCGAAACGCGGTGGAATTGTGGCAGAAGCGGCTTCGGCCAAGCCGCCGTCCGGCCTACATGTACTGCACAAAAGGAGCGCGCGATGACCGATGCCGAAGCCGCCACCACCCGTTTCTGCGCCCGCGTCATTGGCCCGCTGTTGCTGATCATCGGCGCGGCGGTGCTGATCCGCTTCGACGATCTCGTGCTGATGATCCCGGCCATCCTGCAAGATAGCCCGCTCGCCTTCATCACCGGCGTCTTCACCCTGATCGCAGGCATGGTGCTGTTCACAGCGCATCACCATTTCGGCAGCGCCGCGGCGATCGTGATCACCATCCTGGGCGGCCTCACCATCGTGCGCGGCGTGTCGCTGCTGTTCGCGCCCGACTTGATCGCCAGCTTCGCCAACACGGTGCTGACCAGCGGCGCGGCGGTGCAGATCGCTGGCGGCGTCACGCTGCTGCTGGGGGCATGGCTCACCTTCGCGGGGTGGTTTACAAAGCGCGCATGACCGCGCGGCGATCGACCTCCGATCCAGTGTCGCACGACCTGCAGACCGGCGAGCGCGTCGTCTGGCGCCACCAGCCGGCGCCCCGCGTGCTGTTCTACAACCGCTTGCCCGGCGCGCTCCTCGCCTTGGCCATGAGCGCTTTTGTGATGTGGATCGGCTGGAGCATCGCCGGCGCCGCGCTTCCGCGCGCCACGCCCGCGCATTTGGATCTGTGGACGCTCCTCGGCTTCGTCCCGGCGATCTTCTTCGCCGTACTCGTGCTCTTCTTTCTGATCGCGCTCTGGGGCCATGCGGCGGCCCTGCACGACAGCTGGAGCACGCATTACGCGCTGACTGGGCGCCGCTTCGTGGTTGTCTCCCGGCGCGGCGTGATCGAATACGACGCGCCCTACTTTTGGAAGATGGAGGCCTTGGGCGGCGCTCCGGGCGAACAAGTGCTGCTGTTCGATTGGGGCCTGGCGCGGCGCGGCCGGGAATACTTCCGCGCCCGCATCGCCGCCCTGCCGGACGCTAAGAAGCTCGAACACCTGATCCGGGCGACGCTGAAGCCCTGATCGGCGCGCGAGAGCGTTGACTGCCCGCCGGCTGCATCCAGGCCGCCCCTGCCATGCATCTCCGCTCCGAGGCCACGCACGGACAGTGCGAGGGCTGGCCTCGATGCGTCTGAGGCGCCCGGCCCCAGGGGCGCCTAACTAGGGGACACGAACACATGAAGAGAATTATTCTAGCGTCCGTAGCGCTCGCGGCGCTTGCAGCCACGGCAGCCTCTGCGCAAGTCGCCGAACCGCGCGCTGTTGCGGAACGCGTCGCCGCCGCCATCGAGGAAAACTACTTCGACGAACAACGCGCACAAGCAATCGCCGCCGAAGTGCGCGCCGCCGCCGCCGCAGGCCGCTACGATATCGCCAACGAAGCCGACCTCGCCGCCGCGCTCACCGCAACGATCTCGCCGCACGACGGCCACTTCCGCGTCGAGTATCGCCCGCCACAGCCCAACGCCGCACCACGACCGCAGCGCGGCTTCGGCGCCGACTCACGCGCCGCCTACGGCATCCCGAGCGTCACCATGTACCCGGGCGGCGTAGGCGTCGTCGATTTCCGTCTGCTCGCCGACTTCGACCCTGAAAACCTCCAAGCCAAGCACGCGCTCGACGCCGCCTTCACAATGGTGCGCGGCTCGCAAGCCCTTATCCTCGATCTGCGCGACTGCGCCGGCGGCTCGCCGACAATGGTCGGCTACATACTCGGGCACTTCTTCCCCGAAGGCGCCAACGTCTACAACACCTTCCACTCGCGCCAAGGCAACATGGAAGAAACGCCGCCCGAACAACCGGCAAGCGGACGCCGCCTCGAAACACCGCTCTTCGTCCTCATCAGCGGCCGCACCGGCTCCGCGTGCGAAAGCGTCGCCTACTCACTACAATCTGCCGGCCGCGCCACCATCGTCGGCGAACCATCGGCGGGCGGCGCCAATCCCGGCGGCGCACTCCCGGTCGGCGACAATCTCGCCGTGTTCGTCTCCTTCGCAACGCCGATCAATCCGATCACCGGCGGCAATTGGGAGGGCGCAGGCGTGCACGCCAATGTCGCCGCGCCTGTCGCCGAAGCGCTGACGCGCGCACGTGCGCTCGCGCTCCAAGCCGCACTGCGCGCCCCGGCCGACGCGCAAGCTGCGCGCGAAGCCCAATGGGCGCTCGATTCGCTCAATGCTGAATCCGCCGCCTACCCGGCAACGCGCAATCTGCGCGACTATGCCGGCGACTATGGCGCGCGCAGCATCGCCATCGAGAACGACCGCCTGGTGCTGCGCCGCGACCGCCGCCCCGCGCTCGTGCTCTTGCCGCTCGAACGGGATCTCTTCGCCGTCGCCGGCGCCGCTCCGCTCCAGCGCGTCCGGTTTGAACGAAATGCGCGAGGCCGCATCACCGCCATGACGCTCTCCCTCGTCGACGGTCAGGAGTTCCGCGACCAGCGTCAGAACTAGGCAGAGCTTGAAGCGCACGGCGCGGAGGCGTAAGCCAACGCGCATATCCCGGGGGGCCGCACGTGCGGCTGAGATTGGGCATCCCGCCCTGACCCGTCGAACCTGATCCGGCTCACACCGGCGGAGGGAGGAGCGCTTATGAACAAGCCCGAAAACCAAGCCGTTTTCACGCCATGACAACGGCGCTTACCCATGTGGTCCCGGATGATGCTTGGCACGCGCCCAGTCCTGCGCAACTCAATGCGGCGCTAGCATTCGTTAGCGACAATCTTCACGCGGACACGAATGCCAAATTGGGTGAGGCGCTGCCGGGCGCGTACTTGAGTCCAGAAACGCGCTTTGCAGCCGTGTGCCCGGCCTGTCACGCTGAGCTGGACTTCTACCAATTCACAGACAGTCTTGGCGATGCCTACGACGCGGCGGACGCGAGCACGCGCTCGCTCCCATACAAAGCGTCCTGCTGCGGCACTGTCGTACAGGCGACAGACTTCGATTTTCCGATCACTTGGGCGAACGAGCGCCCCGACGAACCCGACTGGCAAAACTACAAGGTGGCCGCATTTGCGCGCGCGGACCTTTGTCTTTGGGAGTTCCCGCGGCTGCTTTCTGCGAGAGAACGGGACCAAATAGGCGCGTTGCTCGGCTGCCCCATCAAACTCGTTTGGTACGGAATCTAAGTTATGAACAAGCCCGAAAACCAAGCCGCGTTCACGCCGCAAGTCACCACTGGCCCGCTGATGGGCTCGCGCAAGGTGTATGCGTCAGGCTGCGCCCATCCCGATCTGCGCGTGCCGTTCCGCGAAGTCGCCGTGCATCCCACGGCGAACGAGCCGCCGGTGACAATCTACGACCCGAGCGGCCCCTACACCGATCCCGATGCTGTCATCGACATCAATGAAGGCCTCGCCCGCACCCGCGCTGCGTGGGTGAAGGCGCGCAGCGACGTCGAAGAGATCGACGGCCGCGCGGTGAAGCCGGAAGACAACGGCAACGTCAGCGCAGAAAAGCTGACGCCGCCCTTCCCGAAGCAGCCCAAAGTGCTGCGCGCCAAAGCCGGCGCGTGCGTCACGCAGCTCGAATACGCCCGCCGCGGCATCATCACGCCGGAGATGGAATACGTCGCCATCCGCGAAAACATGCGGCGCGAAAGTTGGAGCGCGTCGCCTCCGGCGACGCATGCGCCGTCGGAGACGGCGCGCTCCCCTCTCCCAAGAGACGGCGAATCCTTCGGCGCCTCCATCCCCGATTTCGTCACGCCGGAATTTGTGCGCCTAGAAATCGCCCGCGGCCGCGCCATCATTCCGGCCAACATCAATCACGCCGAGCTCGAGCCGATGATCATCGGCCGCAACTTCCTCGTGAAGATCAACGCTAATATCGGAAATTCCGCCGTCACCTCCTCCATGGCCGAGGAAGTCGACAAAATGGTCTGGGCCATCCGCCACGGCGCCGACACGGTGATGGACCTCTCCACCGGGCGCAACATCCACAACATCCGCGACTGGATCATCCGCAACGCGCCCGTGCCCATCGGCACCGTGCCGATCTATCAGGCGCTCGAAAAAGTCGGCGGCGTCGCCGAAGACCTGACCTGGGAAGTCTACCGCGACACGTTGATCGAACAGGCCGAACAAGGCGTCGACTATTTCACCGTGCACGCCGGCGTGCGGCTTCCGTTCATCCATCTCACCGCCAAGCGCGTCACCGGCATCGTCAGCCGCGGCGGCTCGATCATGGCCAAGTGGTGCCTCAGCCACCACAAAGAGAGCTTCCTCTACACGCACTTCGCCGAGATCTGCGACATCATGCGCGCCTACGACGTGAGCTTCTCTTTGGGCGACGGCTTGCGCCCCGGCTCCATCGCCGACGCCAACGACGCCGCGCAATTCGCCGAACTCGAAACCCTGGGCGAACTCACCAAGATCGCCTGGGCGCACGGCGTGCAGACCATGATCGAAGGCCCCGGCCACGTGCCGATGCACAAGATCAAGGAGAATATGGAGAAGCAGCTCGAGGTCTGCGGCGAGGCGCCCTTCTACACGTTAGGCCCGCTCACCACCGACATCGCCCCCGGCTACGACCACATCACGTCAGCCATCGGCGCGGCCATGATCGGCTGGTTCGGCACCGCGATGCTCTGCTACGTTACGCCGAAGGAGCATTTGGGGCTGCCCGATCGCGACGACGTCAAGACCGGCGTCATCACCTACAAACTCGCCGCCCACGCGGCGGATTTGGCGAAGGGTCATCCCTATGCGCGCACGCGCGACGACGCCTTGAGCCGCGCGCGCTTCGAATTCCGCTGGGAAGACCAATTCAACTTAGGTTTGGACCCCGACACCGCGAGAGCGTTTCACGACGAAACGTTGCCAAAGGACGCGCACAAAACGGCGCACTTCTGCAGCATGTGCGGGCCAAAGTTCTGCTCGATGAAAATCACGCAAGACGTGCGCGATTATGCGAAAGCGAAGGAAGCGCAGGAAGCGGGGATGGCCGAAATGAGTGCGAAATTCCGCGAAGGCGGCGGGGAGATCGATGTGGCGGTGGATTAGTTCGGGAATTGAGCAATCATGGCCCGAAGTCCAGGGAGCATCGCCTCCTTAGACTGAATCCAATTTGCAAACGCTGCACGATCAACGTTCTCTGACAGAATCAACAGCTGACGGAGCACCATCGCTTCGGTCGAACCGCACAGTCGCAGCTTGTTGGACTACAAGGGCGTCGTGCCCGAACGCGAAAAGCCGGACCAGAGCCGCCTCATTCTAGCCAAAACAGCTTCTCCACCTTCGTGCCCAGAGCTGCCGCAAGCTTCAGCGCAAGCAGTGCTGAGGGCACGAACACGCCGTTCTCGACCGTGTTGACCGTCTTGCGCGAAACGCCGACGAGATCGGCCAGTTCGGCCTGCGTGAGCCCGGCGTGTGTGCGAGCTTCTTTCAGTCGGTTGGCAAGCGTGTCGTCTTTCATTCGCCCTGTCGCTCGAGCCAAACGAACCGCAAGCCCGATGCAGCAGCCCCCGTCACCAACACCGCAGGCGCGATTTCGGCGACGCGCAGAGGGAAGAAGAAGCTCCCCGCGAAGGCCGCGATGAGCGCCGCAAACAGCGCCCAGTATCCCCACGCCGCCGCACTGGCGCGGTTGGCGAGCGTCAGTTCATCATCGAGCGCCGCCACGCGCGGGCCGAACCACCAACTCGTTGTCGAGCGCACCGCCACCACCAGCGCCAACAGCAGGATCGCGCCCACGCGCACGACGTCGATCGAACGCCACGCGCCGTCGTGCGACGCCAGCGCATCCACCGCGGCAAACCCGGCCATCACGAGAATCAGCACGGCGCCCATCAGCGCGCGCCGGCGCCGCTCGCTCGGATCACGCATCGCTTCGTCATTCACGGCCCAATCTCCCGTGTAACCCATAGGTGACATGATACCTATAGGTTACATGCACGTCAAGCCGCCGCGAGGTGTCCATCGGCGCACGCGCGCGGCCAGATTTCTGATCAAACGCAACAGAGACGGCTTTGGGGTAGCCAGCGACGGCCAGCTTAGCATGTCGATCTGCGGCCCTGATCTCTTCTCGCGTTGGCATCTACATTCTCCCACTCTATCCACGCGCTTTTCGCAAAATTTCGCACACAAACAACGCCTGCGGCAAAATCAATCCCAGAAGCCGAGCGCGGCATGGCGGAGATGAGCGCCAAATTCAAAGAAGTCGGCAGCGAAATCTACGTCCACCCCACCGGCGAAAAACGCGAACCGATCGACTAGCGCATTCCAGAACCCCCTCCTGCAGGTGCGGGGTTCGGCGCGGCACCACGCAGTGGCCTGCGATTGCACTGCAATAGCAGCGCCGGACGGCAGGGTGAGGGGGCCGGTGACCTGCCCGGTTTCTTCGGACCGCGCTTAACTTGAGAAGGCCGCCTCCATTGCTTCTTCCTGTGATGCGACGGGACGGAGCGCGGAGCCCCGGTCGAGCGCAGCGCTCCGCCCCGTCGCATCGGCGTGAGCGCTTGCGTCTTTGAGCTTCGCCGCGAAGGCGGCCGGCGTCAAATAGCCGAGGCTGGAATGCGGGCGCACCTCGTTGTAGTGGCGCCGCCAATTCTCGATCACGATCTTCGCTTCCGCGCGCGAGCGAAACCATTCCAGCGAGAGGCACTCGTCGCGAAACTTGCCGTTGAAGCTCTCGCACGCGCCATTCTGCCAGGGCTTGCCAGGCTCGATCAACGCCGTGTCGATGCCTTGGTCGAGGATCCATTTCAGCAGCGCGCGCGACACGAATTCGGGGCCATTGTCGGAACGCAGGAATTTGGGCGCGCCGCGCTGCGAAACCAGACGCGCCAGCACCTCGATCACACGGCCCGAGCGGATGCGGCCGTCGACCTCGATCGCCAGGCCTTCCTTGGTCCACTCGTCCGTGACGGTGAGGCATTTGAGCTGGCGACCGTCGGCGCACCAGTCGAACACGAAATCGTAGCTCCAGACCTCGTTGGCGCCGGTCGGCGCGTTCGGCCGCGGACCGCCGCTCGCAACGCGCTTTCTCGCCCGCTTCTTGGGCACTTGCAGCCGCGCCTGGCGCCAGAGGCGGTGCGCGCGTGAAAAGCTCATCGCAAAGCCGTCCCGGCGCAGGAAGATGGCGATGCGCCGATAGCCGTAGCGCGGATAAACCGCGGCAAGCTCGGTCATGCGCGCCAGCGCCGGGCCATCCTTCGCTGCTTTGCGCGAGGCGTAGCCAAGCGCGGAGCGTCCAACCCTCAAAAGCGTGCAGGCCCGCCGCTGCGACAATCCTTTGCTCGTCGCGTATCTCACCCCAGCCCGACGAGCCGGCACGCTCACCATTTTTTTGCGGCGATCTCCTTCATTACGTCGATCTCAAGATCGCGCTCGGCCACCAGCTTCTTCAGCTTCGCGTTCTCCGCTTCGAGCTGCCTCAAGCGCCGCACGTCCGACGCCTCGAACGTCCCGAACCGCTTGCGCCAGGTGTAGATCGCCTGTTCGCTCACCCCGTGCCGTTTCGCCGACGCAGCGACCGATCCCTTGTCCGCTTCGCGTAGGATCGCAACGATCTGCTCGTCCGTGAACCTCGACTTGCGCATGGCTTTGCCTCCGACTCACGG
>JBFXCP010000020.1:0-54953 GCA_050182055.1 Hyphomonadaceae bacterium
CGCGCAGGGCGCGCTTCGGCACCCCCCGCTACACACCACTCATTGGAAGCTTCATGTCGAAGCGCGTCCTGCTCTCCCATCCTTCTCCGGAAACGCCGCGCGTTGTCCGGCGTTTGGCGCGTCGTCATTAGGGTCTACGCTCGTTGGGGCCACCCCCGGCGAGCGCCGGGGCGCGATCAGCGGACCCGGCGAGACAGGCCACGCAAAAAGCAGCTGAGCATCAGCGCGCCCTCGAGGCGCCCGCTTGACGGCGCTTGATTGATCGTTCAAACAACAAGGATGAGCACGCCCACGAGTCCGCGCGAGAAGATCGTCGCCGCCGCCATGGAGCTGTTTTGGCTCAAGGGCTACAACTCGACCTCGGTGGCCGATCTCTTGAGCCGCACGCAGCTCAACTCCGGCAGCCTCTATCACGTGTTTCCGTCCAAACAGGACGTGCTGATCGGCGTGCTGGAGGCGTATCGCGACGGCATAAATGAAATGCTGCTTGAGCCGGCGTGGAGCGGCGTCTCGGATCCGATCGAGAAGATCTTCGCGCTGCTCAAGGGCTATCGAACGATGATCGTCGAGTCCGATTGCACCTATGGCTGTCCGATCGGATCGCTGGCGCTGGAGCTGCATGAGCCCGATCCGCGCGTGCGCGAGCTGATTGCGCAGAATTTCGAGAGCTGGACCGCGGCGATCGAATGCTGCCTCGACGCAGCCGGCAGTCGGTTGCCGCGCGGCACGGACAAGCGCGCGCTCGCGCAATTCGTGCTGACGGCGATGGAGGGCGGCGTGATGCAGGCGCGCACGCATCGCGACGTCGCTTTCTTCGACCGCGCCGTGGCGCAGCTCCGGGCGCATTTCGAGCTTTTGCAAAGCGCGGCAAAGGCAGCCGCGTAAAAGGGGAGGGCGTGATGCCGGACATCAATTGGCTGGCGGTCATCGCCGCAGCGGCGAGTTCCTTCGTGCTGGGCGGCGTTTGGTACGGCGTGCTCGGCGATGCCTGGTTGAAAGCGGCGGGGCTGACGAAAGAACAGGCGATGGCCGGCAACAAGGCGCTGATCTTCGGCGGGTCGTTTGTGCTTGCGCTGATCTCCGCCGCCACGTTCGCGATTCTTCTCGGTCCCGACCTCGATGCAGCAACCGGCGCGCTCTATGGATTGACCGCCGGCCTATGCTGGGTCGCTGCGTCCTACGGCATTTCATATCTGTTCGAGATGCGGCCGCTTTCGCTTTGGCTGATCAACGGTGGCTACCACACGTTGCAATTCACACTGATCGGCGCCATCCTAGGCGCGTTCTGAACGTTGTTTACACGCGTGTCGCCGAGTGACGCACAAGCAAAAAGGCCCGGCTGAAGCCGGGCCTTTTCAAATCCGTTGCGTCTCGATCTCAGTTCGAGCCGCCGACGATCACGCCCGAGACCATGCGGTCGTCGTTGGAGGGTTCGCCAAACACCGAGCTGCCGCCGCCAAAGGCTGACGCGCCGGGCTGAACCATCTGCGGCGAAGCGGGCGTGCCTGGGCCCGACTGTGAGAGCGGATCCTGGAGGTAGCGGCACTGGCCTTCGAACACCGCGCCCATCTCGACGGAGAGAGACTGGTGCACGATGTCGCCAAGCACGTGGGCGTTGCGCGCCAGTTGTACCTTGCGCGCGCGCACCGAGCCCTCAATGCGGCCGTGAACGGTCACGCTTTCGGAAACGATGTCGCCCTTCACCATGCCGGTGTCGCCGACGGTGAGCGAGCCGCCGCGCACGTTGCCTTCGATCTCGCCGTCGACCTGAAGCTCAGCGCCATCGGCGTCGATGGTGCCCGTGATCTTCACGCCATTTGCGATAATCGACGCAATTCCGGAACGGCCTGGAGACTGACGGCGCTGCGTGGGTTCGGGGAGCGCAGGCAAGTTGGAATCCGCCGGTCTACCCTTGTTCGTGAACATGCCGTCCTGCCCTCAGAAAATACACCGGGTCGACCGCCCGGCCGCGGAACCACACCTCGTAGTGCAAGTGTGTGGCGGTGCTGCGGCCGGTCGAACCCATGGAGCCGATGCGCTGGCCGATCGCGACGCGATCTCCGCGCTGAACTTGAATGTCGCGCAGGTGGCCGTAGCGCGTCTTGAAGCCATGGCCGTGGTCGATCTCGACCGTGTAGCCGTAGCCCGAACGGGTTCCCGCGAACACGACCACGCCCGGGGAGGTGGCGACCACCGGGGCGCGCTCAAAGGCGGCGAGGTCGAGGCCGGAGTGGAAGGCAGGGCGGCCAGTGAACGGGTCTATCCGTTGGCCGTAGCCGGACGTCTCGCGATAATCGACCGCGACCGGCGGCGCGAGTGGGGTAGAGCTCGCGATATCCGTGAGTCGGCGCGACTCCGCGACGCGCGCCGCGACCTGAGCGACGCGATTGGCGAAAGCGGGGTTCAACCCGCTGTCGCGCAGATAGGTGAGGAAGTCCTGTGGGACCAACGGGCCGCCCGAGGCGGCGTCCGCATCCGGTCCCGTCAATGAGGTCATGGAGACGCCGGTGAGACGCAGCACGCCGCGTACCTGTTCGCCTTGCTCGACGACGCGGTCCTCAAGCTCCGAGAGCGTCTGCTCCTGATTGCCTTCGAGCGCGTCGGTACGCGCACGGAAGCCCACGGTCGTGACCTGATACGGCTCGCTTGCGAGGGCGCGCGACTGGCGCGGCTCTGCTTCGTCAATCGACGCCGCCATAATGATGCGCGCGCCGTCACGCTCGATCGGACGCGTTGCCGCGAGCGTTACGCTCGAGCCGCCGGCGTAATCGAGCAGATCGCGGAGAACCTGATGGCGGCTCTCAAGATCGGCAGCAGTGCGGTCAAACTGGCGGGTGCGCTCTTCGAGCAGGGCTTGGCTGGCGGCTGCTTGCGCACGCGACTCGTTCAGCCAACGATCGAACTTCGCGCGCTCGCGCTCGATCTCTGCATTCGAGGCGGTGCTTTGCGGACCTTCCAACACCGTGTTGGCGGTCGCGTATACGCACCAGCCCGCGAGGCCGACGGCGCTCAGCGCCAACAGCGCTTGCTTGCCCGGAGAAAGTGAAACGTAGCGGACGGTCCCGCCGCTACGGTGATAAATCTGCCGCTCCGGGAACATGCGATCGAAAAACGCTCGCGCCCGCGATCCGAACTGGCTCATGGTCCGCCACCGCCCATTAACCGAACAAAATACCTTAGCCCCGCCAAACTTGATCCAACCTGAAACCATCCCGAATTGCAACAGCGTCCCACTGCCGTTTACAGGAATTTCAGCTTGATTAACGTTCACTCTGCGAGAACCAAGCCAATTCTCGCCCTTTCATAGTAAAAGCAAGCTTATTTTGCGCTCAGAGCGTTAACCTCTTTCAAGACTTCTTCCACATGTCCTGGCACCCTTACCTTGCGCCAGACATGGGTGATCCGGCCCCTCGGATCGATCAGAAAGGTGGCCCGCTCGACCCCCATGTACGCACGCCCGTAAAGGGTTTTCTCAACCCAGACGCCGTAGGCCTCGCAGACTGCGCCATCTTCATCGGCGCCCAGCTGCACCTTCAGCCCGTGTTTGGCGACGAACTTGTCGTGTTTGGCCGCGCTGTCGCGTGAAATCCCGACCACCACCGTTCCGGCGGCCGCGAAGGCTTTCGCCTTTTCAGTGAAGTTTAGTGCTTCAGTGGTACATCCGGGCGTGTCGTCTTTGGGATAAAAATAGAGGACGACACGCTTGCCCTTGAGGCCAGCCAAGCTGACGCGCCCGCCCCCGGCCGCCGGCAGGTCGAAGGGGGGTGCGGGGTCGCCAGGTTTGAGTGTTTTCGGCATCGAAGGCCTCCGGGTCAGCGCCCTCGCGGGCTGCGCCGCTGCTGCGGCCGCCCGCGGTCCTGCTGGGGCTTTGCTTTGCGTCAAATCCGGACTTCGCGCTAGGGTCGGCGCCGGGGCGCCGGAGTCTTGGCGATGATACGCCGCTCGACGCTCATTGCAGTCGAGATCCTTCTCGGGCTGGTCGCGGCGCTCGCGATCGGCGTCGGCGTCGCTTGGTGGCGGCTGTCGCAGGGGCCGCTTGAGCTTTCATTCTTCCGAGAGACCGTCCAGGCGGAGTTGAGCGCCGCGCGCGGCGGACGCCCGGTCGGGATCGAGCGTGTCGAGCTTGCTTGGAGTCCGCAAAGCAACGCGCTGGAGTTGCGTGCGGTCGGCGTCACGGTTGAAGACGGCAACGGCGGCGTGCTGTCGCGCGCTGAGGAGGCGCGGATCGAGATCGGCGTCCTACCCTTGCTGATTGGGCGCGTGCAGGTCGTTCGGGCCGATTTTGACGGCGGCCAGATCACGCTCACCCGCAAGCCTGATGGCGCGGTGCATGTGGCGTTCGGACCCGAGGGCGCGCCGGCCGATATCATCCTGCCGCCCAATCCATCCGACGATCCGCTGGAAGTGCGGGTAGCGCGGTTGCTGGACGGCATGGAGGCCGCGTTCCGGCCGATCGGCGCGGGAGGCAGCCTGCGCCAGATCAGCCTGCGCAACGCCAACCTCACCATCATTGACGAAGGCGGCGGCGGGCGTTGGACAGCCGACACAGCCAGCATCGAACTCGCGCGCGCTCGACGTTCGCTCGAGCTAGAGGTCAACGCGCGCATCGAAGGCGCGCAAGGCATGGCGCCCGTCAGCCTGCGCGTGAGCACCGATACGCGTTTTCGCTCCGCCGTAGTCGAATTCGGCGCGACCGAAGTGCGTCCGCGCGCCCTGTTCTCGCCGGCCGCCTTGGGCCCGTTCGCTGGACTAGACGCGCCGCTGACCGCCACCGTGTCGATCGGGCTCGATCGCGAAGCGGGCGTAAGCCGCTTCGAGGGTGAAGCCATACTTGGCCGCGGTACAGCCGAGATGGCTGGCGGCCGCTTCAGCCTCGACGGCGGGCGCGTGCACGGCCGCTACGACATCGAGACAGACGAACTCATCATCGATGAGCTCGCGTTGGCGGGCGATCGCACCCGCATCACGGGCGAGGCCCGGATCCAAGCGGTCTCCGCCATCATGCACGCCGATCCGGATGCGCCGGCTGCGTTCAACATCTCGCTGCCGTCGATGCGGCTCGATGTGCCTGGCACTTTTGTCGAGCCCATCGCGCTGTCGGCTGTTCGCGTAGAGGGCGCTATCGTGGGGGCCGAGCGCGCGATCCGTTTCTCGCGCCTGAGCGCACGCGCGGGCGACGCGACGCTCGATGCGACCGGGCGTTTCTACTGGGGCGAGGCGGGGCCGGAACGGCGTCTCCATGCCGGCGTGCAGTTGCGCGGCGCCGTGAGCGGGGCGTTGGACGCACGCGCGGCGCTCAACATGTGGCCCGTCGGCGTCGGTGAAGCCGCGCGCGAGTACCTGGCGCGCGCCATCGTCGGTGGCCAAGTCACCGACGCGACGCTGAACCTCGACATTCGGCCGACCGACTTCGCGGCGGGCGTCTTCCGCAACGAGGCGATGGATGTGCGCTTCAACGTCACCGGCGGCGAAATTCGTTTCATCACGACGATGTCGCCCGTGACTGGCGGCCGCGGCGCGGCAATTCTGCGGGGCAACAGCTTCGAAATGACGGTGCCGAGCGCCCAGATCAACGGCCTCGCCATCACCAACGCCCGGGTGGAACTGCCTCGGTTGAAGCCGAAGGGCGCAATGGCGACGCTGAGCGGCCGCGTCGAGGGCGATGCGCGCCGTCTCGTTGAACTCTTGATGCAGGAGCCGCTGGGACTTGGCGATCGCCTGCCGATTGACGCGGCGAGCGCAACGGGGCGGGGCGTGATCAATCTGCGCATTCAGCGGCCGATGTTGCGCGAGGTTCCGTTCGCGGACTGGCGTTTCACCGTCGATGGAACCATCCAGAATTTCGGCGCCAACATGACGACGCGGCGCGTCGCGCTTTCGCAGGGACAGTTGCAGGTCCGCGGCGATCAGCGCGCGATTACGGTCAGCGGACCGATCCGCGCCGGCGGCTCAGCGATCGAAAACGTCCGCTGGGTCGAGCACATCGGCCGCCGGGGCGCGAGCGCAGCGGCGTCGTCGGAGTATCAAATATCCGGCGACTTCAATGCCGACGACTTGCAGCGTCTGGGCTATCCCGTCGCGCAATATGCGCAAGGACGCATCGGCGTGACGGTAAGCGGGGCGGGGCGGGGCTTCGATGTCGACAATGCGCGTATCGAACTCGACCTGACCAACGCCGCGGTGGAGGCGCCGCGCGGTTTCTGGACGAAGCGGGCGGGCGTCGCCGCCTCGGCGCGCTTCACGGTTGCGCGCCATGGGGACGGCGGACTGATTTTCTCCGAGATCGACGCCCGTGGCGGTGGTTTGACGGCGCAGGGGCGTGTGCGGCTCGCCCGCGACAATCGCATCGCGGAACTGGATATGACGCGCCTTGCCATTGAGGGGCGCTCTGATGCGCGTGTGACCGCGACGCGGGCGCCTGACGGCGGGCTCGATGTCAATGTTCGCGGCGCATTGTTCGACGCGGCTCCCTTTATGGGCCAAGCGCGCGCGCCCGCCGCCGCGGCGCCGGCAAGTGCGCGGACGCCAAGCATCCAGCCGCCATTGCGTGCGAGCGTGATCGTCGACCGGTTGAAGATGCGCGGCGGCGCCACGCTTTCTAACGCGCGCGTGAGCATGTCGCTGGCGCGTGGCGCGCTCGCGACGCTCAGCGTGGAAGGTCAATCGCCCGGCGGTGACCCCTTCTCCCTGGCGCTCGGGCCGCGCCCGGCCGACCCGCAGGGCCGTATCCGCTTTCGCTCCGACGATGCCGGTTTCGCGGTGCGCGCGCTCACGGGCGCGGAGAACGTGGTAGGCGGCACCGCCTCCGCGGATGGCGATTGGCGAAGCGGCCCGCCGAGCACCGCGCGCTTCAGCGTCAACATGCGCGACTTCCAGGTTGTGCGCTTGCCCGTGATGGCGCGGCTCTTGTCGTCCGCGGGATCGCTGACTGGACTGGTGGAAACGCTGAACGGCGACGGCATAGGCTTTAACGCGCTCGACGCGGAAATGGTCTATTCGGGCAGTCGTCTCACGTTCACGGAGGGCCGCATGGCCGGTCCTTCGCTGGGGCTCACCGGCGCGGGCTCGTACAACCTCGATCGGGACAATCTGGACGTCGATGGCGTCGTTGCGCCGTCGCCGATGTTGAACCTGTCGATCCTGGGTGAAGTGCCGGTGATTGGCGATCTCTTGGTATCACGCCGCGGCGAAGGCGTGTTCGGGATGACGTACTCAATCAACGGCCCGGCGGGGGCGCCGCGGGTCGGTGTGAATCCTGCGTCCGTGCTCACGCCGGGCATCCTGCGCCGAATCTTCGAGCCCGTGCAGCCGCGCGCTGCGCATGCCCTCGAGACAGAACCCGAACCTGAGCCTCAGCCGCCGCAGCCAGAGGCCGCTCCGCCGCCAGCATTGGTGCGCGACGATGTGATGTCCGGCGAGGCGCCGGGTGATGACGCTAAGCCCGATGTTGCGGTGGTGGCGACGCCCTAGGTTTCGGCGCGTGCCGCAGGAGCAGCGCCGCGAGTGTGGCGCCGAAGATCAACTGCCACGGTGCGATGAAGAGCACCGTTTGCAGCGCGGCGGCGTTGGGCGCGGCGGGATCAATCAGCCGCGTCGTCATGCCAGGCAGCGCGCCCGTAAAACCAACCGCCCCGCAGAGCGCGAGCAGCGGCAAGGCGACGCCCATGAACGTAAGCGCGCGCCGGTCGCGCAAACGGGCGCCGAGGGGCATGAGCGCCAGATAAGAGAGCAACCCGCCGACGAGCCCGCCTGTAGCGCCGACAAGTTGCTGCTTAAGGAGGGTGCGCCGGAAGTGCTCCGCAGCGTCCTCGGGCGAGCAGAAGAGACACATGCCGATGTCGAGCCAATTGAATACCAGAATCGCCGCACCGACTGACAGGAAGTAGGCCGCGCCAATCGACGCGATCAGGTAGATCGCGCCAAACCAGCGTAGCCGACCGAGAAACAGCAGCACCCCGGCGAGCGGAAGTGCAAGGAGGATGGGCGCAATCGCCGCGTGTTCGCGAACCGAGAGGGCAAAGGTGAGGCTCGCGATGACGCCTACGATCACCGCACCTGCGAGTAGGCCGGTCTCCGCGCGTTTCGTTATCGCCATGAGCGATCCTCCGAGCGCTAGTCCCGACGCAGCAGCGCGTGCTTCTTTTTGCCGAGCGAGAGCTTGACGACGCCGTCTACAACATCGGCGGCGGTGATCGTTGCGGTTTCATCGCTGACTGTCAGATCGTTGATGCGCAGCGCGCCGGCGGCGATATGGCGCTTGGCTTCGCCGTTCGAGGCGACAAGACCCGCGCGCACGAAAGCGGCTGCGACGCGTAGGCCCGCGGCAAGTTCGTCGGCGCTGACCGGATACGCCGGCAAGTCGGTCGACACCACGCCTTGCTCGAACGTCGCTTGCGCGGCGTTTGCCGCCTTGTTGGCCTCGTTGCGGCCGTGCAGGAGCGCGGTGGCTTCAGTTGCTAGAATTTTCTTGGCGTCGTTTACTTCGGCGCCTTCAAGCGCCTCTAGGCGTGCGATCTCTTGAAGCGAGAGGTCGGTGAAAATCTTGAGGAAGCGGCCAACGTCCGCGTCCTCGGTATTGCGCCAATACTGCCAGTAATCGTACGGGCTCAGCATATCGGCGTTGAGCCACACCGCGCCTTGAGCGGTCTTGCCCATCTTTGCGCCGCTAGCAGTGGTGATGAGCGGTTGTGTCAGGCCAAAGAGATCGAAGCCTTCCATACGCCGGCCGAGTTCAACGCCGTTGACGATGTTGCCCCACTGATCCGAACCGCCCATCTGTAGAGCGCAGTCGTAGCGTTTCTTCAGCTCTACGAAGTCGTAGGCCTGCAGGATCATGTAGTTGAACTCGATGAAGCTCATCGGCTGCTCGCGCTCGAGGCGGAGCTTCACAGAGTCCATCGACAGCATGCGGTTGACAGACATGTGCCGGCCAACGGTACGCAGGAAGTCGAGATAGTTGAGCGGCAACAGCCATTCGGAATTGTCAACTAGAATGGCGTCGGATTTGCCCGCCCCGAAGCTCAGGAATTTCTCGAATGTGCCCCGGATAGTGCTCGCGTTCTTGGCGATCTGCTCGTCGCTCAGAAGCTGGCGCATCTCCTCTTTGCCGGACGGGTCGCCGACGCGCGTGGTGCCGCCGCCCAGGAGCACGATCGGCTTGCCGCCCGCTTGCTGGAGGCGGCGTAGGTACATGATCTGCGTCAGATTGCCGACATGGAGGCTCGGCGCCGTCATGTCGAATCCGATATATCCGGTGACGCCCGCGACGGCGGCTTGATCCAAGCCTTCCAGATCAGTGCACTGGTGAAACTGCCCGCGCGCGGTGACATCGCGGAGAAACCGGGATTGAAGCGTGGCGGTCGTCATGGCGGCGAGTTAGCGGCAAAAGGGGCCTCTGACCAGCCGCGCGACGCCGACAAGTGTGGCGAGGATGGGTGAGGCGACGACGCCATGTTAACGGTTGGCGTCCCACAAGTAGCCAAATGCCCGCGCTGATCCAGCACCCCGATTGCCGCTCCGCGGCGGTCACTGCCATCGACGCCGACGCCGAGCGAACGGGAGGCGTCTTGCGCCTGCGCTATCGCTTGATCGGGCGCACCGAGGCGGTTCTCGTCCCGGCGCCCGCCTACCCCGAGCGCGCCGACGATTTGTGGCGGCACACGTGTTTTGAGGCGTTCGTGCGGGGCGCGTTGGATGATGGGTACTGCGAGTTCAATTTTTCGCCGTCGACGCAATGGGCCGCGTACGCATTCACGGGTTATCGCGCCGGAATGCGGAACTTTGAAGTGTCTGCACTCGAGTGCGCGACCGACGTCGGTGACGGTTGGCTCGAACTGAGCGCCGTAGTGCGGCCCGGCGCCGCCGGCGTGTGGCGCATTGGTCTGTCTGCAGTGATCGAGGAAACGAGCGGCGCGAAGTCGTACTGGGCGCTGGCACACCCGCCAGGTAAGCCGGACTTTCACCACGCCAGTGGCTTTGTATTGGAGGCGCCATGAAGTTCGGCATTGATCGTTTGCTGACCGATCCCGCGCTGCGCGCGCCGCTGCAGGGAAAACGCGTCGCGCTTTTGGGGCACCCGGCGTCGGTAACAGCGAATCTCACGCATTCGCTCGATGCGCTGATGGTGCAAGGCGACATTCGGGTGGGTGCGATTTTTGGGCCGCAGCATGGGATGCGGGGGGATCAGCAGGACAACATGATGGAGACGGCGGACTACACCGATCCGCTCTACAACGTGCCGGTATTTTCGCTTTACGGCGACGTGCGCCGGCCTACGGGGCAGATGATGTCGACCTTCGACGTCGTGCTGATCGACCTGCAGGACGTCGGCTGCCGCATCTATACCTTCATCACCACGCTGCTCTACATGCTCGAAGCGTGCGCCCGAGACGGCAAGGAAGTGTGGGTGCTGGATCGGCCGAACCCCGCCGGGCGGCCGATTGAAGGTCTGACGCTCAGGCCCGGCTGGGAGAGCTTCGTGGGCGCAGGGCCGATGCCGATGCGCCACGGGCTGACGCTGGGCGAGCTTGGCTTGTGGTTCATCGCGCATTTCAAGCTCGACGTCGCCTACCGCGTCATCGAGATGGAGGGCTATCGACCGGATGCTGCGCCGGGCTTTGGCTGGCCGTTGGGCGAGCGGGCCTGGATCAATCCTTCGCCGAACGCGCCGAACCTATGGATGGCGCGCGCCTACGCCGGCACGGTGATGCTGGAGGGCGCAACCTTGAGCGAAGGGCGCGGCACCACGCGGCCACTTGAGTTGTTCGGCGCGCCGGACATCGATGCGCGCGCCGTGATCAGGGAAATGCACGCGCTGGCGCCGGATTGGCTCAGAGGCTGTGCGCTCCGCGAGTGCTGGTTCGAGCCGACCTTCCACAAGCACGTCAAGAGGCTGTGCCATGGCGTGCAGATCCACTGCGAGACGCCGGATCACTACGACCATTATGCATTCAAGCCGTGGCGCGTGCAGGCGCTCGCCTTCAAGGCGATCCGCAAGCTTTACCCCGGTTACGAGCTATGGCGCGACTTTCCGTACGAGTACGCGTTCGGCAAGTTGCCGATCGACGTCATCAACGGCTCGCCGCTGCTGCGCGAATGGGTGGACGATTCCAACGCAGCCCCCGCCGATCTCGATGCGATCGCGCTCCCGGACGAGCAGGCGTGGGCGGCGGAACGGGCGGGATATCTGCTCTACGCCTGATCGACAAATATCTGGACTCTCGAGCCAGGACAAAACCGCGACTTGGCCGGAGATTGGCAGAGATAGGCGCGAGTGGCGCTATGGAGTCCAGTGTTGATAAGCAGGAAAGCACGGACCGCCGGCGCCCCGCCGGCATGGCGGCGGCGCGGCGCCGGCGTGTGTTCGATCTGCTGCATGCCGGCGGGGCGCCGGCGGTCCGTATCTGCTTAGCGCGGCGCGCGTTTCGCCAGAATGCGCTGCAGCGTCCGGCGGTGCATGTTCAGCCGGCGCGCGGTCTCGCTGACATTATGGCCGCAGAGTTCGTAGACACGCTGGATGTGTTCCCAGCGGATACGATCGGCGCTCATCGGGTTGTCCGGCGGCTCCGGTTTCTCGTCCGGAGAAGCCAGCAGCGCCTTGACGATGTCCTCGGGGTCGGCGGGCTTGGCGAGATAGTCGAGGGCGCCGGCTTTCACCGCGGCGACGGCTGTCGCGATGGCGCCATAGCCGGTCAGCATCACGACCCGGCAATCGGGCCGGCTCTTGTTCAACGCCTCGACGACGCCGAGCCCGGAGCCGTCTTCGAGTCGGAGATCGAGAACCGCATAGGCGGGGGGCGACTTCGCGGCGATCTCCGACGCCTCGGAGACGCTGCCAACCGCCGTCACCTCGAACCCACGACTCTCCAGCGCCCGCGCCAGGCGCGTGCGGAACGCAGCGTCGTCATCGAGGATCAAAAGGGTCTTGTCGCCTTCCGGGGGCACGTCAGTCATCGGGTCCTGGCTCCGCGGTCCGTATCTAGCGCATTTTTCGCCGGATCAAAGCTTCGGCGCCTCGATCGACGAACGCGGCCAGCGGACTTTCACCACCGCGCCCTCGTTCGGCGGCCGGCGGTTGCGCATTTCAAGCTTGGCGCCGGTTCGCTCGAGAAGCGTTTTCGAGATGAAGAAGCCGAGGCCCAGGCCGCCGGCGGCGCCTTCTTGGTCGCGTTCGGTCAAATAAGGCTCGCCCAATCGGTGAATGACGCCAGGCGCGAAGCCGGGGCCGTCGTCGCGCACGGTAATCTCGATTGAGTCAGCGTCCCAGCGGGCCTCGATGTCGACGCGCGTTTTGGCGAAGCCGACGGCGTTCTCCACAATGCCGCCGAGCGAATGCACGATCTCGGGCATGCGCCGGACATCCAACGGACCGTCGCCCTTTGCATCGATGACAATTTCAGCGCCGAGCCCCTCGTGCGGCTCGATGACTTCCTCGAGCATCGAACGGATCGGCGCGCGTTGCAGCATCACGTCGCCTTGTTCACGGTTCGCTGAGAGTTGCGCGAGAATGGCGCGACAGCGTTCGCTTTGGGTCACGAGCAGGTTGAGGTCCTCCGCCCGCGGATCGTCGGGGGGAACGCCGCGGACCATTTCTTTTGCGACGAGATGGATCGTCGCCAGTGGCGTGCCGAGTTCGTGCGCGGCCGCCGCGGCCAAGCCGCCGAGCGCGGAAAGAGTCTGCTCGCGCGCGAGCACCGCCTGCACTGCCGAGAGCGCAATGTTGAGGCGTTCCTCTTCGGCCGCGACCCGCCACGCGTACACGCTGGTGAACCCGAGGCCAACGAGGACTGCGGCGGCGATGCCCATCTGGTAGAGCGCCGGCAGCTCGAAGGCCTCCCCCTCCGGCCAAGGCAACGGCAATCGCCACACGCTAATGGCGCCGACGCACGCAAACGTGAGGGCCGCAAGCATCGCCGTCACGGCAGGACGAAGGATCGTCGCTGACACCGCGACCGGCGCTACGAAAAGAAACACGAACGGATTCTGGAGGCCGCCGGTCAGCGCGAGCAACACGGCCAACTGGACGACGTCGTAGCCGAGCAGCGCCGCGGCCTCCCACTCGCGCGCCAATTCTTGCGAACGGCGCGCGGCGATGAGGGCGAGGTTGAGTGCGACCGAGGCGCCGATGGCCGTCAGCGCCCAGCCCACGGGCAGATCCACGCCAAGCCAGAAGGCGACGAACAGCACCGCCGCCGTCTGACCGAGGATCGCCAGCCAGCGGAGCAGGATCAGAGTCCGAACGCGGACCCGGCTCTGGGCGGTCCAGAACGTGGCGGCGGGCAGGGGCGGGGGAGCAGAGAGCGCCATGGCCGTCATGTCATGCGCTGGGTCTGGGCCTTTGCTCAAGCGGGTCGTGACAACGCCCAGCCGGACCGCAAGATCATCGCGTCCGTCGAACGCGATTCGCCTCGGGACCAAGCTCGCTCAGCGGCGCGGGGGCGACAGCACGACCACCATCGGTCCCAGCGCATGGACGTCGTCACTGCGGCGCATCTCCGGAATCCAGGCGCTGGACACCGCGCCGTCAAAGAAGAGGGCGTCGCGGCAGCCAAGCTCGTCGCGAAAGAAGCGTGCGAAGCGGCCGAACGACACGACGCCCGAGCTGATGACGAAATATGCGGTGCGCGCGTCGCGTAGGCCAACGCCGTTGCGAACGTAGCGTGAGGGTCCGTCGTCCGCGAAGCGGGGGTGCAGCGCGCCATTGATCAGCAGCATCGGCCCGGACTGTGTGGCGTAGCGCGCGCGTGGCCGGAGCTCGGCGAAGGCCTCGGAGGTCGAAATGTGCAAGGCGCCGTCGGGCGCCTGCCAAAACACGCCATTGGGCTTCATGTGGAAATTGCCGGGTCCGTCTGTGAGACGCAGGACGTGTTGTTCGTCGCCGTCTTCGACGTAGAGACCTATCGGCGCGCCGGCGTCATCGAACATGCCCGCGTTCATGGCGAAGCGGATGCGCGCCGCGTCGTCGCCCCAAGCGTGCGCGAGCGCATCGAAGCCGCGCAGGTAGTCGCCACTGGGCCCACGAGAAGCCAAGCGCAGTTCCTGGGTGCGCGCGTCGAAAGTGCACACGATGAAGCGCGAGCTTTCGAATTCGCGCGTAAAGCAGGCCCGATCCGGGTCGCGCGAGAAGAGGCGCGGCGCAAGCGTTGTCGCAAGCGCGACACACGTTAGGCCCGCCAGTACGCCGAGAGTGAGCCGCCAGCGCTTCATTGTGCGGCACATGCATCTGTTTCGCAGCAATGCTCAACCCTGCGGCAACACGCCCTGCGCGCTCGCGCCGCGTTGCCACCTGTGCACGGCGGACGGCTAAGCTTTGCGGATGGGCGAGACTGAGACACCGCGCCGCAACTTGACGCGCGCCGTCGTGCCGGCGTTAGCCGCGGCCGTTCTGGCCGGGCTCGGCACGATGCTGGTCGTAGGCCGCAACGGCGATGATGTGGCGGTAGGCCGCGAGTGCACGCTAGGCGGCCTGCAGCAGATCGGGGGGCCGATCGATCTGGTGGGCGGCGACGGCGCAGCGGTGACGCAGGCAGATTTCGCGGGGCGCCCCACGGTCGTGTATTTTGGTTTTGCGCACTGCCCTGACGTATGCCCGACGAGCATGCTGACGCTAGCTGAGGCGTTGAAGCAGGTGCGCACCGATGTGCGGCCGGTTCTGGTGACCGTGGATCCCGAGCGGGATACGCCGGCGCTCATGCGCGATTACGTCCAGACAAGCGGTTTTCCGCCCGGCCTGATCGGGCTGAGCGGCAGCCGGGAGCAGGTGGACGCGGCGATTGCGGCGTTCCGTGTCACCGCTGTGCGCGCCAACATCCCGGGCGCGCCGGACGACGTCTACAACGTCGACCACTCGTCGTTCCTCTATGTGCTGGACGGCAATTGGCGGACCGTTTCCATCGTTCAGACCATCCGGAGGGAGCGCGAGGACGATCCGCGCAGCCCGATGATTGCGGTCCCGCCTGCCGAGATCGCCGCCTGCATTTCAGCCGGACTGCGTCAGGCTGCTTAGGGGGCCTTGGCGTTAACTGTAGCTCATATTACGTTTTGACCGGTGCGCCCGGCCAGTTAGGGGACCTGGCGCGCCGTTGGGACGTTCGACTAGCCGCGGGGGCGAGGCGGCGGTGCAGCAATGCGCCTGGTTGGACGTCTTAGCTTGTTGGAAACGGGGGACCGCGCAGTATCCGGCGAGGATTGCTGCGCCGCAACACGAAGGGGCGACATGCTCTATTCGCTATACGAACTGGGCCACCTCTCGGTGGCGCCGCTCCGCATCGCCGCAATGATGCAGTCGAGCATGCTGCGCTCGCCGCTGAATCCGGTGGCGGCGACCGACATCGCGCGAACGGCCGCGGCGGCGTCCGACCTCTTCGAGTCGATGACCCGGCGCTACCGCAAGCCGGGCTGGAACCTTCCCTTCACGAGCATCGACGGCGTGCAGGTCGGCGTGACGCCGAAGACGGCGTGGTCGTCGCCGTGGTGCAACCTGGTGCATTTCGAGCGCGACGCGGACGCGTTGAAGATTGCGCGCGGAACGAGGACCGATCCCACCGTCATGATCGTGGCGCCGATGTCGGGCCACTACGCGACGTTGCTGCGCGACACGGTGAATGCGTTTCTGCCCGACCACGAAGTGTATGTGACCGACTGGGCCGACGCGCGCATGGTGCCGGTGATTGCGGGGCGCTTCGATCTCCACGACTACATCGATCATGTCATGGGCATGATCCGCGCGCTGGGGCCGCAGACGCATGTGGTGGCGGTCTGCCAGCCAGGTCCGCTCGTGCTCGCCGCGGTGTCGCTCATGGCGCAGGAAGACGATCCGTGCACGCCGGCGACCATGACGATCATGGGCTCGCCGATCGACGCGCGCAGATCGCCGACCGCGCCGAACAAGCTTGCCGAGAACCGCGACATCGAGTGGTTCAAGCAGAACATGATCCACACCGTGCCTGCGCTCTATCCGGGCGCGTTCCGGCGCGTCTATCCGGGCTTTCTGCAGCTTGCCAGCTTCATGGGCATGAACCTGTCGCGCCACGTCGACGCGCACTCCGCCTATTTCCAGAACCTGGTGAAGGGCGACGGCGACAGCGCCGAAAGGCACCGCGACTTCTACGACGAGTATCTCGCGGTGATGGACCTCACCGAGGAATTCTACATTCAGACGCTGATCGAGGTGTTCCAGCGTTATGCGCTCGCCAACGGGGAGCTCATGCACCGCGGCGTCCGCGTGGATCCGGCGGCGATCGCGCGCACCGCGCTGTTGACGGTGGAAGGCGAGAACGACGACATTTCCGGCATCGGCCAGACGCAAGCCGCGCACGACATCTGCGTGAACATCCCCGAAGCCATGCGCCGCGACTACATCCAGCCCGGCGTCGGCCACTACGGCGTGTTCAGCGGCCGGCGCTTCCGCACCGAGATCTATCCGCGGGTGCGCGAGTTCATGCGCGCCTATCAGTCGCCTGCGTCGCGTGCGGCGGCGGCGCGCAAGGCGAAACTCAAACTCGTCGGCGAGTGACCCTTTCGGCGGCCCGCCCAGCGGAGCTGAGGAGGGCGGCCGAGGCGCCTCATTTCGACATCGATCTCGCAACGAACCGCGCCGTTGCGCCGGACGTCCGCTCGAATGGGAATCTCTTCACCTTCCTGCGCAGCGCCGTGCGCGGGCGTGGGTGCGGGACGGCGCGGTTCGTGAGATTCTTGCGTATGCGCTTCGATTCGCAGCGGAAGGCGGACACGCCGACGGAGACGGAAGTCGTGACCGTCGACGGACGCCGCGTGCCCGTGAAGCTGATCGTCAACCCGCGCGCGCGTCACGTGTCGGTGCGCATCGATCCGACCCGCAGGCAAGCCATCGCCACCGCGCCGAGCAAGCGTCACCTGAAGCATGCGGCGCAATTCGCTGCCGAGCGTGCGGGTTGGATCGCGCAGGAACTCGCGCGCCTGCCGAGGGGGGTGTCGCTCACCCCCGGCGCGTTCGTCGGGTTTCAGGGCATCGAACATGAGCTTGCGATGGAGCGTGGCCGCGGGCCCGCACGCATCGAGCCCGGCCTCATTCCGCGCCTGATTGTGCCCGCGCCCGATCCTGCGTTGTTCGAGGCGCGGCTGTTGCGCTTTTTCAAGGACCAGGCGCGCGAACACTTGATCGATCGCGTGGCGCATCACGCGGTAACGCTGGGCGTGAAGCCCGATCGCATTCAGGTGAAGGAACTGCGATCGCGTTGGGGTTCGTGCTCCGTCGACGGCGTGCTGTCGTTCTCGTGGCGGCTCATTCTGGCGCCGCCTTACGTGCTGGACTATCTGGCCGCGCACGAAACCGCGCATTTGCGCGAGATGAACCACTCGCGCCGGTTCTGGACGCAAGTGAAGCGCTGCATGCCCGACTATGAGCGCGGCCGCGCTTGGCTGCACGAGCACGGCTGCCAACTGCACGCCGTGGGCTTGGTGCGCTAGGCGGCCGGCGAGAGCATCCGCTTCAGCACGCCCTTGCGGTCGATCGCATGCTTGATCACCGCGACGATGTGCAGCGCGCAAAGGCCGATAATCGCCCAGCGGCCGATGCTGTGCATCAGTTCCGCGGCCTCGTGAACGCCCTCATTGCGCGCTGCGAAGGGGCTGGGAATCGCAAACACGTCGAACACGTTGATCGCACGGCCGCCGGACCAGATCGCGAGCGGTCCGGACACGATCTGAACCAGGATCGCGATGAGGAGCAGGTTGTGCGTCAGCGACGCCAGCATCTGCAGCGCGCGCGGTTGTTCGATCGGCGCGGGGCGAGGCTGGAGCCAACTCGAGGCGATCCGCGCGCCGAGCAGGAGCACAGCCACCGCGCCGACCGAGATGTGCCAGCCCATCAGCATGGAGCGCGCTGCGCGGTCGCCGGCGTCGCCGGCGAAATCGGCGCGGAAGCCCGTGACCAGCATGATCACGATCGCGATCACCGAGAGCCAGTGCAACCCAATCGCAATCCAGCCATAGCCCCGTTCGGTATTGGCCCACTGCATCGACATGCTCCCTCAGGCATTCGCCGCGATCAGCGCCGCGGCGCCTAACCAAACAAAACAGATGAACTGCACAAATTGCATGGCGGCGCGCGCCTGCACGGCGGGCACGGTCACGGAACCGATGTGAATCAGCGACTGAACTGCGCGCGCGGCGAGGACGGTCCATCCGAGCGCGACGACGGGCGCGGCTGCGTCCGTCCACAGGGCGGCGAGATACACGACGGCGAAGATCGGCAGGTTCTCGAGCGTGTTCATGTGCGCGCGGGAGAACTGGTCGAGTCGAGCTGTGTCGCCTATGGCGCGGAATGTGTTCACGGCGCGCCGCTCAGCCCGCATGGCGCCAACGCGCGCGAACGCCAGCAGAAAAGCGAGCAGCACCGCCCAGAGCGCGAACGCGACCAAAGGCGTAAGCGCCGATGGGTGTACCTGGTGCATGAGAGCCCCCGCAGACAGCGCAAGTGTAGCCATGTCGTGCGGTCGAGGCCACCGCGCTTCTCGAACCGAACCGGCGGCGCGAACGGTCGCGCCGCCGGTTCAGGGCCGGAGACTTATTGGCTGCCGGGCGTGACGCCTGGGCCGATGTGTTGGGCGTAGAAGGCGAGCGCCTCGTTCATCACCATGCGCCACGCATCGCCCTGATCGGGCGTGAAGTTGTGGTTGGTGTTGGCAAGCTCGATCAGCCGCACCGGACGCCCGGCCTGCTGCATCGCGCGCACCATGATCTCGCTTTGCTCGAGCGGCACGGTTTCGTCTTCCTCGCCATGGATGATGAGGAGCGGAATGGTGACGCGGTCGGCATTGCGCGCCGCTGAATTGGCGATCAGCACATCGCGGTCGCGGCCCGGGTCGCCGATGGCTTCGGTCCAATACCGATACGAGATGCTTTGCGAACCCTGGCCGCCGCCGGCGGCGACATCTGCTTCGCTCGAACCCGCGCGCACCCAGCGCAACATCTCCGGAAGATCGGACACGCCTGCGCCGGCGATGGAGCAGCGGAAGAGGTCTGTGTTCTTGAACGACGCGGTGAAGGCGACGTAGCCGCCGTAGGACCAACCGGTAATGCACACGCGGTTGGCGTCGGCAATGCCTTGCTGGATCAGGTATCGCGTGCCGTCGGCGACATCGTCCTGCATGCGCTGGCCCCACTGGCGGTGGCCCGCTTCGACGAACGCGCGCCCGAAACCGCCGCCGCCGCGGAAGTTCGGCTGGAACACCGCGTAGCCTTGGCTTGCAAACGTGATCGCGAACGGATCGAAGCCCCACACGTCGCGGCCCTCAGGTCCGCCGTGCGGCACGACGATCATCGGCAGGTTCGTCGCGTTGGTGACGCCAGGCGGAATCCAGAGATAGCCCCAGAGCTGGCGGCCGTCGCTCGCCGTGTAGCGGACGACGCGTTGCGTCGGCAGTTGCGCCGGATTGGAGTCCGGGCGCTGGCGCATCAGCACGTTGAGCGTGCGCGCGTGCGTGTCGAACAGGTAGTAAGTGCCGAGGTCCTGCGGACCGTCCGTGTGCACCAGCCAGCGCGAGGCGTCGTCGCGACCGCTCGTGATGAAGCGGACATTGACCTGGTCACCGAGCGCTTGGGTGAGCGCGGCCCAGTCCCGGCCGAAGGCCTCGTCCTTGGCGTGGCACTCCCACATGTAGCCCCACCAGCAGGCGGCGAGCACGGTGTTGCGCTCGACGTCGCGGATGGCGCTGGAAACGTCGAAGTCGGCGTTGGTCTGGATGGTTTGTACATATTCGCCGGTGTTGGCGTCGAACACGTAGAGGCCGCTGGTGTCGGTGCCGTCGCGGCGGGCGAGGACGAACACCTGGCCCGGTTGCGTCGCCGGGCCGACGCCCTGGAAGGTCGGACCGGAATTGGCGCCGGACGCGCCGCGGAAGCGCACGATTTCGGTCCAATCGTCAGAGCCGCGCGGGCGGCGCAACCACGCATAGCCGCGGCCGCCGGCGATGATGTCTTGGCGCAGCACCGGAATGCCGTCGACGTCGACGATCCAGTTGAAGGTGTAGAGCCCGCCGCTGTCGATCGTCGTGTGCTCCCCGGTGCGCACATTCACGCGCCAGAGGTCCGATCCGCCCGACTTCGGCGCGATCAGCAGGATGTGGTCGTCGTCGGTCGGCAGCAGGCTGACGACGTTGGCGCTGAGCCAGCGCGGATATCCTTGTTGCGACGAGGGATCGTAGAGCGAAATGGCGTTGCTTCCGTCGAGATTGCTCGCATAGACGCGTCCCACCCATTCGAAGGCGTCGTCGACGCGCCGCGTGCGCCGCACGGAGTCCGAAGTGTCGGGAATGACGTGGACCTTCTGGCGCACGCCAAAGACGATGCGGTCATCGCCTTTGAAATCGACGAAGGTGAGTTCCATGTTCTGGTCGGCGCGGGCCGACTGAACCGCGCGCGTCTGGCGCGTGTCCATGTCGATCACGAGCAGCACGTCGCCCGTTGCGTCGCGGCGGATGGTGGCGATGTAGCGTCCGTTGGGCGACATGTCCGTGCCGCGGAAATTGTCATAGCCCATGAACCAATCGATGGGCGCGCGCTGCTGTTGCGCAGCCGCCGGCAGGGCCAAAACAAAGGCGGCCCCGATCAGGGCCAGGAATGTGCGAACCATGTAGTTCCCCCAAACGACACGTGGATACGGTCGCCTCGTGGTTTCGGTTTAGCGAACGCCCAGGGCGGTGTCAGCCCGCCAGCGCAGGCTAGGGCGGGTTGTGCTCCGCCAGGAAGCGCTCGGTTTCCTGGAGCAGGCGGTGGAGGTCGCCGGTCGTCCAGCCATCCCAGGGATGATACGCGTTGGGGATACCCACGTATTGCACCGGCTTACCGGCTCTGGTCAGCGCATCGCGCATACGTTCGGACTGCGAGGTTAGCGCCACATCGTCGCGCTCGCCGTGCACCAGCAGGATCGGGGCCCGGATGTTGTCCACCTGGCGGCGGGGCGATGCCGCGATCAGCGCGTCCCGGTCCGTGGACGGATCGCCGATGCGCTCGACGAGGTAGGCGTAGAGCGCCGACCGGCGCCCGGCGTCGGCGCGCTCGCTCTCCAGCAGTTCCGGCAAATCGGACAAACCGGCAATCGAGATCGCGCACCGGTAGAGGTCCGGCGTCTGCGCAGCGCCCGCCAACGCGGCGTAGCCGCCGTACGAGATGCCGGCGATGCAAATACGGTTTGCGTCGGCGACGCCCGTCTCGATCAATTGCCGCACGCCGTCGGTGATGTCGTCCTGCATGCGTCCGCCCCACTGGCGGAAGCCGGCTTCGAGGAATGTGCGCCCCGAGCCTTCGGAGCCGCGGAAGTTGGGTTGGAAGACCGCGTACCCGCGCGTCGCCAGGAATTGCACGAACAGGTCGTAGCCGAAGGAGTCGCGCGCCCACGGTCCGCCGTGCGGGAGCACGATCGTCGCGCGTGGCCCGGCGCCCGGCGGCAACGTCAGATAGCCCCACAATTGCGTTCCATCGCGCGCGGCGTAGTTGACGATCTGCATCGGCGCGAGCGCTTGGCGGGGCAGATTGGGCTGTGTCGAAGCGACAATAGAGACCTGCGCTGTCGCGAGGTCGTAGATGTAGTACGTCGCAGGAATTGTCGGCCCGGCGGCCTGGATGAGCCAAAGCTGATTGTCCTGCGAAACGCTGATGAGCGCGAAGTCCGCGAGGCTCTGGAAGTAGGTGTTCAAGCCGTCGAAATGACGCTGCATGGCGGCGTCCGTTGCGCGGCATTCCAGGCGCTGCGTGACGCCGCAGCCGACAAGCAGGGTGTTGTCGTTGCTGTTGATCCAGGCGATGCCGGCGTCTGCGTTCTGATGCTGGAAAACTGGATTGCCCAGCGCGCCGGTTGCGGTGTCGTAGAGATAGATCGCTTGGTATTCCTGGCCTTCGGCGCGCGCGGCGACATAGATCTGGCCGGGATTGGGGCCGGGCCCAAGCGGCCAGAAGTCGCGGTTCTCCGAACGCGCGGAGCGGCGAAGCTCGTGGGCCACGGTCCAGCGCCGCTCATTGGGGCCGCGGCGGAAAATTCTGTACCCCGAGTTGTACGGCAGCGCGTCAACGCGCATCACCGCCCGCCCCGTACGATCCACGATCATGCGGTAGGTTTCCCATTCGGCGTCTTCGACCGACTCGACCTCACCGGTGGCGACGTTGCCCCGATAGAGCGTGAAGCCGCGTTGGCCCCACGTGCCCAGCAGCACGTGATTGGGGTCGCCGCGCAGAATGTCGACCAGCGTGATCGAGGCGTCGCGCCACGCGAGGCGATTGGCTTGGCTTTCGAACATCTGCGTGACGTCCGAACCGTCGCGGTTCACGGAGAAGATGCGATAGACGTCGAACTCCTCGCTCTCGTCCTGGCGGTTTCGCGAGCCTGTGCCCTCGTAGTGCATCGTCGCACGCTGGCGCATGACGAAGACCAGGCGATCGTTGGTCTTCCAGGCCACTTGCTCGAGAAACAAGGAGCGATCCGCGCGCGCCAGCTGGATGGCCTGGCTGCGGCGCGCGCGCCAATCGATGATGACGAGCGCTTCGCCTTGATCCACCGATTGAATCGCAGCGATGAAGCGCCCATCCGGCGACAGAGAGGCGCTCCAGAATGCGTCGCGCTGGGAAAAGTCGGCGGCGGTCAAGCGCTGCGCCTGTTGCGCGCTCGCTCCCGATGCGGTGCAGAGAAAAAGAACCGCAACCGCGGCAAGCAACGACCGGATCATGGATCACGCCTCCCAGCGCCTTGAATGTCGTTTACGAAGCGACATTAACCGGCGGTAGGGAAGCTGTCAGCAGGCGCATTCAGCGCGTGCGTTGTCAGCCCTCGGGACCGAAATCGAGCGAGCGGTCCGCGTCGTCCGGAGGCGGCGGGGTGACGCCGATGGTGGCGCCAATCGGCGCGCCTACGGCGGTGATGGTGGGCGTTTCCGGATCGGGCGCGCCTGTTCCGTAATCGCCGGGCCCGGGCATTTCGAGTTGCCTCGGCGGCAGATTGCGTACGGCGACGGGCATGAAGCGCGCCCAGATGTCCGCCGGCAGCGAGCCGCCGGTGACGCGCGCGGTCTCGGTGAAATTGTCGTTGCCGACCCACACGCCGGTGACGATGCCGGGCGTAAAGCCGATGAACCACGCGTCGCGATAGTCGTTGCCGGTGCCGGTCTTGCCGCCGACGCCGCGGCCCTCCAAGCGCGCCCGCGTGCCGGTGCCCGCATCGACGACGCGGCGCATCAGGTGATTCATGTAGCGCAGCGGCTGCGCCTCGATCACGCGTTCGCGCCGCTCCGGACGCCAAGACCACATGGTCTCGTTTGAATTGGCGCGGCGGATTCGCACGACGCCGTGCGGCTCAACTCGATAACCGCCGGCCGCCATCGCGCCGTAGGCCTGCGTCATCTCCAACAATGTGATCTCCTGCGCCCCGAGCGCTAGCGATCGATAATCCTCAAGCGGCGAGGTAACGCCCAGCCGCCGCGCCACCTCGATCACACGATCGCCGCCGATCTCGTTGGCCACGCGGATGGCGACCATGTTGTAGGAGAGCGCGAACGCGCGCGTGAGTTCGGTTGCGCCGTGGTAGGTGTCCTCGTAATTGCCGGGCGTCCAATCGCCGATGGTGATCGGCGCGTCCTCGCGCACGCTCCACGGCGTCAAGCCGTTTTCCATGGCGGCGAGGTAGATGAAGTACTTGAAGGACGATCCAGGCTGGCGGCGGGCTTGCGTAGCGCGGTTGAATTGGCTGACGTCGTAGTCGCGACCGCCGACCATGGCGATGACGCCGCCGGTGTCGTCGAGCGAGACGAGCGCGGCTTGGCCGACGCGGCGGTCCTCGCCTTGTTCCGCCAGCACCTGCTCGACCGCCTGCGCGCCCGCGCGCTGCGCGTGAATGTCGATCGTGGTTTCGACGATGAAGTCGTCGCGCTGCTGGCCGACTACCTGGTTCAACAGCGGGTCGATCCAGTCGCGAAAATAGCTGAGCACGCCTGCGGGATTACGGCGGCTGATGAGCAATTCCTCGCCCAGCGCCGCGTCGCGCTGGGCGGCCTGGATGTAACCCAGGGCGACCATCTCGTTGAGGACGACCGTGGCTCGGTCGCGCGCCGCCGCGATGTCTTGGCGCGCGGGGTTAAGCCGCGACGGGGCTTTCACCAGACCGGCGATCATCGCCGACTGCAGCAAGGTGAGCTCGCGCGCGGGGCGGTCGAAGTAGCGTTCCGCGGCGGCTTCGATCCCATAGGCGCCGGCGCCAAAGTAGACGCGGCTTAAGTAGAGGGCGAGAATTTCTTCCTTACTGAAGCGCGTCTCCAGCCAGATCGCCATCATCACTTCCTGCGCCTTGCGGCGCCAGGAGCGCTCGTTGGTCAAGAACAGGTTCTTGGCCAATTGCTGCGTGATGGTGGAGCCGCCCTGCACGACGCGGCCGGCGCGAAAGTTCTCGGCGCCGGCGCGCATCATGCCGCCGAAGTCGACGCCGAAGTGGCGATAAAAGCGCCGGTCCTCGATGGCGACGAACGCTTGCGCCACATAAGGGGGCAGGGAGGCGAGATCGACCGGCGGTGCGTTCTGCGCGCCTTCGCGCAGGATCACGTTGCCATTGCGATCAAGGAAGGTGATCGACTGGCCGTTGCGCGCTTCCCAGAGATCGTCCGTCGACGGCATGCCCCAGGTGACGAAGAAGAAGAAGCCGACGATGACGGCGACGATGCCGGCCGCCGTCCAGCCGCTCCACACGGCGGCTTCGCGCATATTGCGCGGGCCTTTGACGCCGCGCACGCGCCGCCAGATGGCGATGCCGATGCCGCGCACGCCGCCCCAGAAACCAACCCAGCCAGGTTCAAGCGCCTTCCATGCGTCGCGCGAAGTCTGCGACACGCGGGCGCCAATGCGGCCAAAGAGGGAAGGCGGCGCGTCGCTGGGCTCCTCTTCACCGGCGTCGCGGAAAAATCCCGGCGGCGGGACGTTCCCTGGCGGCTCCGCTGCCGCGGAAGCGGGCTCCGCTTCTTCACTCGCGGCGACGGCCTCGGGTTCCTCCGCAGCGGCCTCGTCCCGGGCCGCGAAGAGATCGGCGTCTGGATCGGGCGCCGCCGGCTCGGGGACAGCGTCCGCGCGCGCGGACTCCTCGCCCTGCGGTGGCTTTGCGGCCGGATCGTCCCCTGGCGCATTCGGATCGTCTTCGTCAGCCACCCCGGCTCCTCCGCGCCCGCTCGTAGCGCGATTCGAGCGTCCACCTGGCCCCTTCGGGCAGGCGCAACCACGTGCTGGCGAAACGCGCTTACCGCGCAGTCAGGTTCCCGCCGCTCGTTAACCCTGATTGTGGGCGCGGCAAGTAGCATCCGCAACCGAAACCAGCGGCCCGTTTTCCTTGCGGGACGGGACAGTGACGGCCATATATGGCGCCGTGAGCGCAGGATTCCCCTGCGAGAAGGAGATTTGGATGAGCGACTACCACTCCCAGGCCAGGCCGATCCCGACCGGTCGCGCGGATATGGCGGTCGACGCCGGCCTGCGCAGCTTCATGCTGGGCGTCTACAACAAGATGGCCTTCGGCCTGCTTCTCTCAGGCGCGCTGGCCTGGGTCGTCGGCACGACCCCGTCGCTGATGGCGGCGATCTTTGGCGGGCCGCAGGCTTACCTCGTCATGTTCGGCCCGCTGGCGATCCTGCTCGTTTCGAGCTTCGCGATGCGCAACCCGTCGCCCGTCGGCGCCAACTTGGTCTATTGGAGCGTCGTCACCCTGATCGGCGTGGGCATGGGCGCGCTGGTTTACGCCTACGCGCGCATTCCCGACGGCATGACGCTGGTGGCCAAGGCGTTCTTGATCACGGCGGCGTCGTTCGGCGCGCTTTCGCTGTGGGGCTACACCACCAAGAAGGACCTGACCGGCTTCGGCACGTTCTTGATCATGGGCCTTGTGGGCCTGATCATCGCGTCGATCGTGAACATGTTCATGCAGAGCAGCGCGCTCGGCTTTGCGATCTCGGTGATCGGCGTCCTCGTGTTCGCGGGCTTGGTCGCCTTCGACACGCAACGGCTGAAGTTCATGTACTATCAGCTGGGCGGCAACGAGCGGGCAATGTCGGTCGCCACCACGTTCGGCGCGCTCAGCCTCTACATCAACTTCGTGAACCTGTTCCAATTCATCTTGAGCCTGTTGTCGCCGCGCAATTGAGGCGTCCCACTCAAGACCAGGAACTGCGAACGCCCCGGCTCTGGCCGGGGCGTTTTTTCTTGGGCATAGGCCCTTCGGTCTAGTCTCCGACCACCCGCATGTGCTTCGGCGCGAGCACGGCGATGACGCGTTCCAAGTCTTGGCCGCGGCGGAGAACGCGTCCATCCACCGCGTGCACGCTGTAAAGCCCCTGCTTGTTCTCGGGCCTTTTCTCGATTTGATAGAGCGGAGCTTCGCTGGCGCGGCGGTAAACGCTAAACACCGCGCGATCCGGCAGAGCATCGAGCGCGTAGTCGCGCCACTCGCCCGCAGCGACCATTCTGCCGTAGAACCGCATCAATCGATCAAGCTCGAGACGCTCGAAAAAGACGGTGCGCCCGCTCATCGCCGACCTTCACTCACTCGCGCTCAACGCGTGGGAATGAGCAAAGCGGATTTGTAAGATTATTACAAATGGGATGGGACGCCATTCCGCCCGAATTCGTGCTTGCGTTCGCCGTATTGCGGCGCGACCTTAGTTCCGTGGCCGGCCGGAGAAAGGCTCGTGCTGGGTATCCATCAGCCCCCCCAGCCCCCCCAGTACGCGCTTCGGCCGGCCACACTGGTTTCTGACAAAGCCCGCGGACGACGCGGGCTTTGTTGCGTCTGGGTGCGCGAAAACCGCGTAGATCGTGCATTTCACGCCGTTTGCCGCGCTCCCACTTGAGCGCGCCGCGCTCCGGGGCACGGCTGCGTCCACGGACGATCGCGCTGCTTCGCGCTCACTTAACCGAAGCGAAACTCGGGCGCGAAATCGCCGCAGTCGATTCGCGCGCCCGGCGCGGTTTTGTGGATAAGTAGCGGTGGCGTTTTCGCCGAAACCGCCCTAAGAGCGGCGCTCGCTTCGCGACGGGGTTTCTATTCACATGCTGCTGCAGGTCGATGGCTTGCGGAAGACGTTCGGTCGGCGCGTGGCGGTCGACGGTATCGGCTTCGCACTCGATGTAGGCGAGATCGTCGGGTTCCTTGGGCCCAACGGCGCAGGCAAGACGACGACGATGCGGATGATTTCGGGCTACCTCGAGCCCGATGATGGCGTCGTGAAGGTCTTCAACATCGACGTCGCCAAGGAGCGCCGGCGCGCCCAGGAGCGGGTCGGCTATCTGCCCGAAGGCGCGCCGCTTTACGGCGAGATGACGCCGTGGAGCTTCTTGCGTTTCGTGGCGGAGACGCGCGGCATGACGCCCGAGGTGGCGCGACACGCGGTGCGCCGCGCGGCCCAGGATGCGCGTTTGGGCGACACCATCGAGCGTCCGATCGAGACCCTCTCCAAAGGGTACCGCCGCCGGGTAGGCCTGGCCTCGGCGCTGCTGCACGATCCGATGCTGCTCATTCTCGATGAGCCCACCGACGGCCTCGATCCCAACCAGCGCCACGCCGTGCGCGATCTCATCCGCCGCCTGGGCGAGGAGAGGGGGCTCATCATCTCGACCCACAGTCTGGAAGAGGTGGAGGCGGTGTGCACCCGCGCCATCGTCATCGACCAGGGCCGCATCGTCGCCGACAAGGCGCCGGCGGAGCTCGCCCAGGAGCATGGCAGTCTGGAGCGCGCATTTGCGGCGCTGACGCGCGGGGAGGAGCGCGTGTGAAGAAGCGTCCTGGCATCGCCTCCATGCTCGCCATCTATCGCCGCGAGCTTCTGTCCTATGTGACGACGCCGACGGCCTACGTGTTCGTCGCGGTCTTCCTGTTCGCCATCGGACTGTTCACCTTCCAGGTCGGCGGCTTCTTCGATGCGCGCCGGGCCGACTTGAGTGCGTTCTTCGCCTTTCATCCGTGGATCTTCATGGTGTTCCTGCCCGCGGTCGCGATGCGGCTCTGGTCGGAAGAGAGCCGCTCGGGCGCGATCGAGCTGTTGCTGACGCTGCCGGCGCCGACATGGTCGCTGGTGCTCGGCAAATATCTGGCGGCGTGGACCATCGCGGCGGTTGCGCTGCTGATGACGATCCCGCTCTGGGTCACCGTCAATGTGCTCGGCTCGCCCGACAACGCGGCGATCTTCACCGCCTATCTCGCAAGTCTGTTGATGGCTGGCGCCTACCTGGCGATCGGTTCGGCCATGTCGGCGCTCACGCCCGCGCAGGTGGTTGCGTTCGTGCTGGCGGTGCTGATCTCGTTCCTGTTGACCGCGCTCGGACTGCCGCTAGTGCTGGATTTCTTCACTGGGTTCGTCGGCGGCGGCGTGGCCGAAGCGATGGCGCGCTTTTCGATCTTGCACCATTTCGACGCCGCCCAGCGCGGCGTCGTGGAATTCCGCTCGATCTTCTATTTCGGCTCGCTGATCGCGCTGTGTCTTGCCTACACCGCGCTCGCGGTCGATGCGCGGCGGGGAGGCTGAGCCATGAACGGTCGCCGCTTCGCACTCCTTGCCGCTTTCGCGCTCTTCGTGATGTTCGTCGCGGCCAACGTGACGGCGAATTCCTGGTTCCGCTCCTGGCGCCTCGATCTCACCGAAAACCGCATCTTCTCGCTCAGCCGCGGCACGCAGCAGACGCTCGACGAGCTGAGCGAGCCGCTGGAGCTGAAATTCTACTACGCGCGCGACGCCGCGGCGATCGATCCGCGGCTGCAGGCCTACGCGGCGCGCGTGCGTGAATTGCTGCAGACCTTCCAGGCCCGCTCGGGCGGTCGCGTGCGCCTCGTCGAAGTGAACGTGCGCGCCTTTTCCGATGAAGAGGACGAGGCGCTCGAAGCCGGCATCGAGCCTGTGCGCCTCTACCAAGGCGCGGACCCCATCTATTTCGGCCTAGTCGGCGCCAACGCGATTGACGATGAGCGCGTCATTCCACTGTTCGACCCGGGCCGCGAGGCGTTCCTCGAGTACGAAATCACGCGGCTCATCTATGAGCTTGAGAATCCCGACCGTACGCGCGTGGCGCTGATCACCGCGCTACCGCTCGATCCGGCCGATGCGCAAGGCGCGTTCTCTGTCTTCGCCAACGACTTCGGCCGCTTTCTCGATGTGACGCGTCTGGATGCGGCCTTCACCGAGATCTCCGACACGTTCGATGTCCTCGCCATCATTCACCCGGGCGCGCTCAGCGATGAGCAGCTGTTCGCCATCGACCAGTTCATTCTGCGCAAGGGCAGAGCCTTCATTGCGCTGGACCCGGCGGCCATGGCGGCGCAAGGCGCGGCCGAGTTCGATCCGTTCAATCCCACAGCGCCAGCGCCCGCCAGCTCGTCGCTTGGGCCGCTCCTGGCCCGGTGGGGCGTGACCCTTGCCCCCACTGTGGTGTTGGACGGCGAAAACGCGTTGCCGGTCTCCATCCCCGACCCCCAAACCGGCCAACCGGTGGACGCGCCGCAGCCGCTATTCTTCGTGGTGCCCGCCGCCGAACTCGATCGTGAGGACCTGGCGACCGCGTGGCTCCAGCGCGGCATCAATTTCGGCCTCGCCGGCGGCTTCACGTGGACCGAGCGCGACGGCGTGGAGTTCACGCCGCTAGCGCGCACGAGCGGCCAGACCATGCGTTTGCCCGCGGAGGCCGCGCTGATGCGTCCTTCGCCATTCGACATCGCCGCCGTGTGGCAGCCGACCGGCGGCCGCGTGGAGACGATCGCGCTACGCGTGGCGGGCAATCTCGAGACAGCCTTCCCGAACGGGCGCCCGGCGCCCGCGCCAATCGCCCCCGTCGAGGGCGAGACGGCGGCGCCCGCACCCACCGACCTGGCGCAAGCCGCGCCGCGGCCGGCGCCGATCGCACGCTCCGCCACACCGGGGCAGATCGTCCTCGTCGCCGACGTCGACTTCCTCTCCAATGATTTCTACGTCGATCCCCAGCAACAGGCGACGGTCGCCGACAACGGCGCGTTCGCCCTCAACGCCATCGATGTATTGGCGGGATCGGATGCGTTGGTGTCGCTGCGCTCGCGGTCGCAGCCGGTGCGGCGGATGACGCTGTTGGACGATATGGAAGAGGACGCGCAGGAGCGAATCCGGACGCGGCGCGAGCAGCTGGAGGCCGAACTCGCAGATACGGAGCGGAGGCTGCAGGAGCTGCAGGCGCGCGGGCGCGGCTCGGGCTATTTCACCGGCGACCTCGGCGCCGAGCTGACGCCGGAGGAGAACGCCGAGATCGCGCGCTTCCGCGCCAGCAGGGCCGAAATTCGAGGCCAACAGCGCCGGGTCGAGCGGGACCTACGCCGCGAAGTCAATGGGCTGGAGACGTTGCTGGTCTTCATCAATGTCTGGCTGGCGCCGCTCCTGGTCGCGGGCGCGGGGCTCTTCCTGTTCTGGCGCCGCCAACGGCGCGGGAGATCGCGGGGATGACCACCGAACTGGCCGACCGCCGCAAGCGCCGCGTGCTGACGCTGTTCCTGGTCGCGGGCGCGATGGCTGCGATCGCGGCCGTCACCGTGGGCATAGAGTTGCGCGCCTCGAGTCCGGAGGCGGCGTCCGGCCTCGTGCTGCCGGATTTGGAAGAAAGCATCCCCGGCGCCCAGCGCATCATCGTGCAAAGCGCCGACGCCAACTATCGCATCGAGCGAACGCAGCAGGGCTGGGCGATGCGCGATCGGGACGACTATCCCGTGCTGTCGAGCCGTTTGGCGCAGCTGACGGATGCGCTTCAGTCGTTGCGCTATGTGCGGCGCATGACCAGCGATCCCGCCAAGCACGAACGGCTCGGCGTGACCGATCCGCGTCAGGGCGGCCGCGGCGTTCTGCTGCAGATTGAAGACGGCCGCGGCGCCTTGCTCGTTAATGTCATCCTTGGTGTCGAGCCCAATGGCGGCGTCTATTTGCGCAAGCCGGACGACGCGCAGACCTGGGCCGTCCGCGCAGCAGACGCCGAGCTGCCCCCGTTGCGCGATGTCTCGACGTGGATGGAATTGCAGCCGCTGGCGATCTCGCCGGACGAACTCGTCCGGGTAGAGATATCGCCGCCGGCGGGGCGCCCGTACATCTTGGCGCGCGCGTCCCTGGCCGAGGGTTGGCGCATCGCGGCGCCTGCGCTGACGACGGTGGCGCCCGCGCTGGTCTCGACAGCCGCGGAGCACCTGACCCAATTGCGGCCGCTCGATGTTCGCACCGCGCCAGCCGTGCAGGGTCCGCCACGCGCACGCGTGCGCGCCACCACCGCCACGGGCGTTGTTATCGACGCCGAACTGATCGACAGCGACAGCCGGACATGGCTCAAACTGGTGGCGCGCGCGTCTTCGCCCGACCAAGAAGGCGCTGCGCTCGACATCAACAATCGCTCGGCGGCATGGGCCTATGCGTTGAGTGAAGAAGACGCGCGGCAATTGGCGCCGCAACTGGCCGACCTTGTCCCCAGCGAAGTGGTTCAGTAACGGCCAGGCCGGTAGGTGTAGGCGGCGGCGATGACGCGTCCGCCATTGGGCTCCTGCACCAGCACCGCACACTCGGGCACGCAACGCGAGCGCTCGTACCAGGACGAGGCGCCGTTCCATGTCCCCAAGCGTTCGATCGAGCGCACCAGATTGTAGTGCTGGACGCTGCGGTTCACATTGACGCCGCCGGTGATGACGACGGTGATCGGCCCGGGATCGTAGGCCATCAGCCAGATGTCTGCATTTGCCCCCGCGGCGCCGGAGCCCACCGTTACCCGCGCGCGGTTGTTGCGGAGCATGGTGATGTTCACTTGCGGCGCGTTGGCCGGCCAGCCAGCGGCGCGCTGTTGATCGTAGACGGCGCGCGCTTCGTCCCAGTCGGACGCGCTGATCTGACCGGCGCCATTGATCACCAGCTGCGGCGTGAAGCGGCCGCGCACGCGCATGGTGCGGGAGTATGCGCGCTGTCTCTCCGCGAACTCGGGTTGGGCGAAGGTGTCGCGCCAGCCGAGGTAATCCCAGATGCCGACCGGGAAGGTGAGCGCCAGGGTGCCCTCATCGCGCGCGAACGTCCCCAGCAGCCGGTTAGCCCTGGGGCATTGGATGCATCCCTGGCTGGTGAACAGCTCCACCACCATCTGCGCGCGCCGGCCTTGGGTCTGCGCGCGCGCGTCTGGGGCGGTCGCCGCCAGCCAGAGGACGACGGCGACGAGAAGGCGGCCGATCATGTCGCCCAGCATGGCCGCAGCGCCCCGGCGGTTGAAATCAAACCGCCGTGACGGGGCCGTGTCTCATGCGCCCTTCGCCAGCCCGCGCAACACATAATGCAGAATTCCCCCGTTTCGGAAGTATTCGACCTCGTTCTCGGTGTCGATCCGGCATTGGACGGAAACCTCCTCACTGCGCCCGTCTGGGCGCGTGATCTTGAGCGTGACGCTCTGGCGGGGTCCGAGCTGGGCGACGCCGGCGATGGACACCGTCTCGGCGCCGCTGAGGCCCAGGGCGCTCCAGCTTTGGCCGTCGACGAACTGCAGCGGCAGCACACCCATGCCGATCAGGTTCGAGCGGTGGATCCGCTCGAAGCTCTCCGCGACCACGGCGCGGACGCCGAGCAGCGTCGTGCCCTTGGCCGCCCAATCGCGGGAAGAGCCCGTGCCGTACTCCTTGCCGGCGAAGATGATGAGCTCTCGTCCCTCCTGCTTGTAGCGCATCGCCGCATCGTAGATGGCCAGGCGCTCGCCCGAGGGATGATGGATCGTGAAGCCGCCTTCGACGATCGAGCCGTCGTCGTTGCGCACCATCGCGTTCTTGATGCGGATGTTGGCGAACGTGCCGCGCATCATAACTTCATGATTGCCGCGCCGCGCGCCGTAGGAGTTGAACTCCGATTGCGGCACGCCGCGCTCCGTCAGGTACTTGCCGGCGGGGCTCGCCTTCTTGATCGATCCTGCCGGACTGATGTGGTCGGTCGTGATGCTGTCGCCGAACAAGCCGAGCACGCGCGCGTCGACCACGTCGCAGGGCGGCGTCGGCGTCATGCTCATTCCGGTGAAGTACGGCGGGTTCTGCACGTAGGTGGAGTGTGCGTCCCAAGCGTAGGTGCGCCCGCCGCCCACTGAAATGCCCTGCCAACGCTGGTCGCCTTTGAAGACGTCAGCATAACGGTTTGCGAACATCTCAGGCGTGACAGCGCTGCGCACCATCTGCTCGATCTCGGCGTTCGTGGGCCAGATATCGCGCAGATACACGGCGCGCCCGTCCCGGTCCTCGCCAAGCGGGTCGGTCTCGAGGTTCACGTAGATCGAGCCAGCGAGCGCGTACGCCACAACCAGCGGCGGCGACGCCAGGTAATTGGCGCGCACGTCCTGGTTTACGCGGCCTTCGAAATTGCGATTGCCGGAAAGGACGGAGGCGACCACGAGGTCGTTGTCCATCACGGCTTGTGAGATCGCCGGCGGCAGCGGCCCGGAATTGCCGATGCACGTTGTGCAGCCGTAGCCGACCAGGTTGAAGCCAAGCGCATCGAGCGACTTGTCCAAGCCGGCTTTGGCAAGATAGTCCGTGACGACCTGCGATCCGGGCGCGAGCGACGTCTTTACCCACGGCTTCGTCTTCAGTCCCTTGGCGACCGCATTGCGCGCCACTAGGCCCGCGGCGATCAGCACGCTGGGGTTCGACGTGTTGGTGCACGACGTAATGGCCGCGATCACAACGTCGCCGTGACCGATGTCGTGGGCGGCGTCTGCGACAGGCGTGCGCTTCCGGAGTTCCGCGCTCTTGCGGAACTCTTCGGTCATCACCTTGGTGAACCCTTCGGCCACGCCGCCGAGAACGACGCGATCCTGAGGCCGCTTCGGGCCGGCGAGCGAGGGGCGCACGTCGGCGAGCGAGAGTTCCAGCGTGTCGGTGAACTCGGGCTCGACGTCGCTGCGCCAGAGGCCCTGTCGTTTGCAGTACGCCTCCACCAGCGCGACGCGCGCCGGATCGCGGCCGGTGGCGCGCAGGTAGTCGATGGTCTTTTGGTCCACCGGGAAAAAGCCGCAGGTGGCGCCGTATTCCGGCGCCATGTTGGCGATGGTGGCGCGGTCTTCCACGCTCATGGTGTCGAGGCCGGGGCCGAAGAATTCCACGAACTTGCCGACCACGCCCTTTTTGCGCAGCATTTGCGTGACGGTGAGCACGAGATCGGTCGCGGTGGCGCCTTCCTGTAGCCGGCCCGTCAGGCGGAAGCCGATCACTTCCGGGATCAGCATGGAGATCGATTGGCCGAGCATGGCGGCTTCCGCTTCGATGCCGCCCACGCCCCAGCCCAACACGCCGATGCCGTTGATCATCGTGGTGTGGCTGTCGGTGCCGACCACCGTGTCTGGATAGGCAAACGTCTCGCCGTCGATCTCGCGCACCCAAACGGACTGACCGAGATATTCGAGGTTCACCTGGTGGCAGATGCCGGTGCCGGGTGGGACGACGCGGAAGTCCTGGAACGCCTGCTGGCCCCAGCGCAGGAACTGGTAGCGCTCGGCGTTACGCTCGTACTCCAGCTCGACGTTCTGCTTGAACGCGCCGGCGCTGGCGAAGTGGTCCACCATCACGCTGTGGTCAATGACGAGATCGACCGGCACCAGCGGATTGATGCGTTCGGGATTGGCGCCAAGCTTGGCGGCGGCGTCGCGCATCGCGGCCAAATCCACAACCGCCGGCACGCCGGTGAAGTCCTGCATCAGCACGCGCGCAGGGCTGAAGGCGATTTCCACCTCGTTTTTGCCCTTGTTCACCAGCCACGACGTCATGGCCAGGATGTCGGCCTTCTTCACGGCGACGCCGTCTTCTGCGCGCAGCAGGTTCTCGACGAGCACCTTGAGCGACATCGGCAGCTTGGAGATGTCGCCAAGGCCGTTCGCGCTGGCCGCCTGGAGATCGAAATACGTATAGGTCTTGCCGCCCGCGCTGAGCGTGGAGCGAGCGTTGAACGAGTTCAGAGATGGCATGGGTGTGCATCCGGCTATGAAGCTTCAGAGATGCAAACGCGTTGGGGAGCGCCCCAAATCCGGAATCAAACCGGGCGCGCGGCAAGGCCTATGTAGCGCCGTTTCGTGAACGCGCAAATTGAGACTGGCGGACGCTGCTTGCGAAACGCTCGCAACTAGCCGGGATTGGCCGGAGGCGGGGGCTCTCGCGGCTCCTCGGCGTCGCGATGGGTGAAGCCGCGCCTGAATAACCGCCCGCCACGCTGCCTGCGCCAGCGCAGCAGCAGCCACGCCAGCGGCACGACAACGATCGCGATCGGAATAAGCCAGGCGATGAAATAGACGATCCCGGCAAACCCCTTGACGATGATGCGTAGGAAGTCCGCAAAGGCCTGGCGCAGCGGGAGCATCGTGTCGCTGCCCAGCGGACGCGGCGTCGAGGCGTAGCTGATGTTGAGTTCCGACATCGCCACGCGGGTGCGCATCACGGCGAGGTTCGACTGCACGGCGTCGATCTCAGCCTGCACGCGCGCCAGTTCGCGCTCCACTTCCAGCAGGTCGGCCAATCGGCCGGGGCGTTCGCGCAGCAATTGCTGCAAGCGGTCGCGCAGTGCTGTTTGTGCGCGCAACCGCGCCTCGGTGTCGACGATCTGGCGCGTCAGATCCTCGGTGCTGGTGTTGCGTGAGACGACGCGCCCGCCCGCGCGATCCACGTCGGCGTCGATGCCGCCCATGAAGGTCGTGAGCCAGCCCGGTTCACCGCGCAGGCTGACGAAGCCGCTCACCGAAGCATCGGGATCGCCGATGCGCTCGGCGCGGACGATCTGGCAGAGACGCACGCCGGCTTGCTCGCACGCGCGGACATGGGCGTCCATCACGGCGGCCACCCGCTGGCTGGGGACCTCGATGCCGCGGCCGTGCACGTACGCCAGATAGAGGACTGGCGCCGGGCCTGCCGGCGTTGAGCCGGTTTGGCCCGCCCCGCTGGGCGCCTGCTGGGCCGCGTCCGCCGCCGCATCGTCGGCATCCGCAACGCGTCCCATCTCGCCGCCCTCCGACATCATCGGCGGCGCGGCCGCTTCTTCGGTCGGCGCCGAGCCGCTGCTGCTCTGTTCGGCTTGTCCGCAGGCCGCCAAGGCCGCCGCCAAGATCAGTACGCTCGCCCAACGACGCATCGCAGCTTCTCCCTCGTCCGCGACAATGCCCGCCTTGGCGGACCCCGCAACCCTTTCTAGAACCAGGGCCGCAATATGAGCGGGTCCGGACCTTTCCAAGACAAGCCGTCGCTGCGGATCGATGCGCTGAGCATCGCGCGCGGCGAGCGCGTGCTGTTCGCGGACCTGAGCTTGGTTGTTGAGGCCGGTGGGTATGTCGAGCTGCGCGGCGCCAACGGCTCAGGCAAGACCAGCCTGTTGCGCGCCATCGCGGGGTTCTTGAAACCACGCACCGGCAGGATCGCTTTTGGCGGCGTCGAAGAGCCGGCGCTGGCTTTGCACTATGTCGGCCATCTGAACGCGCTGAAGGGCGCCCTCACCGCGCGGGCCCATGTCGCGCATTGGCGAGCGATGCTGGGCGGCGGCGGCGACATCGACCAGGCGCTCGCGCGCTTCCGGCTCACGCGCCAGGCGCACTTGCCGGCGCGCGTCTTGAGCCAGGGCCAGGCGCGCCGTCTGGCGCTCACGCGTTTGGCCGTGGCGCCGCGGCCGATTTGGCTCCTGGATGAACCCGCCGCCGCGCTCGACGATGCAGGCGCACAAATACTTGCCGACGCCATCGCGGCCCATCGCGCCGAGGGCGGCCTCGTAATCGCTGCCGTTCATGCGCCGCTAGGACCAACGCCGACCGCCACCGTCACGGTGGGCGCATGAGCGTGTTCGCCAGCACGTTCCGGCGCGACCTGGCGTTGAGTTGGGCTGGAGGTGGACCCATTGCGCCCTTGGGGTTCTTCCTCGGCGCCACGACGCTCGTGCCGCTGGCGATGGGGCCGGAGCGCTCGTTGCTTGCAACGGCGGGCCCCCCGCTTGTGTGGATCGCCGCTGCGCTCGCGGTGTTGGCCACGTTGGAGCGCCTGTTTCAGGCCGACCTCGAAGACGGCTCACTGGACCAGATGTTGCTCTCGCGCGCGCCGTTGGAGTGGATCGTGCTCGCCAAGGGCGCCGCGCATTGGTGCGCCATAGCCGCGCCGATTTCAGTGGCGTCGCTGCCAGCGGCGTTGGCGCTGCAAGCGCCTGTGGATCGACTGGGGGTCATCTTTCTGAGCTTTGTGTTCGGAACGGCCGTGTTTGTCGGCGTCGGCCTGATCGGCGCGGCGGTGACGGCGGGCGTCAAGCGCGGCGGCGTATTGATCGCACTCATTGTGCTGCCGTTCTTTGCGCCGCCAATCATCTTCGGCGCGGCGGTCGCGCAGGGCGAACAGGTCTGGGGCGCGTTGACGATTCTTGCCGGGTGCGCGCTTGGTGCTGCGGCCTTGGGGCCGCTCGCTGCAGCCGCGGCGCTGAGGCTGCAGGCCGAATGACCGCATTGCCAAGCTCGCTGATCCAGGATTTCTAGCGCCGCGATGTTCTCTGCCTTCGCCAATCCCGCACGCTTCATGAGCCTCTCGGCCTGGGCCGCGCCGCTGTTCGGCGCGCTTGCGGCGGCGCTGTTTGCGATCGGGTTGCCGTGGGCGCTGTTGTATTCGCCGGCGGACTATCAACAGGGCGAGACCGTTCGCATCATGTACGTGCACGTGCCTGCCGCATGGTGGTCGCTGGGAATCTACACGATGATGGGTGTTGCGAGCTTCGTGTACCTCGTGTGGCGCCACGCGCTGGCTGACGTGGCCGCGCGCGCCGCCGCGCCGATTGGCGCGACCTTCGCGGCGCTCTGCCTGATTACCGGCTCGCTCTGGGGGCGCCCGACCTGGGGCACGTGGTGGGAGTGGGACGGCCGCCTCACGTCGATGCTTGTGCTCTTCATCATCTATCTCGGTTACATTGCCCTACGCGGCGCGATCGAAGACGAAGATCGGGGCGCGCGGCTCGGCGCCATCCTTTGCCTTGCCGGGCTCGTGAACATCCCCATCGTGCACTTTTCGGTCGATTGGTGGTCTACGCTGCACCAGCCGGCCAGCATCCTGCGCGAAGGCGGGTCGGCCATTCATCCCAGCATGATGGGGCCGCTGTTCACGATGGCGCTGGGGTTTCTCGCGCTGTTTGCGGCGCTGCTGATGATCAACATGCGCGCCGCTATCCTGAAGCGCCGCGTCGAGAGTGCGCGGTTGCGTGAAGGCGCCGGGGCATGATCGAAGGCGGTCTCCCCTACGTCTACGCGTCGTACGCTGTGACGGGCGCAATGCTCGGCGGCCTCGTGATCGTCGTGCTCGCGCGCGCAGTGCATTGGGCGCGCGAGGCGAAGAGATTCGAGAACCGGCGGTGAAGAGACTGCTCGCACTCGCGCCGTTGGCGGTGCTTGCCCTCGTGGTAGGGCTCGCGGCGTTCCTGCTAACGCGTCCCGCGCCCGAGCAGGAACGGCAACTCTTTACGGATCGGCTGCTGGGACAACAGGCGCCTGCGTTCTCGATGGAACGGCTTGGCGGCGGCGCGCCGGTCGCGAGCGAGGCGTTTGCGGGCAGGCCCTATGTGGTGAACATCTTCGCGTCATGGTGTGTGCCGTGCTTGGCCGAGCATCCGCTGCTCATGGCGCTGGCGGCAGATGGCGTGGAGATCGTCGGCGCCGCCTACAAGGACGAGCCCGAAGACGCACTCGAGTTTCTGCGCCGCTATGGTTCGCCCTATGCAGCCGTCGGCCTGGATCCGCGCGGACGTCTCAAACTCGAACTCGGCAGCACGGGCGTTCCCGAGACGTTTGTCATCGGCCCCGACGGCGTGGTGATCGCCTTGCATCGCGGGCCGCTGACGCAGGAAATCGTTGACGGGACGATCCGGCCGGCGTTGCAGGCTGCGCAAAACTAGGCGCGGTCGCGCCGCGCCGCGCCCCGTCTGGCGCGCCGTTTCCGCGGTCTTGCCCGCGCGCGCGCGTCGCGCTTGGCCTGCCGTTTCGCTTCGCGCGCCGCGGCTTCGTCGGCGAGTCTCAAGAGCTTGGTCAGCGTGTTCAGAAACGAGCGCCGTTTCGCGCGGGGCAGCAGATCGAGTACTGCCGCATCGGCCGCGCGCGCGTGCTGTGTCGCCGCCGCCAGGATGGTGACGCCGGAGGCTGCCAGACGCACCGAGTGTGCGCGCGCATCCTTGGGCGAGGTGGTTCGCGTGATCCAGCCGCGCTTCTGCATGCGGCTCATCATGTCGGCCAGGGTCGAGCGGTCGACGCCGGTCGCTGCGCTCAACTCGGCTTGGCTGAGGCCCGGCGATTCCGCGATCGCCGCCAGCACCGCGAACTGGCGGAGCGTAACGCTCGATCCCACAAGTTGTGTAAAGCGCACGGCGGCCAGCTGCTCTGCGCGGTGGAGCAAATGGCTCGGTGAGACGGCGAGTTTGAAGGCCTCGGTCTCGAGCCCTTCGGTCAGGGATTTCGGCATCTGCGCCAGCCTCTTCGAGGCGCGCAGACTAGCGCCGCGGGTGGCGCGTTCAATCATGAGCGCAAAGATCGTTCGCCTCGATGGCGAAAATCAGCCGGAAACCGGCGCCATCAGGCGCCCGGCGCCGCGGGCTGGGTCGTTTCTTCCTCGTCGCGGTGATGTTTCAGCACGAGCGGCGTATTGAGGACGGCGAAGAGGATGACCAGCGGAAACACAACGAAGGGCCGCGTGTTGAGCCACACGTCGAAATTGCCGTTCGCCGTGTTGTAGTAGTGGCGGATGACCTCGTTGAGGCCTGCCTGGAAGGCGAAGAACCCGGCCCAACGCAGCGCGAGCACGTTCCAGATTCTGTCGGGCAGGTTGAACGCATGGCCGAACAGCAGCTTCCAGATGTTCAACTTGATCGCCAACGAGAAGAGAATGGCGGCGACGTAAAACAGGTACGTGAAGGTGGGCTTGATCTGGATGAAGTCCGGATCGCGGAGCGCGATGGTGAGGCCGCCGAACGCGGTGACAATGATCCCGGTCACGATCAACACTGGCGGGATACGACCATGCTGGATGCGGCTGTAGACGATGGCCGCCAATGTCGCGGCGATGAAGATGCCGGTCGAGATGTAGACCGCGTTCTCTTTCGTGGCTTCGATCCGCTGCAGGATGTTGAAGGCGACCACGAAGATCATCACCGGCCCGAGATCAAGCAGCAGTTGATTGACCCCGCCGGGCTTTCGCGGCTTCACGGTGTCGAGGGCGGTCAGGTCTTCGCTCATGGCGTCCCTGATACGCTGAACCGGGAGCGCTAGACCAGACGCTTGCGCTGAAGCGCAATCCCTGCCCAGATTGGGCGGAATTCTGGAGGGGACGATGCGGCTTTCTGGACTGGCGGCGCTGGCGCTTCTGGCGGCGTGCGCCTCGGCGGAGACGGCGCAGGCGCCGGCGGAGGGCGCGGAGGCCGCAGTTCCGTCCTTGGGTGAAATCCTGGAGCGTTCGCCGCTCTCGGACTGGCGCATCGTCGACCCTGAGAACACGATCTATATGGATCTGCCCAATGGCCGGGTGATCATCGAACTCTCGGAGACTTTCACGCCTGAGCATACGCGCAACATACGGGAGTTGGTGCGCGCCGGCTGGTTCAACGGCGCCCACATCGTGCGGAGCCAAGAAAATTACGTCGTACAATGGGGCCGCGACGAGGGCGATCCGGGTCCGCGCGGCGCCGCGACCGAAACGCTGACGCCGGAATTCTGGCGCCCGCGCCGCGGCCTGAACGTGACGCGCTTGCCCGATCCCGACACGTACGCGCGCGAAGTCGGCTTCGTCGACGGCTTTCCGATGGCGAGCGACGGCCGCGAGGCGTGGATGGCGCATTGCCCGGCCATGGTCGGGGCAGGGCGCGGCGACACCGCTGAGAGCGGCAATGGCGGCGAGCTCTACGTGGTGATCGGTCACGCGCCGCGCCACCTCGATCGCAACATCGCCACGGTCGGCCGGGTGCTGCAGGGCATGGAGCTGCTCTCGGTGATGCCGCGCGGTACGGGGCCGCTGGGCTTCTACGAAGACCCCGCGCAACGTACGCCGATCCCGCGCGTGCGCATGGCGTCGGATGTGCCGGCCAGCGAACGCGTCGTGCTCGAAGCGCTGCGTACCGACAGCGCGACGTTTCAGGCTGTGATCGAGAGCCGCCGCTTCCGGCGCGAGAGCTGGTTCCTCGACCCCGTGGGCCGCATCAATCTCTGCAACGTGCCACTGCCGGTGCGGGTGCGGAGCTAGGGCGCCAGGCCCACTAGCGCTCGCGCAAACGCGTCCGCGTCGAACGGCTGTAGGTCTTCCGCTTTTTCGCCGACGCCGACGAAGTGAATCGGGATGGCGTGGCGGAGTGCGAGCGCGACCAGCACGCCGCCTTTGGCTGTGCCGTCGAGCTTGGTCATCACCAAGCCGGTGATGTCGGTCACCGAACGGAAGCTCTCAACTTGGCTAAGCGCGTTTTGGCCCACGGTCGCGTCCAGCACCAGGAGCGTTTCGTGCGGCGCGTCTTCGTCGATCTTGCGGATCGAGCGCACGATCTTGGCCAGCTCCGCCATCAACTCGGACTTGTTCTGCAAGCGCCCCGCGGTGTCGATCAGCGCCACGTCCGCGCCGATCTCTTGCGCACGCTTCACCGTCTCAAACGCAACGCCCGCGGCGTCGGCGCCTTGTCCCGACGAGACGAACTCCGCCTCGGCGCGCTTGGCCCACACATGCAATTGCTCGATCGCCGCCGCGCGAAAGGTATCCGCCGCGCCGATGACGACCTTGGCGCCTGCGTTGGCGAGATTGTTGGCCAGCTTGCCAATCGTTGTGGTCTTGCCGGAGCCGTTCACGCCGATCACAAGCACAACGCGCGGTTTCGGGCCGTTCGTGAGATCGAGTGTGGCTGCGCGCGGTCTCAGGATCGCCGCGATCTCGCTCGCCAGAATCTCGCGCGCCTCGTCCGCGCCGGTCTCCTTGTCGAGCCGCTTCTGCGCCAGCGCTTCCGTGAGCCGCGCCGCTGCGGCGGCGCCCATGTCGGAGGCGAGCAGGGCGTCTTCGAGCTGTTCCAGTGTCGCCGCATCTAGCTTCTGCTTGGTGAAGACGCCGGCGACGCTCTCCGCCAGTTTCGCCGACGATTTGCGCAAGCCATCGAACAGGCCCTTGCGCTCGGCCGCTTCGGTCTGCGGCTGCTTTTTTTTGTCGAACAGACCCCAGATCATACGGCCACGCCTCGAAGATGTGCGCCGTCGTGGTGCGTGAACCGCAAGCGCTGAAAGCCTTCGCCGGCGCCTTCGAACTGGACCGGCGTGAAATCGGAAAGGCGGGCAAACCCGTCGCGCTCGATCACGCCGACGGCTTCGCGGCCGATCCAAGCGTTGAGGTGGCGCGTGAGCGCCGCCGCGCCCGCTACGCGCAGGCGCGCCGCGCGCTCTTTCACGATGGCGCGATCCACTTGCGGCATGCGCGCGGCCGGCGTGCCCGCGCGCGGGCTGAACGGGAAGGCGTGCACGTAGGCTAGTCCGCACGCGTCAATGATCGAGAGCAAATTGGCGAAGTGCTCCTCGGTTTCCGTCGGGAAGCCCGCGATCAGGTCGGCGCCCAGCGCAATTTCGGGCCGCGCGCGCCTCAAGCGCTGGCAAAGCGCGATCGCTTGCGCGCGCGAATGGCGCCGCTTCATGCGCTTCAAAATGAGATTGTCGCCGTGCTGCAGCGAGAGATGCAGATAAGGCGCGACGCGCTCGTGCTGCGTCACGAGTTCGAACAATTGATCGTCCATCTCGATCGCGTCGAGCGACGAGAGGCGCAGCATGGCCAAGTCGGGAACGAGTTTCAGGATGCGCGCCACCAACGCTCCAAGCTGCGGCTGACCAGGCAGGTCGCCGCCCCACGAGGTGAGATCGACGCCGGTCAACACCACTTCAGGAACGCCGTTCGCAGCAAGGCGTCGCACCTGCTTCACGACATCGCCCGCAGGCGCTGAACGCGAGTTTCCGCGCCCGTAAGGGATGATGCAAAACGTGCAGCGATGGTCGCAGCCGTTCTGGACCTGAACATAAGCGCGTGTGCGCTCGCTGAAGCCGTCGATCAGGTGCGACGCGGTTTCGCGCACCGCCATGATGTCGGCCACCTGCACGCGCTCGCCGGTGCGCGCAAAGCTCTCCGCCCGCATTTTCTCGGCATTGCCGATGACGCGGCTCACTTCCGGCATCGCCGCGAAGCTCTGCGGATCGATCTGCGCGGCGCAACCGGTGACGATGATCTCCGCGTCCGGCCGCTCGCGCCGCGCGCGGCGGATGGTCTGGCGTGCTTGGCGCACGGCTTCGCCGGTGACGGCGCAGGTGTTCACGATCACGGCATTTGAAAGCACCGCTTCGGCGGCAAGCACGCGCATGGCTTCGCTCTCGTAGGCGTTGAGGCGGCAGCCGAGCGTCAGGATCTCGACATCCGCGCGCGGAGGTTTGAGCGGCGCGTTCATGGGTGAAGAAGGGAATAGGGCAGTAGGGGGGGAGGGCAATAGGCTAGATAAGACTTGGGCCGCTGCGATCAAACGCAGCGGCCCTCAATCCCTTATTCCCCTACTGCCTTGCTGCCGCAGGTGCTACTTCGCAGCGTCGGCAGCGTCGTTGGCCTCGCCGACGAAATCCTCTTCGCGGGCGCCGCCGCCACGTTCGGCGATGCGGGCCGACTTGCCGCGGCGGTCACGCAGATAATAGAGCTTTGCCCGGCGCACCTTGCCGCGGCGCACGACTTCGATGGAGTCCACGGTCGGCGAATAGAGCGGGAAGACGCGCTCGACGCCTTCGCCGAAGCTGATCTTGCGGACGGTGAAGTTGGCGTTCAGACCGCCGCCCGAGCGGGCGATGCAGATGCCTTCGTAGGCTTGCACGCGCTCACGATCGCCTTCCTTGATCTTGACGTTGACGCGCAGCGTGTCGCCCGGATCGAAGGACGGAATGGTCTTGCCCTTGGTGATGCGGGCGACTTCTTCTTGCTCGAGGGTCTGGATCAGATTCATGCACGCCACCGGGGGCCGCGGCTGCCCGCGCCCTCCATGGAAAACCGGAAAGCGGGGCGTATAGGGGAAGAGCGGGCCGGTGTCGAGGGGCGGCGCGCCGCTAGTCCCAGAGGGGAGCGCAGCCCACAAAGGTCCCTGGCGCGCCCTCCGGCACCGTGACCCGGATCACCGACGTGCCCTCGATCCGGCCGATCTGGACCTGTATCGCGGTTCCCGCCGCGTCTGTCACCGTCACCCGGCCTTCGGCGCTATCCACAACGGCGAAGCTGCCGAGGCCGCTGGCGATGCCACGCATGGTCACGCTGGGAAAGATGAAGATCTGACCCGGTTCGGCGCCGGGCGCGAGCACCAGTCCGCGGTTCGTGCGCAGGCCGCGCACCGCCTCCGGGGTGATCGTCTCGGGCAGCGTCGCGGCGAACGCGTTCATCTCTTCGACGGCGCCCTCGCAGGCAGCCGTGAGGCGCGCGTGGGGCTCGCCCACGCCCGCCGGCAGCGGACGCCAGATCGCCGCCAAGTTCTCAGCCACCACCAAGCGATCGTCCTCGGCTGGCGTCTGGGCGGCGGCTGGCGCAGCAAGGACGGCCAGCGCGGCGAGTGCAAACATTGAGCGCATGGTCCCCGCGTGCCTCGCGAATGGGGCGCTGATGCGGCGACTGGCGCCGGCAGGGCTGGAGCTACGTTGGTTTGCGTCGCGCTCGGGTAATGCGCGCGCGCTCGGCGCGGCGCCACGCTTCGACCTTGGCGTGATCGCCGGACATCAGCACCTCGGGAATGCTGCGCCCCTCCCACTCGCGCGGGCGGGTATATTGCGGGTGTTCAAGCAAACCGCCGGCGTCGAAACTTTCCTCAACGGTTGAAGCTTCGTTGCCCAACACGCCGGGCAGCAGACGCACGCATGCCTCCAACGCCACCATCGCCGCCGCTTCGCCACCCGCGAGCACGGCTTCGCCGACGGCGACTTCGCGCATGCCGCGCGCCTCGATCACGCGCTCGTCGAGGCCCTCGAAACGGCCGCAGAAGAGGACGACCCCTGGTCCAGCGGCCCATTCCTGCGCCATCGCTTGCGACAATTGTTTGCCGCGCGGCGAGAGGTAGATGAACGGGCGGCCGTTACGGTCGATGCTGTCGATCGCCGCCGCCGCCACGTCGGCGCGCAGCACCATGCCGGGACCGCCGCCGGCGGGCGTATCGTCGACGTTTTTGTGCGGGCCGATGCCGAAGTCGCGCAACTGCACCGTCTCAAGCGACCACGCGCCCTCGCGCAGCGCCTTGCCGATCAGCGACACGCCCAGCGGACCGGGAAAGGCCTCTGGGAAAAGCGTGATGACGGAGGCGCGAAAGGTCATGAGAGCCAGGGATCTATGACCCGCGCGCCGAAGTCCTGGAAGTCGGCCAGACTATTCCTCTTCCCAATCGGCGGATGCTTCGGTGAGGTCGTACGATCTCAACGGCTTCGGTTCGCGTGGCGGAAGGATAAGCTTGGCGCCGGCGCCGCGAAGAGAAGCGTACAATTCATCCCACGTCTGTGGAATGCGCTTTGCCGCCGGCGCAGGCGCGTCTTCCTTGGGCATCACGACAAACTCTTCCTTGCCCCGCACCGAGATCGTTTGCGGGCCTTCCTCGCGCACTCTGCGCAAGAGTTCGCTGAGTTTGGCCTTCGCCGTTGCAGCCGCCAGTTGGTCATTACGCAAGACTAGTCTGACTAAGTCAGACGTCGCAAGCGCGGGTTGCGGTTTGGGCGCGCCGCTCGGGCCGTTACTTGCCGACCGGTTCCGGCGCAGGCGGATCGAGCACGACGCGCTTGGCTGCGAGATCGACGTGCGGGACCGTCTCCTTGGTGAAGGTGACGCGCACGTTTGGGCCGCCGTTCGGCGGGCGATACTCGAGGATGTCGCCGGCGCCGAAATTCCACACTGCGACGATGTCGCCGAGGATCGTGCCGTCGAGCGTTTCAGCGCGGGAGCCGAGCAAATCGACGACGTAGTACTCGTCCTTGGCCGTCGGCGGCAGGTTGGCGCGCGGAACATAAAGGCGGGTGCCGCGCATCTTGTCGGCTTGCTCTTTGGTTTTGACCTCCGGCGTCACCACCGCGACGCCGTCGCGGATGCGCCGCCAGCTTTTTGGCTTCAACAGCACCTTGCCGTCGTCGCCATAGAGCGGGCCGTAGGAGATGATGCCTTCTGGCTTTTCGGTGATCGCGTTGAGGCGCACTTCGCCCTTCACGCCAAAGGCGCCCGCGATCGCGCCGACGAGCACCATGCCCTTGTTGCCGGCGGCCTTCGCCTTGAACGCGGGGATCGCTTGAGACTCGCCGACCTGCTCAGGCTCCGCCGCGACGGGCTTCGGCGCAGCGAGCGGCCTCGGCGCTGCGCGGGGCGCCGGCGTCGCCAGCGTGCGTGCGACCGGCTGCGCGCGGCCCGCCGCCACAGCCATGGGCTTTGCGGGCATCGGCTTCGCCAGAGCGGCCGCGACCGGGGCCAGCTTCGGCGGCTTCTCGGGCTTCGGCAGCTTCGGTGGTTTGGGCGGCTTCGCCGGTTTCTCGGCCTTGGCTTCAGGTTTTGCGGCCTTCGGTTCCGGCTTCTTTGCGTCTTTAGCCGCCTTCGGCGACGGCGGCTTCGGCTCCGCCTTGCCCTTCGCGGGCGCCGGCGCAGCGGCCTTTGCGGGCGCCTTCGCCGTTTTGGCTTCCGGTTTCGGGGCCGGCGGCGCCTTGGCCTTTGCCTTCGGATTCGGCTTGGCCTTGGCCTCCGGCTTGGCCGGCGCCGGTTTGGACTGCGGCGGCAGCGGCTTGCTCAGCTTGACCGGCTTCGCAGGCGCCGGCGGGGCCTTAGCCGCCGTTTTTCCAGCGACCGGCTTCGCCGCCGTCTTGGGGGTGGGTTTCGCGGGTGCGGCCGGTTTGGCGGCCTTGGCGGCCTTCGCCGGTTTGGGCGGTTCCTTCTTGGCCGGCTCGCGCCGGGCCGGCGGCGCCTTTTTGGCAGCCGCGGGCGCGGACTTCGCGGCCGGTTTGGAAAGGGCGGACTTCTTGTTCGGCAAGGGCTTTACGCCTCCGGAGCGGCCTCGGCCGGGGCGGAAGCGGCCGCAAGTGCTTCTGCACGTTCGGTCATCTTCTTACCGGGCTTGGCTTTATTGGGGTTGTTACGGGCTTCGCGCTTCATGACGCCGGCCTGATCGAGGAACCGCGCGACGCGGTCGGTCGGCTGGGCGCCTTTCTTCATCCACTCCTGAATCCGGTCGAGCTTAAGCGCGACCCGGTTCGGGTCGTCAGCCTTCAGGATAGGGTTGTAAGTTCCGACTTTCTCGATGAAACGCCCATCGCGCGGGCTGCGGCTGTCGGCCACAACGATGGAGTAGAACGGACGCTTCTTCGCGCCGCCGCGGGCCAGACGGATTTTCAGGGACATTTCAGTGCTTCTCCTTTGAACTCTTAGCTTTTTTTGTTGCTTCCGGGAAGTCCCGGCAAACCGGTTGGCAGCCCGGGCAGCCCGCCCGGAGGGGCGGCGCCCGACAATTGCCGGCCCGACCCCAATTGCTTGAGCGCCTCGGGGGAAGGACCGCCTCCCATTCCGGGCAGGCCAAAGGGCAGTTTTCCCTTTCCCATGGCTTTGGCCATGTCGGCCATGTTGCGGTGCATTTTCAGGAGGCGATTGACCTCCGCAACTTCCACCCCGGCGCCTTTGGCAATGCGGGCGCGGCGGCGGCCGTTGATCAAGTCCGGTTTCTGGCGCTCGGCTTTGGTCATCGAGCGGATAATGCCGATCTGGCGCGCGACCTGCCGGTCGTCGAGCTGGGAGTCGTTGATCTGCTGTTTGATCTTCTGGGCCCCGGGCAACATGCCCATGACGCCGCGCAGGCCGCCGATCTGGATGATCTGATTCAGCTGCTTTTCCATGTCGTCGAAGTCGAAGCGGCCCTTGGCCAGCTTCTTCGCCATCTTCTCGGCTTCGTCGCGGTCGACTTGCTCGACCGCCTTTTCGACCAAACCGACAATGTCGCCTTGACCGAGAATGCGTCCCGCGATGCGGCGTGCGTCAAACACCTCGAGCGCATCGGGCCGCTCGCCGGCGCCGAGGAACTTGATCGGCAGGCCGGTGACGGCGCGCATCGACAGCGCCGCGCCGCCGCGCCCGTCGCCGTCTGCGCGCGTCAGCACGAGGCCCGTAAGCGGCAAGCGTTCATGGAAGCGCCGCGCGGTTTCGACCGCGTCTTGGCCCGTGAGGCTGTCGGCGACGAGCAGCACTTCGCCGGGCTTCGCGATGCGCGCGATCTCGGCGGCTTCGGACATCATCTCGTCGTCGATGGTGGTGCGCCCGGCGGTGTCGAGCAGCAGCACGTCATGACCGCCGACGCGCGCGGCCTGCAGCGCGCGCTTAGCGATTTCCGCCGCCGACTGACCCGTCACGATCGGCAGCACGTCGACGTTGATGGTCTTGCCGAGCGTGCTGAGCTGCTCCATCGCCGCGGGGCGGCGCGTGTCGAGCGAGGCCATCAGCACCCGCTTCTTGTCGGTCTTGGTCAGTCGTAACGCGAGCTTGGCGGTGGTGGTGGTTTTGCCGGAGCCTTGAAGGCCCGCCATCATGATGACGTTCGGCGGTTCGCCGGACACGCGCAGGCCCTCTGGCGCCTGGTCGCCGCCCAGCATGTCCACCAGCGCGTCGTGGACGATCTTCACGACCTGCTGGCCGGGCTTCACCGACTTGATGACTGCTTCGCCGACCGCCTCGACCTTCACCTTGGCGATGAAGTCTTTCACGACCGGCAGGGCGACATCGGCCTCCAACAGCGCCACGCGCACCTCGCGCAGTGCCGCGTCGACATCGGCCTCACTCAGCGCGCCGCGCCCGGTGAGCTTGTCGAAAACGCCGCCAAGGCGTTCGGTCAGGGCCTCAAACATCCGTACTCCGGTTCAAGAGCCCGATTTCCTTGGGAAATCGGCCGGCGCCAAAAGCGTTTTGCCCCGCCGGACGATCACGTCGGGCGGGGGGCCTCGCTGGGCTCCAGAAGCTCATATGGCCTCCTGTCCCGGTCAAAGCACGCTTTTGCGGTTGCGCGTGGGGCGGTCTTCTAGTCCCGCGCCCGGGCGGCGTCAAATTGGGGATGGCCCCCCCTCAGGCGTCCTGATCGGCGGGTTCCGCGCGCTGGGCGCGTTGCTTCGTGCGCATCGCCTGCAACGGCCGGCTGATGATGCGGTGGAGCCGCTTGGCCGCGGCGAGAATGCGTCCGGCGTCCTGGCGCACCCGCTCGCCGCCGGGACCGGGTGGGGATTCCTCCTGCAACAGCTCCGCGTAGCCGATGATCGCGTTCAGCGGCGACCGCAGCTCTTCGCTGATCTCGATCAGCAGATCGGCGCGCATGCGGTCGGCAGCGAACTGGGCCTCGAAGCGGCGGATGATGTCGAGCTGGCGGCGCACCAAGGTGCGGGTCACGAGCAGGGTGAAAACGCCAATGATAACGATCCCCAGTAGCACGGGTCCAGCCTGGCCGATGAAGGCGGCGCTGCCCGGGCGCTCGTGGCGCCAGATCAGCGCCCCAACAGCGGGCGCGCCGTCGAGCTTGAGGGCGATGGCGTCTTCGGTGTGCGTTGGACGGTCGCCGGAGACAAAGCGCAATTCGCGCAAGTTGAGCGCCGCGCCCATCTCCACAATTTCCGGCTCGGTGAGAATCTGAACGCTGACCACATAGTGCGTGGCGCCGCGCGCCGCGTCTCGCATGCGGACCGCGTCGTCTTCCTGAGAGACCGGGGCCACGGCCAGCAGTGTCAGGCGCCCGTCGATCGCGGCGGTGACGCCGCGCGCGGTCTCCTGGACATCGCTCTCGCGGATGAGCGCCGCGAGGCCGGGAACGGCGCGCGCTTGCGCGACGATTTCGCGCGGCAGCCGCGCGCTCGATCCCAGCAGGTTCGGCGCCAGCCACGTGTGGACGATCTGTCCTTGAGCGTCGAACACGATGACCCCGTCGCTGACGCTTGAGGAATAGTTGCTGGCGAGCCAGTCGCGATCGCCGCGCATCGCCACCGCCTGGTAGGCGTCGTTCCAATTGGCGAGATCGAGCGTGAGGTCGCGCTGCGCCTGGAGACGCCCGGCGAGCGCGCTTTCGACCAGCGCCCGGCTGGTGCGGGCATAGGCTTGATCTTGCTCCCCAGCGAAATTCACAAACACCGCCAGGGCTGCGGCGACCACCGTGAAGACGAGCGCAAGGATCGGCGCGCCCGCACTGAGCCACGCCTGACGAAGTGTTTCCTGCTGGCGCGCGTCCGGTGCGGACATCGGCGGACGGTATCCTGTACGAGCTGGGCGGACTGTAACCGCAACAGCTTTCGGTTTTGTTCACTCAACCGCACATAGCCGGGCGACTTCTTCACCGATCGCTAACGATGCGGTGAGGCCCGGGCTCTCGATGCCGAACAGCGCGATGACGTTGGGCATGGCGTCGCTGTCGATGACGAAGTCGCGCTGCGTCTCGCCGGCGCCATGGAGTTTTGGCCGAATGCCTGAATAGTCCGGCGTCAGCGCGCCGTCAGGCAGCGACGGCCAGAAGCGGCGCACGGTTTCGTAGAAGGCGCGCGCGCGCGCCGGATCCACCGCGTAATCCTCGCTGTCCACGAATTCCAGGTCCGGCCCAAACCGCGCAACGCCGCCGAGGTCGCGGCGATAGTGCGTGCCGAGCGCGCCGGGGATTGGCAGCGGGTAGATGAGCCGGTTGAACGGCGCTTTCACGCCCTGCAGAGAGAAATAACTGCCCTTGCCCAAGTGCAGCTGTGGAATGCGCTCGGACGGAAAGCCCGCGATCGCGCGCGCGCACGCTTGCGCGCCTAATCCTGCAGCGACGATTAGCCGGCGCGCGCTGAACGTCGCCGGCGCATCGCCGCCGGTGCTGATGGAGAGTCCGTCCGCGCTCGCCGCCGCCCCGGCAAACGGGGTCCGGAGCACAACCGTCCCGCCGTGCGCCGCGATCTCGCCGTCCAGCGCCTCCATGTAGCCATGCGCGTCGAACACGCCGCTCTCCAGAGACTCGATCGCCGCCACGGCGCGCAGCTGCGGTTCGCGCGAGACCGCTTCGGTTCCGTCGAGCCAACGCAGCCCCTCGACGCCATTGACGCGGCCTCGCCGGAAAAGGCGCGTCAGCTCCGGTGTCTCGCTTTCGTCGCAAGCCACAATAAGTTTGCCGCACTTCCGGTAGGCGACGTTGTGGGCGTCCAGAAACGGATAGAGCAGCCGTCGCCCCTCGACGCAGAGCCGCGCCTTGAGCGACCCGGCCGGGTAGTGCAGCCCCGCGTGAATGACTTCGGAGTTGCGCGACGACACGCCTGCGCCGATGCGCGGTTCGCGCTCCAGGACGAGAACGATTTCGCCACGCTTTGCAAGCGCATAGCCGCAGGCGAGGCCCACCGCCCCCGCCCCGACAATCACCGCGTCGAAATCGCTCAAGACTCGCTCACTTTATCCGCGCCGACCCTTAAGCACCATCAACCAACGCGCGGTTAATCCAAACGAAAGCCGCGGCGACTATTCTAGACCAGCCTGCGAGGGGTGCGAGTCGTGTTCCGGCTGACAGATCGTTCCATGGTGGTTGCGGCGCGGGGACGCGTTGGCAGCGCCCGTTGGCGTTTCGCGCTTGCGGCGCTCTTTGCGGTGGGCGCGGCGTTCGTGCTGAACTCCGCCGCCGCTGGGCTCAGTTGGTTCCTGGTGCTGTGCCTGGCGTTGGCGTTCGATCATGTGCTGGGGCGTTCGTACATCGAGGCGCGCAGCGAAACGGACCGGCGCAACGCGGGGCTCCTGTTCGTCTGGGGATGCGTGTTCAGCACGCTGCTGTTTGCGGCGATGCCGCTGCTTCTGGCCGCGAACGGCGGCGCGTCGGGGCGCGTGCTGGCGGTGCTGATGGCGGCGAGTTCGTTGGTCAGCGTCATGCTGTTTACGTTCCAGGCGCCGCGCTTCATGGTGCTGACGGCGGCGCCGGCGACGCTGGTGCTGCTCGCCATCCCGTTCATTCCAGTCGGCGCATCGCCGGCGAGCGCGCTTGGGGGAGCGATCGGCGTCGGCTGCGGCGTCGCCGGCTTTTTGGCCTATGGCGTCCGCGCCGCCGTCAACAACGCCAAGATGGCCGCGGGCTGGAAGGCGGCGAACAGAACGGCCAAGGAGCGCCAACTCGAAGCCGAAGTGAAGCGCGCCGAGGCGGAAGAAGCCAACCGCGCCAAATCGGAGTTCCTCGCGGTGATGACGCACGAACTGCGCACGCCGCTGAACGCCGTGATCGGGTATGCCGAGATCATCCATGAAGATCTGCAGGGTGAGGGCCGCAAGGAACTGGCGGACGATGCGGCGCGCATCACCGCGTCGGCGCGGCACCTGCTGGGGCTGATCGATCAGATCCTCAATCTGTCCAGCATGGACGCCGGCCAGGACGGATTGGCGCCGCGCGACACCGACGTGCGCCGTCTGGCCGAGGATTGCGTGTCGGCGGTGCAGGATGAAGCGCGGGCAAACGGCAATCGGATTTCCCTGCGGGTCGGCGCGGGCGCCGAGCGGGCATTCATCGACGCAAACAAGCTCGCCGTCAGTCTCGCCGCACTGGTCTCCAATGCGGTGAAGTTTACCAACAACGGACTGATCGCTGTCACCGTGGAGCGCGAAGAGGACGGCGATCTGCTGGTGTTCGCGGTGTCTGACACAGGCTGCGGCATTGCGCCGGAAAATCTCGCGCGCGTGTTCATGCCGTTCACACAGATCGACGCCACCGCCACGCGCGCCAAGGGCGGGATGGGGCTGGGGCTCTCGGTCGCGTTGCGGATGGCGCACACGCTGGGCGGCGATCTGACGGCCGCGAGCGAATTGGGCGCAGGCTCCACCTTCACGCTGCGGGTGCCGCGCCGGCAGCGGATGGCGAGCAAGACGAAGGCCGCCGCCTAGCAACTGTCCCCGCCCTCCCGAGGGGGAGGGGCGCGCTTGAGCCGGGGGAGGGGGTACAAGCGCTGCGGGGACGTCGGGACAACGCGGCGCCCGTGTGACCGGTTCCAGAGCACTTGAGAGAATATGGGCTCAAGCCGATATAACGCCTGCAAACATATCGGATCGCTCTATGGAAACGCGCGTGCCCGCTTCCTCCATGCCGACGTTGCGGCAGCTGCAGTTCCTCGTGGCGTTGCGGGCGGAGGGCAGCTTCGTCGCCGCCGCGGAGGCGGTAGGCGTGACCCAGCCGACTCTCTCGGCCGGGATCAAGGACCTGGAGACCACGCTCGGCGAAGTGCTGGTCGAGCGCGGCCGAAGCGGCGCGGTGCTGACGCCCGCTGGCGAAGAAGCGGCCGCGCGTGCATCGCGTGCGCTGAGCGAGGTCGAGGACCTGGTGCGCGCGGTGAGCGCCGCCGGCGCGCCGTTCGCGGGAAGCTTCCGACTGGGCGCAATTCCGACCATTGCGCCGTTTCTGCTGCCGCGCGTCCTGCCGGTGTTGAAGCAGCGCTTCCCCAAACTCCAATTGCAGATGCGCGAGGATTTGACCGCGCGCCTCATCGAGGGGTTGCGCAATCGCAGGCTGGATGCGGCGTTGATTGCGCTTCCCTACGCGGCGGCGGGCGTTGCGACCGCGCCGGTGGCCAACGACGAGTTCTTTTTCCTGTGTCCGCCCGAGCATCCGCTGGCCAAGCGCAACGACCTCTCGCCGGAGCATCTCAAGAGCGAAGACGTTCTGCTGCTGGAAGACGGTCATTGCCTGCGCGAGCACGCGCTTTCCGCGTGTAATCTGCCGCCCGGGCGGCGTAGCGCGGACGTGAGCGCGACGAGCTTACACACATTGGTGCAAATGGTGGCCGGGGGCATGGGGGTGACGCTGCTGCCCAAGCTCGCGGCCGAAGGCGGCGCGGCGGCGGGCGCGCATGTGGCGCTGCGGCCGTTTGCATCGCCGCTCGTTGGGCGCGCGATCGGCGTGGCGTGGCGCGAGGGCGGCCAGCGCGCGGAAGAAGCGCAGCTTCTGGCCGAGGTGTTGCGCGCGCTCTTCTAGGAGGTCGGCCAGTCCGGCTTCGAGAGCTGCTTGGCGAGGTGCGGCAGGCGGATCACGAACCACAACGCCGCCCAGATGTTGCCGAGCACGAAGGTCGGCGCCGCCCACAGCGCCGCCACCAGCCACGACCGCTCGGTCAAGAACACCAGCACCGCAAACAAGAGAAAGCCGATGTAGAGATCGGCAAGGCCGACGATGCCCCAAGGCATGGTGGTGAAAACGGCCAGTTGATCGAAGATGGTGCCGTGGCGCTCGGCGGCGGCGAACGCCGCCCACAGCACCAGCCCCAGCAGCGCCAGCCCCAAGATTCCGATCGCTGCGCGCAAGACGTTCATCGCACCCACCTTTATCGAGCGCTTGTCACCGCGCCCCGGCGCAAAATCAAGGCGCGTCCGCCCCGCCGGCTTGCGCGCAGCGCCAGCGGCCGCGCATGCGGGGCGTGCATGGCGGGATGGTGGCCAGAACTTAGGGGGGCTGCGCGGCTTAGGAGCTGTCGGCGGCGGCCGGTTGGGGCGCGGGGCGGGCGGGGAGCGGGTCTGCGAGCGCGCGGACGAGCGTCAGCGGGTGCAGGCGGGTCAGGCCGCGGCGGGCGCGGGCGACGAGGCGTGCGGCGTGTGTCTCGATGTTGGCGAGCGCGTCGAGCAGGAGCGAGAGGCGCTGCGCCGGGCGGCGGTCGCGCAGCGTGCGGCGCAGCCGCGCGCCGGCGGCCGCACGCAAGAGCTGGCGCACGCGCATGCGCCGGCGAAAGCCGGGGCGCGCGTGATTGCGCACGGCAAACGGGGGGTGACGCCTACGCGACAGCTGCGCGGTGCGCAGCAGAATGAGATCGCGCACCAGACGCGCCAGCGGATGCGTGCACGCATGCCAGCCGCGCTGGCGCGGGCTGGCGCGCAGCGGCGCGAGCAGCCCAGCAACCCACACCACCATCAGCCGCACCCACACAACGTAGCGGGCGAAGCGATGGGCGCTGGTGGCGGGAGGTCGGGGCGA
>JBFXCP010000021.1:0-4921 GCA_050182055.1 Hyphomonadaceae bacterium
GCGCCGCGCGCGCCGCACAGCTGGCGAAGGCGCGGCTCGAGCGCAAGCCGTTCCACATCCGCTTCGCCGACCGGCTCGACGCGCTCGAACGGCTGATCGAAAACCCAGCGCCCGCCGCGCGCCGGCTGGCGCGCAAGCTGGCGCAAGCGCCGAAGATCGCGCTCAAAATCGTCGCCGCCCGCTTCGGCGAAGCGCGCGGCGTGGCCACCGAGATCGCCCACGCCATCGACCGCGTGAGTTTCTACGGCCCCGCGCGCCCAGCGCCCAACTCGAGTTGAGCGCCGCTGATCGCACCACAGCACAATTCCCCCGGACGCGCCGCGCGCGGCCCGGCGCGCCGGCGCGTCGCGCACCGTGACGCCCGTCACGCAGCTTTGCGCGCGCGCTTCCCACATCGACTGCATGGCGGGATCGGGCCTGCCGGGTTTGGCGCTTTTTTCCGCGCAGCGACCAGATCCGTCACCCCGGTCCCGCTTGCCTTTCCGCCATCGCCGCAAAACAAAACGGCCCCCGCCGGAGGCGAGGGCCGCAAGTTGGCTATGGACCTTGGGCTTAGCGGATTTCGACCGCGTCGGCGCGGGCGCGGACATTGGCGTCTTCCTCGCGCATCGCCGCCAGCGCGCGCTGCATGCGCGGATCGGACAGCGCCGCGTTCAGACGCGCCAACGCTTGCACGCTCTCGGCCGAGACGCCGAACAGACGCTCGAACGCCTCGAACGGGCTCCGGTGCGCAGGATAGTAGCGCAGCTCCACCCGCTCATCTTCGCCGATGCCGGCGAGCGCGCGCGCGCGCGCCACCGCGACATGGAAGCCGCCCAGATGATCGACCAGCCCGCGCTCACGCGCCTGCGCGCCGGTCCACACGCGGCCTTGCGCAATCGTACGCACCTGCGCGGGCGTCAACTCGCGGCCTTCGGCCACGAGGTTGATGAAGCCCGCATAAGCGCGGTCGATGAAGGCATCGAACGCAGCGGCCTCGGCCTGATTGAAGGGACGCTCGGAGGTGAACATCTCCACCATCGGCGAGCCGACCGTGATCGTCTCCGTGTTGGTCGACAGATAATGGTCGAACGCGGGGCCGATGATCAGCTTGCCGCCGACCACGCCGATTGAACCGGTGATGGTGGTTGGCTCGGCGACGATCTCGTCGGCATAGGCGGAGACGTAGTAGCCGCCCGACGCCGCGACATCGCCCATCGACACGATCACCTTCTTGCCACGCTCCTGGGCCGTGCGGAGCGCCGCCAGGATCTGGTCGGACGCCACAACCGAACCGCCGGGGCTCGACACACGGAAGACGATCGCGCGCACGTTCTCGTCGGCCGAAGCCTCCAGCAGCGCTTGGGCGATGATGTCGCTGTTCATCATCGACTCGTCGCCGAACAGGCTGCCTTCTTCGGGGCCGGAGACGATCGGGCCTTCGCCCTGGACCACCGCGATCACGTTGCGGCTCGGCCGTTGCGCCGGCGGGCGATAATCGGCGAAATCCAGCATCTCGGCGCCTTCGGCGCGCGCGAGCGCCGCTTGCGCGGCTTCTTCCGGACGGCCGAGGCGATCGATCAGCTTCAACTCCACCGCGCGCTGGGCGGTGAACGGCGTGGCTTGAACGGCGGTGCGCGCCTGCTCGGGCGTGATGCCGCGATCGGCTGCGATGTTGGCGAGCATCACGTCGTAGATGCTCGTCATCAGGCTCCGCAGCGATTCTTCGTGCTCGGGCGTGAAGGTGCGCTGGGTGAGTTCGTTGGCGGCAGTCTTGTAGCCTTCGCGCGTCTCGAACTGCGCCGCCATGTGATAGCGCTGCAGCGTGCCGGCGAAGAAGGTGACTTCCGCGGTCAGGCCCATCGGCATGAACTCGCTGGTCTCTTGCAGCCAGACCTCGTCGGAATCGGCGATCGCCATGTAGCCGGGCATCCCCATGCGAACGCCGTCGTTCTGCACGTGCGCGACGACGAACTTGCCGGCGGCGCGGAACGCGGCGAGTGCGGCGCGCAGCTCTTCGCCCTGCGAGGCGGCGAGGCCGCCGGTGTTGGCGCGGATGTAGATCCCCTTCACGCCGTTGTCGCGGCTTGCAGCGTCGATGCGGGCGATGACGTCGAGCAGCGCCTGCTCGCCGCTCAGACCCGCGAACGGGTTGGGCGAGACCTGGTCGGTCATCGCCTCACGCAGATCGAGCGCCAGCACCATGCGCGACGGCTGCGCCGGCGCGCTGTCGAGCGAGCCGGCGATCATCGAAATGAGAATGAAGGGTCCGACAAAGAGAAAAATGAAAAGGCCGACGAGCACGCCGGCCACCGTGATCAGAAACTGCTTCACGATCGCACTCCCACCCAGTCCCAATGCCGGGTTTATCGATAAATGATATGAAGTAGGGCCGAGCGCAAGCGGAATTTTATCGAATAATGATAAAAGTCTGCCCCGCCGCCGGCCTTGACCGGCGCCGTGCCGACGCCAAATCCGCACTGCCCAGCCCCATTCCCGGGCGCTGCGGAGTGAAGCATGATGGGCGCGGAGGTCGCTTCATGGCTGGCGCGCGCAGGCCGGGGTTCGCCACAGACGACTGGATGCTGGAACAACAGGTCCGCGCCGAAATGGAGGCGGAAGCCTGGCGGCGCATGCGCGAGCAGGCGACAGCCCCGCCCGCGCCCGCAGGCACAGAAACTCCGGCGGCGATCCCAGACCGCCACCGCGGCGGCAGCGCCATCCTCAAGGCGCTGGTGCGGTTCGCGCTCGCGGCGGCGATGGCCTACCTGGCCTACCTCGCGGCCGTCGATAGCCAGCTTGGCGAGTTCGAAGTCTGGCTCGCGATCGGCGCCACGTTCCTGGTGACGCTCTCGCTCTCGATGCTGGGAGCGGCGCGCGAGTTCGTACATCTGCTGGCCGAGATCGCCCGCTGGGCGATCCTGATCGGCGCGGCGCTTGGCGCGGCGTGGTTCTTCATGCACATGGCGTCCTGAAACGGCGTAAGGGCGCGCGCACACCATGACGTTCGCGAATCTGATCGCGCGCCCGGAGCGCGGACTGATGGCGCTCATGGCCGCGCACGTCGCGTTCTGGACGCTCGCGCCCGCGCTCTCGCATTCGGCGCCGCCGCTGGACGTGGTGGAAATGTACGCGTGGGGACGCGAGCATGTCGTCGCCACGTTCAAGCACCCGAACCTGCCCGGCCTGGTGCTGGAGCCGACGCGCTGGCTGTTCGGCGCGGGCTGGCCCGCCTATCTCGTGTCGCAACTCTTCATCGCGATCACGTTCGCCGCCGTCTTCGCGCTTGGCCGCGAGCTGATGGACGGCCCCCGCGCCCTGGCCGGAACGCTCTTGCTGACGGGCGTCTATTTCTTCAGCTGGGTGACGCCCGAGTTCAATCACAATGTCGCGCAAATGCCGCTCTGGGCGCTCGTCATGCTGCTGCTCTGGCGCGCGACGACGCACGACAAGTGGCTCGACTGGCTGTTACTCGGCGTGCTCGCGGGCTTGAGCCTGTGGGCGAAATACTCCTCCGGCGTGCTGCTGATCGCCGCCGCGATCTGGATGCTCTGGGACGCGCGCGCACGCAGTCGCATCTTCACGCCCGGCCCTTGGATCACGTTCGCCGCCTTCCTCGCCGCCGCCGCGCCGCAAGCGCTGTGGCTCGTGCATCATGACTTCCAGCCGTTCGCGTACGCGGCGCGCCGCGCCAGCGGCGGCGAATGGTTCGCGCCGGTCGAGTTCCTGCTGACGCTGGCGCTCGACCACCTGCCGATGCTCGTCCTGCTGCTCTGCGTGGGCTATTTCGGCAAAACCGCCGCCGACGCGCCGGCGAGACCCGATGAACGCGTGCTGCGCTACTTATTGTTGCTCGGCCTCGGCCCCGCCGTGCTGACCGCGCTCGGCGCGGCGCTTGGCGGCGCGGGCCTGCGCTCGTCCTGGGGCGCGCCGATGGTCGCGCTCTCCGGCTTGCTCGTGGTGGCGTTGCTGAGCAGCAGGTTCAGCGCGGAACGGCTGAAGCGGATCATGATTGGCGCGGGCGCGCTGATCGTGCTCGTGTCCGGGCTCTATTTCGCCCACATGCGCTACGGCGTGGCGCTCACCGGCAAGCCGCTGCGCGGCAACTGGCCCCAAGCCGAGATCAGCGCTTCGCTTCAGGAAACCTGGGCGCAGGCAACCAACAACGCCCCGCTGCGCATCGTCGCCGGCGACATCTGGACGGCGGGGCTGATCGGCTTGGAGGATCGCGACCCGCCCAGCGTGCTGATCAACGGCGACTTCGCGACATCGCCCTGGATCACGCCGAACGAGCTCTCGCGCGACGGCGCGCTGGTCGTCTGGAGCGGCGCCCAGCCGCCGGCGCTCGCCGCGTTCATGCGCGATCTGCCGCAGAACGAACGCAGCTACCGCGCCGCCAATGCGGGCGCCGATAGCCAGCCGATCGTCGTCTATTACGCGATCGTGCCGCCGCGGGCGCGTTAGAGCCCATGGCCTCACCCGTCGCGAAGCAAGCTTCGCGACATCCTCCCATCGCGGGGAGGATGAAGGCCGCGCTCTTGGTCCCTCCCCTCAGGGGAGGGTGTCAGGTTGTGCGTCAGCACAAACTGACGGGTGGGGCGGGCGGCGGTAGAACTTCAGGATGAGGCGCTGTCCCCCCACCCGTCGCGAAGCAAGCTTCGCGACACCCTCCCCGCCAGGGGAGGGATGATCGGCGCCGCCTAGACCGACGTCAGCACGGGCGTTTCGTTGCGTTCGATCCGCGCGACATATTCCAGCGCCCGCTCGCGCACGCGCGGGGGCGTGTCGACGCGTCCGAGGCTCGATACGATCAGTGTGATCATCGTGAAGAGACCGGTCTGCAAGAAGAGCGACAGCGCAAAGCCGGTGACGATCGTCACCCAGCCGGGCGTTGTCATGCCCATCGCGCGCATCGCGAAAGCGCCAAGCACGACGAACACCA
>JBFXCP010000021.1:5021-42894 GCA_050182055.1 Hyphomonadaceae bacterium
GTGATCATCGTGAAGAGACCGGTCTGCAAGAAGAGCGACAGCGCAAAGCCGGTGACGATCGTCACCCAGCCGGGCGTTGTCATGCCCATCGCGCGCATCGCGAAAGCGCCAAGCACGACGAACACCACCGCCGCCGCCATCGCCACCAGCGCCAGCGCCATCCGCGTCAGCACCAAATCGGAGAACACCATCACCGCGCGCATGCCGTGCAGCACCAGACTCGGGAAATTCATCTTCGAAACGCCGGCGTAGCGCACGCCGCGGTCTGTCGGCACGTCGGCGCGCCGCAGCTTCGCCTTCACCACCGCCGCCGCCACGTGCGTCGAGGTTTCGTACATGCCGGACAACCGCTCGAGCGCGACCGGCGACAACGCCATGAAATTGCCGAAGCGCAACGTCTGCCCGGTCGCCACTTTGAAGAGACGTTTGTAGACGGCGTAGAAGGTCTTGAACGTCAGCGTCTCCGAGCGCTTGGCGCGCTCGGCCACTGCGACGTCGGCAGACGGGGTGGCGGCAGCGGCCAACAGCGCCGGGATGCTCTCGGGCGTATCCTCGCCGTCGGAATCCATCACGATGCAGGCGCTCAGGTTCGGAAGTTGCGCAGCGCGCGCCAGGCCGATGGAGATCGCGCCTTGATGGCCCACGTTGCGCGCCAGCCGCAGGATTTCGCCCGACAGCCCGCCGAGCGCCGAAAGCCTCGGCGGGGCCGCCAAGGAGCCGTCGTCCACCGCGATCAGATAGAAGCGCGCCCCGGCCGCGCGCTCGACCACGGCAAGGCGGCGGCAGAGCTCCGCGAAGCTCTCCTGGTCCTCGTAGACCGGCGTGACAATGGCGACGACCGACATGGGGCTGGACGCTAGCGGCGGCGGGCCGGGCTCACAACGCCGCGTCCCGCCGTCCGCGCGAAAGATGGTCGGAGTAGCAAGATTCGAACTTACGACCCCCACGTCCCGAACGTGGTGCTCTACCAGGCTGAGCTATACTCCGAGGGGGCGCCTTATAGACCGCGCTTCCGGGAGGCGCAACGCGTGCTTGCCATCCGGAGGTTGCAGGGCTTTCATGGCTGCCTTCAGGGGGATTTTCGATGCCCGACGCTGGCAAGCCGCATCACATTTCGCCAACCGGTCCGCGTCAGCGGCCTTGGGATACGGGGGTCTCGGTCCCGCTGCCCGACGGCGTGGGCTTCACCGACGCCGAGCGCTGGGCGTGGGCCCAGATCATTCGCGGCGACATCGCCGACATGCGCTTCTCGACCGGACAAGACGACGGCGCAGGCAGCGACGCCAACGAGGAGATCGACGGACCTGACGGCGTCAAAGTGCTGAAGCCGTGGCCCGCCAGCCGCAAACTCAGCGCCAGATTCTTCGACACGATCCTTTTTCAAGAGCCATGGGCGAGCGCGAAAGTGCGCCCCTGGGTGCGCGTCTATTGCGCGTGGATCGATGAGCGCGAGCGCTTGAATTGGGCGCACGCGCAGGCGCCGGACGAGCTGGCGCTCTTGTGCTCGCGCATCGATGCGCAACCGATTTGGCAAGGCACGCGGTTCGCGGGTTCCGTCAGCCTCAGCGGCGCGCGGCTGCAACAAGGATTGCTGGGCGACCGCCTGCAGGTCGGCGGCAGCCTGCAATGCCGCGAGGGCTTCACCTCCGGCGCCGACATCCGTCTGCTCGGCGCCCACATCTGCGGCAATCTTGGCATGGACGGCGCGCAGCTGACGTCGGCGCTTGCCGCCGACGGCATCCGTATCGACGGCGGTCTCTTCTGCCGCGACGGCTTCCGCGCCAGGGGCGAAGTCCGTCTGCTGCACGCACGAATTCAAGGCAGCGCCGAATTCGCCAAATGCGAACTGAATGGATTGTCTGGCGACGGCATGATCGTCGGCGGCAACCTGTTCATGCAGGATAACTTCAAGTCGACCGGCCCGGTGCGCTTGCCAAGCGCGCGCGTTGGCGCAGTGATGACGATCATTGGCGCCGAACTCGAAAAGGGCCTCACGGCGGACGGGCTCCACATCGAAGGCAGCCTGCTATGCCGGGGCGGCGCGCGCGTCGAGGACGAGGTCAACCTGCTGGGCGCCCGCATCAACAACAACGCCCAGCTGCGCGGCAATTTCAACGGTCTGGTCGATCTGACGGGCTCCGAAATCGCAGGCGAATTGCAGTTCGACCAGGGCGGCGAGTTGCCCGCCGTCTGGGGCGAAAACGCGCGCCTCGTGCTGCGCAACGTCACCTGCGGCGCACTCGCCGGCGTCATTTCCTCCTTCCGGCGGGCGAACCACCGCGGAAAGCGCGTGCTTTCGGTTCCCGTCGACATGCTCGGACTCGCCTACAACCGTATCGGCGGATCGCAGGGTTATTATGGCGAGGCGGGCAAGACCCTCGCCGACGCGCCGGTCAAGGAGCTGGTCGCGCTGCTGCAATCGGACGCGCCGAAGAAGCGGGTGTTCACGCCCCAACCCTACCACCAGCTCGCGGACGCGCTGGCCACGGCCGGCCGCGAGGAAAAGGCGCAACGCGTGCGCTTCGCGCTGCTCGAGCACGAGCGCGCCGCCAAAGGCGTGCCCACCCCGCGCAAGTTCGCGCTCCTGTTGTCGCGCCATCTGATCGGTCATGGTTTTGAGAATTGGCGCGCAGCACTTGGCTTTGCGGCGCTGGTGCTCGGAACCGCGGCCGTCGGCCTCGCCTTCGAGGGCCGGCCCATGGTGACGTCGCTTGCGGCCATGGATTGGCGCGCGATGGGCGACTGGGGCGGCTACGCGCTGGGCAACGCCATCCCGATCCTCGAACTCGATCCTTCCCACGAGACGTTCGTGAAGGATCGTTTTGGCGACGCCGAGCCGATTTGGCTCAAATCCATCCTCTATTCGTCGAAACTGCTCGGCTTCGCGCTGCTGTCCTACCTGGCCGCGGGCCTGACCGGCTTCGCCTCCAGGAGCGCCCGGCGCTAGCCCTCCCGCGGCCCGGTGCTTGCGTCCAAGGGGCGCTGTTGCATCGGGCGGCGGGCGCCTCTAAGTACGCGCTTCGCGCTTTTTGGGGTGTCGCCAAGCGGTAAGGCAGCGGTTTTTGGTACCGCCATTCCTAGGTTCGAATCCTAGCACCCCAGCCATCCTTCGCCGCGCAGCGAGGGGCGCCTCCCGAGCCTTGGCGGAAGGAGACGCGCGGCGGCCCCGTCCCCATGGCCCCGCAGACGGACGCTTGCCCGAATCCGCGCGGGCGGCTCTTAGGAACGCAGTCGAAACGGAGCGACGATGCCGCGCAAAAGCTACACGCCGGGAGATTTCGATCTGATCGTGCGCCGGTCGGCGACGGGCCTTGGCCTTTTCGTCGGCGAACAGGAAATCCCCAAGGGCGCGTGCGTCATCGAATATGTCGGCGTCCCGATCAGCAAGGAGCAGGAAGAGAAGAGCCGCTCCAAGTACCTGTTCGAGATCCATTCGCGGCGCACGATCGACGGCGCGCCGCGCTGGAACACGGCGCGCTACATCAATCATTCGTGCCGTCCGAACTGCGAGCCGAACATCCACAAGGGTCGCGTCTTCATTCACGCGCGCCGCCGCATCAAGCCGGGTGAAGAGCTGAGCTACGATTACGGCAAGAACTACTTCAACCAGTACCTGAAAGAGATTTGCGCCTGTCCCAAGTGCGCCGAGAAGCGCGCCGCCGCGACGAAGAAGACAGCCGCCGCCGCGCGCGCAAAAGGCGGCCCGCGCAAAACGAAAAGCACGAAAAAGAGACGCTAAAGCTTGGACCGCCGGCGCCCTCGCCGGCATGGCGCGACACCTACCGACAAGCGCCGGTGCGTGCGCGGTCGGCGCATGCCGGCGAGGGCGCCGGCGGTCCAAATTTTGGGCTCGGACCTAGAGCGACTTCACCTCGGCGCCCTTGGCCCGGCCGAGGATCACCGTCTGTGCGAGGCCGATGAAGAGGCCGTGCTCGACGACGCCCGCTATGTCCTTGAGCGCGGCGGCCAACCGGTCAGGGTCGGCAATGCGCCGGGCGTGCGCGTCCAGAATGTAGTTGCCGCCGTCGGTGATCACCGGCTCGTTGGCCTTGCCGCTGACGCGCAGCACCACCTCGTCGCCCGCGCATCCCGTCGCGCGCAGCGCCTCGTGCACGCGCTGCGCGGTCAGCGCAAACCCGAAACGCGTCACCTCCACCGGCAACGGAAAGGCGCCCAGGGCATCCACCCATTTCGTGTCGTCAGCGATGACGACCATCCGCCGCGACGCCGCCGCCACGATCTTCTCGCGCAGCAACGCGCCGCCGCCGCCCTTGATCAAGCGGAAGCTCGGATCGATTTCATCGGCGCCGTCCACGTCGACATCGATCGACGTGACCTGGCTGATCTCCAACAGCGGCACGCCGGCTTGTTCGGCCAGATTGCGGGTCGCCTCCGAGGTCGGCACCCCCTTCACGCGCAGCCCCTGGCGCACCTTTTCGCCCAGCAGCCGCACGAAATGCGCCGACGTCGACCCCGTGCCGAGTCCGACGATCATGCCGTCCTTGATGTAGTCCAGCGCGGCCTGCGCGGCGTTGAACTTGGCGATGCCGGCGTCGCTCATGAACCCTTCTCCGCCTTGGCTTTCTGCTTCCTGGCGCGATTGGCGTCGGCCCAGCCGTCGATGTTGACTTGCCGCGCGCGGCCAACGCCAAGCGCGCCATCGGGCACGTCCTTGGTGATGACGCTGCCCGTGCCCGTGTAAGCGCCCTTGCCCACAGTGACGGGCGCCACGAGCGCCGTATCGGACCCGATGAACGCATCTTCGCCGATCGTGGTGCGATACTTGTCGAAGCCGTCGTAATTGCAGGTGATCGTGCCGCAGCCGAGATTGGCGCGCGCGCCGATGTCGGCGTCGCCCACGTACGTGAGGTGGCTGGCCTGCGCCTTCGCCGCGAACGTTGCGTTCTTCACTTCCACGAAATTGCCGATCTTCACGCCCGCGCCCAGCTTGGTGCCGGGCCGCAACCGCGCCGACGGGCCGACGCTCGCGCCCTCGCCGATCTCCGCGCCTTCGATGTGGCAGAACGCCTTGATGCGCGCGCCTTTGGCGATTTTCACGCCCCTGCCGAAATAGACGTTCGGCTCGATCACGACGTCAGCTGCGATCTCGGTGTCCCAGGAAAAATACACGCTCGACGGATCGATCAATGTGACGCCCGACTCCATCGCCGCGACGCGGGCGCGGTGCTGGAAGGCGGCCTCCGCCGCCGCCAGTTCGACGCGCGAATTGACGCCCAATGTGTCGGCCTCTTCGCCGATCAGCACGTGGGTCGCTTGGCCCGCGGCGCGGCCGAGCAACACGACGTCTGTGAGATAGAATTCCTTCTTCGCGTTGTCGTTGCGCACCTGCGCCAGCAGCTGAAACAGGGTGCGCGCATCGGCGCACAAGACGCCGGAATTGCAGAGGCGGATCGCGCGCTCGGCGTCGCTGGCGTCCTTGTGCTCGACAATGCGATCCACCGTCTTGTCGGCGCCGAGAACTAAGCGCCCGTAGCCGGCGGGGTCGCGCGCTTCGAAGGCCAGCGCGACCAGCCCGCCCTTCGCCGCGCGTAGCGCGAACATGTCTTCAATCCGCGCCGCCGGCACGAACGGCGCGTCGCCGTAGAGGATCACCACGTCGCCATCGAAGCCCGCCATCGCCGCTTCCGCGGCGCGCACGGCGTGCGCGGTGCCAAGCGGCGGATCCTGCACGACCGCTGCGCCGGCCCCCAACTTCTTCGCGACGTGCTCGCCTACCACCGGCGCGTGGGCGCCCGTCACAACGATCGTCCGCGAAGCGCCCACGTGGGCGGCCGCAGCGATCGCCCAATCCAGCATGGCGCGCCCGCCCACCTCATGCAGCACCTTCGGCAGATCGGATTTCATCCGCGTGCCTTGTCCTGCCGCCAAAATGATCGCGGCGCGCGCCCGGCTCATGTGCTCTTTCCCGTTGTCCGAATCCGAGCCCGGTTCTAGCTCATTTGCGCCACCGGGGGCATCTGCAATGACCAGCGGCGAACTCGCCGACGCGACGATTGTCTTCGATCTGGACGGCACCCTGGTCGACACCGCGCCCGATCTGATGCGCGCGCTCAACGAAACCCTCGATCTGGAGGGGCTGCCCCGCGCCAAGCTCGACACCGTGCGCGCCTGCGTCAGCTACGGCGCGCGCGTTCTGATCGAACGCGTCGCCGCACGCCACGGCGTCAGCTATTCCGCCGAAAAGCTCGATGCGCTGACCGACGCGTTCGTCGCGTTCTACCGCGCCGACATCGCCGGCGCGTCGCGGCCGTTCCCCGGAGTGGTCGAAGCCATGGACGCGCTGACCGCACTCGGCGCCAAGCTCGCGGTCTGCACCAACAAGCGCACGGAGCTTTCGGTGCAATTGCTGGAAGCGCTGGGGCTGGCCGAGAGATTCTCCGCCATCATCGGCGCGGACGCGGTCGCCGACCGCAAACCGCATCCCGATCATTACCGCGCCGCCGTCACCCGCGCGGGCGGCGTCGTGCGCCGCTCGGTCATGGTCGGCGACAGCGCCGCCGATCTCGCCGCCGCACGTGGCGCGGGGGCGCCGGCGGTGATCGTGGCGTTTGGCTACAGCGACGTCGGCGCCGAGACCCTCGGCGCCGACGTGCTGTTGCATCGATATACGGAGTTGGCGCCTGCCTGCCGCCGCCTGTTGGCGGCGCGCCCGTAACCGCAGGTCCGGCGCTTACGCGACTTCCATCAAGCCGCGCACCTTAGGGTTTACGCGTGGGCGATCGCGTTCACTTGCGTCGCGTTTGGTCGGGAACCCGTTGACCATGTCGCTGCGCACATCGGTGCGCGCCGAACGCATTGCCGCGACAAAGCCCGCTTCGACCAGCTTCACCTCGACGGTGTAGCCGCGCTCACGCCAGTATTCCTCGATCCGCTGCTTGAGGCGACGCGCGCCGTCCACATTGCAGAAATCGTGATCCATTCCGCTCCACCACTTCCAGATCGGGTCCGGGTTGGGCTCAATGGCCCGGACCGGTCGCGCGGCATGCGCTCCGCGCTCGCGTCAGCCCCCTTTTGCTCCACAGCGCGCCGACCGTGACGGCGGAGATAGGCGCCGATGTGGCGGCGGCGCGACGGATCGGGATCGGGGCCCTCACGATTTTCTGATTTGCGCTGGGCTCGAGCACGGAACCGGACCGCGTCTTTGCAATGAAATCCGGCGCTTGGTCCGAGCCGGACTACCAGCCCTGCAATTTTGCGCGCGCCCGATCCGCCATCGGGAACCTTGCCTCAAGGCCCCGCGTCGCCCCGCCACACAAGCGCATCGACCGGATAACCGAGCGCCGCGATCCGCGTTTCGAAGCGCCGCCGTTCCTGCGCGCTCAGCGTCTCGGCGCGGGTCAGCAGCCATAAATACCGTCCGCCGCCCTCCCCGACGATGCTCCAGGCGTAGTCCTCCGCCCGGTCGAGCACCCAATAGGGGGCCCAGAACGGGCCAAAGAAGCTGACCTCGAGCTTGCCTTCGCCCGGGTCGCCGGCGGGGCGCGCGCGCCCGCGCGCAACCCGGATCCGCCCGCTCTGCGTCTCGCAGCTGTTGGTCACCGAGATGAGGCCATCGTCGCGGCGGCCGTACTCCGCCATGGCGCGTACGCAATCGCGCTCGAAACTGTTGGGCAAGCGCGCCTGCTCGTACCAGACCCCGAGATAGCGCGCCTGATCGATGCGCTGGACCTGCAACGGCGTTTCGCCCGCGCGATACACCGGATTGATCGCGCAGCCGCCGCACAAGACAGCGATTGCTAGAATGAGGCGGCGCATAGAGGACATACGCTCCGAATGCCTGACCGGTTCCGTCACAGGAACGGGTACAACGGCGATGGTGGGCGCGACAGGGATTGAACCTGTGACCCCTCCCGTGTGAAGGGAGTGCTCTCCCGCTGAGCTACGCGCCCAAGACCTGCGGTCTGGCCTCGGTCTCGAAGGGCGCGGACCATGATGCGCACGCCCGCCTGCGTCAAGCCGCGCCAGGGGGCGGACTTGACGGCGTCGCTGGTTCCTGCGTTATTGCGAACCATTCGCAATAACTGAGCGGGAGCTCTCGTGACCTTCTCCCCCAGCCGCCGCGGCTTCACGCTCGGCGCCTCCGCCCTCGCCCTCGCCGCCTGCAATCCAGCCGGCGTCGGCGACACTTACGTCAACGTCTACACCGCCCGTCACTACGACGCGGACCGCCAGCTCTATGCGGCGTTCGAGGAAGCCACCGGCGTTGCGGTGCGGGCGCTCACAGGCAACGCCGAACAATTGCTCGAGCGTATCCGCGCCGAGGGCGAGGCGACCGAGGCCGATCTCTTCATCTCCGCCGACGCCGGCAATCTCTGGCGCGTGAAAGAGGCCGGGCTGCTTCAGAACGTGACGACGCCCGCGCTCGAACAAGGCGTGCCCGCAAACCTGCGCGATCCGGACGGGGCGTTCTGGGGCTTCACCAAGCGCGCACGCGTGATCGTCTATCGCAAGGACGCCGTGCAGCCGGACCAAGTGGCAAGTTACGATGATCTCGCCAATCCGCGCTTCCGCGGCCAGATCGTGATGCGGTCTTCGTCGAACACCTATCAGCTCTCGACCCTGGCCTCGCGCATCGAACGTTTGGGCGCCGATAACGCGAAGCAATGGGCGGCGGGCGTGCGCGCCAATTTCAAGCGCGACCCCGATGGCAGCGACACCGATCAGATCAAGGCGGTCGCCGCCGGCGAAGCGCAAGCGACGCTGGTGAACCACTATTACCTTGTGCGCCTGATGAAATCCGAAGACGCCGCCGATCGCGAAGCGGCAAGCAAGGTCGGCCTGGTGTTCCCGGATCAAGGCGGCGCTGGCGCGCACGTGAATATTTCCGGCGGCGGCGTCACGTTGCACGCCAAGCGCCGCGATCGTGCCGTGCAGTTCCTGGAATTTCTGGTGAGCGACCAGGCGCAGACGCTGATCGCGCCGCTCAATACGGAGTACCCGATCCGCCCCTCGATTGCGCCTGCACCGGAGCTTGCGGCGCTCGGCGCCTTCAAGGAAGAGAGCATTCCGCTCGACGCGCTCGGGCGTCACCAGGCGGAAGCGGCGCGGATCTTCGAAGAGGTGGGTTGGCGGTAAGCGCACCGGCGGCGGGCTCAGCAAGAGGCTTCGCGTTCGACGGCGTCGCGCTTGTCGCGGCGCTGGCGGCGCTGGCGTGCGCGCTGCCGGCGATCGCCGTCTTTGCGCTTACGTTGGGCGGCGGCGAGGGCGTGGCCTTCGGCGGCGGCCTCTTGCGCGATGGCGCGATCGGCACGGCGTTGCTCGTCCTGATCGGCGGCGGCGGCGCGATCGTGTTCGGCGCGGGCGCAGCGTGGCTGGTGACGCTCTGCCGTTTTCCGGGACGCGGCCTGTTCGAGTGGCTGCTCGTCATTCCACTCGCGGCGCCGAGCTACGTGCTTGCCTACGCCTATTCGAGCCTTACCTGGGCCAATGCGAGCCTCGTCGACGTGCGCGGACTCTGGGGCGCGGCGTTCGTGTATGCGGTCGGGCTCTATCCGTACGTCTATCTCGCCGCGCGCGCAGCGTTCGCGAGCCAGTCGGCGTGCGCACTAGAATCCGCACGCACCTTGGGCGCCTCGCCTTGGCGCACGTTCTGGAGCGTCGCACTGCCGCTGGCGCGCCCGGGCATCGTCGCCGGCGGCGCGCTGGCGTGCATGGAAATCGCCGCCGATTTCGGCGCGGCCAAGCATTTCGGCCAGACCACGCTCTCCACCGCCATCTTCCGCGCCTGGCAGGATCATCAGAATCTCTATGGCGCGTTGCAAATCGCCGCGGCGTTGATGGCGGCGGCGCTGGTGTTTCTCTTTATCGAACGCAGCGTGCGCGGGCGCGCGGCCTATGCCGGCGGCTCGACCCGTTGGCGCACGCTGCCGCGCTTCAAGCTGCCCCCGCTCGCCGCCGCGTTGGCGACCGCCCTTTGCGGGGCGCTCGTGGTGTTCGGCGCTGCGCTGCCGCTCGCGTGGCTCGTGCGCCTTGCGTGGATCTATGGCGATGCGGGCGATGTGGCGCAGCCGCTCGTGAGTTCGCTCGTCCTTGCCGGCTTGGGCGCAGCGCTCACGCTCGCCATCGCGGCCGCCATCGCTGTGGCGGCGCGCCGCGCCGGCGCGCTCGGCAAGAGCGCCATCTTCGGCGCAAGCCTCGGATACGCAGCCCCGGGTGCGGTGATCGCCATGAGCGCGCTCGCCGTGTTCGCGCTCGCGCGCGACGCAGGCTGGATCGGCGGCGTGGGCGCGGCGCTCTCGCTGGCGGCGCTCTTCTGGGCCTACGCTGCACGCTTCGCCGCAGCAGGCGTGCAGCCGATCGACGCCGGCCTCGCGCGGCTCTCCAAAGGGCTCGATCACTCCGCGCGCACGTTGGGCGCCGGTCCTTGGCGGCGCCTGTTGCGCGTGGACCTGCCGATTGCAGCGCCAAGCTTTGCCGCGGCGGCGCTCATCCTTTTCGTGGAGATTCTCAAAGAGCTGCCGGCGACCTTGATCTTGCGTCCGCTGGCGTTCGAAACCTTGGCCGTGCGCGCCTATTCCTATGCCGCCGACGAACGCACGCTCGAAGCCGCCGCGCCCGCCCTGCTCATCTTTGCCGCGGGCCTTCTGCCCATTCTCATCTTGTCGCGCAGCCTCGACCGCGTCAGAGCCGGCGCGCGATGACGCGCATCACGCTCACCAACGTCAGCCGCGCCTACGACGGCGCGCCCGCGCTCGATGCGGTGTCGCTGACCGCGCCGGAGGGCCAAGTGCTTGCGCTATTGGGCCCATCCGGTTCGGGCAAAAGCACGATCCTGCGCCTCGTCGCCGGGCTGGAGCCGGTGGATGCAGGCGAAATCCGCGCGGGCGACGCGGTCGTCTCCGCCCCTGGCCGCACGCTCGCGCCGGAGCATCGCCGCATCGGCATGGTGTTTCAGGACTACGCGCTCTTTCCCCACATGACCGCCGCGGCGAACGTGGCTTTCGGCTTGGACAAGGTCGAACGTGGCGCGCGAGAAGCGCTTTCCTTGCAATGGCTCGACCGCGTCGGCCTGAAGCATCGCGCTGCCGCCTACCCGCACGAACTCTCGGGCGGCGAACAGCAGCGCATCGCGCTGGCGCGCGCCCTCGCGCCGAAACCGCGCGCGGTGCTGCTGGACGAGCCTTTCTCCGGCCTCGACCCGGTGCTGCGCGCTGAACTGCGCGATGTATCGATCGCGGCCTTGCGTGAAACCCAGACCACGACGCTCTTCGTCACCCATGACGCGGAGGAAGCGCTGCTCGTGGCGGATCGGCTGGCGATCCTGAAGAAAGGCAAACTGGTGCAGGAGGCCTCGCCGCGCGAAGCCTACGATGCGCCCGCCTCCCTCGACGCCGCCGCCGCGCTTGGCGCCATCAACACGTTCGACGGGATTGTCGCGAACGGCGTGCTTGCAACGCCGTTCGGCGCGATCGCCACGTCTCTGGCGAACGGCGCGGCGGCGCGCTGCGTGGTGCGGGCGGAGGCGCTGGCGCTCACGCCGGGCTCAGCCGCGCGCGTGCTGGATGTGCGTCCGCACGGCGCGCACGATCTGGTGCGGATCGAAGCTCAAGGCGTGGCGTGGCGCGCGCTGGTTCCGGCGCGTTCCGACCTTGGCGAAACGGTGGATGTCGCGCTTCAGCCGGCCGGCGCGTTCGTGTTCTCGGCCTGAGCGGGCGCGGCGGCGTCGGCCGGCTTGCGCAGAATGAAGCGGCGGCGCTCGAGCCGGCGCTGCGACAAGAGCCGCAGCCGCATGCGCCATGCTTCCGCTTCCCAAGCCAGCTCCCGCGCCGTCGCGACATCGAGCGCACCGGCCTCCGTGAGCTTGTCGCCGAGCGTCTTGAAATTCTGGCGCGCGGTATCGAGGAATTCCTCGGTCAGGTCTTCGTCGGCTTCGAGGGCAAGACCGGCGTCGGTGAAAAACTGCAGCAGATCGCCATGCGCGCGGATCTGCGGCTCGGCAAACGAGGACGCGAACGCCGTCGCCAATTCTTGGGCCCGAAGGCCGAGGTAGCACTCCACCACCGCGCAGCCGCCCGGCCTCAGCGCCTTCATGATCTGCTGCGCTAGATGCGGCGGGTAGCCGCTGTACGCGAAGTCATCGATGCTCAGCAGACCGTCATAGGCGCCTGGCGTGAACACGTGCGCTTCCAGGTCAATGCGCGCGACCGTCACGCGGTCCTCAAGCCCGGCTTTGCGGACGCCGTACTTCAGCGCGTCCAGCGTTTCCTCGCGCCACTCGAACACATCGATGCGGCCAGGGTGCGCGTTGGCGACCGCGGCCACCGGTCCGACGAGACCCGGCCCCAAGAGCGCCAGCACGCCATCGGGCGCAAGGCCGATGCGGGCGGGCTCCAGGGCGTCCGCCGTGCGGTCGCCTGGGCGGATGCGGCCCTCGCCCCAGAGCACGTTGAGCGCGGCCAGGCGCGCCGGTATTTCGTAGGCGGGCTCATCGAAGAGCTGATCGTCGGCGTCGCCGTCATTGGCCGCCTGGGCGAGCCGCGCCTCGATCTCGGCGACGGCGGCGTCTTCGTTGAACGCCTCGCCTTCCCACCAGGCGCGCAGCTTGGCACGCGTCAGCGCGAGCCGTCGTTTGTCAAACAACGCGTTAAGAGCGACCGCCATGGTGCGGTCAGCCTAGCCGAACGACGTTAACGATTTGCTTGAGCGACCGGAATAATCGGCGGTGCGCCTGACGGAAACGGCGCGTGGGCGTCCTCGATGAAGGCCAGGATGTCCTGGTAGACGACCTCCCGCTGCAGATCGCGCAAGAGCCAGTGCCAGCCGTTCTCGTAAAGCGCGGTGCGGGCGCTGGCCGGGAGACGCCGGGCGGTCGCCACCGCCGAATTGCGCGGGATGATCTGATCGTTGGCGCCATAGAGGAAGAGCACATCGCCGCTGAGATTGGCCGCCCGCTGCGAGGCCGTCTCCATCAGCGACACGAGCCCGTAGACGGCGTCGATGCGCGTGGTCCAAAGCATGTGCGGCGCACGCCCGGCTTGCAGCAGCGCCTCGCGGTTGTCCGAGGCGACGATGCGGCGCGTCACCCGGCGCGGCGGCTGGACCGCGCGCCATGGGAACGTGTGTGCGCCGACCCAGAGCGTGAACGCGTAATGATCCGGCAGCGTCGACCACCCCCACACCGCCGGCGCCACCAGAACCAGGCGATCGATCGGCGGCGCGCCAGCAGACCCATAGGTGGCGATCGCCGTGGCGGAGCCCATCGAGTCCCCGACCACAACGATCTTGGCGTTCGGATGCGCACGGCGCGCGACCCGCACGGCGGTGCGCAAGTCCTCCGTCATCAGCCGCTCGCCCGCCCACAGGCCGCGGCGCGGGGAACGTCCGAACCCGCGCGCATCGTAGGCGTAGACCGCCACGCCATGCGCCGCGAACCAGGGCCCGGCCAGGTAGAACGTATTGGCGTAGTCGTTCATGCCGTGCAGGGCGATGATCACCGCGCGCGGCTCTTCGCCGTCCGCGGGCAGCCATGCGGTCAGGCCAAGCTCGGCGCCGTCGAACGACACGAAGCGTTCGGCGGCCACATCGAAGCGCGGCCCGGCAAATCCTTCCAGCGGCGACGCCGCGCTCTGCACGGTCGGCACGCACGCGGCGATCAACATCAGCGCAAGGCCGACGACACTCTGCGCCGCAACTCGGGCAAAACGTCCGCTTCGAACCAGGGGTTGCGCTTGAGCCATGCACTATTCCGCCACGATGGATGCGGCAGAGGCATGACGTTGGCGGGATAATCGCGCCATGCGCGCACCGTCTCCCCCAACGTCCGCTTCGCCGCAGCGCCGAGATGATAGCGGTGCGCATATAGTCCGACGAGCAGGGTCAGCTGAATATTTTCGAGCAGCGGCAGCAGGCGCGGACGCCACAGCGGCGCGCATTCTTGGCGCGGCGGCAGGTCGGCGCCGTTGACGGTCCCCGGGAAGCAAAACCCCATGGCCGCGACCGCGATCTTGCGCTTGTCGTAGAACGCATCCCGGTCCAGTTCGAGCCAAGCGCGCAGGCGGTCGCCGGAGGCGTCGTTCCACGGGATGCCGGTTTCGTGCACCCGCCGCCCAGGCGCTTGACCGGCAATCAGAATTTTCGCGTCGGGATGCACCCAAACGACCGGACGCGGCGTATGGGGCAGCGCACACGCCCGGCACGCTTCGATTTCCTGAACCAAGGCGGCCAGCTTCCCGCGCATGGCCGGCTTATGCCGCGCCAGCCACGCCGCAGTCGACGACGGCGTGCAGGCGAAAGAGGCTCGACACGGCGCAGTTCTAGGTGAGAATCCCCCGATGCGGTGGGGATGGATTGCGCTGGCGGTGGTTGCCGCCCTGGTGCTGTGGCTTGTGGGCTGCGCGGCGACGATGCTGCCGGCGGTGCGGCTCGACCCAAGTTTGGGGCCCTCCGCCCCGCCCGCGCTACTCGGGCCGCTCGGCGCCGATCCAGCCATCGCCACGCGCGAGGACTGGGAGCAGCGACGCGCGCCATTGCTGCGCGCTGCATTCGCCGAACAGGTCTACGGCCCGTTTCCGCGCAACGCCGCGCCCGCGCGCGTCTTGTCGCGCGATGCGATCCAGTATCGGCGCTTGGCCGCCAGCGCGACCATCGAGCAGTGGAGCGTGGGGGTCGGCGACGCGGACACGCCGCTCCATTTCAACATGATGGTCGTCCTGCCGCGCGATGCGCGGGGGCCGGTCCCCGTCATCGTCATGCAGAATTTCTGCGGCAACCGCGCCGCGTTCCGCGATGCGCCAGATCAGATCGCGGGACCGCTGACGCCGGTGATGTCGGCGTGCGAGTCGGATTGGATGGCGCCGCTGGTCGAAATTCCGCTCGGCCGCCACATCAGCGTGCCGCCGTACGCGGACATCCTGGCGCGCGGCTATGGGCTGGCGATGTTCTATGCCGGCGATGTCGTCGGCGACGAGGCCGAGAGCGCACGCTTTGGACTGGAGCGCATCTACGGCGCGGACGCGCCGCGCGCTGGCGCCATCGCGACCTGGGCGTGGCTCTATACGCAGGCGTATGACGTGCTCGCCGCGGACGCGCGCGTCGATGCGCGCCGCGTCGCCATCTGGGGACACTCGCGCAATGGCAAAGCCGCACTCTACGCCGCGGCGATGGATCCGCGCATCGCTGCAGTGATCGCACACCAATCGGGACGCGGCGGCGCTTCGCTGTCACGGAGCGCGGAAGGCGAGACGATCGCGCAGATGATCGCCAATTATCCCTGGTGGTTTCCGCCCGCATTCGCCGCAGCGCCGCGCGATCCCGCGCTCGACCAGCATCAGCTTCTAGCGCTGATTGCGCCCCGCCCGGTGTTTCTCGGCAACGCCCAACGCGACGCTTGGTCCGACCCGCACGGCGCCTGGCAAGCCGCCCGCGCGGCGAGCCCGGCCTGGACGCTTTATGGCGTGACCGGATTGGACCAAGGCGACATGCGCACGCCGAACACAACCGCGCGCCTGCAATACTTCACCCGCCCCGGCCTGCACGGCATAACCAGCGCCGATTGGCGCGCGTTCCTCGATTTTCTCGATGCGCAGATGCGCTAGCTTCCCCGCTTCATCATCTCGCGCGCGATGATGATGCGCTGGATTTCGCTGGTGCCTTCGTAGAGGCGAAATATTCGGACATCGCGGTAGAAGCGCTCGATGCCGTGATCGGCGACGTAGCCGGAACCGCCGAAAATCTGCACCGCGCGGTCGGCCACGCGCCCCACCATCTCCGACGCAAACAGCTTCGCCGCCGCCGCATCCAGGGTGACGTCGCCGCCGGCATCGCGCTTGCGCGCGGCCTCCAACGTCATCGCGCGCGCCGCGTTGGCTTCGGCGCGGCTGTCGGCGAGCATCGCCTGGATCATCTGGAAGCTGGCGATGGGCTGGCCGAACTGCTTGCGCTCGGCGGCGTAGCGCACGCTTTCCTCGATCAGCCGCTCGGCCACGCCGACGCATACCGAAGAGATATGCAGCCGCCCGCGATCGAGCACCTGCATGGCGATGCGGAAGCCTTGCCCCTCTTCGCCCAGCATGTTCTCCGCCGGCACGCGCGCGCCGTCGAAATTGACGTCGCAAATGTGGGCGCCCTGCTGGCCCATCTTCTTTTCCGGCTTGCCGACTGAGACGCCCGGCAGATCGCTCGGAACCAGGAACGCCGACACGCCGGCGCCGCCCTTCACCTCAGGATTGGTGCGCGCCATCACAGTGAACAGCGAGGCGCGGTTGGCGTTGGTGATGTAGCGCTTGGTTCCGTGCAGCACGTAATGGCCGCCGTCGCGCACCGCGCGCGTGCGCACCGCGCCGGAATCCGATCCCGCTTCCGGCTCTGTCAGCGCAAACGACGTGACGATCTCGCCGGACGCGATGCCTGGAAGCCATTTCCGCTTCTGCGCCTCGGTTCCGAACATCGCGAGGCCTTGGCTGCCGATGCCGACATTGGTGCCGAACGCGGAGCGGAACGCCGGCGAGCAGCGGCAGAACTCAAACATCGCCCGGCACTCGTCCTCCATCGAGAGCCCGAGGCCGCCGTATTCTTCGGGGATCGATAAGCCGAACAGGCCCAACGCTCGCATCTCCGCCAGCGCGTCCGCCGGGATCGAGTCGTCCTCCGCGACTTTCGCCTCCAGCGGGATCAGCCGCTCGTTGACGAACCGGCGCAGCGCCGCGAGCAATTGGTTCAGAGTCTCGGTTTCCATGCCGCGCACCTCACTCCCGGGCCGCGCACTTCGCAAGGGGCTAGCAGGCCTGCCGTTGCGACATGGAACTCAGTAGGCGTGGCGTGCATGGAACGTTGCGCGGTTGTGCTTGGCGAAACGTGACGCCGCCAATCACCGGATCCGCTTCGCTGAGCACGCGCCGCAAGTCGTCCTCGTCCATGCGCCAGGGCCGCGCCACGGCGGTTGTCTCTTCCAGGTCCATTTCCCAGATGCCCAGATAGACAGCTTCGCCCGCGCGCACCTGAAAGGATGGCCGCTCCGGGCCGACGATCACGCCCTGGGCGATGTAGTTCACGCGCCGGTCGCGGATGGTCGCGAACACGCTATCGAGGGCGTAGACGCCCGGCTCAAGCTCCACGATGTAGAACTCGCCCGGGATGCCGCCAATGCGGACGCTGGAGCCGGAATTCGTCTCGGTCTCCAGGATCGTGCGCGGCCCGTAGCGCGTCCAGTTCCCATGCTCGTCGAGCAGGCGCCAGAGCATCTTGAACTCGGGCGAGGTGTCGCGTGCGGATTCCGCCATGCCGATAATGACAAGGGCATTCTCCTCGGCGCCGACGCGGAAGCGATCGTCGTCCGCGGGCGTGATGCATTGCGCCAGCGCCAGGGTGGCCAGGATCGCCAGGATCAATCGCATGAAGCCCTGCCTTGCAGCCTGGGTCATAGCATGCCAGCACGCGCGCTCGGAGGGAATGCGATGAGCGCGGATGGCGATGCGGCGCAGGCAGGGGGCGAGCCCGTCATACTCACGGAAGGTCCGTTCGCAGGCTGGACCACCTGGAGCAAAGGTTCCGACCCGTTCGAGACCGCGGTCGGGCCATTCTGCTTTCGCGTCGACGACCGAGAGGAGGCGCGCTGCGCGTTCTGGCCCCGCCGGGAGCATCTGAACGGCGGCGGCACGATCCACGGCGGCCTGCTGATGAGCTTCGCGGACTTCTCGCTTTTCGCCATTGCCCACAAGGCGTTGGCCGGCGCCAAGGCGGTGACCGTCACCTGCAATTCAGAGTTCCTGAGCCCCGGCGGCCTCGACGAAATGGTGGAAGCGCACGGCGACGTCCTGCGTGCGACGCGATCCATGGTGTTCGTCCGCGGACTTGTCACACAAGGTTCACGCCCGTTACTTGCGTTTTCAGGCACGCTGAAAAAACTCGCGTCGCCGACGGGGTAGAAACAAGGGGCGTCAACATGCGGTCGCCGGAACCCGCGTTCGATCTGCGCGCGGCGCTGACGAAAGAACTACGGGCCGCGCTCGAAGAACTCGATGACGTGGCGGACGATGCGAAGGCGGTGCACCGCTGCCGGGTCCGGCTGAAGCGCGCGCGCGCGTTGTCCCGCGTTGGCTATGTTGGCGCGCCGGGGCTGTCCGATGTCTTCAACGATTCCGCCCGCGCCGTGATGCATGCTCTGGCGCGCGCGCGCGACGTTGCGGCGTTGAGCGAGACGGCGCGCAAGCTGGCAAGAAAGTCGAAGCCCAAGACGGCGGCAGCGCTTTCCGCGCTCGCAGAGGCGCTCGAGGTCCGCGCGCCGCAAATGGACGAACTCAATATCGAGACGATCCGCGCTGGCGTGAAGGATCTTCTGGCGCTCGCGCAAGTCTGGCCGGAGGCCTCGCCGCGCCAGATTCGCCGCGGCGCCCATCGCATCATCAGGCGCGCGCGCCGCGCCCGCCGCCGCGGCTGGATGTCCGAGCAAGCCGCAAATCGCCATGAATGGCGCCGCCGCGAGAAAGATCGCTTCTACGCTGCATCCTTGCTCGGCGGCGACTGGCCGCGCCGGCGCAGGCTGAAGCTCGGCGCACGCTTGGGCGACATCCTGGGCAAAGAACGCGACACGCTGCTGTTGCTGCAATTCCTTGAACACAGTCCCCATCTCGCGGGGACGCCGAAAGCGGCCGCGCGCGCCTACAGCGCCGTGGCGGGGCGGGCGCGGCGCCTCGCAGCGCGCGCCGACGCCGTAGGCGCGTTGCTGCACGCCGATGGCGCATGAAGCCGGACGGGAGCGCTTGACCATCGGCGCGCCGCCCGCAACAACGCGGCGTCTTTCAACTTCAAGGTTCGCGCATGTCCGACATCCGCTTCGACGATCAGGTGGTCATCGTCACAGGCGCCGGCGGCGGGCTCGGGCGTTGCCACGCCCTTGAGTTTGCCCGCCGCGGCGCGAAGGTGGTCGTCAACGATCTGGGCGCTGCTGTAGACGGCTCGGGCGGCTCATCGGCGGCGGCCGACGCCGTCGTCGCGGAAATCCGCGCGGCGGGCGGCGAGGCGATCGCGGACGGCGCGTCGGTCACGAACGACGCGGGCGTCGCCGCGCTGGTCGATCGGGCGATGTCAAAGTGGGGTCGCATCGACGCGCTGATCGCCAACGCCGGCATCTTGCGCGACAAGAGCTTCGCCAAGATGGAACTCGCCGACTTCGCCGCGGTCGTCGACGTGCACCTGATGGGCACGGTGAAGCCGGTCAAGGCGATGTGGGAGATCATGCGGACGCAGAATTACGGCCGCATCGTCGTCACCACCTCCTCCACCGGCCTCTACGGCAATTTCGGCCAGGCCAATTACGGCGCCGCGAAGCTCGCGCTCGTCGGGCTCATGAACACGCTGAAGCTGGAAGGCTCGAAGAACGACATTCGAGTCAACGCGATCTCGCCGGTGGCGGCGACACGAATGACGGACGCGCTGTTTCCACCGCAGTTGCTCGACAAGTTCGCGCCCCAGCACGTCACGCCCGGCGTCATCTATCTGGCTTCGCGCGACGCGCCGAACGGGGCGATCCTCACCGCAGGCGCCGGCGTTTTTGCGCTCGCGCAGATCGTGGAAACTGAGGGCGCCTTCATCGGCGAGAACGCGAAAGCCGAAGCGATCCGCGACCGATGGGCGGAGATCGCCGATCCGGCAGGCGCGGAGGCGTACGCCTCCGGCGGCGGTCAGACACAGAAATTCGTCCGCAAATCTGCTGTGTAGCACACGCTACAGCGCACGCGATTCTTGGCGTAATGTGGCAACAGGTTACGCCCTGCATGGCCGCCATTCGCCTTTTGAGCATGCCAGAGCAGGTTCGTTCGTCTAGGAAGCCCGGCGATGGGGCTGGTGATCCTTCTGCTGACCCAGCTGGCGGCGACCGCCGTCGGCTTCGTCTTCCTCTGGCGTCGTACGGAGGCGCTGAAGGGCGAGGTGGCGGAGCTCCGCCGCGCGCTCGAGGCCGCGGAGGCGCGCCAGGCCGCACCGCAGCGCCGCGCCCGGCGCGCGGATGGCGCCGTCGCGCCCATCGCGGTCAGTGTCGAGGAGGTGATCGAAACTGCGCCGAGCGGCCCGCTCGCACGCGCGGCTCAGCTTTGGGGCCGCGCCGACAGCCCCGAATTTCAACTCACTGCGCCGACGCTCTCGGCGGAAACCGGCCGCGGCCTGGCGCTTGCTGTTATGGCGACGGCGCCCGCGCTTGGCTTCTTCTTCGGCGCGCCTGTGTCCAGCATGGTCGCGGCGGGGCTGGCGATCGCCACCGCCATGATCGTGATCTCGCTGCGTCCGATGTGGACAGCCGCTGCGTGGGCGGCGGTGATCACCGCTGCTGCCTGGGCGATGCTCGGCACTGTGCTCGGCGCCGCGCAGCTCGAGCCGGTGAGCTATTCGATGCTCGCGGCGGTCGCCGCCACAGCCGGCTTGGTTCACGCGCACCTGAGGCGCGCGGCGCCAGGCGCGGTGATGGCGCTCGCGATGTGCGCCGCCGTGTTGGCGCTCGGAAGCCAGATCGGCGTCGCAAGTCCCGCCGGCGCCGGTTTCGGCCTCATCGTGGCCGCAGCCGCGATCGTCGGCGCGCTCAGCCTTCGCCTCGAGGCGGTGCACTTTGCGGCGTTTGGCGCGGCGCTGCTCGGGCTCTTCGTGCTCAGCGGCCAACATGAGGCGGCAATCTGGTTCACGCCCGCGGTCACCTGGGCCGGCGCGCTATTCCTCGCTATCGCCGCTGTTCGCGTGCCCCAACTGGGCGCGCGCGGCGTGGCGCTCGCGGGCACGGGCATCCTCGCGCCGCTGGCCGCACTGATCGCACTCTACACGGCGCAACACGGCTTGGCCGATCGCTATGCCGCCGCCGCCGCCTTCGCTGTTCTTGCAGCGACATTCTCTGCAGTGATTGCCGCCGCCGCGTTGCGCAATGCGCGTGGCGTTCAAGCGCTGAAGGCAACGCTGTGGATGTTGAGCCTTGGCGCGTTTGTCGCTGCCTCTTGCGCAATCATGCTGGCGCTACCGGCGCCAATTGCGGCGCCGGCCTTCATGGTTCTCGCCACCGGTCTCTGCGCCTTGAATGCACGGATTCCGGACGCAGTTTGGCGCACGTTTGCATGCCTCGCTGTCGTGCTTGGACTCGTTCAGGCCTGGGTCAGCGGCGCGATGTTGCTGGGTGAGTCCGCAGATTGGTCGGCTTGGCAATTGGCGGCGTTTGGCGTCGCGGCGCCCGCCGTCGTGACCGGCTTCGCGGCCTCGCTGGCGCTGCGTCAAGATCGCGCCTTCACCTCTGGCGTCCTGGAGGCAACCACCATCCTGCTCGCGGTCGCGGCGGCGAACCTCATCGTGCGGCTGTCCTTTTCCAGCGGCGCGATGCTGCTGCAGCCGGTCGGCTTCGTCGAACTCGGCGTGCACAGCGTCGTGTGGCTCATTGCGGCGCTGTTCGTCGCATCGCGCGCGCGGCGCGGCGTCGGCCCGGTGCGTATGGCGGCGGCGCTGCTCTTGTGCGCCATTGCGCTTGCGGCCAACGCTATCGGGGCAGTGCTCTGGGTGACGAACTATTGGATGGAGCACGTCCCTGCGGTCGTCGAACCATGGTCGCGGCAGACTTTGGGCTTCCTCTTGCCGGCCGTCATGTACGGGGCGCACTGGGTGTTCTGGCGCGCGCGCGGTTCGGAAGCGCGCACCCACATCGCCATGGGCGCCGGCGCGCTCATGATGGCCGCATTTCTGACCGCCGAAGCGATGCAAGCCGAAGGCTGGCCGGATTGGGCGGGCGCGCTGGTTGGCGCGCTTTCGTTTGCTTTGGCGATCGGCATCAATTTCGCGCCGGGCGTGACCAACGCCGACGCGCGCCGGCGCTAAGCCTCCACGAAAATTTCCATCGAGAGCGGCGTCGCCAGCATTGCGGCCAAGCGCGGCATGATCCGCGCCAAATGCTCTGTATCGGCGTGTCCTTCGAAGGCGCGCCAGTCGCGAAAGCGGGCGTGTACCGCGAAGTGGTTGGGCGAGCCCATCATGCGCGTCACGAAATAAGAGGTGCAGCCCGGCTCCTCGGCGCGGACTTGATGCGCAAGATCGCCGAGCAGGGCGGCGAATTCCTCATCGCGACCGGTGCGCACCTCCGCACGCACAAGCGCGCAAACGCTCAAAGGCGCACGCGCGCTTGCCTCTCGCGCCGTCTCGGGATCCGCCAAACTCATTGCACCAGCACCGCCAAAGCGGCGTCCTCAGCCCATGCGCGATGTTAGGGCCTGAGTCTGCGGACACGCAACCTGCGTGCTCAGTCGGTGCTCAGCTGCCCCAGCAAGCCCATGCGACTTCGCGCATCTTGGCGGGGCCGCCCTCAAGGTAGGTGTGGGTCTGGTTGTTGATGGTGACCGACAAGCGATCCGTCGGCTGGACGCCGGCGAGAATCGGCGGACTTTGCGGGAGGTTGATCACCACGGTGCGGTTGCGGCCGCGGCCCTCGAGCCGCATCGGCACGTTCACCGCGAGCGCGCCGATGCGCACCGTTGCCACCGTGGCGCGGCGCGCCGCGCGCGCCAGGGTGTAATCGGTGAGGATGATGTCGCCAGTGGGCGGCTGGCAGGTCATGGTCGCGGTGACACGGCCATTCTCGCCCGTTTGCGTTGCAGTCGCGACGCCATTGGCGAACTGGTAGGTCCAACCCTCGCGGTCCTGCGCGGCGGCCGGAACCGCCAAAGCCAGCGCGCACGCCACTCCCACCAAAAGCTTCCGCATCCCGCCACTCCGTCCTGTCGGGGCGCTCTTAGCACGCCCCTGCCGGACCGTGCGATGCCCTAAGACGGTTGAAGCTTCGTAATGATCAGCGAAGCAACGTGTCGCCCTGCTCCAAACCCAGCAGGAATTGCTTGCGCTCCATGCCGCCGCCATAGCCGGTCAGGCTGCCATTGGCCCCGATCACACGGTGGCAGGGGATCATGATGGCGACGGGATTTCGCCCGTTCGCCAGCCCCACCGCGCGCGAGGCCTGCGGGGCGCCGATCGCCGCCGCCTGCTGCCCGTAGGAGCGGGTGACACCGTAGGGAATTTTCTGCAGCGCGGCCCAAACCTTCTGCTGAAAAACGGTGCCGCGCGGCGCGACGGGAACCGTGAACGTCTTCAGCTTCCCCGCAAAATACTGATCGAGTTCGCGGCGCGCGAGGTCGAGCACCTTGTCGCGACCCGCGGGGGCGGGCTGATACGGATAGCGCGGGTTTTCGAACGCGCAGTGCGTGAGCGCGGCGCCGTCGGAAATGAGCGTGAGTTGGCCAACCGGGCTATCGTGAACGATGCTGATCATGTGCGCATGCCTTTGTGCGCCCCGCGCCGCCAGAGGCGGATGGCCGCGTACGCGCGCCAGGGCTTGAGGTGAGGAAGCGTTTCGCCCTTGCGCCCGAGCGCGTTGCAGAGCGCGATGTCGGTTGCAGGATAGGCGTCGGGGTCGCCGAGCGCGCGCATGGCGACGTACTCGATGGTCCAAGGCCCAATGCCAGGGATCTCCGCCAGCGCCGCGCGTCCGGGCGCAATCCCGCCGCGCACCAGCGGCAGCTTGCCGTCGGCGCTGGCGACGGCGAGCGCGTGCAACGTCTCTGCGCGCTTCTTCGGCAAGCCGATCTTGGCGATCGCGGCGGCGCCTGCGTTGGCGATTTGCGCCGCATCGGGAAAGGCGCGGTTGAGGCCCTCAGGCCCGCGCTCGAAGCTCGCGCCGAATTTGGTCACCAGCCGATCCGTCAGCGTACGCGCGCCCGCGACGGTTACTTGCTGGCCGAGCACTGCGCGGATCGCGGTTTCGAAGCCGTCGAGCGCCCCCGGCACGCGCACGCCGGGCTCGCCGGCGACATCCGGCGCAAGCTCCAGATCGCGCGCCAGATGCGCATCGACAGCGCCCATTTCGGCGTCGAGGTCGAACGCGCCGCGGATGTTCGCCACCAGCGGACGCAGATGTGGCGCGAGGTTTTCGGACAGCGTCACGGCAAGCCCCTTCGGACTCACCGCGATCTCCAACCAGCCGATCGCGTCGCCATACTTCAGTACACGCGCATAAGACTTCGCGCTCGCCCGCTCGACGCCCGATAGCGCGCGCGCCGCCAGGAATTGCAGCGTCGGCGCGAAGGCGAAATCGCCGCGCGGGCTGAGCGTCACCGTGAAACTCTCGCCGCGCGTCAGCGTCTTCCGGCCGCGCATCTTCGAGGGCGGCGTCCCGTAGCGCTCCTTCATCGTGGTGTTGAAGCGGCGCAGGCTCCGGAAGCCGGATGCGAACGCGATCTCGGTGATCGACAGCGCCGTTTCGTTCAGCAAGCGCCGCGCCGCAAGCAGACGCCCGGTCTGTGCGATCTCGATCGGGCTGGCGCCAAACTGCGCATTCATCACGCGGCGCAAGTGGCGCGACGTAACGCCCAGCTCGCCCGCCAACGCTTCAAGCCCTTGCTCCTCCAGAGCGCCCGCTTCGATCCGCGCGTAGGCCGCCGACGCGAGCCGCGCAGGCGCGTCGATCGGCGCAAGACCTGGCGCGCGCTCCGGGCGGCAAATCAGACAAGGGCGAAAGCCCGCGCCCTCCGCCGCGGCGGCGGAGGGCCAGAAAGTGCGGTTGGTTCGTTTCGGCGTCCGCGCGGGGCAAATGCAACGGCAATAGATGCCCGTCGACTTTACGCCGACGTAGAACCGGCCGTCGAAACGGCGATCCTTCGCATCGCACGCGGCGTGGCAGGTGTCGGCGTCCAGCATGGGCCCAATATGGCTCGATCCGCCCCCGCCGTCTCGCCGGATTCGGACCTCTCAAGCCGCGGCTTTACGAGGCCCCCGCGGACGCCTACGCATGCGGCCGGAGGGGCGCGACCATGGGAAAACTCCCACCGCTTGCCATGTTGTGCGCAGCGCTGGCGCTCTGCTTTGGGGCGCCCGCGGACGCTCAGGAACGCCCAAACATCGTCGTCATCCTCGCGGACGATGTCGGCTACACCGATCTCGGCGCCTATGGCGGCGAAGCGCGCACGCCGAACATCGATGCGCTCGCAAACCGCGGCGCCATGTTCTCGCGCTACTACACCTCGCCCTTGTGTTCGCCCTCGCGCGCGATGCTGCTGACCGGCCTCGACAATCACCGCACCGGCCACGCCACGATCATCGAAGTGCTGCCGCCGGAATTGCGCGGCCGTCCCGGCTATACGATGCGCCTTGAACCGGGCGTCGTCACCCTCGCCGCGCGCCTGCGCGACGGCGGCTATCGCACCTACGTGACCGGCAAATGGCACTTGGGCCACGGCCGCGGCGATCTGCCCGACAGCCACGGCTTCGACCGCTCGTTCGTGCTCGATGCGTCCGGCGCCGACAATTGGGAACAGCGGCCGTACATGCCGTACTACCGCAGCGCCGATTGGTTCGAGAACGGCCGCCCCGCGCGGCTGCCTGAGAATTTCTACTCCAGCGAGTTCATCGTCGATCGCATGATCGACTACCTCCAGACCGACGCCGCGCACGGCGAGCCGTTCTTCGCTTATCTCGCGTTCCAGGCCGTGCACATCCCGGTGCAGGCGCCGCGCGTGTTCTCCGATCATTATCGCGGCGCCTATAGCGGCGGCTGGGAAGCGCTGCGCGGCACGCGCTGGCGGCGCGCGCAGGAATTGGGCCTGATCCCCGCGGCCTCGGCGATCGGCCCCGCGCATCCGAGCTTGCGCCGCTGGAGCACCCTATCGCGCGATGAGCAGGCGCTCTACGCCCGCAGCATGGAAGTCCACGCCGGCATGATCGAGGCGATGGACCACCACATCGGCCGCTTCATCGCGTACCTGCAGGAACGCGGCCTCGCCGAGAACACGATCTTCGTCGTCACCTCCGACAACGGGCCGGAGCCAAGCAATCCCATCGCGGAGCCGGACTTCGTCCGCTGGATGGGCTTGCGCGACTACACACGCCGGCTGGAAGACATGGGCGAGCGGCGCTCGTTCGTATTCATCGGTCCCGAGTTCGCCAACGCCACTGCAACGGGGTCCTTCTTCAAGTTCACCGCCGGCGAAGGCGGCTTGCGCGTGCCGTTCATCATGGCCGGCCCCGGCATCAGCCCGCGCCGCATCGACGCGCGCGCGTTCGTAACGGACATCGCGCCGACTCTGCTCGAGCGCGCGGGCGTGCCCGCCGCCGGCCCGGCCATGGACGGCGTCAGCATGAATCCCGTTCTCGATGGCGCACGCGACTATGTGCGCGGCGCCGAAACGCCGCTGGGCGTCGAAGTGTCGGCCCACTCGGCGCTCTATCGCGGCGACTACAAGCTCGTGCGTACGCCGCCCCCGCTCGGCGACGGCGAGTGGCGCCTCTACAACATTGCTGCCGACCTCGGCGAAACAACCGATCTCGCCGCGCAGATGCCGGAGCTCGTCGCGCAAATGCGCGCGGACTACGACGCATACGCCCGGCGGGTCGGCGTGTTGGAGTTGCCGCCCGGCTACGACCCGCAGTTGCAGGTGGTCCACAATGTGCGCATGAAACAGCTGGAGCACTATTGGTGGGTGCTCGCGTTGGGCGCAGCGATCATCCTCGCCGTTATCTACCTCGCAGCGCGGTTCGTGATGCGGCGCTTCAAACGGGCGTGATCATTGGTCCGGACAGCGCACGAGGCGCGTGTCCGGCTTCATCACCATGGTGTCGCCGTCGATCGTCAGATCCCAGGCGCTGCCGGGCTGCTCATCGCCCTCCACGGTGCAATCGCCAACAACGCGGAACCCGTTGTCGCCGATGCGATCCACCGAGGTGAATGTGCAGTGCGCCTCATGCTGATCGTACCCCTCCAACGTAAACACATGCGGCGCGCCCATTTCATCTTGTGGGATGGCGCATCCAGCGGCGTCCGCGGCCCACGTGCCGACGAACGCGGTGGCGTTGGCGGACGGCGCCACTGTTGACTCGCCCTCGGTGGTCGTCGCCGCGTCATTGCATGCCGCCAGCGCGACCGCGATGGCCGCCGCTATTGCAAACGCTCTCATGTGCTTCCCCTGGATTTTCGTTTACGCCGCTTGCGGACTTAGCGCGACGTAACGCTTCAGATGGTAGTCTACGTTGCCAAACGTCGCATCGAGCATCGTCGTGCGCTTGAAGTAATGGCCCACGCGCATTTCGTCCGTGACGCCCATGCCGCCGTGTGTCTGCACCGCCGCTTGCCCCACGAACCGCGCCAGCTTGCCGATCGACACCTTCGCCGCCGAAACGGCGCGCGCGCGTTCGCGATCGTCCGCCAGCAGGATCGTGGCGCGCAGGGCCATCGAGTAGCTTTCCTCGGTCGCCATGAACATGTCGACCATGCGGTGTTGCAGCACTTGGAACTCGGCGATGGCCTTGCCGAATTGCTTGCGCGTCTTGGCGTACTCGCGCGTGAGGTCGGTCATCATGCGCATGCAGCCGACCGACTCGTGATTGTAGGCGGCGTTCGCTTCATCGACGATCCGTTCCACCAAAGGCGAGGCCGTATCCGCTGGACCGATCAACGCCTCCGCGCCCACCGCCACGTTCTCGAAATACACCTCCGCCGCGCGCGTGCCGTCCATGGTCGGATAGTCACGGGTGGTGACGCCCTTGGCGCTCGTCGGCACGAGAAACAACGACACGCCCTTGGCGTCGCGCTGTCCGCCGGCGGTGCGCGCTGTCACCAACAGATGGTCCGCTTGCGGCGCGCCGAGAACGACGGCCTTGTGTCCGTTCAGCACGAACCCGGCGCCATCCTTCTTCGCCGTCGTCGCGACATCGGTCAGCGACCAGCGGCTCTTCGGCTCTGCCTGCGCGAAAGCGATCACGCGCTCGCCCGCGGCGATGGCGTTCAAGTGCTCCTCGCGCTGGGCGGCGTTCCCGGCGTATGCGAGCGCGCCGCCGCCAATCACGACCGTCGGCACGTAGGGCTCAACCACGAGCGCCTTGCCGAACTCTTCGGCGACGACGCTGACGTCGATCGCGCCGCCGCCCAAGCCGCCGAACGCTTCGGGCAAAGGCGCTGCGAGCAGGCCCAGCTCAGCGAAGGTCGCCCAGTTGGTTTTCCATGCGTCTTCGCTCGCGAGCGCGGCGCGGCGCTTGTCGAAATCGTATTGCCCCGCCGCCCACTTGGCGATCGAGTCCCGGAGCATGTTCTGTTCGTCGGTGTAATCGAAATTCATGTGCGCCTCAGTTCGGTCCGCGTGAGTTCAGGTCGTTGCGCAGACCGCGGATGTCCGCCGCCATCTCTCCGAGCATGCCGGAGATCACCCTTGCATCGCTGCCGCCCCTCAGCGCGCGCAGATCCATGGCGATCTCGCCAAGCAATCCAATTGAAAGACCGCCGATGATGATTCCCATCGCTGGGAACAAGACGACGCCGACAGGGTAGTCATCACCAACGAGTGCGCCGCCAATCGCAAGCACGCCGGCCACGACAAACAACCAACCGATAACCTGCGCCAGCCCCGCCATAACTGCCTCCGTATGTTGTGACGCCGAAGATCACAGCCCCAGCACCATCTTCGCGATGATGTTGCGTTGGATTTCGTTGGAGCCGCCGTAGATTGAGGCTTTGCGCCAGTTGAAGTACACTGGCGCTGCGGCGCGCGAATACTCCGGTCCGATGGCGAATTCATTGCTCTGCGGCAGGTCGCGCGTATAGGGCTGCGCGTAATTGCCGACCGCTTCGAGCGTCAGCTCCGTCAACCGCTGCTGGATCTCGGTGCCCTTGATCTTCAGCAACGAACTCTCCGGCCCCGGTCCCTTGCCCGCCTGTTCGCGCGCCAGCACGCGCAGCTCGGTCATCTCCAGCGCGGCGAGATCGATCTCGAGTTCGGCCAGCTTGCGGCGGAAGTCCTCGTCGTCAAGCAGCGCGCGGCCGTCGTCGCCGGTCTCGCTCGCGGCGATCGATTTCAGCCGCTCGACGTTGCGCTTCGAGCGGGCCACGCCGGCGATGCCGGCGCGTTCGTGCGCCAGCAGGAACTTGGCGCAGGTCCAGCCCTTGTTTTCCTCGTAGATGCGCTGGTCGACCGGCACTTTCACGTCTTGCAGGAAGACGTCGTTCACCTCGAAGCCGCCGTCGAGCATGCGGATCGGGCGTACGCTGACGCCGGGCGACTTCATGTCGATCAACAGAAACGAAATGCCCTCTTGCGGCTTCGCGCTCGGATCGGTGCGAACGAGGAAGAAGCCCCAGTCTGCGTGCTGACCAAGCGTCGTCCACGTCTTCTGGCCGTTGACGATGTAGTGATCGCCTTCGCGTACGGCTCTCGTCTTCAGAGAAGCCAGATCGGAACCCGCTCCCGGCTCGCTATAGCCTTGGCACCACCAGACGTCGCCGGAGAGGATGCCCGGCAGAAAGCGCTTCTTCTGCTCGGGGGTGCCGAAAGTGTAGATGACGGGCCCCACCATCGAGACGCCGAACGGCAGCGGCGGAATGGTCTCCGCGCGCGCGTTCTCTTCAAGCCAGATGTAGCGTTGCGTGGCCGTCCACCCGGTGCCGCCATATTCTTTCGGCCAGGCCGGCGCTGACCAGCCCTTCTTGCCGAGAATCTTGTGCCAGGCGAGGAAATCGTCCTTCGACAGGTCCTCGCGCAGCACCCGGCCCTTCAAGTGCGCCGGGTAATTGGCTTCGATGAACGCGCGCACTTCGTCGCGGAACGCGATTTCTTCAGGCGAGAATTCGAGATTCATGGTGCAGCCCATCGGCGCGCGGAGCACGCGCCCTGAGCCGCGACTATAGAGCGCCGCGAGGTCCTATCAACTCGGCGTCCGGAATACGCTTGCCGCCACGGCGCCTGTCGACAGCAGCGCGCTGCGCTTGATCGGCGTCGGCGTCGCGTTGCGCGACCGTGGGCCGTGCAACCGTCGGCGCGGGCGCGGGCGGCGGGGTGACGCGTTGCTCCGCGGAGCGGCGCGTATCGTCCAGCTGACAGTCGATCGTCGTCTCGGACGCGGCGGCGAACGGGATCGTCGCCACGGTGAATGCGCCGGCCAAAATCCAGACCTTCATGACCCGTCCTCCGCGCGGCGGCGACCGTGGCCCCGCCGCGCAACGCCTGACACTCTACACCGCGCCTTGGCCGCGCGCACCGTCCGCAAGCTGCGCGCCCGAGCACGCCGCTAGGCCTTCCCGGCCCACCATAACCGCATCGGCCGCAGTTTCGCTGCTCACAGCTTGGCGAGCAATCTGGACGACCTCGTCGCGCGCTTCGGCGACCGTGCCGGCATCCTGGCGACGAGCTTCCGCGTTCAGCCGCCACTTGGCGCCATCGGGCGCCCCGGCCGCGGTGGCGTCAGCCAGCGCCGTGCAGCGCACCGCGCTCAGAAAATCCTCGCGCGACATGGTCGAACCACTGGCCTGGAGCGCAAACGGGATGGCCACAACCGCAGCGACGCTGGTGGCGATCAGAGCAAAACGCATGTCAGTACCCTCCGAACCGGCGCGACTGCGCCAACGCCTGGTTCGCTTCTTGGATGCCGGCGACATGGCGCGCGGATGCGTCCGAGCTGCGAATTGAGCGTGATATCGATATACGATAAAGCGCATCGATAGTCAATGTGAATTTATCGAAAAACGATGCTTACCGCTAAGGCTCGGGATTGCCGTAGCTTTTTCGTGGCCCTAGCACTGAAGCGTGACCCACCCCGCCGTCTCGACACCCTGCATCAAGGTCTGCGCTGTCAGCGGCGTGACCGGCCAGTGTGTCGGCTGCGGCCGCACACTCGCGGAGATCGCCGGCTGGGGGAGCATGGACGAGGCGCGGCGCCAAGCCATCATGGCCGAGCTTCCACGGCGGCGCGCCAAGGCCGCAACGGAGCCGGCGCAATGATGGGCGAAGGGTTCGACTGGCCACGTCTCATCTATTTGCTGATGGCGCTGCTCTTGGTCACCAGCGGCGGCTGGGGCCTTAGCCGCTATCGCCACAACGCACGCGCGGTGATCTCGAGCATCGTGTTCTGGGCTGGGCTGATCGTGGCCATCGTGCTGGTCTACAACGCGTTCACCTAATCGCCTCGCGCAGCAGCCCGAAGGCGATCAACGCCAGCAGCGCGGCGAACGCTCGCTTCAGCGTGCGCTGCGGCAAGCGATGGGCCAGCCGCGCGCCGAGCGGCGCGGTGACGGCCGTGAGCGCGGCCAGAAGCACGAAACCGGGCAGACTGACGAACCCCAGCGACCAAGGCGGCAGGCCCTCGCGCCCCCATCCGGCGATCACGTAGCCCAGCGCCGCAGGCAGGGCGATCGCCGCGCCGAAGCCCGACGCCGTCGCCACCGCACGATGGATGGGCGTCCCGCAGAGCGTCATCACCGTCACGCCGAACGCGCCCCCGCCGATGCCCATCATCGCCGACAATGCGCCGATGGCGCTGGCGATCAGGGCGCGCAGGCGCCCGCGCGGCAGCGCTGGGGCGATGCGCCAGGCGGGATCGGCGAGGCCCATTTGCGCCGCGACCAGCAGCAGTCCGCCGCCGAACACGATCAGCAGCACTTCGTTGCCGGCAACGCCGGCGACAGCCGCGCCAAGCAGCGCGCCACCACTGATCCACGGCGCCCACGCACGCAGGACGTCGACGTCCACTGCGCCCGCCTTGGTGTGCGCGGCAAGCGAGCGCCAGGACGTGGAGAGGATGGTCGACAGCGACGTCCCGACAGCGGCATGCATGCGCACGCTCTCGTCCACGCCCAGCGCCGTAAACACCGCATAGAGGGCTGGCACGATCACTACGCCGCCGCCGATACCGAACAAGCCGCCGAGAAACCCCGCCGCAAGTCCCGCGCCCGCGAGCCACAGCGCGAACACCGCCAACTCGTTCGTCATGCCGCTTTTGCGGCCGCGTGCGTCACTTCTGCGAGCGCGGCGCGCACGACGTCGAGCCCCGCGCCGGCGCGCACGCCCTGTTCCGACAGCACGCGCCGCCACAGACGCCCTCCCGGCATGCCGGCGAAGAGTCCCAGCACATGCCGCATCATTGCGTGCAGCGGCGTCCCGCGCGCCAGCTGCGCCTCGACATACGGGATGTAGCCCTCCACGGCGCCAACGCGATCGAGCGGCGGCGCCGTATCGCCGAACACGCGCGCATCCACCTCCAGCAACAGCGCAGGGTGCTGATAGGCGGCGCGGCCGAGCATGACGCCGTCCACGCCATGGGTTTCGGCGAGCGCATGATCGAGATCGCGCAGGCCGCCGTTGAGCACGATCTCCAGCGCCGGCCGCGCGCGCTTCAGTTTGCGCACCAGATCGTAATCGAGCGGCGGCACGTCGCGATTTTCCTTCGGCGACAATCCCGAAAGCCACGCCTTGCGCGCGTGGACCACAAAGGTCTTGCAGCCTTCGCGCGCACACGCATCCACCAGCGCGAACAGCGCCTCGCGCGGCTCTTGCTCATCGACGCCGATGCGCGACTTGATCGTCACCGGTACGTTGGGGGCCGCCTCCTGCGCCGCCCGCCAGAGCCGCGCCACCAGGTCCGGCTCGCGCATCAGGCACGCGCCGAAGCGGCCGGACTGCACGCGGTCGGATGGGCAGCCGATATTGAGATTGATCTCGTGGTAGCCGAATTCCGCGCCGATCCGCGCCGCCGCCGCCATCTTCGCCGGATCGCTGCCGCCGAGTTGAAGTCCAACCGGATGCTCGGCGCGCGAGAACCCGATCAGCCGGGCGCGATCGCCGTGAATGACAGCGTCGGCGGTGACCATCTCGGTGTAGAGTAGCGCCCGTTTGCTCAGCACGCGGTGAAACGCCCGGCAATGCCGGTCCGTCCAGTCCATCATGGGCGCGACTGAGAAGCGGCGGTCGAGGCGCATGGCGCGGCATGTCGCCCACCCGGGGCGCGAACGCAACCTTTCTAGCCGCGGACGGGACCCGCTCTGCTTCGTCTGCTCCGTCGTGACGGGGCCGTGCGCTGCTAGACCCGCCCCGTCACGGGCAGCAGTGCGCCTGTGACGTCGCGTGCGGCGTCGGACGCCAGGAACAGCATCACGCGCGCCAGGCTTTCCGGCTGCACCCACGCGCTGAAGTCCGCGTTCGGCATGTCGCGGCGGTTGGCCTCAGTGTCGAGAATTGAGGGCAGCACGGCGTTGACGCGCACCTTGCCCTTCAACTCTTCGGCCATGCTCTCGGTCAGCTTCATCACCGCCTGCTTGGAGGCGGCATAGGCGCCCATGCCCGCGCCGGCCTTGATCGCGCCATAGGCGCCGACATTGACGATGGCGCCTCGGCTTACGATCAGATACGGCAGCGCAGCCTTGGATGCATTGAGTGCGGTTTTCAGATTGAGCGCAAACATGCGGTCCCAGGTGACCGCGCTCCCATCGGCGATCGTTTCCCAGACGAAACCGCCCGCGATGTTGAGCAAAGCGTCGAAGCCGCCCGCAGCGTCGCGCGCCGCAGCCATCGCGGACGCCGCCGCGGCCGGGTCTGACAGATCGACGCCGCCGATGCTGAGCTGATCGCTCTCCGGCGCCGCAGCGTAGTCGACAAGGACGGGCTTCCAGCCATCCTCGCGCGCGACTTTCAGCGCCGCACGGCCAAGCGCGCCGAACCCGCCGGTGATGACGACAACTTTCTCCATCCGCCGCTTCTAGCGCGGCGGACGCCGGCGCGCCATCAGCCGCGCGCCTTCATCTCCGCCATGACGCGTTGCGCGTAGGCGCGGCTCACCGGCACCTCGTCGCCGCTCTCCAGAACAGCCATCAGGCGTCCGTTGGCGTCGCGACGTACCGCCTTCAGCCGCTTCCAGTTCACGAACGCCGAGCGGTGCACGCGCAGCATCACGTTCGGATCGAGCTTCTCTTCGAGGTGCGACATGGTCTCGCGGTGAAGCAGCGTGCGGCCTTCCCAGTAGAGCCGCACGTAATCGCGTTCCGCTTCGATGCGCTCGACGTCAATCACCGGCACGCGCAGGAAGCGACCGCGGTCGCGGATCCAGAATTCCTTCTCGTAGCGCGGTCCTTCGCGCTCGTCGGATTCGCGCTTCAGAGCCTCCAGCACCGCTTGCAATTCCTCGGCGCGGCGCCCGGCATTGTTGGCGGCGCGGCGGGCGCGGGCGCGATCGATCGCCGATGCGAGGCGCTCGAACTCAACTGGCTTTACCAGATAGTCGACTGCGGATGTTTCGAACGCGCGCACCGCATAAGAATCGAACGCCGACACGAAGATCACCGCCGGCCCGCCGCAATCTTCCACGGCGTTGGCGACTTCGAAGCCGTCCGCCAGCGGCATCTTGATGTCGAGCAACACGACATCGGGGCGCAGATCGCGCATCGCCGTGATGGCTTGGGCGCCGTCGCTGGCCGCGCCGACGATCTCGACGTCCGGAATCTCCTTCAGCGCCAACTTCATGCGGCGCAGAGCCAAGGGCTCGTCGTCAGCTAAGAGCAGGCGCAGCGGTTCGGCCGACACGTTCTTCCTCCAAAGGTAGCCAGATTTCCACGCGGCAGCCCTGTGGCGCGCGGTTGCGCGCGGTCAGGCCCGCGCGCTCGCCATAGATCAGTTCCAAGCGCTCGCGCGCATTGGCGAGGCCCACGCCGCGCCGGCGGGGACGCGGCGCGTCCTCCGGCGGGAGACCTGGCCCGTCGTCCTCGATCACGATGCGCAGCGTATCGCCATCGCGTTTCGCGACGACATCGATGCTGCCGCCCTCCGCACGCGGCGTGATCGCGTACTTGATCGCGTTCTCGAGAATGGGCTGCAGGATGAGGCTGGGCAGCCGCGCGCCCTCGAGGCCGGGCTCGATGTCGAAGGTGACGCGCAGCTTGTCGTCGAAGCGGGTCTGCTCGATCTCAAGATATTTGCGCTGCGCTTCGAGTTCATCGGTGAGACGCGCCATCTCGGTCGGCTGGCGGTCGAGCGAGTAGCGTAGGAATCCCGCCAGCTTCAGCAGCATGCTCTCCGCCTGCTCGTTGCGGCGTTCGAGCACGAGCGTGGAAATCGCGTTCAGCGTGTTGAAGAGAAAGTGCGGGTTGATCTGGTAGTGCAGCATCTTGAGCTGCGCGTCGTAGGCGAGCGCCTGGGCGCGGGCGACTGCGCGCGCCTGCGCCATGGTCTCGAAGTGATATCCGAGCAGCGCCTGCGTCAGCCCCCACAACGGCAACGCCCAGCCGAACAGGAAGAAATAGACAACAAACGGATAGGGCTCGGTCTCGATCGAGTACGGCGCCAGGCCCCACGCCGCGAGTGCGCCGGGCCACACCTGTTCGCTGAGCTGCGTTAGCGGCGCCAGCGCCAGCGCGCCCCCTACCAAGAGGAGATTTCGCGCCCAGTTCGAGCGTTCGCCGCGCATGCCGGCGACCGCGGCGAGCAACAGCCCCGTCAGCACACAATAGCTTGCGACGACCACCGCGCGGTTCAGCGTGTATGGAAAGTCGGCGAGGTCTTGCGGCGGATCGGCCGCGGCCGCGGCGGTGCGCACAACGAAGTACATCACCCAAAACGCGATATGCGCGCCCCAGCGCGCCCACGCGGGATGATCCAGCAGATTGAGCGGCGCAAAACGCGCGGCCCGGCCCGGATCCTCCTGTTCAGTCATTCGACAAACCTAGCGAATGAAGCCCAAGGATGGATATCGATTAGCACAGTAATCGGCCCATCCGTTCGTCGCTGTTTTACGTCGCTTCGTCGTGACGTCTTGTCGGCGCCTTGTATTCGCGCAGTCTCGACAGCGGATGACACGCCATCGCGTTTGGCCCTGCGCCGCAAGCGCAAAAGCGCGCGCGGCGAACACAAGTCCGAGAGCGCGCCAGACCGATCCTGCATGGCAAACGAAAAACGGCCCCGCTGTCGCCAGCGGGGCCGCCCATCCGCCCACTAGACCTCATCGAGTCTCAGGGGTCGCGGAAGTCGCGCGGGTTGGGGCGTTCGCGCGGCCCGCCATCGCCGCCGCTCGCGCCGCCGCCGCCGCCGGCGCGGGGTTCGCGCGGTTCGCGCACGCGCGGCTCGCCTTCGATCAGACGCGCGCCCGCGCGGTCGAGCCTGAAGTCAGAGTACCAATTGTAATTGTCGCTGCCGTAGTCGTGGATCTGACCGCCGTCAGCGCGAATGCGAACGCCGCGATGATCGCGATAGATCTCGACGCGCTCGCCCAGATCGTTGATCCAGACCGCGCGCTCGGCCGCGATCGCAGGCTCGATCGCCAGCGCCGTCACGCCGAACGCCGCCACAAACAACGCGGTCTTCACACGGTTCATTCGGGTCCTCCCCGCCGGCCCCATCGCCGGCAACGAACGAGAGATGGGCGCGCTTGGCGTCTTTCCATGTGACGCGCGCCACACACGATCGCGCGCAAACGAAAAGGCCCCGCTGTCGCCAGCGGGGCCTTCGATCTTGAGAACACTTTTTGGGTGCGGGAGTAGGATTTGAACCTACGACCTTCAGGTTATGAGCCTGACGAGCTACCGGGCTGCTCCATCCCGCGTCAGTCTCAAGATCTCGTCCGAACTCCGATACGCAAACGGCCGCGTGGGAGCGCGGCCGGGCGACGTCACGGCCGAAGCCGTCAGTGTGATTGAGGGTTCTTGGACTTTCCCGTTTGCGTTTCACGCGCGCTGTGCAGACCCGGCAGCGACCTACTCTCCCACGCCTTAAGACGTAGTACCATTGGCCCTGGAGGACTTAACGACCGAGTTCGGAATGGGATCGGGTGGGGAACCTCCGGCATAGCCGCCAGGTCGGCGCAGCGCGCGCGAAATCGAGATGACATCGTCAGAAACTAGCGCATTCAAACAGCGACGCAGTCGTCGCCGTGCATGAACGATGATCGTTCAAGCCGATTGAGCGATTAGTACCAGTCAGCTTCAAGCCTCGCGGCTCTTCCACACCTGGCCTATCAACGTAGTAGTCTTCTACGGCTCTCTAGGGAAACCTAGTTTTGAGGGGGGTTTCACGCTTAGATGCTTTCAGCGTTTATCCCGTCCGCACATAGCTACCCAGCTGCGCCATTGGCATGACGACTGGTGCACCAGAGGTGCGTTCATCCCGGTCCTCTCGTACTAGGGACAAATCCTCTCAAGTTTCCAACACGCACGGTAGATAGGGACCAAACTGTCTCACGACGTTCTGAACCCAGCTCACGTACCACTTTAAATGGCGAACAGCCATACCCTTGGGACCTGCTCCAGCCCCAGGATGTGATGAGCCGACATCGAGGTGCCAAACCGCCCCGTCGCTATGGACGCTTGGGGGCGATCAGCCTGTTATCCCCGGAGTACCTTTTATCCGTTGAGCGATGACCCTCCACACACGGGATCACCGGATCACTATGACCGACTTTCGTCTCTGCTCGACTCGTCAGTCTCGCAGTCAGGCAGGCTTATGCCATTGCACTCAACAGCCGATGTCCGACCGGCTTGAGCCTACCATCGCGCGCCTCCGTTACTCTTTGGGAGGCGACCGCCCCAGTCAAACTGCCCGCCATGCTGGGTCCCGGATCCAGATGATGGATCGCGGTTAGACGTCACCGAAAATCAGGGTGGTGTTTCATCTTGCGGCTCCACGAAAGCTGACGCCTCCGCTTCAAAGCCTCCCACCTAGCCTACACAAATCGTCGATAACGCCACAGCAAAGCTGCAGTAAAGGTTCACAGGGTCTTTCCGTCTAGCCGCGCGAACTCCGCATCTTCACGGAGAATTCAATTTCACTGAGTCTACTGCGGAGACAGCGGGGAAGTCGTTACTCCATTCGTGCAGGTCGGAACTTACCCGACAAGGAATTTCGCTACCTTAGGACCGTTATAGTTACGGCCGCCGTTCACCGGGGCTTCGATTCAAGGCTTGCACCTCTCCTCTTAACCTTCCGGCACTGGGCAGGAGTCAGACCCTATACGTCGCCTTGCGGCTTCGCAGAGCCCTGTGTTTTTGATAAACAGTCGCCACCCCCTGGCTTGTGTCACTGACGCCCACTTGCGTGAGATCAGTCCCTCTTCTTCCGAAGTTACGAGGGCAATTTGCCGAGTTCCTTCGCAGTAGTTCTCTCAAGCGCCTCGGTAT
>JBFXCP010000022.1:0-40296 GCA_050182055.1 Hyphomonadaceae bacterium
GCGCTCACGCGCGACACCTCCCCCGCAAGGGGGGAGGAGCTGCATCCGCGCGCCGCAGCAAACTGCGCGCCGCACTTGCCACCGGCATGCCGCCTGGAAGGCGGCGGTCCGGTTGAGCGAACGACCGGGTGCGCTGCTTCGAGATTCTGCGCGCGCTTCTGAAACAGCGCGCGCCTTCACGCCCCTCAAGTGGTGCGCCTTGTCGTGTGTGGCTCAGCGGGCGATGGCTAGGCCCACGCGCGCGGTCTGCGGCGCCGCGTAGAGGGTGACGCCGTCGGCGGTTGCGCCGGTTTCGATGGCGGCGTCGAAGGCGTTGTCGAGGGCGACGAAGATGCTGGCGCTTGGCGTAAGGCGTTGCTCGAAGCGGAGATCGACGCTGAGCGCGGGGGCCAGGCGGCGGGTGTTGAGGTCGTCGTCGAAGCGGTCGCTTTCGTAGCGCGCGTCGGCGCTCAGTTCGCCGCCGTCCCACGCGCGCCAGACGATGCCGGCGGTGGCGCTCCAGTGCGGCGCTTGCGCGGGGCGCAGGCCCGTGAGTTGCGGCGCTGCGCCTTCGCCGTCGACGCGCGCGCGGGTGTAGCTGAGCGCGGCGCGCCAGCTGAGGCGCTCGCCGAGATCGCCGCGCATGTCGGCCTCCACGCCCCAGGCGTCGATGAAGCCGGCGTTCTGCCGCTGGCGATAGACGCCGCCCGCCGGCACAACGACGCCCGGCGGAAACGTGCCCGGGCCAAAGCCGAGCGTCACGTTGGTGATCGGATCGACCAGGCGCACGGCGAACACGCCGATGCTCCAATCGATGTCGCCATCGCCGCCGATGGCGGCGTCGGCGCCGAAGAGGCGTTCGGGCGTGAGATTGGCGTTCGCCTCGGTGACGTCATTGCCGACACGGAAGGGGCGATGCAGTTCGTTCAAGGTCGGCGGACGAAATCCGGCGTACATGGCAGCGCGCCAATAGCTGTCGCCCAGATCGCGGCGCACGCCTATGCGTGCGGTGGGCGCCCACACGCTTTGATCCTCCGGCGCGAGGCTGAGCACGACCGCGCCGGTCGCCGTGTCGCGCTCAATGCGCTCGCCGCCGCTGGCGCGCCACCAATCGAGGCGCACGCCGCCGGAGAGGAGCCACGGCCCGGACGCGCGCCAGCCTTCGGCGTAGAGTCCCGCGCTCAGGGTTTCGCCGCCGGCGACGCGGGCGCGCGTGAAGGCGCCGCCGACATAACGGAAGAGTTCGCGCGTCTCACCGTCCGTGGCGCGAATGTCAGCGCCGATCTCGGCATGATCCCAGCGCAGCGCCGCGTTGACGCCCCAGCCGATGGCGGGCGTTGCGTATTGCAGCGAGGCAGGCGTGGTCGTGCTGCGGCCGGGCGCGACGGAGACAAAGGCGTTGGTCATGTCGGATTGACGCGCCCAGGCCTGCACGCGCCAGCCGGGCGCGTCGGCGTCGGGCGCGCGCACCAGCGTGAGGCTGGCGGCAGCGCCGTCGGCGGAGGAATTGGCGCCGGCGAGGCCGGAGCTGCGGTCTTCGCCATAAGCTGAGAGCCGCGCCGAGACGAGCACGCGCCCTGCGTTGAACTGAACCCGCGCCGCGCCCGCCACCGCGTCGCGCGCGAGCGGCGCGTCGGCAGCGCCGCGGCCTTCGCGCGTGGGGATCCAGCCGTCGTCGTGCTCGAACGATGCGGCGAGCAGCGCGCTGAGATGGCCGTCCTGCGCGACGCCCACGCCGCCAACGCGCGCATAGCCGCGTTCGCCGCTTTCAGCGCGTAGCGCAACGCCGGGCGCGGTGCGTTCTTCGAGATCCACGACGCCCGTCAGCGCGCCCGAACCATAAGGGCCGGCGCCCGCGCCGCGAATGATCGTCGCACGCGCGATCAGTTCCGGCGGCAAGCCGCCCCAGATCACCCAGCCGCCAAACGGATCGTGCTGCGGCGCGCCATCGAGGGTGACGAGCGCGCGGCCCGCGCCGGATGGGCCAATGGCGCGCAGCGAGAGCCCTTGCACGGTGGGGTTGGCAGCGCCGCTGTCGTTGCGGCGGAAGAGGGACGCAGCCGGCGCTACGGCTAGCGCGCGGTCGAGGCGGATCGCGTCTTCCAGCAACACGGGATCGATCGGCGTGGACGCGTAGGCGCTCTCGCTTGGCGCCCCCGGCAGGCGCGGCGCGGTGACGACGATGGTCTCAGTGTCGGCGGGCGCGTCCATGCTAGAGCCGAGCGTAGGGCAGCAGCGCCAGCATATCCAAGGCGAAGTGGAGCGCGATCAGCGCTGCGATGCGCCGCGTGCGCGCGAAGTACCAGGCGAGCAGCAGGCCGAACGGCAACACCGAGAGGAGCGCGATCGGGCCTTGGTAGAGGTGATAGCTGAGGCGGACCAACGCACTGAGCAGGATGCCGAGCGCGAGGTTCGGTCCGCGCCACGCCGCCACGAGGTAGGCGCAGACGAAGAGTTCTTCGTAGCCGGCGTTGATGAGGCAGAAGACGATCAATGTGGCGATGCCGACGCCCTGGGCGTCGACGAGGCCGCCGCTCTCGCTTGCCGCGCCCGCCGGCGCGCCGAAGACGCCCAGCATCCAGTGCACGGCCCATGCGACGCTCCACACCGCCGCGAACAGGAGTGCGGCGTCCAGGCCGTCGCGCCAGTGCAGCGAACGAAAGCCGAGCGCTTCGATGCGCCAACCGCGGGCGAACAGGAACGCCAGCAGCGCCGTGCCGACGACGATCTCGTAGGCGGCGATGCTGGTGAAGTCGGCGGCGCTGTAGACTGTCAGTTCGCTCGGCGCCGACGCCGCCGAGATCGAGCCGAGGATGAACATGCCGAAGGCGGTCGCGATGACGACGGCGATCTCCACCCAGTGCGGCAACGCCCGGATCGCGCTCAGCATGGCGAGGCGTTCAGAAATCCCTCCCCGTGAGGGGAGGGTGTCGCGAAGCTTGCTTCGCGACGGGTGGGGCGACCGGCTAGAACGATTCCAGGCGAGCGCTGCCGCCCACCCCACCCGTCAGTTTGTGCTAGCGCACAACCTGACACCCACCCCTGGCGGGGAGGGATAAGTCTGTCGCGCTTCATGCCAGATGGCATCAGCGCCGCCGGCGCGGCGTGCCGAGGATGCCGCGCATCAGCTCGCGGACGATGGTGGTGAAGACGTTGGAGGCGACGCGCCCGGTCTGGCGCTCGACAGCCGTTGTGCGCGAACCGCCGCTGCGGGGGCGCGCCGCGCCGCCGCCGCCGCGCGCGCCGCCGGACGAACGCGAACTGCGGGCGGCTTCCTTTTCGCGCGCTGCGCGCTCTTCTTCCTTGGCCACCGCGGCGGCGGCCTGTTCGGCGCGCTTGCCGAGGATTTCGTGCGCGCTCTCACGGTCGATGGTCCTGGCGTAGGCCGCGCCGGCGGTGTTGGCCTTGATCAGCGCCGCCCGCTGCGGCGGCAGAAGCGGGCCGACCTGGCTGTTGGGCGGGCGGATCTTGGTGCGCGCCACCGGCGTCGGCGCGCCTTTTTCATCGAGCGTGGACACCAGCGCTTCGCCGACGCCGAGCTCCTGGATTTCTTTCGCGACGTCGACGTTCTCGTTGGCGCGGAACGATTGCGCCGCCGCGCGCACGGCTTTCTGGTCAGTCGGCGTGTAGGCGCGGAGCGCGTGCTGGAAGCGGTTGCCGAGCTGGGAGAGCACGATCTCGGGGATGTCGGTCGGCGACTGGGTGACGAAATAGATGCCGACGCCCTTGGAGCGGATCAGCCGCACCACCTGCTCGACGCGGTTGACCAGTTCCTTCGGCGCGTCGCGGAAGAGGAGGTGCGCTTCGTCGAAGAAGAAGACGAGCTTGGGTTTGTCCTGATCGCCGACTTCGGGAAGCTCCTCCCACAATTCGCTCATCAGCCAGAGCAGGAACGCCGAGTAGAGGCGCGGGCTTTGCACCAGGCGTTCGGCGGCGAGCACGTTGATCGTGCCTTTGCCGTCCGGACGGGTGCGGAGCAATTCCTCCAGCTTGAATGCCGGCTCGCCGAAGAAACGGTCGGCGCCGTCCATCTCCAGCTGCAGCACTTTGCGCTGCAGCGCCGCGATCGATTGCGGCGTGACCAGGCCGTACTGCTTGCCGATCTCCTCGGCGTTCTCGCTCAAGTATGTCAACAGCGCGCGCAGATCGTTCAGATCGAGCAGCAGGCCCTCGCTCTTGCCTTCCTTGATCCAGTCGTCCGCAAGGCGGAAGGCGATGGTGAGCGCGCCTTCCTGCGCGGCGGTGGCTTCGAGCACGCGCCCCATCAGCACCGGGCCCATTTCGGTGATGGTGGTGCGGACCGGGTGGCCGAGTTCGCCGTAGACGTCCCAGAACACCGCCGGCGCCGCTTCGGGCGTCAGCGGCAGATTGATCTCGGCGGCGCGGGCCGTCGCCCAGCCGGGCGGGGGATCGCCGGGCGCCGCGCAGCCGGAGAGATCGCCTTTGATGTCGGCGGCAAACACGTTGACGCCTTCGCGCGCGAACTGTTCGGCCAGCACCTGCAGCGTCACCGTCTTGCCGGTGCCGGTGGCGCCTGCGATCAGGCCGTGGCGGTTGGCGCGCTTCAGCGCCATGGTCTGAACCCCTTCGGGGCTCGCGCCGATCTCGATTGCAGACGCCATTCTTTACGACTCCTTGGTTCGCAACAGCTTGGCGCATCGGGCCATTGGGGCCAAGCGGGGCCTTGCGCGGCGCCCCGCCGCGCCGCACACGGGGCCATGGCTGCAACCGACCCCGCCAATCGCGGCGTGCTTTGGATCATCGCCTTCGGCGTCACCGCGCCGGTGCTGCTGTTCTTGCGCGAGCCGCTGAGCCAGTTCGTGCTGGCGATCCTGCTCTGGTTCACCATCGACGGGCTCGCCAATACGCTGGACAAGCGCATACCGTTCACGCCGCGCTGGGTGGCGCTGCCGGTGGCGCTCGTGCTGGTGCTGAGCCTGGTCGCGCTGATCGGCTGGGTGGTTGTGGAGAACCTGGGCGCCATCATCGGCGACCTGGAGCGCTACGAGCGGCGCTTGAACGAGGTGCTGGCCGGCGCCCACGGCTATTTCGGTGCGCCAGGCACACCGCCGACGGTTCAGGTGCTGATCGCCCAACTGGACCCTGCGCAACTGGCGACGGAGATCGGCGAAAGTCTGCAAAACCTGGCGTCGGCGACGATCTTTACGCTGATCTATCTGGCTTTCCTGTTTCCGGCGGCGGCGGTGATGCCGGCGAAGCTGGATGCGATTTTTCCCGCCAAGGGCCGCCGCGCCGCCGTCGCCGATGTGTTTGCGCGCATCCGCACGTCGATGGAGCGGTATCTGTGGGTGCAAACGGTGATGAGCCTCATCATCACCGGGCTCACCTATGTCACGCTCACGATCATCGGCCTCGACAACGCGCTGTTCTGGTCCTTCCTGATCTTCTTTCTCAACTACATCCCGACAATCGGATCCGTTGCCGCCGTCGTGCTGACGACGGCGGTCGCGCTGGTGCAGTTTCCGACGTTGCCGCCCGTCGCCGCCGTCGCCATCGGCGTTGGCGTATGGCAATTCGTGGTCGGCAATTTCATTCAACCGCGCATGACACAAGATTCATTGAACCTGTCGGCGGTGGTTGTTCTGCTTGCGCTTTCAATTTGGGGTTTGCTGTGGGGCATCGTCGGCGCGTTTCTCGCCGCGCCGCTCACGGTGATGCTCATGATTGTATTGGCGCAATTTCAATCGACGCGCTGGATCGCCATTCTGCTTTCGGCCGACGGCGCGCCAGTGCCAAAGGATGACGATCTGAGTAAGTCCGAGTCCGGACCAAATTGACCTTGCGAATCGATGACGAACATGTATCGCTTGAGTTGTGAAGAACGTCGCCGGGGCTAGGGGCGTTTCAGTCAAACGCTAACCGGAAGCACTCCTGTCTCGGCGCGCTCGAAACGTCAGTTTGACGTTTCGTTCCGCACACGTGGGCTCAATGGGGGGCTTCATTCGCGCGGGACGAGCCGTCCAATCGGAACAGGCCTCCGCGTGCGTCCCCCACCCAGCCTGCTGCGAGGCCTGCAGGCGCCGCCGGGCAGCTTGTCCCCGCTCGGCGGCGCCGCCAATTTCGGGGCGCTGCACACTCCAACTCACGCCGATATGCGTCCTTGCAGGGCGCGCGTCCGCTCGCGGGGCAAGTTCTTCTGCGCGGACGGTTGCGCCGCGCCGCAGGGCGGCTAGGTTCGCGGCCAAAATCAAAAGGAAACGCCCCCATGGACGCCGCCGCGCGCCAGGACCTTCCAAAGACCGCCGAACAGTTCATCGACCAAGCCGCAAAGGGGCCCTGGCCCGCGTTCCGCGCCAATGGCGCCCTCGACGCCGCCGCCGAGGCGTTCTTGCGCGGGCTCTACGAAGACGCCTCCGACGATGAGCTTGGCGATCTGTCGGTCGAGGATTTCGCGGCGCTCGCCCACGATTTCTGGATTTGGCGCGCCGAGCGCGCGTGCGACGAGCAGTGCATCCGCATCCGCCGCGGCGTCGGCGTCGGCGGCAAGAAGCTCGATCGCGACATTCTGGAAGTCGCCGGGCCGGATATGCCGTTCCTGGTCGACTCGGTCATGGGCGAGCTGGCCGACCAAGGCATCGCCTCGCTTGCAATGTTTCACCCGCTGGTTCCGTCCGTGCAGGGCAAGGGCCGGGACTCGCTGATCCAGGTGCACTTGCCGCGTCTGTCGGCGCAGCGCGCGAAGGCGCTGCACGAAGGCGTGCGCGGCTCGCTCGCGGACGTGCGCGCGGCGGTGGCCGACTTCCAAGCAATGCGTCAGCGCATGCTCGATTGCGCCGATGAACTGGAAACCGCGAAGTGCAACGCAGCGCCCAGCGATGTCGCCGAAGCGGTGGCGCTGCTGCGCTGGCTGGCCGCGGAAAAGTTCACCTTCCTCGGCGCGCGCGATTATCGGTATGTGCGCGACGCCAAGGGCGTGTACACGCCGCACGAGCCGGACATTCTGGAAGACACCTGCCTTGGCGTGCTCCGCGACGTCGAACGCTACGTGCTGCGCACCTCCGCCGAGCCGATGGTGCTGACGCCGGAGCTGAAGCGGCTCGTGGCCGAGCCGACGCCGCTGATCGTGGCGAAATCCACGCTGCGCGCGCGCGTGCATCGCCGCGCGACGGCCGACTATATCGGCGTCAAGCGCTACAACGACCAGGGCGAGGCTATCGGCGAGGTGCGCTTCGTCGGCCTGTTCACCAGCGAGAGTTTCACGGAGCCGACGCGCAACATCCCGGTGCTGCGCAAGAAGGCCGAATGGGTGATGAACCAGGCCGGGTTCGCGCCGGGCGGGCACAACGCCAAGACGTTGCGCAAAATCATCGAATACTACCCGCGCGAAGAACTGTGGCAGGTCTCGCGCGAGGAGCTCTCCGAGATCGCGCGCGGGGTGCTGCACCTGCTCGACCGGCCGCGGCCGCGCATCTTTCTGCGCCGCGACCGCTTCAACCGGTTCGCCACCGCGTTGGTCTATGTGCCGAAGGACCGCTACGACACCGACGTGCGCGTCGCCGCCGGCGAACTGATCGCGCGCGCGTATGGCGGGGAAGTGGAGAGCTTCCAGCCGCAGCTGGGCGAAGGCCAGCTTGCGCGCGTGCTGTTCGTGATCGGCGAGATCGACAAGACGCGCCCCGATCCCGATGTGCACGCGCTGGATCGCGCCTTGGCCGGGTTGGTCCGCACCTGGGAGGACGATTTCGCCCAGGCGCTGATGAAGTCGGAGCGCTTCGACGCTGGCTCGCGGGAGGCGGTGTTCACGCGCTTTCAGGGCGCCTACACGGCGGCCTATCGCGAGCGCTATGCGGTCGACGAGGCGTTGATCGACGCGGCGGAAGTGCTGAGCGCGCGCGACAAGGAAACCATCCGCGCACGCGCCTATCGCCGCCCGGGCGACGCCGACAACATCATGCGCTGCAAATTCTATGCGCGCGGCGACGTGCTGGCGCTGTCGGCGACGGTGCCGATCCTGGAGAACATGGGGCTGTTCGTCGATTCCGAGGTGAATTTCGAACTTCAGCTGCAGCCCGACGCCTTCCACACCGCGCAGCGCATCCACATCCACGACATCGAGTGCCGCTCCGCCGACGGCAAGTCGATCGATTTGGAGCGCGCCGGGGCGCTGTTCGAAGAGGCGTTCGCGGCGGTGTGGACCGGAAAGGCCGAAAGCGACGGCTTCAACCGCCTCATTCTGGCGCTGCCATGCTCGTGGCGTCAGGCGGCCCTCGTGCGGGCGCTGGCGCGCTTCCGCCAGCAGACCGGGCTCGATCCGAGCCAAGCCGTGCAGGAAGCGGCGCTGGCCAACAACATACGGATTGCGGCGCTGATCCTGGCCTTCTTCAAGGCGCGCTTCGATCCGCATCTGCCGGAATCAATGGACACGCGCGAAGCGCGCGCGACCAAGCTCGAATTCATGATCGAGGCAAAGCTGACCGAAGTGGTCAGCCTCGATGAAGACCGCGCGCTGCGCCGCATCGCCCAGCTGGTGAAGGCGATCCGGCGGACGAACTACTACCAGGTCGGGCGCGACGGCGAGCCGAAGCCCTACATGTCGTTCAAGATCGACTCGCACGCGGTCAACGATCTGCCGGCGCCGAAGCCGTACCGCGAAATCTGGGTCGCCAGTCCGCAAGTCGAGGGCGTGCATCTGCGCTTCGGTCCAGTTGCGCGCGGCGGCCTGCGCTGGTCGGACCGGCGCGACGATTTCCGCGTCGAGGTGCTCGATCTGGTCAAGGCGCAGCAGGTGAAGAACGCCATCATCGTGCCGGTCGGCGCGAAGGGGGGCTTCTATCCCAAGCGCCTGCCGGCGCGCGGCGCGCCCGGCTATCAGGAGGCCGGCGTCGAGGCCTACAAGACGTTCCTGCGCGGCCTGCTGGACATCACCGACAACATCAAGAACGACGCCATCGTGCCGCCGCTTGATGTCGTGCGCTGGGATGGCGACGATGCGTATCTCGTCGTCGCCGCCGACAAGGGCACGGCGACCTTCTCCGACATCGCCAATGGCATCAGCGCCGAGTACGGACATTGGCTGGGCGATGCGTTCGCGTCGGGCGGTTCGGTCGGCTACGACCACAAGGCCATGGGTATCACCGCCAAGGGCGCATGGGAGGCGGTCAAGCGCCACTTCCGCGAAATCGGCAAGAACATCCAGGAAGAAGAGTTCACCGTCATCGGCGTCGGCGACATGTCGGGCGACGTGTTCGGCAACGGCATGCTGCTGTCGCGCAAGATCAAGCTGCTGGCGGCGTTAGATCACCGCGACATCTTCATCGATCCCAGCCCGAAGGACGTCGAAGCGTCCTGGGTGGAGCGCAAGCGCCTGTTCGATACGCCACGCACCTCCTGGCAGGATTACGACAAGACGCTCATCTCCAAGGGCGGCGGCGTGTTCTCGCGCAGTCTCAAGTCGATCGACCTGAGCCCCGAGATCGTCGCGCTGACGGGGCTCGACAAGACGCAAGTGACGCCGACCGAACTGATCTCGGCGTTGCTCAAGGCGCAGTGCGAACTGCTGTGGTTCGGCGGCATCGGCGCCTACGTCAAGGCGCGCGCCGAAACCCATGGCGATGTCGGCGACAAAGCCAACGACGCCCTGCGCGTCGACGCCGAGGATTTGCGCGCCCAGGTGATCGGCGAGGGGGCCAATCTCGGCGTCACGCAAAAGGGCCGCATCGCCTTCGCCCGCCACGGCGGACGCATCAACACCGATGCGATCGACAATTCCGCCGGCGTCGACACCTCCGACCACGAGGTCAACATCAAGATTCTGCTGGGCGATGCGATCCGGGCCGGCGCGCTGAAGGAGGCCAAGCGCGACAAATTGCTGGAATCGATGACCGACGAAGTCGGCGCGCTGGTGCTGACCAACAATTACGAGCAGACGCTGGCGATCTCGCTGGTGCAGGCGAGCGCCGCCGCCGATCTCGACAGCCACGAGCGCTTCATGCAGCGCCTGGAAACAAGCGGCAAACTCTCGCGGCGCGTGGAAGGCTTGCCGCCGGCGGCGGAGGTGGCGTCGCTGCGTGCGGCCAAGCAGGGGCTGACGCGGCCCGAACTCGCCAAGCTCGTCGCCTACGCCAAGATCGATCTGTTCGACGCGCTGGTGGCGAGCGCCGCCCCCGACGATCCAGCCTTCGCCGAGCCGTTGCGTGCGTACTTCCCGAAGGAGCTGGCGAAGTTCGAGCAGCAGATGTCCGGGCATCGCCTGCGCCGCGAAATCATCGCCACCCAGCTGGCCAATGACGTGGTCAATCGCTGCGGTCCGTCGTTCGTGGACCGCGTGCGCGCCACCTCGCGCGCAGACGCGGTGGTGATCGCCTGCGCCTTCGAAGCGGGGCGGCGCATCTACGACCTCGACGATCTCTACGACCGCATCAACGCGCTGGACAACAAGGTCCCGGCCGCCGCGCAGATTGCGCTGCACCAGCGCATCGCGTCGTCGTTGCGGCGGGTCTCGAACTATCTCGCGCGCACCGGCGGTTTCGATCAGACGCCGGCTGTGTCCATCCTCGACGTGGTCAAACGCTACAAGGCGCCGATTGCCGAGCAGCGGAAGAGCATTTGGCAGGAATTGAGCGAGATCGAGCGCGTGCGCGCGCAGACCCGGCTCGACAGCTTCATCGGCATGGGCGTGCCTGAAGACATCGCCCGCGATGTGGCGCAGCTTTCGCCGCTGAGCACAGGGCTCGATGTGGCCGACCTGGCGCGGAGCACCACGTGGCCGATCCATAGCGCGGCGCTGCTGCATTGCGTGATCGGCGCGGAGTTCGGGCTCGACGCGCTGCGCGACGCCGGCCCGCAACTGGCGCTTGACCAGCACTGGGACCGGCTCGTCGTCCGCCGTGCGACCGAGGACTTCGCCGCAACGCAGCTGAAGCTTGCGGAGGCGGCTGCGGAGAAGATCGGCGCGCCGGCCGAAGAAATGGACGCGGCATGGGCGGCGAACGCCGTCCAGGAATGGATCGCAAGCGTCGGCCAGCCCGCGCTGCGCGCCAAGGCTGCGTTCGAAGAGCTCAACGCGCAGGGCCCGTGGACGTTCGCCAAGCTGATGCTGATTTCGGCGGAGCTGAACGCGCTCGCCGCCAGCGTACGCTAACGCGCGATCAGCGCCCGCAACAGATCGTGTTCGCGCGCGGTGGCGGCGGGGTTGAAGCGGACGCGCGGATCTTCGGCGAGCGGATCTTCGAAGGCGTGCGTGGCGTCGTCGAACAGGATGACCTCGATCGGCGCGCCGCGCGTGCGCAGTCGCTCGAAGGCGGCGCTCGGCGCGCGCGCGCCGACGATCTGGTCGCGCCCGGCGACGATGGCGACGCTGGGCGGCGCGAGCCGCCAATCGCGCCGGCCCGCGTAGCTGGCGACGCCCGCGTAGGGATAGACGATGAACGTGCCGCTCAGGCCTTCGAGCGGCTCGGCGGGCAGATCGTCGAGCCCCGTGGCGCGGCGCATCTCATCGCCGGAGCGCAGCGCGAGCGCGTCCATGATGGTCCAGCCGCCATGGCTCCAGCCGGCGGCGATGATGCGGCCTGAATCGGCCCAGGTTTGGCGGCGCGCCCAGGCGATGGCGGCGTAGAGATCGCCCGCACGTTCGCGGCCGCGCAGCCGGGCGCCCGTACACACGGTGGCAAGCGCGCCTATCCGGCTGATGCCGCGCGGCGCATAGGAATCGACGATCACGGAAGCGGCGCCGGCGTCGCTGGCGACGCGCGCCATGTCGTCCAGGAACGGCCGCGGCCCGCCGCATCCGTGCAGCATCACAACCACAGGGAACGGTCCCTCGCCCGCCGGCCGCGCCACCGTGAATCCGGGTTGCAGCAAGGCAATGCGCTGTTCCAACGTTTCCGCGACGGCGGGCATGGCGAGTCCGAACCAGAAAGTCGCGACGATCATGCACCCGAGGCCGCGGCGGCAACAAGGCTGGCTTCGCGCGCGCCGGTAGGCCAAACTGCGGCGCAGGCTGTTGAGGAGAGCGCCAATGATTCGCCGCATGATCATTGCTCTAGCCGTGGGCGTGATCGCCGCGTGCTCGCAGGCGCAGCCCGGGGCGGACCCGGTCGCTGCGATTCAGCCACTTTACGAGCCCTATGTCGAGGATCGCAATCCGCCGGCGCTGCTGGATGCAGCGCCCTGGACGCCGGAGATGCGCGATCTGCTCCAGCGCGAGCGCCAGCATCAGCGCGATGGCAACGAGCCGATCCTGGATTTCGATCCGCTGATTGACGGCCAGGACTGGGACATCGATGCGGTTTCGGTGACGCTGACGCAGCCGGCGGCGGAGGGGCGTGCGCAAGTTACGGCGGCGTTCAACAATGCCGGTGAAGACACGCGGATTGTCTATGACATGGTCGAGGCCGATGGCGGCTGGCGCGTTGACAACGTGCGCACCGAGAATTGGTCGCTGCGCGAAATTCTCGCCAGCGGCGGCATCGCCGTGGGGCCGGCCGCGAGCGAATAGCTAGTGGCGGAAGTGGCGCATGCCGGTGAAGGCCATCGCGATCTCCGCTTCGTCGGCCGCCTTGATCACGTCGTCGTCACGGATCGAACCGCCCGGCTGAATGACCGCGGTTGAGCCGGCCTGCACGGCCTGCAGCAGACCGTCCGGGAAGGGGAAGAACGCGTCGGATGCGCACACCGAGCCGATCGTCTTCGGCTCACGCCAGCCGTTGGCGTGGGCGACATCCTCGGCCTTGAGCCGCGCCACGCGCGCGGAATCGACGCGACTCATTTGCCCGGCGCCGATGCCGACGGTGGCGCCGTCGCGCGCGTAGATGATGGCGTTCGACTTCACATGCTTGGCCACTTTGAACGCGAAAATCATGTCGCGGACCTGCGCTTCGGTCGGCTGCTTCTTGGTGACGAATTTCAGATCGGCGGCGGCGATGCGGCCGTTGTCGCGGTTCTGCGCCAGGAAGCCGCCGGCGACGGTGCGGATCGAAAGCCCCGGGGCAGCCGGATCGGGGAGGCCGCCGGTCACCAGCAGGCGCAGATTCTTCTTCTTTGCGAACACGGCGACGGCGTCTTCATCCGCCTCCGGCGCAATCACGACCTCGGTGAAAATCTCGGCGATGGCCTCGGCGGCGGCTTTGTCCAAGCGCCCGTTGAGCGCGACGATGCCGCCGAACGCGGACACGGAATCGCATTCCAGCGCGCGCTTGTAGGCCTCGAGCAGGGTGGCGCCGGTGGCGACGCCGCAGGGATTGGCGTGCTTGATGATGGCGACCGCGGCGCTGTCCTTCGGATCGAATTCGGCGACCAGTTCGAACGCGGCGTCGGTGTCGTTCAGATTGTTGAAGGAGAGCTCCTTGCCTTGCAGCTGCTTGGCGGTGGCGACGCCGAAGCGCTGTTCGCCGGTTACGTAGAACGCCGCGTTCTGATGCGGGTTTTCGCCGTAGCGCAGGCTCTGGCGCAGCTTGCCGCCGAGCGCGCGGTAGGTCGGGGCTTGTTCGCCAAGCTGCTCCGCGTACCACGCCGAGATCGCCGCATCGTAGGCGCCGGTGCGAGCGAACGCCTTGGCCGCAAGGCGCTTGCGCAGGGCGAGCGTCGTGCCGCCGTGCGCCTTCGCCTCCTCGAGGATCGCGGCCATGTCGTCGGCGCCGGTGGCCACGGCGATGAAGCCGTAATTCTTCGCCGCGGCGCGGATCATGGCCGGGCCGCCAATGTCGATGTTTTCGATACAGGTGTCGAAATCGGCGCCGCGTGCGACGGTCGCCTCGAACGGATAGAGGTTCACGTAGAGCACATCGAACGCCTCGATGCCGTGCTCCTTCATGGCGCGTGTGTGGTCCGTGTCGTCGCGCAACGCGAGCAGGCCGCCATGCACCTTCGGGTGCAGCGTCTTGACGCGCCCGTCCATCATTTCCGGAAAGCCGGTGATGGCGCTGACGTCCTCCACCGCGAGCCCCGCGTCGGCGATCGCCGTCTTGGTGCCGCCGGTGGACACGAGCTTCGCGCCGAGCGCCGAAAGCGCCTTGGCGTGCGCGATCAGGCCGGTTTTGTCGGAAACCGAAACGAGCGCGCGCTTGATGGGAAGGATGTCTGTCATGGGGCGGGCCTGCCTGGCGCAAAGGGAGACGCCCCTGGTAGGGGCCGACTCGGGGGTGGTCAACGCGGGGCCGCGGCGATTCGGCTGCGACGCAGCCGCCGCGTTTTGGTATGGATCGGCATGCCCGCAGCCAACGATGCACAATTCTGGAACCGCATGGCCCGCAGGTACGCCGCGAGCCCGATCTCGGACATGGCCGGCTATGAGCGCACGCTCGAACACACGCGCCGCTACCTGCAGAGCGGTCACGCGGTGCTGGAGATCGGCTGCGGCACCGGCACGACCGCGCTGAAATTGGCGCCGCATGTCGCGCGCTACGTCGCCAGCGACATTTCGCCGGAGATGACGGCGATCGGACGCGAGAAGGCGGCGGCCGGCGCGCACGCCAATCTAAGCTTCGAGGTCGCCGCGCCGGAAGCGCCCCCGTGGGCGGAGGCCGCGTTCGATGCGGTGCTCGCCTTCAACCTGCTGCACCTCGTTAAGGCGCGCACGGCGGCGCTGGCCGGCGTGCACCGCGTGCTGAAGCCGGCCGGCGTGTTTATCTCGAAGACGCCATGTCTCGGAGAGGCCAATCCGATCTTTCGCATCGCCGTGCCGGCGATGCAGGCGATCGGGCAGGCGCCGTACGTGGCGTTCTTCACCGCGCGGGAGCTGGAGCAGGAAATCGAAGCCGCAGGCTTCGAGATCGTCGAGCGCGCGCGCCACGCATCGCGCGGCAAGGATTCGCGCCCCTTCCTGGTCGCGCGCAAGGTGTAGCGACGGCGAGCGCGGCGGCGCCCCGCTTGAATGGCGCATGTGGCCGGCGTATCCAGGACTCTCGCAGGAGGGGGTCGCGTGATGTTCCGTTTGCTCGCGTGTGTGCTCGCTGGGTGCGTTCTGACGGCCGCGCCCGCCATGGCCGGGCCCTACGGCTGCACGCAACCGGGCGCGACGACGCCCGCGGATTTTGTCGGCACGTGGCGTGTGCGCGCGCGCGACGACGGCGGCGCGTACGATGCGTGGACGGACATCGCGCCGATCGTATTGGCTGCTGATGGGTCGTTTTCGGAGGTCGGTTTTGAGAACGGCGTTGCGGTTGGCCGGTGGTGCGTTCGAGGAGGCGTGCTCCTCTGGGGCTTCGACGACAGTCCGAGAACGACGTATCGCGTTGTGCTGAGCGCCGATGCGCCGATGCGCGGTACGTTGTCGTTCGACAGCGGCGGCACGGGGGAGACGGAAATCCGCCGGTAAGGTCGTGCGCGACATTCACCTGCAAGTGATCGCGAGTCGGCGCAGAACCAATTGAAGGCGGCGCTGGGGCAAGCGTAGCCTCATGCGATGTCGCCGGTGCTGAAATCGATTTGGGTGGGTGTGTTCGTGCTGGCCGCGGGCGCTGCGGCCCACGCGACGGCGCCCGGCTTCGCGGCCTGGTATGTCATTGTCGACGGAGACGGCGCGCAGCTTGGCCACGCGGCGCGCGAAGTCCGCCAGACGGCGGACGGCCGCGAAATCGTCGAGAGCCAGCAGCTCTATCTCAGCGAAGAGGGCAGTACGGCGGCCGTTCTCACCAGCCGCAGCGTCTATCTCGAGGACCGCGCGGGGCGGATCGCCGCCATCGACAAGGAATTGCGCAACGGGCGCGAGTGGACGCGGATCGCAGCGCGGATCGCCGATGGCGTGGCCTACGTGACGCGAGAGACGCCGGCGGGAACGTGGACTGGCGAGGTGGCGCTGCCAGCCGGGGTGCGCTTCGACGAAGGCGAAGCGCTCTTCCGCGCCTGGGATCGTGCAGCGACGCCGCGGCTCGAGTTTCTGAACTTCGACATCGATGCGCCGGATATCGAACGCGTCGTGGTCGAGGCCGGACCGCCGGATGCGGAGGGGCGCGCCACCGCGATCCGCTGGCGCTATGAGCGCGACCAATTGGTGGGCGTGGCGCGGCTGGTGTTCGCCGACGATGGCCGCGTGCTGGAAGTGGCGCAGCCGATGTTTGGCGCCACTATTCGTGTTCTGGAGACCGATCGCGAGACCGCGCAGCGTCTGCATCCGCCGTATCGGGTGATGGCCAGCGTCAGCACGCGCTCGCCGTACCGGATCTCGGATGCAGCGGCGCGCGGCCATGTCCGCTACCGTTTCGCCTTTCGTGACGGCATGTCGTTCACGCCGCCGCAGACGGGCGAGCAGCGTGTCACGATCCAGGACGGCCTCGTCTCCGTGGATGTGTGCGCGACATGCGGACCGGGCTTGGCGGCGGATGCGGCGGCGCTCGCCGATGCGTTGCGCCCGACGGTGTGGATGCAGAGCGATCACCGCCGCCTACGCGAGTTGGCCGAGCCGATCGCGCGCATGGACGTCAGCGACGCGCGCAAGATGGAATTGCTGCTGGCGCGGGCGCGGCCATACCTCGGGCGGATCGACTTTCGCGGCCACTATTCCGCGCTCGACACGCTGACGCGCCGCGCCGGCGACTGCACGGAAGCGGCGGTGCTGTTGGCCGCGCTTGGCCGCGCGGCGGGCATTCCGACCCGGGTGGCGAGCGGCGTCGTCTATTCGCGCGCCCGCTATCACGGCGTCAGCAACGCGTTCCTGCCGCACAGCTGGACGTTGGCGTATGTGGATGGCGCGTGGCGCAGCTACGATCTGGCGCTGGAGACGTTCGACAGCACGCACATCGCGCTCACAATCGGCGACGGCGATGCGCGCTCCATCGCCGCCGCCGCGCAATTGTCGGGCCTATTGCGCTGGGAGGGACTCGCCGAGATCCGCAGCCGCGGCGCCGGTTGAGGCGTCTTCAGTTGCCTCGGCGTTCGCGGCGGCATCTTCGTAGATCACCGGCGCTTCGGCGACGGCGGCGTCCTCATCGCTGTCGGACACGTATTGCGCTTGTTTCGGATCGGTGATGCCGCCGACGACGATCACGTCCATGTCGTCGCGATCTTGCGCGGCGGCTGACATCGGCGCGGCCACGGCGGCGGCGGCGAGCAATGCGGCGGCCGCCGCACGGATGGGGAAACGGTAGGACACGCAGACCTCCTCTTTGCAGTCACTGAGAAATGCAACGCGCTCCTGATCGGAGAGCGGATGGAGGTCGATCACCCGCCGATTGCACATCCTGCACATGTCGCCCTCCATGATGGCGGAGAGATCGCTCTTGTACGGGCATGGACTATCGATCTTCGGATATTTCGCCATGTGCTCGCCCCTCAGTTCGAGTTGACGCGCAAAGCATGCGCTGAGGCGCGGACGCGCGCGCATCGCAAATGCGTGATGTGCGCCGCACTCGCGCGCTTGTGATCGCCGCGATCGCGCGTCGTTAGAGCCGCGCCAGCGCCCAGCGAATGCGGTTGGGCGGGGCGAGGCCGTGACCCATGGGATCGGCGACGCCGGAAAGCACGATTTGCAGCGTCTCGCGTGGGGTTGCGCCGCCCCAATAGATCGACGGCTCGATCGCGAGCTCCGGCGCGTCCGTCAGCAGACGCCAGCGTTGTCCGCCGGGCGTTTCCAGCATCGCGGTCTGATGATCGACGATGCGCGCGCGAACATTGGGATGCAGATGGAAGCGCGCCACGTAAGGAATGTTGGCCTTGGGTGCGGGGCCCTTGTAGCGCATCGGGCGGATCATTTCGTCGATGCCGCGCAGATTGCGCCCCTCGTGATCGACGAACACGTAGCGCCGGTGCAGCAGGCCGAACTGGGCGCGGTAGCCGTCATGACGCGCCTGAATGGTGATGCCGTTCTCGTCGGACGAGCGCCGCGCGTCGTCAATATTGGGGCCGGAAAGGCGTGCGGGCCCGCGCCCGCGGCGTTCGTCCAGTGTAGCCGAGAGCGCATCCGCCAGCACCAGCGTGGAGTGCGCATTGGTGGCCCGCGCCGCCATGCGCGCATGGGGCGCCAGTTCGCGCGCCGCGCCGATATTGACGATCAGCCGCTCGCGCTCGCTCGACATTTCGAAAGAAAGAGCGCCGGCGTGCGCGCGCTCGGAGTAGCCAGGCGGCGGCGCCGCGCCGACATCCATCAGCACCCGCAGCGCGCCCGCCTCCAGCCGCTGGTAGGCCGAGTTGGTGGCGTACTGGATCGCGCGCACCTCGCCGCCGGCGCGCGCGAGCGCGGCGTCGATGGAGGCGGCGGCGCCTTCCGAGCCGCCATGAAAGCAGCCGAGGCCGCCGTCTCCCAGGCGCAGCATGCGCAGCAGGTTGGCGATCTTCGGCAACATGTCCGTCAGCAATGGCGGCGGGTCGTGCAATGCGTCGCGCGCGGCGACAAGATCGCAGAGCGTCTCCGCCAGCGCTTCGGGCGAGCGCGAGAGGTGGCCGCCATCGGGCAGGAATTGCTTGGCGCACGCTTCGATCAGCAATTCTTCGCCCTGCTCGCGCAAGCGATCGGCGTCGGGAAAGCGCGCTTCGGCGGCGAGCAGCAGCGCTGCGCCTGCCTTGATCGAGCCCAGATGCCGTTCGCTCAGCTCGTTCTCGGACAAGAGCAGCAGCCGCACCTGCTGCGCCGCCGATCGCAGCAACGCCGCGCGCTTCTCGGGTTGGCCCTGTTCGAAAGCGGGCCGCGCCCAACAAAGCCAGGCGAAGACGCGCTCGGCGGTGAGTTCGGGATCCCACGCCAGCCCGTCCCACTCGCCATGCTCCTCGACCCAGGCGTCGATCAATTGGGCGATGCGCGCGTGCGCGGAGGGGCCGACGGCGGCGAGATCGACCAGCCAGGAGAAGGCGTGCAGGCGGGCGCTGAAGTGTCTCGACGGATGCGCCGGCAACCACGGGATGGCGTGCTCGCCTTGCAGCCGCTCGCCGGCGATCCGCCAGACACCATTGCCGATCTCGCGGCCGCGCGCGGCGTCGCCGACGCGCGGGTCGGCGCCCCAGCGTTCCAAACGATCGGGCGTTGGCCCGCCGAGTCGGCGGCGATGGAACGGGTTCGCGCGCCAATCGCTCAATGGGATTGGCCTTGGCTGCCGGCGGGGCGGGGAGACCGGCGCATCGGTGCGTCAGGCCGGGTTGCGCAATCGCCGGATGTTGTCGGCGTAGGCGGATGGATCGCCGCCATAGACGGCGGTGCCGGCGACGAGCGCGGTGGCGCCCGCTGCGATCGCGCGCGGGGCGGTCTTGGCGTTCACGCCGCCATCGATCTCGAGGATGATGTCGCGGCCGCTGGCGTCGATCTTCTTGCGAATGGCCTCCACCTTCGGCAGCGCCGTCTCGATGAAACTCTGTCCGCCGAAGCCGGGGTTCACGCTCATCACCAACACCAGGTCGATCAGATCGATCACCGGATCGATCGCGTCTGCCGGCGTGCCGGGATTGAGCGAGACGCCAGCGCGCGCGCCGCTCGCCTTGATCGCCTGCAGCGTGCGGTGCAGGTGCGGACCGGCTTCGGGATGGACCGTGATGATGTCGGCGCCGGCGTCGCGAAACGCCTGGATGTACGGATCGACCGGCGCGATCATCAGGTGCACGTCGAACGGCAGCTTGGTGTGCGGACGAATCGATTTCACCACGGCGGGGCCGATCGAGATGTTCGGCACGAAGTGGCCGTCCATGACATCGACGTGGATCATGTCCGCGCCCGCCGCCGCGGCCGCGCGCACTTCTTCGCCCAGCTTGGAGAAATCCGCCGCCAGTATCGATGGTGCAATGAGCGTGCGCGTCATGAGAGGTTGCTAGCGGGCGCGGCCGCGCGGCGCAACACTGGCGGGTCAGCTGCGGACGAGGCGCGCGGCGTAGAAGCCGTCCAGGCCGCCGATTTCCGGCCAATGCGCCGGCAGCGTGCGGAGGTCGCCGTCAGCGGTGAGGAATGCGTCAGCGCCGGCGATCTCGCCTGGGCGCACCGGCGCGCGCGTCCACAAGCCGGACGCGAGCGCATCCGCAACGACGCCGGGGCCTTCTTCCGGCTCAAGCGAGCACACGGCGTAGACGAGGGGCGCGCCGGGTTTCAGCATTGTCGCGGCGGCGGCGAGCAACTGGCTTTGCAGTTCGGCGAGCTGACGGATATCGGTCGGCCGGCGCAGCCAGGCGACGTCGGGGTGGCGGCGCAGCGTGCCGGTCGAGGTGCAGGGCGCGTCGAGCAGGATCGCGTCGAATGGGTCCTTGGTTCTCAGCTTCAGCGCATCGCGCGCGACGACCTTCGCGCGCAGGTGCGTGCGTGCGAGATTCTGTTCGAGCCGCTCCAGGCGATCGGCGGCGCGATCGACGGCGGTGACGTTGGCGCCGGCGGCCGCGAGCTGCAGCGTCTTGCCGCCGGGCGCGGCGCAAAGATCGAGCACCGCCTTGCCGCGCACGTCGCCGAGGAGTTTCGCGGGCAGCGCCGCCGCCGCGTCCTGCACCCACCACGCCCCCTCGACGAACCCGGGGAGCGTGTTGACCGGGCCGGGTTCGCGCAGACGCACGCTGCCGGTGGGCGTCACCGCGCCGCCGAGCCGTTCGGCCCAGCCAGGCGCGTCGTCCTTGACGCTCAGATCGAGCGGCGCTTCGTCGCGCAGCGCCAGCGCGATGGCCTTGGCCTGCGCGTCGCCGTAGGCGGCGCGCCAGCGCGCGAACAGCCAAGCCGGCAAATCGGCGCCCGGCGCCTGCGCGTCGAGCAGTGCTGGCCCATCGCTGGCGACACGGCGCAACACCGCGTTGATGAGCTTGGCGAAGCCGCGCGCTTCGCGCAGCGCGCTCGCCGCCGTCACCGTCTCGCTGACCGCGGCGTGCGCAGGCGTGCCGAGCGCGAGCACCTGTGCTGCGCCGATGCGCAGCATCGCGCGGCCGTGCGCGGCGGTTTCGGGGAGGGGGCGTTCCAGGAACTGCGACAGTACCGCGTCGATGCCGCCGAGACGGCGCAGCGTCGCCGTCGCCAGCGCGCGCGCAAAGGCGCGGTCGCGGCCTTCCAGCGCCGTGAACACCGGCGTGTGCTCCAATGCGTCTTCGAGCGCGCGCCGTTGGTCCAGCACGGCGACCACGAGCTCCGCGGCGGCGATGCGCGCGCTCAAGGCAGCGCCGGATCTTCGACAGTAACCTGCGCGCGCCGGAAGCTGTCCAGCCGGATCACGGCGCCGCCCGCCGACATCGGCGTCGAGATGCGCACTGGCGGCGCAAAATTGCTGTCTGGCATCAGCGCAAACCACACTTGGCCGCGCGGGATTCGCCGCCGGCCGCGGTCGCGCCGCTCGAAACCGGCGACGGCGACGTACGCCAGCGAGCACTTCAGGACATGGCCTTCGAAGCCGCCGCCGCGAAAGCGGTCGATGTCGCCGCCGCCGAGTTCGAGCAGATAGTGAAACCGGCCGTCAAAGGTCGGGTACGAGCCGGCGCAGCGGTGCGTGCGGCCGACATCGATCGCCATCGCCACCAGCGTCGACAAGGGATCGCGCGAGCGGCGGCGCTGTTCGTCGCTGGCGGGCGGCTCGCCCCAGAGCCGGTAGTTCGGTTCGATTTGCGAGAGGACGGCGCCGTCCTCGCCGACCTGCATTGCGATGACACGGCGCTTGCGGCTGTAGCGATGGTCGAGGTCGTAGCGGCGCCAGTAAACTGCGCCATCCTGGATCACGCCCGAGGCGCTGGCCTCGAGGTTGGTGCGCTCGAACAGGTTCATCAGCCCGCGCGAACGCAGCGTCGCGCGAATGGCGTAGCTGTCGGACGAAACGTCGGCGTCCACCGTCACGCCGCCGAGCGGCACGACGCCGAGACCGACGCCGTCATACGTCAGCGAGAAGCGATCCGCCGCGGCCGGCGCGGCGAACGCGAATAACGCGGCGAGGGCGAGGAGGGCGGCGCGCATGCGCGGCGCAGCATAGTCTCCGCGCCCTTGGTGTCCACCGCGCCGTCAGGCGCGGATAAGGTCTCGCGCTGGGCGCGCGCCGCTCGAGTCCGGAAACGCCTCGCGCTCCAACGCAGCTGACGAAACCGACAGGTGATCGGCGAGCACGCCTTTGAACACGGCGCGCAGATCGGTGGTGGGCCGCAAGTCCCGGCCTTCATGGAGCGCGCTCTGCGCAAGCCCCGGCCAGTCCGCCAGGACGCGGCCGCCGAGCACCGCGCCGCCGGCGAGAAACGCCGCCGCGCCAGTTCCGTGATCGGTGCCGCCTGCGCCATTAGGCGCGGCGGTGCGACCGAACTCGGTTACGATCAACACCGCGGCGGTCGCCCACGCGGGACCCATTTCCGTCTTGAACGCATCGATCCCGTCATCGAGCGCGGTAAGCCCGCGGGCCAGCGGGCCTTGTTCGAGGCCCTGGTTGGCATGGGTGTCCCAGCCGCCGACATCCATGACAGCGGCGATCGGGCCGTTCGCGTCCTTGAGAAAGCGCGCGGCGATCTGCGTGAGCGGCGTAATCGAGCGGGGGCCGGCGCGGTTCATGTCGCTCGCGCCGGCGTCCATCGCCACGGCGTTGGAGCTCAACGCCGACTCAAGCGCTTGCGCGAGTTCGGGGTCGCGCGCCTGATAGAGCGAAAGCAGGCGCGCCATGGTGTCGTCCTCGACATCCGGCAAGGCTGAGGGCGACCAGGTCGAAACCGCGGCTGGTCCGCGCAGGATCAGCGGCGCTTGCGCCGAGAGCGCCATGCCCATCTCGGGCCGCGCGCGCGGCAGCGCGCCCAGCGCGCGGTTGAGCCAGCCTTCGCTGCGCGCAAACGGCGCGCCGGCGCCGGTTTCCAGCACGTTCTGCGCATCGAAGTGCGAGCGTTCGCGGTACGATGTGGCGCAGGCGTGGATCGGCAACAATTCGCCAGCACGATAGAACGCGTGCATCTTCGGCAGGTTTTTGTGCAGGCCGAAGGTGGCGTCGAGCGGCAGCGCCGCGCCGTCGCCGCTGCGCGGAATGGCCAGGCCGCGCCGCAGGCTTGCATACGCTGGATCGCCGACCGGCGGCAGCGCCGAGAGCCCGTCCATGCCGCCGCGCAGAATGACGACGAGCAGCCGCCTGTTCGTCGCCTGCGCTTGACCGAAAGCGAAGAGCGGGAAGGAGAGCGCCGCGGCGCCAGCGCCGCCGGCAAGCAGAAGACGTCGGTTCAGCATCGTTATCTCCGCTGCATCTCAGGCGCGCCGAACAGGATGGCGAGACCTTGCGCCGGACTCTCGGCGCGTTGCACGGCCATTTGCGTTTCCTCGCTCATCAGCGGGCCAAGGCAGATTTGACCGACCTGCACCGGATCGAGATCGGCGCTGGCGATGCGGGTCGCGTACGCCTGCGCGAACTCGAGCCGTTTCCAGACCAGATCGGCGGTAAGCCAGGCGTCTTCGATGTCGGCCCAGCCATCGGGGCCGGGCGCGGAATAGGGGCGCTGTCCCATCGCCTGGAGTGCGGCGATGCCCGCGCCTGGCGGCAGCGTGCGCAAGTTCGCTGCGCGCAGCAAAGTCAGCGCGTATTCCTCGGGCCGCTTGAACTTCGCGAACGGCGTGTCCCAGGCTTCGGGACTGTCGACCAGCGCTTCCATCGTGCGGCGGAGGTCGCCGTCGCTGTCGCGAAACGCGCGCTCGACACGCGCGACCGCCGCCGCCGGCGGATCGTCGGCGATGTAGTGGCGGCAAAGCTTGAGGGCGAGAAAGCGCGCCGTCGACGGATGCCGCGCGAGATCGCCGAGTGCGGCTTCGCCCTGGGCGACGCCGGCCTGCGCATAGACGCGGCCGAGCAGAGTCTTCGGGCCGGGCTCGTGCGCCGCTTCGTCGAACTCGAACAATTGCGCGCCGTTACGGTGCAGCGGGTCGTCATTGACGAGATCGCTCAGGCGCGGGCGCTTGTACGTCCAGCCGGTGATGATCTGCGCCAGCGCTTGCACGTCGTCCTGCGTGTAGCCGCCGGTGACGCCCAAGGTGTGCAGCTCGAGGATTTCGCGGGCGAGGTTCTCGTTGATGCCGGTGGGGCGCCCGCCATTGGGCAACCGGCGCGCGCGGCGCGGGTTGCGCGCGGCCTCGCTGTTGGGGCCGATCGAAAGCCAATTGTCGAGATAGACGATCATGCCCGGATGTTTGGTCGAGGCCAGCAGCATGTCGGCGAAGCGGCCGCCGACGTGGGGGCGGATCGCGTCTTTCTCGAACGAGGGCGGCAGGGCGACGGCGCCCGGCTTGGCGGCGGAGACGGTGAAGTGGTTCGACCAGAAATGCACAAGCCGCTCGTGCACCGGCGTATCGCTCGTCATCGCCGCTTCCACGCGCGCGCCCACGGCGCGCGTCACGCGGGCGCGGAAATTCTCGACGAAATCCTCCTCGACCGAGAGCTGACGCAGATCCTCTTGCGTGACGCCCTGGCGCGCGGCCCGCTCCTCAAGCTGGGCGGCGTTGCCGTTCGCCATGCGCCGGCGCACCAGCCAGCGGCCGAAGGCGATGAGATCGTCCTCGGCGGGGGGAAGCGCTGCGATCTGCGGCGGCAACGCGGCTTGGGGGCCGATCTGACTTTTCACCCAGCCGCGCGGATCGCCGGCAATGGCGCGGAGTTCGCTAGGCCTGGGGCCGAAACCGAAGCGATGCGCCGCGAGCGCGGCCAGACGTGAATCGGGCATTGAGCCGCCTCCGATGCCAGTCTAACGCCGTGTCCGTGATTGTCCGTCGCCCCGATGCGAACGGGACGACGAAAAAAGGGGCGCCCGGGAGCGCCCCTTTCCGTGGTCCACCTTTGGCTGCGTTACAAAGGACGGACGTTGATGTCGGAATTGTCGAGCGGCAGCTCGACCAGCATGCCGATGCGGCCGGCGATGACGTCGTCGAAGCCCGCGGCGCGCGCTTCGGCGACCTGCACCTGCGCCGACATCTGATTGTCCGCGCCGGTGAGCACGACGAGGCCGGCATTGGCCGCGCGCGCCTGCGCCGCAACCTGCGCCGCCGTTGCGTGTGAGCCGCCATGGAGGTTGGCGACTGCGGCGCTTTGCGCGCCTTGCAGCACCACATCGGCGTTCGCCGCCGCCGCGGCGCTGACGACGCGGCCATCGCCGCCGACCACGATCGAGCGGCCGCGATAATCGAAGCGATAGCCGACGCGGCCGGTGAAGGCGTCTTCCTGCGTCGTGAACGCCGAGACGATGAGGCCGTCGCCTTCGAACACGATGACCGAGCGGCCGGGTTCAGGCGAGGGGCCCCACGCCTGCAGGCCGGTCTGCGCGCCGTCGAAGCCGCCGGCTTGGTTCAGGCCGTCGACCAGACGCTGCGTCGCCGCCGGTCCGTAGACCGGCATCAGCGCGCCGTCGCGGCCGCGCAGCGATTGCCCGTAGAGCGCGCTCAGGTCGGAGGTCTGCGCGAGCCCGGCGTTGGTGAGCAAGACCGCATGCAGGCGGTTGAGCGGGATGTTGCGGTCCATCAGCGACGCGGCCGCGCCTTGGCCGGCGTCGACGATGAACATGCGTCCGCCCGCGATCACGGCGAGGCACGGCTTCGGCTCCGCCGTTTCGCCGGCGCCGCCGCACACGATCGCGCGCAGCGCTGTGGTGTCGAAGAGGTCTTCGTTGGCCGCTGTCTGGCCTTCGGCGTACGCCGCGTAGGCGCGCGCCAGCGCTTCCTGGCCTTCTGGCGTTTGCGACCCGAGAATCCAGCCGCCCCAGAACAGCCCCGACAACGTCACGAAGACGAGAGAGGATTTGCCTAGTGCACTCATATCAAGACCCCGCGTCTGGTTCGCGCCTTTGCAGCGCGTCGACGTAAAACCCCATCCGGCGTCCCTAACGTAGACCATGATTCTCGCGAAGCGGGTTAACGGCGGGTTTCCACAGGAACGCGCGCCAGTTCCGCGCCTGTTGCAAAACACCGCGAATTTCAGCGATTTGCTTCATCGGGGTGGAACAACGTAGGCTGCCAAAATGGTTAACGGCGCACAGCGCGTGCTGGTGTTCGATTCCGGCGTCGGCGGTCTTTCCGTGTTCGATTCGATTGCGGCGTCTGGCCACGCGTTCGAACTCGACTACGCCGCCGACAATGCATGGCTGCCGTACGGCCTGAAGAGCGACGCCGATTTGCGCGCGCGCGTGCCGACGCTGATTTCGAGCTTGGCGCGGCAATGGGCGGCGGACGCGGTCGTGGTCGCGTGCAACACGGCTTCGACCATCGCGCTCGACGCGGTGCGTGCCGCGGTTGCGCCGCCCGTGGTCGGGGTGGTGCCGCCGATCAAGCCGGCGGCGGCGCTGACGCAGACGGGCGTGATCGGCCTCCTGGCCACGCCAGCCACGGTGAAGCGCGCCTATACCGATGATCTCATTGCCCAATTCGCCGCCGGCAAGCGCGTGGTGCGGTTCGGTTCGGCGGCGTTGGTGGAAGCGGCGGAGCGCAAGCTGCGGGCCGAGGCGTTCGACCCCTCTGCGATCACAGAAGCAATCGACGGATTGTTCCGCGCGCCGGGCGGCGCCGACATTGACGTCGTCGCGCTCGCATGCACGCATTTTCCTCTGCTGACGCAGGAGCTCGCCGCGGCCGCGCCGCGGAGCGTCGCATGGCTCGATTCCGGCGCAGCGATCGCGCGCCGCGTCGCGCACGTGCTGAACGCGCGAGAAGGCGCAGCGCGCGCGCGCGTTGCAGCATTTACCGCTGATCCTGGGGCGCTGAACCCAGCATTCAGTGCGCGCGGCTTTTCGCAGCTTTCGCGTATCGGCGATGCGCCGGATTTTGACGCGCCCGCTTGAAGCGTGTCCTTTTGGGAACGCTGCGCGCCAGAGCACTTGAGTAACTCACGCGCGCGTTGCACGCCTATTTCGCACGGGTAACGATCTCTCCAGAAAACAAAACGCCGGATCGGGGAGACTTGCATGGCCGCCGTGGTCGACGACACGCCGCTGGGACTTACGTCGCACATCTACAATCTGAGCGTCGTGCTGACGCGCAAGGCGCTGCGGGTGCCGCGCTACCAGCGCCCGTACACGTGGGGCGACAACGAGGTCCGCGAATTGATCCAGGATCTGTGGCGCGCCTATGAACGGCGCGCTTCGTTCTACTTCGTCGGCCAGATCGTGTTGGTGAAGGCGCACGGCGTGCTCGAGGTGTCGGACGGCCAGCAGCGCCTCGCCACCCTGACGATGATGCTCGCCTACACGCGCGACCGGCTGCCGGGACGCGCCAAGCACATGCAGTCGTTCATCATGGATGGCGACACGCCGCGGTTCTCGCTGCGCGAGGGCGACCACGCCAGCTTCTTCCGCGGCAACGTGCAGGAGCCGGGGCGTATGGCGGTGCTCGCCAAGCATCCGGAAACCGGCAACGACACCAAGGATTTGCTGGTGATCGCAGCGCGCACGATCGCCGCGCAACTGGATTCGGTCTCGGATCGCGACCTGGACGCGTTCATCGCGTACGTCATGAAGAACTGCACGCTGAATGTGGTGGACGCCGATGAACGTGGCTGCGCGGCCACGGTGTTCAACTCGCTGAACAAGCGCGGCTCGCCGCTCTCTGGCGCCGACATCATCAAGAGCGACCTGATCGAGAATTCGGGCCTCAGCGAAGCCAAGGCGAACGGCGCCGCCGAGCAGTGGGAGCAGATCGAGGAGATGTTCAGCCGCGAGCATTTTTCGCGGCTGCTCTACATCATGCCGTTCCTGCTGACGGGCGAGCCTATTCTGTCGCCGGGCGATCTTGCCTCGTTCCGCACCGCCGTCGGGCGGGCAGGCGGGGTCGAGAAGTTCTTGTTCGACCAGTTCCCGCGCTACGCCAAGGCGCTGCGGTCGATCTTCTCGCGCACGATCAACGTGGGCGCCGCCAGCGCCGACGTGAATCGCCGCATCGGCATTATGAGCGAGGTCGAGAAGTGGGATTGGGCGCCGCCGGCGATCGCCTTCCTGGCCGAGCACGCGAGCCAGCACGAGCGCGCGCGCCGCTTCTTCCAGGCCCTGGATCGCTTCACCTTTGCCTGTGAACTCGCGGTGATCGATATCCGCGAGCGCGAGAACCGCTACGCGATGGCGGTCAAGTGTATCGGCGACGACAAGGCGCTGCACGGGCCCAAGGCGCTGGGCCTCTCGGACGACGAACACAGCCGATTCATCTATGCGCTCAACCGGTCGCGCAAGCGCGACCGTCAACGCCGCCTGTTGATGATGCGCCTGGAGACGGCGATGCCGAATGGGCACATGCTGCGCATGACCGACGATGTGACCGTCGAGCACGTGCTGCCGAAGGGCGGCGGCCCCTGGTGGGATGAGCGCTTCCCCGACGCCAAGCTGCGGCTCGAGTTGGCGAACCTGCTCGGCAATCTGGTGCTGATCACCCACGATCAGAACAAGGCCGCCGACAACAAGCCCTATCCGCAAAAGCGCAAGGTCTACTTCGATTGGCCCGATGCGCCGATCCATGCCGTCACCAAGGACCTGGCGTCGATCGAGGAATGGACGTTCCAGGCGATCGAGGAGCGCCACGAGAAGCTCGTGGGCATCCTCTGCTTGGACTGGGGGCTGGTGCGCCCGCATTAACCCGGCGCTAACCGTTCCGGCTCACCCCTTAACCTCCGGTTCATTCCTGAGGCGCGGGGGCGCTGGCGCATGTCTTTGCTGTACGAAGTGGTGTTCGCAAGCCGGTGCCGCTCCAACCATCACCGGTTGGCGGTGGATGCGCTGCGCCACTTGCGTGCCGCGGACGCCGCCGACTGGCGCGATCTGCTGCTGCACTACCACCACGAGTACCTGAGCGGCGCGAAGGCGCCGGACGAGGTGTTCAAGGATTTCAAGAACCACGTCCTGCACGTGCGCGACGGCGAGTGGGGCGGCGCGGTCGAGGCGTGCGAGGAATGGTACCGCCGCACCGTGCGCGCGCTCGCAGCGAAAGACTGGGCGCAGGCCGCGTGGTCGGCCGGCGTGATGAGCCACTATTACGTCGACCCGATCCAGCCGTTCCACACGCATCAGACGGAGGAGGAGGGCGTCATCCACCGCGCGGTGGAGTGGAGCTTCTCGAAATCCTACAGGACGTTTCAGCAGATCCTGGAGCGCGACCTCGGCGGCTATCCGGACGTGCCCGTGCCGGGCGGCGCCAATTGGCTGGGTGACATGGTGCGCGCTGGCGCGCGTGCGTCAAACCCGCACTACGAACTGGTGATCGATCACTACGATGTCGACAAAGGCGTTAAGGACCCGCCCGCGGGGCTCGATCAGGAACTGAAGGACACGATCGCCAAGCTGGTCGGTCACGCAGCGGTGGGGCTTGCGCGCATCCTCGATCGCGCCTTCGAAGAGGCGGCGGTGAAGCCGCCGAAAGTCGGCGGCGCGCTGCAAGCGCTGCTGCTGTCGCTCGAAATCCCCATTCAAGCCGTGCTCAAGAGCATCGATGACGCGAATGCGCGCCGCGAAGTGGAAGCGCAGTACGAAGAATTCCGCCGCACCGGCAAAGTGCGCGCCACGTTGGGCGAAGACGACAAGGTCGTGCGCGCGCTCTATGCCGCCGAGGTGATGAAGACGCCGCTCTCGTCGCTCGATGCGAAGTGGCCGCGCGAGATTGGCGCCAAGGCGGGCGAAGGCGCAGCCGCGCGCGGGAAAACACCGAAGCCTGCGCCGAAGCCCGAACCGAAACCCAGGCCTGCGCCAAAGCCCGCGCCGGTTGTCGCGCAAGAGCGCTCGCCCGCAGCGGCGCAGCAGCAGCCGGCGAAATCCGGCAAGCTCAAGGTCGTCGATCCGGCGCCCGCCAATGACGAGACGGCGCCGCAGCCTGCGGTCGCCGAGGCGCCCGCGCGTCCGGCAAAGGAGCCACCGCGCGAGCTGCCGGTGGGCGCGCCGCTGGCCAAGCGCGAAAAGACGTTGCCGCGCTTTACGCTCTCCAACGATGCGCCGGTGGTGCAGGCGCCGTCGATCGGGCCGAAGACGGCCAAGCGCCTGGAAGCCTGCGGTGTGCGCACGATCTCCGATCTGCTGGCGCTCGCGCCCGAGGACGGCGAAGCCAAGATGGACGCGCGCCACATCTCGGCGCAGGTGATCCGCGACTGGCAGGCGCAGGCGCTGCTCGCGTGCACGGTGCCCGGTTTGCGTTCGCGCGAAGCGCAGGCGCTGGTGGCGTGCGGCGTGCGTACGGTGGACGATCTGATCAAGTGCGATCCAGTCGCGCTCTGCAACGGCGTTGCGGAGTGGGGCCTGTCGGATGAAGGTCAGCGCGCGTGGGGCAACGCGCCCGCGCCGACGGAAGACGATGTCGCGACCTGGATCGAGCGCGCGCGGCGTGCGCTTCAGGAACGCAGCGCCACCGCCGCTTAGATTTTCAGCAGCGTCAATACGATCGCGGCGACCAGCACCGGGATGATGAAGGCCGTCAATCCGGAGGCGACGATGCGCGCCGTCTTGATCACGCGATGGCCCTTGATCGGGCGATCCTCGCGCGGCGCCAGCGCGAATTTGCACATGAATGCAAAAATGCCGGCGACGGCCGCAGTCGCGGCGCCGGCGATGGCCCCGGCCATCAAGGCGGCCGCAGCGGAAGCGAGCGCGATCAGGCCAAGGATGCCGTGACCGGCGTTCATGACGTGCTTCACCAGCCGCTCGGCGCGCCCGGCGTCGAATTGCTTGAAGGCCACCGGCGAGAGCACGAACGAGAACAGCATGATCCAGCCGAGCGACGCGCCCGCGAGAACGATGGCCGCAGCCTGAGAAATCGCTTCCATGGCGACGCCTCTAGCATGAGTCGCGCGCGAGAATTCGAACCGCCCGCGAATCGATCAGGGCGTTAGGTCTTCAGTTTCCCCAAGATGACGCTGTCGCGGACCCCGAGGTGGGTTTTCCAGTTGCCGCGCAGTAGGCCTTCGCGCTGGTAGCCGGCCCGGAGGAAAAGCGAGAGCGAGGCGGAATTGTCGGGATCGATGTCGGCGGCGATGCGATGCATGCCGAGGGTTTCGAAGGCGTAGGCGTCCACCAAATGAAGGGCTTTCGAAGCCAGTCCGCGGCCGGTGGCTTCGCGGCGCAGGATGATGCCGATCTCGCCGACGCCGTCGCGCTGCTCGAAGAGGGCGATGCGCCCCAACGCTTCGCCGCCGTTTTCGGTGATCGCCCATGCGTGCGCGCCGGCGATGGCGAGCGTCTGCTCAATGTAGCGCGCGGTCTCGGCCACGCTCTTGTGCGCGGGGCTCGACCAATATTGGTGCGTAACCGCATCGCTGTGGGCGGCGAACAACGCCTCCGCATCGGCCACATCCAGCGGGCGCAGCACGACGCCGGGCGCCGCGAGCGTCGGCGTCGTCATGCGGCTTGCGCCGCTTTGCGGCTGTCGGCGGCGACATAGATGGCGTCGCGCAGTTCGGCGGCGAACTTCTTGGCGTCGGCCTTCCGGTGCGTTGGATAGAACACGACTTCGGCGGGCCCAGGTTCGCGCCCCAACGCGGCGCGCAGCGCTTGCTGCGCTTCGGGGCTGAGCCGCGTCGCGCCGTCCTCGCCGGCGCGGCAGATGAACACGAGCGATGGCGCGCCGCCGGCGCGGACGGCCTCGTTGATCTCCCAAAGCAGATGTTCGCTCACGCTGGTGAGGTCGATGATCGAGACGTCGACCGCCGCCAATGAGGATTGCACCGCCTCGCGCCAGTGGGCGTCGCCGATGCGCACGACGGTTGCGCCGCCCTGGCGTCTGCCGCGGCTGATGCGCTGCAATCTGCGCGGCAGGCTCTTGTAGTCGTCGCGGCCTTTCGAGAACATCGCGCCGAGCGGGCCCGAGATCGCCGCGATGCCCATCACCGCGAGGATGGTGAGCATGACGCCGAACACCATGGAAAGAATCCACACCAGCGCGACGACGATCGTACCGATGAACACTTGGAAGATCTGGCCCACGCCTTCTTCGAGCGTGCGCGCGCTCGGCATGTCGAGCAGATCGGCCTTGGCGGTTTCGAAGCCCTGAGTCGCGCCGTAGATCACCAGCGCCGTGATGGGAATGAACAGCAGCCAGAAGATCGGCGCCAGCCGGTTGCGGCGTTGTTCGAACGACAGCTGCACGTCGCGGTCCTGCAGCGTCAGCGCGCTGACGCCGTAACGCGCCAGCCGGTCGATCACGCGCGAGGTGCGAAACGCGTCGCCGCTCTCGGACTGGAAGCGCCGAAGCCACATCGCCTGCACGCGCGAAGGCGTCAAAGCAGCTTGCACGGAATCGTAGGTCCAACGTGCGACGACGACAAACAGGGAGCCGAACAGTGCGAGAATGCCGAGGACGAGATAGCCGCCATCCTCCGCGTAGTCCTCCGGCTTCGATTCCAGCACGAGCCGGGCCGCCAGGTAGATGACGCCGGCGATCGCCGCCACTGCGGGCAACGCGGCGAGGAAGGCGAAGAAGCTGGCGCGCGCGCGATCGCGCGCCACACGAAGACGGGTGCTGGTTTGCTTGGCCATGTCCCCTCCAGGCCGCCGACCTTAGCTCTTCAGCCGCTCGCTCGCACGCTGCTTGACGCTCTCGGAGCGCAGCTGGCCGCAGGCGGCGAGAATATCGCGTCCGCGCGGGGTCCGAATAGGGGAGGAATAGCCGGCGCGGTTCAGCACTTCAGCAAATTTCTCGATCGTCTCCCAATCCGAGCACTCATAGGCCGTACCGGGCCAGGGATTGAATGGGATCAGATTGATCTTGGCCGGGATGCCCGCGAGCAGCTTCACCAGCGCCTTCGCTTCGGGAAGGGTGTCGTTCACACCTTTCAGCATCACGTACTCGAAGGTGACGCGCTTGGCGTTGCCGAGGCTCGGATACTGGCGGATCGCCGCGAACAATTCCTCGAGATTGTATTTCTTGTTGAGCGGCACGAGCTGGTTGCGCAGCGCGTCGTTGGTTGCGTGCAGCGAGATCGCCAGCATCGCGCCGGTGCGCTCGCCCAGCTCCACGATCTTCGGCGCGACGCCGGCGGTCGACACTGTCATGCGCCGGCGCGAGATCGAGATGCCGTCGCCGTCGGCGATGATGTCGATGGCCTGGGCGACATTGTCGAGATTGTAGAGCGGCTCGCCCATGCCCATGAAGACGATGTTGGTGAGCGCGCGGTCTTCGTTCGAGGTCGGCCACTCTTCCAGCGCGTCGCGGGCGATCATCACTTGGGCGACGATTTCGGCGGCGGTGAGATTGCGCACCAGCTTCTGCGTGCCGGTATGGCAGAATGTGCAGTTCAAGGTGCAGCCGACTTGAGAGCTGACGCAGAGCGCGCCGGAGCGGCCGACGTCGGGAATGAACACGCACTCCGCTTCCGTGCCGGGGCCAAGGCGAATCAGCCATTTGCGCGTGCCGTCGGTCGAGATTTGCTGGGTGACGATTTCGGGGCGCGCCAGCGTGTAGTGCGCGTCGAGCGTCGCGCGCATATCCTTGGCCACGTTCGTCATCGCCGCGAAATCGGTGACGCCGTAATGGTAGATCCAGCGCCAGAGCTGTTCGGCGCGCATCTTCGCCTTGCCGGCGTCTACGCCGGCGGCGACGAGTTTCTCGGCCAGTTCGGCCCTGGTCAGGCCGGCCAGCGAAGGCTTGGAGGGCGGGGCGATGCTCACGCGCGGGTTATGGGGAGAGGCCGCGGCTGCGGCAATCCCATGCGCTGAAAAACCGTAAAGCTCGGACCGCCGGTATGGACCGCCGGCGCCCCCGCCGGCATGCGCGGAATCGAGCAAGCGCTGGCGCTTGTCGGAGCATCGCGCCGTGCCGGCGAGGCGCCGGCGGTCCGAGCGGGTCAACGCGCCAGAGCTTCCTCCACGTCGCGCAGCGTGTTCTTGCCGAAATACATCTCGCCATCGACGAAGAAGGTCGGGCTGCCGAAGGCGCCGCGTTTGGCCGCGTTCTCCGTCGCCGCCATGAGCTGGGCTTTCACCTCCGGCGCTTTCGCGCGTTCGGCCATGGCCGCGCCGTCGAGGCCGGCTTCGGTGAGCGCGGCGATCGCGACGTCGGGATCGTCCATCTTGCGCCGTCGCTCCCACATCGCGCGGAACGCGGCGTCGACAAAGCGCTCCAGCGCGCCGTCCATCGCCGCCGCCGTCGCCATGCGCATCAGCAGCAACGTGTTGACCGGGAAGTGCGGGTTCATCGCGAAGGGGAGGTTGTGCTTCTTGATGAAGCGGGTGAGCTCCAGGTGCTCGTAGGCGAGCTTGGCGGGAATGTCCGCGAACTGCAGCATCGGCGCGCGGTTGTTGGTGAGCTTGAAGAGCCCGCCCAGCAGCACGGGTGTGTACTGGAAGCGTTCGCCCGTGCGCGCCTCGATGGCGGGGATCACCTTGTGCGCGCACCAGGCGTTGGGGCTTGCAAAATCGAACAGGAATTCCGCGCGCATCACCATGTCTCCCCGTAGGGTCTGAGATCGAGTTCGAAGGTCCAGGCGTCGCGACTCTGCTGGTGCAGCGCCCAATAGGCGTTGGCGATCGAGTCCGGATTCATCAGCACGTCCGGCGGCAGGCTCGCGGCGGCGTCCGCGCCACGCGCTTGGGCAATGCGGTCGCGCACGAACGCGGTATCGACGCCGGAGTCGATCACCAAATGCGCGACATGGATGTTCTGCGGGCCCAGTTCGCGCGCCATCGCCTGCGCCATCAGCCGCAAGCCGCCCTTGGCGGCGGCGAACGCCGCGTAGCCTTTGCCGCCGCGCATCGAGGCCGTGGCGCCGGTGAAGAAGATCGAGCCGCGCCCGTGTTTCAGCAGGATGCGCGCGCCCTCGCGGCCGGCGAGGAAGCCGGCCTTCGCCGCCATCTCCCAGACCTTGAAGAAGACGCGCTCGGTGGTTTCCAGGATCGGGAAGTTCACGTTGGCGCCGACATTGAACACGACGGCTTCGAGCGGCGCATGCGCGTCGGCCTCGTTGAGGAAGGCGGTGATGTCTTCTTCCTTGCGCGCGTCGAGTCCGCGCGCGACACACGCGCCGCCCGCGGCTTCGATCTCGCTGACCAGCGCCGCCAGCTTGTCGGCGGTCCGCCGTCCGGCGAACACCGTATAGCCCTCGGCGGCGAACTTCTTGGCGATCGCGGCGCCGATATAGTCGCCGGCGCCGATGACGGCGACGGTCGCGTTGCGGGCGGGCATGCTTCGTCTCCGTGCTTGGACCGCCAAGTCCTAGATCGCGGATGCGAACCGCGCAAACACCGGGCCGCTCAGCGCTTGCTTCTGGGCTTGTCCGTCATCTCGAGTGGCGGTCCGCCCGGCATGATCGGGCGCGCCGGGTAGCCGCCGTGCGCGAGCAGGCGGTCGTACATGACGATTGCCCCGGCAAGGCCGACGTTCACGCAGAATTTGGTCGGGATCTTCACGACGTGCTGGCAACGCGCGAGCAGCGCATGCGAGATCGACCCGCGCTCGCGTCCGAGCACATAGGCCGCCGCCTGCGGGTGCTGGAAGCGCGGCAACTCCACCGCGTCGTCCGTGAGTTCTACGCCGACGAGCGCGCAGCCTTTCGGCAAAAGCAGCGCGTCGCTTGTGTCCCAGGCATAGTAGGGCATGTGATCGAAGCTGCGCGAGGTGTCGCTGTTGTAGGCCTCGCGCACTTTCGGGTGCGCGTTGATGGTGAAGAAGAAACTCGCGCCGAAGGCGTGCGCGGTGCGCATCAGCGCGCCGAGGTTCATCGGCTTGGAGATGTCCTCCGCCCCTATGCCGAAATAGCCGCGCATCACGCGGCTGCGACGTCTGTCTTCGCGAAGTCGCCGCCCTTGTAGAGCAGCGGTGCACCGCGCTGTTTGGCAAGGGCGTAGGCGAAGCAGTCGCCGAGATTGAGCGCTGCGGGCGTGCGTTTGCCGAAGCGCGCGAACGCATCCGCTGCGATGCGCGCAGCGTCTGCATCGACCGGCACGATTTCGATGCCGAAGCTCTTCAGGACATCTTCGGCGCGTTCCAGCCCGGCTTGGCCATCGGTCGACAGCGCGCGCGCAAGCACCTCCCAATAATTCACCGGCGAGATGATGACTCGCCCAGCGTCTGTCAGCCGATCGATGAAGTGCTGACGCTCCGGTTCGTAGAGCAGAATAGCAAGCACAGCCGACGCATCCGCGACAATCATCGCGGGAAACCGTCTTCGTCGTACAGATCGGCATCGGTCACGGGTGTTCCCGCGTGGGGCAGCGCGTCCCACGCAGCAAGCGCTTCAGCCACTGCGCGCTTCCGCTCGGCGATTTCCTCGGGCGTGCGCTGCGTGGCGGCGTCGCCCAGCTGGGCGCGCACGGCGGCGGCGACGGCGTCCTCCGCCGGCTTTCCGGTGCGCGCGGCAAGCCGTTCGATGTCGCGCACGACGTCGGGGTCGCGTATGAGGATGGTCGTATCGGCCATGCCCGGAACATAGCACGGCTGCGCGCCCGGATGAAGGCGCGCGGGCGCGCCGGATCAGCGGCGGCAGTTCGTGTACGGGCCGCCGTTGGCGTTGGTCAGCGTCGCGCCGCCGCCGTGCTCCCAATACTCGACCGTGCCGTTGGAGTATTTCGCGCCGGACGCCGCCTGCACGTGGGGCAGGCGATAAACTTGCCCGCCGGCGAACACTTCCGCTGTGCCGCCTTCGAGGATGCGCGCGCTGAATGCGGCGCCGCCGTCACAGCGCCAATCCATGCGCGGGCCGCCCGGGGTGACGGGCGCGCTGGCGCACGCGGCAAGCGAAACGAGCGCAACGGCGAGTGCGAGCTTTTTCATCGGAGCCTCCGGCTTGTTGCTTAGAATGTCTTCACTTCGCGCAGTCCCGCCGCGTTGACGAGGCCGCGCTTCATGCCCTGGCTGGCGAACGGCGCGGCGACATTGCCTTTCGCGTCGACCGCGATCAGCCCGCCATAGCCGCCGAGTTTGCGCACGTCTTCGATCACGCCGGTCGCGGCTTGGGCGAGCGACTGGTTGGCGTAGGCGATGCGGGCGGAGACATCCGCCGCCGCATTCACGCGCATGAAGTATTCGCCAAGCCCGGTGCACGACACCGCTGCGCGCTCGTCAGCCCAGCACCCTGCGCCGATGATCGGCGTGTCGCCGACGCGGCCGGGCAGTTTGCCTTGCAGGCCGCCTGTCGACGTCGCCGCCGCGAGCCGGCCATGGGTGTCGAGCGCAACCGCGCCGATGGTGCCGCTATCGGCGCTGGCCATGCCGCTTTCGGCGGTCACGTAGTAGCGCTTCGGGTCGTCGACCTTGGCGAAGCCTTGCGCGGCGGCGAAGCGCTCTGCGCCCGTGCCGACAAGCAGCACATGCGAGGTTTGCTCCATCACCCCGCGCGCCACGCGCACCGGCGACAGGAATCCGCGCAGCGCCGCCACCGCGCCGGCGCGTCGCGTCGGGCCGTCCATCAGCGAGGCGTCCAATTCGACATCGCCGGCCGCGTTGGGCGCCGAACCTTTGCCGGCCTGATGCAGACCGCAGGCTTCGAGTTCCTCGGCCATCGCGGTCACAACATCGAGCGCGCTCTGGCCCTGTGCCAGCATCGCCGCGCCGCGCTCGAGCAGCGCAGCCATATGCGCTTCCTCGCGTTGGTATACGCGCTCGGCAATCGCGCCGGCGCCGCCGTGCAGGGCGAGGGCCCAGGTCGTGGTCATCGCGTCTCTATAGCCTGCTTCGCGCGCGGTGGGACCAGCCTAAGGGCGCTCCGTCGGCGCCACGTCGGTGGCGCGCCGCCCGCCGAGGTGGCCCTCGCGCCAGCCGACATAGAGCGCAATCAGGGTGGCGGTGGGGATAAAGCCGTCGAGATTGTCGGTGACGTCCACGAGTTCCAACAGGTTCAGCAGCCCCGCCGGGCCCCACAGCATGTAGAGCACCAGCGACCCGACGCCTTCCGTTACGGAGCCGAAGATCGGAATCCGCCCGAGCGAGAAGTCGAACACGTCGATCACGACCGAAAGGGCGAGGCGCAGGAAATAGTCGCGGCGGGTCATGCGCTAATTTTGGACCGGCGGCTCCGGCCCCGCTAGAACATTTCGCAACATTCGAGGGAGCCCCGATGAAAGCGCTGCTCAGTAAACAACCCGGTCCGCCCGAAAGCCTGGATTACGCCGACGCGCCGGACCCGGTTGCGGGCGAGGGCGAGGTGGTGATCGCGGTGAAGGCCGCCGGTGTGAACTTTCCCGACGCGCTGATCATCGAGGACAAGTACCAGTTCAAGCCGGAACGGCCGTTCGCGCCCGGCGGCGAAGTCGCGGGCGTGATCGAGAGCGTCGGACCCGGCGTCGGCAACGTGCAGGTTGGCCAGCGCGTGATCGGCTCGCTCGGTTGGGGCGGCTTTGCGGAGAAGGTCAAGGCGCAAGCCGCGCGCATTCTGCCGATCCCGGACAACATGCCGTTCGACGAGGCGAGCGCGTTCATTCTCACCTACGGCACCTCGTACTACGCGCTGAAGGACCGCGGCCAATTGAAGGCCGGCGAAACCGTGCTCATCCTCGGCGCCGCCGGCGGCGTGGGCGTTGCGGCGATCGAACTGGCGAAGGCGATGGGCGCGAAAGTGGTCGGCGCGGTGTCGAGCGAAGAGAAGGCCGCGTTCGCCAAGCAATGCGGCGCGGAGTCCACCGTGGTGTATCCGCCCGGGGCGTTTGCGAAAGAGCAGTCGAAGGCGCTGGCCGAGAGCTTCAAGCAAGCCACCGGCGGCGGCGCCGATGTCGTCTATGACGCGGTCGGCGGCGATTATTGCGAGCCGGCGCTGCGCGCCATGAATTGGAACGGGCGCTATTTGGTGATCGGCTTCCCGGCCGGCATACCAACGCCGCCGCTCAATCTCACGCTGCTGAAATCGAGCTCGATTGTCGGCGTGTTCTGGGGCGCGAGCGTGGCGCGCGAGCCGGAGCTGCACAAAGGCAACGTCCGCGATCTCTTCAAGCTCTACGGCGAAGGCAAGATCAAGCCGCGCATCTCGGCGCGCTATCCGCTGAAGGACGGCGGGAAGGCGATCCGAGCGCTGATGGACCGCACCGCCACGGGCAAGCTCGTGGTGGTGATGGAGTGAACCCCGGCGCGGTCATCGCCGGCGCCTGGCTGATTTGGCTGGTCAGCTGGATCATGACGGCGGGCTGGAGTGCGCGCACGGCGTCGCATCACGATCTGGGCGCCGAGAGTCCGAGCCGCGTGCTGACGCTGGCCGCCATCGTCATGATCGTGATCGCCTATTACCCGATCGGCTTTGGCATGCTGTGGGTGACGCCGGCGCCGGTTGGCTGGGCGCTCGCCGCGCTGGCGATCCTGGGGCTTGCGTTCACGTGGGCGGCGCGGCTGCATCTCGGGCCGCTCTGGTCGTCGACCTCCGCGCCAACCGAGGACCACCGCATCGTCGAGACCGGCCCCTATGGCGTCGTGCGGCACCCCGTGTATGCGGGCCTGCTGCTCGCGGCGCTCGCGGCCGCGTGCGAGCGCGGCCGAATCGAAGGCGTGGCCGGTGCGGCGGTGCTGATCGCCGGCGTGTCGCTGCGCGCCAAGCTTGAGGAAAAGCTGCTGCGACGCGACGTGAGCGAGGAGGCGTACGCCGCGTATCGCGCGCGGGTGCCGATGCTCGTCCCGTTCACGAAATTCGCGCGGCCTGCATCCGCGGGATAGCTCCGTGGCGATAAAGGGACATCTTGAGGACGAACCCGCCGGCGGCGGACGAGGAGGGACAATGCACGTTCTGCAACGGCGCGGCTTTGTAGCTGCCTTAGCGGGCATGGCGGTACTGGCGGCGTGCGCGACAGCGCCCGCGGCGCGGCCCTTCGTGTCGGACCGCATCAGCGTCGTGACGCAAGGCGCCGGGCGCGACGTCATCCTCGTGCACGGCCTGAGCTCCAGCCGCGAGGTCTGGGACACAACGGCGGCGGCGCTGCAGGCCAGGCATCGCGTGCACCTGGTGCAAATCAACGGCTTCGCCGGCGCGCCGGTGGGCGCGAATGGCGACGGCCCGGTCTCGGCGCCGGTTGCCGAAGAGATCGCGCGCTACATCCGTGAGCAGGGGCTCGACCGCCCCGCCGTGATCGGTCACTCGATGGGCGGCACGATCGCCATGATGCTGACAGCGCGTCACCCCGAGCTTATCGGCAAAGTGATGGTCGTGGACATGTTCCCGTTCATGGGCGCGATGTTCGGCGGTCCGAACGCCACCCGCGACTCGCTGACGCCGGTCGCCGACCAGATCCGCACGGCGATGCTGCAAATGCCGCAGGGCGGCGTATCGGAACAGACCCGCGCCACCATCGCCAGCATGGTGCGCACCGAAAGCGCGCGCGACCGCATCGTCGAACATGCGCGTCTCAGCAACGTGCCAACGACGGCGAACGCGTTTCACGAGCTGATCGTCACGGACCTGCGGCCCGAACTCGTCAATATCAGACAGCCGATCACGGTGCTCTACGTGATCCCGCCGAACGCGCCGGTGACGGCCGAGCAATATGACGGCTTCATGCGCGCCTCGTACGCAAGCTTGCCGCACGCGCGCGTCGTCCGCATCGACGACAGCTATCACTTCATCATGATCGATCAGTTCGCGCGCTTCATGCAGGAGGTGAACGCGTTCTTGGCGGAGTGAG
>JBFXCP010000023.1:0-38601 GCA_050182055.1 Hyphomonadaceae bacterium
CCGCGGCTGGTGCCGCGCGTGGCTGGCGAACCTGCCGGCCGAACGCCAGCCGGGCGAGAGCGATTGCCGCGTCGCGCGCCAGATCGCCGACCGCGAGGGCGGGCGCGTGATCTTCATGCCGTTGTGAGTCAGAAGGCAGAATGCAGAGCGCGTTTCTGGCTTCTGCTTTCTGCCTTCTGATTCCTACGCCCCCATGCGATCGAAGATGCTCTTGTGCCGCGCGACGATGCCGGCGATGGCGGCGGGATCGGGGTCGAGCGACCACTCGCCGCGCTCGAAGGTGCCGCCGAGTACGATGCCGTCGCGGCGGCCGAACATGTAGCCCTCGCGCGCGATGGTGTTGTAGCCGATCTCGGGTTGCGGCAGCAGGATCGCGAGTTGGCCGCGCACCGGCATGATCTCACGGTCGCCGAACAACGCGCCCGCGCCGAGGCCGGTGCAGTTGAAGATGGTGCGCTCCGGCAGCGCGTGCACCTCCGCGGCGTCGGCGAAGGCGCGCACGACGATCTCGCCGCCGGCCTCGCGGATGTCGTGCTCCATGCGGCGCAGATACAGCGGCGTCTCGATCATCATGGTGTCGAACTGGCGCACGTAGGGGCGCGGGAAGTTGTGCTCGTCCGCCGCCAGGTCGCGCTGATTGATGACGAGCTGATGCATCAGCTCGTCTTCGCGCGCGGGATAGCCGGAGTTCGACCGCATCGAGAGCGAATAGTTGCGCTCCCAGCTGACGCCGTAGGCGTCGCCGACCAGGCTCTGATAGCGGCGGAACGCGAAGCGTGCGGCCTCGAAGTGCCGGGCGAGGAAGTCCGGCGTGACGCGGTCGGTGTCGTAGACGGACGCCGGCCACCATTGCGCGCCGGCGACGTTGGAGGTGGTGTTCGGCGGCAGATCCTTGGCGTAGATGCGCACGCGCGCGCCGCGCTCCTGCAAGAGCCGCGCCGTCGCCATGCCGACCGCGCCGCAGCCAAGCACGGCGCACTCGGGCTTCGACGCGTCGAAACCCAAATCCACCGCGAGCTTCGCCGTGCCCCATGAGAGCGTGATGCCGCCCCCGCCGTGGCCGTAATTGTGCACAAGCGCCTTGTCGCCGAACGCTTCGCGCTCGACGCGGAAGCCGCTCGGCCGGAACGGGCGCAGGCCCACGTCGATGCGGATGATGCGGCTTTCGTCGACCAGCACCGGCGGCAGGACGAGGCGCTGGCGCGGCCTGCGCCCGAGATCGCGCGCCAGCCCTTCGCGAAAGCCCTCCGCCGCCGCGCACGAAGCTGCAAGCCCCGCTGCGCCCAGCGCCATGACGGTGCGGCGTGTGTGCATGAATCCGATCCTCGCCCGCCATGAGCAAGCGCGCCGCGCGCGTGTCAACGCCGCCTTGCCTCGTACGCGATTCGCGCGCACATCAGCGCCATGCACGGGCATCACGGGCATTCGCACAGCCCTTCGGGGCGCGGCCACGGTCATGCCCACGCAGGCCCTGCCCCCGCCGACAGACGTTATACAATCGCCATCGCGCTCAACCTCGGCTTCGTCGCGCTCGAGGCGGGTGCGGGCTTCTGGGCGAATTCGACGGCGCTCCTGTCCGACGCCGCGCACAACCTCTCGGACGTGCTGGGCTTGGCGCTCGCCGGCGGCGCAGCCTGGCTGGCGCAGCGCAGCGCCAGCGACAAGCGCACCTACGGCTTCTCGAAAGCCACCGTGCTCGCCGCGCTCGCCAACGCGCTGGTGCTGATCGCGGCGTGCAGCGGCATCGCCTGGGAGGCGGCGTCGCGGCTGTTCCGGCCCGAGGCGGTGCAGCCGATGGTCGTCATGGCGGTGGCGGGCGCGGGCGTGGTGGTGAACGGCGCGACCGCGCTGCTGTTCGTGGCTGGGCGCAAAGACGACGTGAACGTGCGCGGCGCGTTCCTGCACATGGTGGCGGACGCGGCGGTGTCGGCGGCGGTGATCGCCGCCGGCGCGGCGATGTGGCTCACGACTTGGGCGTGGATCGATCCGGCGATCTCACTTGCGGTCGTGGTGTTGATCGTGATTGGCACTTGGGGGTTGCTGCGCGAGTCGCTCGATCTGGCGATGGACGCCGCGCCGCCGAACATCGACGTCGCCGCCGTGCGCGCTTTCTTGCAGGCGCAGCCCGGCGTGGTGGCGGTGCACGATCTGCACGTCTGGGCGATGGGCGCGACGGCGCCTGCGCTGACGGCGCATCTGGTGCGGCCCGAAGGCTCGAGCGATGCGTTCCTCGCGGAATTGTCCGACGGCGTCGCCAAGCGCTTCGGCATCGCGCACGTGACGCTGCAAGTAGAGCAGACACAGCGCGGCGATTGCGCGGAGTGCGATTAGGTCGGGGTTCGGGGATCGGTTCTCGGGGTTCGGGGATCGGTTCTCGGGGTTCGGGATTGGGGATTGGGGCTCAGTCCTCCCGGGCGGGCAGCGCGATCCAATTTCAAAGGTCCGCGTCGGGCGCATGTCTGCGCTCGATCACCCAATCCCCAATCCCGATCCCCGAACCCCGAGAACCGATCCCCTACTCCGCCCACGTCTTCAGCAGCTGGTGGGCGATGGCGAAGGGCGGGGGGCAGAACGCGCCGGGGAATTTGCCGGCGATCAGCAAGCGCGCTTCGTCGCGCGTGAACCAGCGCGCGCTTTCCAGTTCGTGCGCGTCGATGGTTTCGTTGGCGCCGGCCACCTCGCACAGCACGCCGATCATGAGCGAATGCGGAAACGGCCAGGGCTGGGTCGAGTGCATGCGCACGTGCGTGACGGTGAGCCCCGCCTCCTCCAGCGTTTCGCGCGCGACCGCCTCCTCGATCGCCTCGCCCGGCTCGATGAAGCCCGCGAGCGCGGAATGCATGCCGCGCGGCCACGCGCGTTGGCGCCCGAGCAAGCAGCGGTCGCCGTGATAAGGCAGCATGATGCAGACGGGATCGACGCGCGGAAAGTGCTCGGCGCCGCACGTTTTGCACTCGCGCTTCCAGCCGGCTTCCGCGACCTGGCTCGCCGCGCCGCAATTGGCGCAGAAGCCGTTCTTCGCGTGCCACTCGAACACGGCTTTGGCTGGCCCCAGGATCGCGAGATCGTCCGCGGCTAGGCGCGGCGCCAGCGCGCGCAGGTCGTCGAAGCTGCCGAGCCCCGCGAGCGCGGCCTCATCGGCGACGTTCACTGCGAAATAGCTGGCGCCGGCTGCGTCGACGCCGAGAAAGAGCGTCAACGCGTCGGCCGGCGCGATCGCGGCGCGCGCGTGCGCGCCGAGCCAGCCGGGCGCTGTCGCCTCCCCCTCCACGATGACGAACGGCCGGTGCTGGAAGAACGGGATGATCTTGGCGTCCGCGCGAGCGAGCGCCGCCTCCAGCCACGCCGCATCCCGCCGCCGATGCCCCGCGCGATCCAGCGGCGACCGGGTGAAAAGATTGGGGTTGGCGGGCTGGAGCATGGGCGAGGTCTAAGCGTGTCCGAACGGCGACACCACGTTGGCGGCGGGTCCCCTTAGCTTAACGTCCAGTAACAATCGTGCTACAAGCCGTGATTGCAGGCATGGGGATCGGGATGGCTCAACCCAATTACGGTTCGCCATGGCGGCGCTGGCTGCCACGCTGGTCGCGCGCCCAATCCCTCCTGACCATTCTCATCGCGGCGGTCACCGCCGACCATGAAGAAGACCCGCGCGAGAACGTCGCAGTCGAAGCAATCATCATGCGCTCCCGCTCCATTAGAGCGCTCTCGCGCAAGAAGCTCGATGAAATGCTCACCGTTGTTCACGTGCAATTGGGGCTAGACAAGGCATCGCCCGAGCCGCTCGACGCCGCCACGCTTGAGTACATCAAGCGACGCCGCGCCAAGGCGTTGAAACGCGCGACGCGCGCCTTTTACAACGATCCCAATTTGCGCGCAGGCGTTTTTCTACAGGCATTGGACATTCTGCGTGCCGACATGACGCTGCTTCAATCGGAGGAGCGCTTCTACAAAGATCTAGCAGCCATGCTCAATCTGGCGGATGTCCGCGAATATGTTGACTTGATCAACGACAAGAACAAGCATTGAGGGGGTTCTTGATGCAGGCCGACAACACGCCGACCGAAACCCAGCGCGACGTATTCACAATACTCGCAGCCGCTGCGTTAGTGGACGGCGAGTTCCGCCCGCTTGAAAGCGCTGAACTTGACGCGCTGATGCGGCGCTGCCGCACGTTCCGCAGTTTGGACGGGCCCGCGCGCGACGAGATGCGCAAAGATATCGTGCGTCACGTCCGCAAGAGTCTGGAGGCAGACGATACGCGCGATGATCGGGTGGTTGACGCTTGCATCAGGCTCAGAAGAACAAGTCATGGGCACGACGTCAGCGGCGTGTGCCGGGCAGTTCTGCTCCACGCCCTCGATCTTGTGCACGCCGACGACCACTTGACGCCAAGCGCCCGGCGAAGTGCAAGCGGGATGCATCCGAAAGAAGCCCGCTTCATCGAGCTCTTGAAGTATCTACTGATCGATGCGCCGGACAACGCGCTTGAGCAAAGGCCCATTGTCCCACCGCCAATAGCGTGGAGGCAATTCCGTGAGAACGAGCTGATGGCGCTGAAGAATGCGATCTGATGTTCTTCATTGCGTCGCTTAACACCGCCGCCTGTGCGTGGTAACGGAGAACCGAGGCTAAACCTTGGGGGAAGCGATGGCGCGTCAGCCGATGAGCGAAACGGACTTCCGGACGCCCGGCAAGACCAAAGGCGCGGACCCAAACGTCGTGAAGCGCAGCGGCACGTCGCTGCCCTTGATCGGCTACATCGACGCAATGCCGAAAGACAAATCGCTCTACGCGCTGCTGTTCTGCGCGGCTGCGATCGACGGCCGCTTGCATGGCGACGAGATCGCTGAAGTGAACGCGCTCGCGGTGCGCACGACGACGCTCGGCAACGCTTCGACCAAGGCGCTGCAGAAGATGCAGGAAGAAATCGAGGCCGAACTCGGCGATGAACTGAAGGTCATGAAACTCGCGGAAAAAGCCAGCCGCGCATTTCGCCGCAAGCCCAAACGCGCGGCGTCCGCCTTCATGCATGCGCTCGACATTCTGTTCGCCGACCGCGACCTGACGGACAGAGAGAAGACGTTCGTCAAGCAGTTGGCGGACTTTCTGCAGATTCCGCCAGCCAAAGCGAGCGCGTACGTCGACGTGCTTATGACGAAGAACGAGCATTGAGGCTTCCATGAGCGACAACGCCGCCAACCCCAACGAATACGATGTCCTCGACGCACAGCTGAACCGCCATCGCACAAACATGGACAAGGAGACGGCCTTCGTCACGATCCTGGCCGGCGCCATGTTCGCGGATCATCGCGCGCACACGGCGGAGCGGACGGAGCTCGACGCGTTGCTCAACCGCGTGCGCATCCTCCAATCGCTGACGCCGGCCGAGCGCATGGCCAAGCGCGATGACGTGCTGCCGGGCGTACGCGATGACAAAATGCGCGGCGACCGTGTGCGCATTGCGTGCGCCGCCATCGTGCAAGCCGAAAAAGGCGGCGTCACGCCGGGCGATCAGGGCTTGCCCAATCTCGCCGTCTCCGTGTTCGCGCACGCCTGCGACATCATTTACGACGATCTCGACGTCACCGAGCTGGAAAAGGCGTTCATCCGCGACATCGCCAAGCATTTGAGCATTCCGGGCGCTGAGGCGGCGAAGATCGTCGAGATCATTTCGAAGAAGAATGAGTACTGAAAAGCCATGTCCGAGCAGCCGCACCCCGACCCGCTCGCCGAGCAACTCGATCGCCGCCGGACCACCGTGGTTTCGCGCGAGCGCGCCTTCCTGACCGTTCTCGCGGGCGCCATGTACGCCGACGACAAGGCGCGGCGCTCCGAGACGGTCGAATTGGACGCGCTGATTGGGCGCGTGAAGACGCTGCAGGCGATCCCCGACGCCGAGCGCAAGAAGGCGCGCGACGAGGCGATCGAAGACGTGAAGGACAAGGGCGTGCGCAACGATCGCGTGGCCCTGGCATGCGCGGCGCTGGTGAAAATCCAGGAGCAGAGCGCCAAGACCGACGCCAACGCAGATCGGATGCTGGCGCAATCGGCCTTCGCGCACGCCTGCGACATCATCTGCACCGACCACGAGGTCGACGAGAAGGAAAAGGCCTACCTGCGCCTGCTTGAGGAGAAGCTCGGCATCCCGAAGGACCGCGCCGACCTGCTGTTCAGGACGATCGCGCTAAAGAACGAATTCTAGTTCGCCGGCTTCCTGAACCGCAGCACGAACTGGTCGGTGCGGCCGCGGATGTCGCCTTCGAAGACGCGCAGCGAGCGGTCGTCGGCGGGGTTGCGCAGCACCTGGCTTTCCGCTTCGAGCCGGAAACCCGCTGCTTCCAGTTCGCGCACCAACGTCGCCTGATCGATGCGGTGGAGCGTGTCGGTGACGCTCAAGTCGCTGCCGTCGTGCGCGGCGTGATCGATCACGATCAGCGTCCCGCCAGGGCGAAGCGCGGCGAACATGTCGCGATTGATCTGCGCCACATCGAGGTTGAGCGCCGGCAGATGGAAATCGTGGTAGATTTGCGAGATGAAAATGGTGTCGAGCGGCTCGCTGACGCGCCAACCTTGATAACCCTGCTGCACCACTTCGACGTTCTGATATTGCGGCGCGACCGCGAGGATCGCGCGCGGCGGACGGCCCTCGGCGTTGGGACGGTCGATGCCGTAGACCCGGCCCGTCTCGCCCACCGCGACGGCGAAGAGGCGCGTGTAGTAGCCGCCGCCGGGGCCGACATCGGCGATGCGCTGGCCGGCGCGCACTTGCGCGAAAGCCAGAATGTCGGCGGGGTGGCGGAGCGCATCGCGCGCGGTGTCGGCTTCGGGGCGGCGCGGATCGGCGATGGCCAGCAGGATATGCGGCGACGCCGGCGTTACCTCCGGCGCCGGCTCCATCATGATGCCCGGAAACGCGCCCCCGGCGCACGCCGCCAGCACCGCGGCAAACCCCAATCCAGCCAGCATCCTGCGCATTGTCGTCTCCCTGTCGGGTGTCAGGTATCAGGTGTCAGGCCGCGTGTCAGCGGCCCGGCTTCAATCCTCGGGGATGGTGACTCCCGACACCTGACACCCGATACCTGACACCTGATGATTCCGGTGACCGCCGCCATCGCCATCGACGAGCGCGACCTTGAGGAGCGCTTCATCCGCGCGGCCGGGCCGGGCGGGCAGAACGTCAACAAGGTGTCCACGGCGGTGGAACTGCGGTTCCGACTCGGCGGCTACACGGTGCTGGCCGATGACGTGCGCGCGCGGCTGGAGCGGCTGGCCGGCCGGCGGCTGACGCTGGAGGGCGAGATCGTCATCCGCGCCGACGAGCATCGCACGCAGGACCGCAACCGGTCGGAGGCGCAGGCGCGGTTGGTGGCGCTGGTGAAACAGGCCGCGCATCGCCCGAAGCCGCGCAAAGCCACCAAAGTGCCCAAAGCGCAGAAGGCCAAGCGCCTGGAGGGCAAGACGCGGCGCGGCCAGATCAAAGCCGGCCGCGCGCGCCCGCGGCATGACGATTAGCGTCCGCGTTTGCTGGTTTGCGGCGGAGGCGTGAGTTCGAGTTGCTCGGGCGGCGCGGGCAAGCGCGGGGCGGTTTCGATCTGATCGGGCGAAGCGATGTCGATGCCGGCGTCGCCAGCCCCCAGTTCCTTGAACTTGCGCGCTTGCGGCAACACGCGGCTTTCGATCGAACCGAGCAACGCGTTGTAGCGCGCGACCGCCTGGCCGATGGAATCGCCGACCTTGCCGAGGTGGTCCATCATCACCGCCATGCGGCGATAGAGTTCGCGGCCAAGTTCGGCGATTTCCTGCGCGTTCTTGGCGCTCTGCTCCTGGCGCCAGCCGTAGGCGACCGACTTGGCCAAGGCGATCAGCGTCGACGGCGTGGTGATGATGACCTTCTGTGCGAACGCATCGTCGAACAGTGCGGAATCGCGCTCGGCGGCGGCGGCGAGGAAATTCTCGCCGGGCACGAACAGCACCACGAAATCCGCGGTGTCGGGCACGTGCTTCCAGTAGTCCTTGGACGCCAACGCCTTCACGTGCGCGCGCAATTCGGCGGCGTGCTTCTTCAGGTGCGCCTCGCGCGCGGCGTCGTCGGTCGCTTCCATCGCGTCGAGATACCCCGAGAGCGCGACCTTCGAGTCGACCACGATGCAGCGTCCGCCGGGCAGATTGATCACAACGTCGGGGCGCAACCGCGCGCCCTCGCCGTCGGTGGTGCTGAATTGCTCCTTGAAATCGACATGCGCGGCGAGACCGGCAAGCTCCAGCACGTTGCGCAGCGTCTGCTCGCCCCAGCGGCCGCGCATCTTGGGCGAGGCGCGAAGCGCGGTGAGCAAGGTCTGCGTCGTCTTGTTGGTGGTCCCAACGGCGTCGACCATCTGACGCACCTGTTCGTTGAGCGCCGACTTGTCCTGCAGCCGCGCCTTGTCGAGCGCCTCTACCGAGGTCGCCAGCTTCGCCAGCGCTTCCTGCGCCGGGGCCAGAACCTCCTTCACGCCGCCCGCCGCGGCCTGGCTGTGCTTGTCGAACGTCTCTTTGGCCAGCGTCATGAAGCTCGTCTGCGAGGCTTCCAGCGCCTTCGCGGCCAAGGCCAGGAAGCGCGCCTCCTCGGACTCGCCGCGCGCGGCGGCGGCGCTCTTCTCGGCGGCCAGTTCGGACGCGAGGCGGCCATTATCGGCGCGCAGCTTCTCGAGCTCCTTCAGCGCCCGGTCGCGCTCGGCCCGGATCGGCTCGACGCCGGCGGAGCGGTACGCAAAAAACGCCGCCGCGCCGATCGCCGCCAAGGCGGCAAGTAGCAGAATTGATTCGGTCATTTCGGAAGCCTAGCAGTCCGCCGGCCCCGACCACATGCCCGCGCAGTCTAGGTTGATCTGGCGCATGGCGGAAGGGCGCTGCCGGGCGTAGGTTCCCGCCTCATGGACCTCTTCGCCTATCTGATCCCGGTCGCGCTGATTGCGGTGTTCCTGACGCTCTGCTTCGGGATCTACACCCTCTTCCGGGGCGGCGATTTCGGACGCTCCTGGTCGAACAAGGCGATGCGCATGCGCGTCGTCGTCCAGTTCGTTGCGATTCTGATCCTAGTTGCGGCGATGTGGGCGAAGCAGCATTACGGCTAGAGACAAGCCCACAAGGACGCACATGGTCCGCATCGACAAGATCGTCACCCGGGCCGGCGACGGCGGCAAGACGCGCCTCGCCACCGGCGAACCCGTGTCCAAGGCCAGCGCGCGCGTGGCGGCCTATGGCGCGGTGGATGAAGCGAACTCCGCCATCGGCGTCGCGCGCCTCTATACGACGGCCGACCCGGTGCTCGATCCGATCCTCGACCGCGCGCAGAACGATCTGTTCGATCTGGGCGCGGACCTAGCGACGCCGCACGCCGACGATCTGAAGTTCGCGCCGTTGCGCGTGCAGGAGAGCCAGACCTTGCGGCTCGAAGCCGAGATCGACCAGCTCAATGCGCGGCTCGAACCTTTGACGTCGTTCATTCTGCCGGGCGGCTCGCCGGCGGCGGCGCATCTGCATCTGGCGCGCGCCATCTCGCGGCGCGCCGAGCGCGCGGTGGTGGCGCTCGCGGACGTTGAGCCGGTGTCGGCGGAGGCGATCAAATTCGCCAACCGGCTCTCCGATCTGCTGTTCGTAGCCGCGCGCTACGCCAATGATGAGGGCCGCGCCGATCTGCTCTGGAAGCCGGGCGCGAACCGCTGATGCGGGGCGGCGTTCATCACGTCGATCTCACCGTGCGCGACGCCCACGCCTCGCGCGCCTTCTACGAAAGCGTGCTGGGTTTCATGGGCTATCGCCTCGCCGACAGCTACGCCAACGGCTATGACTTCGATCTGGACGGCGGCGATTTCTGCTCGATCGGCATCGTGACGGCGCGGGGCGCACACGCCGCGCGCGCCCACGATCGCTACAGCGCGGGCCTGCACCATATCGCCTGGACCGCGGAGAGCCGCGCCGATGTCGATGCGATGCACGCGCACTTGTTGGGGATTGGCGCGGCGATTCTCGATGCGCCGGCGGACTATCCGCAATATGGCGCGGGCTACTACGCCGTGTTCTTCGCCGACCCGGACGGGCTGAAGCTCGAATACGTATTCAAGCCGTAACGAGAAACGGCCGCTTGCGCGGGCCGTTTCGGGACTTCAACTCGGCTTGTCGGCCTTCTTCATGGCGTCCTTGATGTCGCCTGCCGCTTGGCGCGCTTCGCCCTTGGCTTTGTCGAGCTTGCCCTTGGCTTGCATCGACGCATCGCCGGTGGCTTTGCCGATACCTTCCTTCACCGCGCCCGACACTTTGTCGGCCGCGCCCTTTACGTGCTCTTTGTCCATGTGTCTCTCCTTGGGATGAGAGAACAACGCGGACGCCGGCGCGGCGTTCCGTTCAGGCGATGTACTGCGCCCCGTTCATGGTGAGCGTGGACCCGGTCATGAAGCCGGAACCTTCCGATGCGAGGAACGAAACGGCGCTGGCGATTTCTTCGGCCTTGCCCAAACGGCCGACCGGAATTGTCGAGATGATCTTCTTCAGCACGTCTTCGGGCACCGCGGCGACCATGTCGGTGTCGATGTAGCCCGGGCAGACGCAATTCACGGTGATGCCCTTGCTCGCGCCTTCCTGCGCCAGCGCCTTGGTGAAGCCGATCATGCCGGCCTTTGCGGCGGAGTAGTTCACCTGGCCAACCTGGCCCTTCTGTCCGTTGATGGAGCTGATGTTGATGATGCGGCCCCAGCCGCGCGCGCGCATGCCTTCGATGACCTGGCGCGTCATGTTGAAACACGAATCCATGTTGACGCGGATCACTTCCGACCATTGCTCGTGGCTCATCTTGTGGAAGAAGCCGTCGCGGGTGATGCCGGCGTTGTTGACCAGGACATCGATGGGGCCGAGTTGCTCCTCGACCGCCTTGGCGGCCCGCGCGCAATCGTCGAACGCGCCGACATTGCCCTTCACCACCATGATGCCGAGCTCCTTGGCGGTGGCTTCGGCGGCGGAGTCGTTGCCCGAATAGCCGGCGGCGACCTTCATGCCATCAGCCTTCAGGCGCGCCGAAATCGCCTTGCCGATGCCCCGGGTGCCGCCGGTAACGAAAGCCACGCGCGTCATAAAGTGCCTCCCACGTTTCGTCTGATGCGAATTTGTTGCCTTTACCATGCGCGCACTCACGCGCACCGCGCAAGCACTACCAGAGCGTCGCCACGCCGTACGCGGCCAGCTTTCGATCTCGCGTGATGAGCGTCATCAGTTCGGTCCCAGCCTGGGCGACAATCAGCCTATCCCAGGGATCGCGATGAAGCGTAGGCAACCGCGCTGCACGTTGCGCATGGTCTACCGTCAACGGCACGTGGTCGTAGCCGGCCACACGAAACGCATGTCGCCAGTCGGAAATGTTCGGGAGGGTCAGTTTTCCAAGGGCCTTCTTCCACTCGAGTTCGTAGGGGGAAACGGCGCTTGCGAAGATTTCATTCGTGGGATCGCTGATTGCGGCGGCGGACGGAGCCGAAAGGCGGGTTTGTTCAAAAAGCGCCCAGAGTAGGCTGTGACTATCCAGCAAGAGCCTCATGGCTTGTCTGCGGGCGCGCTGCTCGCGTTGTTCTCGTCGGCCAAGTCCTCGTCGAAGCTCTGTTCGGCGTAACGCGCCGCCTCTTCATCGTCATCCCAAGCGTCCGGCGCCTCCCAGATAGGTCCTAGATGCGCAAGCGCGCCGAGGCGACGCGGCTGCGGCAGAGAAGGCTGCGCATCGTTGGCCGGCTTCAGCACAACCACTGGCTTGCCGTCGCGGGCGATGACGACCTCCTCGCCCGCCTCGGCGCGGGCGACGAGTTCGCTAAGCTTGGCTTTCGCCTCCGCGATATTCATCTGGACAGCCATACCGCTCCAACTTAGTCCAAGATGTTGGTCCAAGCAAGGTCCGTTGGCGAGAACAACATTTGCGGCCACTCTCGCCGAGCGATGACCGACCTCGCCGAACGCCGCCTCCAGACCGTGCGCGATCACATGCGAATGGAGACGCTGCATGACTGGGACGGCGTGATCGCCACCTTCGCGCACCCGCGCTACGAGATGTACGGCGGCGGCCGGGTTTTCGACGGCGAAGCGGCCGTGCGCGGCTATTTCGCAGCCTCGCGCACGCCCTTCCCCGACCAGGGCAACGAGATCATCGCCATCGCGCACAGTGGCGATACGGTGCTGGTGGAATTCTGGCTGACCGGCACGCACACCGGCCCGCTGCCCCACCGCGGGCGCATGCTCGCCCCGACCGGCAAGAGCTTCCGCGTCCGCATCGCCGCCAGCTTCGAGTTCGCCCCGGGCGGCGACAAGATCATCGCTGAGCGGCCCTATTTCGACCAGGGCGCGGTGCTGCGCGCACTGGGGATTGCGCCATGAAGACGCTGCCTTGGCGGCTGATCGCGCTCTACGCCGTCGCGCTCGCGGCGGGCGCATTCGTTCTGCAATGGCTGGAGTACCAATTCCTGGCCCGCGCATTTGCCGGGGAAATCTACATCGCGCTGATCGCGGCGGCGTTCGCGGGATTGGGCGTTTGGGCGGGCGTGCGGCTGGCGCGCCGCCCCGCCCCGGCGCACTTCGAACGCAACGAAGCAGCGATCGCCACGCTCGGCATCACGCCGCGCGAACAGGAGGTGCTGGCGCTGCTGGCGGCGGGCAAATCGAACAAGGAAATCGCCCAGAAGCTCGGCGTCTCGCCCAACACGGTCAAGACCCAGGTGGCGAGCCTTTATCAGAAGCTCGAGGTGCAGCGGCGCACGCAGGCGGTGCAGAAGGCGCGCGAGCTGGCGCTGATCCCCTGACACGCGCCGCAGCAAATACCTGATTTTGCCGATTTCACCCCTTTGGGTGATGCCTTCGCGCCGCGCCGATGCCAGCGTCCGTGCACATTCAACCGCGCGAGGGGATTCGTTTCATGTTCGGCACGGCCATCAAATACGGCGCGATCTCGGGCGCGCTGATCATCGGCGTTCTCGTCACCGGCATCACCATCTCCAACGGCGAGCACGGCAACGGCCACATCTTCTCATCGGTCTGGTTCGGCTATCTGGTCATGCTGCTGGCGCTGTCGACCATCTTCATCGCCATCCGCGAACACCGCAGCCGCTTGGGCGGCGTCATCAAATTCCTGCCCGCTTTGGGGCTCGGCCTGCTGATCGCGCTGATCGCGGCGGTCGCCTACGTGATCGGCTGGGAATTCTATCTCAACGCCACCGGCCATCAGTTCATGAACGCTTACGTCGCGCAGATGATCGAGGCCAAGCGCGCCGCCGGCGTCAGCGGCGCCGAGCTCGATCACTTCGTCGCCGAGATGGAGGCGATGACAATGAACTACGCCAACCCGCTCTACCGCCTGCCGATGACGTTCGTGGAAATCTTCCCCGTCGGCGTGCTGATCGCGCTGATCTCGGCGGCGGCGCTGCGCAATCCGAAAGTGCTGCCGGCGCGGGGGTGAGATTGCGGCGGTCCATGAAGGTTGGAGCGCGCGGCTCCGCCGCGCACGCGTCGCGGAGCGACGCGCTCCCGCTTACAGCCGCCGGTGCGCGCTCGCATCACGCGGCGCGCAGGATTTTCTCCATCGGCCGGCCTTTGGCGAGTTCGTCGATCAGCTTATCCAGATAGCGGATCTCGCGCATCAGCGGGTCCTCGATCTCCTCGATGCGCACGCCGCAGATGACGCCGGTGATCAGTGCGCGCGCCGGATTGAGCTTGGGCGCTAGCACGAAGAAATCCTCGAACGTGGTGTTCTTCTTCAGATGCGCTTCGAGCTTGGCCTGCGTGTAGCCCGTCAGCCAGCCGATGATCCGATCCACCTCCGCCTTGCTCCGCCCCTTCTTCCCGGCTTTCGCGACGTAGCGCGGATACACGCTGGCGACGCTTATGGAGTAGATGCGGCGGGGTTCGGTCATCAGTGCATCTCAACCAGCCGCGCCTGGGATAGGAGGTGCTTTTTCGATCTCCGACCACGCCGCATCGAAGCGCGCCAACAAGACACGCTTGAGCAAATTTCCCGTGCGCACCCAAAGCACCCGGGGGCCGTTGTCGTTCGCCGCGACCATGAGCGCAAAATCTTCGTCCTTGGTGACGATGATTGCGCCGTCCTTACGAGCGCGCTCCCAAATGTCGGCGTCGTCAGCGTCGCGCAGGCCGATCTCGCGTAGGGATGCAGCTTCGTGGCCTTTGCCCCGCAGGAACTCCGCTAACGCAGGCGGCAATTGCGCATCGACAATGAAGCGCAGCGGCACGTTCATTCCGCGGCGACAACAACGGGATGGCCGAGCTGCGCCACGGCGTACGCCAAGGCGGCGCGAATATCGTCACGCTCCAGATCGGGGAAATCGGCAAGAATTTCGTCCTCGGTCGCGCCGTGGGCGAGCATTTCGAGGACATCGACAACACGGATGCGCATGCCGCGAATACAGGGCCGGCCGTGGCATTGCTCGGCGCGAACGGTGATACGGGAGAGAAGGTCTGCGGTCATTATCCGCAAACATATCACGGTGACGAGACGAGCGCCAATCGCCTCACCTCAACCTTCGTCCGCCTCTTCTTCCCCGCCTTAGCGACGTAGTGCCGACAAACGCTAGCGACGCTAATAAAATAGATGCGGCGCTTAGCGACTTCGGCTTACGGTCGAGGCACAGTTAATCCGCCTACAACCCCTGGCTCCTCGGACGTGCGAGGCGCGATAGTGCGTCCGCGCTCTGCTCGACCGCGGAGCCGATGAGAACGTAGTCCACCCTTACCTCATCCCGAAGAAACTTGAGCACCAGCCGCCCTCCGTTCGGATGATCTTCAAAATACATCCAGGCGCGGGCACCACGACGACCGGCCGGAATTGAGACGAGGGAGTTATTCCAGGTTTGACGTTCCCATTGGTGAATTTGTAGAGCTTGGTCCGCAGTGGGCTCGCGCCAGTAACTCGCGATGAACACAAGCCGCTCATCACCCAAAGCTTCGTACCGGCAAGACACCAAACTTCGAACGTCTCCGAATACGCCGTTCAACTCCGCGGGACTGAGGTACACGTTCGTCGGTCGAAACGGCGCATCGAGGCGGCGGGCAAGCTCACGACTGCGCAAGGGACAGTTTCTTTGAAACGTCTCGCGATCAGCGAAGGTACGCCCGCCCTCAGCGTCGACCACCCCCAGCGGGGACGCTGGGCCCGTTGGATCGATCTCCTCGGGCGAACAAGCGCCGAGCACTAGTAGAGCGGTTGAGACTACCGCTCCACGCACACCGCGATGCCCATGCCGCCGCCGATGCAGAGGGTAGCGAGGCCTTTGGATTTGCCGCGGCGTTGCAGCTCGTAGAGCAGCGTCGTCAGCACGCGCGCGCCGCTGGCGCCGATCGGGTGGCCGATGGCGATGGCGCCGCCATTGACGTTCACGATGGCGGTATCCCAGCCCATGTCCTTGTTCACCGCGCAGGCTTGCGCCGCGAACGCTTCATTGGACTCGACCAGATCGAGATCGGAGACCTTCCAGCCGGCGCGCTCAAGTGCGGCCTTCGAGGACGGGATCGGCCCCGTGCCCATCACGCTCGGATCGACGCCGCGCGAGGCCCAGGAGGCGATGCGCGCGAGCGGCGTGAGCCCGCGCTTGGCGGCGTCGTCGGCCGTCATCAGCACGAGCGCGGCTGCGCCGTCATTGATGCCGGACGCGTTCGCGGCGGTAACCGTGCCGTCCTTCTTGAACGCGGCGCGCAGTCCTGCGGCGCCTTCCACCGTCGCGTCGTGTTTGATGTACTCGTCGTTCTCGACCACCGTGTCGCCCTTGCGGCCCTTCACGGTGACGGCGACAATCTCGTCCTTGAACTTGCCGGCCTTCTGCGCCGCGCTGGCCTTCTGCTGGCTGAATGTGGCGAACTCGTCCTGCTGCTGGCGCGTGATCTGCCACTTCTCGGCGACGTTTTCGGCGGTGACGCCCATGTGATACTGATTGAAGACGTCGGTCAGGCCGTCCTTGATCATCGTGTCGCTGAAGCCGAGGTCGCCCATCTTCTGGCCGGCGCGCAGGTGCGCGGCGTGCGGACTGAGGCTCATGTTCTCCTGGCCGCCGGCGACGACGATCCGCGCGTCGCCCGCCTTGATCTGCTGATAGCCGACGACCACGGCGCGCAGGCCCGAGCCGCAGACCTGGTTCAAACTCCAAGCCGGCGCATCGTCGGGCACGCCCGCGGCGCGGCTCGCCTGGCGGGCGGGGTTCATGCCCTGGTTGGCGGTGAGCACCTGCCCCAGCACCACTTCGGACACCTCTTTGGGGTCCACTTTTGCGCGTTGCAGCGCGGCTGTGATGGCCGTGCGGCCCAGCTCATGCGCGGGCGTTGCAGCAAAGGAACCGTTGAACGCGCCAACGGGCGTACGGGCGGCGGAAACGATGACGATGTCGGTCATGGGAGACGGCTCCTCAGAGGCGAAAGCCTTGGCGGCAAACGGAGACTTGCCCGCTCCTATCGCACAAGCGGGGCGCGAATTCCAAGCGGGCCCGCGACCGATAGCAGGCGAATTCAGCGCCTTTGTCTTGCATTGCGGCGAAGGACGCGGGATTCTCCGGCAAAGCCCGCGCCTTCGCGGGCGCCAAATTCAAAGGGACACGATCGTGGCGGACGCAAATGGCCCGGCGGCCGGGGACGCCGGCGGCCCCGAGACCGAGGGTGAAGCGGTCATCATCAAGAAGTACGCCAACCGGCGGCTCTACAACACGGCGGCCTCGACCTACGTCACGCTCGACCATCTCTCCGAAATGGTGCGCGAAGGCGTGGACTTCGTGGTGCTCGACGCCAAGTCCGGCGACGACATCACCCGCTCGGTGCTGACGCAGATCATCTTCGAGCAGGAAAGCCGCGGCCAGAACCTGCTGCCGGTCCAGTTCCTCCGCCGGCTGATCCGCTTCTACGGCGACCAGATGCAAGGCTTCCTGCCGCCCTATCTCGAGATGAGCATGGAGAGCTTCGCCAAGGCGCAGGAAAAGATGCGCGAGAACATGTCGCGCGCGTTCGGCGCAACCACGCCGATGGCGGCGTTCGAGGAACAGGCGCAGCGCAACATGGCGATGTTCCAGCAGGCGCTTCAGGCCTGGACGGCGCCGTTCGCGGCCGGCGCGATGCCTGGCTTTCCGGCCACGCCGCGCCCCGGCGCCGCTCCGGCTTCGGCCGACGCGGACAAGGACGAGCAATTGGCGCTGCTGCGCGAACAAATGGCGGCGATGCAAAAGCAGCTCGACGCCATGGCCAAACGCTAAAGCGCCGGCACGGGCAGCGAGAAGATCTCGTAGAGAATGAGCAGCGTGTAGGCTGCCCAGATCAACGTGAGAATGACCGAGACGGCGGCGGGAAGCCCCGCCGAACCGCCGCTGGCGCGCGATGCGGTGTGTTCGTGTGTCATGGCGAGCGCAACGCTACGCCCCCGCACGCGTTCCGCCAAGCCGGCGCGGCGGCGGCGCGCTCCCCTCGATGGGGGAATTGTCGCGCGTGAGCGCGACTGAGGGGGTGAGGCCCGCCGATGTTTACGGGCGAGCCACATGAGGCTTCTTCTTCACCATTGGCGCGCGCACCCCCTCCGGCCGCTGCGCGGCCACCTCCCCCGTCGAGGGGGAGGTTCATTTGCCTCACCTGCGGACGACCGTGACGCGCAGGAAGGTTGCCGGGATGCGCGTGCTGTCGGCGCGGCCGCTCTGGTTTTGCGCCGCGAACAGCGCCTCGAGTTCCTGGCGCAAGGCATCGGCCTTGCCGTTCTTCGCCGCCGCCTCGAACGCGTTCATGGTCGGCCCGTAATAGGTGGCGAACGTATTGACGTACGCGTTGGCCGGGCCGGCGAACTCGAACATGTAGGTGTCACGTACGCAGGCGATGTCGGCCGCGGCCACGCCAGCTTTGGCGAAACGCTCGCGCACATTCGCTTCGTCGCCCCACAGCATCGGGCTGATAAAGCCTTCCGGCGGCGGCGGCGAATAGCTGGAGCTGATCTTCAGGATTTGCGCGACCAGCGTCGGATCGTTGGGGATCCAGTTGCCCATGACGATGCGCCCGCCGGGCTTGGTCACGCGCACCATCTCGCGCGCGACGTCGAATGGCTTCGGCGCAAACATGGCCCCGAAGATGGTGACAACCAGATCGAAGCTCTTGTCGGCCAGGCCTTCCAAATTGCAGGCGTCGCCTTCCTGGAAGCGGAGGTTAGCGAGCCCCGCTTCCTGCGCGCGCCGATTGCCGGCGGCTACAAGGTTGGACGCGATGTCGACGCCCAGCACGTCCGCGCCGCGCTGCGCAGCCGGCAGCGCCGTGGTGCCGTCGCCGCAGCCGAGATCGAGCACACGCATGCCGGGTTTGACGCCGATGCTTTCCACCAGCGCGTCGCCGCTGGCGCGCATGGCGGCGGCCAGTTTGGTGAAGTCGCCCTTTTCCCAGAGCGCCTTGTTCGGGTTCATCGGAGCACCTCCGTCCTTCGGGGCGCCCGCTGTAGCGCGCGCCCGCACCGCGCCGCCGTGCCGCGCGTCACGCTTGAGCGCAACGCCACGTCCGCGCGCTTCAGCCCCAGATCGGCGGCCTGCGGTCTTTCCAGGGCATCTCTTTCTCCAGCTGGCCCGCGAGACGGAACAGCGTCGCCTCGTCGGCGTAGCGGCTCGTGAACATCATGCCGATCGGCAACCCGTCGCGGCTCTGTCCCAAAGGCAGTGACAGCGACGGCTGACCGCTCATGTTGAAGGGCGGCGTAAAGCCGAACGTGATACGCTGGCGGCGGTCGAATTCCTTGAGGTCGTCCGTCAGCGTATCGAGAAAGTCGACCCGCGGCGGCGGCGTGCACATGACCGGGGTGAGATAGACGTCGAACGTCTCGAAGCGGCGCAGAATTTCGCGCGTGCGCAGCCGCAGCTCCTGCAAGGCCCAGATCGCGTCCGCGCCCGACAGCGCCTTGCCCGCCTCGTAGGCGCGGCGCGCCAGACCTTCGATATCGTCGCCCGGCTCACGCCCCTTGAGCGCAACCCAGCGCTTCATGTTGGCGGCGAAGTTGGACGCCGACACCATGCCCTGGGCGCGATAGAGCGCGCGATAGTCGATGCCCAGGCCCTCCTCGCGCACGTCGTGACCGAGCGCGGCGAGCGTTTCGGCGACGCGCACGATCGTGGCCATCACATCGGGATCGATCGGGTCGCCGGCCGGGGTCTCGACCGACCAGGCGATGCGGAGCTTGCCCGGCGCGCGCGCGACTTCCTCGATGAAGGGACGCTCCCGGCGCGGGTGCGCATAGGGGCTGGCGGGCTGCGGCGCGCCGGTGGCGTCGAGCATCGCGGCGCTATCGCGGACGGTGCGGGTGACGACGTGGTCCACGGAGAAGCCGATCACGCGGTCGGCGTCGTGAACGCCATTGGGGTTGCGGTCGCGCGTGGTTTTCAGCCCCACCAAACCGCAGCACGCGGCGGGGATGCGGATCGATCCAAGGCCGTCGCTGGCGTGCGCCATCGGGACCATGCCTGCGGCCACCGCGGCCGCGGCGCCGCCGGAGGAGCCGCCGGAGATGTGGTCAGGGTTCCACGGATTGCGGCACGGCCCGAGCCGCGCCGACGTCGTGACGCCGGGAATGCCGAACTCCGGCGTGTTGGTCTTACCCATCAGCACAAGCCCCGCGGCGCGGTGGCGCGCGGTGAGTTCGCTGTCTTCGGCATCGGCGGCGACCTCGGCGAAGCGGCTGCCGGAGGTGCGCGGCCAGCCTTTCACCCGCACGCCAAGGTCCTTGATGAGAAACGGCACGCCCTTGAACGGGCCGTCCGGCAAGGCCGACGCCGCCACAGCGCGCGCTTCGTCGTAGGCCTGGTAAACAACGGCGTTCAGCTTGCCGTTATGACGCTCGATGCGGGCGATCGCGGCTTCAAGCAGTTCGCTGGGCGACGCCTCGCGCTTGCGCACGAGCTCCGCCAATCCCAGCCCGTCATAGTCGGCATAGTCCTGCATGCGTGATCTCCGGCGCCCGAGCCTATCGGTTAATTTGCGTTTGGCACGCGAAATGCAGCGCCGGGCGCATGAGCGCAGCCGATCGCACCGCGCACGCCATCGACGCCGATTTCCAAGAGATCGGCGAGCAGCGGCGGGCCGATCGGCGCCAGAGCGATCGCCGCATTGGACGGATGACGCTCGACCCGCTGTTCGCCGCCACGCTCGTCAACCATGTGGCGCCGCGCGAGACGGCGGCGATGCGTGGCTACCAGCCGCCAGCGAAGCTGCGCGCCGGCATCGCGTTCGACGTCAAAGCGTGATCAGGCGCGCTTCTTGGCGCTTTCGAATGCCGCCAGCCAGCTATCGATGGCGTCAAGACGCGCTTCGATATTCTCGATGCGATCGCTGGCGTCAGCTTCGGGATTGCTCTCGCGCGTGGACACCCCGCTGCGCAGCGTCACTTCCACCAGATCGGCGCCCAGCAACGCTGCGAACGCAGCAAGCTCCTGAGCCTCCGGCGGACGATCATTGGTGAAGATGCGATGCAGCTCGCCGCGCTCGATGCCCGCGGCGGCGGCCATGGCGGCGCGGTCGAGGCCGCGTTCAGCAAGTTTCGCGTCGAACCACTCGGCGTCAAAGAACAGGGACATGCCGCCATCCGCGCTGCGACCGGCGCCGAACCTGCAGAGGCGGCGTAGGCCATGAACCTGCTCATCTTTCCCCGATTCGCGCGTTGGCTCGACTTCACGATCGCCCTGGCGCTCGGAATGTGGTGCCTCTGAGGGGCGCACACGCAGAACGGCGGCCGCTTGCGCAGCCGCCGTTCCGGTAGCGTAATTTATCGGCGTCAGTGCTGGCCCGCGAACTCCACGTCGCGGCGGGCCGAGATGATGGTCACCACGACGCCCGCCAGCACATCCAGCAGCGCCATGATCATGATGATAAAGAACACGCTGGTGGCGAACGCCGGGTGCAGCAGAAACTCGACCAGGCAGATGATGAACACGAGCATCGACAGCGCGTGATTGAAGATCGCCGCCGTGCCGGTGGAGGTGGACTTCAAGAGTTCGATGAACAGCAGCAACAGCGCCATCAAGACCATGACGTCGCCGAACATGACATTCCAGGTCGCGCCCGACGCCATCGGCACCCGCATCCATACATCGCGCAGATGCTCAACGACCGCCGCACCGTTGCCGTCAGCAGCCGCGGTCGCCCCGAACGCCCAGATGTTGTAGGTCAGGACTGGGATCAGGATCAGCGGAAAAACGTTGAAAATGGCCCCCATGGGACTCCCCTGGTTTGGTCGACGCTCGCGGCTGGCCGCCGCCAAACTCGTCGCACTCGGTTGCCTGCTCATAACTCGTCCGTCCCCCCTGGGGTCCGCGCCCGGCTACGCAGCCACATAACGCCGAACAAGTCCGTCATGTTGGCCGCGAGTCGGCCCAAGTTGGTATACTTGGACCGGCCCGCGCCCCGATGACGATGGTTAACCTCTAAAAACTCAACTGCATAGCCTTCCCGCAGCATCAGTGCAGGCATGAAACGATGCATGTGGTCAAAGTACGGGAGGCGCAAAAAAGCCTCGCGCTTGAATACTTTGACCCCAGAGCCGCTGTCGTCGGCGCCGTCCTTGAGCGCGGCCTTGCGGATGCTGTTGGCGATGCGGGACGCCGCGCGTTTGCTCCAGCTGTCCTGCCGCTTGGCGCGCTTGCCGCCGACCATCCCGAGGTTCGCCGGTGCGTCGTGGCGGTTCATGCGGGCGAGCAGACGCGGGAGATCCGCAGGATCGTTCTGGCCGTCGCCGTCGAGCGTGCCCACAATCGGAGCGCGAGCGGCGAGCACGCCGGTGCGGACGGCGCGGCTCTGGCCGGCGTTCTTGCGATGCCCGATCAGACGCAGTTGGGGAAGCTCGGCCTTCGCTGCGGCGAGTTCGTCGCGCGTGGTGTCGCGGCTGCAATCGTCGACGAAGATCATCTCGTAGGCGCGTCCGTCGAGCGCGGCGGCGATCTCGCGCGCCAGATTGGCGGCGTTGCCCGCCTCGTTGCAGACCGGCACGACGACGCTGAATTCGATGCTTTCGGCCAAGGGCGGGCTTCCAGTCCTGACGGGGCCGGGATCAACGGCGCGCCCTCTTAGCGGGTAAGCGCGCCGGAAGCGAGCGCCCCCACGCCCGTCTCGCGCCTCTTACCCGCCGCCAAATCCAGGTAAGACCGGCTCCATGCCGGCCCCGGTCTCCCCAGCCCTGTTCGATCAGTTCGCGCGCGGCTGGCGCGGCGTGGCGATGATCGCGCTGATTGCGCTCCTATCGAGCCTGTTCGGCGCAGCGCGCGTGCCGGTGATGGACGCCGACGAAGCCCGCTTCGCGCAGGCGACGCGGCAAATGGTGGAGAGCGGCGACTTCGTCCGCATTCGCCTGCAAGGCGAAGAGCGCAACAAGAAGCCCGTCGGCGCGCACTGGCTGCAGGCGGCGTCAGCGCAGACGTTCTTGCCGCTGACCGAGCGGCTGAACACGATCTGGCCCTATCGCCTGCCCTCCGCGCTGGGCGTCGTGCTGGCGGCGTTGGCGGCGCTCTGGGGGGGCGCGGCGCTGCTTGGGCGGCGGCCGGCTTTTCTGGGCGCGGGGTTGTTCGCCGCGGGCGTGCTCGCGGGCTTCGAGGGCATGACCGCGAAGACCGACGCGCTGCTGCTCGGCTTCACCACACTGGCCATGGCGGCGCTGGCGCGCCTCTACGCGGAGCCGCGGGCGCGTCCGCGTTTGCATGCGATGACCTTCTGGTTCGCGCTCGCCTGCGGGGTGATGATCAAGGGGCCGGTGGCGCCGTTGGTGGCTGTGCTCACGCTGGCGGCGCTCTTCGTCTGGGAACGGCGGGCGGCGTGGATGAAGCCGTTGCTCTGGTGGCCAGGACCGTTGCTGGCCGTCTTGATCGTCGCGCCATGGGCGATTGCGATTTCGGCCGAAACCGAGGGCCGCTTCTTCGCCGACATGATTTTCGGCGACCTCACGCCGAAGCTGTTCAGCGGCCATGAGGACCATTTCGCGCTGCCCGGCTATCACACGTTTCTGCTGCCGTTCCTGATTTTCCCAGCGACCTACGCACTCCCCGCCGTGGGGCGGTTGATCTGGGATGCCGCGCGTGCGCCGCGCGCGGAGACAACAACCGCGCCGTTGCGTTTCCTCATCGCGTGGGCGGCGGCGACGTTCCTCTTTTTCGAACTCGCGCCCACCAAGCTCGCGCACTACGCGCTGCCGGCGTATCCAGCGATTGCGTTGCTGTGCGGCGCAGCCTTGATGGCGATGCGCGGCCGGGCGTGGCGTCTGGCGCATCCTGCGGGCGTCGTGATGTTCGCGGTCGCGGGCGCGGTGCTGGTGGCGCTCAACGCGGCGGCGGCGACGTTCATGCCCGGCGATTTCGGCGCCGATGTGCGCCGCGCCGTCTCGACGGCGCTGATCGGCGCGGGGGTGGTCGCGCTTGCGGTCGCTGGCCTTCTGATGCTGCGACGGCCGGCCGCGCGGGCGGCGGTGCTGATCGGGTGCGCGCTCTTTCTTTCGTTCAGCCTGCGCGAACGGCTGCTGCCGGAGGCGCGGTCGCTGTTCGTCAGCAACGAGGCGGTTGCGGCGTTGACGCGCGCGCGGCTCCTGCCGCGCGAGGACCGCCCGCTCTGGGTCGTCGGCTACAACGAACCCAGCCTCGTCTTCCTGACCCGCACCGACATCCGCCTTGCGCGCGCCGAAGAGGCCGGCGCACGCGCGGCGCCGGGCGAAGCGATGATCGTCGAAATTCGCGCCATGAATGAAGTGGCGGCCGACCTGGCCCGCCGCGGACTTGAATTCCGCGCCGCCGAGCCGCCGGTCCGCGGACTCGCGCTTGGACGCGGCGAACGCGTCGCGCTTTATGTCGGCTCGGTCGAAGCGGCGCCCGTCAGCGGCGAATAGGCGGACGCCCGGCGACGAAGTCGCGCAGCGTCAGCAGCACAAGCAACGCCGGACGCGCAATCGCTGCGAACGCCTTCTCGAACGGCGTCCGCGCGCTCTTGGCCGCAAACAGCGCCAAGCCCTGCGCTTCGCGGCGGCCGGGCCGCTGCGCGCGCTCGAACTGCACGCCCGACGCCGCGGGCTGAAAGAGGATTGCGCCGCCGACGTCCGACGTCCGACGGCATAGATCGAGATCGGCGGCGTCGGTCGCGAAGCTCTCGTCGAAGGCGCCTAGCGCCTGGAAGTCGTGGCGCGGGATCAGCATGAATGCATCCGAAACCGCGGCAACGCGCGTGGCGGTTCCACCATCGCCGCGCAGGCGCCGCTTGCGCGGTTTGGGCCGCGGCCAATTGACGGCGACAGCGAGCGCGGAGAATGCATTCAGTTCGCCGGCGCGCGTCACGCCGCGCTCGCGGCCTTCGATATCGGTCAACCGCCCGCCGACGATCCACGGTCCGTGCGCCCCGCCGCCCGCGGCCGCCATGCGCGCAACCGCGCCGCGCTGCAACACCACGTTCGGATCCAGAAACAGAAGCCAACGCCCGCGCGCGTGCTGGGCGCCCAGATTCATTGCCGCCGGCGCGCTCATCGCCCGTCGCGCCGCGACCAGCTTCACATCGCGCCGATCGGCCTGGAGTGCGCGCAAGTAGGACGAGATTTCCGGGGCGTTGCCGTGATCGACAATGACGACATCGTCGATCCAGGGCTCAGCCAAGGCGCTGCGTATGCACAAATCGAGCGGCGCTCGCCCCGTCGCGCGCACGCCAGCCACGACAATGACAGCCGAGGCGCGCAGCTCCAGCGTGGCGGCCGCCGACCGTTCGCGTGACGGGAACTTGTCCACCACCAACTCCGCCCAGGCGGCCCCTCGCCCTCGCGCGGCATCCTGAAGCGGCGCGCGGCCTCTTGTCCAGATGGCTCCGGCCACAATCCCAGGCTGACGCCATTACATGCGATCCAGGTCGAACGCCCGCTTTGCACCCACAAGTTGGCTAGCGCAGGTCCGGCGGAGTCGCCTCCGCGGCGAGCTGCGCCACAGCTGGGTCGAGGCCCAGCACCGACTGCTCCTGGCTGCCAAAGCGGCGCAGCGCGACTGTGCGATCCTCCGCTTCCTTGCGGCCGACGACCGCAATCATCGGCGTCTTCTGCAAACTGTGCTCGCGGATCTTGTAGCCGACCTTCTCGTTGCGGAGATCGAGGTCCACCCGCAGCCCCGCTTTGCGCAGCGTCGCGGCGACCTCGTGGGCGTAGCCATCCGCCTCGGATGTGATGGTGGCCACGACCACCTGGACCGGCGCCATCCACATCGGGAACGCGCCGGCGTAGTGCTCGATCAAAATGCCGAGGAAGCGCTCGAACGAACCGAAGATGGCGCGGTGGAACATGACGGGGCGATGCTTGGCCCCGTCCTCGCCGACATACTCGGCGCCGAGCCGCTCGGGCAACACGAAGTCGAGCTGGTGGGTGCCACACTGCCACGTCCGCCCGATGGCGTCGCGCAGATGGAATTCGAGCTTCGGGCCGTAGAAGGCGCCCTCGCCTGGCAGGAATTCAAGCTTTTCACCGGCGGCTTCCGCGGCTTCCTGCAGGATGCGCTCGGCCTTGTCCCAAATCTCGTCTTCGCCGAAGCGCAGCTCGGGCCGGAGCGCGAGCTTCACCGCGTGCAGCTCCACGCCGCAATCCTCGTAGATCGAGCGCAGCAATTTGCAGAAGGCGATCGTCTCCGGCACGAGCTGCTCCTCGGTGCAGAAGATGTGCGCATCGTCCTGCACGAACGCGCGCACCCGCATGAGGCCTTGCAGCGCGCCGGAGGGCTCGTAGCGGTGGCATGAGCCGAACTCGCTCAAGCGCAGCGGCAGGTCGCGATAGCTCTTCTGACCTTGATTGAAGATCTGGATGTGGCCCGGGCAATTCATCGGCTTCACGGCGAGCGTTTCACCCTCGACCGTCTCGCAGGTGAACATATTGGCGTGGAATTTCTGCCAGTGGCCCGAGCGCTCCCACAGCGCGCGATCGAGAATCTGCGGCGCTTTCACTTCGCTGTAGCCGGCCGCATCGAGGCGGCGGCGCAGATAGTTCTCCAGCACCCGCCACAGCGTCCAGCCCTTCGGGTGCCAGAACACCATGCCGCGCCCTTCTTCCTGCATGTGGAAGAGTTCGAGTTGACGCCCGAGTTTGCGGTGATCGCGCTTCTCCGCTTCTTCGAGGCGATGGAGGTAGTCCTCCAACTGCTTCTCGTCGGCCCAGGCCGTGCCGTAGATGCGTTGCAGCTGCGCGTTCTTCTGATCGCCGCGCCAATAGGCGCCGGCCAGCTTCATCAGCTTGAAGGCTTTGCCGAGGCGGCCCGTTGAGGGCAAGTGCGGCCCGCGGCAGAGGTCGCCCCATTTGTCGCCGTGGCTATAGACGGTGATCGGATCGCCGGGCTTGATCACCTCGTCGATCGTCTCGGCCTTGTAGATTTCGCCGATCGACTTGAAGTGCGCGATAGCCGCGTCCTTGTCCCAGACCTTGCGGATGATCGGCAGATCGGCGTCGACGATTTCTCGCATACGTTTTTCGATCTTCTCGAAATCGTCGGTCGAGAACGGCTCGCTACGGGCGAAGTCGTAGTAGAAGCCGTCTTCCGTCACCGGGCCGAAGGTAACCTGCGTGCCGGGAAACAACTCCTGCACCGCCTGCGCCATCACGTGCGCCGCATCGTGGCGCAGCACTTCAAGGCCGTCGGCGCTATCGCGCATGACAAGATCGATCTTGCCGCCACGCTCCAGCGGGCGCGTGAGGTCCCACCAGGCGCCGTCGATCTTGGCGGCGACGATCTTCTTGGCGAGCGACTTGGAAATGCCTTCGGCGACTGCGAGCGGCGTCACGCCATCGTCGTAGCTGCGCTCGGCGCCGTCGGGAAATTTGAGAGAGATGCTCATGGATTGCTCTTATCGGATTCGATGCCATTCGGCGGCGCACGATAGCCGCCCTTCCAATCGCCATAGCGCCACGGCCGCCACCACGAGTTCTTCTTGATCTCGCGCGGCGCAGGGTCCCAGCCATGCCCGCCCCACGGCGCGCAGCGGCAGAGGCGCGCACAGGCCATCCAACTGCCGGCCCACGCGCCATGCATGCGAATGCAGTCCGCCGCGTAGGACGAGCAGGTCGGCCGGTAGCGGCAGCCCTGGCCGACCAGCGGCGAGAGCGTCCATTTGTAAATCTGGATAAGGCCTAAAAGGCCCCGTGCTGGCAGGCTCGGAGACATATGCGACTATGGCGATGATTGATGGTCAGGACCGGGCCGCACGCCGCCGCTGCGGCGCGCCCGATCTCGCGCCGCCGGCTCTAGCAGGTAGTCGTGGAGGTGCGCCGGAACATCATGGGGCCGTGTCTAGCCCAATCTGCCGCGCAGCGCCAGCCGCCCCTACCGGCTCATGACGGAACAGCGCACCAACGTGAACGCGCCGTAGCATTCGAGATATTCGGGCCCGGCGAGATCGGCGCTGTACTTCGAGGCCACGTGCCAGTTCTCGTAGCGCCCCTGCCCGGCGACCGCGCCCTTCACGTAGCCGATCACGTCGTCGAGGTTGATGTCCTGAGTCAGGTCCGGCGTCGGCGTGCGCGCTTCCAACAACGTGCGCGCGGCTTCCTCGTGCGCGGCCCGCGCCGGTACCGTGAAGTACGCGCCAACGCCCAGCAGCAACAACACTATGACAAGACGCACGTGCGCTTAGCCGCCCGTGCGCGTGTCCGCCGCACGGTCACACTTCACTTGCGTGAACGCGCCCCAGCAGCTGACCACAGGCTGGCCATCGAGCGACACGTCGTACTTCGCTGCGACGTAGTAATTCGTGTAGGCGCGATCGACAGCCAGCTGCGTGGCGGCGTTCTCGGCGAGGTTCGGAAAGGCCGCTTCGCGCATCGCCGCTTCTTCGGGCCGCGTGAAATATCCGGCGACGCCGGCGACGATGATGAGCAGCAGAACCAGCCTCAGCATTGGACACTCCCTTGTTCCCCTGCGGCGGAGGCTAGCCCATGGCGGCGGCGAGGCAAAGCGGCTCAGCCTGCTTTGCGACGCTTGGGCGGCGTCGGGCATGACATGGAGAGCTTCTTTGGCGCCACCGCGCGCCAACTCTCGTCCAGGTAGTCCGCCAACGCCGTCATCGACGGCTTGGCCTTCGGGCCGTAGGTGAAGGTTACCCAGCCGGACCTGGCCAATCCGTATCCGGTCGGCGCCGCGCCCTTCATCTTGAGCGCCTCGGCGCTGCGAAACGGCAGCTTCATCGAACATGAGAAGCCGCCGTCCTCGGTTGCGCCCATGAACAGGAACGCCTTCTTGCCGGCGGCCTTGAACGCGGAATGTCCCCAAGGAAAGTCCTCGACCGTCTCGGGATACGCGAGAGCCGCCTTGCGCAGCGCTTTCGCGGCGGCGTGCTTCAACGGCGCCGACGCGCTCACGGCCGCCCGCCCAAGCAGCGGCGGTTTTTTTCTGCGCGCACGGCGGCGGCGTCGATCTGCACCGTGTAGACGTCAAAGCACGTCGCGAACGCGGGATCGGCGCGCCCGCACTCGCTGCCCGATGCGCGGTCCTGGCATTGGAAGCCCGCCGCCGTCAGATCGGCGATCAACGCCGCGGGCAATTCGTTGGGACGGTAGCGCTGCGCCACGTACGCCGGCGCGTCGGCGATCAGCGCATCGAGGGCGAAGGGCCCGCGCTCAACCGGCGTCGCGCACGCGGCCAACGCCAACGCGAGAGCGAGCGCGCGCATCACGCGGCCTTCTTCTCGGCTTGCTCCAGCGCTTCGACGGCGGCGTCGAAGGCGAGCATGGTGGAGGCGTGACGGGCGGGATAGTCGCGCACGCCCTCCAAGTGGCGCAGTTCCCAGAACCGCCCGGACGGCGGCGGCGCGCCCTCCTTCAGCATCGCGCGCAGACCGTCGCGCGCTTGGCGAATTTCCGCGGGGGTCGCGCCGACAGCGTTTATCGCCAGCACGGCCGTCGCCGCCTGCCCGAGCGCGCAGGCCTTGGGATGCACGGCGATCTCGGAGACAGCGCCGCCGCGCAGCGTCAATTCTACCGTCACCACCGAACCGCAGACGCGGCTCACCTTCGTGGAAGCCCCGTCTGGCGCCTCCAGCCGCCCGACGTGCGGCATGTCGGCGGCGAGCTCGAGGATGCGCGGGTGGTAGAGGTCTTCCATCCGCCCTTATGTGGCCTTCCTTCCTGGGCAAGCAAAGGCCAAAATGGGTACGACGGGAGCGCGCGCATGGACAGGCGTAGCTTTATCATTGCTGCAAGCGCGGCGGCCTATGCGGCGCAAGCGGCCGCGCAGACGCCGGCACAGGACGGGCCGGAGCTGCGCCCGATCCAACCTGAGAACGATCTTGAGCGCAGCTTCGTCGCCGCGCTGGCGAGCGAAGAGCAGCGCCCAGCGTTCCGCCGCCTGCTGCTGCAAAGCCAGGTCGCGCTCGCACTGGCGTCGACGGCCTCCGACGCGGGACCGTTGCTGCGCCCGCTCGATGGCGGCGGGCGCACCGGCTTCATCTTCACCAGCGCTACGCGCATCAACAGCGTGATGGGGCCGACCGCACCGCGCGCCATGATCGCAGGGCGGCTCGCGCTCGAGCGCCTGCGCGGCAACTACGCGGTCATCAATCTCAGCTTGTCGCCGATGCTGCGGCTTGAGCCGCCCGACGTCGCGCGCTTGCTGCTGATGGCCTCTTAGCCCGGGCCGCCGAGCAGACCGTCGTCGCCGCAACGCCGGTCGTAGAGCCCGCGCGAGCGCGCGAGGCGGCCATCGCCATTGCTGTCGAAGACGTGCACTTGCCAGGTGTGGGTGCAGCCGGAAACCGTCGTGGTGCGGCGGCAGACCTGCGCCGGGGTGTCGCCGCGCCCGTCGGCGGGCGGGCGCCCCGCGGCGCAACTGAAGTCATTGCGGCGCAGATCGGCGCCGATGTCGCTGACGGCCACGCCCGCACCGTAGCGCGCGGCAACCGTCTGCTGGAACGCGCTCAAGGTCGCCGCCGGCGAAGCGGTGCGCCAATCGCCCAGATCGATCGGCGCGGATGGAATGGTGGACGGGCCCGACGGCGTCGACACCCCGCCGACCGGCGTTGCGCAGCTGGCTGCGAGCGCCGCTAATCCCACACACGCTGCGCGTATCGACGTTTTCATGCTCATCCCTTATCGCGCACCGAGGCACATCTGATCGAATCCGGCAACGGGTTCACTCCGGTTCCGTTCCAGCACGACATACCAGTCGAACGCGCATTGGCGCTCCATAATCTCGATGCGGCAATCCAGCCGCTGGGCGTTTTCGCAGGCGAAGCCGTTGGCCTCGAGGTCGGCGCGGATCGCGCTCGCGTCGCGTCCGGCATAGCGCTGGCGGATTTGTGTTTGAAACGCGGGCGCGTAGGCAGCCGGATCGGCTTGACGCCATTGACCGAAATCGATGCCGCCGCCGGCCCTCCCCTCCGGCGGCGCAGTGCTGCCGCTGGCGTTCTGCGCCGGCGGCGGCAGCGCGGCGCCGCGCTCGACCGGAAACGGCGACGCCGGATCCGGCGGCAGGTCGGGCTCGGATGCGCCCGACGCACACGCGCCCAGCATGGCAAGCGCCGCAAAGAAGAATGCCCGCATGAAACCTTCCTGTCCCCGTTTTGGCTTAGTCGGCCCGAGCGCCATCTTCAAGGCGGCGTCAGAGATCGGGGAACATGTAGCGCGACAGCGCAAGCAATGCGGCGGCGGCCATCGTCAGCGGCCCGGTGATCCGCAGCCAGAGCGTGCGCCGCGCATGCGCGCGCTGCTCATCGGGCGATCTGCCGTCGGCGCTCTGCCAGAAGCCGGTGCAGGTGGCGATAGCGCCCGCAACGAAGAGCGTGATGTAGCCGATGTAGTCGCTCACCGTCCCCCTCCAGGCCAGCGCACGCGTTCGAGCGGTGCGGCGAGGATACCCAGCGCGACGGTAATCGCCACAGCCAAAGGCAGCACCATCCACCCGTTCCAGGCGAATTGCGCGCCGACATAGGCGGCGGCCGCGTAGCCGAGGCCCTGCCAGAGGTAGATCGAGTAGCCCGCGCTCATGAACGGCTTGAACCACCACGCGCGCGCGAGCCCCTCGACGATGGCCTTGGGGATGCGCGGCGCGATCAGCAGGATCAGCGCCATCCAGGCGCTGCAAAAGACGAAGAAGAGCGCGTTCGGCGGAAACTTGTTGGCCTGCATGCTGATGGAGAAGCGCTCGGGCCAAACGGTGTAGGCGGCGGCCATCGCCGCGATGCACAGCACCAGCACGATCAAGAACGCGTGGGGCGTTGCGCGCTTCGGCGCGGCGGCGAGCGCGAAACCGAACACCGCCCACAGCGCATAGAACACGATCATCTGCGCCCAGCCGAGATGGGTCGCATCGGCGTAGTTCGCCGCAACCATGATCGCCATACCTATCGCCGCCCAGATCCATAGCGGCAGTTTCGGCGCCGGGATGCGGGTGAGAAATGGCAGCAACGCCGTCACCGCCAGGAACGGCGCGACGAACCAGAGGTGCCAGTTCATCATTGGCGCGGCATGCCCGGCGCCGCCGCGGATCGGGTTTAGCCATGACGCGAACGTCGCGCCGACGTCCGCCCCGCGCGACGGCACGAACGCGATCACGATCAGCGCGCACACGATCGCGTAGGCCCAATACGGGACAAGGATGCGCGTCGCACGCCGCGCGAACCACACCACATAGCCGCCCGCCGTCAGCGCCTTGCCGCGTTCGCCAAGAAAGTAAGCCGCGCCCGCGATCATGAAGATCAGCGGCATTTCGAACAGGCCCCACGAGGCCGGCGTCTGCGGCGCGAGCCGGAGCCAGAATACCGGGTGCACCGCCATGATGATCCAGGCCATCAACAGGCCGCGCGCGACGTCGAGACTGACGTCGCGCTGCGGCGGCGCTTGCGCGGGATCGCTCATGGCGCAATCACAAACAGGATTCGTTACGCGCGGGAAAGAGCCATGCCCCATAGCGACAAGCCGAAACAAGCTGGCCGGCGGCCCGCCGCGCTGCGCGCGCAGGGTCAATGCCTCTGCGGCGCGGTCGCGTTCGAGATCAACGCGCCTGCGCAATGGGCCTGGCACGATCATTCCGCCGCCAGCCGCCGCGCGCACGGCGCGGCCTATGCGACCTATGTCGGGTCCTGGAAGAAGCGCTTCCGCTTCATCCGCGGCGAAGACAATCTGACCCGCTTCGAGCACGCCGAGACCAAGAGCAGCCGCGCCTTCTGCACGACGTGCGGCACGCCGGTGCTGTACGAACGCAAGCGCGCGCCCAACAACGTCAACATCCCGCGCGCGCTGTTTACAAGCGGCGTTGGCCGCGAGCCGCGCTACCATCTGGCCATCGATCAGATGCCGGACTGGACCTATCTCGGTGAGAAGCTGTCGCCGCTGAAAGGCTTTCCCGGCGTCGTTTGGGCGGGTGCTGGCAAGCGCCGGCGCTAGACGGCGGTGGTCGCGATGCGGCCGAGGAAGACCAGCGCGCCGGTCGGCTTGTGATGCAGCGCGATGAAGAACGGCCGGTCCGCCTTGAACTCGATCGGCGGCGGCTCCGGCGCCGGCATCGCGGAGGTGACCATCACGTCGATAGCCGTCACGGCGGCGGCCTCGGTCCCCTCCTCGTCGATCTTCAGGAAGGTCTTGTGCAGCACCGCGCTCACCATCAGCGGCAGCGGTTCGGTGAGGAGGCCGGAGAGATCGGCGCGGGGCGTGAGTGCATCTTCGACGCCGAGCGCCCTAAGTTGCGGCACGAGATCGTAGTCGGTGCGCAGCTCGATCTTCGGCAACGTGACATCAAGGCGCGACGGCGCCGCCCCGGCCAAGCGCCCGAGCCAAGCACGCAAACGCGCGCCATCGAGGGTACGCTCGAAGCGATCGAGACTTGAACTCTCGCGCGGCAGGAACACCGCGAGCGCGAACGCGCCCTCGTCGTAGTCGAATTCCGCCGCCTGAAAGCCGTCGTCTTCGAAATACCGCGCCTGCGTGACCTGGCGCATCAGCTTGGCCGGCGTGTCGCCGCCCTCTGCGTGGAAGACGCCGTCGTGGGTGGCGTTGGCGTTGAACTGGTCTGTCCATTTGCCGTTGAAATAGACGGCGTTGGTGAGCACGAGCACGCGGCCGTCCTGCGGCCCGGAGATGATCTCCGGGATCCGGTCGTTGGTGTTGGCCGCCGCCCACGCATTGATGCGCGCGATCGCCTCAGCCTGGTCGCCGGAGAAGTCCACCGCCTCGATCGTGCCGCCCAAGGTGTCTGCGATCGTGGCTGCATACGCGGGATTGAGCGACAGCCGGCGCTCGACCCACGCCGCGTTGGCGGCGGTGAACACGCTGCCGCCGGTGTTCGCCGCAAGCGCATCGGCGCGCGCCCGCGTGCGGGCCGCAGCGGTGGCGGCGTCGCTATCGAACCCAAAGGTCTCCGCAATCTGGGCCGCGGTCGCGCCGCGCGCGCCGGGATGGAGCAGCGCGAACGCGCTCGACACGCTGTGCGGCGAGACAAAGGTATTGCCGGGTACGCGCGCGAGTTCGGCGTAGAGCGCCACGGCGAACGCATCCGGCCCTGCTCCGCTGGCGGACCCCGTCTGCGCCGACGCGCAGCCGCTCATGGCCGCCGCGGCGGCTGATAGAAGCAATGCCCGGCGATGCATGGGAAGCGCCCCTCGTGAAGCCATCGCGGCGAAGGCTTGCCCAGGTTTGTGTCGGCGTGAAGACAACAAAACGTCATCGCGCGCGGTCGAACTCCAGGCCGGTCAACACTTCGCTCATGATGTCGGCGAGATCGGCGGCCGAGAGCGTGCGGGTATCGAGATAGACGCCCAGCACCTGGTTATGGGTCACCATGCCGGAATAGTTGAAGCGCCGGCCGGCGGTGTCAAAGCCGGCGTAGGCGATGCCGCAACCCCAGTCTCTGAGAGCAATCGCCGGGCCTTCGAGGTTCACCTGAACGCCCGCCGCACCCGCCGCCGCGTTCTCGGCGCCGAGGCGCAATTTGAGCACTTCGCGGCCGATGCGTTCGGCGTCTTCCAGCTTGGCGTTCAGCGCTTGGGTCGAGACGACCAGCGTCACCGACCGCGCACGCGAACGGAAGACGCGGCGCTCGGGATCGACGCCGTCTTGCGGTTTGATCTCGCCCCACTCTTCCGCAAGCTTCAGCGTGTATCGCGGCGTTGTCATGCGCTCTTCCTCCGCCACGTCGAACCAGCGGCGCCGTCCATCACTTCAACGCCGCGCTCGGCCAGTACATCGCGCAATCGATCCGCCTCGGCCCAGTTCTTCGCCTGCCGCGCTGCGAAGCGCTCGGCGACCAGCGCGTCGATCTCAACAGCCTGCTCGCCGAAGCTGGCACGGAACCAGCGCTCAGGATCGTCTTGCAGAACGCCCAGCAACTTCGCCGCCGCCAGCAGCTCCGCTTTCGCCTTCGCCATGTCCGCCGGCTTCTTGGCGACGTTGGCGGCTGTCGCCAGCGCCGAGAGTTCGGCGATGGCGGCGGGTGTGTTCAGATCGTCGGCCAAGGCCTCGACGAATGCGGCGGGCGGCGCAACGGACTCGTCCACCGAATCCTTCAAGCGCAACACCGCGCCATAGAGACGATCGAGGCTCGCCCGCGCCTGCTTCAAGAGATCGTCGCTCCAATCCAGCGGCGCTCGATAGTGCGCCGAAAGCAGCGCCCAGCGGATCGTCTCGCCCTGCCAACCGTCATCGAGCAATTCGCGCGGCGTGATGATGTTGCCGATGGATTTGGACATCTTCTCCTTGTCCATCGTGAGGAACCCGTTGTGCATCCACACGCGCGCCAGCGGGTGGCCGTGCGCAGACTCGCTCTGGGCGATCTCATTTTCATGGTGCGGGAAGATGAGATCGACGCCGCCGCCGTGAATATCGATCGGCGAGCCGAGCTCTTCTTCAATCATCGCCGAGCACTCGATGTGCCAGCCCGGCCGGCCCGCGCCGAACGGCGCTTCCCAGGACGGCTCGCCTGGCTTTGCCATCTTCCAGAGCGCGAAGTCGCTTGGATGCCGTTTGTCGTCCTCGCCTTCGACCCGCGCGCCCGCCTTCAGATCGTCTTGGCTGCGGCCGGAGAGCTTGCCGTAGTCGGCGTCGGCGGCGACGGAGAAATAGACCCCGCTCGGCACGACGTACGCTGCGCCGTTGGCGATCAGTTTCTCGATCACGGCGATCATCGCGTCGACATTCTCGGTCGCGCGCGGGCGCAGCGTCGGCAACAGCACGCCGAGCGCGCCCATGTCGGCCTCGTACTGTTCCTCGACACTGCGCGTAATCGCTTCGATTGGCACGCCGCGCTGGATCGAGGCGGCGATGATCTTGTCGTCGATGTCGGTGTAGTTGCGCGCGTAGATCACCGCCTGTTCGCCGTAGACGTGGCGCAGCAGGCGGAAGAGCGTGTCGAACACCACCGGCGGTCGGGCGTTGCCGATATGGGCGGTGTTGTAGACGGTGGGGCCGCAGACATACATCGTCACCCGGGCCGGATCGGCGGGGACGAACGGCTCTTTGCGCCGCGTCAACGTGTTCGTGAGCGAAATCTGCATGCGGGGTGGGTTCTAGCGGCGAGCCGTGCTACACTCCATATGTGTTGAGGGCGCAATTGGCCCCACTGCCTGAGGGTAAATCTCGGGCGGGCGTTAAGTCCGGGTGTCCGGCTGGTGCGTATATGCACCCGGAACCCTCCCGGCTCGACCTCCGTCCCTCAGACCAAGGATCGTCAATCTCCATGAGTGAAGTACTGAAGTGGCGCTCGCCTGAAGAGGCGGACGAGAAGCGGCCGTCGCGCGAAGCAGCAATGGAGGCTGTCCGCACCCTGATCGCCTGGGCCGGAGACGATCCTGATCGCGAGGGCTTGAGAGACACGCCCAAGCGGGTGGTCGACGCCTACCGCGAATGGTTCAAGGGCTACGACGAAAACCCGGCCGACGAACTGAGCCGCGTGTTCGAGGAAGTCAGCGGCTATGACGACATCGTCATGCTGAAGAAGATCGACGTGGAAAGCCATTGCGAACACCACATGGCGCCCTTCCTCGGCAAGGCCTACGTCGCCTACCTGCCGACGGACGCCGTGGTTGGCATTTCCAAGATCGCGCGCGTGGTCGAGATTTTCGCCAAGCGTCTGCAGACCCAGGAAACGATGACCAGCCAGATCGCGCTGGCCATCGAAGAGACGCTGAAGCCGCGCGGCGTCGCCGTGCTGATCGACGCCGAGCACCAATGCATGTCCACCCGCGGCGTCCACCACAAGGACGTGACGACGGTGACCACGCAATTCACCGGCGCGTTCAAGGACGACGCGGAGTTGCGCAACCGGTTCCTGAAGCTGGCGGGCTACGGCTGATATGAACCGCCGGCGGCCCTCGCCGGTCCTCCGCGCCAACTTGTCACTAGATTTATGGACCGCCGACGTCCTCGCCGGCTGGCGCCGTGCTCTGCAAATCTTGACGCATGCCGGCGGGACGCCGGCGGTCCATGCGCGCCTCCGCCGCTTCCGGCTTGTGCACCAGGCTCACCAGCACGAAGCTCAGCAGCATGAGCAGATACCATGCGCCCATCTTCTCGAACGGCACCATGTGCCAGCCGTCCTGCTGGCTGGGATAGACCCAGGCGGCGGCGAAGGTGCCGAAGTTTTCCGCGATCCAGATGAAGAACGCCACCAGCAGAAAGCCGAGCAGCATCGGCATGCGCCGCGGCGTGCGGTCGGGTGTGAAGACGAACCAGGCGCGCCAGAAGATCAATGCCGAGAACGCGAACAGCCCGAGGCGGATGTCGATCGTATAATGATGGGTGAAGAAATTGGCGTAGGCGAGCAGCGCCAGCGCCCAGGTCGTCCAAAGCGGCGGGTAATTGATGTAGCGGAGATCGAACAGGCGCGTGGCGCGCGCGATGTAGGAGCCGATGCATGCGTACATGAAGCCCGAAAAGAGCGGCACGCCGGCGATGCGCAACAGGCTCTCTTCCGGATAGACCCAAGATCCCTGCGCCGTCTTGAAGATTTCCATGATCGTGCCGACGATGTGGAAGATCAGAATGACCAGCGCCTCGTCCCAGCGCTCGAGCTTCGTCGCCAGCAACAGGCCCTGGATCGCCAGCGATGCGAGCACCAGGAAATCGTAGCGCGCGATCGGCGCGTCCGCGGGCCAGAACAGGTGCGTCGTCAGCAGCAGCGCGATCATGGCGCCGCCAAACAAGCACGCCCATGCTTGCTTCAGGCCGAACAGCAGGAACTCGTAGGCCCAGCCGTTCCATTTCGACCGCTCCGCCCACGGTCGCGCCCACGCGTCGAACGCCGCGACCTGCGCCTTGATCCGGTCCTTGAGACTCATGCGCCGAACGCTACCGGGTTTTCAGGAGCGGGTAATCCCGCGTAGAGGGGTGGCCCATGAAGGTTGCCGTTGTCGGTCTGGGCATTGCGGGCCTGAGCATCACGGCGCGGCTGGCGCTGGCGGGCCACGATGTTCACGGCTTCGAGCAGTTCGGGCCGCTGCACGAGCACGGCTCTTCGCACGGCGACACCCGCATCATGCGCCTGACGCCGGGCGAAGGCGAAGTCTATGTCCGCCTCGCCCGCCGCGCCGGCGAGATGTGGCGCGCCTGGGAGGGGCTGGCGGGCCGGCCGCTCATCGAGTGGACGGGGGGGCTGATGGCGGGGCCGCGCGGCTCGCCGTTCGTCGCCGCCTGCCAAGCCATGAGCACCGCGCCGGCGGCGCTGATGCGCGGCGATGCGATCCATGCGCTGACGCGCGGCTACATCGCCATGCCGTACGAATGGGACGTGTTCCGGCAAGCCGATTGCGGCGTCATCGCTGCCGACGCGACGCGGTCGTTTCTACTCAAACAGGCGCCGCGTTGGGGGGCGAAGCTCTTTCACAACGTGCGCATCGAGGCGCCGATCTCGGAGCCGGTGTTGCGGATCGGGGGCGAGACACGCGTGTTCGACGCTGTCATCGTCGCTGCCGGAGGCTGGGCCGGAAGACTGCTGCCGGAATTCGCCGGCCGGCTCGCCGTGAAGCGGCGCGTGGTCGGCTATTTCAAGACGCCTCTGCCGCGGCTGCTGCCCGTGCTCTGCATCGACAACGACGAGGGCGTGTACGGGATGCCGGCGCCGCGCGGGCTCTACAAGATCGGCTTGCACGCCGTCGGCGGCGCGACCGATCCAGACAATGTGCGCCCCGCCGATGACGAAGACGCCGCGTTGCTTAGCATCCACGTCGAGCAACTCTTGCCCCATCACAATCCTGAACCGGTGCGGCTGCAGCGCTGCCTCTACACCGTGACGCCGGACGAGAATTTCCTGATCGCGCCAAGCGTCATGCATCCGCGCGTGCTGCTGTTCAGCGCCTGCTCAGGCCATGGCTTCAAGTACGCGCCGGTGTTCGGCGAACTCGCGGAGGAATGGCTGGACGGGCGGCCTTCGGCGGACCTGCTCGCGTTCGCGCGCGGCCTGCCGGTGAACCGGCTCGGCGCAGCCAAGACCTGAGGCTGCGCGCATCCCTCCCCTTCAGGGGAGGGATAGGAACGCGCCTCAAGCTAAACCGGCACGATCGCGCCAATGCCCGGGCCATCGTCCGGCGCAACGGTGAACGCGGCCACCGTGCTCGTATCGTAGGTTTGCGAATCGATCCTCGACACGGCGACGAACTCCGCCCGCGCCTGCTCCTTCGTCAGCG
>JBFXCP010000024.1:0-36691 GCA_050182055.1 Hyphomonadaceae bacterium
GGGAGGAGGGGCGCGCCGTGCGCCGGCGCTCCGTTGGCGCTTTGGCTGGCGCAATCAGTGCGTGGATAGCGCGGCGCTCTGTCAGCGCATCTGGGCAGGCTACGCCGGTTCTTGTTGGGTGACGCAGTGCGCGCCGCCGCCGTTTTCGTAGATGCGGTCGAGGTCGAGCATGACGATGCGGCGGCCCGGATAGAGCCGTTCGAACGCGTCGCGCGCGCGCCGGTCGGCGCGGGCGTCGCCAAACTGTGGCGAGTAGAGCGCGCTATTGCCCACATAATAGTTGGCGTAAGCCGAAAAGAAGTCGGCGCGGCGCGAGCGCGTCGACAGCGCGTCCTCGATCTCGATCATCTCAAACGCGCGCCCGCGCGCGTCGCGGCTGCGCGCGAGTATCGCTTTCGCCTCGCGCTGCGCGTCGGCGTTCTCGGTATCGTCTTCCGGGTTGAACGCCAGCATCACGACGCCGGGCCGGACGATGCGCACCGAGCCGTCGATATGGCCGTCGGTGATGTCGAGGCCGCGCACGCCGGGGGTCCAGATCACGGTCTGCACGCCCAGCAGCCGCTTGAGCTCCGCTTCGATGTCGTCGCGGCTGAGGCCTGGATTGCGGTTGTCGTTGACCCAGCAGCTTTCGGTCAGAATGAGCGTGCCGTCGCCATCGTATTCGAGCCCGCCGCCTTCGCCGACAAGCTGCGTTGCGATGCGCGGGCACGCGCTCGCTTCGGCAATGGCGCGGGCGACGCGGGCGTCGCGCGCGTGCGCCTGCTTGCCGCCCCAGGCGTTGAAGTTGAAATCGACCGCCGCCTTGGCGCCGGCGGCGTCACGCACGAACACGGGGCCGGTGTCGCGCGCCCACATGTCATCGGTGGCGACGTTCAGCAGCTGGACGCGCGGGCCGCAGAGACGGGCGGCGAGCGCATGCACGGAGGCGTCCGCCAGCATGGTGACGGGCTCGTTCTCGGCGATGGCGCCGGCGAGGCGGCCGATCGTCTCCAGCACGCTCTCGTAATAGGCGCCGCGTCCGCCATAGACGGCCGGCGTCGATGGCCAGCACATCCAGGTGCGGGCGTGGGGCGCGTCTTCGGAAGGAGCGGTGTAGGTTTGCAATGTTTCACCGTCGCGCGGTGCGGTGCAGCCCAACGCCAACGCGCCTGCCAACGAACCTGAGAAGCTGCGGCGATCCATCGTCAAGCCTCCCAAGCGCTTCTGGACCGGCGCGGTAACGGGGCGCGCGCTTCAGGCCCAGTTTGCTTGCAGCTTGGCTCTGCGGTCAATGCCGGCGGGGCGCCGGCGCTCCGGGCTAGACGTCCACGTCCTCCACGAACTTGGCGTTCGCTTGGATGTAGTCGAAGCGCTTCTCGGCTTTCTTGCCCATCAGCGTTTCGATCAGGATTTCGAAATCGGGTGCGCCGGTTTCGTCGAGCACCACGCGCGCGAGCGTGCGGGTGGCGGGATTCATCGTCGTGTCTTTCAAGTCGGCGGGCATCATTTCGCCTAGACCTTTGAAGCGCGAGATGTCGGTCTTGCGGCCTTTGAATTCGCCGTTGAGCAGGGCTTCTTTGTGCGCGTCGTCGCGGGCGTAGATGCTCTCTTTGCCGGCGGTGATGCGATAGAGCGGCGGCATGGCGAGGTAGAGTCGCCCGGCGCGGATGAGCTGCGGCATCTGTTTGTGGAAATAGGTGATTAAGAGCGACGCGATGTGGGCGCCGTCGACGTCGGCGTCGGTCATGATGATCACGCGCTCGTAGCGCAGATCGTCGAGCTTGAATTTCGCGCCTGGCTGCACGCCGAGCGCGAGCGCGAGATCGGCCAGCTCCTGGTTGCCGCTCATCTTCTCGGCGCCGGCGCTGGCGACGTTCAGGATTTTTCCGCGCAGCGGCAGGATCGCTTGCGTCTCGCGGTTGCGCGCTTGTTTGGCCGAGCCGCCGGCGCTGTCGCCTTCGACCAGGAAGATTTCGGTGTCCTTCTCGCCGGCGCGCGTGCAATCGGCGAGCTTGCCGGGCAGGCGAAGCTTGCGCGTCGCGCTCTGGCGGGAAACTTCCTTCTCCTTGCGCCGGCGCATGCGGTCTTCGGCTTGGGTGATGCACCACTCGAGCAGCCGGTTGGCTTCCTGGGTGTTTGCGGCGAGCCAGTGATCGAACGGATCGCGCACCGCGTTCTCGACGATTTTCGCCGCTTCGGTGGAGACGAGACGGCCTTTGGTTTGTCCTTCGAACTGCGGATCGCGGATGAAGACGGAGACGAGGCCGGCGCCGGTGTTCATCACGTCTTCCTGCGTGATGACGGCCGCCTTCTTGTTGTTGCGCAGTTCGGCGTACGCACGAAGGCCCTTGGCGATGGCGGCGCGGAAGCCGGCCTCGTGGAAACCGCCGTCCGGCGTGTAGACCGTGTTGCAATAGGAGCGGAGGAAGCCGTCGGCTTCGCCGAAGCCGTCGCTGACCCAGGTGATCGCCCATTCGACCCGGCCGTGCGGCCCATCCTTCTCGCTGCGCCCGGCGAAGGGCTCGGCGACCACATTGCGCTTGGCCTTGGTGAGTTCGCTCAGGAAGTCGGCGAGGCCGTTTGGAAAATGGAGAACAGCCTCCGCGGGCGTTTCATCCTTGATCAGCTCGGCGGCGCACTTCCAGCGGATTTGCACGCCGCGCTGCAGATAGGCTTTCGAGCGCGCCATCTGGAAGAGACGCGCAGGCTTGAACGCCGCGCCTTTGCCGAAAATCTCGGCGTCCGGGTGAAAGCGTACAGTGGTGCCGCGGCGATTGTGCGCGGGGCCCACTTCGATGAGCTTCGATGTCGGCGCGCCGCGCGAGAAGGTCTGGCGATACAGTTTGCGGTCGCGCGCGACTTCGACTTCGACTTTGTCGGAGAGCGCGTTGACGACGGACACGCCGACGCCGTGCAAGCCGCCCGAGGTGTGATAGACCTTGCCTGAAAACTTCCCGCCCGCGTGCAGCACCGTCATGATAATTTCGAGCGCGGACTTGTTCGGGAACTTCGGGTGTGGGTCGACCGGCATGCCGCGGCCGTTATCGGTCACGCGCAGCGTGCCGTCGGCTTCGAGTTCCACCTCGATGCGATCGGCGTAGCCGGCGACGGCTTCGTCCATCGAATTGTCGAGCACCTCGGCGAACAAGTGGTGCAGCGCGCGTTCGTCGACGCCGCCGATATACATCCCAGGGCGCTTGCGCACCGGCTCGAGGCCTTCGAGCACCTCGATATCTTTGGCCGTGTAGCCATCCTTGGCGGCCGCCGGCGGCGGATCGCTCTCGCCGAACAGATTGCCGTCCCAGAGAGTGTCGTCGCCGTCCTTGGGCATCGGAGATTTCTTCTGCGTTTGCGCCATTCAAGGACCCTTACGGCTGTTCGCGCGCTTTCAGCAACATGGCGAACGTCGCGGAACCGAAAGGACTTGGGGAAGGCGGCTGCCCCCGCCCGCTTGCGTTGCGCGCACGCACGGCTAGGTTCGCTGCCGGGACGACTGGAGCAGGTTCATGAAACGGATTGCAGCGATAGCGGCCGCCACGGCGTTGGCTGGGGCAGCGTACGCGCAGGACACCACCACCGCGCCAACGCCTGCGCCGGCGATCGAAGTGCCGCCGTCGGCGTGCCCGGAGGTGCCCGCGGCGCCGCCCGCGCCGGACGGGGCGACGGTCACGGCCGCGCAGATGCGGGAAGCGGTCGCGAGCTATGAGGCATGGCGCGCCGCCGCGATTGCGCCGATGCAGTGTCGTTTGCAGGAAGCGCGCACGCTTCAAGCGCAAGCGCGCGCGCGCGCCGCCGAGTACGAAGCCGCCGACGCCGCAAACCAGGCCGCCGGCGCTGCGTGGCAGGCGCAAGTCGAGATCGCAGAGGCGCGCCGCCGGCGCTAAGTACGACGACCTGAAACGAACACGGGCCGGAGATCGCTCTCCGGCCCGTTTCTCTTGCCGGCGCAGCGCGTTGCTTACGCCTTGTAGTACATGTCGAACTCCACCGGGTGCGGATGGGTTTCGAAACGGTCGAGTTCTTCCTTCTTGAGATCGATGTAGGCGTCGATCAGGTCGTCGGTCATGACGCCGCCCTTCATCAGGAAGTCGCGGTCGCGGTCGAGCGCCGTCAGCGCTTCGCGCAACGAGCCCGAGACCGTCGGCACGTCTTTCAGTTCTTCCGGCGGCAGATCGTAGAGGTTCTTGTCCAGCGGCTCGCCGGGATGGATCTTCTTTTCGATGCCGTCGAGGCCCGCCATCAGCAGCGCCACATAGGTGAGGTACATGTTGCCGGCGGGATCGGGGAATCGCACCTCGACGCGCTTGGCCTTCGCGCCCGTCCCGTGCGGGATGCGGCACGACGCCGAGCGGTTGCGCGCTGAGTACGCCAGCAGCACCGGAGCTTCGTAGCCGGGCACCAGGCGCTTGTAGGAATTCGTCGTCGAGTTGGCGAAGGCGTTGATCGCCTTGGCGTGCTTGATGACGCCGCCGATGTAGTAGAGGCAGGTGTCGCTCAAATCGGCGTAGCGATCGCCCGCGAACAGGTTGTTGTCCTTCTTCCAGATCGACATGTGGACGTGCATGCCTGAGCCGTTGTCCTTGAAATAGGGCTTCGGCATGAACGTCGCCGACTTGCCGTACGACGCCGCGACCTGGTGGATGATGTACTTATAGAGGTTCATGCTGTCGGCCATACGCGTCAGCGTATTGAATTTGAGGCCGAGTTCGTGCTGCGCGGGCGCCACTTCGTGATGGTGTTTCTCGGGCTTCAAGCCGAGATCGCCCATGATCTGCAGCATCTCGCCGCGCATGTCCTGGAGGCTGTCGATCGGCGGCACCGGGAAGTAGCCGCCCTTCGGGCCCGGGCGGTGGCCGAGATTGCCGCCTTCGTAGGAGCGGCCCGTGTTGAACGGCAGCTCGGTCGAGTCGAACGAGTAGCCGGTGTTGTGCGGATCGGTGGACCAGCGCACGTCGTCGAAGACGAAGAACTCCGCTTCCGGGCCGAAATAGGCGACGTCGCCGGCGCCGGACGACTTCACGTACGCTTCCGCCTTCTTGGCGATGCCGCGCGGGCAGCGCGAATAGGGTTGCAACGTGCCGGGTTCTAGAATGTCGCAGAACATCGCCAGCGTCGTCTGCTGGTAGAACGGATCGATGTGGGCGCCTTCGGGGTCAGGGCGCATCACCATGTCGGACTCGTTGATCGCCTTCCAGCCGGCGATCGACGAGCCGTCGAACATGGTGCCCTCGGTGAAGATGTCCCTGTCGATCATCGACACGTCGAAAGTGACGTGTTGCATCTTGCCGCGGAGATCGTTGAACCGAAGATCGACGTATTGGACTTCCTTGTCCTTGATCAGTTTCAGAACTTCGTCTGACATCGGAAACTCCCCCGAGAGATTGAGTGGATGGTCAGCGGGCTGCGCGCGGCTCGGTCCGGCGCGCCCGGAGAATCAGTGGCTGCCTGGATCAGACCGCCGCCGCGCCGGTTTCGCCAGTGCGGATGCGCACGACGTTGAGCACATCGAGGACGAAAATCTTGCCGTCGCCGATTTTGCCCGTCTTGGCCGCGCGCTGGATGGCTTCCAGCGCGAGCTCGACCTGATCGTCGCCGACGACGACCTCGATCTTCAGCTTGGGCAAGAAATCCACAACATACTCAGCGCCGCGATAGAGTTCAGTGTGCCCCTTTTGGCGTCCGAACCCCTTGGCCTCGACGACCGTCATGCCCTGCAGGCCGATCTCCTGCAGCGCCTCTTTCACGTCGTCGAGTTTGAACGGTTTGATGATCGCTTCGATTTTTTTCATTGGGACGGCCCCGTCATGCGTGCGTTGCGGCGTTTCCGGCTCGTCTTGGACGCACGGAGTCGAGTCTGGAAGCCGCGCCGCTGTCTGCCGGACCTGCCCGTCCATAGGCGCCTCATTCTTCGGCGCCGCTGCCCAACCAAACGGCTGACGCGGCGCGGCCGAGCCCCTAAGGTCGCGCAATGGCGCGATTATTCTTGATCCGGCACGGTGAGCCCGAAGCGGCGTGGGGCGGCGCGGATCACGATCCGGGGCTCTCCGAAGCGGGGCGCAGGCAGGCGGCCGCGGCGGCAGGCCGTCTGATGTCGCTGGGGCCGCTGGCGATCGTCTCTTCGCCCATGCGGCGGTGCCGCGAGACGGCGTCGCCGTACGAGACCGCGGCCGGTCGTGCGGCGCGCATCGACCCGCGCGTGAGCGAGGTGCGCACACCGCCGGGCGTCGCCGACCGGCGCGCCTGGCTGTTGGAGAACTTTCCATGGCGCGGCGGCGCGCCGGCGCGCGCGTGGCGCGACACGGATCCGGCGTTGCGGGGTTGGCGTGAAGAGGTTGTCGCCGCAGCCCGCGAGATCGATGCAGACACGGCCGTCTTCTCGCACTTCATCGCGATCAACGCGATTGTCGGCGCGGCCGTTGGCGCGGACACGACCTTGGTCTGGCGGCCGGGGTACGCTTCCGTGACGGAGCTTGACGTCTCACCAGCAGGACTACGTTTGGTGCAGCGAGGCGAAGAGATGCAGACCGGCGAGGTGCGGTGAGCTTCGAGATCATCACCGTCGCCGAGATGCGCGAGATTGACGCCGCCGCTGCGCGTGCAGGGACATCCACCCGCACCTTGATGGAGAACGCGGGCGCGGCCGTCGCCGGGGAAATCGCCCGCCGCTTCACGCCGCGTCCGACCGCCGTGCTCTGCGGGCCCGGGAACAATGGCGGCGATGGCTGGGTCGCCGCGCGCATGTTGCAACAGAAGGGCTGGCCGGTGTGGGTCGAGACCCTCGTCGCACGCGAGGCGCTGCGCGGCGACGCCGCGAGCGCCGCCGCAGCCTGGACGGGCGATGTCTATCCGATCGGCGAAGACGCGCCGATGGCGGATCTGTTCGTCGATGCGCTGTTCGGCGCCGGCGTGTCGCGCCCGCTGGACGGCGACGCCGCGCGTCTGGCGCGGTTTTCGACGCAACATCCCGAGCGTGTCGTCGCCGTGGACCTGCCAAGCGGCTTGGACGGCGATAGCGGCAATCCCATTGGCGAGGCGTGTTTCAGCGCGGGCCTCACCGTGACGTTCGTACGCAAGAAGCCCGCGCATGTGCTGATGCCCGGCCGCGCTCATTGCGGCGAGGTGGCGCTCGCCGACATTGGCGCGCCGCTCGATGCGGTCGCGCCCGCACTCTGGGAAAACGATCCGTCGCTCTGGTCGCTCCCCTGGCCAAATGAGGACGCGCACAAGCACGAGCGCGGGCATGTGATGGTCGCCAGCGGCGGGCGCGCCCGCACGGGAGCGGCGCGTCTTGCCGCGCGTGCGGCGCTGCGCGCAGGAGCGGGTCTCGTCACCGTGCTGAGTCCGCCCGACGCGATCGCCGAGAATGCGGCGCAGCTGACAGCGATCATGTTGCGCGAGGCGGATGGCGAAGGCGCGTACGCCGAGGCGGCGCGGGCTGCGCAATGCCTCGTGATCGGGCCGGCGTTCGGCGTGAGCGATGCGCACTACAAATTGTTGCTCGCCGCGCTCGAAGCAAAACCGCGCGCGCCTTTGGTGTTGGACGCCGACGCTGTCACGCTGCTGGCGCCGATGACGCACGGGCTTGAGGCGCGCGATGTCATGACGCCGCACGTGGGCGAATTCCGCCGCGCGTTTCCCGGCATCTGGAGCAGTGCCGGCAGCCGGATCGACGCCGCGCGCGCCGCCGCCGCCTATGCGCGCTGTGTCGTCCTGCTGAAAGGCGCCGACACCGTCATCGCCGCGCCAGATGGACGCGCGATCGTCAACACGACCGGCGCGCCCTTCCTGGCGACAGCGGGCTCTGGCGACGTGTTGGCGGGACTGATCGCGGGCTTGATCGGGCAGGGGATGGCCAGTTTCGAGGCGGCGGCCGCCGCGGCCTGGCTCCACGGCAAGGCCGGGGCTCAGTTTGGGCCGGGGCTGATTGCCGAAGATTTGGCAGAAATTTTCCCAAGTTTGCTCAACGCGTTGGCGCCCGGTTACCTCCGGCGGCGCCCTGGCGGTTGAACGGGCCTGTTTTGGTCCCAGTTTTTCGGCTAACGCTGTCGGGGGACGGACGCTCCAGGAGGGGTCGCAATGGAATGGTGGTGGGTTCTCATACCCGGTTTCGTCGGCGTGATTGGCCTGGCGATCGCGCTGAGCGGGCTCGGCTGGATGTTTCGCGGCAAGCCCTTCAAGGGCGGGCGCGGCGTCCTGGGCGGCGCCGTGTTCCTGGGCATCGCGGCTATCGTGGGCCTGATCGGGCTTAACGTCCAAACCTACAACCGCATCAGCCACGAGCGTGTCGTTGCAACGGTGAGCTTGGCGGAAGTCGAAGGCGAGCCGCGCACCTTCGACGCCACGGTCGTCGAGCTTGACGAGCAGGGCGCGCCGTTCGGCGAACCGCAAACCTACCGCATCACCGGCGACCAATGGCAGATGGACGCGCGCGTGTTCACCTGGAAGCCATGGGCCAACGTCGTCGGCCTGGACTCGCAATACGAGTTCCAGCGCATCTGGGGCCGTGACGTGACGCCGGGCTCCGAGGACTACAACACCGCCGCGGCGCAGGATCTGCAGACGGCGCGCCCCGGCATCGACGTCGACAATCTGCCGCGTCTGCTGGGCGGCTTGTCGCCGGTGGCGGCGAGCGAGCGCGAATTCGGCAGCGCCGTGTTCATGCCGATGGTCAATGGCGCGACGTACCGCGTGATCATGACCCAGGAAGCGCTCGCGGCGGAGCCCGGCAACGACATCGCCCGCGGCGCCATAGCAGCGCAGGCCCTGGCGCGGGGCGGCGGCGCGCCGCCCGCGCCGCAGCAGCGTTAAGGACGCTAATTCGGGGCTGGTGCGGACGGCGGGAGTCGAACCCGCACGCCTTGCGGCGCTGGAACCTAAATCCAGTGCGTCTGCCAGTTCCGCCACGTCCGCTGGAGGCGCCGGTTTAGGGCCGGCGCCTCAGCGCGTCCACCCGTGGACTCCTGCCGGTCGGAGTGCCATAAGCCCGCCTTTCCTGAATTGGGCGCCCCCGGCAAAGGATTTGCTTGCGACGGCGCTTATGTCGAAAGCCCGTCTTATGCAGCTCACCGAGCGCCGTTCCGAAGGTCTCCTGCGCGTTTACGATGTCGTCGTGCCGGCGGCTGAATTGCAGCAAAAGCTCAACGCCAAGATCGCGGAAGTGCAGCCGCGCGTGCGTATCAACGGCTTCCGCCCGGGCAAGGTGCCGGCCAGCCACATCCGCAAAGTGTACGGCCCGGGGATGATGCAAGACATCATCAACGACACGGTCCAGCGCTCGACCAAGGAGAGCATGGACAAGGTGCGCGCAGCCTCAGAGCCGTCGCTCGAAGTGAAGAGCGACATGGAGAAGGTGATGGCCGGTCAGGCCGACCTTCAGTTCGAACTCTCGCTCGAGATCATGCCCGACTTCGAGCCGATCGATCTCAAGAGCATCGCCATCACGCGCCCGGTTGCGCCGGTGACGGATGAACAGGTCGAGGAACACCTGGCCGATCTCGCGCGCGCCAACCGCGGCTTCGAGGACAAGTCGGGCGCCGCCGCCGACGGCGACGCGGTGACGATCGACTTTGTCGGCAAGATCGACGGGGACGCATTCGAAGGCGGCTCTGCGGAAGACGCACAAGTCGTGATCGGCGCTGGCCGCTTCATTCCGGGCTTCGAAGAACAACTGATCGGCGCGAGCGCCGGCGAAGAGCGCGTGCTGAACGTCAACTTCCCGGCGGACTACGGCGTCGCCAAGCTTGCCGGCAAGGCAGCGACGTTCGAAACCAAGATCAAAAAGGTGCAAGGCCCCAAACAAGGCGCGCCGGACGACGATTGGGCCGCGCAGATTGGGTTCGAGAGTTTGAATGCGCTCAAGGACGCGCTGAAGCAGCGCATCGAGAGCGAGCACAATCAGCAGTCGCGCGCCAAAGCCAAGCGCGCGCTGTTCGACAAGCTCGACGCCGAGCACGATTTCGAGTTGCCGCCGCGCATGGTGGACTCGGAGTTCAACCAGATTTGGCGTCAGATCGAGGCCGATCGCGCCGCCGGCCGCCTCGACCCGTCGGACGAGGGCAAGAGCGATGACGATCTTCGCGCGGAATATCGCGACATCGCCGAGCGCCGCGTGCGCTTGGGGCTGTTGCTGGCGGAGATCGGACGCCGCCACAAGATCGAAGTCACCGACCAGGAAGTGAACCAGGCGATCATTGCGCAAGCGCGTCAGTTCCCCGGCCAAGAGCAGCAAATCTTCCAGGCATATCAGCGCAATCCGCAGCTGGTGGCCCAGGTGCGCGCGCCGCTCTACGAGGAGAAGGTGGTCGACTACATTCTCGAACTCGTCACCGTCACCAACGAAACCGTAACCCGCGAGGCGCTGTTCGCCGAGGACGAACCGCCGGCGCCGGCCGCGAAAAAGCCGAAGAAAGCCAAGGCCGCGAAGAAGGCCGAAGACTGAACCTGGCGCGTCAACCGCAGCCGCGAGGGCTTGCGGGAAGCGCCTGGGCGTCAAATATGAGCGCGCGCCGGAGCGATTCCGCGCCGCACCCGAAAGGCCGACATGTCCGACGATCTCTTCCGCCAAGCCATGACCATCGTTCCGAGCGTGAACGAGCAGACAAGCCGCGGCTGGGAGCGCTGGGACATCTTCTCGCGGCTCCTGAAGGAGCGGATCATTTTCATCGCCGGCCCGATCGAAGACACGGTCGCGGCGGTGGTGACCGCGCAGCTTCTGTTCTTGGAGTCCGAGAACCCCAAGCGCGAAATCGCCATGTACATCAACAGCCCGGGCGGCATCGTGACCTCCGGGCTCGCGATCTACGACACCATGCAATACATCCGCAGCCCGGTTTCGACGGTGTGCATCGGTCAAGCGGCCTCAATGGGGTCGCTGCTGCTGGCGGCCGGCGAGAAAGGCATGCGCATCTGCCTGCCCAACGCGCGCATCATGCTGCATCAGCCCTCCGGCGGTTTCCGCGGTCAGGCGTCCGACATCGAGCGGCACGCCGAGGACATCATCGCCACCAAGAAGCGGCTGAATGAGATCTACGTGAAGCACACCGGCCAGGCCTACGAGCGGGTCGAGCGCACGCTGGACCGCGACCACTTCATGACCGCCGAAGAGGCTCAGGCGTGGGGCATCGTCGATCGGGTCTACGAGAAGCGGGAAGTGGCCGAGGGCGGTTTCACGGGTGCGTGATGCCGCTCCGCGCGGTTGTCGGGCGTAGGTCGCAGCGCTAGGCTCACCCTCCGGTTCAGTGAGGGTAGTCTGATGCGCTCAGCTCTTTTCGCGGCGGCGACCTTGGCCGCTTTTTCGGTGTTTTCGTCGGCAAGCGCCCAATCCGGCGACGACCTGGCGCAGCGGGCGCGGGCGTTCGTGGACTCGGTTTCGCTGATTGAGACCGACGCGACCGCGGCGCGCTGGGACGGCCGGATTTGCGTCGGCGCCGTCGGCCTGGCGCCGGATCAGGCGCAAATGCTGATCGACCGGATTTCAGCACGCGCACAGTCCGTGGGCCTGCGGCCTGGCGAGCCCGGGTGCCGGGCGAACGTTATGGTCATCTACGCGCCGGACTCCGATACGATCTCCCGCCAGATCGTCGAGCAGCGCCGTGACCTCTTGGGCGTCAACCCGGAAGAAGTGACGCTCGGCAGCGCTGCGCTCGAAGATTTCGCCAACACGCCGCGCCCGATCCGCTGGTGGCACATTTCGAGTCTTTCCACGGGGACGCTCCGCCCGGATGCGACCCAGGCGATTCAGAGCGCTCAAGGCTCGGGACAAGCTCGCCGCGCCGCGACGGGCGACTTAACCGGCAGCACGATGAGCACGGCCGAAGACATTCAGGGTATGGACGCGGTGCGCACCGATGGCTCGCGCTCGCGCTCCTACGAGCGCAACGAGCTGTCGTACGCACTGATCGTGGTGGACGCGCGCCGTGTCGCGGGTAAGCCGGCGGGCGCGTGGATGGACTACGTAGCGCTGGTGGCGCTGGCGCAGCTGGATCCGTATGCCGACACCGGCGCCTACCCAACGGTCCTCAACTTGTTCCAGTCCGACGCCTCCGGCGCGACGGGCCTGACGCCGTGGGACGAGGCGTTCCTGCAAAGCCTCTACCGCGCAAGCGGCGGCGGCGTCCGCCAGGCGGCGGACATTGCACGCCGGATGGCGCGCCAGCTCTAGCCGGCGTCTGCAACGTGGAATCTGAAGGCGCGCGCCATTGGGCGCGTCCCTTCTGCTTTTCGTCGTTTCCGCGATTGCGAACCGTGGCCGCTGGCGATATCGTTTTTCGATATAGGGCGGCGCGCCCATGGAGAGATAGCGATGCTGACGCGCACACTGAAATTGGCTTTTGCAGCGCTGGCGCTGTGCGCCGCGGCCGCGCCTGCGGCAGCCCAGACCAGCGACGAGGACGAAATCGTCGTCACCGGGCGTCCGCTCCAGGACGTGGTGCGGGACTTCGTCGGCGAGGTGGCGGTGGCGCCGGGCGCGGAAGACCAACTGGCGCGCTGGGATCGCAGGATTTGCCCGCTGGTCGCCGGCCTGCCGGAGCGCCAGTTGCAGTACATGGCCGACCGCATCGCCCAGCGGGCGTTGCAGATCGGGCTCGAGGTCGAAGGTCCGGGCTGCCGGGCCAATATCCTGATCTTCGTCACCCCCGATGCGAGCCGGTTCGCGGCCGGCATCGTCGAGGAATACCGCACTTTGGTGGGCTACTATTCCGAAAACGGTATCGCCACGCTTGGCCGCGGCCCGCTCGAGGACTTCGCCAATTCTACGGCCCCCGTGCGCTGGTGGCACGTCAACCAGACGGTGTCCGGCGACGGCCAGCAGCTCGGTGGCGACAGCTCCGTCGGCGGCAGCACGGTCATCCGGACCACGACGCCTTCCAGCCGGGTCCGCCGCACGACGCGGCAGGATTTCCTGCGCGTGCTGATCATCGTCGACGCGCGCCAAGCCGAGGGCCTGCAGTTCCAGGCGCTTTCGGACTACGTCGCCATGGTCTCGCTGGCCCAGTTGGATCCCAACGGCGAAACCACGAACATCCCAAGCATCCTGAACCTGTTCGCAGAGCGGGACTCCGGGCGGACCCCGCCAGCCGCCATGACGGAGTGGGACGAGGCTTATTTGGACGGGCTCTACAACGCCCGCAGAACCGCCCCCAGCGACATCTGGCAGGCGCGCGACATCACCCAGACCATGGTGGAGCGCCTCGACCCTGCCAACGAACCGCTCCCCGCGCAGGGCCAGCCCGACCAGTAGGCAGGCGGACAGCCCAGCGCTTGAACCGGCGCCGGGGACGGGCCATTTGCTGGTCCTGGATGGGCGCCAATGCGCCCGTCCAGGGCCGTTTAGGGCTGATTTCGCAGGAAAAGGCGCCGTTTTCAGCCGAGTCCGGCTCGCTTGCGGCCCCATCCTTGCTATGATCGAATGACCTAGCCGGGGCGGCTGGGTGGTGAACGTTTTTGTAAGGGATCGCGGTCAACCATCGGACAGTGGAGGAGCGGGGGCCATCGGCCCGCCTTTTTCCTTTGCTGACATGGGATGGCGGGATCGCCCCGCAGAGGATCAGGCATGAGCAAAGGCGCCGCCAGCGGAGAGTCGAAGAACACTCTCTACTGCTCGTTCTGCGGCAAGAGCCAGCACGAGGTGCGCAAGCTTATCGCCGGGCCAACGGTGTTCATCTGCGATGAGTGCGTCGAACTCTGCATGGACATCATCCGCGAGGAGCACAAGAGTTCGCTCGTGCGCTCCAAAGAGGGCGTGCCCTCGCCGAAAGAGATCAAGGGCGTGCTCGACGATTACGTCGTCGGCCAGGAGCATGCGAAGCGCGTCCTCTCCGTGGCGGTGCACAACCACTACAAGCGCCTGAACCACGCAGCCAAGAACGGCGACGTCGAGCTGGCGAAATCGAACATCCTGCTGATCGGCCCGACCGGCTGCGGCAAGACGCTGCTGGCGCAAACGCTGGCGCGCATCATCGACGTCCCGTTCACGATGGCGGACGCCACCACGCTGACGGAAGCGGGCTATGTCGGCGAAGACGTCGAGAACATCATCCTGAAACTGCTGCAGGCCGCCGACTACAACGTCGAGCGTGCGCAACGCGGCATCGTCTACATCGACGAAGTCGACAAGATTTCGCGCAAGTCCGACAATCCCAGCATCACGCGCGACGTATCCGGTGAAGGCGTCCAGCAAGCGCTGCTGAAGATCATGGAAGGCACGGTCGCCAGCGTTCCACCGCAAGGCGGGCGCAAGCATCCACAGCAAGAATTCCTGCAAGTCGACACCACCAACATCCTCTTCATCTGCGGCGGCGCGTTCGCGGGTCTCGACAAGATTATTACGCAACGCGGCAGGGGCACCTCGATCGGCTTCGGCGCGCAGGTGCGCCACGAGGAAGACCGCCGCACCGGTGAAATCCTGCGTCAGATCGAGCCGGACGACCTCTTGAAGTTCGGCCTGATCCCGGAATTCGTCGGCCGTTTGCCGGTGCTGGCGACGCTGGAAGATCTCGACGAGCCGGCGCTGGTCACGATCCTGACCGAGCCGAAGAACGCGCTGGTGAAGCAGTATCAGCGCATGTTCGAGATGGAGCAGGTCAAGCTCTCGTTCCCGGACGAAGCGCTGCGCGCCATCGCCCGCAAGGCCATCTCCCGCAAGACCGGCGCGCGCGGCCTGCGCTCGATCCTGGAGAGCATCCTGCTCGACACCATGTTCGAGTTGCCGTCGATGCGCGGCGTCGAAGAGGTGGTCGTTTCGGCTGACGTCGTCGAAGGGCGCGCCAAGCCGCTGCAGATTTACGCCGAACGCCGCAACGGCCAGGAATCTGCAGGCTGAACAGCCCCTGAATCGTGAACCGCCGACGCGTAGAACAGCGCGTCGCGCCGGCGTTCCACATCGTTCCCGCGTCTTCCACTTGAAGCGCAGGGCGAACGCTTCCACATTTTCATCCGTTAACGCTGGGCGCGCGGGCTGAGCTTTTCAGCTGACGGTCGCTCGGCAAGGAGCACAGTATGGCCGAGAGCCGCGTCCTTCCCGTTCTGCCGCTGCGCGACATCGTCGTCTATCCGAAGATGGCGGCGCCGCTGTTCGTCGGCCGCGAAAAATCCGTGCGCGCGCTCGACGAAGTGATGCGCAAGGACAAGCAGATCGTGCTCGCCGCGCAGATGGACGCCTCGGAGGACGAGCCGTCGACCGACCGCATCTTCATGATCGGCACCGTCGCCACCGTCGTGCAGCTGCTGAAACTGCCGGACGGCACCGTGCGCGTGCTGGTGGAGGGCGCGCATCGGGCGCGTCTGCTGCGCTTCACCGACAACGCCGAGTTCTTCGAAGCGGAAGTCGAGCCGATCGAAGAAGCCAACGCCGACACGCCGGAAGCGCGCGCCGTCGCCCGCGCGGTGATCGACCAGTGGGACAATTACGTCAAACTCTCGCGCAAGGCGCCGCCGGAAGTGCATCAGGCGATCAGCCAGATCACCGAGCCGGCGCGCTTGGCGGACTCGGTCGCCGCGCACCTGACCGTCAAGATTCCGGACAAGCAGGCGCTGCTCGAGATCGCCGACGTGCCGCAGCGCCTGGAGCGCATCCTCTCGCTGATCGAAAGCGAGATCGGCATGCTGCAGGTGGAGCGCAAAATCCGCAATCGCGTGAAGCGTCAGATGGAGAAGACGCAGCGCGAATATTATCTGAACGAGCAGATGAAGGCGATCCAGCGCGAGCTGGGCGACGGCGACGAAGGCCGCGAGGACATCGCCGAACTCGAAGCGCGGATCAAGAACACCAAGCTGTCGAAGGAAGCCAAGACGAAGGCCGACGCCGAGTTGAAGAAGCTGCGGCAGATGTCGCCAATGTCGGCGGAATCCACGGTGGTGCGCAACTATCTCGATTGGCTGCTCTCGCTGCCGTGGGGCAACAAGAAGAAGGTCAAGAAGGACATCGACGCCGCGCAAGCGGTGCTCGACGAGGATCACTTCGGCTTGGAGAAGGTCAAAGACCGCATCCTCGAGTATCTCGCGGTGCAGGCGCGCACGAACAAGCTGCGTGGCCCGATCCTGTGCCTCGTCGGCCCGCCCGGCGTCGGCAAGACCTCGCTCGGCCGTTCGATTGCGAAGGCGACAGGGCGCGACTTCGTGCGCATGTCGTTGGGCGGCGTGCGCGATGAAGCGGAAATCCGCGGCCACCGGCGCACCTACATCGGCTCGATGCCGGGGCGCGTCATTCAATCGATGAAGAAGGCTAAGACGCAGAACCCGCTCTTCCTGCTCGACGAGATCGACAAGCTGGGCGCCGATTATCGCGGCGATCCCGCGGCGGCGCTGCTGGAGGTGCTCGACCCCGAGCAGAACTCGACCTTCAACGACCACTATCTCGAGGTGGACTACGACCTGTCCGACGTGCTGTTCATCACCACCGCCAACAGCCTGAACATGCCCCAGCCTTTGCTGGACCGCATGGAGATCATCCGCATCCCCGGCTACACCGAGGATGAGAAGCTCGAGATCGCCAAGCGTCACCTGCTGCCGAAGCAATACGAGCACAACGGCCTGAAGAAGAGCGAGTTCAGCGTCTCGGAAGATGCGCTGCGCGACTTGATCCGCCGCTACACGCGCGAAGCCGGCGTGCGCTCGCTCGAGCGTGAAATCGGCAATCTCGCACGCAAAGCGGTGCGCCAGCTCGAACAGAAGAAGCTGACCAAGGTCGAGATTACCGCGGCCAACCTGCCGGACTACGCCGGCGTCTGGAAGTATCGCTTCGGCGAAACGGACAGCGAGGACCGCGTCGGCATCGTGACGGGCCTTGCCTGGACGGAAGTCGGCGGCGATCTGCTGACCATCGAAGCGGTGGCCATGCCCGGCAAAGGCGCGATGACCGTCACCGGCAATTTGCGCGACGTGATGAAAGAATCGATCTCGGCCGCGTCGTCCTACGTGCGCTCACGGTCGATCCAGTTCGGCGTGAAGCCGCCGCTCTTCCGCACGCGCGACATCCACGTGCACGTGCCGGAAGGCGCGACGCCGAAGGACGGTCCCTCGGCCGGCGTCGCGATGGTGACGGCCATCGTGTCGGTGCTCACCGGGATTCCGATCCGCAAGGATATCGCGATGACGGGCGAGATCACGTTGCGCGGGCGGGTGCTGCCGATTGGCGGCCTGAAGGAGAAGCTGCTCGCAGCGCTGCGCGGCGGCGTGAAGACGGTGCTGATCCCGAAAGAGAACGAGAAGGATCTGGCCGACATTCCGGAGAACGTGAAGCAAGGCCTCGAGATCATTCCCGTCTCGACCGCCGACGAGGTGCTCGCCAATGCGCTGGTCGCGCCGTTGACGCCGATCGAGTGGAGCGACGAGGACGAACTCGCGGAAGGCCGCCGGGCCGCGGGCGACGGCGGCGAACACACGGACGCGCGCCCCCATTGAGGGGCGCGTGGACGGTGTTTTTTCGGCGATTCGCCGCGTTTTTCGCACTGCAATCCGCTTGCACGCGGGGGCGAATTACCCCTAGCGTCCGCCGCGATGCGGGCCGCGGACGGCGGTCCTCGAAAGTTCCAATGACCGCGAGGGGTTCCGAATGAACAAAGCAGAATTGGTCGCTGACGTCGCTGAGCGCATGAGCGAGCCGAAGTTAAAGGCGGAAGACGCGGTCAACGCCGTGTTCGAGGCGATCACCGCTGCGTTGAAGCGCGGCGACGAAGTGCGGCTGCCGGCGTTCGGCGTGTTCGCGGTGACTCGTACGAAAGAGCGCAAGGCGCGCAACCCGCAGACCAACGAAGAGGTCGTCGTGCCCGCCGGCAACCGGCCGAAATTCCGTCCGGGCAAGGCGCTCAAGGAGGCGCTGAACTAGGCCTGCGTTGCAAGGTTCGGAGGAGGGCGGCGCGTTGGCCGCCCTTTTCATTTGCGGCGCGCGCGTGTAGCCATCGCGGCGCAAGAGGCAGGCGGATGCTGGCGAAAATCTATCAACCGGCGAAGAACCCGATGCAATCGGGCCAAGCGGGCCAGCGCAAATGGCGGCTGGAGTTCGTGCCCGCGGCCGCGCCGCGTCCGGATGCGTTAATGGGCTGGGTCACGTCGGGCGACACCAATGCGCAAGTCCGGATCGAGTTCGACACCAAGGAGGCCGCCATCGCTTTCGCCCAGGCGCACGCCATTCCCCACCAGGTGACCGAGCGCCCCGCCGCCAAGCGTCAGATCAAGTCCTACAGCGACAATTTTGCGTTCCGCCGCAGAGAGCCGTGGTCGCATTAGGCGTCGCCGGCCGCAGGCGCGCGTCGCGCCTTGACGAGCGCCCAATCCCCAATCCCTAATCGCGCCGCCGACCCCGTAGCTCAACTGGATAGAGCAGCCGCCTTCTAAGCGGCCGGTTGCGTGTTCGAGTCACGCCGGGGTCGCCATTAGAGGCCGGTGACGACAGCTGTGTCTTCGCGTCCGCCCCATTCGGTCCAGGAACCGTCGTAGATGGCGGCGTCCCAGCGGCCGAGGCGCGCCAACGCGAGCGCGATGACGGCGGCGGTCAGCCCCGAGCCGCAGCTGCAGATCGGCGCGGCTTTGGGATCGAGGCCGGCGGCGTCGAACGCCTGCTTCAGCTCATCCGCAGACTTCAGCGCGCCTTCGCCGGTGAGCAGCGACGCGAACGGCACGTTGCGCGCGCCGGGCATGTGACCCGAGCGTAGGCCTGCGCGGGGCTCCGGCGTTTCGCCGCGAAAGCGGGGCGCGGCGCGCGCGTCGAGGATCGGCGTGCGGCCGCCGCTTTCGATCGCGCGCTGCACGTCGGCCAAGTTGCGCACAAGGTCGTGGCGCATGCGCGGCGTGAAGTGGCGCGCCATGCGCTGCTGCGGCGCGCCGGTTTCGATCGGAAAGCCGCCGCGCTCCCAGGCCGGGAAGCCGCCGTCGAGGACGACCACGTCCTCGTGGCCCATGACGCGGAACGTCCACCACACGCGCGCGGCGGAGAAGATGCCGTGATTGTCGTAGACGACGACGCGGCAGCCGTCACCGACGCCGGCCTTCTTCATCCGCGACGCGAATTTTTCCGGCGGCGGCAACATGTGCGGCAGGTCGCTCGATGTGTCGGCGATCTCGTCGATGTCGAAGAAGATGGCGCCCGGGATGCGCCGCTCGGCGTAGATGGCTTTGGCGTCGCGCGGATCGCCGGGCATGAACCAGGTGGCGTCGATGACGCGGATGTCGGGCGCATCGAGCCGCTCGGCCAGCCAGGCGCAGGAGACGACGGGATCGGGGGGCAAATCGCTCATGGGCCCAACGCTAGGCCGCTCCTTTGGCGGCTTCAACCCGCGTCTGGGTAGGGCGGTTACGGCCTGCGCAGCGCAATCTGCAGGACGTCGGTGCGGCCTGTCCGGAATCCGGCCTCGCAGTACGCCAGGTAGAATCGCCACAGGCGCTTGAAGCGATCGTCGAAGCCGAGCCGCGCGATTTTCGGCCACGCGTGCTCGAACCGCTGCGTCCATGCGGCGAGCGTCGCGGCGTAGGAGGCGCCGAAGGCGTCGTCGCGGAGCCATTCGAGGCCGGCTTTGCGGGTTTCCTCGCGCAGCCGAGACGGACTGGCGAGCATGCCGCCGGGAAACACGTAGCGCTGGATGAAGTCGGTGCGGCGGCGATAGCGCGCAAACAACGCATCGTCGATGGTGATGACCTGCAACGCCGCCAGTCCGCCATGCTTCAGCACGGCGGCGACTTTCGCGAAGTACGCGGCCCAGTGGCGTTCGCCCACGGCTTCGAACATCTCGATCGACGCCACTTTGTCGAATGCGCCCTCGACATCGCGGTAGTCCTGGCGCCGGATCTCGACCCGGTCGCTCAGTCCAAGCCGCGCCATCCGCGCGCGCGCGTACGCGAGCTGCGCATCGCTGATGGTGAGACCGGTGACGCGGGCGCCGAATTCGGCGGCGGCCACTTCGGCGAAACCGCCCCATCCGCAGCCGATTTCGAGCACGTGTTCGCCAGGGCGCAGATCGAGATGCTGCGCGAGGGCGCGGTATTTTTCGCGCTGCGCCGCCTCCAAAGTGTCGGCGCCCGGGCGGTCGAACCGCGCCGAGGAATAGGTCATCGAAGCATCGAGCCATGCTTCGTAGAACGCGTTGCCGAGATCGTAGTGGGCCAGGATGTTGCGCCGCGCACCCGCGCGCGTGTTGTCGTTGGCCAAGTGGCGCAGCCAGTTTAGCGTCTTGCCGAGGAAGCCGCCCTCGAACTCGCGCTGGAAGCGCTCGATGTTGTCTGCGAGAAGCACGAGGAGATCGGCAAGTACGGGCGTATCCCATTCGCGCGCGATCCAGCTTTCCGCGAAGCCGATGTCGCCATTGCGCAGCACACGCGTGGCGAAGCGGTAGTCATGAATGCGCAACGGGATGGCGCGCCCGCCGCCGTCGCCCAGCCGAAGCGCTTCGCCGCCCGGAAGGCGCACATCGATCACGCCGCCGCGAATCCGGGCGAGGGCGCTGAGGACAAGCTTGGCGGCGATCGGAATGCGGAGCGCAGAGACCTCGCGGGCGGAGGTCGCCGGGGGTCTGGGCTGAAAGCTGGCGTCGTCCAAAGGTGGTGCTCTATGCGGCGCCCAAGGGGCTCGACTGGTACGCGCACGCTCAGCCGCTGGATGACACCGACGCAAAGGCCGCCAGCGCCCGGGCGCGCGCCTCGGCGTGGTCCACCAGAGGACGCGGATAGGTGCGCCCGAGTTCCACGCCAGCTTTACGTAGGACGTCGGGCGGGGCGGTCCAGGGGCTGTGCAGCACGTCGTTCGGGAGCGCCGCCAATTCGGGAACCCAGCGGCGGACGTAGGCCCCCTCAGCGTCGTACCGCTCGCCCTGGGTGACGGGATTGAAGATGCGGAAATACGGCGAGGCGTCCGCGCCGGAGCCGGCAACCCACTGCCAGGACGCAGCGTTGTTGGCGAGGTCGGCGTCGACGAGAGTGTCCCAGAACCAGTCTTCGCCGTGGCGCCAGTCGATCAGCAAATGCTTGATCAGGAACGACGCGGCGATCATGCGGGCGCGGTTGTGCATGTAGCCGGTGGCCCAGAGCTCGCGCATCGCGGCGTCGACCACCGGATAGCCGGTGCGGCCGCGCCGCCAGGCTTCGAGCGCCTCGGGATCGTCGCGCCAGGGAAACGCGTCGAATTGCGCGCGCCAGTTTGCTTCCGGCAGCGTGGGCCAATGAAAGAGAAGATTGGTGGAGAATTCGCGCCAGCCGATCTCCGCCAGGAACTTGTCTGCGCCGCGCTGGAGGCGCGGTTCGCCGCCCGCCGCAAACTCGACCGCGGCACGCACCTGCGCCGGCGAGAGTTCGCCCCAATGCAGATGCGGCGACAGACGCGACGTGCCGGAAGCGCCGAGTTGATCGCGTGCTTCGGGATAGGCGCCGAGCCGCGCGTCGACGAAGCGCGCCAGCGCGGCCTGCGCGCCCGCTTCGCCGGGCGTCCATTCCGGTTCGAAACCGGCCGCCCAATTGGGCTTCGTGGGCAGCAGACGCCAATCCTCCAGCGCATCGCTGGCGAGCTCGCCGGCGAACGCGTTCAGGCGCTTCGGCGCGGGCTCTGGCGCGCGCCAATCGCTTTGCTGCAAGCAGGCGCGCCAGAATGGGGTGAACACCTTGAATGGCTCGCCGCTCTTGGTGCGCACCGTCCACGGCTCGAACAGCAGCGCGCCGTTGCTGCTCTCGGTTTGGATCCCACGCAGCTTCAGCGCATCCTTCAGTGCGCTGTCGCGCGTGATGGCGTAAGGTTCGTAGCACCGGTTCCAGAATACCGCGGCGGCGCCGGTCTCTTGCGCAAGGGATTGGACGATCTTGGTCGCGTCGCCGCGCCGCAATGTCAGCGCGCCGCCGCGCTTGGCGATGTCGCGCTGCAGCGCTTGCAGGCTGCGATGCAGCCACCAGCGCGAGGCCGCTCCGATTTTCCAGCGTCCGGGCGTTTCGTCGTCCAGCACGAACAGCAGCACGAGCGGCCGCTTTGTCGCGATGGCTGCATTCAAGGCCGGATTGTCGGCGAGGCGAAGGTCCTGGCGCAGCCAGACGATCGCGGGGGCGTCAGCCATCGCCGCGCTTTTCGCGGTTGCGGAGATGGATTTCCATCATCTTGGCGTCTTTCAGCCAGCGTCCGTGTGCGGCGATGTTGGCCACGGCGAAGCCGTACCAGCCGGCGCGCCAGAGCCCGCGCATGATGTAGTGATGGACAAAGTACCAAGGCCGCGCCGCCACGAGCCGCAGCGCCACGTACCAGAACGGCTTCAGCATGGTGTCGTTGGCGCGCGAAGAGGAATTGCGGTTGAACTTGTCGTTGAGCTGCGCGAGATCGCGAAAGGAGCAATGCAGGATCGGCGCCTTAAACTTGCCTATGGTCCAATCACTCGGAATTTCCAACTGATCCCAACCGGCGTGATCGCGGGCGTGAATCCTACGCCGGTCGTAGAAGCGATTGCGATAGACCACGGCAGCATTCCACCAGGGCTGGCCCACCGGCGGCTTCGTCACCAGTTTGAACTGATAGACGTGGTGCGGCGGCTCCGCGCCGTTGGCGAAGAGCGCGCGGATTTCTTCGGCCAGTTCCGGGGTGACGATTTCGTCGGCGTCGAGGTCGAGCACCCAATCGTGCCTGCACGCATCTTCGCCAAGGCGTTTCTGCTTGCCGCCGCCGAGCCAGGGCGAGGGCACGAAGCGCGCGCCTTCGGCTTCGCACAGTTGCTTGGTGCGATCGGTGGAGCCGGAATCGATGACCACGACCTCGTCTACGACCTGGAACGCCGCCCGGATCACCTCCGCAATCAACCGCTCCTCGTTCTTGGCGCGGATGAAGCACGAGACGGGGACAGCGTTGGCGCGGGTCGCGCGCGGGGTGGAGAGGGTCGTGTCGGTCACGGGCCGTTTTGAACGGCGCGCGGAGAAAAATGCAAGCGTTGGACCGTAGGCGGTCCATACGGCTAGCCGCTGCGCGCCAGTTCCCCGGCCTCCGCATACCCAAACAGCGCCAGCACCAACCGGATCGCCTGCCCACGCGGGGTGGCGAGGTCGGGGTCGCGTTGGATGGCGAGGCGCGCTTCCTTATCTGCGGCGCCCAGCATTCCCGCATGCGCTTCGGGGCTAACCAAGCGGAACGGCGGGAGCCCCGATTGCTGGGTGCCGAGCATGTCACCCGCGCCGCGCATGCGGAAGTCGATCTCGGCGATGGCGAAGCCGTCGTCGTTGCGCCGGATGGCGTCGAGCCGTTCCTTGGCGACTTCGCCGAGCGGAGGTTTCCACAACAGCACGCACGAGCCCTGTTTGTCGCCACGCCCGACGCGGCCGCGCAACTGGTGCAATTGCGCCAAGCCGAAGCGCTCGGCGTGCTCGATCACCATGATCGTCGCTTCGGGCACGTTGACGCCGACTTCGATGACCGTTGTGGCGACCAGCAGAAACGACGCGCCGCTGCGGAAGCGCTCCATCGCGGCTTCGCGCTGCGTCGGCGAGAGCCGCCCGTGCACCACCTCAACGCCTGAGCCGAAGCGCGCCTTGAGCTCCTGATAGCGGTCTTCGACAGCCGCCAAGTCGACGGCCTCGCTCTCCTCGATCAGCGGGCAGACCCAATAGGCGCGCTCTCCGCGCTTGGCCGCATCGCCGATGGCGTCGGCAATTTCGCTCATGCGCGACATCGGCATGGTGGCGGTCTTGATCGGCTGGCGGCCCGGCGGCTTCTCGTCGAGGACGGAGAGGTCCATGTCACCGTGGATCGAGAGCGCCAGCGTGCGCGGGATCGGCGTGGCGCTCATCACCAGCACGTGCGGCGCAAAGCCCTTCGAGACCATGCGCATGCGGTCGGACACGCCGAAGCGGTGCTGCTCGTCAATCACAATGAGGCCAAGGTCGTTGAAGACGACTTCCTCTTGGAACAGCGCGTGCGTACCGACGACGACAGCCGCTTCGCCGGAAGCGAGCCGCTCCAGGATCGCCTTGCGGTCTTTCGCTTTGTCACGGCCGGTGAGCACCACCATGGGCACGCCCGCGGCTTCCAGCATCGGCGCCAGCGTCGCGCCGTGCTGGCGCGCGAGCAGATCCGTGGGGGCCATCATGGCGCTCTGCAGTCCGGCCTCCGCTGCACGCGCCATGGCGAGCGCGGCGACGAGCGTTTTGCCGGAGCCGACATCGCCTTGGAGCAGGCGCAACATCGGCGCGGGCTCGCCCATGTCGGCGAAGATTTCGGCGACGGCGCGCGTCTGCGCGCCGGTGGGCGCGTAGGGCAGGCTCTTCAGCAGCGCGCCGGCGCGGCTGTCATCGCCGACAATGGCGCGCCCTGGCTCCTTGCGCCGGTGCGAGCGTCGCAGCCTGAGCGCGCACTGGCGCGCGAACAGCTCATCATACGCAAGTCGCGTTCGAAACGCGCCCTCGGGCGCAACATCATCGGGAGACGCCGGGCGATGAATGTGTTCGAGCGCGGTGCGGAAGTCCGGCCAGTCGTGCGCCTTGACGGTGGTCGCTTCGAGCCACTCAGGCGCTTCGGGCACGCCGTCGAGCGCGCCGAGGATCGCGCGCGAAAGCGTGCGGCCGGGCAGGCCTTGCGTCAGCGGATAGATCGGTTCGACCTGCGGCGGCGCCTCGCCCTTGGCGGGATCGACGACGTAATCCGGGTGCAGCATCTGGCGCATGCCGTCATGGAAGGTGACCTTGCCGCTGATCAGCCGAGTTTGGCCGACCGGCCACATGCGCTTCAACATCTCTTCGTGACCGCGAAAGTAGGCGACGGTGAGAAAACCCGTCTCGTCGCGCAGCCGGATGCGATGGGGCAGACTCTTGTACGCGGGCATGTGGCCGTCGACTTCGGCCTCGATGGTGGCGATTTCGCCGTCCTCGGTTTCGGCGATGCGCACCCGATTGCGCCGATCGATGGCGCTGTTGGGCGGCAGCAAGACGAGGTCGCGCACCAAGCGTCCGCCCGCAACCTTCGCGATCAGGTCCATGACGTCGCGTCGCGCCCCCTTCGGCGCACGCGCCGGGGAGAGCAGGGCCTCAAGGGCCGCGGGAGGCGAAACGTCACTCATCGTCTGGATAGCGCTGACACCGCCTACCATATGGGTTATAGCGCGGCCCCTTCCGCTTTCGGCTAGTTTCCGCGCGCCATGGATGATCGTTTCAAGAAGCTCAGGTTCCGCGCCTGGCGGCGGGGATTCCGTGAGATTGATCTGATTCTGGGCGGTTTCGCCGACGCGCGGCTCCTGGAGTTGGACGAAGGCGGTCTTGTGGACTTCGAGCGCCTGCTCGATGCGCCCGATCAGTACGTCTACGACTGGATCACCGAGCAGGCGGCCGCGCCGCCCGAATTCGAAACGCCGACGCTGGCGCTGATTCGCGCCTTCCGCATTGAGATGGCCCGTAAGCCCTGATGAAAGACGCTGCTCTCCCGTTGCGCCTGATCGAAACGCTGGCGAAGTCGAACGACGCGCTGGTGGTGACCGGCGCGCCCGAAGGCATTGACGCTGCGGGGCTCGCGGAAGCTGCGCGCCTGCGCGGCGGGGTGACGCTGTTCGTCGCACGCGATGAAACACGCGCGGCGCATTTCGAGGCGGCGGCGCGCTTCTTTGCGCCCGAGCTTGAGACGTTGCGGCTGCCGGCCTGGGACACGTTGCCGTACGATCGCATTTCGCCAGCAGCGGCGGTGGCGGCGCAGCGATGCGCGGCGCTGTCGCACATGGCGCGGCGCCACGGGGAGCGCGCGCCGCTGCTGGTGATCGCCACCGCGTCCGCGGTCGCACAGCGCACGCCGCCGCGCAAGCGCATGGCCGAAGGCGCCTTCGCGGCGCGCGCGGGGGCCGAGACCTCGATGCAGGAGCTGGAGAGCTACCTGGTGGTCAACGGCTACGCGCGCGCTTCGACCGTGCGCACGCCGGGAGAATTTGCGGTGCGCGGCGGCTTGATCGACGTGTTCACGCCGGGCGCGAGCGAGCCGCTGCGGTTTGATTTCTTTGGCGACACATTGGAGACCATCCGCAGCTTCGATCCGGAAACGCAGATCTCCAAAGCGCGCCTCAACGCGGCGGTGCTGACGCCGGTCAGCGAAGTGCTGCTGGATGAGTTGACGGTGCTGCAGTTTCGCCGCCGCTTCGGTCAGGCGTTCGGCGCGGTGAACGATCCGCTCTACGATTCGGTGAGTGCGCGGATCCGCCGTCAGGGCGTCGAGCAATGGCTGCCGTTCTTCTATGAGCGGCTGGAGACCGTGTTCGACTATTGCGGCGCAGGCGCGCTGGTCGCGTTCGACGCGCTGGCCGAAGACGCGCTGAAGGAGCGTGTGGAAACGGCGCGTGACCACTACGAGTCGCGCAGGACGGCGCCGATTCCACGCGGCGGTTCGCCGTTCCGTGCGCCGGAGCCGGACCTGCTCTACTTGAACCAGGACGCGCTCGACGCGGCGCTCGCAGCGCACACGGTGCGCCGGTTCACGCATTTCGACAGCGACGCCAAGAAGCGGTTGGACCTCGGCGCACGCGCGGGTCGCGATTTTGCGCCCGAGCGGCAGACCGCCGACGCGAACGTGTTTGAAGCCGCCGCCCAGCACATCGCCGCGCTGGAAAAGGCAAAGCGGCGGGTGGTCGTCGCCGCGTGGTCGGACGGCTCGGCGGAACGCTTGGGCGGCGTGCTGAGCGATCACGGCGTGGAGGCCGTCGTACGTGTGACGTCATGGCGCGAAGCCGCGGCGCTGCCGAAGGGCGCCCACGCGCTCGTGGTGTTGCCGCTCGAGCATGGCTTCGAGGCGGAAGGGCTCGCCTTCCTGTCGGAGCAGGACATTCTCGGCGATCGCCTGGCGCGCCCGCGCAAGCGGCGCAAAGCCGCCAACGTGATAGCGGAAGCCGCGGCGATGTCGCCGGGCGACCTCATCGTCCACCAGGACCACGGCGTGGGCCGATACGAGGGCCTGAAGACCCTCGACGTGGCGGGCGCACCCCACGACTGCCTCGACCTGACCTACCTTGGCGGCGACAAACTCTATCTGCCGGTCGAAAACATTGAACTTGTCAGCCGCTACGGCGCCGAGGACGCCGAAGCGCAGCTGGACAAGCTCGGCGGCGTGGCGTGGCAGAGCCGCAAGGCGCGCGCCAAGCAGCGCCTGCGCGACATGGCGGAAGAATTGTTGCGCATCGCCGCGCAGCGCGCCACGCGCACCGCCGATCCTGTGGCGCCGCCGGAAGGCGTGTGGGACGAGTTCTGCGCGCGCTTCCCGTATGAGGAAACGGAAGATCAGCTCGCCGCGATCGACGATGTTGTGGGCGATCTCGCGGCGGGCCGGCCGATGGACCGGCTCATTTGCGGCGATGTCGGCTTCGGCAAGACGGAAGTGGCGCTGCGCGCGGCGTTCCTCGTCGCCATGAGCGGCAAGCAGGTGGCGGTGGTCGCGCCAACGACGCTGCTCTGCCGCCAGCACTTCCGCACCTTCAGCGACCGCTTCCGCGGTTTGCCGGTGCGCGTGCGCCAGCTGTCGCGTTTGGTGAATGCCAAGGAGGCGGCGGAGACCAAGGCGGCGCTCGAGGCGGGCGGCGTCGAGATCGTTGTCGGCACCCATGCGCTGCTGGCGAAGACGGTGAAGTTCCTCGACCTCGGTCTCATGATCATCGACGAAGAGCAGCACTTCGGCGTGAAGCACAAAGAGCGCCTCAAGGACATGCGCGCCGACGTGCACGCGCTCACGCTGTCGGCCACGCCCATTCCCCGCACGCTTCAGCTCGCGCTGGCGGGCATCCGCGAAATGAGCCTCATCACCACACCGCCGATCGACCGCATGGCGGTGCGCACCTACGTGACGGCGTTCGACGCGGTGACGGTGCGCGAAGCGCTGCTGCGGGAGAAGTACCGCGGCGGCCAGAGCTTTTTCGTCACGCCGCGCATCGCCGATCTGGACGAGGCGGCGGACTTCCTGCGCCGCACCGTGCCGGAGGTGACGTTCGCGATCGCGCACGGACAGATGGCGGCGGGCTCGCTCGACGAAATCATGACCAGTTTCTACGACGGCGCGTACGATGTGCTGCTCTCGACCAGCATCGTCGAGTCCGGGCTCGATATCCCCCGCGCCAATACGCTCATCGTCTTTCGCGCCGACATGTTCGGCTTGGCGCAGCTCTACCAGCTGCGCGGCCGCGTGGGCCGATCGAAGTTGCGCGCCTATGCGTATCTGACCACCGCGGCTGAGCAAGCGTTGACCGCAAGCGCCGAGAAGCGGCTCAAGATTCTGTCCTCACTCGATAGCCTCGGCGCTGGTTTCACTCTGGCGAGTCACGATCTCGACATGCGCGGGGGAGGCAATCTGCTGGGCGAGGAGCAATCGGGGCATATCCGCGAAGTCGGCGTCGAACTCTATCAGTCGATGCTGGAAGAAGCCGTGCAGGCCCTGCGCGAAGGCAAGGAGGAGACGGTCAGCGAGAGATCGTGGTCGCCGCAGATCAATGTCGGCGCGTCCGTGCTGATCCCAGAAGATTATGTCGCCGATCTCACTGTGCGCCTGTCGCTCTATCGGCGCTTGGCCGAACTGGACACCGATCAGGAGCGCGAGGCCTTCGCCGCGGAACTCATCGATCGCTTCGGGCCGTTGCCGGCGGAGGCGGATCAACTCATTGCCGTGGCCGCGCTGAAGGCGCTCTGCCGGCGCTGCCAGATCGCCAAGCTCGACGCGGGTCCGAAAGGCGCGGTGATGACGTTCCGCGACACCGGCTTCCCCGATCCGATGGCGCTGGTGCGCTACATCACCGAGCGGCCTGACGACTTCAAGATGCGGCCCGACGGCAAGCTGGTCGTGCAGGCCGGCTGGCCGGAGGCGACGCAACGCCTGAAAGCGCTGCGCGGCGTGCTGGAAGCGATGGCCCGCCTCGCCGTGCGCAAGGCAGCCTAGGCGTTGCCGGTTTCGGCGGGAACGGTGTCGACCTCCAGCGCCCGCAGCGCGCGCGCGAGCAGGCCTGCGCCGCTCTCGCCCGGCTGAAGCTCGACACAGCTTTGCTCGAACACGAGCGGGCCCGCCGTCCCGTCGCCGGAGGCGAACGCGGTGCATTCCGCCACGGATGCAATGCGCTCTGCGGTGCGCTTGGCGCTTTTCAATTGTGAGGCGGGCAGCGCCACGACGACAATGTCGCGTCCCAACGTCGCGCCTGAATCCGTTTCGCGCATCAGCCGGCCGGCAAGGCTCGCAATTTCGCTGAAGCCCTTCTTCCAGGTGTGTTCAGCGGGATCGCGCGCGCCTGGTGCGGGCATGACGCGCAGCGCCGCAAGCGCCATTGGGCGGCCGCTGGCGTGATGATCGGCGGCGAGGCGCGCCAAATGCGCGTCGAACGACGCGCGCCGAAACAGACCGGTGCGCGAGTCGCCCATGAGATCGCGGAGTGCGCGGATCTCGTGCTCGGCGCCGCGGCGGCGGCGCTCGCGGCGCACCGCTTCGAACAGCCAGCCGAGGCTTGGGCCGCACGGCGCGTTGGCTTCAGCGACGGCGGAAGCGCCGCGTTCGATCGCGGCGGCGGCCGTCGCGAGATCGCCAGGCGCAGTCACGACCATCGTCGGCAAGTGATAGAGCGTCGCATTGCGGCGGAGCGCGGCGCAAAGCGAGATCGCCGTGCCGGCATTCTGCGCGCCGTTGAGCACCACCGCGTCGAACGGTTCGTCATGCAAGTGGTCGAAGCCTGCGTAAGAAGAGAACGCCGCGGCGACGAGGCCGCCGTGATCGGCCAGCGCGCGCTCAAGCGCGAGGAACATGGAGCTCGGCGCGCCAACATAGAGCGCGCGCAGCTTGCGCGCGTCGACCGGCTGCGGCGAGGGCGCGCCGATGTCGGCGGCGGTCGCCGCGCGGCGCTGGCGCTCGTCATCGGCGGCGGCGACGCGCAGCCAGGCGTGCATCTGCGCGGCGAGAAGTTTCGGCGGCGCATCGAGCGCTACTGCGCCCGTGAAACCCTCCTGCGCTGCGAGGCCCATCGGCGCCGGCGCAGCCGCGGACAGACCGACGAGGCGCACGAGCGGCGCGCGCTCGGCGGCGGCGCATGCGCGCGCGAGGTCCTCCGCCGCGGCGGCGTGGCCGGCGAGGGCGGGAAAAATGGCGACGTCCTCGCCATCCGGCGCTGCACGATAGGGGCCGGCCAGGGCCGCCACTTCGATCCCGGCGCCAGCCAGCAAGGCTTGGGCTTCGCGCGCGCCGCGGGCGTCGATATCTCGCACGACAATGCGCAAGGTTAACGCTCCGGCGCCCGGCGACGGCAGGCGCAAAGACTTATAAGTACAGTGCCGAAACGTGGTGTAGCAAACGTGAAGGTAAATAGGGGTTAAGGCATGGGCAGCGGTCCGCTTTCGGGCGTGAAGGTGATCGAGTTCGCCGGCATCGGGCCGGGACCGTTCTGCTGCATGCTGTTGTCGGACATGGGCGCCGATGTCGTGCGGGTCGACCGCATGGGCGGACGCGGCGGGGCCAAGTTCGATGTCACCGCACGCGGGCGCCGTTCGATCGCGCTCGATTTGAAAGACCCTGCCGACATCGCCACGGCGCTGGCGCTGATCGAGAAGGCGGACGTGCTGATCGAAGGGTTCCGGCCCGGCGTCATGGAGCGCTTGGGTCTCGGCCCGGACGAAGCGCTCGCGCGCAATCCACGCCTGATCTACGGCCGCATGACCGGCTGGGGGCAGACCGGTCCGCTCGCGCAGGCGGCGGGGCACGATCTCAACTATATCGCGCTCTCCGGCGCGCTCTACGCGATGGGCCGCAAGGACGCTCCGCCGTCGCCGCCGCTTAACCTTGTCGGCGATTACGGCGGCGGCGCGCTCTATCTGGCGATGGGCGTGTGCGCGGCGCTGTTCGAGGCGGCGCGCTCGGGCAAAGGCCAGGTGATCGACGCCGCGATCACCGATGGAACGGCGTCCTTGATGAGCGTGATGTACGGCTTGCGCGCCGCCGGCATCTGGAGCGACGACCGCGACGCCAACCTGCTCGACGGCGGCGCGCCTTTCTACGACGTTTACGAAACCGCGGACGGTCAGTTCGTCACTCTTGGTTCGCTGGAGCCGCAATTCTACGCGCTGCTGCTGGAGAAGGCGGGGCTCGCCGGCGATCCGCTATTCTCCGCGCAAATGGATCGGTCGCAGTGGGCGGCGATGTCGGCGAAGGTCGCCGAGGTGATCCGCAGCAAGACGCGCGAGCAGTGGACCGCGCTGCTGGAGGGCACAGACGTCTGTTTCGCGCCCGTACTCTCCATGGCTGAAGCGCCCGCGCACGCCCACAACGCGGCGCGGGAAACGTTCATAGAGGTTGACGGCGTGATTCAGCCCGGGCCGACGCCAAAATTTTCACGCACGCCCGGCGCCGTTCAGGGACCGCCCGCCCGCCCAGGCGCGAATTCCGCGGAAATCCTCACGGATTGGGGCGTTTCCTGACGTTGTCGCGTGATTAATGTGTTCAGCGCGGGTTCAACCGGGGCGGTGTTTTATGATCCCCGGTTCCGGACGATTTTCGTCCCTCGCTCGTACCGGGGCCAGGTTCTCATCCCACCTAAGGGATGAAACAAAGCGCCGGCGGCCGGCTCAGCCGCCGGCGCAATTTTTTCTGCAGCGGCGCGAATTCCGCCGATGCGCGGCAACGATTTCTCCGGCGGGCGGGATGATGAATGCGTTCAGCACGGGTTCAACCGGGTCAGTGTTTTATCCTCGCCAGTTCCGGACGATTTTCGTCCCTCGCTCGTACCGGGGCTAGGTTCTCATCCCACCTCAGGGATGAAAAAGCGCCGGCGGCCGGCTCAGCCGCCGGCGCAACTTTTTCTGAAACTTGTATTTCCGTCCCGGCAGGTTGCGTCGCAGCGCGCCGCTACGTAAACGGGCGTTCATGGCAAACAAAGTCTATCCGGACGCCAAGTCCGCGCTCGAGGGCATGACGTTCGACGGCATGACGGTTATGAGCGGCGGCTTCGGCCTTTGCGGCATCCCCGAGAACCTGATCATTGCGCTGCGCGACAGCGGCGTGAAAGGCATCACCGTCATCTCCAACAACGCCGGCGTCGACGGCTGGGGCTTGGGGCTACTGCTGGAGACCAAGCAGATCAAAAAGATGGTCTCGTCCTACGTCGGCGAGAACAAGGAGTTCGCCCGCCAGTATCTGAGCGGCGAACTTGAGCTCGAGTTCAACCCGCAGGGCACGCTTGCCGAACGCTGCCGGGCAGGGGGCGCGGGCATTGCTGGCTTCTACACCAAGACTGGCGTCGGCACGCTGGTGGCGGAGGGCAAGGAGACGAAGGTCTTCAATGGCGAGACGTACGTTCTCGAAACCGGCCTGGTCGCCGATCTTTCGATCGTCAAGGCGTGGAAGGGCGACCGGGAAGGCAACCTCATCTACCGCAAGACCGCGCGCAACTTTAATCCGATGATGGCGACCGCCGGCAAGAAGTGCGTCGCCGAGGTCGAGATCCTGGTGGAGACCGGCGAACTCGATCCAGACGCGATCCACACGCCGGGCATCTATGTTGACCGGATCGTTAAGGGCAATTTCGAGAAGCGCATCGAGCAGCGCACCGTGCGTCAGCGGGAGAATGCATAATGCCGTGGTCCCGCGATCAGCTTGCGCAGCGCGCCGCCAAGGAATTGCGCGACGGCTTCTACGTCAATCTCGGCATCGGCATTCCGACGCTCGTTGCGAACTACATTCCCGAGGGGATGGAGGTGACGCTCCAGTCCGAGAACGGCATGCTGGGTATGGGGCCGTTCCCCTACGAGGATGAAATCGACGCCGATCTGATTAACGCCGGTAAGCAAACCATAACGGCGCTTAAGAAGACCTCCTATTTCTCGTCCGCGGACTCGTTTGCGATGATCCGCGGCGGGCACATCGACCTTTCCATCCTCGGCGCCATGGAGGTGACCGACCGGGGCGACCTCGCCAACTGGATGGTGCCGGGCAAGATGGTGAAGGGCATGGGCGGGGCGATGGATCTCGTCGCCGGCGTGAAGCGCGTCGTCGTCGTGATGGAGCACACCTCGAAGGAGGGCGCGCCGAAGCTGCTCACGCAATGCACGCTGCCGCTGACGGGCGTGAACGTCGTCGATCTCGTGATTACCGACCTCGGCGTGTTCGAGATCGACAAGCATGGTTCACAACCGATGAAGCTCTTGGAGCTCGCCGATGGCGTCTCGCTCGAGGAGATCACCGCAAAGACGCAGGCGCCGTTCGTGAACGCGCTAAGGTGACGCTTCAGCGTGTGATCACGGATTCATAGCTGGGCGGACGACCGGTTGCTTCTTGAAAGTAGGCATCCCAAAAGTCGCGCAACTGATGCATTTGTTCCGCGGTAATCGGGTTTCGGCCAATCTGATGGCCTCTGCCCATTCCGACGATATGCACACGAGCGCCGTTTAGGTCCGGAATGGCACGGTTGTCGCGCACAATACTGAGGGACTCAGCCACGGGAAGCGCGAATAGCCGCTCGCTCGGCAAGTGCCGACTGTTCTCGATCATGTCCGAGAAGACGTACAGTTCGGTAACCGGCCGCTCGGCAGCAAAACTAGTAGCGACGCCAGCGATCGTAGCGGCGACATCAGACGTGGATTGCTCCGGTGCCGGCGTCAAAACACGATCGATGGCTTCATCAAGGTCGGCGTTGAAAGCGCTCCTATCGACCAACTGAATGCCTGCCGAGCAGTTGCCGTCGTTGGGGCTGCACTCTGGAAAACACCCAATGTCATGAGTAGACGAGTTCGCGAATATGTCCTCGATGCTGCTCAGTTGGAGACGATCACCGCCTGAGAGGCCTTCGCGAATCGCATTGATACTTTGCCGGATTTGGCGCTGTTCCGCATCTGTGGGGGGAGTTGTCCGGTCAACAATGATGAGTATCCCCCGTCCCTGGACTGCGCACCAGTTGCGTTGCGCGTTCTCAGTGCAGCCACCAAGGCACCAGCCAAGGATGCCGGTAGAGAAAAGCGCGCCGGCCAACGCCGCTCTACGAGAGATACGCAACATTAGCGCTAACGCCCCAATTCATCTGTATCGCGTACGGCTTTGCACTGATTGTCGAAGACAGCCTCTGCGCGCGCAACACGGATGTCGTAGCGCTTGATGAGGTTAAAGAACTTCTTTTTCGCAGCCTTCGCTTTTTCATCGATCCTAGCGAATTGCGGATTCGGATCGTGCGCAAACATGCAAAGTATGATCGCGGTGACTACAATTCCCGCGTTAATTGCGAACATCATCCAGCCCGGAGTGCGTAGCGCCAAGTTATCCAGCGTCTGCGCCAGAACGGCACCGACGTCCACGCGTTGGCCATTGGCCGCCGTAATGAGCGCAATGTAGCCCTGGCGAAACACGGAGACTATGTAAATCAGGAATGCTGCGAACAGCAGAAGTGCCGAAATGACGAACAGGTTGATCGTGACGGGAACGGCGATACTACCCGTCGGCATGAAGCGATCGCGAAACCGTAACACGCTGTAGCCGAGCTGGCGGATTGACAATCCGACGTAGTGCGCCACCACCAGCAGCGCAGCTGCAATGATGACCGCAACAGCCCATGACACGTTCCGAGTGCTAAGAAACACGTACTCGAACGCTTGCTGGTTAAACGGCACTTCAACGCTGAATAAGAACAGCAAGATTAGTGCGTACACCCAACCAGGCCAGTAGGAAGGTTGCTGACGGTCCTCCTCGTCTGCAATTCGCTTTCGTTGTTGTTCAGATTGCTGGTAGTCGTTCCAGGCCTCGCATGCTTCGCCGTGAAACGAGTCATAAAGCCCTCTCCAGCGGCCGAGCAGGGTCTGCCAAGCGTTTCGCAGGCGGGGGTCTTTTTGGACTTCTGGCGGCTCGACAACTGGCGGTGGTCTGAAGATGTCAGCTGGCGGATTCCCGCTGACGGCATGAGAAAGCACCGCCAAGTCGCCCATTTTAGGCCCCTGAAACCATCTAACCCACGATTGCATATGGTTAACGATCGGGAAATGGCAAGGGAATTGTGACTGAGAATGTCGCCCTTAGGGTGTATTCGCGCTCAAACGGTCGAAAGTTGGCGCTTTTCGACAAGCATGGTTCACAACCGATGAAGCTCTTGGAGCTCGCCGATGGCGTCTCGCTCGAGGAGATCACCGCAAAGACGCAGGCGCCGTTCGTGAACGCGCTAAGGTGACGTGAGTAGTCAGCGGTCGTTCGTCAGTAGCGCCGGCAGCCTCGCTGCGCACTACTGACTGCTCACGAGCGACCATCAGAGCCGTCTTCACCAAATCTCATCACCTCGCAGGTAAGTTCGCCGGAATAATTCGTGCAGAGAGGGCGCCATGAGCGTGCCTCCGACGTGGGTCTGGTGATGCTTCGTGCTGGAATGAAGCAGACGGTGAGACGCCGTGCGGCCGCATTGGCCGCGTGTGCGCTGGCTGCCTGCGCTATCATCTGGAGCGGCGACGCGCACGCGCAGCAGGCGCCTTCGGGCGATCTCGCGCGTGTGCTCGAACAGATTTCCCAACAAGAGGCGCGCTTGAACGCCCAGGAGCGCCTGCTCCGGGAACAGCAAAGGCAAATCTCCGAGCAACGTTTGTTGATCGAGCGTCAACGGCGCGAGATCGCCGCCATGAGCGGAACGGTGAGCGATGCGGATCTTGGCGATATCCGCGGCGCCGGCGCGCCCTATAGCGGCCTCGGCTACCAGCCTTTGCCGGACGAACCGGTGTCGGTGAACCGCCGCACGCCGTACGTGACGCTGACGCAGACGGAATCGGGCGCGTCGCCCACGCCGGATGCGCCGGCAGCTACTCCAGCAGCGCCTGTTGGCGAGGCGCCGCCGGAAGAAACCCAAGTATCGACCGTCGATTCCTTGCCGGAAGGGCAGAACGCCCTGCTTGGGCGCGGGCGCTTGGTGATCGAACCGTCGATCGAGTACTCGCGCAATTCCTCGAACCGGCTCGTTTTCCGGGGCGTGGAAATCGTGACGGGCGTGCAGATCGGCTTGATCGAAGCGAACGACACGGCGCGAGATACGGTGTCTTCGGCTCTGGCCATCCGCTACGCGTTGACGGATCGGCTCGAAGTCGAGACACGGATCCCTTACATTTACCGTTCGGATCGCGTGACCACGCTGTCGCAGAACAGCACCACGACGACGCAGACGTTTAACCTGAACGGCGCCGACCTCGGCGATATCGAGGTTTCCGCCCGCTATCAGCTCAATCGCGGCCGCAACGGCGCGCCCATCTGGGTGGCGAGCGCGCGGGTGAAGTCGGACAGCGGCCTCGGTCCGTTCGACCTCGAGCGCGATCAGAGCGGCGTGTCGACCGAGTTGGCGACCGGATCGGGCTTCTGGGGCGTGCAGGGCGGTGTGTCGGTGATGTATCCGACCGACCCGGCCGTCCTCTTCGGCTCGATCAGCTACCTCTACAATATGGAGCGCGACATCGATCAGACCTTCGGCACGGTGACCGTGGGCAACGTCGATCCGGGCGATTCCATCAGCATGGGCTTCGGCTTCGGCTTCGCCCTCAACCCGCGCTTCTCGTACTCGTTGGGCTACTCGCACTCCTACGTGATGGCCACCGAGACGGAACTGAACGGGCTGACGACCCGCTCCACGGAGCTCCAGGTGGGCACGCTACAGCTGGGCCTCTCGTTCCGCGCCACCGAGCGGCTGACGATCGCCACCAGCGTCGATGTCGGCGTCACCGAAGACGCCCCCGATGTCCGGGTGTCGCTCAGGACCCCGTTCCGCTGGTAAGGCGGACCGCCAGAAAACCAAACCGGCGGCGCCCTCAAGCGCCGCCGGTTTTGCTTTCGATC
>JBFXCP010000025.1:0-36191 GCA_050182055.1 Hyphomonadaceae bacterium
ACGCCGCGCCCGCGCCGGTCGCCGCCGACAGCTCCTGAACATCCGGACCGCGGGCCTTCAGGCCCGCATCTTTCGCAGCGCTGCGCCAGACTGCGGACCAGAGGTCCGCGGTCCCGCCCGCGCGCGCAGTGTTTCCCTGCTGGAAGCGCCGGGCCATCGCCGCTATCTCGCCCGGCGGAGGATCGTCATGGAAATGCGCGCGACGCATCGCGTTCACGGCGGCGTGCTGAGCTACGCCAAGCATCAAAGCGCCGCCACCGGCACAGCGATGACGCTCTCCGTCTTCACGCCGCCGGGCGATGGGCCGTTCGCGTACCTGATCTGGCTCTCGGGCCTTACCTGCACCGAAGACAATTTCACCACCAAAGCCGGCGCCTATGCCGCGGCGGCGCAGCATGGCGTGGCGATCGTTGCGCCGGACACCTCGCCGCGCGGCGACGGCGTGGCCGACGACCCGGCCTACGATCTGGGGCAGGGCGCGGGTTTCTACATCGACGCAACGCAGTCGCCGTGGGCGGCGCATTTCAAGATGGAGCGCTATGTCACGCGCGATCTGATCGCGGCGGTGGAAGCGGCGTTTCCACTGCGGCCGCAGCGCGCGGTCTTCGGCCATTCCATGGGCGGTCACGGCGCGCTGACGCTGGCGATGAAGCACCCTGGCTTGTTCAAGAGCGTGTCGGCGTTCTCGCCGATCGCCTCGCCGACGCGCTGCGCCTGGGGCGAAAAGGCGTTCGCGGCTTATCTCGGCGGCGATCGCGCGGCGTGGCGCGAGCATGACTCGGCGCTGCTGATGGAAGCGGGAAAAGCCAAGCCGTTCGACGACATCCTGGTCGATCAGGGCCTGGCGGATTCGTTCCTGGAGTCGCAGCTGAAGCCGGAGCTGTTGGAGCACGCCGCCCAGCAAACGGGGCAGAAACTGACGCTGCGCCGCCACGACGGCTACGATCACTCGTACTTTTTCATTGCGACCTTTGTCGCCGACCACGTCGCGTTCCACGCCGCGCGCTTGGCGTGATCGGCAAGAGGTCGGTCGGTTTCGGCTTCGGCGGCGTCGCGCGCCGGGCGATCCAAGCGATGGCGAGCAGCACTGCGCCGAGGCCCAGGAACGAGAGCACGCGCACGAGTCCGCTGAGCTGGGCCATGTCCACCAGGAACACTTTGGCGGTGGTGATCAGCAGGAGTGCAAGCCCGCACCAGCGCATCAGCGCATCGTCGCGCCGCGAGCCCAGCCAAAACACCGCGGCGCCGAACAGCGCCCAGGCGACGGAGTAGATCCACAATTCAGTCTGCGTCGCGCCCTGCGCGAGCGTCATGGCTTCGGGGTGGAAGGCGCGGCGAATCATCAGCGTCATCGCCACGAACACATGCGCGATGACGGCGAGCGTCGCCGCGCGCGCGAGCCATGCCGGCCAGCGTGCGTTGGGGATGCGCGGCGCAAATGCGCTGAAGCCCGCGGCCAGGATGCAGACGGGCGCGGCCGCGAGCGCCGCGAGCGGCGTCGCCGCCGGCCACACGCCCCACCACGGATTGAAGAGCGCCCAGAGGCCCAAGCCGGCGAACCCCAAAGCCGGCCAGATCGCCGTCGCCCAAAGCGCCTGCAGATCGTAGAGATAGGCGCGCACCGTATCGCGCCCCGGCGCGCGCGCAGTGAGCGCCGCGCCGAACACAACCAGCATCAGCGGCCAGAGCGCGTGACCGAAGCCTTCGAGGCCGGAAACGGCGTTGCCGTTGTCCATGTAGCCGCGCTGTTCGAACCAGCGGATGGCGCTGTGGCCGAAGCTCCACGCAAACAGGATCGCCGCGCTCGCCGCGGCGAAGCGCGTGGGCTCGACCTCGCGCGAGCGCGAGAGCGCGCGGCCAAGCACGAGCGCCAGCGGGACGGCCGCGCCTTGCGCGAACACGGCCAGCAGGGTGGAGAGCGCGTTGCTGGCCTCGGCGTCCTGCACGCCCCAGATGGGATGGCGCAGCACGAGCAGGATCAGAACCGAGAGCCCAAGCCCCGCCCAAGCGCCGCCGCGCATGATGCTGACCAGATCGCGCGTGAACGGCCCTTCCGGCGTGCGCTTGTCGCGCAGCCGCGCGGCGATGGCGAGCGCTAGCGCTGCGGCGAGAAAGAGCAGCGCGTAGCAGCCGCCTTCGAACAAGCCGACCGGCGCCGTGCTCATGGTCTCGGGGTGGAAGGCGCGGCGCAGTTCGAGCGCGAGCCACATCAGCGCGCATGCGCCGCCCGCCGCGGCGTAGATGCGCGCGGCGAGGCGTTGGCGGTCGTAGAGCCGGTACGAAGCCGCAAACAGCAACGCCGCCGGCGCGGCGAGCGCTAGCGTCATGGTGTTGAAGAGGGGCGGGCCTGCAATCGCCGCCGGCGCGCCGCCCCACCACGGATTGAGCGCGAGCCCGGGGCTGAACAGCGTGAGCCCGAGACCGGCGCCCAGCAGCGCGTGTCCGCGCCACGCGCCGATGCGTCCGACCTGCTGGTAAGGCGCGGGCGAAACGACCTGGCCGGCGGCCAGCAAGGTCAGCGCGCGCAGCGCGGTCAGCGTGAACTGGTCCAGCGCGCCCCCGGCGCCGCCGTTGGCGAACCATTGCAGCAGCACGAACACGCCGATCACCAGCACCAGGATCGCCGCGCCGCTGAGACCCTCCGCCGCCAGCGTGCGCGGCGCGCGCCTGCCGGTGAGATAGGCTGCGGAAAAGAGAAGCAGCGCCGCCGCGGCGTACAAGCCGAGCGCCGTCGCCAAGGGCAAGCGCCCCGCAAGCGTCGCGTCGATCAGGTGCGGCGCGAGGGCGTGAGCGATCGCCAGCGTCGCCGCTCCCAGCGCCGCAAAGCGCAGCACGCGCCAGTCGCGCCACACCACACCCGCAGCGAACATCGCCGCCGCGCCCGCGTGCGCGGCGATCCGCCCGGCGGCGGGGAAGGCGCTCTCAGCGCCCAGCAGGATCAGCACGGCGCCCGCGCCGGCCCAGAGATCGACCGCACTGTCGCCGTGCGGCTTCTGTGTTTCGCGTTCGGTCAGCCACGCCGCGACAAAGAGCAAGGCGCCGCCGATGAAGAGCGGCGCCCAAGCGACCGCCGCGTGCCACGCGTCGCCGCGCGAGAAGGCGGCCAGCATCGTGAGCAGTGCTGCGCCGATGGCGCCGGCGCCGGCGATCATCGCGCGCGCGCGCCGGTGCGGACGCGCGCCGATGGCGCAGACCGCGACCGTGAACGCGGCGAACAGGATGGTCGGATAGAAATCCGGACCGAGCGGCCCGAAATGAAACCGCGCCCGCAGATACGCCATAAAGCCGAACGCGAGGCCGGCGACAGCGATGGCGAGCGTCGTGGGATCGGCGATCCGCGCGCGCACGGCGTAAGCGGCCAGCGCCACGTGAAAGACCGAGATGAGCGCAGGGCCGGCGATATGGCCGGAGGGCGCCGCCGCCACGGCGAGCCAAACCCAGATCAGCAGCACGCTGCTGATGGCCACCGCGAGGCTCGGCCCCCACGCACGGACCTGCGTCCAGCCGAGGCCAAGGCCTTTGTCGTCGGTATGGGGCGGGCGGAAGGCGAGACCCGTCGCGCCGAGGCTGGCGATGCTGGCGAACGCAAGCGCGCGCCGCACTTCGTCGAACGCAATGGCGGCGAAGAACCAGTAGTAAAGCCCAGCCAGCGCAGCCACTGCGGCCCAGGACCAGCGCCGCCACGCCGCCAGCACAAAACCCGCCACGCCGACAGCGCTGACGTAAAGCGTGAGCGCTTCCGAAGGCCAGAGCGGGGCGCTCGCGAGCGGGGGCGCGATCAAGGCCGCGAGAATTGCGAGCACGCCAAGCGCTTGGCCGTGCAAATAGGAAAGTCCGATCAGGATCGCCGCGCACAGCGTGAGCAGTCCGGCCGCGGCGGGCCACGCGATGAAGCCGTAGACGCCGTGTGCGGCCCAGGCTGTGGCGTAGAAGGTCGACGCGCCGGCACCTGCCAGCAGTGCGGCGACAAGCGGGTGACCGGGCGGGCGCGCGCGCCCGAGGCGGCGCACCCACGCGCTGGCGCCGATCAGTGCAACGCCGAGTGCGATCGCGGAGGAGAGACGTACGTGCGGCGTGAACCAGCTTTGGCCCGATGCGAACGCGACCAGGAGAACGCCGGCGAGCGCAACTGCGCCGCCGCCAAGCCACGCGAAGCCGTTCTGCGCGAGCCATTGCTCGATGCGAAGGCTCGGCGCGCGCTTCGGCTGCGGCGGTGGCGATGCGCGCGGCGGCTCTGCGCGGGCGGCCAGCGGCGTCTCCGGTTCGGCCAGCGGCGGCAGCGCCTCATCCGGTTCGTCGTCGTTCGACGCCGGCGGCAAGGGCGTGTCGAGAACGAGCGGCGGAAGCGTCTCGTGATCGCGCAACGGCGTGTCGAGCACCAGCGGCGCTTCGTCCTTGCGCCAAGGCGGCGCGGCGGCGGCGGGCTTCTGCGGCGCGATGGGCGTCAGCCTGCGCTCAAGCTCGGACACGCGGCGCGAGAGCGCGGCGAGGCGCGAAGCCTGCCACCACGCCACGCCGGCGAGTCCGAGGATGAGCACCCATTCCATGCCGCGTCCGCCCCTCCCGCGGAAAACCAGCAAAAATCAAACACCCCGCGCGCGCGCGCAAGGCTTTGCGCGCTCAAGGCCCGCGTGCTTCGCCGCAAAGGCGAGTTTGCGCGCCGGGCGCGCGCATGCTCAAAGGCGGCGATGAGTTTTGTGTTCGATCCGCCGCGCCAGCCCTCCGTTTTGGTGCAGGGCGACGGGCTGCGCTTCCCGGTGCGGCGTATCTTCTGCGTCGGGCGAAATTACGCCGATCACGTCCGTGAAATGGGGAATGATCCCAAGAGCGAGCCGCCGATCTTCTTTACCAAACCGGCCGACGCCGTCGTCGAAAGCGGCGCGTCGATCGTCTATCCGCAAGCGACGGCGAACTTGCATCACGAAGCAGAACTCGTGGTCGCCGTTGGCGAAGGCGGCGCGAACATCGCGGAGGGCGCGGCGTTGGCGCATGTGTGGGGCTACGCTGTCGGCGTCGATCTCACGCGCCGCGATCTGCAGGCGGAGGCGAAGAAGGCGGGCGCGCCCTGGGACGCCGCGAAAGGCTTCGACAATTCCGCGCCCATCGGCGCGATCACGCGGACGCCAGGCGCACTCGCGCCGGCGCGGATCGCGCTCAGCGTCAACGGCGCGACCAGGCAGGAAGCGAGCACGGGCGACATGATCTGGACGGTTCCGGAGATTGTCGCCGCGTTGTCACGCGCTTGGGCGCTGGCGCCCGGCGACTTGATTTTCACGGGCACGCCTTCAGGCGTCGGCCCATTGCAACGCGGCGATCATGTGCGCGCCGAGATCGCTGGGCTCGAGGCGCTGAGCTTCACGATCGTCTAGCCTCACGCTTCCAGCGCCAGCAGCGCAAACGTCGCCAGCCAATGCTCGCCCATGTAGTCGCCGGCCACGTGGGGAAGGCTGGCGGCGATGTGCGTATCGGCGGCGTTTCGCGCGCGCTGCGCGAGTGGGCTCCCGGTCTCGTGCGCCGAGGCGATCGCGCGCCAGCACCAGGCGCGCGAGAAGTTGAGCCCATCGAGATGGGCGATCTTGCCGTCGCTACGGTCACTGACGTGCGCGGGCGCGAACAAGGTCGCCGGCGCGCCTTCGGCGGCAGCCGGCAGGAAGCGCGCGAACCAGGCCCGGAATGCGGGCGGCGCCAAGAACCGCCGCATGCACTCGGCTTCCATCAGCGTGGGCGAGAGGAAATCGTCCTGGCTCGGCTCCCAAGCTTGGGCGTCTTCGTCACCGCCGTACCAGGTGAGGGCCTTGTCGCGCATGAGGTCATAGAGCGCAGGATCGGCAGGCTCGGCGTAGTCCGCAGCGAGCCGGAGCGCGAAGGCGGTTGAGGTGTGCACGCCCGTGCGCACGGGATAGTCCGCCAGCGGCAAGAACGCCTTGAAGCGATCCGCGAACGCTTCCGCGAGCGGGCGCATGCGCGCGGCGTACGATGCGTCCGCGGCTTGCTCAAGCTCCGCCTGCAATGCGAGCAGCCAACCCCAGCCGTACGGGCGCTCGAAGCCGCGCGAGGCTGGGCGCGCCAGATACGCGCACTCGGCGGCAACGTTGGCTTCGGTGATACGCTCTGCGAACAATGCCTCGATCCGGGAAGCGGCGGAGAGGTCGGGATATCGGCGCTGCAGGCGCGCGAGCAGCCAGTAGCCGTGCACGCACGAGTGCCAGTCGAAGCTGCCGAAGAAGATCGGATGCAGCGCGCGCGGGCCCTGGGCGTCGCCTGCGCCGGCCATGACGTGGTCGAGCTTGTTCGGATACTCGCGCCCGACATGCGCCAGCGCCAGAGATGCAAACTTCTCGGCGATGTCGCGGGTGAGCCCAGTCATGCGGGGAACCCCAGGAAACGCATCAGCAGAATGTTGGCGATGAGCAGAGGGATGGCCGTCGGGATCTGCGCGCGAATCACGCCGTTCAGCGCCGCGTTGCGGTCCGGCAGGTCGAGCAAGTTGGCGGGCACGACGTTGAAGTTGGCCGCCATCGGCGTCATCAGCGTGCCGCAGAAGCCGGCGAGCATGCCGATGGCGCAGACGATCGCCGGATCGCCGCCGAACTTGAGCACGACGATCGGCAGACCGACCGCAGCCGTCATCACCGGGAACGCAGCAAAGGCGTTCCCCATCAGGATCGTGAAGAACGCCATGCCGATACAATAGGCGACAACCGCGAGCGTGCGCGTGTCGAGGGGGATGTACCCGGCAAACAAGACGCCAACTTGCTCGCCAACGCCGCAAGCAAGGAAGACGCCGCCGAGCGCGGCCAGCATCTGCGGCAGCGTCGCCGCCCACCCGACCGAATCGAGCAGGCGCCGCGCTTCCTGCAACGGCGCCAGCGCGGGCGGCTTCAGCCAGAGCATCGCCACGGCGACCGCGATCAAGGTGCCGACGACGAGCGCCACTAGCGTGGTGCGCGAGGGATTCGGATCGACAATCAGCGGCGCCCAGTCGGTGAACTTGACCAGGAGCGTGCCGCCCAGCGCGATTGCCGGAATAATGAGGGCCGGAAGGAAGAGAAGATTGCCGCGCCGCTCGGCGCTCGCGCCGCGCTCGTCCGCTGTTGTCGTTTTCGGCGCGCTGCGGCCGAGGCCGATCACGGCGATGACGACGAGTCCGAGAGCGAGAAGGCCATTGGCGAGATCGCCGATGTAGCTTCCGGCCAGCATGCTGAGCGCCATCAATCCCCAGAACAGCGCGTTTAGCGCCCGCCGCGCGTTGGCGCCGTCGAGCGCAGAGAGCACCGCGACAGCGGCGAAAAAGAGCCCAGCGACGAGATAGACGTGCGCCAGCGAAAGCGGGAGAGCGAAGCCGCTCATGGTTGCGCCTCCTTCGCCAACGTCCGTTTGAGGCTGCGGTCGAGGAGCCACAAGCGCACAGAGTGGATGGCGAGTGCGGCGATCGCGGTGGGAATGGCCCAGCGCGACAGCGCGAGGGGTTCGACCATGATGCCGGCTTTGGCCAGGAAATCCTGGATCAACAGGATCGAGGCGATGGCGATGAAGATGTCCTCGCCGAAGAAGAGCGCGATGTTGTCGGCGGCGGCGGCGTGGGAGCGGATCAAGAAGCGCTCCTTGTCCGGCAGCGCGCCGAACTTGGCGGTAGCCGCGCCTTCGGCCATAGGCGCGACCAGCGGGCGCACCATTTGAGCGTGGCCGCCGAGCGAGGTGAGGCCGAGCGCCGCGGCGACCTGACGGACGAAGAAATAGATCCACAGCAGGCGGCCGACGGTCGCCGCCTTGACGTTGGCGATGGCGGCGCGCGCACGCTCTTGCAAGCCTGCCCGCTCGAGCAGGCCGATCGCCATCAGCACCATCCAGACAACGCTGATGTAGCGCGCATCGTTGAAGGCCTTGCCGAATGCTTCGAGCGTGCCGACGGCGGCCGCCTGCATAGTGGTGAAATCGGCCTCCGGCGTCCACGCGTACGCAAGCCCCGTCGTCATCGCGGCCGCCATGACTACCAGCAACGGATTGGCGCGGACGATGAAGCCGAACACAACGACGGCGATGCCTAGAAGGACGAGCATGCTTCCCCGCTACTCCCGCTGCGCTGGGCCGTAGCCGCCGCCGCCGGGCGTTTCGATCACGAACACGTCCCCGGGCGCAACGTCTACTTTCCCTGTTGCGCCAAGCGTGACCACGCCGCCGTCCGCGCGCTCGACGAAATTCACACCTGGTTTGCCGCTTGCGCCGCCGTGCAAGCCGAACGGCGCCGTCGCGCGCCGGTTGGCGAGTATCGCGGCGGTCATCGGCGCGCGGAAGCGGATGCGGCGAATGCTGCCGTCGCCGCCGCGATGCGCGCCCGCGCCGCCTGAGCCGCGCCGCACCGCGAAGCGCTCGACGATGACCGGAAAGCGTGTCTCCAGAACCTCCGGATCGGTGAGACGCGAATTGGTCATGTGCGTCTGCACCGCCGAGGCGCCGTCGAAGCCGGGCCCCGCGCCGGCGCCGCCGCAGATGGTCTCGTAGTACTGGCGCGCCTCGTCGCCGAAGGTGAAATTGTTCATCGTGCCTTGGGAGCCGGCCAATGCGCCCAGCGCGCCGTAAAGGGCATCGACGATCACTTGGCTGGTCTCGACGTTGCCGGCTACCACCGCTGCGCCGCGCTTGGGGTTGAGCAGCGAACCATCCGGCACGACGATCTCGATCGGCTTCAGACAGCCTTCGTTTAGCGGAATGTTGTCGCGCACCAATGTGCGGAACACGTAGAGCGTCGCGGCGCGCGTGATGGCGAGCGGGGCGTTGAAATTGCCCTCGCTCTGCGGCGATGTGCCGGTAAAGTCGATCCGCACCGTGCGCTTGATGCGGTCCGGCGTGATGGCGACGCGGATCACCGCGCCGTTGTCCATGGCGACCTCGAAGGCGCCGGGGGAGAGCGTGTCGATGACGCGCCGGATTTGCTCTTCGGCGTTGTTCTGCACGTGGCGCATGTACGCGGCGACGCCGGCGCCGCCAAAGTGCGCAACGAGATGCTTCAGCTCCTCCACGCCGCGCATGACCGAGGCGATCTGCGCTTTGAGGTCGGCGATGTTGCGGTCGATGTCGCGCGCGGGATGTTTGCCCGAAGCGAACAGCGCGCGTGCTTCGGTCTCCTGCAGAACTCCATCGCGCACCAGGAGAAAGTTTTCGATCAGCACGCCCTCGTCTTCGATCGTGCGGCTATCGGGCGGCATTGAGCCGGGCGTGATGCCGCCAATGTCGGCGTGATGGCCGCGGGCGGCGGTGAAGAAGGCGGGCGCCGCCGCGCCGTCCAGGAAAACCGGCGCGATTACGGTGATGTCGGGCAGATGCGTGCCGCCGGCATGTGGCGCATTCAGCATGTAGACGTCGCCGCCGCGCATCGTGGCGCCGCGTTGGCGGATGATTTCGCGCACGCTGTCGCTCATCGAGCCCAGATGCACCGGGATGTGCGGCGCGTTGGCGACGAGGCCGCCGGTCTCGTCGAACACGGCGCAGGAGAAATCGAGCCGCTCCTTGATGTTGACCGACGAGGCGGTGGTCTGCAGCGCCAGGCCCATCTCTTCGGCCACGCCCATGAAGCGGTTGTTGAACACTTCGAGCAGGATCGGATCGGCCTCCGTGCCGACCGCGCTGCGGGCAATGGCTTCGATACGCGTCAACACGATATCGCCGTGCTCGTTCATTCGCGCACGCCAGCCGGGCGCGACATAGGTGGTCGCGCCGTTCTCGATGATCAGAGCCGGGCCGGGCGATTCGAAGCCGGGGGCCAGATCCGCGCGTTTGAAGATGGGCGCGTCATGCGCTTTGCGATCGGCGATGAGACAGGCGCTGCTTCCCGGACCGCGGGCCTTCAGGCCCGCAATGGGTGTGTTGGCCTGCGGCGGGCCTGAAGGCCCGCGGTCCGCTTGCGCCACGGCCTCCGCCGTGAGCGAGGCAACGACGATGGCGCGTTCTGGATCGGTGAAGCCGAAGCGCTTGCGGTGTTCCGCTTCGAAGCTGCGCTTCAGCGTGTCGGGGTCGGAGAACGCGATTGGCAGTGCGGAGTCGGCGCCATCGTACTTCAGATTGGCGCTCACGAGCGTTCTGACGTTGGACGACTCAAGCGGCTCAGCCGCGCGTAGCGCGAGCGCCTGGGCGCGCCGATTGAGGCCGTGTGCCGCATCAAGCTTCAGCTCGATCGTCTCTTCAGCGACGTTGCGAACATCGGCCAGCCCCATGCCCCAGGCGCTTAGCACCCCCGCGAGGGGGTGCAGCAGGATCGTCTCCACGCCGACGGCATCCGCCACCGCGCAGGCGTGCTGCCCGCCCGCGCCGCCGAAGGCCACGAGGGCGTACCCTTTGGGATCGTAGCCGCGCTGGATGGAAATCTTCTTGATCGCTTCGGCCATGCTGAGGTCGGCGATGGCGAGAAATCCCTCGGCAGCGTCGTACGGCGTGAGCTTGCGCCCAGTGGCGGCTTCGACCTCGGCGCACAGGGTCGCAAATCTTTCCGTGACAACGTCCGCATCCAAGGGCTGATCGGCGCCGGGACCGAAGATAGCGGGAAAGAACTCGGCCCGCACGCGCCCGAGCAGCACGTTGCAATCGGTGATCGTAAGCGGCCCGCCGCGGCGATAACAGGCAGGGCCGGGATTGGCGCCGGCCGAATGCGGTCCGACGCGGAGCCGCGCGCCGTCGAAGAAGCAGATCGAGCCGCCGCCGGCTGCGACCGTGTGAACGTGCAGCATCGGCGCTGAGAGCCGTACGCCCGCGACGACCGACTCGTTCGTGCGCTCAAAGGCGCCCGCGTAGTGCGAGACGTCAGTCGACGTGCCGCCCATGTCGAAACCGAGTGCGTGGTCGAAGCCCGCGCGCTCTGCCGCCGCCGCCATGCCGACCACGCCGCCAGCGGGGCCGGAGAGCACGGCGTCGCGTCCGCGGAACCTATCGGCGTGCGCCAGGCCGCCGTTGGACTGCATGAACAGAAGTTCGACGCCGTCCTGGCCCTCAAACCCGCGCGCGAAGCCGTCGACGTAGGCGCGCAAGACCGGGGAAAGGTAGGCATCGGCAACGGTCGTGTCCGCCCGCGGCACAAACTTGATGAGGCCGCTGATCTCCGAACTCACGGAAATCTGCGTGAGCCCGATTTCCCGGGCAATCTCGGCGAGGCGTTGTTCGTGCGCCGGGTAGGCCCAGCCGTGCAGGCACGCGATGGCCGCGGCGCGGTATCCGTCACCAAACGCCGCCTCGAGCGCCGCGCGGGCGTGCGTCTCATCAAGCGGCGTCATCACCTCGCCTTCGGCGGTCATGCGCTCGTGCACCTCAATGACGCGGGAATGAAGCAGGTCGGGCTTGACGATGTGGCGTGCGAAGATGTCGGGGCGGGCCTGCGAGCCGATTTCAAGAGCGTCCGCGAAGCCCTCGGTGACGACCAGGACCACGTCCGCGCCCTTGCGCTCCAGGAGCGCGTTGGTGGCGACGGTCGTGCCCAGGCGCACCGCCGCAATCGGTCCGCCGCCATGTGCGGCCAAGATGCGGCGGATCGCTTCGAGCGCGGCGTCCGCGTAGCGCTCGGGATTGGACGATAGCAGCTTCTCGACCACCTCGCGCCCGTCAGGCGCGCGGGCGACGACGTCGGTGAAGGTGCCGCCGCGGTCGATCCAGAAGTGCCAGCCGTCGCTCATGCGCCGCGACCATCGCCACCCGCCGCCGCCGGATCAAGCGCTTAGCGATTGCCGCGCCGCCACTGGACAGAGTAGCTTGGCGCGCGAACCATCAGGAGCAGGCCGCTTGAAGCCGACCGACATCCGCAATCCGGACTACTTCCACAAGGTCGTCGACTGCCAATGGGCCTGCCCAGCGCACACGCCGGTGCCGGAATACATCCGTCTCATTGCCGCCCAGCGCTACACTGACGCGTATATGATCAATTGGAAGTCGAACGTGTTTCCGGGCATCCTCGGGCGCACCTGCGATCGGCCGTGCGAGCCGGCGTGCCGGCGCGGGCGCGTCGAAGAAAGCCAACAGGAGCGGCCCGAGCCGGTCGCGATCTGCCGTCTGAAGCGCGTCGCGGCGGACAACAAGGGCGAGATCGAGCCTCTGCTGCCGCCGAAGGCGGCGAAGAAGAATGGCAAACGCATCGCCTGCATCGGCGCGGGACCCGCGTCGATGACGGTCGCGCGCGACCTGCTGCCGCTTGGCTACGAGGTCCACATCTACGACGCCGACGCCAAGGCGGGCGGCATGATCCGCACGCAGATTCCGCGCTTCCGGCTGCCGGAAAGCGTGATCGACGAGGAGATGAACTACATCCTTGGCTATGGGCCGGTGACGCACTTCGGCCAGCGCGTGGACTCGCTGAAGGACATGCTGGCCAAGGGCTACGACGCGATCTTCGTCGGCACCGGCGCGCCGCGCGGGCGCGATCTCCAACTCCCCGGCCAAAAGGAAGCCGGCGCCAACGTGCACATCGGCATCGACTGGCTTTCCAGCGTCTCGTTCGAGCACATCGACAAGATCGGCAAGCGCGTGATCGTCCTCGGCGGCGGCAATACGGCGATGGATTGCTGCCGCACCTCGCGCCGTCTGGGCGGTGAGGACGTGAAAGTCGTGGTGCGCTCCGGGTTCGACGAGATGAAGGCCTCGCCTTGGGAGAAGGAAGACGCCCAGCACGAGGGCATTCCAATCCTCAACTTCCTGAATCCGAAAGAGTTCACCCACAAGAACGGGAAGCTTACCGGCGTCGTTTTCACGAAGATGGGCTGGGCCGAGCAGGACGGAAAGAAACGCCTCGTCCCGACCGGCGAACCGGACGTGCATCTGGAATGCGACGACGTGCTAATGGCGGTTGGTCAGGAGAACGCGTTCCCCTGGATCGAGCGCGACATCGGCATGGCGTTCGACAAGTGGGACATGCCGGTCGTGGATCCCGTCACCTTCCAATCGTCGATCGCCAACGTGTTTTTTGGCGGTGACGCGGCGTTCGGTCCCAAGAACATCATTTGGGCGGTGGCGCACGGCCACGATGCGGCGGTCTCAATCGATCTCTTCTGCAACGGCAGGGACATCACGGTGCGGCCGCCGCCAGGCGTGACGATGATGTCCACCAAGATGGGCATCCACGAGTGGAGCTACGACAACGATGTCTCGCTCGACGTGCGCTACAAGGTACCGCTGGTCGAGCCGGATGTTGCACTGCGAAATGTGAAGATCGAGGTCGAGAAGGGCTTCGATCCGCTGCTGGGATACAAGGAAGCGCAGCGCTGCCTGAATTGCGACGTGCAAACCGTGTTCGCGGCCGACCTCTGCATCGAATGTGACGCCTGTGTCGACATTTGTCCGATGGATTGCATCACGTTCACGGAGAACGCCGAGGAAACCCAACTCCGGGAGCGGCTGAACGCGCCAGCGCTGAACCTGACGCAGGACATCTACGTGCAGGACGGCCTCAAGACTGGCCGCATCATGGCCAAGGACGAGGATGTCTGCCTCCACTGCGGCCTCTGCGCCGAGCGCTGCCCGACCGGCGCTTGGGACATGCAGCAATTCTACCTCGAGGTCGCCCACGCCGGATGCGGCGGCGCGCCCAAGCGCGCCCGCGAACCGGCGCCCGCCAAGTAGGGAACCTTTCCGCCACGAATTCGTCTTGCTCTGTGGGGCGCGCGGCCTAGGCTTAGGCCGTGGCAGGGGATCGTGTGTGATGCGGCTCGCAAGAGGCGCATCGTTTGTGGCCGTTCGCAAAGCGGGCGGCCGCCAAGAAGACGGCGCACCGACCTTCCAAGGCCGCTTCGGCGCCGCTCAGTTTGGGTCATTTGAGCAACCGAAGGGGATTCCCATGAAGTTCCGCACCGCAACGGCGATCGCGCTTTGCCTCGCCTTCACCCAGGTCGCCGTACCGTCGGCGCTGGCGCGCGATACGGCGCAGCAATTCCGCACCGTGGAGGCGCGTTCGTTCAGTCAGGACGAACTGCAGCGCTATGGCCTCTCGGCGCAAGACGCTGCGCAGGTCGGCGCCTACCAGGACGCCGGCTATCAAGTGCAGGTCATGACGCCGGAAGAGGCGTCGCAAGTGACGGGCGGCCAGTTCTCGAACAGCCAATGGCTGGTCATTGGCCTCATCGTGATCGTCATCGTCGTCGCGGTCGCCGCCGACTGATGTCGAAACGTACGCTTGTCGTACCGCTGTTGTTGGCGCTGGGCGCCTGCGCAACCGTTCCCGTGTCCAGCGTGGACGGCTTCGCGAGCCGCAGCGCCAACAACAGTTTCGAGCTGTTCAACCGGGGCGTCGAGCCGCCGGAGACGCTGGTCCTGCCGGTCGTGCACGATCGGCAGACCGATCCCACCGCCTGCGGCGCCCATGTGCTGGCCAGCGTCATCAATTACTGGCGCGGCGCGTCCGTCGTGAGCGGCGACGCCATTCTGATCGCCACGCCGCCGGCGAATCGCGATGGGTACTCGATGACCGAGCTGATGGCGCTGGCGCAGAGCTATGGCCTCACCGCCAGCGCGGTGCGGCTGCAGAACGCTGACATCGTGCGGGAGCTGGAAAACGGCCGGCCGGTGATCGTGCCGGTGCGCGTGCCGTCCGTCTATGTGCAGCCATGGACCCTGCCCGGCGACGGCGTGCCGGTGCTCGGCTTCCCGTCGGCCATGGTCACCTCGCGGGTGGGGTGGATTTCAGAGCAAACCAACTCGGCGATGGTCAATCATTACGTGCTTGTGGTCGGGTACGAGGAAGACACGTTCGTCGTGGTGGAGCCGGTGCGCGGTTTTCGCACCATCAGCTTCGACCGCCTGGCCCGCTATCGCCGCACCTTCGGCAACGCGGCGATCGTCCTTAGCGGCCCGACGCCGCCGCCGGCCCAGGCCGCCGCCTACTGATCGCGCCCAAGGCGCCTTCTATTGCGCGCGCCGACCCGCTAGGAAGGAACCGTCACGTGGGCGGACGGGCCGCTACCTCGGGACGAACGAGGCGTCCTTACTCGATATGTCGAAGCCGCTGGCCGCAACGAACGATTTCGTCGTCAAATTCGCCAATGTGAACGGCTCGGGATCGGCGAGCGCGAACGGTCTGTTCGCCAAGGTCATCCTGCGCATGGGCGTGCCGGTGGGCGCGCGCAATATCTTTCCGTCGAACATCCAGGGTCTGCCGACCTGGTACGAGGTTCGTGTCAGCGAGGCCGGCTGGCTGGGACGCCGTGGCGGCGTCGACTTCATGATCGCGATGAACCCGCAGACCTGGGATGCAGACGTGAAGGGGATCGAACCGGGCGGCTATCTGCTCTACGATTCGTCGAAGCCACTGCCCGCGTCCAAGTTTCGCGACGACATTACCATCATCGGCGCACCGCTCACCGAATTGATTGCCGCCGAGTTCAGCATTCCGCGCGAGCGGCAGCTGTTCAAGAATATCTGCTATGTCGGCGTGCTGGCGCATCTTCTGGACCTCGATGCGGACGTCGTGAAGCAGCTTTTAACCGAAGAGTTCAAGGGCAAGGACAAGCTGATCCAACCGAATTTCAAGGCGTTCGAGATCGGACGCGCCTACGCCTCGGCCAATCTCGATCCCATCGGTCTCAAGGTGAAGCGCGCCGACAAGGTGGGCGACCGGATATTCGTGGAAGGCAACGAGGCGGCGGGCCTCGGCGCCGTATTTGGCGGCGCCACGTTCTGCGCCTGGTATCCGATCACGCCATCTACGTCTCTCGCCGAAGGCTTCGAAAAACACGCCCGCGCGCTGCGCACCGATGCGGACGGCAGGAAACGCTACGCCATCGTTCAGGCGGAAGACGAGATCGCCTCGATCGGCATGGTGTTGGGCGCCGGTTGGGCAGGCTCGCGCGCGTTCACCTGCACCTCCGGCCCCGGCATTTCGCTGATGAACGAGTTCGTCGGCTTCTCGTACTACGCCGAAATCCCCGCCGTGATCTTCGACGTGCAGCGCGGCGGGCCGTCCACCGGCATGCCGACGCGGACGCAGCAATCGGATCTGCTGCTTGCGGCCTACGCCTCGCACGGCGACACCAAGCACCCGATGCTCTTTCCGGCGAACCCGACCGAGGCGTTCGAGTTCTCGGCGCTGTCCTTCGACCTTGCCGACTTCTTCCAGACCACCGTGTTTGTGATGCTCGAACTCGATGTCGGCATGCAGGAATGGCTGACCGAGCCATTCAAGTGGGACGCCACCCGCAAGCTCAATCGCGGCAAAGTGCTGACCTATGAGCATCTGGAACAGGGCGTCGCCTTCGGCCGCTATCGCGACGTCGATGGCGACGCCGTGCCATACCGCACCTATCCCGGGACCCACCCGACGAAGGGGAGCTACTTCACGCGCGGCTCATCGCACGACAAGGATGCGCGCTACTCCGAGCGCGGGGAGGACTACACCGAAGGCATGGAGCGACTGCTCCGTAAATGGGAGACCATGAAGGCCCATATGCCCGCGCCGGTCGTCAAGAAGGCCGGCCGCAGGACGCCGGATGGCGTCATCTACATGGGTTCGACCGACCCGGCGATGGAAGAGGCGTTGGCGACGTTCGAGTCGCGCGGCATTCATCTCGACGCCATGCGCGTGCGCGGCTTTCCATTCTCGAACGACGTGTTCGAGTTCATTCGCGACCACGAGCAGGTTTTTGTGGTGGAGCAGAATCGCGACGGGCAGCTCAAGTCGCTGCTGGTGAACGAAGGCGGCGTGCATCCGGCGCGGTTGGTGTCCGTACTGCACTATGACGGCACGCCGATCACGGCCCGCTTTATCATCCGCGACATCACCGAGAAACTCAAAGCGACCGCAGCCCTCACGGAAAACGCCGAATGACCTACATCGCCAAACCGCCGCTGCATCATCCCACGCTCGAGAAGAACGCGCTCGGTTTCACTCGTCGCGACTATGAAGGCCGCATCTCGACATTGTGCGCCGGCTGCGGCCACGACTCGATCAGCGCCGCAATCATCCAGGCTTGCTACGAGATCGATCTGGCGCCGCACCGCCTGGCAAAATTCTCCGGCATCGGCTGCTCGTCGAAGACGCCGGACTATTTCGTGAGCCCCGCACACGGCTTCAACGCCGTGCACGGGCGCATGCCGTCGGTGCTGACCGGCGCCAACATCGCGGCGCGCGATTTGATCTATCTTGGCGTCAGCGGCGACGGCGACAGCGCTTCGATCGGCCTCGGCCAGTTCTGCCACGCCGTTCGGCGCGGCGTGAACATGACCTACATCTGCGAGAACAACGGCGTGTACGGCCTCACCAAGGGGCAGTTTTCGGCGACGTCCGACAAGGGCTCCAAAGCCAAGAAGGGCGCGGAGAACAAGGACAGCGCGATCGATCTCGTGATGTTGGCGCTGCAGCTGGGCGCGTCCTATGTCGGCCGCTCGTTCTCCGGCGACAAGACGCAGCTGGTGCCGTTGATCAAGGGCGCGCTCAGCCACAAGGGCGCAGCGGTGATCGACGTGATCAGCCCGTGCGTCGCATTCAACAACCACGCTGGCTCGACCAAGAGCTTCGACTATGTGCGCGAGCACAACGAGGCTGTGAACCGGATGGACGTCATCCCGCCGCGCGCGCCGATCCGCGCCGAATACGCCGCCGGCGAGTTGAAGGAAGTGGTCCAGCACGACGGCTCGGTGCTGCGGCTTCGCAAGATCGAGGACGACTACGACGCCACTGACCGGAACGCCGCGTTGGCCTATCTCGCGCGCAAAGCGGCCGCCGGCGAGATCGTCACCGGCTTGCTCTTCGTCGACCCCGAAGCGCACGATCTGCACGACGCGATGAACACGGTGGATTGCCCGCTCAACAAACTACAAGACGCCGAACTCATCCCGCCGCTTAGCGCGCTGGACAAGATCAACGCAGGGTTTCGGTAATTCACCCTCCGGACGGCGCCGTGGACCGCGGGCCTTCAGGCCCGCATGTCTTGCTGGCGTTGAGACGGCGGGCCTTAAGGCCCGCGATCCGTTGCACAGTTCCCGCTAGAAACGCTCAATCCGGAACGGCTGCAAGTCCACGGATGGCGGCGTATCGGTTGCCAGCGCACACACCAGCTCCGCGGTGATTGGCGCCATGGTCAGTCCAAGATGCGCATGGCCGAAGGCGTAGAGCACGTGGGGTGCGCGCTTAAGGCGGCCGATGGCGGGCAGGTAGTCGGGCAGAGTCGGACGCGGCCCCATCCAGCGATCGGGTTCCGCCGCGAACCTTACGCCGAGCTGGCGCAAATGCGCCTCAAGGCGCGCCCACTTGCGCTTGTCCGGGCCGCCGTCGGGGGATCCGAATTCCAGAAAGCTCGTGGCGCGCAAGCCGCTGGTGAAGCCCGAGAGCACCACGGAGCGTTCCTCGAAGATCGTGGTCGGCAAATTCTCCGGCCAAGCGTGCTCCAAGCTCTGCACCGAATAGCCGCGCTCGCCGATCACCGGCGCATGCGCGCCGAGCTGAGCCATCAACGGGCCAGACCAGGCGCCCGCCGCGACTAGCACGCCCTCGGCGTCGCGCGTCTCGCCGGTGGCAATTGTCACCTGCGCGACGCCCGAGCCGCGAACGCGGGTGACTTTGCCTTCGACGATTTCGCCGCCGAGTGACTTGAACTGTCGCAAGATCGCATCGCGCGCCCCTTGCGGATCGCGCACTTGGCCAGTGCCGGCGAACAGGATGCCCGCGACCGGGGCGTGGGTTAGCACGTCTTCGTAGCGCGCCAATTCGTGCGCGGCCATGTCGCGATAGGAGGCGACGCCAATTGGGGTGCGCGCCCAGGCCTTCAACGCGGGTTCGACGTTGCGCGGTCGCATCCATACATTGGCGTGCCCGTGCTGGCGCACCATGCCCTGCATCTGCGCGGCGTCCGCGAGCCGAAGCCATGCGCCCATTGCGTCGCGGAGCAGGGCGCTGAGCGCCGCCACGCCGCGCGCGTTCTGTGTGCACGCCGTCATGAAGCGCAGGCTCCACGGCGTCCACATGCCGACATCGCGCCAGCGAAAATCGAGCGGGCCGCCGGCGCCGAACATGCGCCCCGGCGCGCCTGCGATGTTGCTCCAGGTGGACCAAGGCGCGACCTGTTCGGCGCCGATGTGGCCGGCGTTGCCGTACGAGGCGCCGCGGCGCACATCGCCCGGATCGATCAGGGCGACGCGCACGCCCGCCGCCTGCAGGCGCAACGCTGAGGCAGCGCCCACGAGGCCGCCGCCGATGACCAGGATCGATTTCATCGCCGCCCGTTTGTTTCGTCCCGCCGGAGACTATACGCTAAGGCTGGCAAACGAGCGAGGCGTGGATGCAAGTCTCCTGGGCGGGCGTATTTCCGGCGGCGACGACCCAGTTCGCGCCCGATCTCTCGATCGATTTCGCTTCTACACAGAACGTGCAGGACGCGCTGGTGCGCGACGGCGTGCACGGCCTCATCGTAATGGGCACCGTTGGCGAGAACAACTCGCTCGAACCGGACGAGAAGCGCGCGGTGCTGCAATGCGCGGTCGAGGCGGTCGCGGGTCGGGTCCCGATGATCGCGGGGGTCTCGGAGTTCGACACCAAACGCGCCATCGCCTTCGCGTGCGACGCTGAACGGCTGGGCGCGGATGGCTTGATGCTGCTTCCGGCAATGGTCTACGTGCCGGCCGAAGCGGAACTGATCGCGCACTTCCGGGCGGTGTCTGAAGCGACGGCGCTGCCGATCATGCTCTACAACAATCCGCCCGCCTATCGGGTGAGCGTCAGTGTGGAGGCGATGAAGCGGTTGGCAGACCGGCCCAACATCGTCTGTCTTAAAGAAAGTGCACCTGACACACGCCGCTTCACCGATCTCTACAACGCACTCGGTGATCGTTTCATTTTGTTCGCTGGACTGGACGATGTAGCGCTGGAAGGTCTGGTGCTGGGCGCCAAAGGCTGGGTGTCGGGGCTGACCAACGCGTTTCCGAAGGAATCGCTCGCGCTCTATGAAGCGACAATCACCGGCGACCTCGAGACCGCGCGCGCGATCTATCGCTGGTTCATGCCGCTGCTGCATCTGGATGCCGAGCACGACTTGGTGCAGTCGATCAAACTCGCCGAGCAGATCATGGGCCGCGGCAGCGAGCGCGTCCGCCCGCCGCGGTACGTGCTGGAAGGCGCGCGCCGCGCGGAAGTGACCAAGCTTGTGGAGCAGGCGGCGGCGACGCGGCCAAAACTCAGAGCAGCTGCGTGAGCCGCCACACGTTCCGCTGTATCGACGGCCACACTGCGGGGAACCCGGTGCGGCTCGTGATCGAAGGCGCACCCGATCTGCGCGGCGCGACGATGAGCGAACGGCGGCAGGACTTTCTCGCGCGCTTCGACTGGATTCGTACGGGGCTTTGCTTCGAACCGCGCGGCCACGACATGATGTCTGGCGGGTTCCTCTATCCGCCGACGAGTGCTGAAGCCGACGTTGGCATTCTCTTTATCGAAACCAGCGGCTGTCTGCCGATGTGCGGGCACGGCACGATTGGCATCGTAACGTTCGGCCTGGAGAACGGCTTGATCAGGCCACGCACGCCAGGACGTTTCGTCGCCGACGTTCCCGCTGGCGCGATTGAACTCCGGTACGTGCAGGCGGGCGCGCGCGTGCAGAGCGTGCGCATCACCAACGTGGCGAGCTATCTCGCGGCGGAGGATGTGCGCATTGACGTCCCGGGGCTGGGTCCGCTGCACATCGACATCGCCTACGGCGGCAATTTCTACGCCGTCATCGAGCCGCAAGGCGCTTATCGCGGGCTTGACGAGCTGGGCGCTGCGGGCATTCTTAAGCTGTCTCCGCTGATCCGCCAACGCGTGCGCGAGACGATAGAGCCGGTGCATCCCCTCGATCCCACGATTCGCGGCGTCAGCCACGTGCTCTGGGCCGATGCGCCGAAGACGCCCGGCGCGCACGGCCGCAATGCGGTGTTCTACGGCGACAAGGCGATCGACCGCAGCCCATGCGGCACCGGCACCTCCGCGCGCCTCGCGCACCTGCACGCGAAGGGCAAGCTCAAAGTCGGCGAGCCGTTCGTGCACGAGAGCTACATCCTTTCGCGGTTCACGGGCCGCATCGAAACGGAAACGGCGCTGGGGGGCAGGCCCGCGATCATTCCATCGATCGAAGGCAGCGCCTTCGCGACGGGCCGCAACGAAATCTGGATCGACGACGACGATCCGTTCCCGCACGGCTTCCAAGTGGTCTGATCTGCGTTGCACGCGCGCTGCGCTCGTGTTCAAGTGGAGACAACCTCGGGGGAGGAACGAACATGGGCGCCAGCATTCAAGCGGCGATCGCCTGGCTGACGACCATCGTCGGCGGTTTGCTCGCTGGGCTCGCCGTCATCGGCGTCTGGTTTACGTCGCTCCTCTTTGTTGCCGCGCACAAGCGCGGCGAACTTGCGCCAAAGCCCGAAGCGATTGGCCTCGGCGCGGTCACCAATTTCTTCGATACGCTTGGCATCGGTTCGTTCGCGCCAACAACGGCGTACATGAAGCTGCGCAAGATGGCGCCGGATAGCTACTTTCCGGCGATCCTGAACGCGGGCCATGCGCTGCCAACCATCACCCAGGCGTTGGCGTTCGTCTCGCTCGTGCGCGTCGATCCGTGGCTATTGCTCGCGTGCATCGTCGCGTCTGTGCTCGGCTCGTGGATCGGCGCTCCAATCGTGCAGCGCGCGCCGGTTCGTGCGGTGCAGGGGATCGTCGGGATCGCGCTTCTCATCGCCGCCGCACTCTATGCGATGAAGAACCTCGGCTGGATTCCAGATGAGGATTCCGGTCTTCTGACCTTGCCGCCGGCGCTGTTCGCGGTCGCGGTTGGCGCTCACTTCGTCATGGGCGTTCTGATGATGTTCGGGATCGGCCTTTATGCGCCATCCCTGATCGTGCTCAGTCTGCTGGGCTTAAATCCGCAGGCCGCGTTTCCGATCATGATGGGATCGTGCGCTTTTCTGATGCCCATCGCCAGCGCAAGCTTCATCAAGTCGGATCGGATCGACTTGCGTATTGTGCTTGGCTTGGCGCTAGGCGGCATTCCGGCGGTGCTGATCGCGGCGTTCGTGGTGAAGTCGTTGGATTTGGTCACGCTGCGTTGGTTAGTGGTCGCGGTTGTGCTCTACGCGGCGGTGTTGCTGCTACGCAGCGCCCTCATGCCGCAGAAACCGCAAGCGCAATCTTCGCCGACGCCGTCGTGAGGTGGTCATGAAAACGCTGCTGATCGCTGCCTTCGCCGTCTTGCTCACCGGCTCCGCGCTCGCGCAATCGACACCGGGCCAGCAGCTCACGCAATTGTTCGAGGACGAGCGGGCGTTCGTATGGCGTGAAGACCCGCTCTCTGCGACCAATGATGGCGTGCACGATTACGATGATCGGCTACCTTCGGTGACGCCGGCCAATTTCGCGCAGCAGACGCGGCAGAATCAAGCCTTCCTTGACCGTCTCGCCGCCATAGACCGCGCGAGGCTGACGCATCAGGAACAGGTCAGTTACGATCTCTTCCAGTTCATGGTCAGCCAGCGTGTGCAGCTCGCGCGCTACAGCGAGTGGCGTCAGCCGCTGAATAGCGACAGCGGCTTCTATTCGGAAATCTTGCTGCTGCACCAGCTGCAGAGCCCGCGCACGGTGCGCGACTACGAGAACTACATCGCGCGGTTGAACGCCGTGCCCGCCTACTTCCGCCAGAATATCGCCAACATGCGCCAAGGCATGGCGGATGGGTTTACACTGCCCGCGGAGATCATCGAGGGTGTCTCCAGCGTCGTGTCCGGTCTGCGCTTCGCGCAGCCTGAGGACATGGGGCTGTGGACGCCCTTCGCGGAATTTCCCGACAGCGTGCCGCAGAACCAGCGCGCGCGTTTGGCGGAGGCGGGCCGTCAAGCGATCGCCAATGCTGTGATCCCCGCGTTCGATGAGTTTCGCGCGTTCTTCGAGACTGAGTATAGTCCGCGCGCCAGGCGTACGATCGCCGCGCAATCCCTGCCGGAGGGGCGCGCCTACTACGCCGACCTCGTGCGCTATTTCACGACGCTGCCGGACGCAACCCCGCGGCAAATCCACAATATCGGCCTGAGCGAGGTGCGCCGCATCCGCCGCGAGATGGAGGCGATCGTCCGTGAGGTCGGGTTCCGCGGCACGTTCGCGGAGTTCCTGACCTTCCTGCGCACCGATCCGCAATTCTACGCGACGACGCCGGAACAGCTGTTGCGCGAAGCCGCGTGGATCACGCGCGTGATCGACGCGGAGATGCCGAATTTCTTTGGCCGCATTCCGCGCGCGCCATACACGGTGCGCCCGGTGCCGGCTGAGATCGCGCCGAACTACACCACCGGACGCTACAACGGAGGGCCGCTCGGCGCAGCCGGCGAGTATTGGGTCAACACCTATCAGCTCAGTGTGCGTCCGCTCTACGTCTTGCCCGCGCTCACCGCTCACGAAGCCGCGCCCGGGCACCACACGCAGATCGCGCTCGCACGCGAGCTTACCGACTTGCCGCGCTTTCGGCGCAGTTTCTATCCGCACGCATTCGGCGAGGGATGGGGGCTTTACGCGGAGCGTTTGGGCGAGGAGATGGGCATCTATCAAACGCCGTATGAACGCTTCGGACGCCTCACCTACGAGATGTGGCGGGCGTGCCGGCTTGTGGTGGATACGGGCATGCACTCCATGGGCTGGTCGCGCCAGCGCGCGCTCGATTACCTTTCCGCGAATACGGCGCTTTCGACGCACGAGATTCGCACCGAGGTCGATCGCTACATCGCATGGCCCGGTCAGGCGCTCGCATACAAGATGGGCGAGCTGCGCATCGTCACGCTGCGCGCGCGGGCGCAGCGTGCACTGGGCGATCGCTTCGACATCCGCGCGTTCCATGACGCGGTTCTGGCGAACGGGGGCGTCACGTTGCCCGTGCTGGCGCGCGAGATCGACGCCTACATCGCCGCTGCAGCGCGGTGACTATTTCGTGCCGTAGATGCGGTCGCCCGCGTCGCCGAGGCCCGGCACGATGTAGCTATGGCCGTCGAGGCGCTCGTCGACCGCAGCCGCCCAGATGTGCACGTCCGGATGATGGCTGCGCACTACGTCGACGCCCTCCGGCGCGGCGAGCACGCAGACATAGCGAACTTGTGTGACGCCGTGCTCTTTCAGCCGGTCGATCGCGGCTACCGCGGTGTTGCCCGTCGCGAGCATCGGATCGATGACGATGACCAGACGCTCGCTTACGTCGCTCGGCGCCTTGAAATAGTACTCGACGGCCTTCAACGTCTTGGGATCGCGGTAAAGGCCGATGTGCGCCACGCGTGCGGACGGGACAAGCTCAAGCATGCCTTCGAGCAGCCCCATGCCAGCGCGTAACACCGGCGCGAGAACGAGCTTCTTGCCGGCGAGCATCCTGGCGCGCATCGGCGAGACGGGCGTCTCGATCTCAACCTCTTCCAGCGGCAGGTCGCGCGTGACTTCGTAGCACAGCAGCGCGCCCAGTTCACGCAGCAGACCGCGGAACGAGCGCGTCGACGTTTCCTTGTCGCGCAAGATAGCGAGCTTATGCTGCACCAGTGGGTGATCGACGATGGTTACGCCCTGCATTAGAACACCGTGCCGTCGCTGTGAATGAAGAGGGGCGGGCCGCCGCCCTCGCGCTTCTGGCTTGCGATCTCGCGTCCCGCCGCCCAGGCGCCGCCCTCGAGCACGCGCGCGAGCGGAAAGTTCTGCGCCGTTACGCCAAGTCGCTCACGCACCAGTGGTGCGATACGATCGAGCAACGCGATGGTGAGCGCGCGCCACGCCACAATGCACGGATCGCCAACGCTCCAGGCGCGATCCTGTGGGTCGCGCAGACGCAGCACGCCGCTGTCCATGAACAGGCCGCCGTTGCGGTATTCGGCGAGGCCCGTGAGCCCATCCACGTCCGTCACCCGCACGCCCGCGCGCTCGAGCGGCTCGATCAACGAGTACGCCAACCACTGCGAGAGCTTATGCAGCGGCGTGAGGCCAAGCTGCGGATGCGGCCAGCAATCGCCGAGCGGCACGCCATCTAGCGCCGGCCGATTTTCCCAGATTGGTCCGAGCCCCTCCAACAGCAGTTCAAGGATCGCTGGCGCGGGCAGTGTGTCGCCGTCCGCGCGTGCCTTGAGCGCGTCGAACAAGCCACCGGGGCGCGGCGTGTCGGCAATGGCGAACAGATCCGGGCGCGCGCTCACCGCATGACCGAGGCGATTCAGCAAACGCGCGCGTCCTTCGACGCCGGCCAGCGGATTGCGCTCGCTCACCTGGAAGGCGTCGATCAGCGTCGCGGCGTCCAGCCGTTGCAACACCTGCGCATCCGCGCGAAGGGGGTCATTCGGTTGGCCTGAGAAGCCGCCCCACTCGAACAGGCGCAGACTCGCGAGCGCCAGACCTTCCGACCGCGCTGCGACAATCTGAGAGGCTGATGTGTCCGCGTAGCGCCAGGCGCCGCCGGCGCCAGCATCCAGGAGCACGGACACGATCGCCAGATCAAACTCCGCACGGGCGCGCGCATCTGCATCGAGCCAAGCCGCCTTTTGGGCAATGTCATCCCAGAAGTCGTCGCCGTTGAACACAAAGTGGCGCCAGCGTGCGTGGAAGGGGACGTCCAGTGAAGGATGGCGCCGCCGCACGACACCGGCGACGAAGTCGGCGCAGCCGGGCAATGCGCCCAGATCGAGCCGCCAATCCTCCAGCGCATCGCTCTGCGCCAGCGCCAGCGCCGCGTGTGCGCGTTCCCGCACGGCGGCCGCCGAGAGCAGAGCCCGTGCTGCGTCAGAAATCCTTGAGGTCACGCCCCACCACGCGCGTCAGATCGTCTGCCGGCGCATCGGGCGTAAAATAGCCCGCGGCCTTCTTTGCTTCGAGTTCGACATTCGCGTCGGGCGGCACCAACTTGGCCGGGATCGGCACGCGTTCACCGATAGAAATGCCGCTGGCCGCGATCGCGTCGTACTTCATGTTCGACATCGAGACGAAGCGGTCGATCCGGGTCACGCCAAGCCAATGCAGCACGTCCGGCATCAGTTGCTGGAAACGCGCGTCCTGGACGCCGGCCACGCACTCGGTGCGCTCGAAGTACGTCGCGGCCTGATCGCCGCCCGGCTGCCGCTTGCGCGCGTTGTAGACCAAGAACTTGGTGACTTCGCCAAGCGCGCGCCCTTCCTTGCGATTGTAGACGATGAGTCCTGCGCCACCAGCTTGCGCTTCACGCACGCATTCTTCGATACCATGCGTGAGATAAGGGCGGCAGGTGCAGATATCGGAGCCGAAAACGTCAGACCCGTTGCATTCGTCGTGCACGCGGCACGTCAGCTTGCGCGCAGGGTCGGCGAGCGCGCTTGGATCGCCAAAAATGTAGAGTGTGACGCCGCCGATGGGCGGCAGAAAGACTTCGACATCCGTGCGGGTGACGAGCTCGGGGTACATGCCGCCGGTTTGCTCAAACAATGTGTGACGCAACTTCTCTTCACTCACGCCGAATCGCGCCGCCACCCCTGGCAAATGCCACGCTGGGTCGATGGCGGCTTTCGTCACCGCGACATCGCCGCTGTCGTGCACGATCGCGCCGTCTGCCGCCAGGCGGCCTCTCTCGATCGCTTCGCGCAGCTCCGGCAACGAGAGCCGCGCTTTGGTGATGGCGATGGTCGGCCGGATGTCGACGCCGCTATCGAGTTCTGGCCTGAAGGCGTCGGCGACGGTGTGGCCCCACGGATCGAGCGACACGATCCTCGTAGAGTTGCTCCACTGCGGGAAGGGGCCGAACGCGGTGACGGGCGCGGTGTCGGTCAGATCGGGCCGAGCCGAGGGATTGAGCGTCCCGGCCGAAACCGCGAGTGCGCGATAGATCGCGTACGCGCCGCCATGCGCGCCGATCACGTTGCGGTCAGCGGTGGGCGTGCCAATCAGAGGTCCGCGATCTCTCGCATTTGCCGCGCCCCAGCGGATCGGGAAGCGCAATTTCGCGCCAGCTCCGGGATGGGACGTCAGGCGGATGTGGCCGATGCGGTTTTCGGACATGCTTGTTTCGTCGGCGTCTGAAGCGCCCTCGTGATTCGTAATGTGAGCGCGCCTCTGAGCCTTGGCAAGACAGCGCGCCATGGCGGCGACCGCGTTGCCGCCATTACGCCTTGAGTATGTCCAGCATCGCCATCGCGGCGGCGGGATTTCGCTCTTTTGCGCCGCTGATGAAGTAGAGGAAGACATCGCCGGACTTCGCCCACTCCCGCGCAGTCTTCGCCCATTTCTGCAACGCCGGTTTCGGATAGCCGGTTGGTTCGCCGGCCCGTGTGAGCTCAAGACGGGCATACGCGAAGTCGGCGGTGGGCTCGACGATCAGCGGATGCTTTGCCGACTCGACGGTGACCACCGCGATGTTGCGCGCTCGCGCAAGTTCGAGAAAGGCAGCGTCCGTGAAGCTGTCGTGGCGCACCTCCAGCGCATGTCGGAGCCGGAGTTTGCCGAGTTTCTCCGGCAGCATGTCGAAGTATGCACGCATCTCCGCGGCATCGAACTTCTTGTAGGGCGCCATTTGCCAGAAGATCGGCCCAAGCTTCGCGCCCAGTTCGCCGACGCCGCTGTTGAAAAACCATTCGATCGACTGCGCGGCCTCGCGCAGATCCTTGCGCTGCACTGCCGCACGCGGCGCCTTCACCGAGAATTGGAAGTCATCCGGCGTCGCGGCCGCCCACTTCTTGAACGAAGCGGCGCTCTGCGTTCGATAGAATGTGGCGTTGATCTCGATCGCCGTGACTTTGCTCGCGGCGTATTCGAGCTGTTTCGCTGCCGCGAGTTTGGGCGGATAGAACGTCTCTTCCCAAGGCTCGTAGCTCCAGCCGCCAATGCCGACACGGATCATGGATCATCCTCACCGCGCAAGCATCCGCCAATCGCGCGCGCCGTGCAACTCGGCGCTTGCGCGCGCGCAGCGCTTTTCCTAACGCTGACAGCGGCCGCCATGACGCCAGAACTCATCAACCGCCTCGCCAACCACGCGATCGTGCGCCAAGCGCTGAAGTTCGCCGCCGTTGGCGCGCTGGCGACGCTGGTTCACTATGCCACTTTGGTGGTGCTGGTCGAATTCGGACATGCGACGCCGGTGATTGCCACGACAGTGGGTTACTGTGCTGGCATCGTCGTTAGCTACGCGCTGAACCGGCGCTACACGTTCGATGCGCGCGACGCCCCGTTGGCGACGACGTTCCTGAAGTTTCTGCTGCTTTACGGGATTGGCGCGTTGCTGAACGGCGCGATCGTCGCGGCTTTGGTCGGCGCGGGGCTCTGGTACTTGCTCGCTCAGATCGTCGCGACTGGCCTCGTGCTGATCTGGAACTTTCTTGGCGCGCGTTTTCTGGTGTTTCGCTAAGCAGGCCAAAGCACGGCGGCGGCGAAGGCGCAAGCGGCGAAGGCCGCCACCCCCCAAGACGCGCGGTCTTTCAGCGCGAACATCACCGGATCGTCGTGCATCTCGCCGCGATCGACCTTCAGCCACACGCGCGCCAGCCAGAACACCACCACGCCCGGCAGGGCCCACAGAAACGCCGGCTCGGCGTAGCGAGAGATGTTCTCCGCGCTTTCCAGATAGAGCGCGAGAACCAGAGCGGAGACCATCGCCGCGCCGACGCCGAATCGCTTGAGCATCGGTCCGTCGCCCGCGCGATAGCCGCGACCGGTGAGGTCCGTTTTCAGCGCGTCCACCTCCGCCGCGCGCTTCACGAGCGCCAAGCTCAAGAAGAAGAACCCGGCGAACGCAAGCAGCCACGCGCTTGCCTCGTAGCCTGACGCCACGCCGCCAATGACAATCCGCAACGTATAGAGTCCGGCAAGGATGAACACATCGAGCAAGGCCACCCGCTTTAGTGCGAATGTATAGACAGTCACCGTCAGGATGTAGGCGATGAGCGGCACGATGGCGCCGGAGGCGACGCCGAAGCCGATCCCGGCCGCAATCATCAGGACTGCAAGGGGAAGTCCGGCCGCAGGCGAGGCGGCGCCGCTGGCGAACGGGCGCATCCGCTTGCGGGGATGACGCCGGTCGGCGGGAATGTCGGAGATGTCGTTGATCAGGTAGAGCCCCGACGCCGCGAAACTCAATGCCAGAAATGCGAGCCACGCTTCTTGCCACGCGGCGACATCGCCCCAGCCTTGCCCGACCAGCATCGGCAGGAACACCAGGAAGTTCTTTGCCCATTGCTGCGGCCGGATCGCCTTCGCCAGACCACGGAAGGCGCCGCCGATTGCCGGGAAATTGCGCTCAACGTCAAAGCGCGCCGATGCGCGAAGCGCAAGTCGAGGATGCGCGTTGGCGACGACCGCGCTCTTTGCCGCCGACCAAACCTTGACGTCCGCGCGCTCGTTGCCGGCGTAAGAGAACCCCCGCGGGTAGGCGGCGGCGAGCGCCTCGGCCTTCCGGCGTGACTTCAGATTGATCTTGCCGTCCGACGCGAACACGGCGTCGAAGATGTCGAGATGATCGGCGACGGCCTGCGCGGCCTTGCGGTCGGAAGCAGTGGCGAGCGCAATGGTACGCCCTTGCGCGCGCTCGTCGCGCAACCATTCGATGAGGCGCTCGTCGTAAGGCAGCGTTGTGGGATCGGGTGGAAACTCCGCCGCCAGTTTCATCTTTGCGTGCGCGCGGCCTTGCGCCAGCCAGAGCAGCAATAGCGGTAGCTTCCAGGGCTTGGTGAACGCGAGCCGCAGCATTGCTTCCAGGAACACGTCACAACGGATCAGCGTGCCATCGAGATCGACGGCAAGCGGAACCTTCGCGAGGCGCTGGGCGTCGGCCATCAGGCGCCGGTGAATTTCGGCGGCCGCTTCTCGGTGAAGGCGTCGACCGCTTCCTTGTGGTCGGCTGTCTCGTGCGCCAGCGCCTGGAACGCCGCCGACAGTTCAAGCACGTCGGAAAGGCGCGCGTGTTGGGCCTCGCGCAGCAGCCGCTTGGCGAGCCGCACCGTGCGCGGCGGGTTGACCGCGATCCGCTCCGCCAGGGTGCGCGCCGCATCCATCAGTTTGTCGTCCGGCACGACACGGCCAACGAGACCGATCCGCTCCGCTTCGGCCGCGTCGATCGTGTCGCCGGTGAGGACCAGTTCGGCCGCGCGTGTGGCGCCGATGGCGTTGGTGAGGATCCATGCGCCGCCGTCGCCAGGAATGATGCCCACCTTGACGAAGCTCGAGGCAACTTTCGCCGAGGCGCCCGCAAGGCGGATGTCGCACAGCACGCCAATGTCTAGGCCGAGCCCAATCGCGTGGCCGTTGATCGCCGCGATGGTGGCGACTTCGACGTCCGCCAGCGCGCGGATAATCGTGTGCACCCCACGACGGTAGTTCGCGCGCGTGCCGTCCGGCGTCGCCCGCGGGCCGATCCCCGAGCGCTCGCGGATCGCCTTCAGATCGCCGCCGGCGCAGAACGCCTTGCCGGCCCCAGTCAGAATGACGGCGTTGACCTCGGGATCGTCGTTGGCCTGCCAAAGGGCGGCGGCCAGTTGATCGCAATCCTCCAGGGTTGCGATCGCATTGCGGCTCTCCGGCCGGTTCATCGTGACCGTGGCTACGCGGCCATTCTTCTCGTAGGTGGCGAAGGTCATGGGGCTCCCCGGATTTCTCCGTGGGCTTAGACGATCACTCCGGGCGCGACAATGCGTTACTCCGCGCCTTCGCCGGTCTGAAGGGCGATGAATTGCTCCGCTTGCAGCGGCTCAGGTCCGTGCCGGCGCACGTCGACCGCGCCGGCGCCATCGTGTCCGGCTGTCACGGTGATTGTGGTCTCGGAGTCCGCCTGGAATTGGTATTGCGTTCCGAGGGCCGAGGTGCTTTCGGCGCCGCCGCGCACCTCGAACGAGAACGTTGTCGTCTGCGCGTTCTCGGAGAGCGCCACGGGCGGTGCGTCGGCGGCGGCCGCGAAGTCATAGGATGTGTAGATCAAGTCCCCGCTTGCATCTTCTTGCACGACGACGCTGCGCCGCCCCGTGACGCCGAAGACGCGCGTGCGCGGCAGCCATCGGCAGGTGACCTCACGCTCTCCGATGCGTACCGATGTGAACCGCAGTGTGTACGCCGAGGAGGGTTCATCGAGCATGCTGGGATTGGTCCGGCGGAGATGCCCTGCGTCGGCGCCGTTCTGCAGCAACGTCGTGTACTCGCTGCCGGCGGCTCCGTCTTCGACGCCAATCTGATAGTCGGTCCGTTGTACCAGAGCGCCGTCCGGTTTGGAGTATTGCGCGACGCGCGCGACTTGCCCCTCGCGCTCGAACACCAGCACGACCGGCGCGTCAATCGCGTCACAGATGAACCACGGCTGCGCCGCCCTCTGCGGCGTCTCCGGGAGCGGTGGCGGCGGTTCGGACTGTCCGCACGCCGCGAGCATGAAGGCGAGGGCGAGGAGGACGAGGCGCATCCGGGAAGCCTATCCGCAAACGAGGCTGGACAATGGCGGCTAGTTCAATCCTAGCTTGGTGCGGGTGGCGTTGGTGATTGCGACCGCGCTCTTCGCGTAGTCCGCCCAAGGGTCGGGCTCCGCCAAACGCGCCGTCATGTCCTTCAGCTTGAACACAGACGCTGCGGGGATTGTTTTCAACTCGCCCCAACTCACGGGCACGGCGATGGGCGCGGCGCCGCGCGCGCGCGGCGAATAGGGCGCGATCGCGGTGGCGCCGCGGCCATTGCGAAGATAGTCGATGAAGATGCGGCCCTTGCGGCGCGCCTTGGCCATGTTCGCCACGAAGCGCTTAGGATCGAGGGCCGCGATCTGCTCAGCCACGTCGCTCGCAAAGCCCTTGACCTCATCCCAGCCATGCTTGCGCTTCAGATGAAGCACGATGTGAATACCCTTGCCGCCCGTTATCATCGCAAAGGAGGGCAGGGTGGCGCTGTCTAGCAGCGCCTTGATGTCGAACGCTGCGCGCTTCACCACCTGAAAGTCCAGGCCTTCATCCGGATCGAGGTCGAACACAAGGCGGTCCGGATGCTCGAGATCGGCGTTCGGCGCGCCCCAGAGATGAAACTCAAGCGCACTGATTTGCGCGCATGAAACAAGCGCCTTCGCGTCCGGCAGCGTCAGATACTCTTCCGCTTTGCCGTCGCTCTCCGTGATGGAGATGAGCTTGATCTCCTTTGGCATGCCCTTCATGGCGTGCTTCTGGAAGAAGGTCTGATGGCCGACGCCGTCGGGCGCGCGCACCAGGCTCACCGGCCGCCCATAGAGATGCGGCCCCATGCGATCGGCCGCCATGTCGAGATAGGCGGCCAGTTCAGACTTGGTCACCCCGGCGTCGGGGAAAAGAACCTTGTCGGGATGCGTGAGCCTGACGCGTGCCTTCATAACCGGCGCCGCTTGCTCGGCGATAACGTCCTTGGCGCTCTTATCGCCGCGAAGGCCGAGAAACACGCCGTGGCGCACCGCGCCCTCGCTCGTGAGCTCCGCGAATTTCACCTGGGCGACGAGTTTAGGTTCGACCCACTTGGCGCCCTTCGCCGCTTCGCGCGGCACGGCCAGCGCGGGTTTCGCGCGCGCGATCTTGCCCAATTTCTCAGCAAGCGACGCCAGCGCCTTGTCATTGAACCCCGTTCCCACATTGCCGCGGTAAACGAGCTTTCCGTTCTCCCGATCGGCCAGCATCAGAGACGCGAACGCGCGCCCGCGCGCGGACGGCTGATATCCGATAATGAGGAACTCCTGTTCGTTGACGCACTTGATCTTCAGCCAATTGTTGGTGCGCCCGCTCGCGTAGGCCGAATTCGCTTTCTTCGAGACGACACCTTCCAACCCTTTCTCGCGGAACGCCTCAAGCACGTCCGGCCCGCCGCCTTCGAAATAGGGGCTGAGGCGGATCGGCGCCCTCGCTTTGCTCAGCACCTCCTCAAGCCGCGCCTTGCGCTCGATCAGCGGCGCCTTGCGCAGGTCGCGCGCACCGTCCGCCAGCAGGTCGAACACGAAGTACGACACGCCTTTGGCCACGCCGTTCTCGAGCGACTTCTGCAGTGAGGAAAAGTCCGTGCGGCCGTTGGCGTGAGCGACGGCGGCCTCGCCATCCAGCAGAACGTCCTGGAGATCGAGGGCGGCGAGAGCATCGGCGATGGGCTGGAATCTCCCGGTCCAGTCGAGTCCGGTGCGCGTGAACAATTTCACGGAGTCGCCGCTGACCGCCGCCTGTATCCGGTAGCCATCATATTTGATCTCGTGGATCCACGCATCGCCCGCGGGCGGTTTCTCCACCCGTGTTGCCAGCGCTGGCTCCACGAATGGCCATTTCGGCGGCTTCGCCGCCTTCGGCGCCCGCTCGCCGCCTTTGCTCCACACCCGCGCCCCGCCGGCGCGCACGTCTTCGATCGTGCGGCCCGACACGACGCTGGTTACGCTGCGCGCAACCGGGTCTTCCTTGCCCGCGAAAGCGTCCTTCGATTTGAACAGGAGCCAGGGGTTGCCGCGTTCGCCCTCACGCGGCTTGATCTTGACCATATGAAATTCGCCCATCAGCCGTTCGCCGGCCAACACGAATTTCAGCTCGCCCTTCGCCATGCCTTCATCGGGGTCGAGCAGCCAATGCACCTTGCCCGTGTCCCAGATAATCACGGCGCCTGCGCCATATTCACCCTTTGGGATCACGCCTTCGAATGAGCCGTACTCGATCGGGTGGTTCTCGGTACGCATCGCCAAGCGCTTGACGCTTGGATCGAGCGACGGGCCTTGCGGCACCGCCCAGCTCATCAGCACGCCGCCATGCTCGAGGCGGAAGTCGTAGTGCAGTCGCGTCGCGGCGTGCTTTTGCACGACGAACATGCCGCCAGCGTCGGTGAGTTTGCCGCCGGCAGGCTCGCTGGTCTTCTTGAAGTCGCGCTTGCGCTTGTACTCGGCGAGATCGCCGACCGAGTCCGATCTAGCCGTCTGCTTGATCCCGCCTTTTTTGGCGGGCCGCTTCATTTCTTCGCACGCTTCGCGGCTGTCTTCGCAGGCGCCTTAGCCCGCGGCGCTTTTGTGCGTTCGGCCGCCGCCTTCAGGCGTTTTGGCGCGGGCGTTTCGTCTTCCTCGGGCGCAGCCTTCGGGGATTTCTTCGCGAGCGACTTCTTCAGCGCGTCCACCAGCGAAACGACATTGTCGCCGTAGTCCGGAGACGGCTCTTCCTGGTCTTCGAGCACCAGTTCGCCGTGGCGCTCGATCTTCTTCTTTACCAGCCGCTCGATGGCGACAGCATACTCATCCTCAAATTTTGCCGGATCGAATTTCGCCTTCTTGCGTGCGATCAGCTCTTCCGCGAGATCGATCAGATCGGCGTCCAGCTTGCCGCGCGGCAGCTCGTCGAAGAAGGACTTTGCCGACCGCAGTTCGTCGGCATAGTGCAGGGTCTCGACGATCAGCCCATCCTCATAGGGCTTCACAGCCGCGATGTAGGAGCGGCCGCGCATGGTGATCTGTCCCAGCCCGACCGTCTTGGTCTTCTTCAGCGCCTCACGCACGATGCGGTAGGGCTCGTCCGCCATCTTGCCGTCGGGCAGGGCGTAGTATGGCTTGTCGAAGTATATCGGGTCGATCGTGTCCGCCGGCGCGAACTGGATCATGTCCAACGTCTTCTTGGAGTCGATTTTCAGCGCCGCGAACTCGTCATCCGAAAAGAGCACGTAGCGCCCCTTCGAGAACTCGTAGCCCTTGACGATCTCGTCTTTGTCAACGGGCCCGATGCCAGGCACGACCTTTTCGTAGCGAATGCGCTGCTTCGAAGGCTCATGGATCTGGTTGAACGAAATCTTCTCCTTGGAATCCAAGGCTGAGTAGAGCTTCACCGGCAACGCCACCAAGGCGAGCCGGATTTGCCCGGTCCAAACTGGACGAGCTGGAGGCGCCATAACCCTTAAACACCCTGACGAGACCCGACGTTCCGTAACCGTAACATCAGAGTGCAGCCCCAGCAACGCGCGTGGTTACCAGTTAACCCTCTTTGCTGACTCGAGCGGATGTCTTGAAAGGGTGCAACGGCGGGCAGTCATCTCCCGACTTTACCGACCAGTTCCGGTGGCTGAGAATGGCGGCATGAGCGGAGGTAGAGCATGGGCATTCCCATCACGGTGCCGATCATGTGGTTGGTCTTGGGGGCCGCTATCGGCTGGATCGTTTCCAAGTTGACGGGATCGAGCGCTGGATTCGGCGCCGGTGCGGGTGTTCTCGGCGCCATCGTCGGCGCATTCGTCGCCCTGCAGCTCGATCCCCCGAGCATGCAGGCGGGTTCGATTTCCTTCGTTCCGACCTTCGCATATGCAGCAGTGGGCACACTTGCGGTCGCGTTGCTTGTTGCGCTCATTCGGAAGGCGCGATGACGGGGCTTGTCGACTAGCCCTTCCTGTGCGGGGCGCCAATTTCACTCCCGGCGCGATTGGTCTAAGACCGGGCGAACGCGTGAACGGCCCGAAGAGGCTGGACGTACAGGGAGACCATGACCCAATCGCACAGCCTTGATTTCGCCCTCGGCGAAACCGCCGACGCCATCCGCGAAACCACCGCCCGCTTCGCGCAGGACCGGATCGCCCCGATGGCCGCCGAGATCGACGCGACGAACACATTCCCGCGGGAGCTCTGGCCGGAGATGGGCGCGCTAGGCCTGCACGGGATCACGGTCGCCGAAGAAGATGGCGGCCTGGGGCTCGGCTATCTTGACCACGTCGTCGCCATGGAGGAGGTGAGCCGCGCTTCCGCATCGGTCGGCCTCAGCTACGGCGCGCACTCCAATCTCTGCATCAACCAACTCCGCCGCTGGGCGACACCTGAGCAGAAGCAGAAATTTCTCCCCAAGCTGATCAGCGGCGAACATGTCGGCTCGCTGGCCATGAGCGAAGCGGGCGCGGGCTCCGACGTCGTCGGCATGAAGCTGCGCGCCGAGAAAATGGGCGATCGCTATGTGCTGAACGGCACGAAGTTCTGGATCACCAACGCACCCGAGGCCAACACGCTGGTCGTCTACGCCAAGACCGAGCCTAGTGCGGGCTCAGGTGGCATCACCGCCTTCATCGTCGAGCGTGGCATGAAGGGCTTCAGCACGGGCCAAAAGCTCGACAAGATGGGCATGCGCGGCTCCGACACCGGCGAACTTGTCTTCGAAGACTGCGAGGTACCGGAAGAAAACGTCATGGGCGGCGTCAATCGCGGCGTTGCGGTGTTGATGAGCGGGCTGGATTACGAACGCGCCGTGCTCGCCGCTGGCCCGCTGGGCATCATGCAGGCCTGCCTCGATGTCGTGCTGCCCTACGTCCGCGAGCGCAAACA
>JBFXCP010000026.1:0-32901 GCA_050182055.1 Hyphomonadaceae bacterium
CCCTCAGCGGCGCGGACAAGTCTGCGCGGGGGCGGGCGTCCTAGAAACCTGAACAAGAGCGGACTCCGGCGCGAGTGGACCCGAAAACGGACGTCCAGTCTGGAAGCTCGACCGGCTACATCTCGCCGAAAGGAGACGTTCAGTTTCCTTCAGGGGCTGGGCAGTTTTCTGGTCGAATGTCTGAGCGAACAATGATGGTGATTGTTGGTGGATTATGCAGTTCGCCGCCGAACGGCGAAGCAGTCACATCCGGTGCCGCTGATGCTGACACAGCACTTGGGTGTTGACCGTACATGCAGATTGTTCGGCCATAAAAACCGTCAGACCGCTCTACAGTGAGCACACCGGGGCCGACCGATCGATGATATTCGCCTGTAGGTCGTTCGAGGCTACCGGCCTCAGCCATAAACAAGTCAACGATAGCAACGCGATCGCTGAATGGCTCGCGATCAATCCAAACGCGGCAATACTCGCCCTCTGAAAAGACAACTTGGGGAGTTCCGGGAAGGTCGAGCCGGTGAAAGATCACCCGCTTTCCATGAATACTGTAGGGCAGCGAGGTGACGCCTGCGCGGCGGGTGAGCGTGGCGTCGCTCGCGCCATCGACAACATAAGGCAAGCAAAAGTCGCGAACCGCACTGCTAAGCGAATGAGCCAGGACTTGCGTGCTCGAATGCGGGTCTGGTTCGGGCGCAGGAGGATTTCTGCAAGCGCAAACTTGCATCGCGAAGACAATCGCCGAAATGATTTTCGGGATATTCAAGGCACCCAGCATGCGTTCAGGATAACCCTAAGGGCGATGACTTGCGAAGGTCCGCTCCGGGCCACCGCCCGCCCGGTCGCCATTTTCTAACGAGAGGCCAAGTCGATACAATCCCGCCGCCGGCAATGCTGCATCTGCTAAAGCCGGCCATCGCCGCCACCAGTCCGTTCACACACTTCCCGACCGGCTCGGTCGCTCGATTCGCGAATTGGTCACGTGCGCTGCGGCGGCGCGTCGTTGGAAAGACTGCGAGACCTCAGTGTCACGATTTGGCGTCCGGCGCGGCGCGCCAATCGGCGGCGCCCCAATACTCGACTGCGCCGAACGAGACCACGCTGCCCAGGCGTCGGCCCCGCTCCCTCAGGTCCCGCGTCAGCAGGTGCGCGGCGGTTTGTTCGGCTTCGCGCTCGGTCTTGCAGGCCCTCCCGCAATCGACGCACAGAAACACGCGATACTCTCCGAGCGACCGCGCGCGATATTCATCCACGCGCGTATAGAGATCGCGCATGTGCGAGGCTCCTGTAGAGGCTTTCGAGACTTCCACGACCCAGACATGCTTGCCGTAGTGCAGCTTGCCGCAATGATTGCATTGCTCTTTGCGAGGCCGCAGCGCTTCGTCGGTCTGCTTTTCCGGGCGCTCATCGCCCGCGCCGAAGCACGATAGACACACATCCGGCAAGAGCCACGAACCGACGGGGGCGCGCCTCGCGCCCTCGCAAGCCGGGCAACACACGCAGGCGCCTAGGCTTAGTCCGCACCGCACGCATGGCGCGTTCGCATTGAACCGCAGCGCATTGCGCACGCCCCAAAAGATAGCGATCGCGCCTGCGACGCCGGCGCTTGCGAGCAACACCAGGGTGACGGCGTCATCTTCCGGATCGGAGGTGATCACCATGAAGATCACCGCCGGGAAGCCTATAAGCACGAGCCCGGCGATCGTGGCGGGGGCCGCCGCCCCTAGGCCGTTCCTGAGCATCCGCCAGCGCCTCAAGCCGATCTGCATGGCTCCGAACTCTCCGTGGGCACCCTATCATCGTATCGTCTGGTGGAAAGCCCGGTCGCGACTGGCCCGGCGGCGGCGATTGTGCCACGCTCGTGACGTCGGCGCCTGGGTCGTGCCGGCTCATGGTGGAAACGGCGGTTCTGCGTGGCGGGCAAGTCAAGCGGCGACAGCTTTGCATCTGTGCTGGTCATGGCGCTTATGGCCGCGGAAATAAGCGCGTTCGTCATTTGCATCCTGCTCGGAGAGTTGCGGGAATTTCTCTCGCTTGAGCTTCAGGGCTTTGCGCTGACGGCCGCCTTGGCGTTCGCCCTCTTCGTGCGCCTTGCGAAACGGGAGGGCGCGGATGTGGCGCCCGAACCAATGCATGCCAGCGGCTGCCGCCTGTGCGGCGCTCGGGACGCGGTCGAATACACAACTGAATACGGCTGGTACGAGAAGGTCGTAAGCGACGGCGGCAATGCGAAAGAGACCAAGCAAACCTACCTGCAGCTGGGCGCCGCGCGAGTACTGATCTGTGATGCTTGCGTCGCGCGCGAAATCGCTTCGCGAAAGGCGCGGGCAAGACGGATCGCCGCCCCGCTTGTCCTTGTGGGCGTTCCGGTTCTGCTTGGCGCGGCATATTTGCTTGGAGGCTTTGCAAGCATCGGGTTGGCGCCAAGCGAGATTAGTGCAGATGGCCGTGGATTCTCCTGGCTGGCCGCTGGCCTCGCGGCGATGGCGTTGCTGTTTCCGGCGCTGATTATCGCGATCCAAATCCTCGAAGTGGCTTTTCCCGGTGTGGCGCGGCGCACCGCGCAAGAAATCGCGCAAGCCTGGTCCTGGGAATTGGTCAGGCCCGAGATCGCCGCAGCCTTCGAGGAGGAAGCCACCGAAGAGTGGGTGGGCGGGCAGCGGATCACCAAGACCGCGCGGATCGGGGCGAAAATGAAAGATATGGAGTCATGGGAACGTCAGCCAGCGCGATCCTTTCCGCGCTATCGGAGACGCTGAAGATGGGCTTGGGCGTGCGCGGGATCGTGCTGGCGGCGCTGGTGTTTGCTGGCGCCGCGTGCTCGCCGCCGCGCGACCGAGCGGCGCAAGCACGCCAAGAGGCGCACGCCCAAGAAGCCGCCCGCTTGGCTGCGCGGATCAACGCGGTCTGTAAGGGCGAGCCGCTCACAGGCGCGCCAGTCTATGCCCGTACGCCGGGCCGCCACTCTCTAAGGCGCGCAACCTACGACAACTTCAACGCCTTCACGCGTCGGTGGCCGGACCTCCACTTGGTCGACCATCCGCGCGGCTATGAGCATGAGGCGCCTGACGGCGAAATTCTCCCCGAACTGGTATTTTGCGCGCGCTTCGAGCGCGGCGAGGTGGTTGAGACGTGCTCTTACGCCCAAACCCCAACCCAGCTTCCGGTCGCGACCCACCGGATTGCCCGGATCCATTCCAAGCTGGTGTTCGAGATCAGAGCCGCAGCGACCGGCGCCCTACTCGACGCGCGGGAAGCCCAGAACGGTCCTCCCCGAGCGTGCCCGCCTGCTGTCGCCTATGCACGCGGAGATGCCTCGGACATCAGCGGGGACTGGGCGGAATTCACGCCCGAATTGACCGCCTGGCTCGCCCGCTACGTCGTCCCACAGGCGGACGAAACGACTTCCGATCCATGACACGCGAGAAAGTGCAATGACGGTCCATGATCCGCGCCTCGCCAGCATCCAGATTGCGCATCGCACGAACCTCGACGTGTCCAGCCAATTGTCGGGCATGTTCAGCGCCGGCTCAACGACGTTTCACAGCACGTTTTCCCTGCATGATCTGCCGCTCACGCATGATGGGCCGGAGAAGGAGGTTCTGGCGTGTCCGGCGTGCGGCGCGGCCGTGTTCGAGATCGAGCGGAGCAAGGGTTTGCTGCTTACCTGGTCGGCGTGCGATGAGCAATTGCGCGCGTGGATAGAGCAGAAATTCAAAGAGGAACCGAAGCAGCGCTGGCTGGAGCCCGTCGTCTTTGTCGTTCTCATCGCCGCCGTGGCGACTCTTGCCTTTCAGGTTTGGCGGGTATGGAACTTTCTTGGGTCTGGGAATACATGGTCGGACCTTTGGTCCTCGACTGCACTCAGCGACGTGTTTGTTTGGGGCGGGTTTGCAGGGTTCGTCCTGTTCCTTGGGTTCCCCGCAATTGTCATCCTCCTAGGGGGCGGCGTGAAGAGCGCGCTCTCCGAATTCGAAAGCCTCAAGCCCGAGACGACAATGTGGATTCCGCTCAGCACCGGCGCGCCCATTGAGAGTCATCCCGGTCTCATGACGTTTGTCTGCGGCTTGCAAGAGGCTGCTGAAGCCGGCGACAAGGTGAGGGCGAGCCACGCATATTGCCCGGACGGGCGCGAGATCGAGCACGGTTTGGGTATCAATCGGATCGCGGAGCTTCGGCGCGCCAAGGTCGACTGGTCCTTCGAGTATGGGCGTCCGCACAAATGCTTAGAGGGTCCGGTTCAGCGGGCTTAGGCAGCGCGCACGACCGGCCGGATCGGGCCACAAAACCCAATTCGTAACATTGTGGCAATGGGGCAGAACACTGTCCCTCACCTGCCCCACTCGGGTCGAAGGGATATCCCACCTCCAGAAATACGATTAGCTGTTCCAGCGGGTGGGTTGTGCGCTATGGGAGCAGCGCCCCGTCTGGTCCACCCGCGCCAATGTCTGAAGACCTTGAATCTCTCATCAAGGATGTCGCCAACGCCGATCGCCTGCCGGAAGCGGCGCTGCGCGCACTCGTACCCCATGCCGGCGCACTCACCGTGCGGCTCAAAGCAATTGCGCGCCGGCGCATGGAAGGTCAATGGCTCTATCCCGAGGAAGAGAACCTCTTATTCTACGGGCTCTTCGTGGTGGCGGCGGCACGCGTTCATGATTTCTGGCCAATCTGGGTCGAACTTCTGACCTGTTCCGACGACGGTCTCGACGGCCTCTTTGGCGATGGGGCGGCGATGTCCGTTCGCAACATCACGTTGGGGCTGGTTGCGGACGACGCCGGCGCCGTCGCAGATGTCGCTGCGGGCCTTGAGGTTGCCGCCGAGGCGCGCGCTGGACTAGTCATGGCGCTTGCGCGCCTCACCTGCGAAGGCCGCTATCCCCGCCACCAGTTTGTGTCCCTGATCGACGCCCTCGCCGCGCTCGAAGGGACCGACGATGACGATCGATGCAAATGGTGTGTCGAAGACGCGATCGTGCTCGGCGGCGTTAGCGAACGCCGCGACCTGCTTGAGCAGCTTTGGACGACAGACGCGTTCTCGATCTGGCGAAACGCCGACAAGCTGGAGGCGCTTGAGCGCTTGGAGGAAGCCGCGGCGGATCCGACAAACGTAGCGCGGTTTCACGAAGCGGGCATCGCCGCGCCGGTTGATCCTGTGGATGGTTTGCGCTGGCTAAAAGCTATCGAACTGCATTCCGATACGGCGGATGACGTCGATGCGCTTTCGTGGCGTGAACGCGAATGGCTCGCTTCGTTTCTGCGCAACGCTGCCGTTCCCGAAGACGCAATGAACTTCGAACAACTGGACGGCTTCTTCCATGCCTTGGTGCTTGGGCCGGACATCGTGATGCCCTCTGAGTATCTGAAAGAGATTTGGGGAGAAGGCCCGGTCTTCGACGACGAGAGCCAAGTGCGCAAGGTGATGGCGCTGTTGCAACGTCACTGGAACGCCATCGCCCAACGCAATGTTGCAAGCGTCACGCCCGCCATGTGGATCGAGGCGCATGAGGATGCGCCGCCGCCGGGACGCTATTGGGCGATGGGATTTTCAGCCGGCGTCGCGATGCGGGCGCAAGCCTGGCAAGGCGTGTCCGTGGATGAAGGCGCCTACATGGCGCTGCAGAGCATTCTCGATCTTGACGCCGATCACCTAGAGGCGTGGGAGCGCACCGAATTGCTCGACATGCTCGGCGAGCATGTCCGCTACTTGGGCGATTTCTGGCTCGAGCAACGCACGCCGCGCCAGCCGATCAGATCCCAGAAGGTCGGACGCAACGAGCCGTGCCCATGCGGATCGGGAAAGAAGTGGAAGAAGTGCTGCGGCGCGGGCACGCCCCCAATCCTGCATTGATGGGCTCACTCGCTCGACACTGTCCTACTAAAGCACGAGTGTCAGATCGTTATGGCGCTGCAGTCGAGTCAGCCGGAGGGATTGCACCTCCGGCTGCTCCCAGAACCGTGCTTGAACCTCTCGATTCACACGGCTCCCGATGTTCGGCCGCCTTCAGCCACGAAACGCCAATGCGCGAAGAGCGTGGGATCGGCCCGGCGCACTTGCGCCAGCCAATAGCGCGCGCCGCGCGGACGACGCAGGAGCCGACGGTACTTCCGCCGGGCCCAACGGATCAGGTAGACGTCGATGCGCCGCAGCACCTGCGACAAACGTCCCCCATAGAAGTGACCGAAATATCCAATCCAGCCGCGGATGTACGCGTTGTAGCGCGCGGCGAGATCTTCGAGGCTCATCTGCGTCCAGTGGTGCAGCCGCCACCCGCGGATCGCCCGCCCAACCGCTTTCACAGCTTTCGGGCTGATCGCCGGCAGAAAGGAATGCACATGGAGCCTCCCTTGCCAGATCGATTTACGCGGCCTGAAATTGTAGCCGAGGAAATCGAAGCTGATGACAGGATAGTCTCCCCTGCGGTTCCAATCGTTGCAGTAGACGATCTTGGTCTTCTGCGGATGTAGCGTAAGTTTGCACACCGAGAAGCGCGCGTCGAGCGCGCGCCACAAGGCCCGCGCCTCCGCCTCGCTTCGGCAGTGACAGATGATGTCGTCAGCGTAGCGCTCGAACTTAATGTGCGGGAAAGCCCGCGCCATCCATGTGTCGAACGCATAGTGAAGAAACAGGTTTGCCAGCAGAGGGCTGATGACGCCTCCCTGCGGCGTGCCCGTTTCTCGCGCGACGACGCTGCCATCTTCAAGCTGCACAGGCGTCTTCAGCCAACGCTCGATGTAGAGCAGCGTCCAAGGACAGTCCGTGTGGGCACGCACCGCCTTGAGCAGCAAGGTCCAATCGATCGTGTCGAAGAAGCTTTTGATGTCGATGTCCAGCACCCAATCGCTGCGCCAGCACCGCTGACGCGCTTGGCGAATGGCGTCGATGGCTGAGCGACCTGGACGATACCCGTAGGAATCGTCGTGGAAGATCGGTTCAACGACGCGCTCTAGGCGCTGCTTTACGACTTCTTGTGCAACCCGGTCTGCGACTGTTGGGATGCCCAACGGTCGTTTGCCGCCGCCGGCCTTCGGGATCATCACCCGACGAACCGGCGCTGGATGGTAGCTGCCTGAGGACATCCGATTCCAAAGTTTGTAGAGGCTGCTTGCAAGATCAGCCTCAAACGCTTCGATCGTTTGTCCATCAACTCCGGCCGCTCCTGATTGGCCCTCACTTTCTTGAAGGCCTCCCAGACTTCCCGTTTCGGAATCTCGAACGGCTTTGCCTTGTCCGCGCGCTCCTCCCGCAAATGGTTGGCGCGCGATCGCGGCTGAACAATGCGATCCCTTCGCTCCAGCTCCATTACAGAGCCTTCCTCACTACTACGGATCGCTCCGCCCCTGTGCTCCGCGTCGGTACTCTGGCCCTTGTGGATTTAGCCACTTGGACGTCTCCCTTGGCATCGGAACGACAGGTTCTCACGTTCCATACGAAAGCCTAATGCGGGCTAGCGCCGTCTTCACGCCGGACGCCGCTCGATCGGAAATCAAGTCATCCTTCGAGCTAATCCCGGGGAATTGGGAAGCCCCCGGTTTTGACGTCGCCTAATCTCTTTTCGACGCTTCAGCGACGGTTTGCTTGCGCTCGCCTTCCCGCATCTTACCTGCCGAGATCATCGTCTCGGATTTCTGCGACGCTCACCACCAACGCTCTTTACGTCAGCAGCTCGCAGCGGTTTGCAGCCAGCGCTTGACCGCCGGCTACGAGGGGCCTGCCCTCATCTCTCGTACAGCATCGCACCTCCTTGCGTTGGCACGGTCGTGACGCACTCCCAAGAAGAGACATTCGACTGCTGGCGCCGCGAAGCAGACCTTCGCAGCGGCGCGAAGCTCCGGCATCATTTGCCGGCAGAGCATTTTTGAGGCCACACCGTCAATCGAACCGTCCAAGCAAATCAGCGCATTTACTGCTCGCCGATAGAAGGCATCTGTCGCCGCCGTCGCTCGTCATCGGACGCACGATCGATGGCAATCGCGCTAGTAATTCGAGCCGTTGACGGGTGCTACGCACAGTTCCCCGACATCTCCATTGCAAGTCTGAGCACAAGTTAGCCGTAGATCTCGATGAGTTTTGCATCGAAGATGCGCACAAACGAAATGACCTCTCCTTCAGCCGTTCGCATGTTCTGCACCTGCACATCGAATTGGTCGATGTGACGGCGATCAAACCAAAACCCCGCAGGCTCCTTCTTCGGCGGACCCAACTTGCCGATGCCGCTCATCGCAAAGAAGGCGCTAGACCGTGAATCGATGTCGCTGCGAACAGAGAGCCCTCCTGCCGTAACACCCGGCCATTGCCAGCGCTTCCCGAACATATTGTGGGCGACCAAGATCACGGGCTCCTTGGTCATCCGCATGACGCGGATGGCGGTCGCTGTCACGCTGGTCGAGAATTGTCGGGCGATCTCGACAATTCCGTCTAGCGAAACCTTCCCGAGCGACGCGAGCCGCGGCTCGATCATGAAGGGCGGCAACACCAGATCCGCCGCGTACGCGTCAGCGACGCGTTCGACATTCCGAGACGCCTCATCAATTGGCCGACCAATGTCCTCGGGCCGGCAAACAAAGGACTGACCGCGATGGTGATGCCAGTGGCCCAACTCGTGGGCTGTGCTGAAACGCCGGCGCTGGTAAGGAGCGCTCTTGCGCACATAGATAACGGCACGATCGCGATAGCCGATAATCTGCGCTTCGCAACCCGCTAGATCGCGATAGTCGACTTCGGCATCTACATAATCTGCGATCGCATCGACATCTATGTCCTTGGGATCAGAGATGCCGAGTTCGACAAGCAAGGCTTCAGCAGGACGCATCTCAGTTTTTGATTTCTCCTTGCTCGTCGATGATCCCGAGCCGCAAGAACGCCTCGAGGACACTATCCAGATCTTCCTCGGAGTCGATTGTCCGATTACGCGCGGCTAGGGTCATGTCACCCGTTTGCTCGCCTCGAATTCTGATCGCCTCCAATAGGGCTCGCTTCTTGGCGATGTCGAACGACACAATGGTTGTCGTGTTTTGCGCGCGGCGCGCTTTGACCCGCGCCCGAGCGTCTCTGAGCCGATCCTGACCTTGTGCAGCGAGCGCCGCAGTCTTTGCTGCAGCGCTGTGCGCAAGCAAGCGATCGGGATCCTCCCCGATCTCCACGAGGAATGCATCAAGGGCATCTCCCTCAAGCACGCTGAGTTCGTCAGCAATCTCTGCCAACAGCGCGTCCGCGAGAGATGGCGATTGCGGTTGTTGCGGCATCACACCCTTCCTTCGCGCAGCAGTTTCGCGGCGGCGCGTATTCTACGTTTTCTGACCGCCTCATATTTCTGATCATCCCAGCCCTGCTCTTGCTGGATTTCAGCGCGCGGCGTCTCTTGTGCGAAATAGATGATTAAGAGCTGCAGTTCGGGATCGTCGGCGGCGCTGTCGTAAAGCTGCTGCACGAGGACGGCGTCCTCCGCCGATGAATCCCGAGCCCTCAGATCGTCGACGGGATCATCTTCTTTTTCGGGACCGGGTTCGAGGCGCTCACCGATCGCTTCCTTCACCACGCCGGCATGGCGCAACGCGTTGAAGCGCTGCCCCTTTATCGCCCCCATCAGGTAATTGTAGGTTTCCTCCGGGCCGACGACGGGGTTCTTGGCCGTCAGCCAGCGCCGGTAGGCGGTTTGCAGCAAATCCTCGCCGTCATCGGAAAGCCCACGGCTGCACATCCTGGCGTACGCCGCCAATCGCTTTTCGCGGTCACGCCCAAGCGCGGTCAGTGCTCCGGCGCGATCTTCGGACGTGGGGGCGGCCTGCGTCTGCACAATGATCTCTAGCTTCTATAGCTCGCCAATCGCCCACAGGCGGACAACAGAGATTCTTTTTATCCGCCTGTCCGCGCTGACGGCCGCCGCGAGCTTACCTACATGGGCCGGGGTTTCACCGTTCAGGCGACCCCAAAATTCTGAAGAGGGCCGCATGTCGCGCCAGCACGTCGATCACAACGATATCCTTCGTTTCGCAACCGAAAAAGTAAACCTCCCCAAAGACAAGGCGGACGAGTACCGGGCGCAGGCGCGCCGGTTGCGCGAGAAGCTCGACGGCTATCTCGCCGAACACGACGATTTTTCGCTGCGGAAGATGCTGTTGTCCGGCAGCTTGGCCAAGGGCACGGCGCTGCGCTCGCTCAACGACATCGATATCGCCTGCTACATTAGCGGCGCCGACGCGCCGCATCAGGTTTCGGATTTGCTCAACTATTTGGCCGAGCGGCTGCGTAAGGCCTATCCGAATTTCTCCCCCGACCAAGTTCAGCCGCAAACCTACAGCGTCACTGTCTCATTCCGCGGCACTGGCCTCGACGTCGATGTCGTGCCGATCCTCTATGACGGCGATCCCGATTGGTATGGCAATCTGGTCAGCCAAGACGACGGCTCGTTTTTGAGGACGTGCATCCCGCGTCACCTTGAGTTCACCGCGAAGCGCAAGAAGGCCCAGGAGGCGCACTTCGCCCAAGTGGTGCGGCTGGTGAAGTTCTGGGCGCGCATCATGAAGGCCGAGCACGACGGCTTTCGCTTCAAATCTTTCATGATCGAGATGATCTTGTCAAAGCTGAGCGATCAGGGCCTGGATTTCTCCTATTATCCCGAGGCGCTGCAGCACTTCTTCACTTATATCGCCCGCAGCGGGCTGCGGGAACGTATCGCTTTCGCCGATTATTATCCCGCTTCGAAGATCGGCGCCTTTTCCGAGCCGGTGCAAATCATCGACCCGGTCAACGAGAAGAACAATGTCGCGCGCCTCTACACCACGGCCAACGCGAAGCTGATTGTTGATGCCGCGCTTGATGCCGGCGACGCCATCGACGCCGCGCTCGCGGCCCCGACCAAGCAAGAAACCCTTCATTACTGGCGCCGCGTTTTCGGCCCCTCCTTCCAAGTTTGAGCTTGCCCATGTCCTACACCTACACATTCGACGAGACCGTCACCTTCACGCTGACGCACGCCAAGCACATTGCGGCGAAGGTCGCGACAGACCTGAAGCGCATGCAGCGTTTCTATGGTGCGCCCAGCGACGCCAGTATCGCGAGCTACGAGGCCGAGCTGATCGCACTCTTGAAGGAGGGCTATTTGCGCACCGTCACCTACGGCTTCTGGCGTGACAGCAAATGGATCGAGCCGGCGCTGCAGTATAGCGCAAAAGACTTGGCCGGCGGCAGCGCCGATGATGATGACCCCGGCCGGGTGCGCCCTGGTGCGGACATCACCAACGCGTCGTTCTACAGCTACCTCACCTATTCATCCGCCTGGGACAAACTCAGCAGCGCGCAACAAGTGGGCTTTAAGCAGACGTTGCCGTTCGCACGCGGCGGCGCGCCGGAGCCAACCGTGAGCGGGTATCTGGAACAGGATCGCACCTATTCGGCGGGCGGGCGCGCCCTCAACCGCGCTAGCGTCAGGAGCTATTGATGAATACCAAGCCTTCAGCCGACGAACTCTTCGAGCGTCGCATCAGCTATCCCGACTTCGAACCGCAGGCACGGTTTGCCCGCCTGGTTGGACTTGACGATCACAAGCAGCGCCTCACCAAAATGCTGGGCTTGTTGGTCAATCCCGCAGGCTTGGAAGCATGGGCAAAAAGACATCATCCCGGCGCGCAGAAGCTGCTCGACATTGTGCTGCGGCGTCCTCCCCTTGTCGTGTTGGCTGGCGATGTCGGTTCGGGCAAAACGGAACTCGCCGAAACCGTCGGCGACGCCGTCGCACGTCAAGAAGGAATTGAAATCACGCTTCTGCCTCTCAGTCTTGCGACGCGCGGCCAGGGTCGTGTCGGCGAGATGACGCAATTGCTGAGCGCTGCGTTCGATTACACGGCAGCTGAGGCAACAAAGCTGAAATCGGCATCGGGACGCGCACGCGGCGCCGTCATCCTGCTGGTCGATGAAGCCGACGCGCTCGCTCAATCACGCGAAGCTGCGCAAATGCACCACGAGGATCGCGCCGGGGTCAACGCCTTCATCCGGGGCGTCGATCGGCTCGCCAGTGCGCGCCTGCCTGCGGCGGTGATCATGTGCACCAATCGTCTGAGCGCGCTTGATCCCGCTGTTCGCCGCCGCGCGGCGGAGGTTTTGAGCTTCAGTCGTCCCAATGACGAACAACGCCGTCAGGTGCTGACCGATTGCCTTCAGCCGCTGGGGTTCTCGCGCGCGAATATCGACGCTCTGGTCGCGGCCACCGGCGCCAAGACCGGCGCTCACGAGTTCGGGTTCACGTTCTCTGACTTAACCCAGCGCCTTGTGCCTGCGATTGTGCTGGCTGCTTATCCCGGCGCAGCCGCCGACCCGGCTACGGCGCTGCATATCGCCAAGACCATGGCGCCGACGCCGCCCTTCCAAGACGGTAGGCCAGGCGAGCGTATCCAGCGGTGACCCAGGCCATCACCAGCCGCCGTGACGGAGACACGTTTCAAGCGCGCTTGTTCTGGCTGCGTGCCGCGTGCCTGCTGGATTCAGACAGCCCCATTATCAAGGTAGGGTTCGAAACCGGACCAAAGGCCTTCGACGACATCTGGGTCGACTACGACGCAAGCCGAAGCCCCCGTGACCAAGAGGGCCGACCGCTTCGGCGTGAACACGTCCAATGCAAATGGCATGTCTCGCCGAGCACCTACGGCTATCTCGATGTTGCCGATCCCGAGTTCATCAATGCGAACGCGCGCTCACTCCTGCAGCGCGCGCACGCGGCGCAGGTGACGCACGCGCCGGCGGGTGACGGCGTGCGCTTCAAGCTTCTCACCAATTGGAGAATTGACCGCGCCGATCCGCTGCGGGCGATCATTGGATCGCGGTCGAGCGCAATCCGTCTCGACCGCATGTTCACGTCCACGACCGACAACAGCAAGATCGGCGCGCTTCGCCAAGCCTGGCGCGAGCATCTTGGCGGCGACGACGAGACGTTACGCCTGCTTGCGCGCACGTTGGCTTTTGCAGAGGCCCCGGACTCGCTCGACGATCTGCGTGAGCGTCTGGATCATTTGTTCGGCTTTGTGGGGCTAAGGCGCATTCCGGCGCGGGAAAGTGCGTTCGTCTATGATGACGTGATCTATCAGTGGATGGCGCAGGGGCGATTGGAGTTCGACCGCGTGAGCATGCGCGAGGCTTGCGCACGCGAAGGACTGCTCGCAACCTCTGCTCCCCACCCCGTCACCTATGGCGTGAAGTCGTTCGAGCATCCCATCGACCGACTGGAGGATCGATGTGTGGGCGTGCTCGATTTTACGCCGGACTTCGATGAGCGTTTCATTCGCAACGACGCGGACTGGGCTTCGAAGCTCTATCCCGCAATGAAGCATTTCCTCATCGACACGGTCGCGGCGGCAGACCCGTTGCGGCTCGCGCTGGATACCCACGCGAGCCTCGCCTTCGCCGCCGGCTCAATCCTGAACATTAAGACCGGCCGCAAGATCGACCTGGAGCAACGCACGATAGCGCGCCGTGTCTGGTCCGCAGATGATGCCGACCCTGATCCTGCGTGGCCCCGCGCCGCCTTCAATGTCGTCGACCTCGCCAACGGCAAACCCGACATCGCCGTCGCCATCGGTCTAACGCATGACATCGCTGCCGACGTTCGCGCGTTCGTCGAGCGCGCGCTTCCGAACGTGGGCCGGATCCTTGTCTGCCAGCCTAGCACCGGGCCCAGCACACTAGCGGTGGCCGGGGGACGTCACGCGTTCGATCTCGCCGAAGCGACATCGGCCCAAATCTGCGCGACCTCGTCAGCAGGCCAGCGCCCTGCGATCCACGTGTTCATCGCCGCGCCCAATGCTTTCACATTTTTCCTTGGTCAGCGGCAGCCTGTTCTCGGGAAGCTCACGCTCTACGAATTCGATTTCGGGAACGGGCGCACGGGTTCGTATACGCCTTCCCTCACGCTTCCATTATCTAGCTGAACGCGGACCCGTGAGCATCACACGCTCATCTTTGTTTGGAAGGCGCAACAAATGACGTCCCGCAGCCCTCGCTTGATTTGGCGCCCACTCGGCGCGAGTCTTTGAGTCGCCATGCAGTTCAAAAACCTCAATCGTTTCCGCGTCGGCGGCACGGCCAAACAGATGCAACTCGCCGTGCCGCTGCCACGCACGCCTGACGGGCGCGTCTACCGTTATTCGCCAAACAAAGAGGCCCATCCGCGCCATTTCGTTCTCGGCGACGCCGTAGACGTAGAGATCGGGTCCGAGGCACGCGCCCGCATGAAACATGCGCCTCGATCAAATCAGACCGTCTGCCCTTATAGCGGCGTCGTGGCGGACGATGACGCGTTTACGCATCCTGAGGATCGGGACGCAGCGCTGGCCACGGTCAAGCACGCGATGCTCGAAGACGCGCGCGCGGCGTTCGGAAAGATGTTTGACGACATCGCCAATAAGCCCGGCAGCATGTTCACAGTGGAAAAGACTCGCTCCGCGTCCGCCCCGCGGCCTCGCTTTGCCCGCCGGGATTTGATGCGAGAACTGGTCTGCGATCATTGTGGCCGCGACTACGGCGTGTTCGCGATCGCTCTTTTTTGCCCGGATTGTGGAGCGCCCAATCTACGCCTTCATTTTCAACGTGAGGCCGAGCTGGTCGCCGCGCAAATATCGCTCGCTGACGAATTGCCTGACGAGCAGCATGAGCTTGCGTATAGGCTGATCGGCAACGCGCACGAAGATGTCTTGACCGCGTTCGAGACCACTCTGAAGACCGTCTATTATTATGGCATGGCGCAGCGGCCGGCAGGTTCGCCTGCGTTCAAGCCCGTCCTCAACGACTTCCAAAACGTAGAGCGCGCCAAGGCGCGTTATGTCGAGCTGGGCTTTGACCCTTTCGAAAAACTTGAAGACGAGGCGCTCGAGGCGCTGAAGCTCAATGTACAGAAGCGTCATATTATCGGACACAATCTCGGTGTCGTCGACGCAAGGTTCGCCGAGCACGCGCAAGATGCGCGGGTCGGGGAAACCGTTCGCCTGGTGGGTGACGACGTCCGCATCTTCGCAGGTCTTTGCCAGGCCGTTGTCGATCGGCTCGATGCGTTTCTTGCAGCCGGCGTTGCTGCTCCTCAAGCGGACGCTTCGGCGCCCGAGATCGGAAATGCGCGCATGTCACTTCCATTTGAACCTAATGCTCTTGCTCACCTGGGCCTCGGCGCGGTCGCTACCCGATTGGCTGTGTGGATCGCAGAAAACATCGAGAATGGGCGCGCGGGACCGATAAAATCTGATGCGGTGGCGCAGGCGTTCCAAGATGTGCCGCGAGGCGATCTCGATGAAGCGCTCGCAGAATTGGCCACCGATGGCTTCGTGACGCTCACGCGCACAATGGATGCCGGTCTGCCGCGAATATCCGTCACGCTTGATCTATTCGCGACTTTCGATCCCGTTGCGGTGGGCACAGATCCAAGCGGTGATTCCGCGTTGCTGGCTGGCTTTGCCTTGCAGATCGGAAATGGCGTTTCAGCCAAGGCGCTACACGACAAGACTGGCTGGTCCATACGCCGCTTCAACCCAGCTCTCGGCCTGCTGATCTCGCAAATCGATGATCGCCGTGTGAGCAAGAGCTACGACGACGCCTATCCCACCGGCTACTTCTCTCTGCTGCCTGAGGATCGCGTGGCGCTCAAACGCTATGCCGCAAGACTAGGACATGCTGTGCAGGAATGATTGCTTAAGGGGGACCGATCGCAAAGAGCGTCAGGACCTTTGACCGCGCCATTTAGATGGCCGCTTCGACCGAATTCGACGGGAGGCCGAACGTCTCATTTTGCCCATTTGAGGCGCCCCGCGCGGAGGTCTGCTTGCGCGCTTCATCGCCGTCCCGCGCATGTCGGTTTCTGCCCGCTAGACACATTGCGGACCAGTTCAACGTTCCGAAGTCGATTGCCGCTTTCGCCCTTCTGCATAGGCGTCAAGATCAATGGGGTCATATCCCACAAGCTTGCTCGTGATCTTCACGTAACGGGGTCCACGGCCCTCGCAGCGCATCTTGTCCAAAGTGGATTTCGACAAGCCGAGGCGCGCTGCCGCTTCGCGCACGCGCAACAATCCGTTTGGAGGCCGAGCGACCAAAGGCGCTGGTTTCGGCGTTCGCGCCGGCTTGGATTGGTTCGCCGGGGTTGGCAGCTGTGCGCCCGTGTCCGCCCCAACCGCTATGGCGTGCCGAGGCGCGGCGCCCAGTGTGGAGAAAAGGTCCGGCTGGGCGCGCGCTTGATCGCGCCCATTCTTGGCGTGAGGCTTGCGCTTCATGGCCGAAACCGCCGCAAGACGATATCACGCGTGACAAGCACCCGCACCGGCGCTCCCGCCCTGACATTGAGCGTTGGCCGAACGCTAAGTTCGCGATCGACAATGCGCGCGCCGGACTGGGCGGCTTGTTGAGCGGCGGCGTCGCCCAGGCTTTGACCGAACCCGTCCTCATCATCGCTCTCGGCTTCGTTGGCGCCGACGCTGATGATCGAGGAGAGCACGACTGCCGCGGCGAGCCGGTCCAAATGATTGTCGGTTCGATCGCGCAAGCCTGAAGCGCCGGAGGCGTCAGTCGCTTCCATGTGCTGGAGATCAATCGACCAGCCGTTCGGCAGGATCAGACGGTTCCAGGCGAGCACAATGCGATTGTCGCCATAGCGCACGCCATTGCTGTAAGTCCCGATCAGACGCGCGCCCTGCGGGACCAGCAGATGATCGCCGGTGACGCTGTCGTACACCGGCGCGGTGACCTGAGCGATGACGCGTCCGGGCGCGTCGGAGTTCAACGCCGTGACCAAAGCGGCGGGAATGACCTGACCGGCCTGCAGCGTGAACGGCGAACGTGGCGGCGTGAGGCGCGTTTCCAATTGTCCGCTGGCGTCGGCGTCGCCCGCGTTGCTGGCCCCAGCGCCGAACAGGATCGGCGAAGCACGCGCGATCAATTGTGGATCTGGCGGCGCGGGGGCCTCCGCCGCTTGCCGCGCGCCAAGCGGGGCCTGGTTAGCCCAGATCTCGTCTTGCGGCGGCAATAATTCATCCTCTGCCGCAAGCGGCGAGGTAAACGCGTCAAGCTCAGCGCGCGGCAAATCGGCGACATCGTATTGTGCAGACGCGCGCTCGATCGATTCCGGCGGCCCGCCCGCCGCGGCGACGGCGGTCTGGGCGGCGTCGCCGCGCCGGTCAGGCCGCTCCGACAAGCCGCTCAACAGCGCAAACACGACGATGGCGCCAGCGCCCGCGGTACCGGCCAGCAGCACTTTACGGGATAAGCGCTTGGGCGAGGGCGGACGCGACCGGATCGCGATGTCGGGCTCTTGGGTTGGCGCAATCGTCATCGCCGGCCTCCGATGTCGCGATCGATGCGGACGATGGTGGGAGCGCGCGCGCCGAGCCGCAGCTCGGCGCGCTCGAACACGCGGTCGAGCATGTAACGCTGGCCCTGCACGCGGAAATTTACGAGCTCAGCGCCTTCGCCGGTGATGACGAACACTGGCGGCATGTCGGCGGCGGCGACATCGGCGGCAAACTCGATCCAGGTGCGGCGGCCATCGTCGAACACACGTGTTGGCGTCCAGACCGGCGCTCGCCCGCGCACGGTGCGGACGCGGTAGCCGAAATTAAGCCGGTCGATGCCAGGAATGCCAGTGCTTTGCGCCTGCCCACCGGGATAGGACCAGGCCACTTGGGCCGCATACGCGTTGCCCGCTTGCGAGATCGCTTCGATCAAATAGGTGCGCCGATCGGTGATGAGCACGATATTGGTGCGCAGACCCGTTGTTTGCGGCTTCACCAGCACGATGGTGCGTCCGCCAAAGTCTGACTCGGCTTCCGCCTGAGTCACCATCCAGCGCGAAGTGTCGCCGGCGGCGATGTTGCTCAATGTTTCGCCGGGTTCGAGCAGAATGGTCGAGACGTAATTGGGGTTGGTGTAAAGCTCGTAGAGCGCGCCGGGCACGTAAGCGAAGGTCTGGCGCGCGGCGTCAAAGCCGTCTCTGGTCGGACGTTGGCGCGCAGCGGTGTTCGCCTCGGCTAGGGTTTCAAGCGGCGGACGCTCACGGCCACGCCGAACCTGCCGCTGCGGTTCTACCGGCGCCGGAGCTTCCACGATCGGAAGTGCGCCGCGCAAGTCCGCAGCCTGCTCGAGGCCGTCGCCTTCGGCGACAGGCGCGATCTCCGTGGTTACGCAGGCGGCGAGCGCCATCGACGCTACAGCTAAGAGAAGAAGACTTTTCATCGTTCGCGGCTCCAGCTGAAGTCGGAGATGAGCAAGCCCAGCGGGTTGCTGGCGATCTGATCGGCGGTGCGCGGCGCCCTTGTGGTGACGGTGAAGACGCCAGTGTAAAGCTCGCCGTCGCTTGTGCCGGTGGCGTTGGTGGCGCGCTCGACCCAGCTCACTTCCCAGGCATTGTCGGAGCGGGCGATAATCGAGCGGATATGCACCACACGCCCGACCCGGCCCAGCGACAAGAAGGGATCGTCCTGACGCGCGATCTCGGAGAGTTGCGCGGCAGCTTGCGGGGTCAAGAACTTGTAGGCTTCGAGCCAATTCTCGCGCAGCACCACGCCGTCGGTTGGCAAAGAACGCACCAAACGAACAAAGCGGCCTAGATGATAGGCGATCTGCGCTTGGCTCGGGCTCCAGCGGCCGTCGGCGGCGCGCACATTCATCACCTGCCCTTCGGGGCTGACTTCGACGATGTGCACAAAGGTGCGTTGCTGCATCGCGATCATGATGGCTGAAGCGCCGAGCAGCGCGGCCAGGCCCAGGCTTGCAAACGCAATTGTGCGCCACGACCGCGCCGACAGCACCGCCGACCCCATGCGTGCGTCCCATTCTTGCTGGGCGCGCCGGTAGGGCGTGTCGGCAGGTTGCGGCGCGAAATTCTGCGCTGGACTTCGGAAAGGAAAGTTCATGGATTGCCCCCACTTGAAGCTTTGGACGGCGGCGCCGGACGCGGCTGCATCGCAGAATAATCGACAGCGCGGCCGCCATTGCCGCCGCCAGAGCCGCCGCCCGACCCACGCGGACGCGAGCCGCCGACCATGCGCGCCGCCCCGCCGCCAAGCGCGCGCGCCGCGCCGACCATGGTTTTGGTCGCGTAATAGGCCGCAGCGCCGCCGGCGACGGCGGTGACCGCGCCGCCGACGCCGGCGCGATAGGCGTCATTGCCAGCGAGATGCGGCTGGCCCGACACCACTTCGCTGGCGAGCTGAGGACCGAACCAAGCCAGCGCCAGCACGGTTAGTCCGAACAGGAGCACGTTGAGCGCACCGCCCGCGTCGAGCGAGAGCGTCGCCGGCAGCGTATTGACGAAGGTGACCGAGACCGACGCGACCAGCGCCAACACGAAGAGCCGGATGGCGCAGCCGGCGACCCATCCGAGCGGACGTTCGGCCACCCACGCGGTGCCGTTGAACACGCCCCAGGGCAAAGCCACGAACGCCGCCAGGCTGCCGAGCTTGAAGGCGATCAGAGAAACGAAGAGCTGCAGCGCCAGCACGAAAAAGCCCAGCGCCACAAACAGAGCGGCGATGAAGATGAGCGCCATGGGAATGGCGTCGGTGAAAATGTTCATGCCCTCGGCGAGCGCGATAGTGCGGCCAAACAGTTCAACGCCGATCTGGCCGACGCGTCCTGGATTGTGCAGATCGGCCATGCTCATGGCGCCGCCGCCGGCGTTGAGACCAAGTTGTGCGCCGGAGCGCACGATGACGGTTGAGAGGCTCGCCCAATTGTTCACCAGGAAGGCGAACAAGCCGACAAACAGCACTTTGCGAAAAAACGGCGCCATTGGCGCTTCGCCCGCCAATGCCCATTGCACGCCGGCCAAGGTGATCGAAATCGCGATCAACGCATTCAGCACGTAATTCACATCGCCTTGGATCAAACCGAAGCCGGAATTGGCGACGGCCAGAAATTGATCCAGGAACGAATTGATGGCGGCGCCTTCCATCGCCTCAATCCTCGAACGCGGAGCGCGCCGGCGCGGTGGCCGCGCTCGATTGGGCTGGGAAGGCGCGGCGCTGGATTTCGCGCGCTCGCTCTTCGCGCGCCAGGCGCTCCATGCGCTCGGTTTCCAGCGCGCGGCCTTGGGCGATCAGCAGCGCGTGAATCTCAGTGAGTTGCGCGGCGCTGACGCCCAGCAATTGATTGCCGGCCTGAATGGCGCCGGTTTGGCCTTCGCTTCCCGCCGAAGATTGCAGCGCCCGATCGATATGGCCCTGCGCGCGCTCAATCGAAGCCGCCGCGCGCGCTTCAGCTTGCATGGCGCGCTCGAGGCTGGCCCGGCTCTCTGCCATCCATTGATCGGATTGGCCCAGAATTTGGTCGAGATCGAACGCCTCCCAGGTTTCGGGATAGAGCGTGCGCAGATCCTCGCTCAGGCTATCGATATCGAAGGCGATGCCTTGCGCGGTTTGAAACAGTGCGCGCGCCTCTTGGATCGATTGCGACAATTCCGGCGAGAGCTGCAACGGATTTTGCCGCAGCATCGCCGTCGCCTGCTCGATCTGGCGAATCTGATTGCGGATCTGTTCGAGCGCGCGTGTGGCTGACAAGAGGTTTTGCGCGTAATTGGTCGGATCATAGACGATCCGTTGCGCGCCCGCCGGCGCGGGCGCCGCTAGAACCAGCGCGGCGAGAGCCGTACTTAGGGTCAAGGATTTCCATCGTCTAAGCATGAAAGCGTCCCCCTACTCGGCCGCCACCAGTGCGGCGGTCGGCTTGGATTGAAGTTGGTTCTGAGAGGCGGCCGCGAAGCGGCGCATCGCTTCCGCTGCATCGCCCAAGCCGCGCGCTTCGCACCAGGCTTCGGCGAAGCCGCCTGATCCGCGCTCAACCAATGCGTCAATGACTTGATGGTCCTCGGGCTTGGAGGCGCCGACAAAAGCCAAAGCGGCAGGCCCAAGGCCCAGTTCGAACAGACGGCAGCCGTCGCGGCTCACCAGATAATAATCACGCTTGGGGGTTGCATTGGCGATGAGCTCGATCTGACGGGCGTTGAGACCCAGCCGCTCGTAGAAGGCGCGCGAACGCGGTTCGCGGGCGCGATCGTTGGGCAGGAAGATGCGGGTCGGACATGCTTCAATGATGGTCGAAGCAATGGTCGAGGTCTCGATGTCGGCCAGCTCTTGACTTGCGAACACCACGGCGACGTTGCGCTTGCGCAGCGTCTTCAGCCAATCCTGGATTTGCGCAGCAAAGAACGCATCCTTCAAGAAGAGCCAGGCTTCATCCAGGATCAGCAAAGTCGGCTTGCCGGTGAAGCGACTCTCCAACACGTGGAAGAGCGCGGCGAGCACCGCGCCCGCCGCGGCTGGCCTGCGCATCAGCTCATCCATCTCGAATGCCTGCACCCGCCCGTAGCCGAGCGAGGATTTTTCAAGATCGATCAAGCGCCCGTGCGGCCCGGCATGGGTGAAGGGTTCGAGCGCGGCGCGGACCGAAGCGTCCTGCACCAAAGCCGCCAGCAATGTCAGCGTCCGGTCCTCGACCGGACGCGCGGCCAAAACCTCGAGCACCTTCCACAGTTCGGCCCGCACTTCAGGCGTCACCACGACGTGAGCGTTGGCAACAAGCCCGGTGATCCAATCGAGCGCCCAGGCGCGCTCTTCGGCATCGTCGACGCGCTCCAGCGGTTGAAGACCAAGAGCGCCCTCTTCGCCAAGGTCGAAGAAATCGCCGCCAAGCCCCAGAATGGTCGCGCGCGCGGAACGGCCCTTATCGAACAGATAAACTTGCGCGTCGGCGTAACGCAGCCATTGCGCGGCAAGGGTGGCCAAGAGCACCGATTTACCGGCGCCGGTCGGCCCCACGATCATGGTGTGGCCGACATCGCCGACATGGAGGTTGAGCCGGAACGGCGTTGCCCCATCGGTGGCGGTCAACATCAGCGGCGCTGCGTCAAAATGGGCGTTGCGCTCGGGGCCAGCCCACACTGCGCTGGTTGGCAACAGATGGCCAAGCGACGGCGTCAGCAGAATCGGCCGGCGCACATCGGCATAGGCCGAGCCCGGCAACGAGCCCAACCAAGCCTCGACCGCGTTGACGCTTTCGACCTGGGTGACAAAGCCCAGACCATCGGCGACCTGCTGAATTTGGCGCACCGCATCGTTGGCGGCGTCTTCGTTGTCTTCGGCGACAATGATGGTGAGCGTCGCATAGCCCGCACTGACAGCGTCGGCGCCGAGCTCCTGCAAGGCGATGTCAGCGTCAGCGGTCTGGTTGGCGGCGTCATTGTCCTGAAGCGCCGATTCTTCTTTGAACAATGCTTCGCGCAGCATGGTGGCGAGGCCCTTGCGCTTGGAGAACCAACGCTTGCGAATCTTTTCCAGTTCGCGCCGCGCCTCCTCGCGGTCGAGCGGCAAGAACCGCGTCACCCAGCGATAGGCGATCGGCAGACGGTTCAAGCCATCGAGCAGACCGGGCTCGGTCTCACTCACGAATGCGCGCACCGAAATAACGCGCAGATGCTTGGCGCCGAGTTTCGGCGCCAAGCCGCCCAAGAGCGGCGAATCTGGCAGCAGCGCATCGAGGTGAAATGGGGTTGCGGGAACCGCGACCCGATGCGGCCGCTCCGAGATGCAATCGTGGAGATAAGTGAGCGTCGCTTCGTCCGACAGCCAATGCGCTTGCGGCATCAAGGTTTCAAACAGCGCCAGACACTGATCGGTCTCTTGCACGAAACACTCAAGCTGAAGGCGATAATCCATCGCCGGGCCCGGTTTGGCATCGCCGCCCTCAAACAAAACGCTTTCGAGCTTGCCTTGCCGCTCCGCCGGCGGCAGCCAAGCAAGGGTCAGGAAATACCGGCTTTCAAACCGCGCCCCGGCTGTCTCAAACATTTGCCGGCGTTCTTCATCGATCAGCCATGACAAGGGATCGGGCCAGCAGGCGTCGAGATAGCCCGGCGCGCGGGCGCGGCGGGCTTCAACATGTAAACACCAGCCTGACCCAAACCGCTTCAGCGCATTGTTGACCCGCCGGCTTGCGCCATCGAGTTCGGCAAGCGTCGACGAATCAAGGTCAGGTCCGCGGAACGCCAAGGTGCGCTGAAAGGCGCCGTCCTTGTTCAGAACAATGCCGGGCGCGACCAGCGCCGCCCACGGCAGGTAATCCGCAAGCTTGGCGCCGGTTTGCGCATAGGGACGAAGATTGATCATCGTTACACCGCGAAATAGACGGGCTTGGCCAAGTGCCGCGGCCACGTGTCGAGAAACCAAGGATCGCGCGCCGCCGCCCAGGCGGCCGCGCCCTGCAACACCAGCCAGAGCGGCAAGCCGACCAGGGGCTGCTGCAGCCCCAACCCAACCGCCGCGCCAATGGTGGCGTTCATGATCGCAAACCCGCGCGGCACGCCGCCCATCAGGATCGGACGCGTGAGCGAGGTGCGCAGCGGCAGGCGATAGCCTTCGGGCTCTTCGAGCATGGCGCGGTCTCCCTCTAGATCAGCGCGCCGCCGGCAAAGCCGAAGAAGTCGAGGAAGAACGAGACCGCCGCGAACATGACCGCGATCCCCAAACCGACAAAGGCGAGCTTTCGAACCCCGCCGCCGCCTTCGGAGAACATGATCGCTGTGCCCGCGACGACGATGGCGATGACCGCCGCCGCGCGCGCAACCGGCCCGGTGATCGAATCGACAATTTGTTCGAGCGGGCCTTCCCAGGGCATGCCCGATCCTGACGCGTAGGCCGGCGCCGCGAAGGCAAGCCCAGCAAGCGTCCAACCCGCGAGCTTCGCGAGTTCAATACTCCGTCTCATGATGTCACTCCTTCTCTCGATCGAGGGCGTTGTTCGACGATGTCGGCGATCACGCGCCCGCCCCGCCCTTCCTTGCGCGTGATGAAAACAATGAGATCGACGGCCGATTGAATGAGCCGCGTCGGCGGGGTGGGCGTCGCCTCCATGCAAAGATCTTCAAGCCGCGCCAACGCATCGGCGGCCGAGTTCGCATGCAGGGTCAGCAATCCGCCGGGATGGCCGGTATTCCAGGCCTTCAGCACTTCGAGCGCCGCGCCATCGCGCACTTCACCGACCACGATGCGATCGGGCCGGAGGCGCAGCGTCATCTGCACCAGGTCGCGCATGTGGATCGCCGGCGCGGTGCGCTTGGTCAGCAATTGCACTGCGTTGGCGCTGGCGGTCTGCAGCTCAGCGGTGTCTTCAAGAATGACCACGCGCGACTGGACAAAGCCCGGTTCGGCCAAAAGCGCGTTGAGCAAAGTGGTCTTGCCCGATCCGGTTCCGCCGGCGACGACGATGTTGCGCCGCTCAGCCACAGCTTGGCGCAACAGGTTTGCTTGCGCCGGGGTCGCCACCCCTTCCCGCACATAATCGTCGAGCGTGAAAATCGTTTCTGGCCGTTTGCGCACCGCCAGGATGGGCGCGGCGCTCAGCGGCGGCAGCAGCGCCTGCACCCGCGCGGCGCTGTCAGGCAGGATCGTCGCCAGCATCGGCCGATCGGGGCCGACGGTTTCGCCAGCTTCGTGCGCCAACAGACGAATAGCGGCTTCGCAATCAGCCGCGCTGACCCGGGCCCCGGTGTCCTGGAGACCGCAGCCGACGCGATCCAGCCAAACCGCGCCGTCGGCATTGATCAACGCCTCGACAACGTCACCTTCAAGCAAAGCCGCCGCGATCGCAGGCCCAAGCGCGCGATCAAGTGCGGAACGCCGCCGCGCGACGCCGATGGCGCGCGCGTTGTTCATCGCGCCGCCTCCGCGTCTGCTGTTTCTTCGCCCTCAACACTGATCACGTCGCCCAACGCGCCATTGGCGATTGAGCGGCCGGGCTGAAGACCGCCCTCGACCAGATCGAGGAAGCGTTCGAACCGGTTCTCAGCGCTGGCGGCGACGCTTTCGGCAAGCGCGTCATCGACCGGCGGATTGTGTTCGAGCCACACCCGCACAAAGACCAGGAGGCATTCCTTCATCAGCATCGAATCGCGCTGCAGCTTGTCGACGCGTGTCTCGATGCGATTGAGCTGGCGCTTTTGCGTCTCGGCCGCTTTGGCCTGAACCGCCTCGACGCCGGACGCGAGTCTCAGCCGCACCGATTCAGCGATCAGGCTCGATTCCGACCGGCCTTGCGCACGCGCCACGCGCGCCACTTCACGGGCCAGATCGGGTTCGAGATAGGTGCGGATGCCGGTCGCGCTCATCAGCTTAGACTCCGGTCCGGCGCGCGCGCCGGGATTTGGACGACGCATCGGGCGGCGGCGCCTGATCGGTTTGTTGGCGGAAACCAGCCAGCGCCTGCTCCGAGATCGACATCGGCGCTTCGAAGAGATCGCCCTGCGATCGTGCCCGCGTGGGTTTCGGTCGCTCGGAGCGAACGGCGAACTTCTTCTCCGCTGGTAAGCGGCCCAATGCGCGCACCGCTTCCCAATCATGGCTGGTGGTCAGCTTGAGTGTGGCGCGCGTGGGCGGACGCAGCCGCGCGCGGAAGATCGGCTCTTGGTCGAACTTGAGCTTCTTGGCGCGAATAGGTTTTGCGCCCGAGACGAAAATCAATTGCTGATCGCGCGGCAGCGCCCGCACGTCGCCTGGCAAGAGGAGCGGGCGGCGTTCTTCACGGATCGTGGTTGAGCCTTTGCGCCAGCCCAGAAACGATTTCGGCCGGGTGTGGGTTTCGCTCTCGCGCAGCTCCCAGACTTCACCCGCCATCTCGGCGATACGCTTGGCCGTTTCGCCGTCAGCGGCGGCGAAGGCCGTGACGATCCCGCAATTGTCGAGAATGACATTGTCGCGCCCATAGGCGCGGATGATGTGATTGAGCGATTGGCAGACGAGATAGGCCTTGATGCGATAGCCAGCCATCGCGCCCATCGCCGTCTCGAAGAACGGCATGGCCCCGAGTTGGGGAAACTCGTCAAGCACAAGCAGAAGGTCGTGCCGTTTCGGCAGCGCGCTGGCCTCATGCATGGGATTGGCTTTCCATGAGGCGGCGGGCGATCTGATTGAGCATCAGCCGCATCAACGGCATCAGACGCTGCGCATCCGATGGCGGCGGTTGCAGATAGAGCGTCACCGGCCGCTGGCGACACATCAGATCGGCAATGCGAAAATCCGAACGCGCGGTGCGGTCCGCAACAATCGGATCGGCGAACAGTCCAAAGAACGATTCCGCTGTCGCTTTCACGCCCGATTGCAGGCGCTCTTCGCCGGCGAGAAAGCTCTCGGCCGCATGCAGAACTTCGGGATGCACTTCCGGCCGCCCCGTTTCGGCATTGAGCCGATGCAAGGTCGTGCGCATCTCTTCGGCGGTGGCGCCAAGATCGGCCAATCGCTCGCGCACCACGGCGAGGGTTTTGCGCTGCGGCGGTTCGACATAAAGGACGTGCAAGATGACGCCAACCAGAACTTGCTTGGCCGAACGGTCCCAGAAATCGTGATGGCGGCGGTCGCCGGCCGGATCGACGATGATTTCGACAATGTTTTGGACGTCGCGCACTTCGTTGGCGCCGCGACGCACTTCGAACAGCGGATTATAAGACACAGAGTCCGCCCGCGTTGGCGCAAACGAGATCACCTCGCCCAGCGTCGCGCGGAAACCCGCGGTGCCGGGAAAATTGTGGCGGCCGTCGCCTTCGGCGAGTTCGCCTTTGACATCGAGCACCACGGCCGAGCCGGGCCATGCCAGCAAGGTCGGCACCACATGGCCCCGCCCCTTGCCGGAGCGCGACGCGCCGATCAGGAGCTGATGTTCGGGGCCGTCATAGGCCAGCACTTCGCCGTCGAGCTTGCCAAGGATCGTTCCGCGCTCAGCAAAGAGGTTGGCCGCGCTCGCGTCTTCTTGCGACGCCCAGGCGCGTACGCCGAACGGCTTGATCTCAAGACCTTGACGCGCGCTCAGGACGGCGATCAGCACGCCGCCTGCAAAGCCCATGAACACGATGAGATGCGCGATGGCGAACGGCTTTGGATAGGTTTCCGTCCAATGCCGCGACCATTCGATCAGCGCCCAGGGCGCGTAGATACGCGTCTCGCCCCACACCACCAGCGGCGACCCGAGCGCGGCTTGGCCGTCGAACACGCCGGCGATGAATTGCGTCGCCGCAGCGAGGCTTAGCAACGCCCCGAGAGCGGCAATTGCAAGCACCGGAAGTTTCGCACCAAGGGACACGAGGAGCCGCCCACGTCTTCTTCACCTTGGTCAGCCGGAGCAATGGCGGCGCCCACGCCCGCCGAATCTTCTTCGGCGCCTGCCGCCGCTTATTCGGGTCTGGCCGAAGAACATTCGGCGCGGTGTTTCAAACTTGGCGTGATGCTCTCTAGCCGTCTCAGATTGGCTCAGGGCCCGTCGATGTCGATCGGTTGGGGCGGAACGGCTGGCGCACCTTTACGCAGTCGGTAACCACCGACATATGTTTGACGACCACATCGAGACCAGCGTCGCGCGCCTCTCTCATGAACGCGCTCCACGCCGTCTGCGACCGAGCCAGCACGTGCAGCATGAAGTCCTGCGGTCCTGCGACTCTGTGGGCTGACAACACCTGCTCCGCAGTATGGAGACGTGCAAGGAAATCATCGACATCCCGCCCGGTGTGCTCTCTGACTTCGACGTCTATCCAGGCGTCGAAACGTGCACCAAGCGCACTTGCGTCAACAAGCGCCCGATAGCCGCGAACAATCCCAGCGCTCTCCAATCGCCTGACTCGTTCGTGGCAGGCGGACGCAGAGAGGCCAACTTGCACAGCAAGGTCTTTGTTTTTGATCCGGCCGTCCTTCTGTAGGGTGTCCAGGATCTGACAGTCGACATTGTCTAGCTGCAAATGCGCCTCCCAAGGACGAGAGGACGTTCAAAGAGCGCGCGATCGTGCGGAATCGCGCTTTGCCCTCGCAGCCAGCGCCTCCAGCCCTCGTCTTTCGCGACTGCAGCCCCAATCGGCAGTGATTCACGCGCGCGCGGAAGGTCTAATGTGCGGGTAGCGATCCTATGCCGGCTATCGGCCACCCGAAATGGGTGGAGCGTGGAAGCTGCGCCTCAGCCACGGTAAGCTTCGGTCGTGTCCCAATTTGGCGCACGGCTTCCCCAGCCAATCGCCGTCGTGTTCGCGAAGGCTTAAGCAGAAATTGCTAGGCAGAGGTCTTTCCATCTTAGGGCTTCCCATGCGCATTTTGCGCTCGCCATTTCCGCACGTCCCGGAGCGATCGAGCCCGCTGACGGCCGCGCGCCGTCAATTGCTGCTCCTCATCTCCTCTTTAACATTCGTGGTCGCGGCGGCCTGGGTGAGCCTCTCCATCGGCACGATCGGCTCCGATCGGCCATTGTTTCTATTGTTTTGTACGGCTGCGCCGCTCTTCTTGCTTGTCTTTCCAGTCATGGCTTGGAGAAGTTGGGGCAATTTCGATGTGTTGGCGCACGCCTTTCTTCTCGTTCTTTTCGTCCTGATCGTGTTTGTCGCCGCCTCAGTAGGCGGCGCGGTATCGACGACATCGTTCTTCCTGGTGCTCGTGCCGACGCTCGCGACCTTATTGATCGGCGCGCGCGCCGGCGCGGCATGGCTGGCGGCGGTCCTCATCAGCTACGCCGGCTTTTACTTCGCTCAGGAGATGTTGCCCGCGCCAACGTATGCACTCAATGCCGCAGAGATCTCGCGTTGGAATGCCTTGACGCTCTCGCTGGTCGCCGGCGCGCTCGCATTCTCCGTGGTCATCTTTCGGCGCGCCATCCAGCGCGCGAGCGAATTGGCGCATCAGGCCGACCAAGCCTCGCTTGTAGCGGAGCAACAGCGGCTGGTGGCTGAAGAACTGGCGCTCGCAAAGTCGGAGTTCATCGCCAATGTCAGCCATGAGTTTCGCACTCCGCTCAACGCGATCCTTGGCTATAGCGAAATGTTGCTTGAAAATGCCGAAGCGGACCAGCGCGATGAGGACGCCGCCGACGCCCATCGCGTGCTCGCCGCCGCAGCAAGACTACAGCTCATGGTGAAGGGCGTGCTCCGCTTGTCCGGCGCAGAAGCCGCCTCCGAGGCGCCATTCGCCTGCGACGTTGATGCGCTGGTCTCTGAGACTGTGCGCGCGATGCAAACGGTCGCGGCGCACAACTCCAATTCTCTTACCAATGCCAGCAGCGCAGCGGGCGTGTGGCACTGCGACGGCGGCAAGATTGAGGAATGCCTACGTCATCTCATCGACAACGCGTGCAAGTTTACTAAGGATGGTTCCGTCGTCGTCACCCCCTCTTTGGAGCGCGACGTTGAGCGGACGTGGCTATGTGTTGCGGTGGCGGACACGGGCGTCGGCATTGCTGAAATCGATTGGGAGCGGCTGTTTCGACCCTTCGGCCTGGTCGATTCCTCGGCGACTCGCGCACAACAGGGCGCAGGGTTGGGGCTTGCGATCACCCGCCATCTCGCGCGCGGAATGGGCGGCGACGTGAGTTTTGCCAGCGCGCCGGGAAAGGGCTCCACCTTCGTATTGCGCATTCCCGCCACCGAAGCCGACACAAACCGCGCCGATGACGCCGTGGACGCGGCGGCGCGCGCCGCTTAGCAGCGCCCGCTGGCGAAAACGGCGGCGCTCGATAAGGGGGCCTTGCGCATTTGACGCTCGATTCTACGCCGCCTCTGCGCGCACGCCGGCGAGCGCGGCCGTGATAGCGCGCGCCAAAATCGGAAATGTCGCGGGCTTGACAAGGAATGCATCGGCGCCGAACGCCAAGGCCGCGCTACCGATGGCGTCGCCCCCGGCTGATAACGCGATGATCGGCGTATGCGGGGCTCGTGTTCGCAAGCGCTCGACAATCACAGCGTCCGCCAGCCCCGGCATCTGCAGGTCCGTGACAACAAGGTCGGCTGGCGCCTCAAGCTGAGCCTCGGCGGCGGCCCAATCGGCGGCTGCATCAACCACGAAGCCGAGATCCATTAGCGCAAATTGCGTCGCGTCCCGCACCAGCGGATCATCATCGATCAATACAATTCGACGTGGCGTTGACATGGCAATCGATCCGAACCGCAGAACGCGGGAAGACCACCGATGTAGACGCGATTCGTTAAGCGGGCGCGTCGGCGCACTAACCATCGCGACCTAAGACGACCGTTATAGCCCAGACAAATGACGCGACCGGGGCGGCATCCCGCGGCACGCCCGCATCCTTCTTAGGCCAACCTCGCGCCATGCGGCCGACCTGCACACCGCGCCGGGCCTCCCTCCATCGCACGCCGTCCGGCTTGTGCGGTCAAGCTAGCCCGCTTCGCCGGTATCGACGCCTATCAGGACGAAGGCGGTGCGGTGGTCTCCGATCTGTACGCCGAGGCCGACGGCGACGGCACGCGCTGGCTCGCTGTCCGCTACCCAGTTTGGGCTGGCGGCGCACAGGGTCACTAACAATTCTTTACCATTTTGCCGGCCATGTTCGCGCGCTTCTTTGGTCTAGCGAGCGCAGCGTCCATGAGTCTGTTTGATGAAGCCTTTGACGGTCCCCCAGGGCTGGCGCTCGGGCACTCCGCTATCGACGCGCTGGGGGCGCAGACGCTTCCAACCACGCCCGCCAATTATGAAATCTGGGTGACCCATCAGCTCGGGCGCCATCCCGACCTCAGCCGTGAACTACAGGCGCGCATAGCGCGGGGCGAACCGCTCTCCGCCGCATTCTTGGAGGACTTGTTCGAACGCTACTTTGCAAATACGCGCCTCTCCCTGCAGCTGATCGAGGCTGGTGAAAGCATTGCGCGCGAACTCACCGATGTGGCGGCGACTTTGAAGGACGCAGGCAGTGAAGCTGGCGCCTACTCCAACGCCCTCGACACCGCAGCCAGCCAGTTTGAGCAGGGAATAGACCCAAAGACATTTCGCGCGGTGGTCACTCAGCTCGCCGTCGCCAGTCGCGACATGGCAGCGCGCAACAAAGAGCTGGCCGAACAGATGGCCGCGTCCTCACGCCAGGTGGATACGCTGCAAGCCGCGCTGCAAAGCGTGAAAGTGGAGGCCCTCACCGACAGTCTGACTGGGCTGGCCAACCGCAAACAATTCGACGCGGCCCTGCGGCGACGGATTGAGGAGGCGAATTCGGGCGGCAGCCAGCTTTGTCTGATGATGTGCGACATCGACCACTTCAAGCGCGTCAACGACACTTGGGGGCATCTGGTCGGCGACCAGGTCATTCGCTTCATCGCAAACCAGATGCAACAAATGGCGCAAGGCGACTGCTTGTGTGCGCGCTATGGCGGCGAAGAATTCACAGTCATCATGCCTAGGAAGACGCTTCGCGAGGCAAGCACGTTTGGCGAGGCCTTCAATCGCAAAGTGAAGGCGAAAGTTCTGACCCGGCGCTCAACTGGCGAGAGCCTTGGCCAGGTCACAGTTTCAATCGGCATTGCCCAGTATCGTTTAGGCGAAAGCGTATCAGACTTGATCGGCCGAGCCGACGCGTGCCTCTATTCTGCCAAGCGTGGCGGGCGAGATCGCGTCACTACAGAGGAGGAAAGCAACCGCACCGCCGCATAGCGGCTGATCGAGCCGTCCAGTTTCAAGCGGTAGCCGCGACCGAAACTGCGTCGCGTTCCGCGATCTCGCCCACTTCGCGGGCAAGTTCGGCGAAGACAGCGGCGCCCTCGGCATCGAAACCAAGTTCGCCGTCCATGTCCAAATCCGAAGCAATTTCATCGATCCGCGATGAGCTAGGGATTTCGGTGCGAAACATGTTGAACTCGCGGCCGTCGCCGCTCGCGGCCTCGCGCATTTGCCTCAGCATCTGCTGATGGTGCTTGGTTTGCTTCACCTTGTTGGCGGCCACCCAAGGGAGACGCTTGGCGGTCGCCGCGCGATCGTTGCTGCTCCAACTGACGCTCCTGCAAAAGGCCAAGAGGCCAAGATTGGACACGTAGTCCGGGACTGTCGGAACGATCAAGACGTTCGATAGACGCAGCGCTGCTTCGGTCATGGCTGAAATGCCCGGCGCGGTATCGAAGATGATCGCGTCGTAGTCGTTCCGTAGAGTGTCCAGCTGTTGTTCCAACAAGTCGCTGGCTACGCGCTCCACTTCGAGCAGATTGCGATGGCGCCGCGACAGAAAGACGATGAGTTCGCGCTCGACGATGCGTAGGTTTGGGCTGGACGGAATGACGAAGAGTTGCTCGGCCATAGCTTTGGCCGGGCGCACGCGCTCTTTCAGATTGACCTCTTTCCCGAACACGATTGCGTCCTCAAGAAAACAATCGACCGTGCGCCCGCTATCGATGGCGGCGGTGAGGTTTGCGTAGCCGCAAAGCCAAAACGACGCGTTGGCTTGCGCGTCGAGGTCAATCAGAAGGACCTTGGCCCGCTTGCCAACGCCGGCTAGCGTCTGCGCGAGCGCCACTGACATCGTGGTCTTACCAACACCGCCCTTCATGTTGGCGACGCAAATGATTTTGGCAGCCATGTTCAGCCCCGACGGCAACAGCGCGCTCTCTCTGAACCCGCCGAATTGACCTCATCGCGAATCTATCCACAGTTTGACGGATTGTCATTTGGCGAGGTGCATCTCCAGCTCGGCCCGGGCGATACCCAAATTGGGTGGCGGTGACGCAAATCAGCCCGGCAGGTTTGCGCAAAGCTTTGGGAGACTAAGGAGTTGGCGTCATGCCTGAAGTGTTGCCGCCAGAACTGCGCCCGCGTGTGTTCGCGGCGATCGAATTATTCCTGGATTTAAATTTCATCACCCGCGACCTTGTGGGCGGCGACCTCGATTCAACCGCGATCTATTTCTGCGTGGCCGAAGCGACCATGCGCCCGCTCGTCCTCGGCAAACACCCGCCCCAAACCATGCGCTTGGTTGAGCCGCCGGAGTCGCTGCGCGGCTCGATTTCTCGATTGCAGATTGCCGACCCGAAAGTCCGCATTCCTAGCATGACGCTGGTAACCACCGCCTTTAGCCTAACGGATAAACGGCGTTAACGGCGGTCGCTCGCGTTCTAGGGCGCGGCGGCCGCGCGAAGCCTGGTACGCGCTAAC
>JBFXCP010000027.1:0-31134 GCA_050182055.1 Hyphomonadaceae bacterium
CCCCGATTGGCGACGCCAAGCTCGAAGCATTGCGCACGTTTACGCTGAAGGTCATCCGCGAGCGCGGCTTTGTCGCCGACGCCGATGTCGCGCGCTTCCTCGAAGCCGGCTACACCAAGGCCCACGTCTTAGGCGTCGTTTTGGGCGTCGCCTGGAAGACGATCTCGAACTACGCCAACCATTTGGCCGAAACCCCGCTCAACGAAGCCTTCGCCCCGTTCGCGTGGTCGCCAAAGCAACGCGCCGCGTGAGGAGGAGCTCGCGTCCGGCGCCTCCGGCCGGACGCGAGCCCTGTTCAAGTCACGGCTTCTCCGGCCAGCGTCAAGACATGGCTGGGTCGCGATAGGCCCCGCGCAAGGGCGTGCTCTCGCGGCCAATAGCGAAGTTCAATGGCATCGTGGCCAATCGCGATTTGCGTCACGCTCTTGGTGTGGGCGTAGTCGCGGCGCATCATCGGCGCCCATGCTTCTTCGCCCGGACGGAGTGCGCAGTGAAATTCTGAGAGCGCTGTTGGCTGAACGTGCGTCAGCGTCAAAGTGGCGTCAAATAACGTCTGACGCCAGGCCGTCACCGCCTCGAACCGCCACGATGAGGACGTGAACATAAGTGGCGCGTCCACATCAAGCTGGCGCTTCGTGCTTTCCTTGCCGTTCCAATCGTACCGCAGCGCACCGTTCGGCGAGACGATCAAGCAGGTGAAGGGCGAATACTGGCCAAGTGTGAGCGTAGCGGCCGCCGCGCTAGCGGCCGCGAGATCTTGTCCCCTGAGCACGTGCGGGACGATTTCGCCGCGGCTTCGCGCACCCTTCTGCGCTTGGTCATAACGATTGAGCAGACAGGCGGCCACGCCCGCGGCATTGACCCCGATCCAGGTCCCGCCAGCTTCAAGATCGACTGGCGCGGCGAACCGGCAAGTCTCATCGTCCCAGATGCGCGGCGGCGCCTCCGCGCGTGCCGGCGTGTCGTCGCGGTTCATCGTGATCGTGAGCTCGTCGCTCACGCGAAAGATCGTCAGCGTGCACAAGCGGCGCTCTCGATCAGTATTGGATCCGCAGGCGGCCGTAGAGATAGCGGCCGTTGACGCCGATTGGCGAGAGAATGTCGTAGGGAAGGTTGCCGAAGAAATTGATGTCGTTCGACGAACGATCAGGATATTCGTCGAGAAGGTTGGCGCCGCCAAACGCAATCGAGGCATGGGCGTTGAGGCGATACTCAGCTTCGCCATCCAACTGATACTCTGCTCCATATTCTTGGCGCGGTTCAAAGCCGCCGCCGAAATTGAAGACGCGCACGGTGCTGTCGAAACGGCTCAATCGCCCGCTGATGCGCCAGTCCTCATTCGACCAAGCGGCCGACAGGATCATTTTGGAATCGGGGGCAGCTTCTTCGATGGTGTTGATCTCTTCAACGCCGATGAGCGCAAAGCTCGGGTCAAGCGCGGTGAGTTGGCCTGGCGTTGGCGCAAAGCGAGCGATGTCGGTAGTTGCGTAGGTGTAGGCCGCCGAGAGTTCAAGCTCACCGTCAAACAGGGGACGGGCGTAGCTCAAAACGATATCGACGCCTTCGGTTTCGGTATCGATAGCGTTGGTGAAAAAGCGCACCGACTGGATGTCGCCGCCGCCCGGTTGCGCCTGTACGAAGGCCTCAAGCGCTGGGCCAAAGAAGCGATCGGACAAGGTGATGCGGTCGTCGACCTCGATACGGAAGGCGTCGATAGTCAAGGTGAGATTGTCCGAGAGGCGCGCCGTGGCGCCCAGACTGAAATTGACCGACGTCTCGGGGTTCAACGCTTGGGCGCCGAGCGATTGCGCGATGGCGTTGTCAACTGGCAGGGTGCGCGTGCGCACGAGCGTGCGGCCGGCGCCGAAATTGAGCGTGGTGTCGGAAAAGCCGATTTGCTGCAGAGCCGGCGCACGCACGCTATTGGAAATGGTTCCGCGCAGACGAATGGCGTCGCTCAAGCGGTAGAGCAGGGCGAACTTGCCGGTTACCTCTTCGCCGAAGTCAGAATAGTCCTCGTAACGCGCCGCCGCTTCCACGAAGAGACGTTCGGTGACATCGGCGCCGATCTCACCATAGACGCTCCAGACATCGCGTTCGATGTCGGCTTCATCGTCCGGTGTAAGACCAGGCGCGCCCTGGGCGCCAATGGCTAGGTCGAATGGGCCTGCCTCATAGGAAGCCGGCTCGCCGCGCTCGCTCTCAAACGCCTCGTTCCGGAACTCGGCGCCGATGGCGAGCGTCAGCGGGCCGTGAAAGAGCGGCGCCTCGAAGCTGCGAACAAGGTCTGCGTTGAAACTGGTTTGTTCGAACGTGAACGCGCCAGACCGGAAACGCGTGGGGCTCGCTGCGCCGAAGGACGCGTTAAGCGAGTTTTGCACGCCATATTCAAACTCGTTGCGGCCGAAGGTTACGCTGGTGTCCAGATCCCAGCCGCCGAGCTCGCGGCGCAGGCCCGTGGTCAGCGAAACATCCTCGTTAAAGCCAAGTGATTCCGGGCGGAAGCCTTGCGGATAAATCTCAGGCACATTGTCGAACGCGTCTGGATACCGGAAAAATGTGACGCCGATCGTGTCTCGCTGCCCGTACGTGCCAAAGCCGTAGAGTTCGCCGAATCCAAACCGCGTCGCACCGTTGAACCAAAGATTCCAATCCTCAACCTCGGGATCGCCTTCGGCATAATTGCGCTGACCCTGGAGCGCGAGATTTGCTGGCGTGGGCGCTACGAAAAACGGAATCTGGTCGAAGCCGGCGCGGTTAGTGGCTTCGCGGCTCTCATAGTCGAAGCCTACGCGTAAGAACCCGTCACCCAAGCCAATACCCATCGAACCATCGATGGTGAAGGTCTCGCCATCGGTGATAGATCGATTGATGGGATCGAGGTCGGTGACGTGAGCGCCGTATGTCACAGCGAGTTCAGCGCCGCTCGCGCGCTCGTCAAGAATGATATTGACGACGCCGGCGATTGCGTCTGACCCGTATTGGGCGCCTGCTCCATCGCGCAGCACTTCGATGCGGCCAATTGCGCCAAGGGGAATGGTGTTGAAATCCACGGCCGCCGTGCCGCGTCCAATTTTGGTTTCTGAGTTGACGATCGCTGAAGTATGACGCCGGCGTCCATTCACCAGCACCAGCATTTGGTCTGGGCTGAGGCCGCGCAATTGACCCCCGCGCACGTGATCGGAGGAGCCGGAATTCGATTGCCGCGGAAAGTTGAAAGAGGGCGCCAGCACCGCAAGCGCTTGCCCCAATTCGTCCGAGACCGCACCCGATCGGCGCAAGTCTTCGCTGCTTAACACATCGACCGGCGCAGGACTCTCAATGAGCGATCGCGCGCGTCCACGCGTGCCGGTGACGATGATCGTATCTTCGTCGCTTTCACTCGTCTGCGCACGAGCGCTCTCAAGTGCGCCGCCCGCAGCGAATGTCGAAAGCCCAAGCGCCAGCACCAGGGCCGCGCGCGAGATCGAATTGGTGAGGTGCATTCGCTTTGGTCCCCCGGCTTCTGTCTTGACCGACAGATCATGGCTTCGGGGGCAGGGCGCTCGTGGTTACAGCCCCGACGCCGCTGACTGCCGAAGCGCTCCGCCAAGCCTTCAAGGACCTTCAACAGGATGTAACCGCCGCGCCGATCGTCTCGAAGCCGTTAGCGAGCCGTCGTTCAAAACGCCGCTCGCTTAAAGTTCAGGAGAAGAAGATGATCCGCACCACTCCCATCGCCGCGGCTTTGTTCGTCGGTCTGTCATTGGCGGCCGCGCCGGCTGTCGCAAAGCCCAACGCGCAATTGTCGATTTCCGCCAGCGCCCCGGCGGAAGCGCGCACGGCGTTCGCTGCCTGGATGCAGTCCGATCGCATCCAAGGCCGGCGCGAACATTGCTACGGCATCGCGCTCGCTGGCGAGAATGATTGCCGCGCCGGCGCAGGCACGACCTGCGCGGGCACCTCGACTGTGGCGTTCCAGGGCAATGCCTGGACCTACACGCCGGCCGGCACCTGTCAGCACATTCAAACGCCCGCGGGCGCGGCCTCGCTCGAAGAGCTTGATCGCAACAACCCGTAGCACCGGACGAGGATCGCGCGATGGTCCCTCTCGCCTCCCCACAGCCTCTCCCCCAGCGGGCGGGCATCGGGCTCAAACCCGATCATTATCGCGCGATCCTCGACTGCGCTGCCGAAGGGCTGTGGCTGGAGGCGCACCCGGAAAATTATATGGTGGAGGGCGGCCCGCGCCTGGCTTGGCTTGAAGCATTGCGCGCGCGCCACCCACTTTCCTTTCATGGCGTCGGTGCTTCCCTCGGCGGACCCGATCCGATCGATACCGATCATCTGAAAGCCTTGAAGTCTTTGATCACGCGCTTTGAGCCCGCCGTGGTTTCCGAACATGTGGCCTGGTCGGCTGCCGGCGGGCGCTACTTTGCCGATCTTTTTCCGTTGCCGCGCACCGATGAGGCCTTGTGTTGGCTGGCCGAGCGCATCGATGCGTTTCAGACAGCGCTGGGACGCGCGATCCTGGTTGAGAATCCGTCCGTCTACTTGCCGCTCAAGTCAGAAATGGATGAACCGGATTTTCTGGTCGAGCTCTGCCATCGCACAGGGTGCGGGCTCTTGCTGGACGTCAACAATGTCTTTGTCAGCGCCAACAATACGGGCTTCGACGCAAGCGCCTACATCGACGCAATACCCGGTCATCTTGTCGGCGAAGTGCATCTGGCTGGTCACGAAGCCGATGCGCGCAAGGGCGCGGGCCTCTTGATCGACACACACGGCGCGCCAGTCGCCGAACCGGTATGGGCGCTCTACGAGCGGCTCATCTCGCGCATCGGATCGCGGCCAACCTTGATTGAGCGCGACGCTAATATTCCGGCTTTCGAGATGCTCATGGCCGAACGCGACCGCGCCGACCTTGCGCTTACGCGACAGTTCGAGGCGGCGTGATGCTGTCAGGCTATTATCAAGCGTTTCTCGACGCTGTTGTCGGAGCGGACCCAAGACCGCTCGGCGCATATCTTGAGGATCGCGCGCTCGTCTCGAACGCCCTTGTCTATCGCAACACCACTTTTCGCGGCGCGGCCGATGCGCTTGCAACGGCTTTTCCCGCTGTCGCCCGGCTTGCGGGCGATGCCTATTTTGAACACGTCGCCGTCGCCTTCGTAGAGGCCGCACCGCCGCGGCGCCGCTCGCTGGTAGGCTATGGCGAAGGCCTCGCAGACTTTCTGGAGACTGCGCCCGGCATTGCTGAAGCGCCTTACCTGCCAGACGTCGCGCGGCTCGATTGGGCTTGGCTCGGCGCCCATCGCGCACCGAGCGAGGTCCCGCTTGCGGCCACTGACCTCGCGGCAGTTCGTCCCGAGCGTCTCGCTGACCTCGTCTTGAAGCTGCATCCGAGCGTGCGCTTGCTTGAACTCGGATGGAGCATTCACGACGCGTGGAAGCATAATCGCACTGATGAGCCCGCTAGCTCCCATCAAGTCTTGCCGGAGCGCCAACACATTATGCTGTGGCGCCCGGCCCATGAGGTCGAGACGCAAATCTTGAGCCCTGCCGAGGCGATGTTTTTCAAGATGCTGGCGGCTGGCGCCGCGCTTGGCGAAGCCGCGGAGGCCGCGCTCGCAGCGTCGCCGGATTTCAACACGACGCTGGTCTTTGCCGGCGCGCTCGAAGCGGGCGTCTTCGCCGGCGACCAACCTGATCTAGATGCCAAGCGGGAGGAATGGTGGTGACCACAACAGCAATGAACCCGGCCAAAGGGCCGATCTCTGCAGCGAGAGCGATCTATGCACACGCGGCCAAAGCGGCGGGCAAGTTGGATTGGCTTGCGCTATTGGGCGCACGCCTGTTGGTGGCCCGCGTGTTCTTGCTCTCTGGGCTGACCAAGTGGAACGGACTCACCATCCGCGACGATACGTTTTATCTCTTCGCCGATGAGTATTTTGCGCGCTATGCGCTGCCAACGCCGCTCATCAATACGTTTGCGGTTGCGGCCGCTGTGGCCGAGGTCGCGCTGCCAATGCTCTTGATCCTTGGCCTGCTCACCCGCGCCGCTGCGCTCGGCCTCTTGGTCATGACACTGGTTATTCAGGTCTTCGTCTATCCCGACGCGTGGTGGAATGTGCATGTGTGGTGGACGGCTGTGCTGTTGCTCATTCTTGCAGTTGGGCCAGGGGCCGCCTCGCTCGACCGGCGCCTGAAGCTCGACTGACGCGGACGCGCGAAGTGTCTGAGTCCCTCGACGCCGCCACGAAGCGGAATGACGACGCATCGGATGATGGGCGCGCGGAGCTTGCCGAAAGCAGGACCTCGGGCGGCGGGCGAGGCGATGTCCGCCGCGCGCTCTTGGTCGCGCTCGTCGTCGGCAGCGTGCTCAATATCATCAATCAGGGAGAGGCGCTCTTTTCTGTGGGACACGTCCAGTGGATCAAGGCGGCGCTGACCTACGCGGTGCCGTTTTTCGTCAGTCTGCACGGCGCAGCGCAGGCGCGGCGTCGCTGAAGCGGGGGTCAGCGTAACCAGAGAGGGCCCAGCCACGAAGCCGATGTCGAGGACGGGCGGAGACTGGTCATGAATGCGCGCAACATCGCCAGCTGGATATTGGCTCTGGGATTAGCCGGCGCCTTTGTCTTCATGGTGGGATTGCCCAAATTCGTCGGCCCCTCTCCGAATCCGATTTTTTCGCTGATCGCGGGGCGATCGGGCATCGAGCTGTTCGAGCCTTATGTCCGCTACGCCACTGGAGCGGGGGAGTTGATTGCAGCCGCCTTGTTGATCTGGCCGGCGAGCCGCCGGTTTGGCGCGCTGCTCGCTGGCGCTATCAGTGTTGGCGCCATCGGTTTTCACCTGTCGCCGTGGCTCGGCATTCGACTTCCCGAGATGGAGAGGCTCGTCGAACTCCTCCAGCAGGGGACAAGCGTCGCCGAAATCGACGCCATGGGACTGCCCACCGACGGCGGCGCACTGTTTGCGACGGCTTTGGTGTTTCTCGTCTCTGCGGTCGCGGTCTTCTACTTGAGCAACGATCGGGTCAAGAAATCGGCGCAGGCATCATAAAGCGCCGATGCCCCGTCTTGCTCCGGCGCGCGTCAAAACCGTGCGCGGCGTTCGCCCCATCCTCGTTTGGTTCAAGATCGCGGCTTAGGGTGCAAAATGATTCCGTTCCGCAGGCAATTCGCATTCGAATACGGAACGTCTCAGGTGGTGTCATCCCTCGTGCGGCGGGTTGTGGCGCGCAATGGCGGCCGCTTCACTGGCCCCGGCACCGGCACGCTCATCGTTGGACACGGGACCGTCGCGGTCGTGGATCCTGGGCCCGATCGCGACGATCATTTCGCGGCGTTGCAAGCGGCGTTGGCCGGCGAGCGCGTCTCGCACGTGCTGGTCACCCACCAGCACATCGACCACTCGCCATTAGGCCGGCGCCTGGCGGATGCTCACGGCGCGCTGTTGTGTGGCTGCAATGGCCTCGCAACAGACGAACACGGCGGGGCCGTGCGTGAGGAAGCCGGCGACGATGTTCGGTTTGTTCCCGATGTTGAGCTTTACGACAATTGGCGCGCTCAAGGTGAGACTTGGACGCTGCGGGCCATGCATACCCCGGGGCATACAGCCACGCATTATTGCTTCGCCCTTGAAGAGGAGAACACGCTCCTTTGCGGCGATCACATCATGGCATGGTCGACCAGCATCGTCAGTCCGCCCGACGGAAACATGGGCGATTACCTGACATCCCTCGCGCGCACGCGAGACGCCAATTTTGACCGGCTTATTCCAACCCATGGCGCGCATATCGATGAGCCGGGATCCTTCATCGAGGCCTATATCGCTCATCGCGCTAGGCGCGAACGCGATATCGCCGACGCCGTCGCCGCCGGGATGTCACGCGCGCGCGATATCGTTGAGGTCCTCTACGGCGATGTCGATCGCGCCCTCCATCCAGCGGCGATGCATTCGGTGTGGGCCCATCTCATTCATCTGGTGGAGCAGGGGCTCGTAGAGGCCGAGCCCGAGCCTACGCTTGAGGCGCATTATCGTCCGGCTAGCAAAAGAGGAGAGCGTTGAATGACGCGCTGGAAGCTCGGCATCATTGGCGGTTCGGGTCTTTACGATCTTGAGCGATTGGAGAACGCGGCCTGGACGGACGTGGCGTCCCCGTGGGGACGCGCCTCCGATAGCGTCCTGATTGGCGCAATGTCAGGCGTTGAGGTGGCGTTTCTACCAAGGCACGGACGCGGCCATCGCTGGACGCCCCATGAAGTCAATGCGCGCGCCAATATCGATGTGCTGAAACGTATGGGCTGCACCGATATTATCGCGGTCTCGGCGGTGGGGTCGCTTCGCGAGGAATTGGCGCCCGGCGCGTTCGCCGTCGCGCGCCAATATATCGATCGCACACGCGAGCGGCCCAGCACGTTCTTCGGCGACGGCGTCGTTGCGCATGTCTCGCTCGCCGATCCGGTTTGTCCACGGCTCAGCCGCTTGCTCGTCGAGGCTGGTCAATCGATCGGCGCCTCAATTGACGATCGCGCGACCTACGTTGCGGTGGAGGGCCCACAATTTTCGACACGCGCCGAGAGCATGCTCTACCGGCAATGGGGCGCGGACGTGATCGGCATGACCTCGATGCCCGAAGCGCGCCTCGCACGTGAGGCGGAACTACCATACGCCAATCTCTGCATGGTGACCGACTATGATTGCTGGCGCAGCGCCGACGCCGAAGTCGACGTGCCTGAAGTCTTGCGCATCATGGCGGCCAATGTGGTCAGGGCGAAGGCGCTGATTGGGCATCTCATCGCTTCGCTTCCTGATGAACGCTCGCCTTCGCCGATTGATACGTGCCTCGATCATGCGATCATCAGCGCGCCAGAGCATTGGAGCGCCTCGGCGCGAGAGAAGCTTGCGGCCGTTGCTGGACGCCGGTTTCGGGCCAAACCCTGCTAACGCTTATGGCGCATGTGTGCGCGGACGCGTGCAAGGCTTGCAGCATCATCAACATCTTCCAGTTCGCGCAAAAAGAACCGAGACCGGCCCTGAAGATTGGCGAGCACATCGCTGAGCGTGTGCGCGCTCGACCAGCGAACATCGGAGAATGGCGGACTATGGCGCAGGCGCGCGCTGAGGCCGATCAGCCAAAAGCCGCCATCGCGCGCGGGCCCGATCACAGCGTCGGCGCGGGCGAGCGCGGCAAACGCTGCGGCGATGTCGGCGCGGCGCACTTGTGGCGCGTCGCTGCCAATGATGACGACGCGGCCGGGCGGCGCGCGTTTGAGCGCAAATGCCAGTCGCGCTCCTAAATCGCCTCGGCCCTGCGGCAACTCATTCGCTGGCCGTTGTGAAGCTGGCGTATCCGGCGTCAAACACCGCCACAGCCGCCAGCGCGGATCGGCGCCCATTGTGTGAGTGAGATGGTTCAACGCGTGGCGTTGAAACCGCCAAGCATCGAGGTTGCCGATCTCGGCGGCGAGGCGGCGCTTGCCGAAGCCCAGAGCAGGACGGCGTCCAAAGAGGACGAGGTGATTGAACTCAATGTTCATAGAGACGCCGGATATGTTCGGGCGACACACCCAGAAAATAGAGCGCGAGGCAGATCTGGTTGCCGAGGCTTTGACGCACCCAGCCGCGCCGGCGCCAGCGCGTGGCTGAGGTGATGGCGGCGCATTCTAGCTGGATGAGGCGCTTGGCGCCGATGCGGCGAACAAGATCGACATCTTCCATGATCGGAATCGGCCGGTATCCACCCAGTTCGTCATAGAGTTCGCGATCGATGAGAAGGCCCTGATCGCCATAGGGAAGGCCTAGCCAGCGGGTTCGCAGATCAACGCCGCGCTCCAGGAGGCGCGCTTGCCAGCTGCTGTCATCGAGGGCGAAGCGAAAAGCCGCGGCGGTTCCGCGACCGCTCGCCATGTGCTCGTGCGCAACGCCAAGCCATTCAGGCGCCAGCACGGTGTCGGCGTGAAGAAAGAGCAACCAGTCGCTGCGCGCGGCCACCGCGCCGGCGGCGAGTTGGCGTCCCCGTCCGCGCGCAGTGACGATGACGCGTGCGCCAGCGGCCTCTGCGGCCGCGACCGTTGCATCGCTTGAACCGCCATCGATGACGATGATCTCATCAACGCCGGCCGCCGACGCCAATGTGGCGCCGATTGATCCGCCGGCATTGAGCGCAGGAATGATGATGCTGACTGACACGCAGATACCCAATTCGGCTTCGCTGCGGGGAGTCCGGCGGTTACGCCAGCGCTCGCTGTCGCGCGTTCCGTAACCACTGGTCGCCGCATCACGAAGCCCCGATCGAGTCCTTTTGACTGTCGGAAGGTTTGCGCGATGCGAGTGCTGGGTATCTTGGTGATGGCGATCGTTGCATTGGTCTTTGTCGAGCCTGCGCAGTCGGTCGAGTATCGCAGTTTTACAAGTGAAGCCTTCGCGCAAGCGCAAGCGGCGGGGCAGCCCATCCTGGTGGAAGTGCATGCCGATTGGTGCCCGACGTGCCGCGCACAGGCGCCTGCCGTCCGGCGGGCGGCCGCGGCGTCTGAGTTTGAAGACCTCATCGTGTTCGCGCTCGATTTCGACCGGCAGACCTCTGAACGACGCGCGCTTGGCGTACGCGCGCAAAGCACGCTCATCGCTTTCAATGGCCGCGCCGAAACCGCGCGCAGCGTCGGCGAAACCGATCCGGGCCGGATCAGCGCGCTGTTGCGCACGGCCATTCGTTGATCGCATGGACGCGCTCAACCCCGCGCTCGCCTATCTCGCCGGCGCTTTGTCAATACTTTCACCCTGCGTGTTGCCGCTGGTTCCGATCGTCCTGGGTGCGGCGGCCGCACGTCATCGCTTGGCGCCGCTCGCGCTTGCGGGCGGGCTCGCGCTATCGTTCACGGCGGTAGGCGTCTTCGTCGCCACAATAGGATTTGCAATCGGAATCGAGAGCGAGCTTCTGCGCAGGACGGGCGGTGCGGCGCTCTCTCTGATCGGCGTCGTCTTGTTGACGCCTGGCGTCTATGCGCGCGTCGCCTATGCGGCCGGACCACTGAGCGGTTGGGCGCAAGAACGCATGGGCGTGCTGGAAAATGGTGGATTGGCAGGCCAAGCCGGACTCGGCGTCTTGCTCGGCGTTGTCTGGAGTCCCTGCGTTGGCCCGACTTTGGGCGCGGCTTCTCTGCTCGCCGCCCAGGGCCGCAACCTCGAACAGGTGGCTCTTACCATGCTCGCTTTCGGCGTCGGCGCCGCAAGCGTCATGCTGGCGCTCGGCTATGTCTCGGCGAATGTGTTCAAGCGCTTGCGCGGACGCGCGCGCGACTCCGGACGTGTTGGCCGCGCCGCGTTGGGAGGCGCTCTGGTGGCGCTTGGCCTCTTGATCGTGACGGGCGGGGATCGTGTGCTCGAAGCTTGGCTCGTGGCGGCTTCACCCGAATGGCTGACGTCGCTGACGACGCGCTATTGAATTGGCCTTCTCGATCATTCCGACGCGGACGCGCAGCCAGCGGCATAAGTCTCATTCCGTGGCGCGAGGACCTAGGGCCTCGACGAGCGCGCTTTGGCGCGCGCAAATTTCGCGAACGGCTGAAGAGCCGACGAAGAGACCTTCATGCAAAGACCTTTGAGCAATGCCTCGAAGAGGCGAACGGCGCCAGCGTCCATCAAGCGCGGGGCCACGGCGACGTCGAGGCGTGAAATCGCGCAGACTGACCGCTGGCCGCCCGGGTGGGGATTGTTGGTCGCTTTGGTTGCGAGCGCGCTTATGTGGTGGTCGATCCTCCACGCGGTTCGCGTACTGGCCGCCGCGCTATTCATGTCGTGACGGAATAAGCCCTATTCCAGCCTCGCCGACCTTTGCTGAAGCGCCAGCCGGCCCGTGTGCGAAGTTTAGACAAATGGCCAATTTCCCACTTCACACCATTATGAGCGCACCCGGCGGCGCCAAGCCATTTTTGGCCATGGCGCAGCGCGTCTACAAACGCGTTCCCAATCTCGCGGCGACGCTTGCCGAAAGCCCGCCAGCGATTGAAGCGTATTTTGCGCTCGATGGGCTTTTTGCCCGCTCCGAGTTGAGCGAGGCCGAACGCAAGATTGTTCTGCTCGCAGCAGCGATCGAGCAAGAGTGCCATTACTGCACAGCTTTTCATCTTCATGCCGCCGCCACGGCAGGCGTGGGTGAGGCCACACTCACGGCGCTGCGTGAGGGCGCCGTCCTTGATGATTTGCGGCTTGAGGCCCTGCGTTCTTTCACCGTGGCGGTGGTGCGCAGGCGCGGCGTCGGCTGCGACGCTGAAACGGAAGCCGCGCTCGAACATGGATACTCCCGCGCCGCGCTGCTCGATGTGATGCTGGGCGTCGCGCTCGAAATCTTCGCCAATTACGTCAACCATATCGCCGAGACCCCGATTGACGATTGGCTTGCCGCCGCGCGCGAGGGGCACGGCGCGTGATCCGTCTTTCGATCATCCTGGCGCTGGCGGCGCTTGTACTCGCAGGCGGGCTGTTTTCTTTCCGGCATACGCAGCGCGAGCGTTTGTCCGTAACGCCCGATGCGCCGCGCTTTGAGTCCGTCGCGCTCGACTTCATCCACGCCGGCGATCTTGATCTTTCACTGCCCTTTGCCGGCGGCGCCGTGTTCGATTTTGACGGCGATGGGCGCGACGAACTGTTCCTGGGCGGGGGACGCACGCAGGATGACGCCGTCTTCGCCTTTCGTGATGGTCGGTTCGAGCGCCTCGAAGGCGCGGTCACGCCTAAGCAAACGCCCGACGCCACTCACGGCGCGGCCGCGATCGACCTTGACGGCGATGGGCGCGATGAAGTGCTGCTCGCGCGCGAAAGCGGCGTCTGGCTTTGCCGCAATCTTCGCGCCCAATTGGAGTGCGCGAACCTCGCGCTTAGACTTGATGAAGGTGTGACGCCGCTTTCGATTGCGCTTGGCGACATCAATCGCGACGGTTTCACGGATTTCTATGTTTCTGGCTATGTCAGCAGGCGGTTGGTGGAAGGCGAGACAGTCTTCCGCCGGCCCTACGGGGGCTATTCCTATCTTTTTGTCGCGAGCGCCGAAGCCAGCTGGCGCGACGAAACCGAGGCTTATGGGCTGCGACGGCGTCACAACACGTTTGCGGCGGTGTTCGCTGACCTGGAAAATGATGGCGACGCCGATCTTGTCATCGCCCAGGACACCGGCCGGGTGGAGATGTATGAAAACACCGGTGCAGCGCCCATGCGCGCGATCGCCAACTCGTCGGTATATTCTTATCCGATGGGGATCGCCGCGGGCGATATCGACAATGACGGCTTGGTGGATTTCTATTTCTCCAATGTCGGCCACACGCTGCCGGAGTGGATGCTGCGCGGGGATTTGCGTGCCAATGATCCTTTCAATACCGACTACATGCTCTTTCGCAACGAAGGAGGGCTGAACTTCATTGATCAGGCCGCCGACCGCGGCCTCGCTCGGCTCGGCTTCGGCTGGGGCGTCGTGTTCGCCGACATCAATCTCGACGGCCGGCAGGACCTGCTGGCGGCGCAGAATTATGCGCGGCTACCGCTTAATCAGATCATGTATCGTTATCCCGGAAAACTCATGCTGCAGCAGGCCGATGGCGGCTTTGCCGCCGGCGAACGCGCCGCGGGGATCGAGAACCGCGACTTTGGGCTGACGCCCCTCGTCGCTGATTTCGATGGCGATCTTCGCCCCGATTTGGTTTGGCTCAACCTGAACGGCCCCGCGCGCGCTTTCCTCAATCGCGGTCAAACCGGCAATGCAATCGGCATACGGCTTCCTAATCGTGCGTCCATGCTTGGGGCTCGCGTGGAGATCCGCGCCGGCGGCGAAAGCCGCTTCGCACAAGTGATCGCCAATCAGGGTCTGGGCGCCGATCAAACCAGGACGCAGATTTTCGGCCTCGGCGCGGCCGAGCATGCCCAGAGCGTTGTCATAAGGCTCAGCAACGGCGCTGAGCGCCGTTACGAAAATGTAGTGGCAGGCACGCTCATCCGTTGGGATGGAACGCCGTGAAGGGCGTCGAAGCTGAAGCCGCTGATCCGGCGCCAGTCGAAGCGGGTCTCATCGGCTTGCTGGCGGCCTGCTTCGTCGGCATTGGCGAGTTTTGCCTGCAGTTCAGCCCGCAGGGCTTCTACGAAGACCAAGCGTATGGTTTCTTCCTGCATGTGGAACGCGCGCAACTGGATCTGGGCTATGCGCTCAGCGTCTTCGCAGCGCCGCTCTATCTGGTTGGATATTGGCATCTGAAGACCATGCTGGCGCCAGCGTCGCGGTTGGCCGCTTGGGCCTTCTTTCTTATCGGCGCCTACGCCTTTGTGATCGGGGCGGTGTGGATTGGTCAGCGTCCGTTTATGGCGCTTCTCGTGCAGGCGATCGCGGCGGGCGAAGCGGCGCCTTCGTTGCTGACCGAGTACGCCGTGCGCAACGAAATACTCGTGAACGTATTGCGCGCGGCTGTGGCCCTGACGAGCTTGATCTGGATTGGTCTCATCTTGAGCGGGCGCACGCTTTATCCGCGCTGGATGGCGCTGTTGGCCCCGGCGCTGTTGCTCGCGGGAGTGTTTGCGCTCTATGCGTTTGCGCCCGCGATCGGCGTCTATGTCTTACCGACGGCAATGAATGCGGCGCACCTGATTGTCTTCGCTGCATCGTCGGCGGTTGCCGTGATGCATGCGGCGCACCGCTAGGAGTGATCAGGTCTGCAACATGCCGCGCGCGCCGGCGATAAAGCGATCGGCAGCTCGCTTATTGTCGATTGCAGGCAGGTCGCCCGGAACCTTAAGGCCGCGCTGTGCCGCCGGACGCCGCTCGATTACGTCAAGCCAACGCTGGAAATGGATAAGCCCATCGATCGGCACGCCTGACCAGGCATGACTGCGCGCCCAGGCCCAATTGGCGATATCAGCGATCGAGAAATCTTCCGCGAGATACTCTGCTTGCGATAGCCGGCGATCGAGCACCTCAAACAGGCGGCGGCCTTCGTTTTGATAGCGGGCGATCACTGGTTCGATCTTCTCTGGCCAATAGCGGAAGAACACATTGGCTTGGCCCATCATCGGACCGACGCCGCCCATCTGGAACATGAGCCACTGCAAAGCCTGCGAGCGGCGCTTGGCGTCAGTTGAGAGGAGCCGGCCGGTCTTCTCAGCGAGATAGATCAAGATCGCCCCGGACTCGAAGACGGCGAAGTCGTCATTGTCGCGGTCGATGATCGCCGGAATTCTGCCGTTGGGATTGATTTGAAGATACCAATCTTCTTTCTGCTGCTTGGCGCCAAGATTGATCGGCATTGTCCGATAGGGAAGGCCAAGTTCTTCGAGCGTGACCGAAGCCTTCCAGCCATTGGGTGTGCCGGCAGTATAAAGATCAATCATCGGACTGCGCTCAGACCGCGACGACGATAACGCCGATCAGGGCGAATGCGGCCAAAGCGCCTGCAAGCGGCAGCACGCCGTCGCAAAGCGCTGAGATCTTGCACAAGAGATCGTTGGACATCGAAAGTGTCTCCTTGGCGCGCGCGGGTCCTGAGCGGCCTTACGCTCATGGCTTCGGGCTGAGCCAAACCCGCGTTACGCCCGGAAGCGACGAAATCTTAGGTGCAACCAAACCCTGCGCCGTCGCGAAGCCGTTTGATGAAGAGGGGAGATGCGACTGCGCCGCCGTCAGATCATCGCCGCGTGCGGCGCCTTTTGCATGCTAGCGCCTACGGCCAGGGCGCAAGCGCTGGCGCTCGGCCCGCCAAGAACGCTTGAGGAGATGGCGCGCCGAGTAGAGACTGAGTTTCCCAACGTAGCGCATTTGCGCGTTGGCGAACTCGCTGCTCGAAGCGGAGCCGTCGAGCGGCTTTGGCTCTTCGACGTCCGCGAAAGCGACGAATTCGACGTGAGCCATCTGAACGGCGCCGAGCGGATGGCGCCAAACATCGGATCTGCGGCGGCGCTCCGTCAGATCGGCGTGCGCGCTGAGGGCGCAGTTATCGTCTTCTATTGTTCAGTCGGACAGCGCAGTTCGCGCCTTGCCGCGCGCACGCAGCGAGGTCTTGAAGCGCTGGGCGCGCGCGTTGTCCTTAATCTACGCGGCGGCATATTTGCCTGGCACAATGACGCCCGCCCGCTCGTCGACCGGTTCGGGCCGACGCCGTATGTGCATCCCTACAACGAAACCTGGCGGCGCTTGCTGTCGCATCCGCACTTGAGCGCTTTTCGCGCAAGGACCGCCGGACAATGAGCACAGAGGATCTGGTTCGCCTTGAGCCTTACCTGCGGCTCGGCAGTTTCACCGTGATCTTGTTTCTCATGATGTTCGCTGAAGCCCTGTGGCCGCGGCGCGCGCGCGTGCGCCCGCGCCTGGGCCGGTGGCGGACGAACGCGCTTCTCGTCGCCGCCGGTACGCTAACTACACGCGCTCTCGCGGCCGCGCCGGCGCCGCTGGTCGCGGGCGCCGCTTCAGCTTGGGCGAGCATTAACGGGGTTGGGATTTTCAATGTCTTGTCCACGCCATATTGGATCTCGGTTCTCGTGAGCATCGCTGCCCTCGATTTTCTTGTATGGGGCCAGCATTGGGCGTTTCACCGCTTTGCCGTCTTGTGGCCGCTGCATCGCGTGCACCACGGCGACCGCGATGTCGACGCAAGCACCGCACTCAGATTTCACCCGTTTGAAATTGTATTGTCCGCGCTGCTGAAGGCGGGGGCGGCAGTCGCTTTAGGTGCGCCGCTTGTGGCGATTATCGTGTTCGAAATCTTGCTCAACGGCTGCGCCATCTTCAATCACGCCAACACGTCGTTGCCCCCGGGCGTCGAACGCATCGTCCGCCTTATTGTCGTTACCCCCGATCTTCACCGCATCCACCATTCGGTGCGCACCGAAGAGCACAATTCAAACTATGGTTTTTGTCTCTCAGTTTGGGATCGTCTTTTCAGGACGCTACGCCGCTCGGCCGGTTCGCGCGAGGCGCCATTGGTTTTAGGACTGAGTGATCTACAGGATGAACGGCCCGAGCGCCTGTCCTGGTCATTGACTGCTCCGTTCGATCGGAGCCAGCGGTGAGTGAATTGGGTCCACGCCGCCATGTGAGTGCGGCTTACGTCTCGATGCTCGCGGTCGCCATGGTGGTCGGCGCGGGCATCTTCAAATCTCCGGCGCTGGTAGCCGAGGCGGCCGGTTCGCCCTTCTGGATGTTTGCGGCATGGACGATTGGCGGCGCCGTCACGCTGATGGGCGCGCTCTGCTACGCAGAACTTGCCGCAGCCTTTCCCAGTGCTGGCGGCGACTATCATTTTTTGGGCCTGGCTTACGGACGCCGGTTGGCGTTCCTCTTCGCCTGGGCGCGGTTCGCTGTGATTAATACCGGCTCGATCGCGCTCCTGGGCTATGTGCTGGGAGATTACATGAGCGCGGCCGCGCCGATTGGCGAACACGGCGCGGCGATTTACGCGGCGATGGCGGTCATTGTGCTGACCGGCTTCAATTTGCGTGGCGCGGGCGCCCGCCAAGACGCTGCCGACTATGGGCTGACCAGCCTCGAGGTGGTGGGCCTCTTGATCATGATCCTTGCGGCGCTGGTTCTGATCATAAACGGGGTAGGCCCGGCGGACGCAGCGCCGATGCCAATCGCATCGGCTCCGGCGAGCTTTGGCTATGCGCTTGTTTATACTCTGCTCGCCTTTGGCGGATGGAGCGAAGTGGCGACGCTTTCGGCGGAAGTACAAGACGCAAGGCGCGGCATGGCGCGCGCCTTGATCAGCGCTATCCTCATCATCACCGCGCTCTATCTCGCCGTGAACTGGGCGTTTTGGTACGGCCTCGGCATGGAGGCGCTGGGGCGTTCGTCGGCGCCCGCGGCGGAACTGATGGATAAGGCGTTCGGCCCCTGGGCAGGAATCGCGACCGCTTTGGCGATCGCCTTTGCGGTCATCACCTCAATCAACGCCACCATCGTTGTAGGGGCCCGCACGACCTATGCCTGCGCCCATGATTGGCCGGCGCTCAAGCGCATCGGCGTTTGGGATGAACGCCGCCAGATTCCGGCGCAGGCAATCTGGGCGCAAGGGGCGCTCTCGCTCGCGCTTGTGGTGTTCGGCGCATTTTACGATGGCTTCGTTACGCTGGTTGACTATACCGCGCCGGTCTATTGGCTGTTTCTCACCATGAGCGGCATCGCCGTGATCGTTCTGCGGGTTCGTCAATCGGCCGCCGCGCGGCCGTTCAAGGTCCCGCTCTATCCTGCGCTGCCGCTCATGTTCGCCGCTTCCAGTTTGGCGATGCTCATTTCTTCGCTTCAGTACGTCACCGCCGAATCCGGCGCTGGCGCGCTCGTGAGCGTCGCCGTGCTCGCCTTGGGCCTTGTCGCGCTGGTCATCACCCAAGTCGCGGGGCGCACCGCCAGCTAAAGCGCGTGCGTGCGCAGCACCGAGAGGAAGAGCTCGGGCTCCGGACGCACCCGATAATTGTCGGTCTCATGCGTCCAGCGAACGATCCTTTCCTTGTCGGTGACCACGACCGTAGGCAGCACGGTATCGGCGTCGTAACCCAAGACGCTCATGCCAAGCGGCAAGCCGCCTGGGTGATCGATGCCGAGCAAACGCGCGGCGCTGTTTGCGGCGTCCACATAGTATTCGAAATTGACGCCATGTTTGCGCGCGAGTTGCTGGGTGTGCGCTTGCGGCTGCGGCGAGATCAGCGCCACGCGCGCGCCCATCGCCTCGACCTCGTGATAGCGGTGAGCCACTTCCTTGATTTGCGCCATGCAGAGCGGACACCAATTGCCGCGATAAAAGATGAGCACCGTGGGACGCCCGCGCCATGTGGCGGACGCGACCTCGCTGCCGCTCTCAGTTTGAACAAGGAAGTCCGGAAGCGCACGTCCAAGCGCCAGTGCGCCGCTGCGCCTCGGTCCAAGGTCGGAATACCAGAACGAATAGATCAGGAAGCTCAAAAACCCCGTCAGCGCGATGACGAGGGGAGTGCGGTCGGAAAAGCCAACGAGCCAGGACCAGTAGGCAAGGATTACGCCCGCCGCGCCGAATGCGATGATGGACGGCAAGCGCGGGCTGGTGCGGGCGCTGCGCTGTGTGACCATGAGCCAGGTGAGCAAGACGAGAAAAGGCGCGGTCGTCAGCAAAGCGCCTATCCAACCTAGAGCAAAGTGCGGCCCCGCGATGCGCCATAGGGCAAACGCACTCGCGCCGACAAGGAAGCAAAGATAGAGAGTGACGAAGATCGATTTCAGCGATGTCTTCACGCGATTCCCCCTCAACGTTTCAAAGCCAGGCGCCAGAGGCGCCTCGCTGGCGCGGCGCTTCAAGAAGCCAGTAGAGCACGTTGTCGCTGAAGCTCGCGGAGCGGGTCAGGCCAAGGTGATCGCCCTCGAGCAGCAACGTCGTATTGAAGCGAAGCGGCGACTGAAGCGCGGGTGTCCAGCGATCTCCGTGGCGTTCGTCGAGCAGCGCGCTCGTACGCAAAACGGCCCCGTCGCCTGGCCCACTCTCAAGCACGGACAAGCGACCGCTCGCGTCGTTAAGCGCAAGTGTGCGAGGCGTATCGAGCGCATCGCCCGCGACCAGCATCGCCTCGATGCCCGGTGTAGGGCCTGCGCTGACGTCGAGGGCGGCTGTGAAACGCCGCGCGCGGCGCAGCAGCCGCGCCTGCACTTCATAGGCCACTGATAGCCGATCAGCTTCACCGGCGATGGCTGGAAAGAGTGCGCGGCGCACGTTGTTTTGAGCCGGATCGGCAAGGCCCCATTGGTAACGGCGCCAAATCACCGGGTCGAAAATGTTCTCGAGCGGCTCGTGACCCGGACTGTCCCACACCACCGGCGCATGCCGCGGACGCGGCAGCAATTGATAAAGCGAGGCATAGGTGCCGAGGATCGCGGGAGGATAGAAGGGAAGCAGTGGTCTGCCGAAGTCGCGCCCTTCTATGAGGTATAGAAGCGTGCGCAAGCTTCCCGCGTTGGGCGGGGCGACGAGCACCGCGCGTTCAAAATAATTGGCGCCGCCCCAGGTGACTTCGGGAGCGCGATCTTCGGGCAAAGGTGTTGCGCCATAACGCATGAAGTAGCGCAGTAGGAGCGCACCCATCGAATGCGCGACGACATCGAAGCGGATGGACTCTGGGGAGACATCCAGGCCGAAGCGTTCTGCGTACTGCGCCGACACATAAACCCGCTTGGCGTCGAGAAACGTCTTCAGCGCCGCCGCGTTTGCGGCGTTGTCGAGGCGCCAATCATAAGCGAACTGAAAACAGGTGAAGTGGTCGCCGCCGTAATCGACGCCGGCAAGGCCAAGGGATTCGTCGCGGTAGCCGCCAGCACCCAAGGTCGCGAGGATCTCGGCGTATTGGGCAAGTTCAAACGGAACGCCTGCCAGGCGAACGCGCACGCGGTCCAAAACTCCATCGGCATCGGCTGAGCCTGACGCGGCCCCGGCCTCGACGTCGAGTTCAAGCGGCGCCGCGAGTGCGCGCGCGCCGCTCGCGGTCGAAGGATCGGCTGCTGCTCCATCGAATGCCCCCCAAATAATCGCGCCGTCGGCTGGATTGCGCAGCCGGCTGCCGAGGAGACCCGGAATGACGACGATCGGGTTGCGGTCTGGGCGATGATACTGGGCGCCGCGATTGTAGATGAAGCGAAGATCAGGTGCGGCTCTTACGCCGCTTGCGCACGCGCCTGCGCCAGCTGCCAAGCTAGCCGCGGCGGAGAGACACAATCTGCGGCGCGTGAACACTGACATAGCGACCGTTGGGGTGCGCGGGCCATGGATCCCGCGTTTGTGGCTTCGCCGCTAGGGCCCGTCCGGTTGCGCTTGGGCCCCGACGTTTTCCCAACGTCCCGCCACGCCCTCGTCGCAGCTTGCCATTCAAGGGCTTCAGACTGTCTACGCGAACCCGCGTGCGCTCCTGGCGCCGTTAGCCCGCGCGGCGACCCGTGTCGAGGGACGCGTTCCGCTCTGAAGCCCTCGACACGGGCCGCCTCATGCGCGGGCTGATGAGAACGGGTCGCGCACGCGGCCCCGGCGAGCAATCACGCTGCCGGGAAAGCCAACGAGGCTTTCCATGACACAAGCAATCGCAACACACGACGAGCATGCCGTCCAAACCGGCGTCGTGCTCATTCCGCTCAACAAACTGAAGAAGTCGCCGGACAACGTGCGCAAGACGCCGCACGCCAAAGCCGAGATCGAGGCGCTCGCGGCCTCCATTCACGCCAAGGGCATCCTGCAGAATCTGGTGGTTGCGCCAGAGTTCGCGGAACCGGGCGCGGCGACCGGTTTCTATTTCGTCACTATCGGCGAGGGCCGCCGGCAAGCGCAGCTGCTGCGCGTTAAGCGTAAGCAGATCGCCGAGACCGAGCCTGTTCGCTGCGTCATCGATACCGGTAACGACGCGCGCGAGATCAGTCTCGATGAAAACGTCACCCGTTCGGCGATGTCAGTGATGGACGAGGTCGAGGCCTTCGCCGGCCTGGTTGATGGCGGCATGAGCGCCGATGAGGTTGCACGCCGCTTCGGCTGCACGGTGCGCCTGGTCGAGCAGCGGTTGGCGTTGGCGCGGCTCTCGCCGAAGATCCGCGCTGCCTATCGCAAAGGCGATATCAATCTCGATGTCGCACGTGCGTTTTCGATCAATGACGATCACGCCGCGCAAGAGCGTGTCTTCCGTCAGTTTGCCAAGCCCATCACGCACGCGGCCAGCATCCGCAATGCGCTGACCGTGGGCCGCATCCCGGCGCATGACCGGCTCGCGCGCTTCGTCGGGGCTGAGGCCTATGAAGCCGCAGGCGGTCGCATGGTCCGCGATCTGTTCGAACCCGAAATCGTCTTCTTCGACGATGGCGAGTTGTTGCAGCGGCTCGCGTCCGAGCGCCTCGACCAGATGCGGTCGACGCTTGCGGCCGAAGGTTGGGGCTGGGTCGAGACCTTGCGCGGTCACGGCCAGATCGAGGGTTGCGCAGGCGAGCGGCTCCATCCGACGCAGCGCAAGCTGAAGCCAGCCGAAAAGAAAGAGATTGCGGCGTTGGAAGCGCGGCTCGAAGCGCTCGACGAGAAGCTGGAGGATGCGGAGGAAGACAATCCGCTCTGGGCCGAGCGCGATGAGGCCGAGGCCAAGCTCGACACCTTGCGCGAAGAGACGCGCGTCTTCGATCCAAAGCAGATGGCGCACGCCGGCGCTGCGGTCGCCATCGACCGCGATGGGCGCGCGGTCATCACCAAGGGCCTCATCAAGCGCGCCGACGTGAAGGCGATCGCCAAGCTGCGCAAGACGGAAGTGAGCGTGGCGTCGCCGGAGGGTGCGTCCGTCGGTTCCGACGAAGAGGTCGATGACGGACCGCGCCTCACCAAGGCTCTGACCGAGCGACTGACCGAGGCCCGGACCCGCGGCGTTCGCGCTAGCCTCGCCGCCAATCCGGCGGTGGCTCTGGGCTTGCTCGTCTTTACGCTGATGCGCCAAAGCGCCGATCGCTCACGTGTGCCGGGCGTGGGTATCGAAGCGCGTCCCATCGGCTTTGACGACGATGATGCGATGGAGAACGCACGCATCGGTTACGCGGAAAAGGCCGAAGAAGACGAACTCGCATTCTTCGCGGCCTGCATCGATCAACCGGTCGAGAAGTTGATTGAGATGCTTGCCGTGTTCCTGGCCGAGACCATCGATCTCACCCATGGCGGTGTGTCCTTCGAGGATAAGAGGCTGCAACGTATCGGCGATGCGCTCGCAGCGGCGCTCGATCTCGACATGAGCCGCCACTGGGAAGCAGACGAAGACTTCTGGTCGGCTGCGCCCAAGGCGCTTGCCATCGGGGCGCTGGAAACTGCGCCGGTGATCGCGTCTTTGGGCGAGTTGGAGCGCAGCGGCATGATCGCAGCGTTTCAGAAAATGAAGAAGGCTGAACTCGCGCGCACCGCCGCCCAGACTTTGAAGGGCGCCGGCTGGTTGCCGGATCTGTTGATCACGCCGCCGCGCGAAGGCGCGTTCGCCGTCACCGCCGACGGCAAGCGCGCTCTGGCAGAGGCGCAAGCGGCCTAAAGCCGTCTTCTCGTTCAACTCAGCGCCGCCGGTTCGAAGCCGGCGGCGCACTTTTTTCTGGAGCTTTATCATGACAAGCCAACACGCGCGCGCTGGCGCGCGCCGCGATGTCGCGACCGAAATCACCTCGAAGATTCTCTCCGAATTGAAGGCTGGCGTGATGCCTTGGCGCAAGCCGTGGGACGGCGCGCGTATCGGCCCGGTGCTGCCGCGGCGCGTCACCGGCGAGACCTATCGAGGCGTCAACGTCATCCTCTTGTGGAGCGCCGCTATCGAGCGCGGCTACATCTCGCCTTATTGGCTGACCTTCAATCAAGCCGTGAAGCTGGGCGCCCAAGTGCGCAAAGGTGAGAAGGGCGAAGTGGTTGTCTATTATGGCCAGGGCGTGCGCAAGCGCGTCGACCAGGCCGGCGCCGAGATCGAAGACCCGTTTCGATTCCTGAAATGGTATGTCGTCTTTTCCGCCGATCAGATCGACAACCTGCCGGCGCGCTTTCATCCAGCACCGGTCGCGTCTTCGCTTGCGCCGCTCTCGGTTCACGAGGCGTGGTTCGACAAGCTGGAGATCGCGCGCATCGCGACGCGCGACATCGCCTGCTACATTCCAAGCAAGGACGTGGTTGGCATGCCGCCGATCGGCGCCTTCGACACGGCCGAGGATTACGCTGCAACCCTCGATCATGAGAGCGTTCACGCGACGATGGCGCCGCATCGTGTCGGCCGCGACATGGGCAAGAAGTTTTCAATCCATGCGATCGCGGCCGAAGAGCTAGTGGCCGAGATTGGCGCGAGCTTGCTTGGCGCACATTTGCGGCTGCCGCCGCATCACATCCACGACCACGCTTCCTATATCGGTCATTGGATGAAGCTCTTGGCCAACGACAAACGCGCGTTCCTAACCGCGGCGGCGCAAGCGCAGATCGCCGTCGATTGGCTCTTGGCGAAGAGCCCTTCGCCGTTTGCTGAGGAGACCGCCGATGTCGCGGCTTGAGCGCATCGTCGCCGCTTGCGGCGGCATTCTGCTCGATGGCGGTGCGCGCGCTCTTATCCCTGGGCCCAATCACAGTCACAAGGACCGCTCCGTCTCGCTTGCCGAGACGGAGGAGGGGCGCATTCTCATTCATTGCTTCAGCCCGAAGGATGATTGGCGCGATGTGCGCCGGGCTTTGACTGACCTTGGTCTGCTCGATGAGACGCCGAGCGGTGAGGCAGGCGGGCGCTGGTCAGAATCGAAAATTGCCGCCCAGCCCGCGAGCGAGGAACGCCTCGCACGCGCGCGACGCATTTGGGACGAGAGCCGTCAGCTGCGCCGTACCGTCGCCACGGCGTACTTGCGGCACAGAGCGATCCCGGAAGGTTTATGGGACAGTCCGGCTTTCCGCTTTCATCCGCGCATGACCAGTCTCGATGATCGCGTCAGGCGCGCAGCTATCGTTGCAGCCATCACCAACACAGATGGCGCGCTGCAAGGCGTGCAGGTGACTTTGCTCACTGGGCATGGGACCACGAAAGCAGCAATTCCGACACCACGCCGCGTCATCGGCAAATTGATGGGCGGCGTCGTCCGGCTCGCTGAAATCCAGGATGAACTGGCGATCGGCGAGGGCGTCGAGACGATGCTTTCGGTATCCGAAGTTTTCGGCGTCCCAGCTTGGGCCGCGCTCAGCGCCGACAATCTAAGCCGCATAATCATCACCGCGCCGCTGCGCCGGCTCATCATCGCTGCTGACAATGATGATGCCGGATTGCGCGCGGCGGAGGCGCTGCGCACGCGGGTTGCGTCTACAATTGCAGTCGAGATCGAGCCCGCGCCCGCCGGCTTCAACGACTGGAACGATTGGGCGCGTGCGCAGACGCCTCGCTCATAAGCCGCTCGGGCACGAGCATTCTCGCCCACTTCCCTCGGTCCGCGCAGGCCGCAAGCCTCGCCCACGCCGTCGCCAGTGACGCCCGGCCGTCGCCGCCGGCAAGGCGAAAATCGTTTCCCCGCCCGCTGACGCGGCTTCGGGTTCGTGGCTTCGCCTCGAACCGCGGGCCCCACCATTTTCACCTTGCCCGCGCCGCCTCATGGCCGGGCTCGAAGAGCGCCGTCGCGGGCGAGGCCCCCGGCCCCGGGATCAGCCGGGAACGCTTTCGAGGACACATCCCATGACCAACCGCGTCACCATCACCGGCACGCTCGTCGACGATCCCAAACTCCGTTCGTTCGAGCAGAAGGGCGGCACCATCGAGATCATCTCGCTCTGGCTCGAAGTCAAAGACGAGCACCGCACCGACCGCTTCACCGTCGAGATCAATGATGGCAAGGCCGCAACCGCCGCCAAAGCACTGAAGAAGGGCGTCACTGCTGAAGTGAGCGGCAAGCTCCGCCACGATCGCTGGAAGGACAAGGGCACCGGCCGCTGGACCGGCAAGGTGTTCGTCGCCGTCGATCCCGGCGAAGGCGCGGTCAAGTCACTCGGTATGGCCGCCGCCGCTTGAACCGCGAGACGCCGCTTCCGGTCGAGGAGGCGGCGTCGCTCATTCAACTCCAATCGATTGAGGAGACATCGCAATGTCTTCAAAGACGCTTCGCGCCAGCGATCTGGCGCACTTCACCGGCAGTGAATGCTGGTATCGCCACCCGCTTTATCCTTCGATCACCTACACCGACGGTGCCCAATACGTGGCCGAAGCCGGCGGCGCCTATTGGTTGCTCGATGCGATCGTTTCACACCAGCACGACGCGCGCGTGCGTATGGAGGCTTTCCAGGTTTGGACGCTGAGAGTAGCGCACGATCGCAGCGCTGTGCTCACGTGCGAGGACGGCGATCACGGCGTGGTCACGTCGCAGGCCATTCCCTTCACGGATTTTCCCCTGCCTGAGATCACGCTCTGGCTTCAGAACGATGTCATCTTCTTACCCAGCGAATATTGAGCAGTGAATCCCCCCGTTGCTATTTGCGCTTTGGGTGGGCGAAGCGCTGCGTTGATGGAGGCTTCCTCTGCCGGAAAGGGTGGAGACGAGCATCTCCATCGCGTGGCGCTCGCGCCGCATCACAGTGGTATTGGCCGCGGTGATGAAGCTACGGCCAACAGGATTTCTGTTGCGCTCGGAAAAAATGATAGCGTCCGTTCATGGACGGCGCGGAATCACTCGAACTGATATTGCGTGGGCTGGCGGTGGGCGCGCTCATCGCAACAGCGGCGGGGCTCTGGCGCGGCGGCAAGGGCCATTCGGCGCGCGTCGCGGGCATTCTGTTCTCGCTCTCGGTCATCGCCTACGCACTGCAATCGTCGGCGGCATCGCGCGCCGCGGTCGGTCCGTTTGAGCCGCTTGTGCACTTCATGGCGCTCGGCGGCAGCGGGCTCTTCTGGCTCTTCATCATGGCGCTGTTCGACGACCGCGAACTATCGCCGGCGATGCTCGCACCCTTTGCCGGGCTTACGCTGCTGGGGCTCTTTGGCTGGCTGGGGCCGGCTCCCATGCAGCCGAGCGTCTGGATCGTCCACAATCTGATCGAGGTCGCGCTCGCCGCCCACGCGCTCTTTGTGATTGTGCGCAGTTGGCGCGGCGATCTGGTGGAAGCGCGCCGTCGCCTTCGCGGACCCTTCCTGGCGGCCGTCACGCTCTTCGTCGTGGTCCTGGCCGGCTTTGAGATCGGCGAAAGCTTCGGCGTCGAAGCCGATTGGTATGAACTCCTCGGCGCCACCGCGCTTGCAGTGTTCTGCGCGGCGGGCGCTGTCGTCTTCCTCCAAGCCCAACCCGCGCTCTTTGGCGCTGCGGCGCCCGCCAGCTCGCCCGAACCCGCCATCGACGCTGGCGACCAGCACACGCTGGCGCGGCTGGAAGAGGTGATGGGCCGGGGCGAGGCCTGGCGGCGCGAAGGGCTGACCATCGGATCGCTGGCGGACGAGGTGGGCGTGCCCGAACACCGCCTGCGCCGCTTGATCAATGACAGGCTCGGGCATCGTAACTTTGTGGCGTTCGTGAACGCGTACCGGATCGGCGCGGCCAAGCAGCGCCTGGCCGATCCCGCAATTGCGCGGACGCCGATTTCGGCGATCGCGTTTGAACTCGGGTTTGCCTCGCTCGGCCCGTTCAACCGGGCCTTCAAGGAAGCGACGGGCCAGACGCCGAGCGAATGGCGCAAGGCGCAACTCGGACAAGGCTCTCCGATTCCGGAAAATCCTGGCTGATTTCGAAACTGGCGCTGGTTTTTCGGCGCTGGCGAGACGCGCGGCTCGCGTTTGTGACGTTGTCGTCCTCCTTCGAGGAGGATTTCCATGCCCGCCGATATCCAGGCTTTCGCCGACCGCTGGGTGCTCAGCATCACCAGCGACCTTACCGACTACGCCATCTTCGCCATCGGCTTCTGGTTCGTGCTTTGGGTCGCGCTCGCCGGTCTCATGGCGTCACGCAAGATCAGAACGGAGCGGCCGCCGAACCGGCAGCTTCTCCTGGAGTTTGCGGTTTCACTGCGCTCGCTCGCGATCTTCTCCACAATCGGTGCGCTGCTCTTCATGGTCGAGCGGGCAGGGTATCTGCCCGGTCCAGCGCTGGCGGCGAGCTGGGGTTGGGGCTGGGCGGTTGCGTCCTTCGTGCTGATGGTGATCGGGCACGACGCTTATTTCTACTGGACCCATCGGCTGGTGCATGACCCCAGGCTCTTCCGCGCCTTCCATCGTCGGCACCATAAGTCGCACAACCCATCGCCATTCACCGCCTACAGCTTTGATGTGGCGGAAGCGGCGATGCAGGCGCTCTACGTGCCGATCTGGATGTTCATCGTGCCGACGGAGTGGGCGATCGTTGGCCTCTTCATGCTGCACCAGATCGTGCGCAACACGATGGGCCATTGCGGCTACGAACTCTTTCCCGCGCGTGGCGACGGCAAGCCGCTGTTCGATTTCCTGACCACGGTCACGCATCACGACCTGCATCATGGTCAGGCGCGCTGGAATTACGGGCTCTACTTCACCTGGTGGGACCGGCTGATGGGCACCGAGCATCCCGATTATTATGCGCGCTTCGAATCGGCGACGCGGCGCGTCTGCAAAATGAAAACTGCACCGGTCAAGACGGGGGCGGCGGCGTTGTTGATCGGTCTCTTTTTGGTGGGCGGCGAAGCGCGCGCGCAGCAATCAATTCACGACGATTGGGCGACGCCGGGACTTGGCGGCGTGGTGCGGCTTTCGCCATGTGCAAACACCGCTCTGCTGTGCGGCCGCTTGATCTGGGTGTGGGATCCAGAAGATGCCGGCGGCGACGCGGTCGGTACGATGATCTTGCGCGACTTCGCCTTGCAGAGCGGCGCTTGGCGCGGCGGGACCGTCACCAACCCCGAAGACGGCCGCACCTATCGCGGTGCAATCAATCTCGACGGCGATGTACTGCGCCTGCGCGGCTGCGCCGGGCCGTTCTGCCAGACCCAGGTGTGGCGGCGCTTGAGTTCGGTGCCGCGGCCATGACATTGCGCGATCGTGTTGAGACGCCCACTTCTTGCTCAGCTCATAGTGAAGGCTCGTCGATGACGGATCAGAATGCTCATTGGGATCGCGTCTACACCGAGAAACGCGCCGAAGAGGTAAGCTGGCGCCAGGACGAACCAGAACTCTCGCTGAAGCTCATCCGGCGGACCGGCATCGGGCCCGATGCGCCGATCATCGATGTCGGCGGCGGCGCGTCCACTTTGGTCGATCATCTATTGATGGGCGGCTTTCGAGAGCTCACCGTGCTCGACATTGCGGCATCCGGTTTGGAGCAGGCGAAGGCGCGGCTTGTCGATCGCGCCAATGAAGTCAATTGGACGGTGAGCGATGTCACGACGTGGCGTCCGGCGCGCAAACATCGGCTCTGGCATGACCGCGCCGTGCTGCATTTTATGACCGAGCCCGGCCAGCAGGCGGCTTATGCTGACACTCTGCGCGGGGCGCTTGACGGCGACGGCTGGGCGATCATCGCAGGCTTTGCACCGGGCGGGCCGGCCAAGTGCAGCGGGCTTGAGATCGTGCAGCACGACGGCGCAAGTCTCTCAAAGCTTCTCAGCGATGAGTTTCAGCTGATGGAGACGCATGGCGAGATTCACTTAACGCCGTGGGGCGCAGAGCAGGCGTTCCGCTATCATCTCTTCCGCCGCAACAGCGTGAGCAGCGCATCATGAATCTCTATGAACGCTTCCTGTTGCCCACGTTGGTGACCGGCGCGTGTTCGTGCTCGCCGATCGACAAGCAGCGCCAGAAGATCGTGCCCGGCGCCGAAGGCGTCGTGCTTGAGCTTGGCTTTGGCGCGGGCCTTAACCTGCCGCACTATGATGCTTCGAAGGTGCGCAAACTTTACGCGCTTGAGCCTTCACCGGGCATGGTGAAGCGCGCGCGCAACGCGGTCGCGCGTTCGCCGATCGATGTCGAGATACTGGCGGAGACTGCCGAGACCTTGTCGCTTGGTGCGAACATTGTCGACACCGTGCTCGTCACCTATTCGCTTTGCACCATTCCGGACGCGGTCACGGCGTTGGAGGGCGCGCGCCGGGCCTTGAAGCCCGGCGGGCGATTGCTCTTCTGTGAGCATGGGCTTTCGCCTGACCAAGGCGTGCAGCGCTGGCAGAAGCGTATCGAGCCGGTGTGGAAAGTGATCGGCGGCGGCTGCCATCTATCGCGCGATATTCCAGGGCTCATCAAAACCGCCGGCTTCAGTATCGACACGCTCGAGACGATGTATCTGCCGAAATCGCCGAGATGGGCGGCATACAATTATTGGGGCGCAGCACGCGCGGCTTAAGCGCGCTCTTTAGGCTCGCGTTTCAATGCGGCTTGCGCCAGCGCGGAAAGCGCATCGAAAGGCCCGGACCTCTGATCGAACCAGGGCAGGCGCTCCTCGCCGAAAAATGCGCCGGTCGGAACAAGATCAGCCGCCCGCTCGAATGCGCCGATGTGGAAGTGCGTTTCGTTTGGCAGTTTCATGTTGCTGCAGGTGAGGGTGGACCCGCAGCGCGCGCAGAAGCCGCGCTCGACGCCGGGCGAGGAGGTGTAGCGCTTGATTGCGCCCTGCGTGATTGTGACGGCATCGTCCGCAAACGAGACAAACACCGAGGCGGGCGCGCCGCTATGCCTGCGGCAGCTCTCGCAATGGCACCAGAGCACCCATTTGGGCTTGCCGTTCGCTTGGAAGCGCACATCGCCGCATAAGCAGCGGCCTTCGAATTTGTCGTTCATGGCGACCCCGGAGATATTCTCCCTTTATCGCCGGTTTGCATTCTGTGAGCGAGAGAGTTTGCAATGCGGACGCAGCGGCTTCCCACCCGCCCACCCCGTGACGGCTGAGTAGCGATCTGGTGAAATCACGCACCGCGTTTGTACCGCAGGATGCCGCAAATTCTTGTTTCGATTGCAAGGGCGATCCCATCGGCTTCGCCGACGGGCCGGGCTGTCGTGCTTCGCACCGAGCCCTGGGTCTCGGCCCTTCTGGCTTCCATCCCTGTCGCGAGACCCGCCCACCCGCCCCGGATGAATTGAGGTGAGCCGGCAAGGCGCATGCGTTTGAGTACCGACATGCGCGCCACACATTCGAAGCGCTGGCTCGGCGGCGCCGTAGCGGCGTTAGCGGCGCTCGCCTTTGTGAACGGCGGCGGCGGCCAAGATGTCGTTCTCTTCAACCACAGTCCCTCGGTGCCCGTCGGGTTCTACATCCGCGATTCTGCCGATCTCGCGCCCGGCGTGTTCGTGACTGTGCGGGCCAGAGACGTCGCACCCGTCGAAGCGGCGGCGCACCGCTATGATGACGAGGGCGACCGCTTCATCAAACGTCTGGCTGCTATCGCCGGGCAAGACGTATGCAGCGACGGTCGCGTGCTCAGCGTCGATGGAGTCGAAGTGGCGATGGTTCAAAATCGCACTGGCGCACCACAGGGATGGGTCGGATGCCGCACACTTGCGACTTCCGAAATTCTCCTCTTAGGCGACAGTACGGACTCGTTTGATGGCCGTTATTGGGGACCGATCCGTAGCGAGCTCATCGAAGGTGTCTGGCGTCCGCTGTAGGATTTTTCCAACGTCGGGAATCGCGGCGCCACGCGCGGCAACGAGTCGATCGCGTTCATGCTTGCGTGCGAATGGAAATGCAAAGGCGCGAAGAGTGAGGGTGCGGTGGAG
>JBFXCP010000028.1:0-29640 GCA_050182055.1 Hyphomonadaceae bacterium
GCCGACTTGGCGCAGCGCCGCCGCACACCGCCGCGATCCACAGCAGCATCGCCATCGCCCAAAGCGCGATGCGCTTCAGGCGATGGGAGCTGATGGGGGTGGGCGGGTGCGATGGCATGGGCGTGAGCCTACGCGTGCTTCAACCCGGTCGGACTGATTGCCGCCGGGGCTTTGACGATGCTTGGGTTTTGCGTGGTTTGGCGTGGATAGCGGCGTGCGCTATCCACGGCGCGCGCGGCCGGAATGACGGTGTCGTACAACCTCTCCGGATGTGGCTGCAACGGACCGCCGGCTTCCAGCCGGCATTCGGTGCTCCGGCGTACGGACGGCGAGGACGTCTTGAACGCGGTTGCCGGCGGGAAGCCGGCGGTCCGCCAGAGCGAGGTTCCTAGCGCGGGAAGGCTTCGTCGCGGGCGGTGTAGAGCCAGAGGCCGATAATGTAGAGCGCAGGGATGAAGAACCACATCACCCCGCTGGCCACGCTCGCCCATTCGGGGACGAGGCGGATGGCGTAGGTGGCGGCGTCGTCGCCCTGCACGGTGCGCTCGCCGACGGCGAGATAGCTCGCAACCGCCACGCCGACGCAGATCCAGAACGCCACCGCCGTCGCCACAATCGGGCTGGTGCGCTCGACGTAATCGTCGGCGGGATGGTCCTCCAAGTTCCGCAAGCTCATCCAGATGGTCACCGGCCACAGCGCCGCGCTGAGGAACCGTACTGGAGCAGCAGCCATGAAGCGCCTCCATCGAAACGGATCGTAGGCTGAGACTATAGCCGCGCTTGCGCCCGCGCGCACGGCCTTTCGAAGATTTCAGCGTCCGCCGTAGCGAAACCGCGCGGCGAGGCCGACCGCCGTCTGCACGCCTTCCGAGAGAGGCTTTAGCCGCGCCTTGAACTTCTCGAACTGCATCACGTTTTCGATGCGCGCGTCGAGGAAGGCCCAGGTCGCTTCGTGGCCTTCGCTGTCGTCGGAGAACCAGCGCGCGTAGGTGGAGGCGAGCACGCCGGAGAGGATGGCGCGCTTGGTGTAGAAGTTCTCGTCCGTCGACGTATCGCCCAGCGCGCGCCAGATCGCGTCGGCGGTGCGCCAGAGGAGCCGCGCCGCTTCCGGGGCGCGATCGGGCCGCGAGAGCGCGCGCGTCATGGCGCGGGCGGCGGCCTTGTAGGGCGCCTGCGCTTCGAGCCGCACCTGCACGGCCGCACGCACCCGCTCGCGGATGCGCATGCGCGGCAAATCGAGATCGCCCAAGGCTTCCAGCATGGCGGCGTCGGCGCGCGCGGCGAAGGCGTCGAACAGATCGAACACCCCGCGCGGACACGCCAGTGCGGCTTCGCCCTCGCTCAGTCCAGCGTCGGCGATGGCGGCCTTGAACGCAGCGCCGGTCCAGCCCTGCTCTGCGGCGTGCGGCGTGAACGCATCCAGCAGACGCGCGCGGAAACGGGCGGAAGGGGTGTCCGGCATCGGCGCGATGCTAGCACGGAACGCCGCGCCGGGGACGCGCCTAAAGGAAGCGCGGCGCGCCGGCGGCGGGCGCGGCTTGGGCGGGACGCACCAGCGGCCAGCCCAGGCGGAAGACGCCGAGATAGCCGAGCACCGCGATCAGCGAACTCATCGCTAGGATCAGCGACGGCGCGGCGGCCCGGGCGGCTTCGCTTTCGGCGTCGAGGATCATGCCCGGCGCGATCGCCATGCCCGCCATGACGGCCACGCCCGAACCCAGCATCAGCCCGCCCAGCGCCAGCGCCACCATGCCCCAGAGCCGTTTGGCCTCGCCCCGGTTCTCGGCCGGGGTGATGGCGTACACCGCGCCGCCGAGACAGGCGATGGTGAGCACTACGTCGGCGCGGCCGCTGATCCCAAAGGCGCTGGCCAGCGCCACCGAGGTGGCGACCGCGGCTCCGGTCGCGCTGGCGTAAGCCCAGAAGCCGGGACGGGTGAGCATGACAGGCAGGTTAGCCGAACAGGCTTAAGCCCCGGTTCCCAAGTAGGGGATTTCGCCCCGCGGGATGGACAGACGTCCGGCCCTTTGCTATGGGCCCGCCTTCGCTTTTGGACGGCTGCCCGGCGCGCAACGCGCCAGCGGGGCCGTCCGGTTTTGGCGTCCGCCCACGGAGAACGGTCCTGGTACAGATATTCGTCCGCGATAACAACGTCGACCAGGCGTTGAAGGCGCTCAAGAAGAAGATGCAGCGCGAAGGCACGTTCCGCGAAATGAAGCGCCGGAACCATTACGAGAAGCCCTCGGAAAAGCGCGCCCGCGAGCGCGCCGAAGCCGTGCGCCGGGCCCGCAAGCTCGCCCGCAAGCGCGCCCAGCGCGAGGGCCTCCTGCCGCGTCCGCCGGCCAAGCCCGGCCGTGGCGCGCCAACGGGCCGCGGCGGTTAACCCGCTCTCACGGGATGAATTTCAAGACGCCGTCCGGTTTCGCCGGGCGGCGTTTTCACTTTTGCGACGCCACCCGCAGCATGAGTGCGGCGGCGTCCGCCAGCAGCGCGCGCTCGGCGCGGGTGAGGCCGCGCAGGCGCGCCGTCAGCAGCGCCAGCCGCTTGCGCCGCCCCTCCTCCATCAGCACGCGCCCGCGCTCGGTAACCTCGATGCGCACGCCGCGCTTGTCGGCGCGGTCGGCGCGCTTGGCCACCAGCCCGTCAGCCTCGAGATCGGAGACGAGCTTCGACATGGTCGCCGCCGTCACCTGTTCGGCGCGCGCCAGGCCGGATAGCGATTGCGGCCCGCCGAACGCCAGCACGGAAAGCGCCGAGAGCTTCGGCGGCGAAACGCCGGTTTCCACGTCCGCTACGCGTATCATGCGCAACAGACGGATGGCGGCGCGGTGCAGCGCCACGGCGACCTCGAGCGAATCCGTGCGGGCCATGCCCGGAATCTCGCTTGACGAACTTAGTTAGTCAAACTAATTATATGGCCACGCCAGGAGGAGGCGCCCATGACCGCACCGCCCACACCCATGTTGACCGGCATCGCCCAGGTCGCGCTCGCCAGCGCCGATCCGCCCACGCTGGTCGCCTTCTACCGTGATACGCTGGGGTTGCCGGTGCTGTTCGAGGCGAGCGGCATGACGTTCTTCCAGACCGGCGCAGCGCGGCTGATGATCGGCCCGGCGCATCCCGGCCAGGCGGTCGGCGGCGACGCCGTGGTGTATTTCGAACCGCGCGACTGGAGCGCCGCGGAAACCAAGCTCGAATCGAGCGGCGTCGCGTTCGTGGGCCCCGCGCAAGTGCTGCAGCAGGCGCCGGGGCGCGAACTCATGTTGCGCGCGTTCCGCGATCCGGAAGGGCACTACCTCGCGCTTCTCGGCTGGCGCGCCGCGTAGCGGGCTCCGGACCGCCGGCGCCCTCGCCGGCAAGGCGCTGCCGCTACCGGCAATCACCGCGTTCGTTCGATCCCACGCATGCCGGCGAGGGCGCCGGCGGTCCGGAGTGGGCGCTTCAAGCCGCCGCCAGCACCGGCGCGCTGTCGAACAGCGCATGCAACGCCGCGCGCACGCGTGCGGGCTCTTCGAACGTGCAGATGATCTTGCGCTGCGCGCGGGCGGCGTCGCCGAAGAGGGCGTCGATGGTCCAGGCGATGTGCTTGCGCGCGACGCGGACGCCGAGGCCGCGGTCGTAGAAATCCAGCGCATCGTCATAGAGCGCCAGCAGCGACGCCAGCATCCGCGCGCGCGGCGGCGCCGTGGCCTCGCCGCCGCGCCGCAGCGCATGCTCGATGGCCGCAGGCAGCCAGGGGCGTCCCTGCGCGCCGCGGCCCACCATCACGCCCGCCGCGCCAGACCGCGCCAACGCTTTGCGCGCATCCGCGGCGCTGGCGATGTCGCCGTTGGCGATCACGGGAATGCGCACCGCTTGCACCACCTGCGCGATCGCATCCCAATCGGCTGCCCCGGAATACGCCTGGCTGCGCGTGCGTCCGTGCACCGTGATCATGCGCACGCCGGCGGACTCCGCGCGGCGCGCAATCTCCGCCGCGTTCAGGCTCGCATGATCCCAGCCGAGCCGCATCTTGAGCGTAACCGGAAGCCTGACGGCAGCCACCGTCGCTTCGATCAGGCGCAATGCGAGGTCCGGGTCGCGCATCAGCGCCGCGCCGCAGAGGCCGGAGACGACGCTCTTCGACGGACAACCCATGTTGATGTCGATGACATCGGCGCCGGCGGCTTCGGCCAGGCGCGCGCCCTCGGCCATCCATTCCGCCTCGCGGCCCGCGAGCTGGATCACGAGCGGCGAGATGACGCCCGCGCCGGCGGCGCGGCGCACCATGTCGAGGCGCTCGCGCGCGAGCTGTTCGGACGCCACCATCTCCGACACGCAATAACCCCCGCCGAAGCTCTTCACCTGGCGGCGAAACGGAATGTCGGTCACCCCCGCCATCGGCGCGAGCGCCACCAGCGGCGCGGACTTGCTGAAGTCGAACATCGGGCCGCGTTCTAGCTCTTCGCCTTGCGGCCGCGCCAGCTGGAAACGCTGACCTGATCCACGACGCCCGCCCTGAACACGCGCGCCGCAAGCCAGAGCACGACGATCACCGCCACGATCATGACGCCGCCCATGCCGGCGATCTCCGCCCACGAGAGCCCGGAGGGCGCGCGCATCAAGAGCAGGAACGGCGTGAACAGCGGCACCCAGGACGCCGCCTCGATGATCGGCGCATTGGGATTGTCGAGCGCCGGCGTGATCATCACCATCGGCACGGCGAGCACCATCGCCACGGGCCCGAGCAGCGTCTGCGCCTCCTGGATCGACTCGCAGAGCGAACCAAGCGACAGGAAGATCGCGCCATACATCAGATACCCGGCGACGAAGCCAACCAGGAACGCCGCCAGCAGGCGCGGTTCCAGGAACGCCGCCGCGATCTGCCCCAGCATGGAATCGCCCAGCCGATCCGCCGCCATCGTCAGCAGCCCACCGCCCAGCGCGCCCCAGAACAGGAACAACGTCGCGCTCACTGCGGCGACGCCAAGCAGCTTGCCGATCAGCAGTTCGAGCGGCGTGACACTGGTAAGGATGGTGTCGAGGATCTTATTGGACTTCTCCTCGATCACGCCGGTGAGCAGCATGTTGGCGACCGAGAAGACAACGCTCCACAGCACGAACGCCAAGGCGAGAGCGGCGTAGAACGGCGCCTTCTGGCGCACGGTGACTTCTCCTTCGCCTGCGGTCGGACGCGGGTCGAACTGCGCGACTTGCGGCTCGAAGGTCTGCAGCCGGTCGGCTTCGGTGGGGCTCAGCCCCTGCGCCGCCAGTGCTTCGCGCTGCATTGCCAAACGCATCGCCGCGCGCGCAACCTCCTGCGGCTCTTCGCTGGAGAGGTTGACGCTCCAGTATTCGATCAGCGGCGCGCCGTCCTGGCGGCGGATATTGAGCGCGCCATAGAGCGTGCGCCCGTCGGCAAGCGTGTGCGTCGCATCGAGATACGGACGTAAGCCCGCAATGTCCGGCGCCGGGGCGTCGATCACGTAGTAGCGCGGCGACGGCTGCGGGAAAGCGCCGAGCGCCCCAGGCGCGCGGCGCGCGACGATCTCGCGCGCAGCGGCGATGGCGGCGGCGCGATCGGCGGCGGCGTCGAACGCCGCGAGTGCGTCCTCTGCGACGCCGGGCGCGGCGGCGGCGAGATAGCCGGCGATCTCGCGCCGCGCTTCGCGGCGTGCGACGCCGGCGAAGGCGCGGCGGACGATGTCGGCGTCGGACGCCTGCTCCGCTACGACGGCCAATGCGCGCGGCGGCTCGGCGCGCGCCAGCAGCACCGGCGCAAACACCAGCACCGCGATCAGGAGCGGCGCCGTCAGCAGCGACAGCCAAAAACCCCAGGCGCCGACATAGGCAAAGTAGTCGCGCCCCGCGACCAGGAAGATCGGGCTCATTGCGGACCGCCGATGGCGACCTTGTCGCCGACCAGCGCCACGAACGCCTCATGCAAACTCGCGCGCGCGGGTTCGAACAGCGAGAGCGGCGCGCCGACCTCGACGCACGCTTGCAGCAATTGGCGCGAGCCGAGGCCGTTTTCGAGCCGCGCGCGCCAGCGGCGATTGCCGTGCTCCTCGCCGTCGGCGACGATGTTGAAGCCCTTCGGGATCAGCGCCGCGGCAAGATCGAAATCGCCTTCGGTTTCCAGCAGCGCGACGCTCGGCGCGAGCGCCAGCGCCTCCGGCACCGTGCCTTCGAACGCCGCGCGCCCCTGCGCGATCAGCAGGATGCGGTCGCACAAGCGCTCCGCGTGCTCCATGACGTGGGTCGAAAACAAGATCGTGCGCCCGGCCGCGGCTTGGGCGCGGATGGTGTCTTCGAGCACGCGCTGATTGACAGGATCGAGGCCGGAGAACGGTTCGTCGAAAATGATCAGGTCCGGCTCATGCGCGATGGCGCCCAGCACCTGCACCTTCTGCGCCATGCCTTTCGACAGCGTCTTGATCTTCTTGCGGCGCACCTTGGCGAGGCCGTGATCCGTCAGCAACGCGTCCGCGCGCTTGTAGGCTCTGCCGGACGGCGCGCCCTTGAGACGCGCCAGATATGCGATCGCCGAACGTGCGCTCATGCCGCGATAGAGGCCGCGCTCCTCCGGCAAATAGCCAACGCGGCGCAAGGTCTCGCGCGTCACCGGCCCGCCCAAGAGGGAGATCGCGCCGCTCGTCGGCCGCAGCACGCCGACCAGCATCCGCAGCGTCGTCGACTTGCCCGCGCCGTTGGGGCCCAGCACGCCGTAGATCGATCCCTGTGGGACGCGGAAACTCAGGTCCTGCACCGCGGTGCGCGCGCCGTAGCGCTTGACCAAGCCATCTGCTTCAAGCGCGGCGTTCATGCGTAATCACGTTTACGGGGCTTTGGCCCGAGATCAAGCGCGCGCAACCGCCGCACGCCGCGTTGACGCGCATCGCGCAGGCGACAATCCTCAAGCGCGAAAAACAGGGAGATTCGGCATGTGGCGCATCGGTCTAGGCATGGTCGCCGGCGTGGTCGCTGGCGTTCTTGTGATCGCGTGCGTGCAGACCGCCGGACACGCCCTCTTCCCCGCCCCGCCGGGGATCGATCTCTCCACCCCCGAAGCTATTCGCGCGAACATTCATCTCATTCCAGCGGCAGCGATCGCCGCTGTCGGCTTGGCCTGGGTCGTCCGGCGCCTTCGTCGGCGGCTTCGCTGCGGCGCGTATCGCATTGCGAATCTGGCCCGCGTACGCGATCGGCGCGCTCGTGTTCGCAGCCGCACTCTACAACATGATGACACTCCCGCACCCGGTTTGGATGTGGGTGTTCGCGCCTGCGGGCATTGCCGCCGGCGCCTGGTTCGCCGGCAAGCTCAGCGCGGAGGCGCGCAAGACGAATTGACGCCGCCGCGGCCGAAGCGCAGTCTCGCCTCCGGCATGACGGGGGGATTGCATGCTGCGAAGCGTGATCGGTCTCGCGACCGGCGCCGCGACCGGCGCCGGCATTTTCTGGTGCGGCGGCAAGCTTTATCGGCAGCACGTCATCGCGCCCAGCGGCGCGGATGCGACACGCCCTGACGACTACGCGCAGTTCCTTGCCGGCGATCCCGTCGCTGCGCTCGCCGGCGCACCTTTGGCGTGGACCTTGATCGCGCTGATCGGCGGCGGCGCCGCTGTGCTGATCTCGCGGAAGTCGTGGCCAGGTTGGGTGATCGGCGGGCTCGCATTGGGCTGCGTGATCGTCAACACGCTCGCCATTCCGCTGCCCTGGTGGGCGCGCGCGGCGGGCGTTGGGGGCGTTGCGCTCAGCGCCTTCCTCGTCACGCGGTTCGCGCGGCAATCCTGAAGTTTTCGGAATATTTCGCGCTTGTGCTTGCGGGCGCGAAATTAGAGGCGTTAGCTCCGCCCTCCACAGGCGGAGGTTGGTCCATGAAAGCGCCCGATCCCGAAAAGCTCAATGCGTTCCTTGGCAAATTGGTTGGCGATCTCGGCGCCTCGGCAGGCGCCGCTTTGGTGCGCCTCGGCGACAGGCTGGGCATCTACAAGGCGATGGCCGACGGCAAGGCCGTCACACCGGACGAACTTGCGGACAGAACCGGTCTGCATCCGCGCTATCTGCGCGAATGGCTCGCGGCGCAGGCGGCGGCCGGCTACGTCGACTACAATCCGAAGAGCAAGAAATTCAAGCTCAATCCCGAACAGGCCTGCGCCTTCGCCGACGAAGGCGGGCCCGCATTTTTCGCCGGTGCGTTCGAAGTCGCCCAAGCGATGTGGATGGATGAACCCAAGGTCGCCGAAGCCTTCAAGACTGGCAAAGGCGTCGGCTGGCACGAGCACACGCCGTGCCTGTTCCGCGGCACCGAGCGGTTCTTCCGCCCCGGCTACAACGCGCACCTCGTGTCGCAATGGATCCCATCGCTCAAGGGCGTGAAGGAAAAGCTCGAGAAAGGCGCTAAGGTCGCCGATGTCGGCTGCGGCCATGGCGCCTCGACCATCCTGATGGCGCTCGCCTATCCGAAGTCGAAATTCTTCGGCTACGATTATCATGCGCCGTCGATCGCGCGCGCCACGCAACTGGCGAAGGAAGCCGGCGTCTCCAAGCGCGTGAAGTTCGCCCAGGCGAGCGCCAAGGACTATCCCGCGCTCGGCTACGATCTGGTGGCGTTCTTCGACTGCCTGCACGACATGGGCGATCCCGTCGGCGCCGGCAAGCACGTGCGCAAGGCGCTGGCCGACGACGGCGCCTGGATGATCGTCGAGCCGTTCGCGCACGACGAGCTGCACGACAATCTGAATCCGGTGGGCCGTGTGTATTACGCCGCGTCGACCATGATCTGCACCCCCGCCTCGCTCAGCCAGGAAGTCGGGCTGGGTCTTGGCGCACAAGCTGGTGAAGCGCGGCTCAAAAAGGTAGCCAAGGACGCCGGCTTCAGTAAATTCCGCCGCGCCGCCGAGACGCCGTTCAACATGGTGTTCGAGGCGCGCGCCTGAACGAAGGGGACACGATGCGAGCCTTGCTCTTCGCCGCCGCGCTGATCGCGGCCGGCGCCGCCCACGCCGAGCCTGTAACCTACACGCTCGATCCCGCGCACACACAAGTGGGTTTCACGATCGACCGTTTTGGCTTCAACCGCGTGCTCGGCCGCTTCGACGACATCAGCGGCGAGCTCATCCTGGACGAAGCCAATCCGGCGAACTCATCGGTGCGCGTGACGATCCAGATCGCCTCGATCAGTTCCGGGCACGCCACCCGCGACGAGCATTTGCGCGAAGAGCGCTGGCTGAACGCCGCGCAGTTTCCCACCATGGAGTTTCGCTCCACCAATGTGCAGCTCACCGGCGAGCGCAGCGCGATCGTGACCGGCGATCTGACGCTGCTTGGACAGACCCATCCCGTCACGCTCAACGTCACGCTCAACAATATCGGACCGAACCCGGTGAACCAGCGCCGCATCGCCGGCTTCTCCGCCACCGGGACGCTGACGCGCTCCACCTGGGGCTCGGCGACGGCGCAAGGCCGTATCGGCGACGAGATTCAGATCAGCATCGAAGCGCTGGCGACGGCGGCGCAGTAATGGCGTACTGGCTGGTCAAGAGCGAGCCGGACACGTGGTCCTGGGAAAGCCACGTCAAGAAGGGCGCCGACGCCTGGACCGGCGTGCGCAATCACCAGGCCAAAGCGCACTTGAAGACGATGAAGAAAGGCGATCGCGTCTTCTTTTATCATTCCGGCGACGGCAAGGAGATCGTCGGCGTCAGCGAGGTCGTCAAGGAGGCCTACGCCGATCCGACCGACAAGACCGGCGCATTCGTGTGCGTGGATCTGAAAGCGGTGGAGCCGGTGAAGACGCCGGTGACGTTGGCCGCGATCAAGGCGGACAGGGCGCTTGCCAACATGGTGCTGGTGAAGAATTCCCGGCTCTCGGTGCAGCCGGTGACGCCGGACGAATGGAAGTCGATCCGAAAAATGGCGGGGCTGAAGTGACCTATCTCGATCCAAAGCTATTCAGCGAAGACGCCATCCCGGACGAGACGAAGCAGCTCAACGCCGGCATCGTCGCGCTCACCAAGGACATGGCCAATTGGTGGGAGGTCGGCGCGCAGCGGGTGCGCGACGCGCGCGCCAAGGGCGAAGGCGTGTTTCCGGCGCCGGTGAAGTCGGAACGCGCGCGCTGGATTGAGACCCCAGGTCCCAACGGCAAGATTCCGCTGCGCGTGATCGCACCGGAAGAACCGCGCGGCGTCTATCTGCACATCCACGGCGGCGGCCACGTGCTGGGCGCAGCCGACCAGCAGGATCGCCTGCTCGAACGCATCGCCGACGCTGCGCGGCTGACCGCGATCAGCGTCGAGTATCGCCTGGCGCCGGAGAACCCTTATCCCGCCGGGGCGGACGATTGCGAAGCAGCCGCGCTCTGGGTCGCGGACAATCTGAAGGATTTCGGCGGCGAGGCGCTCGCCATCGGCGGCGAGAGCGCCGGCGCGCATCTTTCGGCGCTCACCATGCTGCGCCTGCGCGACAAGCACGGCCGCACGCCGTTCGCAGCGGCGAACCTCGTGTTCGGCGTCTTCGATCTTGGCCTCACGCCCAGTGCGCGCAGTTTCGGCGACGAGCGCCTGGTGCTGCGCACGCTGGACATCCACAAATTCGGCGACGCGTTCCTGCCTGGCTACACCGAGCAGCAGAAGCGTTCGCCGGAGCTGTCGCCGCTCTACGCCGACTTGCGCGGGCTGTGCCCGGCGCTCTTCACCGTCGGCACCAAGGATGCGCTGTTGGACGACAGCCTGTTCATGCACGCCCGCTGGGTCGCCGCCGGCAACGCGGGCGAACTCGACATTTATCCCGGCGCCTGCCACGGATTCATCGCCTTCCCGTGCGCGCAGACGTTCGCGTCGATCAAGCAGCAGGCGGCGTTCCTGAACGCAGTCCTCGGTTAGCCTTCAAGGCGCCGCAATCCGACGAACGCACGGCGCAACGCGACGAATGTTGGCGTGTATTTGCGCTCGCCGCACGCGCGCGCAGGCTCGTCTCAATCGCGTTGAACCCAGGCGCCTGGATGCGATGATGCGGACGCAACGAAAGAGATCGCGTCGAAACTTGGCAGCGCCGTCCCCCTAAGTTGCGCTCCGCCAACCCTCTCCAGACTCGCCCTCACGAGCTCGAGAGGACCAGGGGCGCCGGCGTCTCCGAGCGCCGGCGCCCCGCCCACTACGGCGCTTCCAGCTCCGCCAACAACGCGCTCATTCCGTACACGTCCGCGAGCGCGACGCGGATGATCGGGCTCGACACGGTGACGGAGCGGTTCAGAGCCTCGTCGTAGAAATACTCGCCGCCGAGCGAGTGGATGTTGCCGTCGAACACCGCGCCGACAACGCGGCCTTCGCGATCCAAGAGCGGGCTGCCGGAATTGCCGCCGATCACGTCCGTGCTGGTGGAGACGTTGAAGAGCGTGTTCATATCGAGACGCGCGCGCGCGTCGATCCAGCGTTGGCTGAGTACGAAGGGCTCATGGCCGGTCGCGCGCTCATAGAGGCCGGCAAGCCGCGTGAACGCGCCGACCACGCGCCCGCTGGGCTCCGACCAGCCTTCGACGCGCCCAAACGAGATACGCGGGCTGAAGGTCGCGTCGGGGTAATCGTCATCGCCGAAGGCGCGGAACCGGGCGCGGGCGATGCGCTCCTGCGCGCGCGCCACCGGTCCCTCCACTTGGGCGATGTACTGCCCGCGCACCTCGCGCGCCGCAGCGTCCCAGCGGCGGATGAACACGATCAGCGGATCGTCCGACGCTTCGATGGCGGCCGCCCCGCCTTCCCACAATTGCATGCGGTAGAGCGGATCGGCGAGGCGCGAGTGCGAGAGCCGCTCGGCCAATGCCTCCGGACTCTCGTCGCCGAGAATGAGGCGCACCGCCGGATCGTCGACCGTCAAGTGCTCGCGCAACTTCGAGAGCCAGAACTCCAGATGCACGCGCTCGAACGAGGGCTCGACGACGCGCTGGGCGCGCATCCCCTGCTCGACCGCGGGCAGACGCGCTTGCGTGTAGCGCGGCATGCGCTCGCTGTCGGGCTTGCTGGCTTCGGCGGCGCTGCGCACGAGGTCGCGCGCCCACTGGAACAGGAACGAACGCTCGCCCGCGCGCGCTTCGAGGTACTGGTAGCGATAGAATATGCCGCGATACGCGGCTTGCGCGCGCGCGATCTCGCCCCACGCGTCGCCGACCTGGCGCTGCTCGGCGCGATTGCGGCGCACGCGCTGCTGCAGATCCGCCTCGCGCGCGGCGACGCGGCCGAATCCCGCCTCGTCGACAAGCGCCAAGCGGCGCCCCGATAGGCCCTTGAACGAATTCTCCACCCCCTGCAGCGCGCTCGAGGCGATGCGCGCCTGGTCCGGGCCCAGCGCCGAATAGGCGATCAGCCGGCCGCGAATTTCCGACAGCGACGCGATCTGCCAGGGCAGATTCACGTCGCGCTCGAACGCGAGTTCGCTGGTGGTGCGCAAGCGCGAGGTGCGGCCAGGATTGCCGGCGATCAGCACGACTTCGCCTTCCTCGACCGGAGCGAAGCGCATCGAGAGGTGGTTCGGCGTCTGTGCGGGCGCGCCTTCTTCGTAGACGCGCAGGAACGAGAAATCGAGGCAGTAGCGCGGGAAGTTGAAGTTGTCGGGATCGCCGCCGAACGCGGCCATGCCATGTTCCGGCGCGAACACGAGCCGCACGTCGTCATAGCGGCGGAAGCGGTGCATCGCGTAGCGTCCGCCCTGGTAGAGCGTCACCACTTCGCAGCGCACCGGGCCGGAACTGCACGCCGCCTCCAGGCGCGCGATCTCGCCGTCGCGGGCGCGCGCGAAATTCTCCGGCGTGATGCCGGCGGTCGCGGTTTCGATTTCCTCGGTGACGTCCTGGACGCCGAGCAGCACCTGCACGCTCATATTCGGGCAGCGCAGCTCTTCCTCGCGCATGCGCGCCATGAAGCCGTCGGCGATGTAGTTGGCGTCGGTCGAGGAGAGCGCCGTAACGCACGAGATGACGCAATGATGGTTGGTGAGAATGAGCCCCTCGCCGCTCACATTGGTGGCGGAGCATCCCGGCAGACGCGCCGTTCCCGCCATGACGCGATCGAGCCACGCTTGATCCGGGGCCCAGCCCATTTCGGCCTGCATGCGCTCGGTTGGGAAATTGTCGAACGTCCACATGCCCTCTTCGCCGACCGCGGGCGGCGCGGACGCGAGAGCGAGAATTCCACTGGCGGCCGCGGCCGCGCGCAAGTTCTGGCGCATTGATTTCCCCTCGACTCGATCAGGGGAGAAGAGCCAGAAGCCGCGCGCCCAAGCAAGCAGCGCGCGAGGATTGAGTCAGCCGGTCATTCCAGCCCCAAATCGGCCAGCATCCGCGCCTGCACCGATGGCGACAGCTCGTCCGCTTTGGCGATGAACTCGCGCACGTCCGCCTCGCTCATGCCGGTGATGCGCACATTGGCGTGGTCGTCGGCGTCGCCGGGGCCGCCTTCGTTGGCGTTGACCAGCACGCTGTGGCCGCCCGCATTGATCGCCACCCGCGCGCTGGCGCTGTCGGGACTGGTTTCGTCCGCGGCGATCGAGACATCGACGCCCGGGAAGCGGAGCGCAAACACCTCCGGCGCGTCCGGCGCGGAAGCCGTTTCCGCCACGCCCAGCGCGCGGGTCGCCGCCGCATCCAGCAGAGCGGACGCGCCTTCGGCGGCGCGCGCCGCCACCACCCGCCCGTCCGGCGCGGTGACGATGTAGGTCTGCGCCGATTGCAGCGCGCGAATTTCGACGCTGTAGCCGCCCGCGCCATCGCCGCCGCCGGGGCCGCCCGCAAGATCGCCCGCGGCGTCGCACGCCGCCAACCCCCACGCCGCCAAGCCCAACGCCGCAAGTGCAATCAACGCCCGCATGAACCTTACTCCTCAAGCGCGGCTATGTTCTCGCGCGCGAAACGGTGGCGCGCAAGCCGCTCAAATCAGCCGCGACAGCCAATGCAGGATGTTGAGCGCGAACTGGCGGTTGTCGAGGCCCGGACGATTCATGCCGATCGGCTCGCCGGCGTTGTCGAAATAGGCGCGCAGCATGTCGGCGTCGCCCAGCACCACGACCCGCCCGCGCGCGAAACCGACCGCGACGCCCTGCGCGCGCCCGGCGGCGGATGTCTGCGCGTCCGCCGCGCTGGCGCCGAGCGGCCGATCCTGCGCGGAGTCCGCGAGACGCAGCAGCGGCCGCGAATCCGCCGGGCCGCGCAGCGAGACGCCGGAAAACACGCCGACGCGCGCAACGCGCTCACGCGGGGTGCGGCCCGCCAAGATAGGATGCTCGCCCAGCAGCGCGCCGGAGAACACGATGTCCGTCGCACGGATCGCGGGATCGGCGTGCGCCTGGTCGCGCGTTTCCGCGCCGTGCATCTCTACGCCAAAGCGGTCGGCGAGCGGCGCGACGGCGGCGGCGAACGGCCCAGGATCGCTCACCAGCAGCAGTGCGCCGCCGAGCAGCACCCACTCCGCGACGGCGCTCGCCTCCGCCTCGGTGAAGGCCGGCGCGTCGCCCGCGCCACGCGCCTGCGCGATCACCAACACGCTGACGCCGGCAAGCGTCTGCGCCGTCAGCTGGTCTTGTGAGACGCGCACCTCGTAGCCGTCGTTGCGGAGAAGTCTGACGAAGGGGCGATACGCCTGCCGCGAGAGGCCGGCATTGCCGTGTCCTTCGTCGAACAGCACCACCGGGTGCGCGCCACTGAACGCGGGCTCGGCCACCGATACGTCAAAGCGGGGGTCGTAGCCACGCTCGTGCGTCAGCAGAAAGTAGGACGCCGTCACGAGGAACATGACGGCGCCCACAGCTGCCGCGATGATGATCTTGGTCTGCGCCATGATTCCTCCAGGCGCCGGCTTTAGCGAAGGCCCGGCGCCCCGGAAACCCATGAAACTCCGTTGAACGCCGCGCAGGCGCGCCCACCCGCACCAACGACATGAGCGAAGGCGCGCTGCGGCGCATGCGCGAAAATCCGGACTACCTTGCAGGGCGCGATGAGCTGACGCGTTGGCGGCGCACGACGCTTGGCCGCCTCGTCACCGCGCTCGGCCTCTAGGCCTTAGCGCGTGCGCTCGAAACGCACGACCTTCTGCTCGCGGTCGAGATAGGCCACGCGATAGCCTGCGCGGGTCCAGGCGCGGGCGGCGCCGCATTCCTGATTGTCGTTCGACCAGAACGAACGGTGCTTCATCGCGCTTTCCGGCAAGCTCTTGCCGATAATCTGTTCGATATCTTCGAAGGTCAGCATTTCCGGCCTGCCGCGGCGGCGCTCAAGATGGTTTTGAAGCGGCTGGTATTTGCGCAACGCAGACATGTACGCGCTCCCCGTTTCGCGTCTTGTCCGGACCGGGTCCGGAATGTTCACGGGCGGAGATGGTGCACTGATTTGCGGCTTATGCACAGTGGCGGCGGAACGAGCTGCGCGACGCCTTCGCGCAGATCGTTGCGGATGCGAAAACCTATTGTGGCGCGCGCAGCGGCAGCACGACCTGGCAGTGGTTCGGCAGAGCGTGCACGTTGAAGCGATATTCCGTGTTCGCCGGCACGAACACGTAGAATTTCCGCCCGTCCGTCTGCGTGTATTCGATCACGTAGTCGTTCGGCCGGCGGCACGTCCGCATCGCGGTGGTGAATGTCGAACAATGGCGCGTGCCAGGCCCATTCTGCAGCGACACCGAGCCGTCCTCTTGGACCTGCGCGGCGCCGCTCGTCGCGCCCGCGGCGATCGCCTGGCGGTACTCGGTTTCGCCGATCACCTCGCACGGCGTTGTCGGCGCATTCGGCGGGGCCCAAGCCGGCCCGCACGCGCTGAGCGCAAGCGTCAACACACCGACCGCCACATGTTTGCGCATGAAAGCCTCCCCGTCGCGCCCATCATGACGCGGCGAATGGAAATGGGAAGGCGCCTCGCTTGATTGCGGTTGCGATCCCTGATCTATGCGCCGGACTTGTGCGGAGGCGGCATGACGGCGGCGCAGACGTGGGATTTCGGCCGCGGCCTCAGCGGGTATGCCTGGCGCGCGGACGGCGCGCGGGCCAGCGTGCTCATCACCCACGGCTTCGCCGAATACGCGGAGCGCTACGTCGCGCGCTATCATGGGCTCGTGCCGAAGCTCAACGCGTTGGGCTTCGACGTCTACGGCTGGGACATGCGCGGGCATGGGCGGTCGCCCGGCGCCCGCGGCGTCGCGGACATGCGCGCGGCGGTCGCCGATCATCGCGCCGCGCGGCGCGCGCTCGCAGGCAACGGAAAGCCGCTCTTCCTCTTCGGCCATTCCCTGGGCGGCCTCGTGACAGCGGCCAGCGTGGCGGAAGATCAGAGCGGCGCGGCCGGCGTGGTGCTGAGCGCGCCTGCCCTGCGCATCGCCGCGCCGGCGCATCTGCGCGCCATCGCCGGCTTCGTCGCCGCATTCGCGCCGGGCGCGCGGCTGACGCCGCCGATCGACGTTAGCGGGCTCTCGCGCATTGCCGAGGAAGTCGCCGCCTACCAGAGCGATCCGATGGTGAGCGACCCGCGCGTGCCCGCCCGCACCGGCGCGACCGCCATCGCCGTCGCTGCGCAAGCATGGAGGCGTTATCCGGAGTGGCGCGCGCCGGCGCTGGTGCTGCACGGCGAAAAAGACACCGCCACCGATCCCGAGGGCAGCAAACGCTTCGCCGCGATGATCGCCAGCGCCGACAAAGAGCTCAAACTTTTCCCAGAAGGCCGCCACGAATTGCTGAACGATCTCGACCGCGACGCGGCGTGGGAGACGATCCGCGCGTGGCTCAGCGCGCGCACTGTGACCGCGGGCACAGCGCAAACCTGATCGAGCCTGGAGAGACGGCGGCTTGGAACTCCGCGGCGCGGGAAGGCGTTCGCGGCAGAGTTCCCAATTTCGAGGGAGACACCAAATGAGCCGAGATCCGACGCATGGCGCAACCGTGGTGCGCGCTTCCAAGGGCGGCGGCGCATCGAAGTGGCTGATCGGCGCGGTTGCGGCGGCCGTGTTGGGCGGCGGCGGCTATGTCGCGTGGCAAAGCCTCGGCGCGTCCCATCAGGACGGTCCCGACGCCGCCTACACCGACGAGCTTGCGCCCGATCCGCTGCGCGCGGGCCCGATCAGCCCCGCGCAAGACCCGTTCGCCGATCCCGCCGGCGCTGCCGAAGCGCCCGTGGCGCAAACCGCCGAAGCGCCCGCACCCGCGCCGCGCACTGCGCCGCGCGCAGCGGCGCGGACGCAGGACGTGCCCGAGCAGACGATCGGTGTGACGCCGGCGAGCTACGACACGGAGTCTGACGAGATCGTCGTCACGCCGGGTCATCGCCCGATCTGGTCGCGCACGCCGACCGCGCGCCGGCTCTCGAGCTTCTACCCCGTGCGCGATCTCGAGCGCGGCCGCGAAGGCGAAGCGCGGCTCTCGTGCACGGTGCAGGCTGGCGGCGTGCTCGATTGCACGCCCGTGTCGGCGACCTCGCGCGGCTTCGGTAGCGCCGCGGTCCGCGTCGCCCGCACCTTCCGTCACGCTCCACGCACCGCCAATGGCGGCGACGCCACCGGCACGCCCGTAAACCTGCGCGTCGTGTTCAGGATCGACGATAGCGCGCGGGGGTAAGCGCGCTGGGCGAACACCAGAAGCCGCGCGGCGCAAGCTGCGCGGCTTCGAATTCTACGCATTGGCGTACGTTCCCGGTTCGTCGCCTTGTGTCTGGCGCGTTCCGGTTATTACCTTTGCACGAAACTGGGGAGGTCGAGATGCCGCTCACCGATGCGCAAAGAGAAGCCATCTATCGACTTGGGCGCAAAGAGCACAACTACACGCAGTTCTTCAAGTATTTGTCAGCGCTGCAAAAGAACATGCGGCAATCGTCAGCGGAGGTCGTGGAGAACCACTCGGGACTCAATCGCAAGCGCTCGCTAGAGTTGATGCGCGAAATCGCAGCAACCGGAGTCGCGGACCTGCATCCCGGAGGCGGCGGCCAATCGAGCTATCTCGCGTGGAAGGATGGCGTGGACATCCGTGAGGTGGGCAAGTCCGCGGATCAGCCACTCCGGTAGGCGTGGATAGTCACGTGAGAAACGCGGGGCGGGCGCGACCCCTATGGCCGGCGACCTGCATCATCGACGCCGGCGCCGCGCCTTGGCTGCGGGATCGCAGCCGCCGAGGCGCTGGAGCGTGGCGCTCGATTGCTGCGCATCCGTATCATCGACACGGATAGACGCGCCCACACGGCGCAGGAAGAGGTCGCGGATCATCACGAAGTACTCGGACTGCGATGGGCCGATCCCCTGAATGACGATCGGCTCCAGCCCCTCGGCGCGCAGCACTTCAAGGGCGAACTCCTCGGCCGTCCAAGCGCGCCGCGTGCGATCAAACGGCTCACAGTCAGGATCGCCGCAAAAGCCGTACTCCGCGCACGCCTCGAACACGAGCGCATCGATCACGGCCTCGAAATCCGGCTTGGGCCGACGCGGCCTGAATTCGTTCTTGCGTTTGCTCAAGGCGTCTCCGGGCGAGCGTCTACTCCGCCGCGGCGGGCCGGGCTGTGGTTACGTCAGCGCTGGTTGTGGCGCGCACCGCGTCTGCGGGTACGGAAACTACGTCGAGGCTTTCGCCATTGATGGTGAAGCGTTCGAGCATGTAGCCCACCGGCGCAGTGTCCCCCGGCCGGTAGTGAATATGCACGACCACGCCAACGTCGCCCGCGCGCACGCCCTCCTCAGGAATGTCGCGGGTTACGACAGCATACCCGTGCTCTACAATTCCGGTGCTCATGCTTGCCGACCTAATGGCTTCAATGAGACGAATCGCGGCGGCGCGTCAGGCTCAACGAGCCATACCGTCCGTACTCGCGGCGTTCGCCCAGACGGCGTTCTCAAGTCGCCATCCAGCTCATACTTTAGCCCATAAGGGGTCGATGCGACAGCCCCTTCACTCGTGCGTGCGTGATCCAGGAGCGACGCCCGCACCTCTTCTGGCCGCGACCGGGCAAATCCGAACGCCTCCAAAAAGCGGAGTTTCGGCCCACCAACCTTGTGGGTGGGATTGAGCAAGTAGCCGCCGAGCTTCTCATCCGCCACGAAGGCAAGATGCGCGTTGGGCAATTTGGCCACGCGCCACCCCTACCGCCCGAATTTCTGGAACTTGATCCGGCTTGGGATGATCTCGGTGACGCCGAGGCGGCGCATCTTGTCTGCTTCGTAGGCGTCGAAATCGCCTTCGAACCATTCGACGTGGCTGTCGCCCTCGAAGGCGAGGATGTGCGTGGCGAGGCGGTTCAGGAACCAGCGGTCGTGGCTGATGACCACGGCGCAGCCGGCGAAATCTTCCAGCGCCGCTTCGAGCGATTGCAGCGTCTCGACGTCGAGATCGTTGGTCGGTTCGTCGAGCAGCAGCACATTGGCGCCGGTGAGCAGCGTCTTGGCCAGGTGCACGCGGTTGCGCTCGCCGCCCGACAGCTGGCCGACCTTCTTCTGCTGATCGGCGCCCTTGAAGTTGAAGCTCGACACGTAGGCGCGCGAGGGAATTTCGCGGGCGCCGACGACGAGCACATCCAAGCCGCCTGAGATTTCCTCCCAGATCGTCTTCTTGTCGTCGAGCGCGTCGCGCGACTGATCGACGAAGCCGAGCTTCACGCTCTCGCCGATGACGATCGCGCCGGCGTCCGGCTTTTCCGCGCCGGTGATCATGCGGAAGAGCGTCGACTTGCCTGCGCCGTTCGGGCCGATCACGCCGACGATGCCGCCCGGCGGCAGCTTGAAGCTCAGCCCGTCGATCAGAAGCTTGTCGCCAAATCCCTTCTTCAGATTATCGAACTCGATGACGTTCTGGCCAAGGCGCGGCCCCGGCGGGATCTGAATGGTTGCGAAGGTCTGGCGCTCGCGTTCCGCCTCGGCGGCCATTTCCTCGTACCGCGCCAGGCGCGCCTTCGACTTCGCCTGCCGCGCCTTCGGCGATTGGCGCACCCATTCCAGCTCGCGCGCCAGCGCCTTCTTGCGCTCGGCGCTTTCGCCCGCTTCCTGCTCGGCGCGCTTGGCCTTGGCTTCGAGCCACGCGGAATAATTGCCCTCGTAGGGGATGCCCTTGCCGCGATCGAGTTCGAGCGTCCACTTCGTCACCTGATCGAGAAAGTAGCGATCGTGCGTCACAAGGATGACGCAGCCCGGAAAGTTCTCGAGGTGATGCTGCAGCCAGGCGACGCTCTCGGCGTCAAGGTGGTTGGTCGGCTCGTCGAGCAGCAGCATGTCGGGCTTCGACAACAGCAGCCGGCAAAGCGCCACGCGGCGGCGCTCGCCGCCCGAGAGATTGGTCACGGCGCTGTCGTCCGGCGGGCAGCGCAGCGCGTCCATTGCCATGTCGATCTTGCTGTCGATGTCCCAGGCGTCGGCCGCGTCGATCTTCTCCTGGAGCTTGGTCATCTCCTCCATCAGCTCTTCGGTGTAGTTCTCGCCGACTTCCATGCTGACTTCGTTGAAGCGCGCGACCAGCTTCTTCTCTTCGCACCAGCTCTCGACATTCTCGCGCACCGTCAGCGCCTCATCGAGGCGCGGCTCCTGTTCGAGGTAGCCCATTTTGGTTCCGGCCATGGCGAAGGCTTCGCCGGTGAAGTCCTTGTCCATGCCAGCCATGATCTTCATCAGCGTCGACTTGCCCGAGCCGTTGACGCCGACGACGCCGATCTTGGCGTCCGGAAAGAACGACAGCCAGATGTTCTCGAACACCTTCTTGCCGCCCGGATAGGCCTTGGTCAGGCCCTGCATCGTGAAAATGTACTGCGCCGGTTGAGCGGCCATGGTGACGTCCGTTTTTTGTGAGGAAAATCGAAGCGCGGATATAGCGACGGTTGGCCTGGGCGTCGAGCGATCCGTCCCGCGGTTTCAGCCGTAAACGGCGCGAAACAAGCGGGGGAGCAACGTCATGTGGTCGCGGAGAGCAGTTCTGGCCGGCGCTGCGGCTTCGGCGCTGGCGCCATCCGCCTGGAGCGAAACGCTGGGCGACGTCTCCGGCGACATCGCCATTCTGCGCGACGCCTACGAGAACCTGCACCCGGGCCTCTACCGCTACGCCGCGCCGCGCGACATGGGCGCGCGCTTCGATGCGCTGGCGCGCGCCTGGTCGCGCCCGCAGGCGCGGGCCGAGGCCTACCTCTCGCTGTCGCGCTTTCTCGCCACGATCAGGTGCGGCCACACCTACGCGAACTTCTACAATCAGTCCGATGCGGTGCAGGCGGCGCTGTTCGACGCACAACGCCTACTGCCGTTCCAGTTCGCCTGGATCGGCGGGCGCATGGTGGTGCTGGCCAACCAGTCGGGCGATTCGCGCCTGGAGCGTGGCGCGGAAGTGCTGAGCGTCGACGGCCGCGCCACGGCGCGCATCCTGCGCGCGCTCTTGCCCTTCGCGCGCGCCGACGGCGGCAACGACGCCAAGCGGCGCGCCCTGCTCGAAGTGCGCGGCTTCGACCGCTACGAGACGTTCGACATCTTCTACGGCCTGACCCATCGTCCGGGCGCTTCGGTGCGCCTGCGCGTGCGCCCGCCCGGATCGTCGCGCGCGGACACGTTCGAAACCGCGACCATCGATCTCGCGACGCGCCGCACCTTGCTGCGCGCCGAAGAAAACAGCGACGGCGCGGCATGGACGCTCGCCTATCCGCGCGCGCGGACGGCCCTGCTGACCATGCCAACTTGGGCGCTTTACAATTCGGATTGGGATTGGCGTGGGTTTCTCGATCGGAGCTTTGCCGAGATCGAGGCGCGCGGCGTCACAAAGCTGATCGTCGACATTCGCGGCAACGAGGGCGGCAACGATTGCGGCGATCCGATCGCGGCGCGCCTGATCGATGCGCCGATCGCGCGCGAAGGCTATGCGCGGCGCACGCGCTATCGGCAAACGCCGGCCCGGCTCAATCCCTACCTTGACACATGGGACCGCTCCTTCCGCGACTGGGGCGACGACGCCGTCGCGCGCGATGACGGCTTCTACGATCTGCGCGGCGAAACCGAAGTGGATCAGATCGCACCGCGCGGACCGCGCTTTCGCGGCGAAGTCGACGTGCTCATCGACTCGCAGAACTCTTCCGCCACGTTCCAGTTTGCGAGCTGCATTCAAAGCAACCGGCTCGGCCGGCTGATCGGCCAGCCCACCGGCGGCAACCGGCGCGGCATCAATGGCGGCGCCTTCTTCTTCCTGCGCCTGCCGGCTTCCGGGCTGGAGGCCGACCTGCCGCTGATCGGCCGCTTTCCGCTGACGCCGCGGCCGGACGCCGGCCTCGATCCGGACGTGCGCATTGCGCTCACGCGCGCGGACGTCGCAGCAGGCCGCGACGCGGCGCTGGAATTCGCGCTGGGTTAGCGACGGACTTGCCGGCGTGCGCCGTTTCATGAGCCGAGGGGCTTTGAACGGAGCACGCCATGAAACTCTTGTTAACGCTGGCCGCCGTCACGGCGCTGACTGCGTTCGCGACGCCCGCGCCGGCGCAGGCGCAAAACTGGGATCGGATCGAAGACCGGTTCGATCGCGCCGAGAACCGCTGGGATCGCCGCGAGAACCGCTTCGACCGCCGTGAGGACGTGCGCGACGCCCGCGAAGACATCCGCGACGCGCAGCACCAAGGCGGCTGGCGCGATCAGGCCGAGGACGTGCGCGACGCGCGCGAGGACGTGCGCGATCTGCGCGAGGATCGCTGGGACCGGCGCGAAAACCGGTGGGACCGGCGCGAAAATCGCTGGGACCGCCGCCACTGAACCGCCGCAAGCGGAACTAGAGGCTGTGTGCGTTGTTCTTTCGGGCAATCCTGAAGGAGCAACGCCATGGCCGTCATGCACTCGGACTCCCGCACCTCGTCCCGCAAGCGCGCGTCAGCTGGCGCCGCGCCGGACGCGATCAGGCTTCTGAAGGACGACCACCGCGAGGTGGAAGCCTGGTTCGAGGACTTCGAGAAGACCGCCAGCGCGTCGCGCAAGCAAAAGCTGGCCAACCAGATCTGCCTGGCGTTACGCGTGCACACCAAGATCGAGGAAGAGATCTTCTATCCCGCATGCCGCGAAGCGGGCGTGGACGAAAATCTGATGGACGAAGCCGATGTCGAGCACGACGGCGCCGCCAGGCTGATCGAACAAATCGAAGCTGGCGCGCCGGGCGACGATCACTGGGAGGCGAAAGTCTCTGTGCTGGGCGAAATGGTCAAGCACCACGTCAAAGAAGAAGAGCAGCGCGACGGCATATTCGCGAAAGCCAAGAAGGCCGGCCTCGACCTCAAAGAACTCGGCGCAGAGTTGAAGGCGCGCAAGAACGAACTGATGAAGGCGTCCAAGCGCCGGAACTAACCGGCAAACTCAGCGCGCGTCGCCTCACTGCACGTGACGGCAGAGCGTCTCGTGCGCGCCGGGGCGCGTCCAGAGCGCTTCGACGCCGCGGCTGCGCAGCTCCGCGCCATTGGCCGCGTAGCGATACCCGGAACCGGTGATACGCGCCGGCAGATCGAGCGTCGTGTAGCCTTCCTGCACCACGCGCGCAGAGCCGGCGTCGAACGTCACGTTGAGGTTCGATCCGTCATCGCAGCGAAACACGGCGCTGGTCGGCCCCGTCTCGGCCGCCGGGCACGGCGTCTGGCACGCGGCGAGCGCGACCACGGCGATCAACAGAGCAGCGCGCATGCGGATTCTCCCTTGCCGCGTCAGTCTACGCCATTTCCAGGCCGCCGCGAAACCGCTACCTCAGGCGGGCGGAACGGGGGTGTGGGCCCATGTCGAACGGGTATCTGGTTGCGACCGAGGCGGACATTCCCGTCGCGCGCGAACTCGCGGGCGGCTTTGGCCTCGACGTGATCGAAGCGGAACGGATCGGCGACATCGAAGCGGTCGCCGCGACGCTGGCCGGCGCCGCCAATGTCGGCCTGCTGATCTCGAACGCCGCCGCGCAGGACCTGCCCTACGTGGCGTTGATGCAAACGCTGGCGCATCGCCTGCGCACCGCGCAGCTGATCATCATCGACCTCGATGCGCGCGCTGCGTTTCAGTTCCTGCCGCAGGGCTGGCCAGCGATGACGCTGGGCGATGCGCGTGCGCGCGCCAGCGAACTGACGCGCCGGCGCCAAACCAGTGAAGGCGGCGAGACGCCGCGCGCGCACCCGCTGCCGAGCGAGCCGCCGCCCGCCGCGGCTGAACCGCCCGCGCCTGAGCCGGCGCCGCCGGTGCAGCAAGCGGAGCCGGCGCCGGTGGACGCCGAACCCGCGCCGCCGCCGAGCGAAGTCGAGCAGGAGCAAGGAACAGACAGCCTCGGCGCCGGACACGACGATGTCGCGCCCGCGCCGCCCGCCGACGAAACGCCTGCAGAGGAAACACCCGCACCGCCCCCGGCTGGCGCGGCGCCGCCCGCAACGTTAGAGCCGCCGCCGCAAGCCGCCGCGCCGCCGGCGACAGCCCCGGCGCCGGCGCCGGACCTGCCCAGACAGCGCGCCGACAGCGACGCCGCCCGCGATGGCCGCAGCTCGATCCCTGCGCCCAGCGCGCCCGCGGACGCGACCGCCTTCGCGCCGCGCAAACTGCGCCGCGGCACGCCAGAGCTGATCCGCATCGCCATCCATCAACCGAAGGACCTGCAAGCGGTCATCAGAGCTGCCAAGCAGATCGATCCGCGCGCCGAGCCCGCACCGTCGGGCATGGCCATCGGCGAGGTGCCGCTGGGCGCCAGCGTCGGCGTGTCGCTCGAAGTGCGCGGCGCGGCGTGCGACGGCGCGATCCAGCGCCGCGTCTGGCAAGGCGAGCCGATCGATTTTTCGTTCTCGGTCGAGGCGGACAGCGATGTCCGCCAGGCCGTCGTGCTCGCGCGCGTCTTCATCGACGACGCGCAGATTGGCGTGCTCGCGTTTACGCGCCCGGTCGGCGGCCCGGCGAAGAAGCCGCATTCTACCGGCGACCGCGTGCGCTTGAAGCGGCACAAGCGCGTCTTTCTCTCCTATTCCAGCGCCGACCGCGAAATCGTCAGCGCCATCGCCACCGCCTACGAACGCGCTGGCGTCGCGCACTTCTGGGACCGCGCCTCGCTCAAATCGGGCGAAGAATGGAGCCCGCGCCTGCGCCGCGAGATCGAGCGCGCCGATCTCTTCCATCTGTGCTGGTCGAAGTCGGCGGCGGCGTCGGAATGGGTGCAGAAAGAAGCGGAGTTCGCGCTGACGCGCCGCCGCCGCGCCAAGAAACCCGAAATCACCGTGCAGATGCTCGACGGCCCGCCCTGGGCCAAACATCCCGACAGTCTCGACGCCATCAATTTCGACGACTTCGTCCGCGCCGCCATCGTCGGCTACGCGCGGGGGGACGCTTGAGGTCAGTAGCCAGTGGTGAGTGGTCAGTAGATCAGGCGCCTATTGACTACGGACCACTGACTACGCACTAGCCCCCTCAAGGGCGCGTAGCTCAATGGTTAGAGCCGGCCGCTCATAACGGTCTGGTTGCAGGTTCGAGTCCTGCCGCGCCCACCACTCAGTAACAAAACTGGGCACTCCTCCCCCACCCCCTGGATCGTCGTCCGGATCGCGTCCCGCCGCTGATGCCAGAGCCGCCTGAGACCCCTTTATGAGGATGGTGTCGTCGGCGACCTCGATCCGCTCCACGAAGTGCCGGACATACCGTTTTCGGAGCTGAGGGTCCTCGCCGCGCAACCTGGCCCGGGCCAGGGCGGCAAAGCGGCGGAGGTTTTCTTGCCTCAGCATGCGCCGGGGGATTTCGCGCTGACGCTCAAGCGCCGCTATCAGGTGTAGGGCTTCCTCCCGTTCGGCCTCCAGGCCTGCGTGGAACTTCCGGAACAGCTCGTTGTCGCGGATGGTCCCCTCGGCGAGCGCCGCAAAAGAGCGCTCGATCTTGTCCTCGATCACCTTGAGCGACTTGCGCAGCTGTGCCGCACGGGCCGCGTGATCGCTGTTCTTCTCGTTTTGACGCTTGATAAGCGCCGTCAGAAGCGCCCTCAGCCGCTCCGGGGCGAATACTCGCTCCTCCAGTGCATCGAGAACGATGTCATCCAGAGCGTCCATGCGAATGTTCCGCCCGCTACAGACGGTGGGCCCTTTGTGCATGCCGGCATGGCAAGAATAATAGCGGTATCGCCCCGCCTTGCCTGACATGAGCACAAGGCCAGCTCCGCACGTTCCGCAGCGGGCGAGACCAGTCAGCAAAGTCGGACCATTTACAACGCGAGGCGGGATACGCGTGCGCCGGCGCGAGTTGAGACGTTGTTGCACCTTGTTGAAGACATGGCGCTCGATAATGATGGGGGTTTCGTAGGGGACCCACTGCTCGCGAGGGCGTCGCGTGCCTTTGCGCCAGTCTTTCCGATTATAGTAGTATGTTCCGGCATAGGCCTCGCGCGTCAGGATTTGGTGGATGCGTGCTGACGTGAACTTGAAGCCATTTCGCATCGTGATGCCGTCGGCGTTCAAGGCGTGCGCGATCACGCGGATTCCGTCGCCCTGCTGATATCGCTCAAAGATACGGCGTACGACCTCGGCCTCGCGCTCGTTGATCGCCAGCTTCTTCTTGCGGGCATCCGCCCGCACCTCGACAACGATCGCGTCATATCCAAAGGGCGCGCTTGACCCGTTCCAGAAGCCTGCCCGCGCGTTCGCCTCCATCGCCCGGCGCACGTGTTTGGCGTTCTCGTGACTCTGGTGCTCATCGAAGATCGCATAGACTATGATCACGCCTTCGCTCGGTCTGCGCGAACACCGTCAAGGCTCAAACCCGGCGCCCCGGTTTTAGCCAACAGAAGCAGGCCGCCCGCCATCGCGACGTTCTTGAAGAACATGATCTGCTGGATCTGATCGGTAAAGTCGCGGTGGAAGACGAGCGCTGTGACCAGAGAGAAGCCAGCAAGCAAAAACGCAACGTAGCGCGCACCCAAGCCGAGGAGCAAAGCCACACCGGCGCCGATCTCGAAGGCGATCGTCGGCGCCAGCAGAATGCCGGGGAGACCGAACGCCTCCATGTAGCCTTGGGTCGGTGCAAAGGCTGCGATCTTGCCGATGCCCGAGAAAATAAAGATGGCAGACATACCGAGGCGCGCTGGCAGGTCTGCATGTTTCAGGATCTGGTCGAACATGAAGGACTCTCTCTTGGTTTCGAATGGGCTTGCTCAGTCGTCCCAACATGCGTGGATCAGCGCAGCGCGGCAGTGGCCTGCGCCGAACACACCGACGCCGCTGGGCTATTGCCGCGGTGGATTGGTCGTTGAGAAGATGTAGCGGGCGATCCGCCACTCACCGGCATTCGTCTTCGTGAATACGAAGAGCTCCTGATTGGCTTCAGGCACGCGGTCGCCCGTCGCGTTGATGGTCACGAAGCCTTCGGACCGCGTGCGCACGAAAGCCCAGTTCGGCGCGACCTGAGCGATCTCATCGATCTCGAAGTCGATCTCAAGCTTGATGGCGTTGAAGACGCCGCTATAGGCGGCGCGGATGGCGTCGGCGCCCACGCTTGGCAAGCTGTGCTGCGGCATGAATACGCCATCGGCCGTGTAGAGCGTGAGAACGGTTTCGGTATCGGACGCGTTCAGCGCCGTCTCATAACTCGCCAGCACGGCTTCAATCGCGTCGCGATCGGTGTTGTGTTGGTCCGGAGCCACGCACGCTGAAGCAGCGAGCGCAGCGGCGGCGACCATGACGGCCCTGAGCGGCGTTTTCATCGAGTTTCTCCCCGTTTGGTCGGCGGACTTGCCCTGAAACACACTTAGGGGATTTCCGATTTTTGGATTATATGGTGGTCATAGGAATGATTATCCCGTATTTGGAATTATGAATGGCCGACCTTAATGCCCTGATCGTCTTCGCCAAGGTCGCAGAAACGCAAAGCTTCTCGGAAGCGGCGCGGCGCTTGAAAATGCCGGTTTCGACGGTTTCGCGAAAAGTGGCTGATCTCGAAGATGAGCTTGGCGTGCGCCTGCTCGAACGGTCGACACGGAGCCTGCGGTTGACCGATGTCGGCGCCGATGTACTCGGCGAGGCCCAGCGCGGCGCAGAGGTCAGCGAGGCCGTCGAGAGTATCGTTTCCAACCAGCTCTCCGAAGTGAGAGGATTGCTGCGCCTGTCAGCGCCGCCAAGCATCGCCGACAGCCTGCTCACGCCTATCCTCCATGCGTTCCAGGAATCTTACCCCGGCGTTCGGGTGCATGTGCTGGTGACGGATCGCTACGTCGATCATATCGCTGAAGGCGTTGATCTCGTATTCCGCGTCGGCGAATTGAAGGACTCAAACTTGGTCGTCCGGAGGCTTCTGACCTACCGCCGCCGCCTTGTCGCCAGTCCCGACTATCTGGCGCGCCATACGCCGCCTGCAACACCGGCGGATATTCCGGGCCACCGCCTGCTCGCTTTCTCGTTCTGGCCGAACGAGCACAGCTGGACGTTCTCCAAGGGCGCAGCATCTGAAACGGTCCGCTTTCAGCCGGCGCTTGCAATGAACGATTATGCCGGTCTCGCCGAGTCTCTTACATCCGGCAGCGGTATTGGCGATTTGCCGCCCATTGTTCGGCCAGATCTCATCCAGTCTGGCAAGCTCGTCGAAGTCATGCCCGCGTGGCGCCTGCCGATCGAACCGTTGTCGCTGGTCCATCTCGGCAATCGGCACGTGCCAAGACCGGTTCAGCTGTTCAAGGAATTCGCAACTCAAATGGCGTCAGCGATTTTTCCTAACTTGCCAACGTGATCAAACACACCCACGCGATGATGCATCAATGCGGGCAAACTGTTTTGAACGCCGGCCGTTCGGCAACGGCTCTTTTTGCCTGAAGGCGACATCGTCTACATCAAAGCAAATGGCAACTAAGGGCCCAATCTCTGCCCGCCCGACAATTCATTACCAACGGCCAGATTGGCGGGCAAAGTTGACACCAACGTCACCCCGCTAGCGTCGGCCAACTGGCCGAAACTGCACGCCACGCTTTGGCGGGTCACGCCGGATTCGCGCGGGTGAAGGCCCCTCGCCCTGCCTGCCATGATCATTGCTGGGCGCAGGCAGAGGATTGCTTGCTGCGCCCGATGCGGGCTGCGCGGCCATGCCGACCCAGGCCGCAAGCGTGAGCGCCAGCTTCATGCTTAGCGCAAGACCAAGGGCCATACTGTTGCGGATTTGCTCAGGCGTCACATCAACGTCGGGGATTTTGTCGAGCGCGAACTCAAGCGACTGAAACTCCGCGCCCGCTGCGGGCGGGGGCGCCGCCCCCTCGCCTTCCGGTTCTAGCGCATCGCGCTGCGTCTCCCATGCTGCGATCTGCACTGCGACCGCGCGTGCGGTCTGCAATTCACCGAGTTCTCTCAACCGTGCGCCGTGCCAACGCTCGCCCGCATGAGGACGTGATGCGATCTCCGCCTGCTTCGCATCGATCGCCGTATCATAGGCCGCGACACTTCCAAGCCAGCTCTCGCCAAAGGGATCATCCGCGCGGTCGATACGCTGTTGAAGGCCGCGTCGCTCAGCTTCGCGTGCCTCATACTCTGCGATCGCCTCCGCCTGTGCCTGCCCGCCTTCTTGAAGCAACTTTGAGATCGCGCTCACATCGATGGAGAGATTGAGCAGCGCTGACCTGCTCTGGTAATTTCGGGCCAAGGATTGGTTGAGAGGCTGCCTCCGTGAGTCGGAGGCAAAGCCATGCGCAAGTCGAGGTTCACGGACGAGCAGATCGTTGCGATCCTACGCGAAGCGG
>JBFXCP010000029.1:0-29052 GCA_050182055.1 Hyphomonadaceae bacterium
ATGGCGCGCCCGAAGAGATTCGAACTCCTGACCCCCAGATTCGTAGTCTGGTGCTCTATCCAGCTGAGCTACGGGCGCGAAGGCGCGGTGCATAGCGGGTCGCTATGGCGCTGGCAAGGCGGGCGGGCTCAGCCGCGGTCGCGCCAAGCGCGGTGGGCGGCGATCGTCTCGGCGGCGTAGACGCCGCGGGCGACGGCGCGGGCGAGGCAGTCGGCGGCGAGCGCGCCGAAGCGGGCGACGGCGAGCGGGCGCGGCTCGGGTGCTGGCCTCGCCGCAGTCGCCAGCGCGAACACGACGTCGCCATCGAACGGCGCGAACACGGGGCGGATCGCGCGCGCGAGCCCGGCGCTCGCCATCTGCGCGATGCGTTTGGTTTCGGCCGGCGTCAGCGCCGCGTCGACGGCGACGCAGGCGATGGTGGTGTTGGCGCGCGGGGCGGGGTTGAGTTTGGCGCCGCCCCAGTCTTCGGCGTCGAACGTTGCGTTCAGATCGGGCTTCACGCCGCCGAACTCATCGCCGATTTCGTGCGCCCAAGCCCAGAACGCGCGCTGGCCCGGCATCGTGGTCGAACCAAAGCAATTCACACAGGCAAGCGCGGCGATCGTGAACCCATCGTGCGTTACGATGCTGGCGCTGCCCTGCCCGCCCTTGAGCGCGCCAGCGAGCGCGCCGTAGCCTGCGCCGGCATTGCCCAGAGGCACGCCGGCGGCGCGCGCCGCGTACGCCGCGCGCCCGAGCGCAGTGTAAGGCGGGCTCGCGCCCCAAGCTTTGTTTCCGCCGTTGGCGAGGTCGTAGAGGATCGCCGCCGGGATCACCGGCGACGGCGGAACGTCTGCGCGCGGGACCAGCGCAAAACCCCTGCCCTCCGCGCCCATCGCGGCAGCGACGCCGTCTGCGGCGGCGAGCCCGTACACGGACCCGCCCGCGAGCACGATGGCGTCCACTGCGTCGACCAGGTTTTCTGAAGCCAGCGCGTCCGTCTCGCGCGTGCCCGGCCCCCCGCCGCGCACGTCGACAGCGCACACCGCGCGCGTCTCCGGCACGATCACCGTGACGCCCGTCAACGCCGCGCGATCCTCGGCGCAGCCGATGGCGAGGCCGGCAATGTCGGCGAGGGAATTGGTCGGGCCGGGTTGGGACATGGGGCGCTTATGGAGTGCCGCGGGGGCGGCGGCAATCTGGCGGGGGGTGGCCGCCCGGATTTGTCAAATCGAGTCCGGCGTGTAGGAACGGGGCGGGATGAGGAGCGGCGGATGTTCGATGCGCGCGGGTTGAGGCGGCTTGGCGCGCCGTTGATTGCGCTGGCGCTGGCGGCGTGCGCGTCGAGCGGCGCGCCCGACGATGTGGGCGTTCAGCGCGCGCCCAATCGCGAAGCGATGGCGTCAGCGGCGAACCCGCACGCGGTGGCCGCGGCGGTCGAGATTTTGCGCGAAGGCGGTAGCGCCGTCGACGCCGCGATTGCGGCGGAGCTGGTGCTTGGCCTGGTGGAGCCGCAATCGTCGGGCATCGGCGGTGGAGGCTTCCTGCTGTTCTATGACGGCCGCAGCGAGCAGATCACAGCGTACGATGGCCGCGAGCGGGCGCCGGCGGGCGCGAACGCCACCATGTTCCTCGATGCGCGCGGAGCGCCGTTGCCGTTTCTCGACGCACAGGCGAGCGGGCTGTCGATCGGCGCGCCGTCCTTGGTGGCGATGCTGAAACTCGCGCACGACGATCACGGGCGCCTGCCATGGGCGCGCCTGTTCGAGCCCGCGATCCGGCTGGCGGAGAACGGCTTCGAGGTGTCGCCGCGCCTGGCGGCGCTGATCGCGGCTGCGGGCGAACGCGGGCGATTGCGCGCGGACTTTCCGGCGCGCGCGTATTTCTTCGACGCGGCCGGAGCGCCGAGGCCCGTCGGCTACCTCATGCGCAATCCGGAGTACGCCGCAACCTTGCGCGCCATCGCCGCGCAAGGTCCGCGCGCGCTGAGCGAAGGGCCGATTGCGGAGGCGATCGTCGCGGCCGCCCGGCGCAATCCGCGCGGCGGGACGCTGACGCTGGCGGACCTGCAGGCTGTCGCGCCGCGCAGACTTGAGCCCGTGTGCGCCGCCTATCGCGTTTACCGCGCGTGCACGATGGGCTCGCCAAGCTCCGGCAACGCGACGCTGGCCATTCTGGGATTGTACGAGCGCGCGCGGCCCCGCCCCGAAGGCGCCAACAGCGCCGACGATTGGGCGGCGTTCCTGTGGGCGAGCCGCCTCGCCTACGCCGACCGCGACCATTACATGGCCGACGATCAATTCGTGCCGACGCCGACGCTGCAATTGATTGCGCCAGCGTATCTGGATCAACGCGCGTCGCTGATCGATCTCTCGCGCGCGCCGCGCGGAACGACGCCGCCGGGCGTTCCGGCCGAGCAAGAATTGTTCGAGTATTGGGGCCGCGACGCGAGCAACGACAACGGCACGACCCACATCTCCATCGTCGACGCTTGGGGCAACGCGGTGGCGCTGACGGCGACGGTGGAGTCCGCCTTCGGCGCGCAGCGCATGGTCGCGGGCTTCCTGCTCAACAATCAGCTCACCGATTTTGCGTTCGCGCCGACGCTGAACGGCCGCCCGCTCGCCAACGCAGCGGCTGCCGGCAAGGCGCCGCGCTCTTCGATGTCGCCGCTGATCGTCACCGATCGCAATGGCGAGCTGGTGCTTGTGATCGGCTCGCCCGGCGGGTCGTCCATCATCGGCTACGTCGCACGCACGACGATCGGCATCCTCGATTGGCGGCTTTCCCCGCAGGATGCGATCGATCTCGGCAACGCGACTGCGCGCACCCCGACCGTGTTCGCGGAAACGCCGCGTTTCCCGCCGGGCGTCGAAGCCGAGCTTGTGCGGCGCGGTTGGGAGTTCCAGCAGCCGGCCGCGCTCGAGGTGAGCGGTTTGCACGCGATCCTGGTGACCGACCAGGGCCTCGTCGGCGGCTACGACCCGCGCCGCGAAGGCATGGTGGGACGCGTCACGCCAGCGCCATGATGGCGCTGCATTGGCTGTTGCGGGGCGGCGGCGGCTCTGCTTTCGTGCGCCCGCGATGGCGCGCTAGTTCCCCGGGGCCGCGGATTTGTTGGATGGCATCGTTGGCCTGATTGAACTCGTCGCCAAGACGATCGCGCTGGGCGTCGCGTTCGTGTTTTGGGGCGTCATCGGCTTTTTCATCTGGGCGCGGCTCGTGGTCATCAGCTTCGTGCTGTTCACGGCGCAGGTGATGCTGTCGCCGTTCTCCGGCGACAAGAACAACTCCGCCGCGCGCCGCTTCCGCGCCGCCATCCGGCTCTGGCCGGAAGGCTTCGGCATGATCATCAACACGATCCGCGGCGTCGAGCGCCCCGGCGACGACGAGACGCGCATGAGCGCGCTCGATGAGAACGACGCGCCGCGCGCGCGCGGCTTCTGGTCGAGCGTGGTGAGCTTCCTCTGGCAGACGACGCTGGCGGTGGTGTTCTGGGCGCCGCTGATCTTGTTTGCGCACTTCTCGGACATGATCGACATTGGCCCGCTCGACCGGTTAGAGGCGCGCATTGAGCGCATGCTCGAACCTTCGGAGGCGCCCGCCGAACCCAATCGCGCGCCCGCGAGAGACCGCGCCGAAGCGGCGCCTGCGCGCACCGAGACATCGGGCGCGCGCGATGAAACCGCGGCGCCCGCCGGCCCCTCGTGCCTCGGCGACCGTGCGGTCCAGCGCGTGAACCCCGCGCAGCGTTTCGTCACCCGCCGCGACGTGAACGTGCGCCGCGGCCCGGGCACCGAACATCAGCGACTCGAGCGCTTGCGCGGCGGCCAAGAAGTGAGCGTCATCGGCCGCTCGCCTTCGGGACAATGGGCGTTGATCCAAGTCGATGGCGTCACGCGCTGCTTCGTCAACGCGGACTATCTCGTGCGCCGGAATTGAGTCCGGACCGCCGGCGCCTCGCCGGCATGCTCCAGATCGAACAAGCGCCGGTGCTGGCCGGTAGCGGCAGCGCCATGCCGGCGAGGGCGCCGGCGGTCCAGACTACGCCGCGGGCAGCGTGATTAGGAACGTGGTGCCTTCGGCGCCGGTGCGGGTGAGCTCCAGTTCGCCGCCCATGGCGCGGGTGAGTTCGCGGGCGATGGCGAGGCCAAGCCCCGCCCCGCCAGCTTCGGGCGCGGCCGACACGAACGGCTCGAACAGGCGCGGGCGCAATTGCTTGGGCACGCCGGGCCCGTGGTCGATCACCTCGATTTCGCAGCGCCCCTCCACGCGCGCGGCGCGGATCAGCAGCACCTTGTCCTTGCGATCGTGCTCCTTCATCGCCTTGCCGGCGTTGCGGATGAGATTGACCAGGACGCGATGCAAATGGTCGGGATCGGCGAGGCAACCCAGTCCCTCCTCGATCATCGCCTTGTACTCGACGCCGCCGAAACCGATCAGCGCGTCGGCCGCCGCTTCCTCCGAAGCTTCGGCGACGGGCACGCGCTGCAGCACCGGCGGCGCTTCGTCGACGCGGCCGTATTTCAACGTGCTCGAGGCAAGGCCTGCGGCGCGATCGATGGTGCGTTCGAGGCGCGGCGCGAGTTGGCGCACGGCAGGGTCTTCCGATTGCGCGAGGCGCTCGGCGACGAGCTGGGCGGTCGACAGCATGTTGCGCAGATCGTGGCCGATGCGGGCTACCGCCGCGCCGAGTGCGGCGAGGCGTTCATTCTGCCGCAGCGCATTGCGCACCTGCTCGGCCATGTCGGCGGCGGCGCGCTGGGCGCGGCCGATTTCGTCGGCGCGCGCGCTGCGCGGAAAGGCGATCGATACATCCTCCGGTTTGTCGCGGAAGCGTTCGATGGCGCGCGTCAGACTTTCCATGGGGCGCACGAACATCGCCGTCAGCGCGAGGTAGATGAGCGCGCCGGCGACGATCAGGATCATCATCGAAACGCGGATGAAGCGGCTCGAGAAGTCGTACATCGCCCGCTTCAACGGCGCTTCGTTTAGCACGATCTCGATGAACTCGCCGCTCTCGAAGCGTGGGCGCGCCATCACGCGCAGCACGCGCCCGGGCGGGGCAAACAGCGTCTCCATCGCCCAGCCAAAACGCTGCGCGCCGGGCGCATGGCGATAGTCGTAGACGACCATGCGGCTCGCATCGGGCTGGTCGAGACTTTCCAGCAGCAGCACCCGCTCGCCGTCGCGCTGCAGCGCCGCGCGCTGCACTTCGGCGTTGGTCAGCAACTCGTACTCGAGCGTCTCGGCGATCTCGTAGTCGGGCGAGCCCTCGATCGCGAGGGCGGCGACCTGGGCCAAGTTCATCCGCTCGCGCAGCCAGCTCTCATGGAAGGCCGAAATGGCCGGCGCGAAAATGAAGATCTCGACCAGCAGCACGGTGACGACCGTCAGCATCAGCAGCCGCCCGGCCAAGCTCTCCAAGAAGGCGCCCACGCGCGAGAGCGGACCGGCCGGCGGCGGCGGGGAGGCTTGCGGCTCGCTCATGGACCGGCTCTAGCCCTACCCCAAGCGGCGGCCGCCGGGGAACCCAACCGCATTGTCATGCCGCGCGCCGGGCAAAAGAGCGTAGGCTGTGGATATCGCCGGAGTGGAACCCGGCGACGCTCCCCGTCCCCCCTCCCCAGGAGCCGATCATGTCCAGTCCGAAAGCCCCCGCGCGGCGCGCGGCGTATGTTCTTGGCGGCCTCTGGCTCGCCGCGATCCTCTTCATCGGCATCGCCGCCCTCCTCCAGACCGCGTCGCCTTGACGCTCGGGAGGCGCTGGGGTAAGCCCCGCGCCTTCATTTTAATGCCCAGAGATTGAGGCCCTGTCGTGAGCACCAAGCGGACCTACCAGCCGAGCCGGCTCGTGCGGAAGCGCCGCCATGGTTTTCGCTCGCGGATGGCCACCAAGGGCGGTCAAAAGGTGCTGGCCCGCCGCCGCGCTAAGGGCCGCAAGCGCCTCTCGGCCTAATCCGGCCAGGCTCGGATGAGCCGCCCCATCCTCCAACGTTTGACCAAACGCGCGCAGTTTCTGTTCGTGCGCGCGGGCGCGCGCGCGGCCCGGGGCAGCGTCATTATCGAGGCGCGCCGGCGCGCGGCGGACGGCCCGATCGGGGTCGGCTTCACTGCCAGCCGCAAGGTCGGGTCGGCCGTGATCCGCAATCGCGCCCGCAGGCGCCTCCGCGAGGCCGCCCGGCGGCTGCTGCCTGAGCAGGGGTTGGCGGGCGTCGACTACGTCTTGGTGGCGCGGCAAAGCACCCCAGATACCGCCTGGAGCGCGTTGCTTGACGATGTTGGAAACGCGCTGATAAGGCTCCGCGCCGACCTCGAAACGGGCGCTGCGGGGCGGCGCGCCCCCACTTCACGCGCGAAGAAAAGCCGGGGAAACCCGACCGAAGGCAATTGAGTCAGATGCAGAACCTCGGCGGCCCGGGCAACCAAGAGACCCGCAACGTCATCCTCGCGATCGCGCTTTCGGTGCTCATCTTCGTGGGCTTCGAGATGCTGTATTCCGGCCCGCAGCGCGAGCGGCTGCTGGAGCAGCAGCGCGCGCAAGCCGCGCAGCAGGCGGAAACCCAGACGCAAACCGGCGCAAGCGGCCAGACCGCCGCGACGCCCGCCCCGGCGGCGCCCGTCACCCGCGAACAGGCGATCAGCGCCACCGCCGGCCAGCGCATCGCTATCGTCACCGACACCGTCGACGGCTCGATCGCGCTCACCGGCGCGCGCATCGACGATCTGAACTTGCGCGGCTATCGCCGCACCATCGATCCCGCGAGCCCAGAAGTCATGGTGCTCGCGCCGATCAACGCAGAATTTGGGCAGGACGCGTTCTTCGGCTGGGAGCAGCAAGCGGGCGAGACGATCAGCGTGCTGGCCGACGCAACCAGCGGCTGGACGGCGGCGCAAGGGGCGACGCTGACGCCGGCGACGCCCGTGACGCTGACACTGAACACCGAGAACGGCCTCGTCATCGAACGCACCATCGCGATCGACCAGAACTACATGTTCACGATCACCGACGTGGTGCGCAATCCGGGCGATACGCCGCTTCAGGTGCGCCCGCTTGGCGTGGTCCGCCGTCAGGGTCTGCCGGAGGACTACCGCTTCAACGGCATCGTGCATCAAGGCTTGATCGGCGCGTTCGGCCCCAACCAGTCGCTGCAGCAATCGGGGTTCCGCGCCGCCGAACGTCACGCCCGCGACAAGGCGCGCGGCCGCAAAGGCCCCGACGAACGGATCGAGGAATTGCAGGGCCAAGGCGGCTGGTTCGGCATCACCGATCACTACTGGCTGACAGCGATCGTGCCGGATCAGAACGAGCGCGTGTCGACCTATTTCGACGCCCGCAACGAAGACAATTCCACCGACTATCGCACCGCCTATCGCGGCCAGTGGCACGACGTGCCGGCCGGCGGGTCGTTCACGTACCAACAGCGGCTGTTCGCGGGCGCCAAGCGCTACGAAGTCGTGCGCGACTACCAGCGCGATCTCGCGATCCCGCGCTTCGACAGCGCCATCGACTGGGGCAATTTCTGGTTCCTGACGCGTCCGTTCTTCGCGCTCCTGCACATGCTTTCGCAGTTCGCGGGCAATTTCGGCCTCGGCATCCTGCTCACGACCATTGTCGTGAAGCTTCTGCTGTTTCCGCTCGTCTACCAATCGTTCAAGGCGATGGCGAAAATGCGCGCGCTGCAGCCGAAAATGAAGGAAATCCAGGAGCGCTACGCCGCCGACAAGCAACGCCAGCAGCAGGAATTGCTGAAGCTCTATCAGACCGAGAAGATCAATCCGGTGTCGGGCTGCATTCCGATCCTGCTGCAGATCCCGGTGTTCTTCGCGCTCTACAAGACGCTGACCGTGACGATCGAGATGCGTCACGCGCCGTTCTATGGCTGGATCAACGATCTTTCGGCGCCGGATCCGACGTCGTTCGTCAACCTGTTCGGCCTGCTGCCGTTCGACGTGCACGCGATCCCGGTGATCGGCAGTCTGCTGATCATCGGCGCATGGCCGATCCTGTACGGCGTGTCGATGTGGGCGCTGCAGGCGCTTTCGCCGCCGCCGACCGATCCGACGCAGGCTGCGATCTTCCGCTTCCTGCCGATCCTGTTCACGGTCATGTTCGCCGGCTTCGCCGCGGGCCTGGTGATCTACTGGACGTGGTCGAACATGCTGTCGATCCTGCAGCAATACGTGATCATGCGCCGCCAAGGCGTCGAGACGCAGCTCGACAAGTTCCTGGCGAAGAGGCTCAAACCCAGCGCTGCTGAATAACCCTCTCATTCCGGACACGCCAAGCGCGATCCGGAAGCCAGGGGATCGTAGAGCGTCGCGTTCGCCCCTAGGTTCCGGGCCTCGCTCCGCTCGCCCGGAATGACGGTGTGACTTTGTCTGACATCGAAGAAGACGCCATCGAAGCGGGCCGGCTGCTGTTTGCGGGGCCGATCGCGTTTGAGCGCAGCGTGCCGGACATGCGGCACTTGCCCGACGCGGACGTGCCTGAAGTCGCGTTCGCGGGCCGCTCCAATGTCGGCAAGTCGAGCCTCATCAACGCGCTCACCGGGCGCAGCAAGCTCGCGCGCGCGTCGACGGAACCGGGCCGCACGCGCGAGCTCAACTACTTCCGCGTCGGCGATGTGCTCCGCCTCGTCGACATGCCCGGCTACGGCTACGCGAAGGCGCCGAAGGCGGAGATCGCGCGCTGGACAGCGCTGGTGCAGGATTATCTGCGCGGCCGCTCGGTCTTGAAGCGCGTCATTCTGCTGATCGACGCACGGCACGGCGTTAAGCCCCATGACAAGGATGTCATGGACGCGCTGGACAAGGCTGCGGTGACCTATCAGCTGGTGCTGACCAAGGCTGACAAGGTGAAGTCGACGGAGCTTGAGGAACTGCTCGACGCGACGGCGGCGCTAATCGGCAAGCGCCCCGCGGCGCATCCCGAGATCATCGCCACATCCTCCGAAACCGGCCTGGGGATTGAGCAGCTGCGCGCTGAAATCGCGGCCTTGGCGTGAGACGGCGAACCGCTTAGGAACCGCGGGTGAGCAAATTGCCCCCCAAGCAACGTCCGGCGGCGCTGGACGGCCTGACGAAAGCGGCGACGCTGGCCGAGGCGCTGCCGTTCATCCAGATCTACGATCGCGAAATCGTCGTCGTGAAATATGGCGGCCACGCCATGGGCGACACTGAAACCGCCCGCAAATTCGCCGCAGACGTCGTCCTTTTGAAGCTGGTGGGCATCCACCCTGTCGTCGTGCACGGCGGCGGGCCGCAGATCAGCCGCATGCTCGATCGCGCGGGTGTGAAATCGCAATTCGTGGACGGACTGCGCGTGACCGACGCCGAGACCATGGAAGTCGCGGAGATGGTGCTGTCGGGCAGCGTCAACAAGGAACTCGCGCACTTGATCACAGCCGCAGGCGCCGAAGCGGACGTGCGCGGCGTCGGCCTCTCCGGCAAGGATGCAAGGCTGATCACCGTGGAGAAAGCCGTGCGCACGCGGCGCGATCCGGACAGCATGATCGAGCAAGTCGTCGATCTGGGCTATGTCGGCGAACCGAAGCACGTCGATCCGACCTTGATCCAGGCGCTGATCAATGCGCCGGAAGACTACATCCCCGTCGTCGCGCCGATTGGCGTCGCTGAAGACGGCCGCACCTACAACATCAACGCCGACACCGCCGCAGGCGCCATCGCCAAGGCGCTGGGCGCGAAGCGCTTCCTGTTGCTGTCGGATGTCGCGGGCGTCCTGGACGCCCGCGGCGATCTCATTCGTGAGATGTCCGTCGCCGACGCTAAGGCGCTGATCGGTTCGGGCGTCGCCACCGGCGGCATGATCCCGAAACTCGAAACCTGCATCGCCGCCCTCGACGAAGGCGTCGAAGCGGCAGTCATCCTCGACGGGCGCACGCCGCACGTCCTGCTCATGGAATTGTTCACCGAACATGGCGCTGGCACGCTCATTCAATAGTCTCACCGCCAAGCTTGGCGCCGCCGCCGCGCTCTTGTGCGCGGCGCTATTGGCGTCGGTGGCGGTGTCCGCCCCGGCAAAGGCGCAGAACCGCGCGAGCGGCTGGCAAATCTGCAACGAGACGAGCTACGTGCTCGAAGCCGCGACCGGACGGCCGGACGGCGACTCCATTCAAGTGCAAGGGTGGACGCGGCTGCGCCCCGGCGAATGCCGCCCGGCGGTCGCCGCACCGCTGGCGCGCGGCGAGCACTACCTTTATGCGCGCACCTCCTCGGCGCACCGCGGCGGACAACGGCAGTGGGGCGGCGACGCACGGCTCTGCGTCGACTCCACGCGCACGTTTCAAATTGAGAACCCGCCGCAATGCGGCCAGAGCTATGAAGAGCGCCGCTTCCGCCGCGTGCGGATCAACAAGCGCGATTCATGGACGACGAGCCTTGCCGAGGCGACGCCGCTGACGCGCGCTCGCGCGCGACAGATGGGGCTGCAGCGTCTGCTCGAGGACAACGGCTACGACATCCGCGAAGGCCGCCGCGGCGTCGACCCGAGGCGCATCGCCCAGGCCATCGCGCAATTCCGCCAAACGGCGCGGCTCGCGCCCAACGCCAACGAAGATCAGTTGCTCGACACGCTCGAAGCGTTCGCCCGCTCGCGCATCAATCAGGTCGGGCTGCGGATTTGCAACCGCACCGGAGGGCGGGTCTGGACCGCCGTCGCGCGCCGGCGCGGCGAAGGCTGGGAGAGCCGCGGCTGGTGGTCGTTGGGCGCGGACGGCTGTGTGCGCGCCATCGACGAAGTGCTGACGCAAGCCGAGTACTACGTCTACGCCGCGCTTGAGACGCCGGAAGGCCCGCGTTTTCTGCGCGCCGGGGGATTTCCGTTCTGCACCAGCCCGGCCCGCTTCGCCATTCTCAACGTGCGCGATTGCGAGGCGCGCTATTACAGCACGGAGCTCTTCAGCCTGATCCGCACCCGCGGCCGCGGCGGGATCGTCGTCAATCTCGATGAAGACCACTTCCTGGAGCCCGGCGTCGCGCCACGCCGGCTTGGCCCTTCGCCAATGGAAGCCGACAGCCCGGCGCAGCGCGACGGCCCGCCGCAACGCGGCGTCGCGCCGGAAAGCGCGCCGACGCAGGACCGCACCAGCAGGCCATGAGCCCGGCAAAGGACATCCGCGTCTGGGTGTTCGACCTCGACAACACGCTCTACTCGGCGTCGTCGACGATCTACGACGCCATCGGCGAACGCATGACCGCCTACATCATGCGCGCGCTGGACCTGGAGCACGCCGCCGCGCACGAAACGCGCGAGCGCTATTTCTGGCAGTATGGCGCGACGGTGGTCGGGCTCGCGCGCCATCACGGCGTGAATGCGTCTGATTTTCTCGCCCACGTGCATGACGTGGATCACGATCTGCTGGCGCCGGACGAAGAACTGAACGCGCTGATCGCGGCGCTGCCGGGCCGGCGCATCGTCTTCACCAATGGCGGGGGCGGTCACGCCGAGCGGGTGATGGAGAGCATGGGGCTTACGGCGCTGTTCGAGCGGGTGTTCGACATAGAGCACGCGCTCTTGGCGCCGAAGCCGCAGCGCGAGGCGTATGAGCGCCTCGCCGGCGCGTGCGGCTTTTCACCGAGCGAGGCCGTCCTGGTGGAGGACACGCTGCGCAATCTCGAGCCGGCGCACGAAATGGGCTTCACCACCGCGCTGGTCGGCGCGGTCCACCCCGAGCCGCGCCCGCCCTACGTCGATTACTGGGCGCACGATGTGAAGGCGCTGCTGCGCGAATGGCTCTAAGGTTCAGCTTGGCCTTCGGGCATGGGCGGAATCGCGGTTGGATAGAGGCCATGCCGGCGCACGTAGTTTTGCACGTAGCGCAACATCCATTCCTGCTCGCGTGCGCGGCGCTCAGTGGCCTCTTGGCGCCGGCGCGGCGCCTCCACGCGATACTTCGCGTACTCCGCCTGCATGAGGTCGAACGCGCCCGGCGCGAACCGTTCGTCAAATTCGGCTCTGAGTCGGCCGGTCGCGCCGAGCGGATCGTCGAACAGCCGCATGCGGTCGAGACGCGGATAGCGGCGTTCCCAACTCACGGTGAGCGCGGCGAATGCGGTGTTGATGCGCTCCCATTCCGGGCTGTCATAGAACGCACGCAGGGCTGCGATCTTGTCGCCTCGCTCCTGGGCCAAGTGCAAGCGAAACACCTCGAGCCCCGTTGTTTGGATTTCTTCTTCGATACGCGCGTCGACCGCCGCGTCGTAGCGCTGCGTTGAACTTGTGTGGAAGTAGTACCCGAGCCCGGCGAGCGCAATCAGCGCAACGATCAGCGCGATGCCGCCGCGCATCATGCGCGCTCCATCGGGCTGCGCGCATCGCCCAATTGCGACCCGCCCTCGCAGTCGAGGATCGTGCCGGTGATGTAGGCGGCGGAGTCCGAGCAAAGGAAGACCGCGCTCTCCGAGATTTCACTGATTTCACCGAAGCGCCGCAGCGGAATGCGGCCGGTCAGCGCTTTGGTGACCTCCGGGTTGGGCGCGAGCCGCGCCATGCCCTCGGTGCCCGCGATCGGGCCTGGCGAAATGCCGTTCACGCGCACGCCCTCCGGGCCCCATTCCATAGCCATGACGCGAATGACCTGGTTGACGCCGGCCTTGGCGGCGCAGGCGTGGATTTGCAGCATCATCGGATTGACGGCCTGGCCGGCCGTAATCGCAATGAGCGACGCCCCAGGCTTGCGGATGAGATCGTAGCAGCCGCGGAACACGTTGAAGGTGCCGAGGAGGTCGATGTCGACCACCGTCTTGAAGCCGTTGGCGGAGAGAGCGGCCGCAGGCGCCAGAAAATTCCCCGCCGCGCCGGAAACGACAATGTCCATCGGCCCCGACGCGGCGTGGATTTGCTCCATCACCGCGCGCGTCGCCACGTAATCGCGTACGTCCGTGGAATAGCCAACCGCGTCGTGGCCGATCGCCTCCGCTGCGCGTTGTGCTTTCTCCGGATCGCGCCCCGCCACGGCGACCTTGGCCCCGAGTTCGGCCATGCGCTTGGCGATGCCCAGATTGATGCCGCTGGTGCCGCCGGCGATGAAGGCGACCTTGCCGCGGAGCAGCCCGTCCTTGAATGCGCTCATGGTTCACTCCCTGCCGCACTATCCGATTGCGACGCGCGCGTGTCGATCCTTGCCACTCCGCCAACCGGCGGCTAACTCCGCCTCATGAGCCATGCCGATCTCGCCGCCCACATCGACGCTGCCTGGGAGCGGCGCACCGAGCTTTCCCCCGACAGCGGAGGCGTAGACGTCAAGGCGATCGAAGCCGCGATCGATCTCCTCGATAGCGGCCAGGCGCGCGTCGCGACGCGCGGCGCGGATGGGGCGTGGACGACGCATCAATGGCTGAAGAAGGCGGTCCTGCTCTCGTTTCGCACCAACGCCAACCGGCTGATGGGGTTGACCGGCGCCAGCGACCCATCGCCCGGGCCATACTGGGACAAAGTGCCGTCGAAATTCTGGGGCTGGGGCGAGAACGAGTTCGAAAAAGCCGGCTTCCGCGCCGTACCCGGCGCGGTCGCGCGCCGCGGCAGCTACATCGCCAAGAATGTCGTCTTGATGCCGGGCTTCGTGAATATTGGCGCATATGTCGATGAGGGCGCGATGATCGATACCTGGGCGACCGTCGGCTCGTGCGCGCAGATCGGCAGGAACGTCCACATCAGCGGCGGCGCCGGCATTGGCGGCGTGCTCGAGCCAATCCAAGCCAACCCTACCATCATCGAAGACGGCTGCTTTATCGGCGCACGTTCGGAAGTCGCCGAAGGCGTGATCGTGCGCGAAGGTGCGGTGCTGGCGATGGGCACATTCATCAGCCAGTCGACCAAGATCGTCGACCGTGAGAGCGGCGCGATCATGCGCGGCGAAGTGCCGGCCTACAGTGTTGTGGTGCCCGGGTCGCTGCCAGATCCCAAAGGCGGCCCCAGCCTTGCCTGCGCCGTGATCGTCAAGCGCGTCGACGCGCAGACGCGGGCGAAGACCGGGGTGAACGAGCTGCTGCGCGACTAGCGTCCCGCGCGCAGCGTGACCGTGATGGTCGAGCCGTCGCTGGCGGTTTGCGTCCAGGTGTCGCCGACGTTCTTGTCGCCAACGTAGGCCGAACATCCGGCCGCGCCGCCCTGCGGCGTGAGGCAGAGCTGGCCGTTCGCGACCGTCCACGTGCCGGAGACGACCGTGCCGTCCGGCGCCGTCATGCGGTACGCGCCGCCTTCGTCAAAATGATACAGCACTTCCGCGCCCTGCGCGGTCGTCACGACGAACGTGTTGCCGTACCCGTTGCTGACCGTGTCGGCGAACGCCGCGCCCGCGGCCAGAGCCACGCCGAACGAAAGCGCTGCAACGAATTTCCGCATGTGTTTCTCCTCCACCTGTGCCTCGCCTTACGCCGGCGCTACTTTTGCCATACGCACCGGCTTGCCGTAACTCAAGCGCCGCCACAACCACTCCAGGGGCCCCATCTCGAACCGCGTGAGCCAGAGCGGCGACCAGATCAATTGCAACGCCCAGACGGCCAAGACAATGGCCATCAGCGTCGGCCGGTCAACTTCGCCGAACAGGCCGAAGCCGCGCCCGCCCCAGAAGATGACGGTCATGACCAGCGACTGTGCGATGTAGTTCGTGAACGCCATGCGCCCCACCGCGGCCAACGGTTCTGTAATCACACGCACGCCGCCGCGGGCGAGGAGCGTGAACAGCGCCGCGTAGCCGATCGACCCAAGAATGGAGACTGTAGTGTTGACCGCAGTGCCCGCGGATTGCATGTGCGCGAACGGAAACCCAAGCCGCCAATTGATCCAACCCTGATAGCCAATGGCGGCGATCGCGCACGCGCCCACGAACGCGAAGAACACGTAAACCCCCGTCGGCGCACGGTCGCTCAGGAAGCCGATCTTGAACAGCCCCATCCCGATCAGCATGACGCCAATGGTGCGCGGCAAGAGGCCGAGGACGCCGTAGGGAAAGAATGTCACCCACGCATCGAGGTTCGCCTTGAACACGCTCGCCCAGTCGCCGCGGTACGCTTCGGTCACCGCGGCAAGCTCATCGGCGGGCGGGGCGAACACGTAGGCTTTCGCCTCGTCCAGCCCGGCTTGCAGTTCGGCCAGAGCTTCCGGCGGCAAGTAGGGCGCGATCAGCGCCGGGAAGTACTGCAGGCCGATCATGACGAGGTAGAGCACGCCGCCCACGAACAGCAGCAGCCCCGCGTTCCAGGACCGGAAGAACATCACGATGAAGCCGGCGATCGCGTAGTGCAGCAGGATGTCGCCCGACCAGATCAGCGTGCCGTGCAGAAGGCCGAACAGCATCAGCCAGAAGAGCCGCCGGCGCAGCAGCGCGCCGCGTTCCCGGTCGCTGCCGTCGCCGCCCACGAGATAGAGACTGACGCCGAACAGCAGCGAGAACAGCGTAATGCACTTGAAGTCAAAAAACGTGTGCATCACGAACCACGACCACATCGTGGAGTGGTCGATGCCGAGCGGCGGCAGGAGCGGGTTCTGGGCAGTCTGCCAAGGCGCGGCGAAGTACATGGCGTTGACCACGAGGATGCCCAGCACTGCAAAGCCGCGCATGACGTCGAGGCTCTTGATGCGCGCCGCGGTCGCGATTGGGCCGATCTCGCTCATTCCGCTTCCCCCGCCTCTTCGCCGTTTGCTAGACCGGTGACCGCATGGACGCCGCCCGCACTCTTATCGACCCGATCCCGCTCGCCCAAGCCCTGATGCGCTGCGCGTCGGTGACGCCCGCCGAAGCCGGGGCGCTTGCGGTGGCGGAGGCCGCGTTGAAAGACGCCGGATTCCGCGTCAAGCGCTACAAATTCGGTGCGGTGGACAATCTCTACGCCCGCTTTGGCGAAGCGGCGCCGAACTTCTGCTTTGCGGGGCATGTCGACGTGGTGCCGCCGGGCGAAGGTTGGACCAGCGATCCGTTCGCGGCGGAAGTGCGCGGCGGCAATCTCTATGGCCGCGGCGCCGCCGATATGAAGACCGCCATCGCCGCCATGATCGCGGCGAGCGGGAGTTTCCTGCGAGGCGGAGCGCCGCGCGGTTCGATTTCGTTTCTGCTGACCTGCGACGAAGAGGGCCCCGCGGTCGACGGCACGAAAGCGGCGCTCGCGGCGATCACGGCGGAGGGTGAGAAACTCGATCATTGTGTCGTCGGTGAGCCGACAAGCGAAGCGCGCGTCGGCGACGTGATCAAGAACGGCCGGCGCGGCAGCTTGAACGTCGTGATAGCGATGGACGGCAAGCAGGGCCATGTCGCCTACCCGCAGCGCGCCGTTAATCCAGTTACGCCGCTCGTCGCCACGCTCGCCGCCTTGAAGGCGCGCCGGCTCGATGACGGCGCGCCGGGCTTCGATCCATCCAACCTCGAAGTCACGAGCGTGGATGTGGGCAATGGCGTGCACAACGTGATCCCGCAGCGCGCCAGCGCCAAGCTCAACATCCGCTTCAACACCCATCACAGCGGCGCGACGCTGTTCGATTGGGTCAAGCAGACTGCGGAAGCGCACGCGCAGGCACACGGCGCGGCGTGTGCGCTCACCATCGCCTCGCAGAGCGTGCCCTTCTACACCCAGCCCGGTCCGTTTACGGATTTGGTCGCCGCGGCGGTGCAGGAGAGCTTCGGCGCAGCGCCAATTCTCGCCACCACGGGCGGCACGTCGGACGCGCGCTACATCAAGGACTACTGTCCCGTCGTCGAACTGGGCCTGCGCAACGAAACCGCGCATATGGTGGACGAGCACTGCGCGGTGGACGACGTGCGTACGCTGGCGCGCTGCTACGAAGCGGTGTTGCGGCGGTATTTCGCTTGATCGGAGCGCGTCCGCCTGCAAGCAACTCTGGATCCCTGATCGCACCCCGGCTTGCGCCGGGGATGCGTCAGGGAAGCGGGTGTTCTCTCCAACGCCTCCCCGCCGCAGGCCCCGCGCACGCGGGGCGAAGAGCGGGGACCCAGCGATCGTGGAGCGGACCCGTGCGCCCACTTAATAGTCCACGCGCATCAAACACAAACCTTCCGGCGGCGCGACGGGGCCGCAGCGCGCGCGGTCGGCGGCGGCGAGTGCATCGGCGAGATCGCCTACGCTCATTTTTCCCAGGCCGACCTCCACCAACGTGCCGACCATCGAGCGCACCTGGCGATGCAGGAAGCTCTGCGCTTCGAACGAGAACTCGACCCAGTCGCCGTGGCATTCGACTTCGGCCTCCTCCAAAGTCTTCACCGGGCTCTTGGCTTGGCATTGGCTGTCGCGGAACGTCGTGAAGTCGTGCCTGCCGGTAAGCCGTGCCGCAGCGGCGCTCATCGCGTCGACGTCCAAATCCGGACCGACGCGCCAGGCGCGGCCACGATCGATGGTCAATGGCGCGCGGCGATTGATGACGAGGTAGGAATACACCCGCCGCACAGCGCTGAAGCGCGCGTGAAAGTCGGGGGCCGCAAACTCGGCCTCGAGAATGGCGACCGGGTGCGGACGCAGGTGCGCGTTCAGCGCTTCGGCGAGCTTCCAGGCCTCGAATGGCTTCTCGATATCGACGTGCGCCACTTGCCCTGCGGCGTGGACGCCCGCATCGGTGCGCCCCGCGCCGATGACGTCGCTGCGCACGCCCGTCAGCTTCTCGACGGCGTCCTCAAGCGCGCCTTGCACGCTGGGGCCGTTGGCGAGCCGCTGCCATCCCTGGAACGGACCGCCGTCGTACTCGAGCGTGAGCTTGTAGCGCATCGCCTCAGGCGCGGCGGAATTCCAGCAGCGTGCACGCGCGCGCGCCGCCGGCGCCCGGCGCCGCGCCCGCGACGCCCAGCACCTTCAACTGCGGATCGCCCGGGCCGCTCGGCTCCCAGACCACGACATACGCCGCGGAGTCGGCGCCGCAGACGCCCTGGTTGTTGGCTTTGGTTTCGGCGGTGACGCGATAGACCAGCACTTGCGGCTCTTCGACCGGAATGTTGAGCAGCGCGCGCAGCGTCTGACCGCCGACTTGGGTGGCCGGCGAGATGTTGCCGGTGATTTCCGCTTCGACCACCAGGCCGTTGGCGCCGCGCAGCGTCAGCACTTCCTTGGTGTCGCCGCCGGCGGAGTCGGCGAACTCCGTCGCTACTGAGAGTGTCACGTTGGCGCCGGCGGCGGCGCGCGCCGCGTCGTTGACGGCGCCGAATTCGCGCGCGGGTTCGCCTTCCGGCCCAGGCGCATCGAGTTGCGGCCCCTGATCGGCGGCGCTTTGCGAACCTCCCTGGCCATCGCACCCCGCTACAGCAAGGGCCAACGCAACCAGGGCGATGCGAACCAACATGAACGTCCCTCCACGTCTCGTCTTTAGCTGCGGCGCAGCTTGGCTTCAATCATGGTCTAGGCGAGGCGAACGCCCGCCGGAATGGGGGTTCCGCGCAGAAAGGCCGCCGCCGGCAGCGGCGCGCGGCCTTCGCGTTGCACCGTCAGCAGGCGCACGGCGCCGTCGCCGCACGCGACCAGCAAATCATCGTCCAGCGTCTCCCCCGGCGCGCCCGCGCCTTGTCCTTGGCGCGACGACAGCACTTTCACGCGCGCGCCGTTCAGCTCGAACCAGGCGCCAGGATGCGGCGAGAGCCCGCGGATCGCACAATCCACCTCGCGCGCGGGCTTCGACCAGTCGATCCGCGCTTCCGCGGACGTGATCTTGTGCGCGTAGGTGACGCCTTCTTCGCTTTGCGGCCTTTCGCGCGCCGCGCCACGCTCAAGATCTGCGAGCGCTCCAACCATGAGCGGCGCGCCCAGCGCGGCCAGGCGATCGTGCACAGTGGCGGTGGTATCGTCCCAATTGATCGGTGTCTCGGCGCTCGCGAGGATCGGCCCGGTGTCGAGTCCTTCTTCCATGCGCATCACTTGCACGCCCGTGACGTTGTCGCCGGCCATGATCGCGCGCTGAATGGGCGCCGCACCGCGCCAGCGCGGCAAGAGCGAACCGTGCAGGTTGAAGGCGCCCAAACGCGGCGCATCGAGGATGGGCTTGGGCAAGATGAGGCCGTAGGCGACGACGATCGCCGCATCGAGGTTGAGTGCGGCGAACGCCGCTTGCTCTTCGGCCGGCTTCAGGCTTTTGGGCGTGCGCGCCTCGATGCCGTGCGCTTCGGCGAACGCATGCACGGCGGTGGGACGCGCTTGCCGGCCGCGCCCCGCTGGGCGCGGCGGCTGCGCGTACACGCACGCGATCTCGTGGCCCGCCGCGATCAGCGCTTCCAGCGTCGGCAGCCCGAACGCCGGCGATCCCATGAAGGCGAGACGCAGTGCCAGCCCGGCGCCCTAGTTGATCCCGGTTTCGCGCTGCATCCCGGTCAGGAACGTGCGCAGCGCTTCCGCGAGTTCGCAGGCGGCGGCGTGCGCTTCTTCGCGCTCATCCGCCGGCAGCGCGTCGAGCAGCTCGCGGCAGACATCCGAGTGCTCGATGTCGGCGACTTCGTGCACTTCGAAGAATTTGGTCCCGCGCGGGTCGGTCACGTCGTAGCGCTCGACGAGGCCCTTGATCTTGGTCTTGGCGATCGCCGGCAGCTGGCTTTCGTAGGCGTAGAGCGCGGCGATGCCCGAGGCGTAGGACTGACGCGACAGGCGGCGGAAGGTGTCGATCAGATTTTGCGTCTCGGCGTTGACGGCGACGGCGCGCACATCCGCTTCCTCCGCGCCCATGGCGGCGGCGAAGCCGAGCCAGAGGCGGGCGTGATCGTCCTTGCCTTCGCCCAGCCCTTCTTCTTCGGCGAGGTTCTCAGCCAGCAAGCGCCGCCCGGCGGCGTCCGGGCAATTGGCGTGCACCGCGCTCACCGCGCGCGGGAACGCATCGACATGGTGGAAGTACTGCATCGCGTACGCGCGCAGCGCCTCCCGCGTCAGCCGGCCCTCTTCCCAAGCCCGATAAAACGGGTGCGACAGCATCGCGCGCTGCGCGATGGCTGCGTCGATGGCGGCGGAGGTGCACACGAAACCTTTGAAGCTGTCAGACATGGGAACCCCCGAAACGTTCGAACCGAGACTCACGCGCAGACGCGCAAAACCGCGGCGAACATAGCGGTTTCCAGCGGCCGCGAAAGGGGGTCACGCGTCGAGCGCCGCTTCCTTGCGCGCCTTCTTGAGCTTGCGCAGGGCGTTCTCGCGCTTCAGCCGCGAGAGGTGATCGATGAACAGCACGCCTTCGAGGTGATCCATCTCGTGCTGGATGCACACCGCGTAGAGGCCTTCGGCCTCTTCCTCAACGGTCTCGCCCTTGTAGTTCATGTAGCGCAGCTTCACCCGCGCCGGCCGCTCCACGTCGTCGTAGATATCAGGCACCGAGAGGCAGCCTTCTTCGTAGGTAAACAGCTCCTCGGAGGCCCAGAGGATTTCCGGGTTCACGAAGAAGCGCGGCTGCCTGTCTTCGCCCTCGCGGGCGAGGTCCATGACGATGATGCGCAGCGGTTCGCCGACCTGGATCGCCGCCAAGCCGATGCCGGGGGCGTCGTACATCGTCTCCAGCATGTCATCCATCAGCGCGCGATGGGCGTCCGTCACCGGCCCCTCCACGGGGGCCGATTTTTGTTTCAGACGCGGATCGGGCGCGACGAGGATGGTGCGCAAGGCCATGGCGTGGAGGTATGAAGCGCCGCGCGGCCCGTCAAGCAAAGGCCGCCGCCAGGGCGAGCTTGCCCGGCGGCGCCTTGCCTCGGCGGGCCACCGGCCCCAAAGCCGGACGCATGATCACCACGCGCAGCCTCCTTGCCCTGGCCGGCATGGCCGCCATCTGCGGCGGCTTGGCGCGGATCTTTGCGGCGTTTCCGCTCCTGACCGATCCAGCCGATCGGGAATGGCTCTACACGGTCATCGACATTCTGCTGCTGTTCGGCTTGCTCGGCGTCTATCTCGACCGCGCCGGACGGCTGGGGTTTCTCGGCCTCGGCAGTTTCGGCGTCGGCGTGGCGGCGTTGTCCTTCATCGGCGGCCCCGACGCCGACCCGTTCGGATTCTCGACCTACGAGCAGGGCGCAACGGTGCTGGCGATCGCCATGGTTGGCCTCAGCCTCGCCTGGCTGCGGGCGGGAGAACGGCCGATCTGGGCGCCTCTCTGCTGGTTCGCGAGCGTGCTGGCCGCAGGGGTGCTCGGCCGGCTGCCCGCCCCTGCGCCGGACTACGCGCTGACGGCCGCGGGCGTGCTCTTCGGCGCTGGCTTTGTCTGCGCGGGACTGCCGCTGATCAACGCGCGCGGCGGGCGGTAGCCAAGGTCACGCGGTCACGCGTCTTGCCGCGAACCAAGATGCGGCCGCGCCGGTCTTCCGCAACACGCTCGGGGGCGCGCGGGGCGTCGGCGGGTTCGAGGCCCGGTATCTCAACCGCGACGATGCGGCCGCGCTCGTCGCGCTCGACAGCCGCCACGCGGCCGAGGACCGTGCCGTCGTCGGCGACAACCGGCGCATCGACCGCCGACTGCGGGAATTGCTCCGCGGCCGCCAAGCCGGGCGCCGTCAAAACAAGGGCGAGAACAAGCGTATGCAACATGGCGTCTGCGCGCTGGGTGCGCGGCCTCCGTCATCGTGGGACAGAGTGAAAACGCCGCGCGGGCGGAGGGGTTCCGCCCTTGCGCGGGTGCGTGCGACCGGCGATATGAGCCACGCAGGCAGGCGGCGGACGGCCGCCCCGCCAACCCGGTCAGGTCCGGAAGGAAGCAGCCGTAACGGGTTGCGTACGGGTCGCCGTCCTGTCTGCACTTCTCTTAGCAATCAAACCGGGCGGAAACACCGTGCGACGGGGTAGCGCTCGAAGCCGGCGCTCTCGTAGGTCGCGCGCGAAGGCGCGTGCCCTCTGTCGCCGCCGGTTTCAACGAAGGCCATCGTCAGCCCGCGCTGACGGATCCAGTCGAACGAAAAGTCGAGCAAGGCGCGGCCAATGCCGCGGCGCTGAAACGCCGGGTCCACGGCCAGGATGTGGACCTCTCCCATCGAGTCCTCCCGATGCGCGCGGAGCCCGACATATCCGGCCATGTGTTCATCGATCAGCGCGACCCACACCTCGGTGGCTTCATCCTGGCAGAGCGCGGCGACGTCCTGGCGCTGCCGCGCCTCCCAGCCGTTCGGGTAGAACGCACGATACACATACGCCGGCACATCCGCTTCCATGAGCGGAAACACCGGCGCCCAGGCGCGAACGGTCAGTTCAAGCAAGGCATCGAGCTGCTCGGCTTTGAAACGACGGATACTCGGGGTCTCTCTGCTCATGACTCAAGTCCAACATGGAGCGGCGGTCATGCCGAAGCATGACCGCCAGTTCTACATCACGCCGCGCGCTGTGCGCTCACGTCCCGCGCCTGGCGCGCCAGGCGGCCGGCCCAGGGACTGTGCGGCTTGTGCATCAACCGCTCGGCGGCGAACGCCTCCGCCGTTGCGGCGAGGCCGCCGCGCAACGCCGCGTGCAGCGCGGTCAGCGTGAGGATGTCGCGCTGCGCATGGCTGCCGCCGAAACGCTGTGCGACACCCCGCGTGGCGGCGATCTTGTCGACGCACTCCGCGTAGCGCCCGGCCTCGTAGGCAATCAGGGCTTCCGCGAGCGGCAAGCCGATCTTGCGCGTCATGTAGCCGTTGTCGCCGCCGCGGACGACCGCGCCGCGCATCGCGGCGACCACGTCCAGAGCATCGTCCATCCGGCCCGCGCCCAGGAACGCCATGATCGCGTGCAAATCGTTGAAGGCGTAGAACGCATCCTCCTTGGCGCGCTCCCAGCACGCCGCGAGCTTGGCGAAGCGGTCGCCGGTGTCGACGCCCTCGAGCTTCAGTCTCCACAGCAACGCCGAAGCGTCGATCCACTCGAGCACGATCTGCGCCTCTGGATCGGGGCGAACCTTCTCATCGTAGAGCTTCAGCACCTGGGCGATGTCGCCGCGATCGAGGTGGAGCAACGCGAGGTGCCACCAATTGTGATACGAGAAGCCGCTCTCCGGCGCCCAGTATTGCGCATTGTCCGCCAGCCACGGAATGCCCGCTTCGAGATCGCCGCGCATTTCGTTGACGTGCGCCACGGCGTGCACGGCCCAGCCGTCGCGCGGGTCCGCTTCCACGGCTCGGCGGCCGAACATGTCGGCGCGGGCGTAGTCGCCGCATTCTTCCAGGCCGAAGGCAGCCATGCCCTGGATATAGCTGTAACCATCCTCGCCCGCCTTGAAGGCGCGGAGCGCCTGGAGCGGAATGTCGCGTAACTCGCTTTGTAGACCCAGGAAGAAGCAGCCGACGTGGGCGTATTGCACCGCCAGCGCGTCGCGCGGGTTCTCCTGAGCGACGCGCGCCCAGCGCGCGGTGGCCTCTCCGTAACGGCCTTCGGACCAATCCTCTGCGGCGCGCAGGTGCGCCGCTTCCCGGTCATTGAGCTTGGCGGTCGCGCCCGCACGCAGTGTCTTGGCCGTTTCTTCGGCGTAGGCTTTGTCCGTTTGCTGCACGAGCAACCCGGCGCGCGCAGCCCAGGCGCCGCCGAAGTCGGGGTCTTCGGCCAGCGCAGCGTCGAGAGCGGCGATCGGATCGCCGCGATAGAGGCGGATCAGATCGAGCGCGTTGTCATAATGCGCCAGCGCGGCGCGCGAGGCGGTGGATGCGGCGTTGCCGTAGCGATCGAGCAGAGTCATGGCAAATTTCCTTGGGGAGGAGATTGAGGCGGAAGAGGCGGACGCCGATCAGATCGGCGGAAGCGTCACGGTGGTTGCCGAGGTCACCGCCGCGGCGGCGCGCCAGAACAGGACGACCGACACCAGAATTGCGAAACCGCGGGACATGTTTTCTTCACTCCGTGAGCCCCGACGCCAACCGTCCGGGATGGCGAAACACCTATGCGCGCCGCGCGCCGCGCGATAGAAAGCTCATGGTGCAGCTTGGCGATTTTCTGGATTTGCCAATGAAGCTGCGCCGTTACGGGCGTCACGCGCGCGTTTTGGCGGGCTCCGCGTAATGACGAACCCGTGAGAACCAGACTGAAGGTACTGTACTCGCGGTACAGTTTGCTGGCGGCGACAAGGACGGAGTAGCGGCGATGGCCGTACAGACAACGACACTCACGAAAGGCGAGCAGACGCGCGAGCGGATCATGGACATCGCGCAGGACGCCGTGCTGCACAAAGGCTTCGCCTCGACCTCGATCGAAGAGATCATCGCCGAGGCCGGCATCACCAAGAGCGGCTTTTTCTATCACTTCCGCGACAAGAACGATCTCGCGAAAGCGCTGCTACAGCGCTACACGGACACCGAGTGGGAAGTGTTCGATCAGCTATTCAAACAAGCTGACGACCTCAGCGACGATCCCCTGCACGGCTTTCTGATCTTCTTGAAACTGTTCGCCGATCTGATGGGCGATCTGCCGAACGGCCATCCAGGCTGCCTGATCGCCGCGTACGTCTACCAAGACGTCCTGTTCAGCCAAGAGGTGCGCAACCTGACAACGGAGGGCCATCGGATTTGGCGGAGACGATTCCGCGAGCGGCTCGACCGTATCGCGGCGCGCTATCCACCGCGCATCGAAGTCAATCTGGACGATATGGCCGACATGCTTTCGGCCGTGGCCGACGGCGGCATCATCCTGTCGAAGAGCCTGCACGATCCGAGCTTGCTGCCGCGCCAGATCATGCAGTACCGCGCCTACGTGAAGCTGGTGTTCTTGGGCGATTAAGCCGCCTTCGCGGGCGCCGTCTGCGCCGCTCTTACGGGCAAGTAGAGCGTAAACGTAGCGCCGTGCCCGGGCTTGCTGGATACGGCGACGTCACCGCCCATCGCACGCGCCAGCCGGCGGGTGATGACCAAGCCGAGTCCAGCGCCGTCATGGGCGCGCGTCTTGGTGCTGTCGACTTGCTGGAACGGCTGGAACAGGCGCGCCTGATCCTCGGCGCTGATGCCGGGGCCGGTGTCCTTCACCGAAATCGCCACCCCCAGCGCGCTGCCAATTCGGCATGGCCGCGCATCGAGCGCGACCAAGCCGTTGTGCGTGAACTTGGCCGCGTTCGAGAGCAGGTTCAGCACGCATTGGCGCACCCGCGTCTCGTCGGCGACGATGACGCCCACGCCTTCCGCGATATTGAGCAGGCAGGTCGTGCGATGCTTGGCCGCTGTCGGCTTCACTGTGTCCAGCGCCCCGCGCAACAGCGCCGGAACATCGAGCGGCGTCGGCTTCAGCTCCAACTTGCCGGCCTCGATGCGAGACAGATCGAGAATTTCGTTGATCAACGTCAGCAGATGCGTGGCCGAACCGCGGATCCGCGCCAGATCGTCGGCGCTGGTCGCGGTGTCGCCTGCGGCAAGGTCTTCTTCGACGATCTCGGCATAGCCGATGACGGCATTCAGCGGCGTGCGCAGCTCATGGCTCATGTTGGCCAGGAACATCGACTTGGCGCGATTGGCCGCCTGCGCGCGACGGGTCGCCACCGCCAGCTGCGCAGTGCGCTCTTCGACGCGGCGCTCCAGATGCTCGGCGGCTTCTTCGGCGCGCAGACGCGCGCCGATCAGATCGCCAAAGCTCGACGCGCCCGCGCGCGCGGCCATGATCGCGTTGACCCCGAAGAGCCCCGCCATGGCCGCCAGCACCCAGCTGTGGACGCCCTCGGTCAGCGCCGCCGCATTGAGCACGAGCGCCAACAGAACCGAGGGTATGGTGTAGAAGATCATGGTGCGCGTCATGACGTGCAGAGTCGCGCAAATCAGCGCAGCACCGGCAGCGAACACCAGACCGATGACAGGCGCGGGGCCGGGCGCGAAGGCCAGCGCCGCATAGGGCAGCACGTACGCCGTGGTGATCACGCTGAGCGCCAGGATGTAGCGGCGTACGGCCGACGCTAGCGCGGCTTCGTCCAGCGTTTCCGCTTCGGCGGCCAGCCGTACGAACGCAGCGCGCGTGCGCACGTCGATGACAATGCCGAACGCCGCGCCGAGCGCGCAGAGCGCCCACCAATAGCCCGGCGCCAGAACCGCGATCAGGACGGGCGTCAGGGCGACGGACACGTAGCGGGTCGGCCCATGCCGCGACCACGCCACCTCCGCGAACCGGCGGATGGTCATCGTCCAGGCGCGCCGGGTCGCCAGCTCCGATGTCATCCGCCCTCCACAGACTGCTTTCCCCTGTGGTAGCTGGGGGCGGTAAACGTCGCGGTAACGCTCCGGCTGGGGGTCGTTATTTCGGCTTGGAGGCCCTAGGTTTTCCCGGTGAGCGAATCCACACCCCCTGAGGGCGCTTTGAGCCTGTTCGGCGACGACCCGAAAGGCGGCGGCTACGTCGTTCTGGCGCGGAAATACCGGCCCAAAACCTTCGAAGACCTGATCGGTCAGGAAGCGATGGTGCGCACCATCGCCAATTCGTTCGCGCTTGGCCGGATCGCTCACGCAACGATGCTCACCGGCGTTCGCGGCGTCGGCAAGACCACCACCGCGCGCCTGCTCGCGCGCGCACTGAATTACCGGCGCGGCGACATCGACCGCCCGAGCGTCGAACTCGATCCGCCGGGCGAGCATTGTCAGGCGATCATGGAAAGCCGCCATCCAGACGTGTTCGAGATGGATGCGGCCTCCCGCACCGGCATCAACGACATCCGCGAAATCCTGGACAGCGTCCGCTACGCGCCGGTGATGGCGCGCTACAAAATCTACATTATCGACGAAGTGCACATGCTTTCGACGGCCGCGTTCAACGGCTTGCTGAAGACGCTCGAAGAACCGCCGCCGCATGTGAAGTTCATTTTCGCGACGACCGAGATCCGCAAGGTGCCGGTGACAGTGCTTTCGCGCTGCCAACGGTTCGACCTGAAACGCATCGATAGCGAACGCCTGGCGGCGCACTTGAGCGCGATCTGCGCGCAGGAAGGCGTCAAGGTCGATCCCGACGGCGTCGCGCTGATCGCGCGCGCCGCCGAAGGCTCGGCGCGGGACGGGCTGTCGCTCTTGGATCAAGCTCTGGTGCAGAAGCCCGGCGAAACAGTTTCGGCGGCGGACGTGCGCGAAATGCTGGGCCTGGCCGATCGCGGCCGCGTGCTCGATCTCTTCGACGCCATCGCCCGCAGCGACGCGAAGTCGGCGCTGACCGAAGCGCGCGCCCAATACGACAGCGGCGCCGACCCAACCCTCATCATCCGCGACCTGCTCGACGTCGGCCACGAGGCCGCGCGCGCGCAGGCTTTGGGCGCCGAAGCGCGTCTGATCGGCGGCGCGGACTGGACCGCGCGCGTGCGCGGCTTGGCGGAGCGCTTGACGCCCGCGCAGCTGTCGCGGCTGTGGCAAATGCTGCTGAAGGCGCTCGAAGAGGCCGGCAAGGCGCCCGACCCCATCGCGGCGCTAGAGATGGCCATCGTGCGCCTTTGCGCGGCGCAAGCCCTGCCGCCACCGGAAGAAGCCGCGCGCATGCTGCGCGAAGGCGCGTCCAGTGCGCCCGCGCCTGCGCGCGCGTTGGATCGTCAGGAAACGCCGAACGCCTCCATCAACGCCGCGCCTGCGCAGACGACGGCGCCGCACGCGCTCCAGACGTTCGAGGACGTGACCAAGCTGATCGCCGAAGAGCGGCTGATCGAGATGGAAATCGCGCTCGATCGGATGAAGGTCACGCACTATTCGCCGAATGGCGATTTGGTGTTCGTCCCCGCGCCCGATCAGCCGCGCGAACTGGTGCGCCAGCTGAAGGCGCTGTTGGAAGAGCACACCGGCATCGAATGGCGCATCCGCGCCGCCAACGAAGTCGCCGCACCGGTCGAGAGCCTGGCCGACCGGCGCAAGCGCGAAGAAGCGCGCGCGCTGGACGAGATCAAGCGCCAGCCGTTCGTCGCCGAAGCGCTGCGCCATTTCCCGAACGCGGAGGTGGCGAAAGTCACGGTCCCGGCCGACGCCGCTGCAAGCGGCGATGTTGCGCCGTTCCCGCAAAAGCCCGCGCCCGCGGCAAAGCCCGCGCGCAAGAAGGAAGCTGAGCAATGAAGGACATCTCGCAGATCATGCGCCAGGCGCAGGCCATGCAGGCCAAGATCAACGAGGCGCAGAAGAAGCTCGAAGCGATGGAAGTCGAGGGCTCGGCGGGCGGCGGCATGGTGCGCCTGCGCATTTCCGGCAAGAACGCGCTGCTCAGCATCGCGATCGACCCGTCGCTGATGGCCGCCGACGAGCGCGAGATTCTGGAAGACCTGATCAAGGCCGCCCACGACGACGCGCGCCGCAAACTGGAAGACGCGCAGAACGAAGAGATGAAGGGCCTGAGCGGCGGCCTGGGAATTCTGCCCGGCTTCAAGATGCCGTTCTAAGGGGTGTATATGGTGAAGCAGCAGGTCGTTTCTTCCAGTCCCGACGTCATGGGCGGCGCCGCCGTGTTCGCGGGCACCCGCGTGCCCGTGCAGACCCTTTTGGACTACATCGAGGCGGGCGAAACGATCGACCATGCGCTCCAAGTCCATCACCGCCGCGCCTGAGATCGAGGCGCTCGTCGCGTTGTTGGCGAAGGTGCCGGGGCTTGGGCCGCGCTCGGCGCGGCGCGCCGCGTTGCAGCTCTTGAAGCGTAAGGATCAGCTGATGCTGCCGCTCGCCGCCGCTTTGGCGGAGGCGGCGGAGAAGGTGAAGCCGTGCGCGAATTGCGGTGCGCTCGACACATCCGACCCGTGCGCGCTGTGCAGCGCGCCCGACCGCGACGACGGCGTAATTTGCGTCGTGGCAGAGGTGGGCGACGTGTGGGCGCTCGAGCGCGCGGGGGCGTTCAAGGGCCGATACCACGTGCTCGGCGGCGTGCTTTCGGCGCTCGACGGCGTGCGGCCGGAGCATTTGCGCGTCGCGCGACTCTTGGAACGCGTCGCTGGGGGCGGCGTGCGCGAAGTGATCCTGGCGCTGGCGGCCACGGTCGACGGACAAACGACAGCGCATTACCTCGCCGAGCGGCTGCAGCCGCTGGGCGTCGCCACGACGCGGCTCTCGCACGGCGTGCCCGTCGGCGGCGAGCTCGACCTCTTGGACGACGGGACACTGTTCGCCGCACTGCAGAGCCGGCGGCCTTCTTAAGGACTGAAATCAGAAGCCAGAAGTCAGATGGGCGTTCTGATTTCTTGCTTCTGGGTTCTGATTTCTACTCCCGGTGCCGCTCCAG
>JBFXCP010000030.1:0-28123 GCA_050182055.1 Hyphomonadaceae bacterium
TGACTCTTAATCAGCGGGTCACAGGTTCGAATCCTGTATCACCCACCACTTTTCCTGCGCTGACGCCGCGGCCTAGAAGCGGAAGCGGACCGCGGCGTTGATCGAGTGGCGCTCGATCTGATCGCCGAACTCGCCCTCATAGCTCAACGAGAGCGTCGAGTAGCCGTTGGTCGCATCGAGGCCGATGCCAAGCAAGGGGCCGCCGTCGCCCAGGCCGTCGTCGGTCAGCGTGAAGTCCGTGCCGCCGGAGACGAAGCGCACCGTGCGTTCGCTTTCCTCGTCGATCGCATTGGCTCGATAGCCCGCGTAGATGCGCGGCTGCACAAAGCCGCCGCCGCGCAGACGCCAACGCGCGCTGATCTCGATGCCGGCGTCAGCCCACAGACGCTGCGAGAACGCGCTGTCGACGTCGTAGTCGATCGCGTCGCCGCCACCTTCTTCCGTGTAGGCTTGCTCGGAGAGCCCGACATACGTCAGCTGCGCCTGCGGCGTGATGACGAACCAGTCGCTGACCGCCAGCGGCACGGCCGCGCGGACGGTGCCATGGCCTTCGAACGCCCACCAATCGGCTTCGGCCAGCGCACTGAAGCTGCTGCCGATCTCGACAAAGCGGCGCGACCGCATTTGGCCAGCGCCGGCGCCGAGCACGAAGTCGAAATCGATCGGTCCCATCGCCGTGCCGTAATAGGCGTTGGCTTGGCCGAACCAGCTCGAGACTTCACCTTGGGGACGGCCCGGCTCGTCGGCCTCGGAGGCGACGAACGACACCGCGAGGCCGAACAGATCGCCATTGTCCAGCGGTCCATCGATGCCGACCGCGATACCGAAACCTTGTCCGCGGAATTCAACGCCATTGACCGTCGCCGGCTGACGCTCGAGGCCGTAGCCGATCTCCTGGGCCCACACCGAGACTTCGTCCAACCCCTGCAGACGCGTCGCGGCCATGCGATTGGTGGTCGCGCCTTGCGCTTGCTGGATCGCCGTCGCCGCCAACTCTGTCGCCGCGCCGGAATAGTTCGGCATCAGGTCTTCGTACGCATCGTTGAACTGGTCCGCCGTCAGCAGCGACGCCATCGCCGCCGAAGCGTCGGCGTCGAGCCGCAACGCATCGATGATGTGCGAGAACGCGATGGCCTCGTTCGTATTTAGGCCGAGCTGCGCCGCCGTCTTCATGATGAAGCTGGCTTCGAGCGAGTTGGGATCGCCCGACACAAGGCCGATCGACAGGTTGTACAGGAAGGGCACGCCGCCGGCTGGCACTGCGCCGATGACGTTGGCCGCGCCGATTAGGCCGCCCGCCGCGGTCAGGAACGTGAACGTGCCGGACGCCGGCAAACCGCTCGGAACGATAGGAACGATCTCCGCACCCGCAGCGAACGTGACGGTGCCGGACGCATTGATGAAGGTCGTCAGCGACGGCGTCGCCGACAAGCGCACGCCAAGCGCGCTGTTGGCGCCGAACGTCGCCGTGGTGATGTTCACCGTCCCGCCGTTGACGGCCAGAATGCCGTCTTGAATGTTCAACGTCAGCGCGCCGTCGCTGTCGCTTAACTGGCCGAGGAACGTCGCGCCGTTGTCGATGAAAAAGGTGTCTGCGCCGGCGCCGAACGAAATGTCGCCGGTGATCGCGCCGGCCTCGAGATTGACGGTGTCGGCCCCAGAACCGAACAGAATGTCCCCTTCGATCGCGACCGGCGGGCGGCCGCCAGAATCGTTGTCGACAGCGTCGTCGTCGGTGAACGGCGTATCCGCGACCTGGTTGAGCGTCACGCCGATCGTCGACGCGGATACATCGATGGCGATGGCCGAACCGGTGATCGGCGGCGGCGGAACGTTGTCGAGCGGATTGGAATCGGTCGCAATCACCTGCGCCTGGATCGTGCCGGAGTTCGTGATCGTCGCGAGGGTATTCGACTGATCGAAGATGGCGACCGCGTCGCCGGTTTCGCCGTAATACTGCGCGCTGACGGTGCCGCTGTTGTTGAGCGCGGCGACATCGGCGCCGGCGCCGATGAACATCGCGTACGCGGTGTAGGCGGTGGTCTCCGAGCCGGCGGCCCCAACCAGGCGCCCGCGAATGAGGGTCTGGGGAACGAGGCTGTTGTTGCCAATGTAAAGGCCGTAGGCGTTCGCCTCGTTGGCGGATGCGGTCACCGAGTTGTCGATCGCCACGCCGCCGGCGGTGTCGACAATGGCGCCGCCTGCGTCGCCTTCGATACGGACGCCGGTCGCCTCGATGTTGTCGTAAACGCCCGCGGCTATGACCGAACCACGCACCCAGAAGCCGTAGCCGGAGGCGGTCGCGCCCAGCACCAGATTGGCCGACGGATCGGCCTGGATCAGGATCGCCGGGGCCGAACCGTAGACCGTCAACACAGCCGTGTTGTCGTCGTCCGGGTCACCGTTAGTGTCGGTTTCCAGGACGCCGTCGCCATCGTCGTCGAGGTCATCTTCGACGCCGACGCCCTCGATGACGATGCCGCCGCCGACGCTGTAACGTACTTCAACCGCTGAGCCGCCGATCAGCGTATCGTCCGGATCGAACGCGCTGACGTTCGCAGGACGCACGACCGAGTGGAAACCCGAAACGCTCCACGAACCGTTGATGCGCAGGTCGCCGCCGATCACGCCGTTCACCAGCACGCCGGTGGCGTTCTCGCCGCGAACTGTGCCAGCGCCGCGGATGATGACGTCGCCCGTGACGCCGCCCGTCGTACCGCCGTTGATCACCACGCCGTTTGAATTGTCTCCCGTGATGACGATCGCGCCTGTGCTCAGCAGGTCGCCTGTGAGCGTTCCGTCGATGCGGATGGCGGCGGAATTCTCGCCCTCGATATTGATGCCGCCGGTGTTGGAGATGTTGCCGATAAGATTCGAACCGGCCTGCAGGAAGATACCGTTGCGGTTCGTGCCAGTGGCCCACTCACCGTCGAGATTGCCGTCGTTGTCGCTATCCGAGATCGTATAATTGTCGGTGAGGTTGATCGCGCCCGCGTTGCTGATCGCGCCCGTGCGGGTGCCGGAGACGACCACGCCGGACGAATTGTCGGCGGCGCTGGACGCCAGCTGACCGCCGGACTGGACCGTCACGTCGTTGTTGGAATTGATCGTGACCGCCGCCTGGCCCGCGGCGACCGTGATCGAACCGCCAGAGGCGACCGTCACATCGCCGGGCGATATGCCATCGGGCGAAGACGTGACCAACGGCGTCGTGGTGGCGCCGGAAATGGTGACGTCGTTGGCGCTCGCGTCCTTGACGCCGGCGCCGCCCGCAAGCGCGACGACCAGACCCGCGAGATGAAGTTTGGTGATGCGCATGCCGGCTCTCGTCCCCTTACCTGGCGCGGATTGGACAGCCCCTCAAAGCCGCCTCGCGGACAGACGCTCGTGCGTGCAGCTCCCCGCTGACGCGCCGAGGTCCGACTCACCCCGCAGTATGGCCGCCCGATCCCCGGGCGGACACCTGGCTGGCATGCCGACTTTGCCGAATTTTGTCCATAGCGCGACGCACGGGCCGAAGGCCCGGACCGCCCGCACTTTTGCGGACGGGCGACGCACCTCGTCAGCCGGGCGAAACAAGCCCTGCTGCACCGCACCTAAGGCTCGAGCAGTCCCTACCCGCGCTGGGTGCGGATATCGGCCACGGTCGCTGCGGGACCTGGCTCCTTGCCTGCCGCGGGGGCGAACTTCTCCACCAGCGCGTCCACCTGGTCGGCGGGAACCGCCTGCGAGAAGAAGAAGCCCTGCAACTCGGTGACGCCGACGAGGCGCATGACCGAGGCCTCGGCCTCCGTTTCAACGCCCTCGGCGACGATTTCCATGCCAAGGCCGCGGCCCAGCGTGACCACCGATTGGATGATGGTCATGGCGCGCTTGCGCTCGTGGATGCCGGTGACGAAGGCGCGGTCGATCTTGATCTTGTCGAAGCGGAAGTCCGACAAATAGCGCAGCGACGAATACCCGGTGCCGAAATCGTCGAGCGCGACCTTGAAGCCCAGGTCCCGCACCTGATCGAGGATCATGCGGTTGCGGTCGGTGGATTCCATCAGCACGCCCTCGGTAACCTCGAGAACGATCCGGCTCGGATCGATCTGGTGCTGCGCCAGCAGCGACTGCAACAGGTCGACCAGATCGACGTGGCGGAATTGCACCGGCGACAGGTTGATGGCGACGTCGAGGCCCGGCCAGCGTTTGGCTTCCTGGAACGCCCGCTCGAGTACGTAAGCGCCCAGGGCCGGCATCAAGCCCGCCTCTTCCGCGATCGGTACGAACATCGCCGGCGAAATGTCGCCCTTGGTCGGATGCTTCCAGCGCAGCAGCGCTTCCACGCCGGTCACGCGCCCGTCCCCACACGCGATCAGCGGCTGGTAGTAGAGTTGCAGCTCGCGCCCATCCAGGGCTGCGTGAAGCTCCAGTTCGACTTCACGGCGCTGTTCGACTTCGGCGGCCATTTCCGCACAGAACACCATGGCGCGATCGCGGCCCTGGTTCTTGCCTTGGTAGAGCGCGATATCGGCATGGCGCATCAATTCCTGGTGCGACACCCCATGCTCGGGCGCCATGGCGAGGCCGATCGAAGCCGTCATGCGCACGTGCTGGCCGTAGAGATCGAAGCTCTCTTCGAAGGCCGCGCGCAGCCGCGCCGCCAAGTCCTCGGCCGCATTCTCCGCGGTCGAGCGGCGCAGCACCGCAAACTCGTCGCCGCCGAAACGGGAGAGAAAATCCCCCGGTCCCAGCGTGTCCTGCAGCCGCGCCGCCACCGACATGATCAGCGTATCGCCAGCGGCGTGCCCCATCGTGTCGTTGACGTCCTTGAAGCGGTCGACGTCGATATAGGCGACCACCACGGAGCCGTTGTTGCGCGTCTGCACCAGCGCATCGAGCGCCTCCTGCAAGCGTTCGACAAAGTGATGGCGATTGGGCAGGCCCGAGAGCGCGTCGTGCAAGGCTTGGTGGCGCGAGAGTTCTTCGCGATCCGCCAGTTCGACCGAAGCCTTCTTCAGGCGCGAGATCATCACCCCCGTAAGGACGCCGGCGCCAATAACGCCAAGCGCCACCAGCGGCAGAATGAAGATCAAGAGCGATTGGCCGGGACGCCGCGGCGTCCACGAGATGAAGCCGAGCGGTGCGCCGTCGTCGGAGAGGAATTGCTCGGAGAGCCTGCCGCCGTCGGCGCTTGCCGACCGCGAGAACGCCAGATCCGGCATCAGCAAGGAACGGCCGACTTCAGCCATGAAGGCGTCGTCGATCTTGACGACGCTCAGCATCAGATGCGGCTCGCCGCGCAAGAGGCTTGCGTCGAGATTCGGCACGATGGAGAGCGCGGCCACCACCGCCGGCTCGCCGTCCACCATCATGATGTGGCCGGCCCAGCGGCCGAAGCTCGCGCCGAGGAGCGCGCTATAATTGCCTTGGCTCTCCACAAACGCCGTGTCGCGCCGGCGCAGCTGCCCGTCGGCGCCGTGACGGGCCTCTGCGACAATGCGGTCGAGCACGTCTTGGTGGGTGGCGTAGGCGTGCCGCGGATCGGCCAGTTCGCCGCCGACGTTCGCATAGATCGGGGTGTTCTGCGCATCGACGACGATGACTTCGTCGTGGCCGTACGTTTCGAAGAAGTAGACGCCGACGTTGGTTTCGAGCCACTCCGTCGCCAGCGGACGGGCCTGCGCGTTGATGACCGCATCGTCCCACCAGGCGATCGCCTTCTGCTGGTCCAGGACCCGGCTCACGCTCTGGTCGAGCGCGTTTTCGACCAGCTGGCGCTCGCGCACCATCGCCGTGCGGTTCGCCGACCAGCCCGCATAGCCGACGATGGCGACTAGCAAGGCGCCGAACACGACCAGCGCGATGCCGATCATCGCGGTCAGACGGCGCAGGTCGTTCCTGTAATGAACAGTCTTGGCGCTGGCGGGCGTCATTTTGCTTAAACCAATGTAAATAGGCTTATGAGGGGCGTTCCTCTAAGTAATGACCTGCTGTCTCACAATATTACGTTACAATTGGCGTGATAATGCAGTCGCTTGGATCGGATTTGTACTTTGGAAACCATCCGAACGCTGCCCCGCGGTCCAGCGTGAAGATTTATGGTTAATGCAGGTAAGTACACTTTCTGGCTTGTCTTTAACTTTTTTACCCTTTATTAGGGAAATCGCGCCGGGTCAGGCATCGCTGGGGGCAATCCGGGTAATCGCCGGCCGGGCGCAAATATTGGTTAACAAGAACTTGGGTGACCTATGACGCGGTACGCCGTGAAGACGCGCGCCGATAGTCCTGACTTGCGGCGCGCGGCCGTGGCCATCGAGCAAGCGGCATGGGGCGCGCTCGGCTTCCTAAACTTTACGCGTGCGCACTTCGCGTTCTACGAGCGCCTGCTCGAAGAGCACGCGGACTGCCAGCTCTGCCTCGTCGACGAGGCGACCGGCTATCCGGTGGCGGTTGGCAATTGCGTGCCGCTCGCGTGCGACTTCAACAATCTGCCGCCCGAGGGCTGGGACTGGATCGTGGAGACCGCCGCCAGCCGCGGGCCCAAGCCTGCGAACGCGCTCGGCGCGCTGGCCATCTCAGTGCCCGGCATCCACCGCGGCAAAGGCGTCGCGCGCGTCATGATCGAAGAGTTCCGCAAACTTGCCGATCGCAAGGGCCTCGACGGCGTCATCGCGCCGGTGCGGCCTTCCGCCAAGCACCTGCACCCCTTCATCCCCATGGAAGAGTATCTCGGCTGGACCGACGACAAGGGCCGGATCTTCGATCCTTGGCTGCGCAGCCACCTCGCCTCCGGCGGCAAGATCATCAAGCCGGCCGCGCGCTCGATGGTGGTCGAAGAGCCGGTCGGATTCTGGGAAATGTGGAGCGGCCGCGCATTCGAGCGCACCGGCGCCTATGCCGTGCAGGGCGCGCTAGCGCCGGTCGAGATCGACACCGACGCAGGCGTCGGCAAGTACGTCGAACCCAACGTCTGGTTCGCCTACGCCGCTTAGACGGCCTTGCGCAAATCGCTGACGTCGTAGTTCGGCAGTTCGACGGCTGGACCGTAGAGATAGCCCTGCGCGTACTCGCAGCCCATCGCGCGCAGCGCATCGGCGGTGGCTTGATCCTCGACGCCCTCGGCGGTGACTTTGAGACCAAGCGCGTTGCCCAGGCCGACAAGCGCGCCGACGATGGTAGCGTTTTCGCGGTCGGCGGTGATGCGCGCGACGAACGAGCGGTCGATCTTCAATTTGTCGATCGGCAACTCGCGCAGCAGAAACAGCGACGAATAGCCGGTGCCGAAATCGTCGAGCGCGACTTGCACGCCTTGGTTCTTCAGCGACATCAGCGACGACTTCGCCCGCGCCACATCGCCGATCATGGCGCTTTCGGTCACCTCGATTTCGAGCCGCTGCGCCGGAAATCCGGTTTCACGCAGCGTGCGCAACACCTTCTCCGGAAACCACTGATCCCGCACTTGGCTCGGTGAGATGTTGACCGCGAGCACGAACTCGCCGGGCGCACTGAGCGCCCTGCGGCAAGCTTGCGCCAGCAGCGCCCAGAACATCGCGTCGACCAAGCCCGCCTCTTCCGCCACAGGGATGAAGGCGGTGGGAGAGATCATGCCACGCTGCGCGTGCGGCCAACGGGCCAGCACCTCGAAACCGGCGAGCTCCCCGGTATCGACACGCACGACCGGCTGAAAATACGGAACGATGTCGCCGTTTGGAATGGCGACGCGCAACTCGTTCTCGAGCGAGGCCTTCGACTTGAGCTCTTCGTCGATCGAAGAGTCGAAGAACTGGTAGGCGCCGCGATCTTCCTTCGCGCGCAGCATGGCGGCGTCGCCGCGCTGGAGTAGTTCGGCGGCGCTGCGGCCGTCTTCCGGGCAAAGCGCGATGCCGATCGAGGCGCCGACCGTCAGCTTCAGGCCGTTGATCAGGATCGGCGCGGCGAGTTCGTGCAGGATGCGCCTAGCCGCGGCCGCCACGGCGTCGCGCCCTCCGGGTCCTTCAATCAGCACCGCGAATTCGTCACCGCCCAAGCGCGCCGCGAAACTGTCGTCGCGGATGCAACTGGAAAGGCGGGTCGCGATCACCTGCAGGAGCTGATCGCCGATCGCGTGGCCATGCACGTCGTTGATCGGCTTGAAGCGGTCCAGGTCGACGAACATCAGCGCGAAGGCGCTCGCTTCGTCGACGACCAAGCTGAGCCGGCGCTCGAGCTCCTCGAGGAAGTGACGCCGATTGGCCAAGCCGGTGAGCGGATCGTGCCGCGCCAGCGTTTGGGCGCGCGCCTCCGCCGCCTCGCGCTCGCTGATTTCGGCGACAAGATCCTGGGTGCGCTCTTGCACCGTGCGTTCAAGGCTGTCGCGGATGGCGTCGAGGTCGAGCACCGCTTTGCGGCGATCGAGTTGAGCCTTGATGCGCGCCGTCAGCACGCGCAGGTCGATCGGCTTGCAGATGTAGTCGTTGGCGCCGCCTTCGAGCGCCTGGGAAACGATGTCGCCGTCGTCGAGCGCGGTCACGACGATGACCGGCACGTGCTCGGCGTCGAAGCGCGCCCGGATCCCGGAGAGTGCGTCGAACCCGGAGCGTTCCGGCATCATCCAGTCGAGCAGTACGAGTTCGATTCCGAGTTCGGCAATGGTGTCCTCGACGCCGACCGCACTCTCGCGCAACACGACTTCGTAGCCGCGACGCTCGAGCCTGCGGCCGAGCATGTCGCGGTTCTGCGCCTGGTCGTCGACCAGGAGGATGCGTCCAAGGCGCGCCGGCGTGGACGCGCCATCATCGCCTTGCGCCAGCATGCGCCCCTCTGCCGCCCGAAACACCATCACCAGCCGGCAAGCTTACAACGCGGAGGTTGAAGTCGCGCTAATGTCTGCGCGCTAGGTTTTGCTAACCTTGACGCGTGCTAACCACGCGCGTGGTTCAGGCGGCATACTTCTCGATCAGGGCCACCAAGCCGGCAAAGTCCACCGGCTTTGTCGCGAAATCATCGCACCCGGCTTCCAGACACTCGCGCCGCGCACTCTCCATCGCGTGCGCGGTGAGCGCCACGATCCGGACGCGCGACACATCCGGCGTGGTCCGGATCAGCTTCGTGGCTTCGATGCCCGACATCACCGGCATCGAGATATCCATCAAGATCAGGTCCGGCGCGCAGGTCTTCGCCTTTTCGACCGCTTCGGCGCCATTTTCGGCGACATGCACTTCGTAACCGCGCCGTTGCAGCCGGCGTGTCAGCATCTCACGGTTGTCCGGGTGATCTTCGGCAATCAGGATACGCATGTCGGTTCCTTACGCGGGCTTGGCTCGTGGTTGGCGATGCTGCACCTCTTCGCGGGCCGCGCGCGGCCCAAGCTGGGCGCGAAGGCGCGCGCGCATGACGTAGGCGGTCAGCGCGCCCCCGCCGGCGACGGCGATGACGGCAAGATCCCAGTCCGGCTGCGGGCTATGCGCGGCAAACCAAAGCGGCGCGCCCATGAGCGACAACGCCGGGGGCGCCGCCCCAGCGATGGCGACCGCGAGCGAGCCGGACAAGCCCGGATCGAATTGGCGAACGACGCCGACGACCCAGAGCACCATCGCCGCAACGGCGCCGGCGGCCTGCCCCTGCGCCCAAAGCGCGATAGGCAACGCAACGTAAAAGGTCGAACAGAAGAACGCCCAGACGGCGACGCCAAGCGACGCCGTCTGCGTGAGTTGGGCGTCGACGGTGTCGAGGCGGCGATACAGCTCGGTGTCGAGGATGAAGAGGACGACCATCACTGCCGCCCACGCGACGGGCCCGGCGCCGCCCAGAACGGCGGCGGCGATTCCGCCGGTGAGCAGCACCAGAGCAATGGCGACCGGCATCTCGCGACGGCGGGCCGCCGCGGCGTCGGCAAGCACGGTCATGTTCGCCAGCGTCATTCCGCGCTCCGCCCAACTTCGGGTCGATCGCGACGCTGCCAGCGGACGGTGAATTTTGACTAAACCATAGCTGGGCGCCCCCCGCCCCGCCGCGCCTAACCCGCTATCCGGTGCCCCAGGATGATCGCGGCGTTTGCCGCAAAGCACGCCACCGAGAACAGGAAGAGCCACGGAAAGCCATGCCGATGCGTCCCGCGGCGCGCGAGCACCTCCAGAACGGCGCCGGCGCCCACCAGGAGAGCGGAGAGAGCCAGGATCCACCCCTCGTGGGCGTGCAGGAGTGTATGAAATTGCGTAAATGATTCAGAGGCTAAGGCCGCGCCTGAGGCCGCGCCCGAGAGCGCCGCCGCCGTCATCGCGAGAGCCGGCATGCCGCAACACAGGGCGTGCAGCCCCATGACCGTCGCGTGCGCCACATGCGCCCGTTTGCCGGCGAGCAGTGCGTTATGTTGTAACATAGCCGCAAACCTAGCGGCTGCCGCGGCGCGGTCAAGACGGCGTGCGGTCTGTAACCCACAATTCGCTTTTTCGTGGCTCTTGCGGCGACACGCGCTTGTTTGTCCGGCGCGAAGCGCGCACATACCGAAAAGCTGCGTTGAGGTAGAGGGCGATGCTTGCGCTTCTTGTGATGGTTCGCGATTTCCTGGTCGCCATGGCCCTGGCGTGGGTCGGCGTGACGGCGGAGCAGCGCGCCCCTTCGGCTGAGCGGTGCGCGGGCGAGGCGTGCCAGCAGCAAGAGAAGTGACGGCGAATACATCTGCCGGACCGCTCTCGTCCCCTTGAAATGGCCTAACTTCTTTCGTTTCCGTTGACCATGAACGCGCGGCCGCGCGCGTGCTTGGAAAGTCATCGTATGGCCACCGCAGACGACCCTGTCCGCGCACGCGCTCCCGGCGCCATGATCGGCATGCTCGCACTGGCCGTCGGCGTGCTTTGGATTGCTGGGGCGATCGCGGCGAGCGTCGCGTTGATTGGCGATTTTTCGGCGTTGGCCCCGGTCGAATTGGCCGCGATTGCAGCGGCGGCCGTTCTGCCCGCCCTCATGGCGTGGTTCTCCGGCCTTGCCGCGCGCGACAGCGCACGCGCCCGCGCCGAAGCGCAGCGTCTCGCCGACGCCGCCGATCGATTGATGAATCCAGAGCGCAGCGCCGAAGACGCTGCGCGCCAACTGGCGACGACCGTGCGCGGCGAAATCAGCACGCTCGACCGCGCGCTCGAGCATACATTGGCGAAGCTGCAGGAAGTCGAAGGCCAGATTGCGCGCCAAGCTGCGGCGGTCGATGAGATGAGCGACCAAGCCAAAGCCGGCGCCAACCAGATGATCGTCGGCATGGAGCGCGAACGCGAGGAATTGCTGCGGATTTCGCGCGAGTTGAACAACCAAGCCCAGACCATCGGCGACTCCATCGCCCGTCATACCAGCGCGATTTCGGAGGCCGCGCGGCAAGCGGAGTCCGAAGTGCGCGCGGCGGACCAGGCGCTTGACCATCGCCTCACGTCGTTCGGCGCGGCGGCGGCCCTGATCACCGACCGCACCCAGGGCCTCTCCAGCGCGGCCCAAGCCAGCGCGGACTCGGCGCTCCGGCTCGAACACGCACTCTCAAACGCGCTCGACGTTCTGGCGAAGGCCACCAATCTGACGGACGCGGCGCGGCAGTCGGCGGAAGCCGCGACGCTTGCCGCAAACTCGACCGCCGGCGCGGTGCGCGAAACGACCGTACGCGCCATCGACGACGCCAAACGCGCCGCAGATGTCATCCGCGGCGAAGCGGTTAACGTGGAGCGCGAGGCCGCGATTGCACTGGAACGGCTGCGCGACGCGGCCGAGGCCGCGCGCAGCGCGGCGATCGGCGCGCGCGCCGCAGTCGAGGAAGATCACCCCGCCCCGCGTGGCGCGCGGGTGCGGCAGCGCACGCCGCCTCCGCGTCCGGACTCGACGGCGGCGTCTGAACCCACGCAGGAGGAGAGCGACAACTACGACAATTCCTGGCGCCAGACGCGCGACGAGTTGGAAACGCCTCCGCCAGCGCGGCCCCGCCGTCCCGTCGAGCGCGAGCCGGACCGCGCCGCGCCATCGGACTGGACGTGGCGCGATCTCCTTTCCTCGGTCGACGACGCGGACGCGCCGGCCGCGGCGCCCACGCCGGCGCCCCGCACCGAGGACCCTGTCGCCCACCTGCGGCGGCAGATCTCGACGCCGCGGACATCGCCGGCCGCACCGATCGTCGAGGTGATCGAACGCGCGGGGTTGCGGCTTGACGAGGTTTTCTCGCCGTCTGGTCTCGAGCGCATCGCCCAGCGCGCGCGCTCGGGCACGCAGGCGCGGCGCCGCGCGGTGCGCGATGCAGCCGGCGACGCGACGCGGCGGCTCGGCGATCATCTGGCCCGTGACTCGCACGCTAACCAAGAGGCGATGCTCTTCCTGCGCAACGAAGGCGCGCGCATCGCCGAGCAGATCAGCCGCGGCCGTGCGGCGATGAACGCAGAGGCTACGCGCGCCTTCCTGCTGATCGACGCCGCCGCCGGGTAGGCGCAGCGCGCATTTACCTTCGCGGCGAGCGATACGTGGGCCGCGCGCATTCGTGTCGCGCCGCGCAGATCAACCCTAATTCTCCCCGCGCGCACGCGCGGCGGCGCGCTGCTTGCACCGATTTGGCGCACGCGCGGCGCGAGAACGCCACTCGCCTCCCTGGCATGGCCGTTGCAGCCGTCGCCGTTAACGCCCGCAAACCGATCGGGCGCTCGGGAGTTTGCGCTATGTATTTCGATGATGAAGACGAACGCGATCCGTTCGAAGCCTTCGGCGAAGCCGAAGCCAACGACGAGATCGACGTTCAAGACTTCGACCGCCCAGTCGAAGAACCCGCGACAATTGAACCGGCCGCACCGAAGAAGGTGAAGACCGGCTTTTCATGGGCAGGTTTCCTTGGCGGCGTCGCTGCGCTGCTCTGGATCGTCGGCGCGATCGGCGGTCCGCTGTCCTATTTCGGCGTCGACGCCGTGATGGCGATGGACCCGGCGATGCAAGCCGGCATGATCGCGCTCGCCTTTGGGCCCGCGCTTCTGTTCTGGGTCGCGGCCTCCGCGGCGGGCGAAGCACTGAAGGCGCGCCGCCTGGCGATGGAACTGACGCGCATCGCGCAAGAACGCGCCAATCCGGTGGAAGCCGGCGAAGCCGACGCACAGCGCCTCACCAACACGGTGAAGACGGAAATCGAAGCGCTCAATGAAGCGGTGTCGACCGCGCTCGACCGCTTGGCGGAACTCGAGCGCAGCGCGCAGCGCAACGCAGTGATCTTCGAAGACGCCGTTGCTGCGTCGCGTGAAGGCGCCGATACGATGACGCACGCGCTGAAGACCGAGCGCGATGCGCTGGTCGAGCTCAACGGCGAACTGAAGGGTCAGACCGAGACGATGGCGCACACCATCGGCCGGCAGATTCGTTTGATGCGCGAAGCGTCCAAGCTGGTGAAGACGGAGATCACCGCCGCCGAGGACGCGCTCGAGTCGCACCTCGCCTCGTTCGCCGCTTCGGCCACGATCATGGGCGAGCGTACGGCGGAGTTCCATCAGGTTGCGAACGATGCGTCGGCGGCGACGACGTCGCTGAACGGCGCCATGTCGAACATGCTGGAAGGGCTGACCGAAGCGACGCGCCTCACCGAGACAGCGCGCAAGTCGACCGCCGAAGCGGTGATGGCCGCCAACGAAACGGCCGGCGCGGTGCGCGAAACCACGCGTGCGGCGGTGTTCGAAGCCAAGCGCGCGGCGCAGTTGATCCGTGCGGAAACGGTGGCGTTGCAGGAGGCTGCGGCGGAAACGCTGGCGCAACTGAAGAATGCGGCCCTCTCCGCCCGCATCGCCTCGGAAGAAGGCCAGGCCGCCGCCGTGCAGCATGCGCACGCGGTCGGTCAGCGCTTTGCCTCGGGCGGCGCCAAGAAGAGCGCGCGCGTCGAGCGCGCGCCCCGCAACGTCGAGGCGCCGGAAGCGAGCTCGCTGCATGCCGCCGCCAACGCCGCCGTCGCGCGCAGCAGCCGCACGGCGGTCGACAGCGAACCGCGGCGCAGCTTCAAGGGCTTCGGCTCGTGGAGCAATTTCGCGCCGCAACGCACGGAAGAGCCCGTCCCACAGGCCGCCAACGAAAGCAGCCTCGACCTGGTCGAATTCGGCCAGCCAGAGCAGAACTTGGACCGGATGCTGCAAGCTGGCGCGATTGCGCTGGTCACCAAAGCCGGCGTCGACCTGGGCGACGTGCTCGATGCACGCGACCTGGAGCGCATCGCCCGCAACTCTCGCGAAGGCGCTTCCGCGCGCCGCCGCGCCGTTGTGGACGCAGCGCCGGGGGCCGTGGGCCGTATCTCGCGTCACGTGAAGCGCAATTCCCACGCGCAGAACGTGGCTACGCAGTTCCGCGCCCGCCCCGACCTCGCCAAGAGCGAGACCAAGGGCGAAGGTTCGGACCTTGTGCGCGCCTACCTGCTGATCGACGCCGCGTTGGCGTGATCACTCGGCGGAGGCCTGCGCCTCCGCCGCATCGGCTGCAAACTCCCCAATGCGCGCGCCGCCTTCCCGGGCGGCGCGCGCAAGCGCTTGGGCGGCCGCCGAGGTGGATCGTTCTGCGACGGGAACTTCGGCGGTGATGATGTCCGCGGCAATGATGCGCCGCCCCGGCGAAGCCAACAGGCGCACGTCGGCGGAGAAGCGCGCCGTCATCGTTTCCTCGCGCACTTCGAAATCCAGCACGTCCCAGCGAATTTCATAGTTGGCGCTGCCTTCGCCGATGCGCGTTGCGGCGCGGAAGCGGCCTTGGCGAATGAGCGTTTCCACCAAGAGCGTCTGCAACGATTGCTCCGCGCGCGAAGACCATTGCGACTGGTTGACGTAGGCCAGCTGATCGCCGGTGCGCCAGATCAGGTCGAAGCCGAGGATGGCGCGCTCGCCCGAGGGCATCGCCACCGCAATCACGGCGTCGACGGGCGCACCCTGCGACGCAACGACATCGCCCGCCTCCAACGCATACACGCGCGGCGCCGGCGGCGGCTCTGGGAGCAGCGATATGCAGCCGCCGAGCAAGAGCAACGAAGCGAGAATGAAAGCGCGCATCATGGCTCAAGCTCCACGGTCGGCCGCGGCGAGCGCGGCGTGAGGATGGACGGGTTTTCTTCCAGATTGTTGGCGACACGCGTGATGGCGGCCGCGGCGCGGCGAATTTCCTCCGCCGCCAGCGTCAACTCCGGCAGCGTCTCGCCAGAAGCCGTGCGCGTGGCCAGCGAGACGTCGGTCATGATGCGATCCAGATTGGCCAAATCCTCGCGGGTCTGGCGCGCCAACTGGCCGATCTCTGCGGCGGCGTCGGTCATCGCGCCAACGGCGGCGCCAGACCGGGCTACAGCGCCGTTTCTGTCGGCAAGTAGCGCGGAGGTCGCCTCGAGGTTGGCGATCACGCGGCTCACGCGGGCAATGTTCTCGTCCGTCAGCAGATCGCGCACCGCGGCCATCGCCTCGCTCGCGCGCATGACGATGTCTTCGGAGCGCTCCACCAGAATGTCGATCTGGCTGCCGCGGCCTTCAATGCGCGGGATCGGCGCGCCGAATTCGCGGCGCAGGACTTCGGCGTTGGGCGAACCTGGCGAGAGTTGAATAAGGGTCACGCCGGTGAGGCCGATCGGTTCGAGCTGGGCGAGCGTATCCGTCTTCACCGGCACGTCGGTGGAGACGCGAATGCGCGCGATGACACGCTGCGTGCTCTCCGGATCGATCCGCAGATCGTCCACTTCGCCGACCTTAATACCGTTGAAGCGCACCTCGCCGCCCTCGGTCAGTCCGCGCACGGGATCATCGAACACCACGTCGAATTCGTTGACGCCGCGCCGCAGATCGCCGGTCGACATCCAGGCCGCGAACAACATGATGAGCACCGCCCCGATCACGGTTGCGGCGCCGATCAGCACATAATTGGCCTTCGTTTCCATCAGCCTACCCTCCCGCGGCGCGATCAGCGGAGCGCCCGCGCGGTCCTGAGAAATATTCCTTCACCCAGCCGGTCGCGTTGGCGGCGACTTCGGCGATCGGTCCGATCGCTGCGACCTTGCCTCTGTAAAGCACAGCGACGCGGTCGCAGATGGCGTGCAGCGTATCGAGGTCATGCGTGACGAGAAAAACCGTCAGCCCCAGGGAGCGTGCGAGGTCTTCGGTCATGCGATCAAAATTCTCGGCACTGATCGGATCGAGTCCAGCCGTCGGCTCGTCCAGGAAGAGCAGTTCCGGATCGAGCGCCAAGGCCCGCGCGACAGCCGCGCGCTTGCGCATGCCGCCCGAAATTTGCGCTGGGCGCTTGTAGAACGCGTCCGGCCCCAGCCCCGCCATCGAGAGTTTCAGCGCCGCGATCTCGGCGCGCAAGTGCGGCGAGATGTGGGTATGCTCGCGCAGCGGGGCCTCGACATTCTCCAGCAAAGTCAAGTTCGAGAACAGCGCGCCGTCCTGGAACATCACGCCGACCCGCGGTTCGATGTCGTTTGCTTCGTGATACGGAAAGCTGATGACGCCTTCGGTGGGCGCATCCAGCCCGACGATCTCGCGCAGCAACACGGACTTTCCGCAACCGGACGGGCCGACCACGCCGAGAATTTCGCCGCGGCGCACGTCGAGATCGAGACCGTTGTGCACGGTCTGCTGGCCAAAGCGGGTGACAAGTCCCCGCACGCGGATGGCGATCTCTTCGCTCACCAGCCCATCTCCAGGAACCAGAGGGCGAACAATGCGTCCAACAGGATGACCATGAAGATCGACTGCACGACGGAGGTGGTCACGCGCTTGCCGAGCGAGCCGACGTCGCCGCCGACAGATAGTCCCTGTTTGCAGCCGATGATGGCGAGCACGATGGCGAACGCGATCGTTTTCGACATCCCGACCCAGAAGTGCTGCGCCGGCACGTATTCCGCCATGCGCCCGAAGAACATCGACGGGCTGATATCGAGCGCCCCCCAGCACACGATGAGACCGCCAAACATCCCCGCCATCATCGCTACGAAGGTGAGGATCGGGGTCATGACCAACATGGCGATCACGCGCGGCGCGACCAGAGCCTCCATCGGATCGATGCCGATGACGCGCATCGCGTCGATTTCCTGACGCATCCTCATCGCGCCGATTTCGGCAGTGTAAGCGCTGTCGGTGCGCCCCGCGAGCAAGACGGCGGTGATCACGACGCCGAACTCGCGCAGCACCGAAATGGCGACGAGATCGACCGTGAACACCGTCGCGCCGAAATCCTGCAGAATGCGCGCGCCGAGATAGGCGACGACCATGCCAATGAAGAACGACAGGAGCGCCACGATCGGCATCGCGTTGAGCCCCGCCGTCTCCATCACGCGGACGATGGATGTCCAGCGCAACTTGCCTGGATTTGCCAGGAGGCGGCCAAGCACGACGATGGTCTCGCCGAGAAACCCCACCGTATCGATGATATCGCGGCCGATGGCGCCCATGAGCCGGCCCACCCGCTCCAGGAAGCCGACGAAGCCCTGCGGACCGCGCGGCTTGGCAGGAAGATCGGCGGCGGCCTTTCGGGCGGTGGCCAGCAGCTGCAGCGCGTTGGCGTGCTTGCCGCGCACGGCGATGCGTTCGTTGGCGCCAGCCGCGCTTTCGCGGAACGTCCGGTCGATCAGAAAGGCGCCCGCCACATCCAAACGGCCCAGCTGCCCCACGTCCACGACGGCGCCCGGTTTGAGTTGCTCGGCGATGGCAAGCACGGCGCGTTCGATCCGGGCGATGGTATCCACCGTCCAGTCGCCGCGGAGCGCCAAGACCGGCGCGCCGTCGTCCTCGCGGAACTCGAATGCGGCCTCTGCGGCCATGAAATCAGGGTCCCCTCAGGCGTTCTGCCCGACCATCGATACCGCGCTAACAGAAAACATTAGGCAAAGAACGCAAAGGCGCTTTCGAGGCGCCCGGTTCCCGCAAGGGGCGAAATGTTAACGCGAAGTTGCTGCGCCGCGCCGTTTCGGCGTGTCCAGCAACGGAATGGCAAGCAATCCGCCCGCGAGCGCGATGGCCGCCATCGCCCAATAGCCGCGCAAACCAACGGAATCGTAGAGCATGCCCGACAGCAACGTGCAGCCGCCCATGAGTATGCCGCCGGTCAGGACCGCGTAGAGGGTCTGGCCCATGGCGGCGGAGGTCTCCGGCGTCTCGCGGTGGATGAGGCGCATCGCCCCCACATGCGCGGCGGCGAAGCTCAATGCGTGCAACGCCTGCAACGGCCACAATGGCCAATCCGTCGGCCCCCACCCCATCGCCAGCCAGCGCAGCACCCCGCCGCCGGCGCCCAGCAAGATCAAGGTCTCCGGCGGGAACCGCCGCTCGATCGCGGGGAGGCTCCAAAGAAACACGACTTCAACGGCGACGCCAAAGCCCCACAGCATGCCGATCATCCCGTCCGGCAAGTCTTGCGCGCGCCAAGCCATGGTCGAGAAGCCGTAGTAGAAGGCGTGCGCGCTCTGGATGAGACCGCAGGCGACGATCACGATCAGAAAGCGGCGATTGCGCAGAAGCGCGGAAAGTTCGCCCGCTCGCTCGGCGCGCGCCTTGCGCGCCGGCGGCGGATCGGGCGGCAACGCGCGCCACGCCGACGCAATCACCACGGCGAGGCCTGTGATCACCCAGACCACCACCGCGCCCAATCCGAAGCGCGCCACCAGAAAGCCGCCGGCGATGTTGGCGACGATAAAGGCGATCGAGCCAATGCCGCGCGCGACGCCATAGCTCATGCGGCCGTGCGCCGTCGCGCGAAGCGTCGCTGCTTCCACGAGCGGAGTCATCGCCTGGGTCAGCGACAGGGCGACGAATCCCAGGACCAGCAGAGACGCGAAGTCGCGCGCGAGAAAGAAGAACGCCGCGTAGGCGATCAGTGCTGCAACGGAGACGATGCGCATCGGCGTGCGCCGGTCTGCGACGCCATCGGCCCAATAGGCGATGGCCGGTCCGGTGACGAGACGCGCCGCCTGCGCAAGCGAAAGCACAGCGCCGATCTCGGCGCCGGTGAGCAAGCGTTCCACCTCCAACCAGCGCGGCAGGTAGACGAGAATTACGCCCGTCGTGCCGAACAGGCAGGACATGACGAGCGTCACCCGCGCCGCGCGCGTGGCGAAAATCGATGGCTCGGGGCTGCTCACAGGTTGATTCCGGATTTTCGGCCAGAGCGCTAACATTCCGCGCGCCCAAGCGGGAGGGGCGACAGCGCGCGCCTTGCTTGCGGCCGCGCACCCTCCTAACCAAGCGGCATGTACGGCCAATCCGCCCCGCCCCGCCGCGACCTCTACCCGCCGGTCGAGGCCAAGACGAGCGAAATGCTGCGCGTGTCGCCGCTGCATACGATCTATTGGGAAGAAAGCGGCGCCGCCAACGGGCGCCCAGCTCTGGCGCTGCATGGCGGTCCTGGCGGCGGCCTGTCGCCCGAAATGCGCCGCTTCTTCGACGCCAAGCGCTATCGCATGATCATGATGGATCAGCGCGGCTGCGGACGCTCTACGCCGCACGCGGAATTGAACGAGAATACGACCTGGGACCTGGTCGCCGACATCGAACGCGTGCGCGAACGCGCCGGCGTCGACAAATGGGTGGTGTTCGGCGGCTCATGGGGCTCGACGTTGGCGCTCGCGTACGCCGCCAAGCCTCCTGAGCGCGTCGCCGGGCTCGTGTTGCGCGGCATCTTCCTCCTGCGCAAGAGCGAGATCGACTGGTTCTATCAGGACGGCGCGAGCCACATTTTCCCGGACGCGTTTGCCCGCTACGTGAGCGTGATCCCCGACTCCGAGCGCGGCGATCTTCTGCACGCGTTCCACAAGCGGCTCACGTCATCCGACTGGCAGACACGCCTGAGCGCGGCGCGCGCGTGGGCGCGCTGGGAGGGCGAAACCATCTCCATCGCAGGCCCCAGCGCCTTGCCCTCGCGTTTCAACGAGGACCGCTTCGTGGAGGCCTTCGCCCGCATCGAGAACCACTACTTCGTCAATCGAGGCTTCTTCGAGAGAGACGGCTGGCTGCTGGAGCAAGCGGCGCGCATGCGGCACATCCCCTGCCGCATCGCGCACGGCCGATATGACATGTGCACGCCGCTCTCGAATGCGTGGGATCTGAAACGCGTGTGGCCGGAAGCCGAGCTCGAGATCATTCACGACGCCGGTCACTCAAGCCTCGAGCCCGGCATCGTCGACGCGCTGGTGCGCGCTACGGACTGGATGGTTGACGGCGGCAAGTGGTGATTACCAGAGCCAGCCGCGCGCGCCGTGTTGATCGCGGTGCAGATCGACGCTGAGGACGATGGCGAAGCCGGCCATCAGCGTGACCATCGCCGTGCCCCCGAAACTGATCATCGGCAGCGGGATCCCCACGACCGGCACGAGACCGATCACCATCGCCGTGTTGATGAACACGTAGCACGCCAGGGTCGCTGCGACGCCGCCCGCGGCGAGCTTGCCGAACAGAGAACGGGCGCGCATCGCCACCTGCATCGTCAGCGCCATCAGCGCTCCGAAGAGCCCCAGCACCAGCGCGCCGCCCAGCAGGCCGAACTCTTCGACGATCATCGTGAAGATGAAGTCGGTGTGCTTTTCCGGCAAGAAATCGAGCTGACTCTGCGAGCCCTGCAGATAGCCGCGCCCGAACAGGCCGGCGGACCCGATGGCGATCTTGGATTGCAGCACGTGATAGCCTGCGCCGAGCGGATCGTCGGTAATGCCGAGGAAGACATTGACGCGCTCGCGCTGGTAGTCGTGCAAGACCGATGTGTAGGCGAAGACCGCGCCTCCAATCGCGACGATGGCGCCGGCGGCGATGATCTTCCACAACAGGCCGCCGAGGAACATGACGCACACACCCGCGAACAGAATCATCAGCGCCGTGCCGAGGTCGGGCTGGTGCATCACGAGCGCCACGGGCGCGACAATCATCAGAAACGGCGGAATGATCCAGAGCACCGTGCCGCTCTTGCGCGCATCGAGCTGGGTGTAATAACGCGCGAGCGCCAGCACGATGCCGATCTTCATCAGCTCGGACGGCTGCAGCGACATGAAGCCCAGATCGAGCCAGCGCGTCGCGCCCATGCGCGTTTCGCCGGCGACTTCGACGCCCACCAGCAGCAAGAGCGCGCCTGCATAGAGCGGATAGGCGATCGCCAGCCAAAACCGCGTATCGAGAAACATCGCCGTCACCAGCATGACGCCCAACAGCACGACAAAGCGGCTGCCATGCTTCAACGGCATGTCGGTCCATTCGCCCGACGAAACCGAGAAGTGCATCAGCACGCCCACGAACGCCAGCGCGATCAGAATCGTGATGATGCCCCAATTGAGTTTGGAGACGCGATCCAGGATCGTACGCGGTCCCCCGCCGGCGGCTGCGAGCGTCGTCATCATGCGCTCCCCAGATTGCGTTCCAGCTGCGCCAGGCGCGCTGGCGCGCGCTTGGAGGGATCGCGCATCAGCGTGGCGCGCATGATTTCGCGCGCGATGGGGCCCGCCACTGCCGAGCCCGCGCCGCCATGCTCGACGACGACCGCGCACGCATAGCGCGGCTCGTGCCATGGGCCGAAGCAGCAGAACAGCGCATTGTCCCGGTACTTCCACTCGATTGTCGAGTAATGCCGGCCGCGGTTGGCGCCGAGCGCGCGAACCTGCGCGGTTCCGGTCTTGCCGGCGATCTGCACCGGTTGCCAGCCGCGGTTCTCCGGCGTCAGCGGCACGGCTGCGCCGGTTTCCGGGTGACGCACGAGTTCGAGCGTTCCGGCGCGCACGGCGGTGCCGCCGGGCTCATTGCAAACGCCGAACATGCCGTCGCGGACGCGCGCGAGATATTCCGCCTCGATGCCGCTCATATGCGGCGGTTGCGGCGGATCGCCGATGCCCGGCGCCTCGCGGATCAGGCGCGGCGTCACGGCGAGCCCGTTGTTGCCGAGGCGCGCGGCCATCACCGCCAACTGGAGCGGCGTGACGCCCATCGCGCCCTGCCCGATGCCGTAGTTGACGGTAAGACCGCCCGTCCATTCCTCGCCGCGGTTCTCGCGCCACCACGTCGGATCGGGGATGAGGCCGTCGCGCACGTTCGGCACGCTCACATCGAAATGCTGTCCGAGGCCGAACTGGCGCGCGACCGCCGCAATGCGCTCAGGACCGGCGCGCAGCGCAGCTTGATAGAAATACACATCGCACGAGTGCTTGATCGCGTCGTGCAGGTTCATTCGGCCATGGCCGCCCGCACGCCAGCAATGGAAGGTGCGGCCGCCATAGAAAAAGCCGCCGCCGCATCCGACCGCCCAATTGTCTTCCACGCCCGCCTGCTTGGCGGCGATGCCGACGATCATTTTGAACGTCGAGCCCGGCGCGTACACGCCGGTGACCGTCTTGTGGTAGAGCGGCTTCTTCTCGTCCTCGTTCAGCAACCGGAAGGGCTCGCGCCCGATGCCGTTGACGAACAAGTTGGGATCGAAGCCGGGCGCCGACGCCATCACCAGCAGGTCGCCGGTGTAGATATCCATGACGACGGCGGAGCCTGATTGCTCGCCGAAGTTCTGCATCGCCGTGCGCTGCAATTCGTGATCGAGCGTGAGCACAAGCCCCGAGCCGCGCACCGGCGCGCGGTACTCGCTCTCATCTTCGCCTTGCTCGACGCCGCGGGCGTTGACAATGACCTTGCGCCAGCCGGCTTGGCCATGCAGCGCCGGCTCCATCTCGGCCTCGAGGCCGGCCTTGCCGACACGCACATGCGGATTGCGCAAATAGACGGCGCGCGACTGTCCCGCTTCGCCCTGCTCGAGCGCGGCGTCGATGTCGCGCTGCGTCGGCTTCTGCACATAGCCGATCGGGTGTGCGTAGACGACGTCATACGGATAGGCGCGCACGTCAGCGGATTGCGCGACGATGCCGCGCAGTTCCGGCAGCCGCACATTGATGGCGTTGAACTCTTCCCAGGTCAGCCCCTCGGCGATCGGCTGGGGTTCGTAGCGAGAACCGCCGCGCACCTTGATGATGGCGCGCCGCGCCCACTCGGCATTGTAGCCCAATATCTTGGCCACATCGCCGACGACCTGCTCGATGTTCTCGGTATCGTTCTGCAGCACCGCAACCTGATAGTCTTTGCTGGTTTGCGCCAGGATCACGCCGAAGCGGTCGTAAATGACGCCGCGCGGCGGTGCGACGATGCGCGTGTCGAAGCGGTTTTCGTCGGCGGCCTCGCTGTACTGGCGGCTGAACAGGTTCTCGGCCTGCAACTGCGCCATGCGCCCCATGATCAAAGCCAAGACGCCGCCGCCGGCGACCGACAAGATCCAGGCGCGGCGATTGAAAATCGCAGCCGCGTCGCGCTTGGGCAGCGTCGAGCCGACCTTCTTGCCCTTCATCGCCGCACTCCCCGCTGCGCCCGCAGCGATGCGCCCTTGCCCATGTAGAGCGGGCGAACGATCGGAAAGAGACCCACCGTGATAGCCGCCGCCCAGGCGTAGGGATCGACCGAGACGTTTGGCCCCAGGGCAAGCGGCGCAAGCAGCCATGCGATCAGGATCGTCACGACGACGGTCGCGATGAAGCCGCTCCAGAGCGAGAAGAAGTTGGGCGCCGACATCAAATTGGCGGCGACGCGGCCAATAAGATATGCGGCGAGGTAAAGCACTACGAACAGGCCGTACGGATTACCGGCGAGCTGATCGTGCACCAGGCCCAGGAGCGTGAGCGCAAGCGGCGCGCGCCACCCGCTCTCGTCCTCGGCGGCCCAACCATAGGCGGCCCACAGCACTGCGAGCGGCATCGGCGGTTGCGCGAACAACGGGCCCAGCGGCAGCGCCGGCAGGATCACGCTCGCCACCGCCAGCGCGAAGCCCCAAGCGCGCAGCGCGCCGCGGCTCGGCACGCGGAACGCGTTCACTCTTGAGGCTCCGCAGGCGGCGGCGCCGGATCGGGTTGCGGCTGTTCGAGCGGCGGCTGCGGCGCGGCGGCCACGTCCTGCGGCGGCGGCTGACGGCGCGGACGCGGCGTCCTCGGCGGCGTGCTCGCCGCACTCGGGGCGGTTGGCGGCGGAGTCATCGTCTCCGTGCCGATCACCGCGACCGAGGACGCTGCGGCAAGCGGCGGTCCGCCGTCGCTCACGGGCGCGTCCTCTGGCCGGTCGACGCCCAAGTAGGGAATGATGCGCACGAAATCGATCGGCTGCTGCGGGGCCGAGAGCGCGACCCGCCACTGGCCGTCGCGGCTGCCACGCGCGACACCGACGGGGATGCCGCGCGGAAAGAGCCCTCCGTCGCCGGAGGTGATGATGCGCTCGCCTTCGCGCAAGTTCTGTGCGCCAACGATGAAGTCGAGGCGCGGCGACTGAACCTGGTAGGGGTGCGTGATCAACTCTGGCGCACGTGTCGCCTGCCCAGCCATCACCGCGCGCACCCGCGAAGCTTCGCCCATCACCGGGATGCGCGAATTGTAGTCGTCGAGCATCAGAATGCGCGACGAGCGGCGCCCCACCGACACGACGCGGCCGACCAGGCCGTTCTCATTGACGGCAATATAGCCAACCCGCACGCCATGGTCGGCGCCGGCATTTGCGACCAGCGTCCGCATGAACGGCCCGCCGCTGTCGAGCACCAGCTGCGCGGCGATGGAATTCTCGATATCCGCGCCCTCGCCGAACGTGTCGGCCGGCATGCGCAGCAATTCTTCGTAGCGCGCGTTGCGCTCGGCCAGCCGCTCGGCAATGTCGCGCCATTGCTGGAGCTCGGCGTTTTCGCGCTCCAGTGTCTCGATGCGGCCGCTGGCGCCCCACATCGAGGCCAGACGCTGGAAGAAGTTCTCACTGGCGCGGACGGGGCCAGTCGCCACACGCCCTGCCGCCGCTGCGCCATCGTCGCCGGCTTGCTGAACCGCGCCACCCCCCGGGGCTGCGCGCATCACCACCAGAGCAAGCGCGCCGATCGCCAGGACGATCGCGAGCAACACGCCGGGCGGAATCCGCCGGCCCGTTCCCGCACGCCGCACACCGCTTCTGCGTCTGGCCACTTATGCCGCCTCTTCCGCTCGCGCGCGCTCAGACTTCTTCGGTCAGCAACCGGCGCGCTTCCGACGAGTTTATGGTTTCGAGCGCGATTCCGCAGCCCTTCACCACACAGCGCAACGGGTCGTCCGCCACCGACACGCGAATGGAAATGCGTTCCTGCAGAACTGTGTCGAGATTGCGGAGCAACGCGCCGCCGCCGGTCATCATCAGGCCATGGTCAAAAATGTCCGCCGCCAGTTCCGGCGGCATTTGCTCGAACGCTTGGCGCACCGCGTCCACGATCCGCGTCACGGGCTCAGCCAGCGCATCGGCCACCATCGCTTCGGTGACGGTGATTTCTTTCGGCACGCCGGAGAGATTGTCGCGCCCCTTGATCGGCATGCTCATGCCCTGCCCGTGGTCAGGCGCCTTGGCGGTGCCGATCTCCTTCTTGATGCGTTCGGCGGTGGAGTCGCCGATCATCAGGTTTTCCTGGCGGCGCAGGTACTGGATGATCGCCTCATCCATCTTGTCGCCGGCCTCGCGCAGCGAGCGCGACCACACCAAGCCACCCAGCGACAGCACGGCGATCTCGGTGGTGCCGCCGCCGATGTCGACGACCATGCAGCCCGAAGGGTTCTCGATCTGGAGGCCCGCCCCCAGCGCCGCCGCCACGGGCTCTTCGATCAGCTTCACGCGGCGCGCGCCCGAAGCTTGCGCGCTCTCCAGAATGGTGCGCCGCTCCACCGGCGTGGCGCCCGTCGGAACGCAGATGACGATCTGCGGCGAGATCAGCGCCGGGCGCGGCAGCACCTTGCGGATGAATTGCTTGATCATCTCCTCTGCCACGTCGAAATCGGCGATGACGCCGTCGCGCAGCGGACGAATGACTTCCATGTTGCGATGGGTTTTGCCGAGCATGGTCTTGGCTTCGGTGCCGACCGCGTAGACGACTTTGCGACCGCCCTCGTTCACGTAGGCGACGACCGACGGCTCATCGAGCACGATGCCGCGTCCCTTCACATGGATCAGCGTGTTCGCGGTGCCGAGATCGATCGCCAAATCCGGCGCAACAAGACCGAACATATTGCCGAACATGCCTCGAAACCCTCGCCGCAGTGGAACCGGCCGAATCAGCCCCTGACCCGGGCTTAATGCGGCAAGCTTAACAATCCTGAGACGGCGCCGGCTCAGAGAGATTTCTAAGCCGGAATGAGGGCGATGGGGCTTTTCGTGCGCGCGGAACTCGCCCGCACACACCGCAAGCCGCCGACCGCCCCCGTCGCCGACGGAATGCACTTGCCGCGATGTTCCGCGCGGATGCAAGGGCCGCGCCGCCTTTGGCTGCACCACACCGCTTGGTCACAGAGCCGCAGTCGGCGCCGTGAACCGCTGCGTTCCTAGTAAACCTCGGAAAGCACTGGCTTTGCGCGAAAGACACATAACGCGCGCGACTGGCGCGCGCGCTTGCGGGGCCCCCTCCGGCGCCTGATTATCCGCCCCGGGACACCCCTAGCCCGGGCGGGGATAACTTGATCGCTAGGACGTTAAGGTTGCTCGCGGCGCTCGTGCTCGTCGCGTTCGCAGGTTCGGCGGCGGCGCAAACCAGCGTCGACGAGGCCGAGCGCGGCATCGTGCGCGTCGTGGTGATCCTGGAGACCACCGAAGGACGCATGCTGTACGGCTCGGGCTCGGGCTTTGTCGTCGCGCCAAATTTGGTGGTGACCAACGCCCATGTCGTCGCCGCGGCCCGGCAGCGCCCGGAATTCGGCGTCGCGATCATCCCGCCCCAAGGCGAGGGCCTGATCCCGGCGCGCATCATCCGCTACTCGGTCGACACCGAACTGGCGCTGCTGGAGTTCAGCGGCGGCCCGGACCTCCCAGCACTGACCATTTCCACCGTCGAGCCGCATTCGGGCGACGGCGTCGTGGCGCTGGGATATCCCGATGTGGATTATCAGGGCGCGACGGGCGCGGACCTGCTGCGCCCCACCCCCGCCTCGCGCACGTCCGGCCAGATCGCCTCGCTCCGCGACCGCGCGCCCACGGGCGCGCCAATCCCGACCATCAACCACCAGGCGGTGATTTCGTCCGGCTCGTCGGGCGGGCCGCTGCTCGACGAATGCGGCCGGGTGATCGGCGTGAATTCCTGGCACGTCTCCGGCGCGGACACGCGTGAGACGCGCGGCGTGTCGACCCGGGCGAACCAGCTGCTCGAGTTCCTCGACCAAGCGGGCGTCAGCCCCGCGCTCAGCGACGAACGCTGCCTGCCCTATGAGGAACGGATCGCTGCGGAATACGACCAGACGGTCTCGACGCAGCAAGAGCAGATCGAGAAGCTCACCAGCCAGCTCGAAACCGCGGACCGGCTGACGCGCATCGCCATCGTCATCCTAATCGGCGGCACGCTGGCGTTGTTTGTCGCCGTGTGCGTTCTGGGCGTGATCGTTCTGTCGCGCCGGCGCGGCCAGGGGCAGGCGCACGCAGCGGAGCCGGAACCGTTCGAAGCGCCGCGCCACAAGCGCATGGGCGTGGTGGCGGTCGTCGGCGGCGCAGCAGTCGCGGCGATCCTGATTGTCGCCGCCGGCGTGGCGCTCTTGCGCATGCGCCAGCCCGCCGGCGAAACGACGGCCGAAGCGCCGGCCTTTTCCGGCGCAATCACCTGCGCCCTGGACGCCGAGGCGAGCCGCGGCGCGCAGGGCGTCTCCGACACCAGCTTCAATGCGTCAGGCGCGCTGTGCGTGAACGATCAGACGCTCTACGCGCCCATTGACGAAGGCGGAAAGTTCCGCCGCGTGTTCGTGCTGGGCGAGGCGCGCGCGCTCGACGTGTCGACGATCGACATCACGACCGGCGAGTTGCGCCGCGAACGCTATCCCCTTGACGAGGAAGCCTACGCAACCGCGATCGCCGCCCCGCCCGGACGCGGTTGCAACGACGAGGGCGCAGTCGACGCCATCACGCGCCGCAACGAGACCTTGATGCGCTTTGCGGAAGGCGCGCCGCAGCGCAGCGTTATCTGGCGCTGCCAAGCGAGCGGCAACTAGTCCCTCGTTCCGCGCCCCGCATGTCGGCTGGATCAGTCCGCCTTGATGGGGATCTCTCCAACGCTTTTTCCGCGCAAGTCCCTGAAACGACGGACGCGGACCCAAAATCTATCCAACAGTGCCGGAGCCGATGGACAATGCGCCCGTCTCTTCATGGGAGGCGGTTGGATGCGCACCACC
>JBFXCP010000031.1:0-27833 GCA_050182055.1 Hyphomonadaceae bacterium
CCCGAAAGTCCGCATTCCTAGCATGACGCTGGTAACCACCGCCTTTAGCCTAACGGATAAACGGCGTTAACGGCGGTCGCTCGCGTTCTAGGGCGCGGCGGCCGCGCGAAGCCTGGTACGCGCTAACATGACAAGTGCATGGCTAACGCTGGTTTACGGCGTTTTTGAATAATCCGTGAAGGCAAGCATGCTAGCGTCCCCGCGCCAAAGCTGTCGCGCACCCGCGGCAGCACACACAGGATGCCGAGATGGTTGAGGCCGCAGCCAGCGCCGTGCGAACGACCGCGATCGATATCATCTCCACCGCCAAGATTTTGGCGGTGGTGACGGCCATCTTTGGCGTCATGTTTGGCTTCTCGGAGAGTGCGCAATTCCTGCTTGGCTTGATGATGCCGATGTAGATCGGCGGCGCATCTACGCCGATTCCTTAAGCATGCCGCGATAGGTTAGCCATCTCCTAACCGAGCGCCGCATGCCGCCTGGCCACTTTGACCTATTTCGACAGCGTTTCCTGAGCGCGGTGGCCGCGTTTGCGGTCCTCGCGGCGATGGCCGCAATGCCCGTGGAGCTGCGCGCCCAGGGGATGCTCGCCTCGGTGACGATCATCTGTTTTGCGCTCGCGGCGTATTTCGGCGGCGGCTACGGCTACATCCGCGTTTTCGCCGTGTTGCTCACGGTGTTCACGAGCACACGCTACATGTTTTGGCGCGTCCAGGAAACTGTGCCGTTCGACACCCCCGTCAACGCCGTGTTCGGACTGACATTGTTTGGCGCGGAGATCTACGGCTACGTCATCCTTTTGCTTTCGGTGTTTCTCTGCACGGACGTCATCGACCGCAAGCCCGCGATCGCGCCGCTGCCCGCAGACCGACTTCCGAGCGTGGACGTTTTCATTCCAACCTACAATGAAGACGAAGACCTGCTCGAAATTACTATTCGCGCTGCGCGGGCCATGGACTATCCGCCTTCTCGCCTCAGCGTTCATGTGCTCGATGACGGCGGGACCGACCAAAAATGCAATGACGCCAACCCCGAGAAGCGCGCCGCCGCGTTGGCGCGGCGAAAGGCGCTGCAGGCGCTCTGCGCTCAAACTGGCGCGACCTACCGAACGCGCGCCCAGAACACGCACGCCAAAGCCGGCAACATCAACGCCGCCCTGCCCGACACCGATGGCGATTTAATCCTCATTCTCGACGCCGATCATGTGCCTTCGCGAGAATTTCTTCGTCGCACGGTCGGCTATTTTGTCGACGACCCCAAACTCTTCCTGGTGCAGACACCGCACTTCTTCCTCAACCCCGATCCGGTCGAGCGCAACCTGGGTACGTTTGAGCGCATGCCGGGTGAGAACGAAATGTTCTACTCGGTGATCCAGCGCGGTCTGGACGCCCTGAACGGTTCATTCTTCTGCGGTTCCGCCGCCGTGCTGCGGCGAAAGTGCCTGGAGGAAGTCGGCGGCGTTCTTGGTGATTCGATCACTGAAGACGCCGAAACGGCGCTGGAGTTGCATTCCCGCGGCTATCGCAGCGCCTATGTGCCGCGCCCGATGGTGGCGGGCCTGGCGCCGGAAACGTTCGCCGGCTTCATCGATCAGCGTATGCGCTGGGCTCAGGGGATGACGCAGATCATGCTGCTGAAGAATCCGCTGCTAAAGCGGGGTCTGACGCTGCCGCAACGGCTTTGCTATCTGAACTCCTGCTTCTACTGGTTCTTCCCGATGGCGCGGCTGGTGTTCGTGCTGGCGCCGCTGCTCTATATTCTGCTTGGCGTACAGCTGGTGAACGCGAATGCCGGCGAGTTCATCGCCTATGGCGTGCCGCACGTCGTCGGCGCCTTGCTTCTTTCGGCGACGCTGTTCGGGCGCGTGCGTTGGCTGTTCGCGTCCGAACTCTACGAACTGGTGCAATCGGTGCACTGCACGGCGGCGATCTTCCAGGTGTTTCGCAACCCGCGCACACCGCAATTTGTCGTGACGCCGAAGGGCGAGCGGTTGGAGGAGACCTACATCTCCAAACTGGCGCTGCCGTTCTATTGGCTCACCAGCCTGGTGCTGCTCGGCGAAGTCGTTGGCGCGGTCCGGCTGGTTCAAGACCCGACGCAGGCGGGCATGATGAGCATCCTGTTGGTATGGAACACCTTCCACTTGGCGCTGCTGCTGGGCGCGCTCGGCGCGGTCTACGAGCGCACGCAGCGGCGCTCCAACCCGCGCCTGCGCCGCGCCGTGCCGATTTCTTTCGATCTCGGCGGCACCAACTACCTGGCCGCGACCTCAGATGTTTCCGCCAGCGGCCTTCGCTTTAACGCTCCGCGAGAGGCGCTTGAGGAGCTGGCGGTCGACCAGCTGCTGGTGCTAGACGGCTCACGGGTCGGACGGCGCGAATGCGCCCGGCTGTCTGTGCTAATCGAATCCATCTGGGAGACTCCGGACGGGGTCAGCGTCGGCGCCTCTTTTGTTAAAGAAACCAATGACCAATGGCGCGCCGCGCTGGCCTTCGCCTACACACGCGGCGAGGTCTGGTCCGAGCACCAACTCTCACGCTCAAACAGTACAGCAATTCTTAACCAAATCCCATTCCTCTTCGGCCAAAGCGTCACGAATGCCGTGGCTCACATGAAGGCGCTGCTGAGAGGGCCTAAAGATGCAATGGAGAAGCGCGCCGCTGGCTTTGGCCGCAGGTGCCTCCTTGTTCTTGATCGGCGCCTCGTCGGCACAGGACATTGACAGCGCCCAACGCGTACAGCGGCCTCAAATAACGTCGACAGCGCTCGGCGGCGATCGCTACCGCGTCGTCGCGCCCCTCAGCGAACTCCGCGCCGCGGCCGGCCCACTGCACCTGCGCGGCGCGCGCGCGAGTGAGACGATTTCTGTTCCGGTGGCACCGGGGGTCAGCATCGAATCCGCGCGGCTGCGTCTTCGTCACACCGGCTCGCTCGGCATGATGGACGCCCGCCCGCATCTGCGCATTTCGCTGAACGACAGCTTGCTTGCGCAATTGCAGACACCGCGCGCCGCCACCACAACCGCACACGAACTTGGTTTTGATCCCTCACGCCTGCGCGGCGGCTATAACAGCCTGACGTTCGAGGCGATCCAGCGTTACACTGACGCGTGCCAGGATCCCAACGCTGCCGAACTATGGACCGAGGTCGACACGCTCGCCTCCGAGGTTGAGCTGGTCTATCGCCGCCGAGCGTTTAGCGGGCGGCTCTCCGATCTCGATCAGCTGATGGCGCCCGGACTCGGCGGCGCCGAATCCTTGGCGGTGTTAACAGCGGGCGAAAGCGTCAGCGCCGACCAATTGCGATGGGGCGCACTGGTTGTGCAGGGCCTGGCCAACCGCATGCGCTACCGGTTGCCGGAAATTTCGCACGTTGCGGCGCGCCGCGCGGCGCGGCCCGCGGCGTACGCTTCGCCGGCGCCGATGCTCGATCCGAGCGGGCTCGCTGGATCTGACGTCGTGCTGGTGGGAACGTTCGCGCAATTGCGGCCGTTCATGGCCCCTGCCGCCAACGCGCAGCGCGGCGCCTATATCGAGATCGGCCCCTCCCCCGCCGACCACACGCGCTTCCTGCTGCTGATCGCCGGTGAAACGCCCGCCGAGGTGATGCGCGCGGCGACCGCACTCGGCCTCATCAACTTCCCGTTCGCCAACGCCGCCTCCGCGCATATCGGCGCGCTCGACATTCCCGATGGCTATGTGCCGGCGATGGACAATATCGTGCACCCCGAGCAGACTTACAGTTTCGCCGATTTTGGGCTGGCGACGACGACGCGCGCCGGCCTCACACCCAATCCCATTGAACTCGTCTTCGATGCGCCCGCCGACTTCTGGGTGGCGGAGGAAAGCGAAGTCGTTCTGCAGCTCGACTTCGCCTACGGGGCGGGGATGCGAGAAGACTCTGTCGTCAATGTCACCGTCAATGGCCTCTTCCAACGGGCGCTTAGCCTGTCCGAGGCGGCGGGCGGATTGGTCAACAACTACGAACTGCGTTTGCCCGCGCGCGCCTTCCGCCCTGGCCGCAACCGGGTTTCGTTCGAAATCGCACTGGCGGCGCGTCAAACTGGCGAGTGCGCCTTCGAGAATGACCGCAACCTGTTGTTCTCGCTGCGTGACAGCTCCACGATTTCGTTTCCGCCGGCGTCACGATTTGTGGAACTGCCGAATTTACGCCTGTTGGGCGAGACCGGGTTTCCGTTCGCGGGCGCTAACGGCCAACCGTTTGCGGTGCGTTTGACCGATGATGCGCCTGAGACCGTCGCTGCTGCCTGGACAATGATGGCGCGGCTTGGGCAAATTCATCGCTCGCTCGCCTTGACCGCCGATTTCGGTTTTGGCGAGGCCCCTCGTGGGCTGCACACGCTCGTCATTGGCGCGCGCCCTGAGCTGGCCGCTGCAGGCGATGAGGCCAATGATCTCACCAACGCTGGCTTCATTCAGGTGTCCTCCACATCGCGCGGGAGCCCAGTGCAGTCGCGTGTCGATCTTTCCGCGCTGGGCGGCAACGGCCTGCTGATCAGTGGCGAATCCACGCGCTCGCACCGACGTCTCCTCGCCGTGCTCACCGCGCAGAGCCCCCACGCCTTGCTGGAGGCGACGCGCGATCTGGTCGCGCCATCGCGCTGGTCGCAGCTGGACGGGCGCGCCGCCGTCTGGAGGCCAGATGCGGATGCGGTCGCGACGCAGCCCGTCGGCGAAACCTTCCACGCCGGCGATCTCGATCGCGCTCAGCGTGCGTCTTATGTGTTCTCCAGCAACGCCGTTGGTTGGATCGGCGGCATCACCGCTGTGTTGGCCGCGCTCGCGGGCGGATTGACGTATCTCTCCCGACGCCTGCGCCGCGCCGACCCGCGCCAGACCAAGCATCCGCCGACATGAGCCTGCCGCAACGGCTGATTTTAACGGCGCTCTGCCTCGCAGAGTTGGCGGCCATCGCCGCCAGCCACGCTGACCCCTGGCAAGTCACCATCCGCACTCTTGGCCTTCCTGAATCCAACGACGCCGACGCCCCGATCACGCAGCGTTCGCCGCGCGCCAGTTCGCAGCAATTGTTTGCGTCCGCCGTCGCCGCTGGCGATATCAGCCGCGCCACTGATATCGCTGCACGAGCCGATGACGCCACGATGGCGCGCAATCTGGGTTGGATACATTTCAACGCCGGTCGAGCCGCATCGGCGCGCGATTGGTTCCTCCGCTCGGTCGACATCGAACACTCTCCCGAAGCCGGCTATGGCGCGGCGCTGGCTGCTCTGGCGCTGAACGACTTGGACGGCGCCGAGACCGCCCTTCCCGAGCCTCCGCCAAGTGACGCCGAACTCGCCGCCAGCATCGACGAGTTGGCAGCCCGCATAGCCTTGCGCCGCGGCGCCAACGCGCTTGGCGCCAACGACGCCGCCGCCGCCCGCCGTTACGCCCGCGCAGCCGCCGCGCGCGCCCCACACGCCGCGGGCGAGGCGCGCTTGATGCTCGCCTCGGCCGACATGCGCGAGGCGCAAACCGCCTACGCCGACGGCGACTATGGGCGCGCGCGCGTGCTGGCCCGCGCCGCGGCGGAGGAACCGCAACTGACCCTGGCCGCGAGTGGGATCGAGGCCTGGGCCGCGTTGCGAGAGGGAGACCGTCACGCCCGACGCATGTTTGCCGATCTCTATCGTCGGACACCGACCGCGGAATACGCGCAAGGCCTGATGCTTGCCTATGACGGCGACGTGCGCGCGCCGGCTCTGCGCGCGTTGGCCATGAGCGCACCCGGTCCACTCTACGATCTGTATGAACGCCGCGGCGCCGAACTCGCCTTCGCGCGCGACGATTTCAACTCGGCTGCGCACAGCGACGCCTATCGCGAGCGTCTGGCCGGCTCAACAGATCCCTGGGTGCAGCTGACGGCGCGCGCCAGCCGCCGCAACGGCGATCCAGGCCAAGACCAATTCGACGTCACGCAGGCGATCTGGTCTGTCGGCGGCTCGCGCGGAAGAGACCTTCTCCAAGCCGATTTCGCATTTGCGCGCGGCGAGGCCGGACGCCCAGCCACGGCGGCGGATATCGGCACGCCAGGCTTGGCGCAGGCCTTTCCGATCACGACAAGCGCCGAAACCTGGGCGCCGCTCATTTCCTGGCGCCGCGAAGGCGCCCTTAGCCCATCGGTCGCGCTCGGCGCCTCGCCCGTTGGCGGGGCGGTGCACGCCGCGCCCATCGGCGCGATTTCACTTCGACAAGCGCTGCGGCGCGGCCAGGCAAGCATCAGCCTGTTTGCGCGCGCGCGCGGCGATAGCCTGCTCGCCGCGTCCGGTCTACGCGATCCCGCGACGGGCGCCGCCTGGGGCCGCATCATCGAGTATGGCGGCGAAGCCTCCGCGCGGCGGGACTTCGACAATCAGTTCAGCATTTCTGCGCTGGCCGCTATTTCGACCCTGGACGGCGCGCGAACCGCATCCAACCGGCGCTTGCGCTTGAACGTGGGCGCGTCGCGCAATTGGCGCCTGGATGGTTTCGAGTACTTTTCCGCCGGTCCCTTCTACGGTTTCGAATCCTACGCCGACAATCGCAACGGCTATACATTTGGCAACGGCGGCTATTTCAGTCCGCAACAATTCCACCGCCTAGGTTTGAGCCTGAACCTGCAAACGGAAGAGGCGCGCCGCGTGATCGTGCGCGCCGACGCGGTCATCGCCTATGAGGTCGTTGAGCAAGACGGGCTGGACGTCCTGCCTTTCAGCAGCATCGATCCATTCGGCGTCGGACCCTCATCGCGCAGCAATGGCCTCAGCGGGGCGCTCAGCGTTTCTGCGGCCGGCCGCATTAGCGAGCGCGTCTCCATCGTCGGCGAAATCTCCGCTATCCGATCGGCTGAATTTGACAGCGTGCAAGTGGGCGTGGCGCTTCGCTATGCGTTCGGCGACCGCGCCAGCGTCACCAGCCGCGACCTCGCGCAAACGCCGCTGGGCCTGACGCCGTGATCGCAGACACACTTTCGCGCACCTTGACCATCGCCGCCGCAATTGGTCTGGCGATCTCCACGCTCTTCATCGTGGCGCTCGAGAATGCGCGCCTCACGGCCTCGCGCCAGGCGGCCCTGGTTGACCGCGCCCAGCTTATCGTCACACGCATGGACGCGCTGATCGGTGACGCGGAGACGCTGGCGACCGTTGCGGAACGATCGATGGAGGTCGATCCCGGCGCCGCCACCCGGCAACACTTGAGCGAGGCGCTTGCACGAACACCCTTCTCAGGTCTCACCGCCTATGACGAAGACGGCGCATTGATCCTTGAAGTGGGCGCCGCGCACGCCGCCGCCGTACGTCTGCAGTCTTTCGCGCCCTCTGCTGGCCACGCCGTAGGCGGGGCGTCCCCCGCGCGAATCGCGTTGCTCGGGAGCTCAAACGCCGGCCGCGTGCAGACACTGGTCGTCAACTCCAGGCGTGCGTCGGAAGCGCTTCGAAGCCGCACCGGCGTGCGCGGCGTCTCCGCCGCCATTCCAGCGGATTTCGTACGCGCGTGGCTAGCAAGCAGCGACACGCTTCCGGACGCTCTGCAGCTTCGCATGGGCGCGCCGGATGCTGGCGCGCCCTGGGTTGAGCTGGTCCCTTTGGGCGAAGACGCTGGCGGCGTCGCTCCGCGCAATCCGCTAAGCGCCGCCGCCGTCAGCGCCGATCGATCATTCTCGGTTGTGGTGGCTACGGCGCGACCTTCTCTGGAGGCGATCGCCGCCGCCGTCGCGCCGCTTTGGGCGCTCATGCTTACGCCCGCGCTCGCCTTGATCGGCGCAGTCGTGCTGCGGCGCCGCTTTCTGTGGCGGCGGCTGGAGCGGCAATTTCTGCAAACGGAGACGCACGCCGCGGTCCGATCTGAAGCGCTGGCGTTGGCAGGAGTCGGCCTTGTCACCTGGGACCTGGACACCGCCAAGGTCGCCTTCACCGAGGCTTGGCGCGGCCTTCTTGGCTATAGTGGCGCGGAGGTCTCCGATGAGATCAGCGAATGGCTGGACCGAATACATCCGGAGGACCGCGACCGTTGCCTGGCCAACTATCAGGCCCTGCTTGACGCGCGCGCGCAGCGTTTTGAGCACGAAGCGCGACTACTTGCGCGCGACGGTTCCTACCAAAGCTTCGTCGAGAGGGGTCAACGGGCGACGAGTTCAAACACGATTGTCGTTACGCTGACGCCATGGCTAGGCGGCGCGCGCAAACGGCGTGGCGCGGCGGCCAAGAGCGAAACCTAGGGACATACCGAGGAACATCGTAGCCCGCAGCGTGCCGTTGATCGTGGCCGGGCTGACATCACCGTCGGACTCCTCCGCCGTGCGCACAAATTGATCAAGCCCAAGCAGTAGCAAGGCACTGTTACCTCTCACGCCGGCTCTTGTTGCGTCACGCAGTGAACCCCGCCGCCGTTCTCATAAACCCTGTCCAGATCAAGCGTAACGATCCGGCGGCCAGGATAGAGCCGCTCGAAAGCGACGCGAGCGAGGCTATCGGCGCGAGCATCACCAAACTCTGGCGAGTAGAGCGCGCCATTGCCGACATAGTAGTTGGCGTAGCCGGAGAAGAAGTCCGCGCGCCGTGAGCGCGTCCGAAGAGCATCTTCAATCTCGACGATTTCAAACGCACGGCCCCGCGCATCGCGCGCTCGTGACAGAATGTTCTTGGCTTCTGCCTGGGCGTCAGCATTTTCGGTCGTGTCTTCCGGGTTGAAGGCCATCATCAGTACGCCGGGGCGCACTATGCGAACTGAGCCATCAATGTGACCGTCGGTGATGTCGAGGCCGCGGACGCCCGGGATCCAGATCACCGTTTCGATGCCCAGCAGGCGCTTCAGTTCCATCTCGATCTCATCGCGCGAGAGCCCAGGATTGCGGTTGTCGTTCACCCAACAGCTCTCAGTCAGGATCAGAGTGCCGTCGCCATCATACTCCAGCCCGCCGCCTTCGCCCACGAGATGCGTTTCGACCCTATCGCAGCCTGCCCTCGCCGCGATGGCGCGCGCGACTAGACCATCCCTCGCGTGTCTTTGCTTGTCGCCCCAGGCGTTGAAGTTGAAGTCCACAGCGGCCTTGGCGCCCGTTGCGGAACGCACAAAGACCGGACCGCTGTCTCGCGCCCACATATCATCCGTCGCCACGTCAAGCATTTGTACGCGCGGCCCGCATAGGCGCGTCGCAAGCAGATGAACTGACGTATCGGCCAGCATGGTGACCGGCTCGTGCTCAGCAATCGCCGCAGCGAGGCGCCCGATCGACTCCTGCACGCTCTCATAATAAGCGCCTCGACCGCCGTAGAGGGAGGGCGTCGACGGCCAACACATCCAAGTCCGCGCATGTGGCGCGTCTTCGGCGGGGGCTTGAAATGACTGCAAGGACAACCTGTCGGGTTTGCCGCTACAGCCTAGCGCGACCGCGCCAAGAGCCAAGCCGGAGAAATGTCTACGGTTCATCGCCACTGACGTCATTCCGTTTCCCATCCAGCCGTGACTGGAGTCCGCCGCCGCAATAGAGGCGCTGATATCCCCATAGGGACACATTTCGTCGGCAGTCCCAAGCAACGCCCAAATTGCGTTGCTGTCCAGCTGCGCGGCAGGCGTGAATTACTCCGCGCCCACAATCCTAAATCAGTTCCGGATCGGTCAGGACTTCAAGCAACGCTGGACCGTTGTGCGCAATGGCCGCCTTCAGCGCCGCGTCCAGTTCGGCGCGCGAACGCACGAGATGGCCCATGCCGCCGCAACTGCGGGCAAAGCCGGCAAAGGACGGGTTGACGAGATCGGTCTGCCAGACCGGGAACGCGCCCGCGCGCTGCTCCTTCGAGATCTTGCCGAGCTGGGCGTTGTTCATCAGCACGTGACAGATATTCATGCCGTATTTGACCGCGGTGGTGAACTCCATCGCGTATTGACCAAAGCCGCCGTCGCCCGAGACAGAGATGATCTTGCGGTCGCGATACTCAGGCCGGTCCTGCGTCGCCGCCCACGCGCCCATGGCCGCTGGAAAGCTGAATCCGATCGACCCCAAATAGCCCGACATCAGCACGCGCTGCTTGCCGGAGGGCTCAAAATAGCGACCGAACGAATAAGTGTTGTTGCCGACGTCAACGGGGAGGATCGCATCCTCCGGCGCGTACCGCGTCAACGCCTCGAACAGCGCCGCTGCGGAGACGCCCTTGCCGCGATCCTCATCCAGGCGCGCCGCCTTCTCCGCGCGCCACAGCCGCCAACGCTCAGCGATCTCCGCGCGTTGATCTTGGTAGCCGCTAAGGGCATCGCGCATCAGATCGGCGGTCACCGCCACATCGCCCAATACCGGCGCCGTCACCGGGTGACGCTTGGCGATGCGCATCGGGTCGGTGTCGACCTGGATGATCTTAGCGTCCGGATAGATGCCGGTGTGATCGGAGAAAGACGAGCCAAACACGATCAACAGATCGGCTTCATTCATGAACCAGGAGGCGATCGGCGTGCCCGAACGGCCAAGCACGCCCGCGGCCAGCGGATGGGCGTCGGCGATCTGGCCTTTGGCCTTGAACGTGGTGGCGACCGGCGCGCCGATCTTTTCCGCAAGCGCGATCACTGCGCCCATGCCGCCCAACGCGCCATAGCCGGCGATGATCATCGGCCGCTTGGCCTGGGCCGCAAGTGCGAGCGCGTCCTGCAAAGCGCCGGCCGGGGGACCTACAGCACGGTTGGCGAGCCGGCCATGCGGGGTCAACGCTTTGGCGTCATCGTCGGCAGGGCGCGGCTGCACGTTATCGGGAAACACCAGATGGCTGACCCCGCGCTCGACCCGCGCGGTCTTGATCGCTTGCGCCATCAAAGCGGCATGGTTGGAGCTCGGGTGCACGGTCTGCGAGAAACCCGCCACCGCTTCGAACGCCGCTTCAAGATCGATGTCCTGAAACGCGTGCACGCCGAGCACTTGCTCCTGCACCTGCCCGGTCAGCGCCAAGGCCGGCGCGCTGTCGACCTTGGCGTCCCATAGCCCGGTCAGCAGATTGGTTGCGCCGGGACCGGCGATGGTCAGCGCCGCCGCCGGCATGCCGGTGAGCTTGCCGTAGCCCGAGACCGCGAACGCCGCAGCCCCTTCATGGCGAACGCCGTAATAATTGAGCTTGCCGGCCTCGGCCTGCACACGGAGCGCATCGGCGAGCCCGAGATTGGAATGCCCCACCATGCCAAACACGGTGGTCACTTCCCAATGGATCATGGTCTCGACCATGAGGTCTGAGACGGTGCGCTGGCGCGGCGGCGCGGCGGGCACGCCGACATAAAGTCCGTCCGCGCGCATCTCGATCGGAAACATCTTTTGTCCGTCATCGTCGTGGCCGCCGGGCGCCTTTCCGGTCAGCGGATCGAAATCCCAGCCGTGCCACGGACAGCGCAACCAACATTTGCCGTCAGCGCCCTTCTCGATCGACCCCTCGCCGAGCGGTCCGCCCTGATGTGGACAACGATTGTCCCATTGCCGCGTAGCGGCCTTGGAAGTGTGTGATCGCCAACGACCGCGCCCCAGCGGACGCTGATTTGACACGCCCCTCGGCCAACTCGTTCAGTTCGGCGACCTTGTGCCAAACCAGCTCGGGTTCGTTCTTGGCCATGCCGGTCTCCAATCGCCGGCGATCCTACAATCTGTGGATCGCTCCAAGGTCAGCGCGAATCTGTTGAACGTCGCCGACTTGGACGAGACGCCCGCGCAGCACAACCGGATCGGCCACCAGCGGCAGAATCGCGCGCCCGTGCGGGCGTCCGCCAGCATCGAGCAAGAGCGGCGCCTCCCCGCCCAGCGAGCAAACACTGCCGACGCAGAACGCGAGCGGCAAGCCGCCGCGGGTGCACAACGCAGCGCAGGCCTTGTGGGTTCTGCCAAACCCTGGGCGCATGGCGCCGAACCAGCACTTGGCGTCGAGAATTTCGCCGGTAAGCATCACATCGCCCGCCGCCACGGCGGGCCAATCAAGCAACGACGCGGGCGCCGCCGCTGCGTCGGCCACGATCCCTGCCTCGCCGTCGGCCACCGCCAGCATGGCCTGATTGTCGCGCGCGATCAGACCGGCGCGCACGCGCACGAAAGCGCCGTCTAAATGCGCTGGCGCACGAACGGCGGTCTTGCGGGACGTAGCCAGAAACGCCGTGCGCGGCGTTCCATCGAGGTCAAGCGTGCGCAACAGCGGATAAGGCTCGCTCAGCAACAAGCCAGTCCAGTCGCGCACAACGCCATCCCAGCGTCCGCCGACGGCGCTGTCGTGCGCCGACGCCATAAGAGCGCCCGCGCCGGCCGCGCTCGCAATGAGGCCGGCGCTCGCCGCCAGCATGAAGCGCCGATCGACGCGCGGCGTCTGCGCGCTCCAGCCGATGAAAAAGTCCTCCTTGCTCATGGCGTGCTCACTTCAACCAATGACGGTGCGATCGACGTGCCCGGCGCCTCCGGCGTGGGATGCACAAAGACCACGCCGGCTTCGATACGGGTGCGATAGGTGGCGATCTTCTCGGTGAACGGCGATGGCGCACAGCCATCCTGCGGCCGATACTGAAAGCCGTGCCAGGGACAGGTTACGCACCCGTCGACGATGCGTCCCTCGCCGAGCGGGCCGCCCTGGTGACGGCACACATTAGAGACGGCGTAGATCTTGGCCCCGTCACGAAACACCGCGATGCGTTCGCCGGCCGCCGGCGTTACGATCCGCGCGCGCTGATCGGGTATCTCAAGCGCCGGCCCGACACGCAGCCAGCCCTCCTCCTCCGGCGCCAGCGTCGCATCCGCGCGCACCTCGCGAGCGCCCGCAAGCCAGTGCAGGCCAACAACAAGGGCGGCGCCTACACCAACCACGATTGCGTAGATTGGGCCTTTCTCGCCTTGCACCGCGCCCAGCACGATATGAGCGACGATGAGCGCGTAGGCCCAGTAAACGCCCATGTGCAGCGCCTTCCACAGGCGCGGCCCCAGTACGGCGTTCCAGAAGTCATGGCTGGTCGCGGCCATCACGAAGAGGATCAAAAGCGCGACGAGGCCAAGGCTTTCGAACGGAAAGCCGACAATCGCAGCATAGCGCGGATTGGACACCAAGAGCGACACCAGCGGATTGATCGCGCCGAAACCGTGATACCAGACTAAAACGAGCCCGGCGTGCGCGAGCGCCAACAGAAAGCACGTCACGCCTAAATGGCGGCGGTTGTAGAGCAGCGGCAGGAAGCGCGGCGACATACGCGCCAGCGGACCGATCATCAAGATCAACGTCAGCAATGCGAAAGCGCACGCGCCGAAGGCGCGGATCAAGAGCTGTATTGCGCTAACGGCGCGTTCGCCAGGAAACGCTGCAAGCGATGCGGCGATAAAAGCGATCAGGAACGCCGCCACGCTCAAGAGAAGGACGCTATCGAAGGCCCGTTTGAACGGCGTCCACTGAACGACGCGATAGCCATGCGCCATCACCGAACCTCCGCAGCGGCGGCCACAGCGTCAGCGAGGCGGTATTTGGCGTAGATGCCCGCTCCGATCACCGCGAGCATGATGAGCGCCAGCAACGGCCAAAGCCGAGCATGGCCGCGCCGCTGACGGCGGTTCATAATCGATCCTCGCGCGGCTTGACGCCGAAGTACCGCAGCAAGAGCAACGGCCACAACATGACGATGCCCGGCGCGATCAGCGCCTTCACGCGCAGCGGCGCGGCGGCCATGGCGGCATCGATGCGCCGCAAGCCGCCCAAGAGCAGCGCGAGGGACACCAACACGCCGATGGCTGCGTAAGCGCCAAGGCAGAGCCAGATCAGTTCAGCAACGCGCTCCGTCATCGCGAGACCTCATGTTCTCCATTGGCGCCTGGCCTCTCCCCTCTCCGCCAGTGTGATGGTCGCGGCAGAGGACGCGGTCAGCGGCGTTTGCGCTCCAGCCAGAGTAGCGCCGCCGACGCGGCGAGGAACAGAAGCGCCGTATAGAAAAGCGCACCGCCATCGGTCGGCAAGTTCATGGCGTCGATCTCCGCCACCGATCGTCCCTCTTGCAGCAGCGCCGCCAGCTGACCCATTTCCGGAATCTCCACGCCGAGCCACGGCGACAGATGAAAACCAATCGCGCTCAACGTGATCAGGCCAGCTAGCGCCGCCCCGTAGAAGCGCGTGCGCGGAACGATGAGGAGCAACGCGGCGGCAAACTCGCCGGCGCCGGTCAGGTATCGGAGCTCGGGCTCGAACAGGGCGATGCCCGAGCGGCCTTCGATCAGCGCGAAGATCGGATTGGGCGCAGGGCCGATGAATTTCGGCAGCCCGACCATGAAGACGAGCGCCGCGGCAAATCCGAGCGCCAATATCCAACTGGCTATGCGTTCAAGCTTCATCGCATCCTCCCCATGTCACCGCTCAAGCTTGAGCGCTCGATCCAACGACCAGCCGCCCGGCCCAACCGTGACTAGCACCGCAAGCACCGCCATCCACCAGGCGTGCACGGTCCACCATTCCTGCGGATAAACGAAAATCTGGATCACCGCCGTCATCACCAGCAGACCGGCGGCGGCGAACCGCGAGAACAAGCCCAGCGCCAACAGAACCGGCAGCGCGATCTCGCCGATCGCCGCCATCACCGTGAACGTGTTCGTCAGTCCGGAAGGCAATGCGTATTTGGCGAAGTATTCGTCGGCGAAAAGATAAAAGGCGTCATCGCGAATGGTGAGGCCGTTCCATTTCGTCATCCCGGACAAGAAAAACACGCGCGCCACTAGCAAGCGCGCGCCCAGCAAGGCGATGGGGCGCAGCCAGGCGTCGGCAAAGCCCGCCCCGGCAACATAGAGCGTACCTGCACGCTTCAGCATGGCGCCGCCCGGCGCCGCTTCGCTTGTCATATTCTGTCCTCCCCTTGCCTGCGCCCGAGCACGCCGCCAGCCAGCGCGCCTGCGAATAGTACGCTCACATCGGCGTCCGGCTCAGCAGCCAAGGCTGCGCCGGCGGCGGCGGCGAGCGTTGCGCCTTGATCCAGTGCGCTTAGAAAGCCAGCCTCACCCACGCTCAGTACGCGGTGCTGAACCTCTCCGCCATGGCGCCACACCAGCACTGCTTGCGCGCCACGCGTGAGCGTGTGCTGGGCCTGCGCGGCGGGCCCGTCCGCTCGGTTGGCGACCCAAATGTCATGGATGCGCCAGCCGCAATGCACGAGCCGCGCGCTCGGATGTAGCGTCACGTGCGCTGCGGCCAACGCGTCCGCATCCAAGTGCGCCAGGTCGCCCGGTGCGAGCGCCGGCGCCTCGGCGGCGATGTGGGCCTCGAGCCAGGCGCGGTCGAGCCGGGCGACGTCGCCAAGGTATGGCGTCGCCATGGCTGAGGGCATCGTCTCCAAAAAGCGCGGGAAGCTTTCGCCGTAGGCCACCAGCGTGCGCAAACGTGGCGGCGCCGCTGCAAAGTAAGCAGCGGCGGCGGCGTTGAAGAAATCCTCGCCCACCAGCCGGCGCACCGCCGGGAAGCTCGACGCCAAGGCCCCCGCGACAGCGCTCAGCACATTGTTGCGATAGACCCGCGCGCCCTGGTCTTGATCAATCAGAAACGGCGCCAACGCGGCAGTCTTGCCGGAGCTTACCGCGGCGGCGAACGCAGCATGGAAGTCGGAGAGGCTTGTCATCACGCCGCCTCCAATGCGCCGGCGAGCACGCCGCCGGCGCGTTCGCGCTCAAGCATCAGCTCTGCGAACGGCGGCAACGCTGCGTCGCGCTCAATCAGCGTTGGACGCGGGCCAACGCGCGCGATGAGACGCTGGTAAAGCGCCCAAACCGGCGCAGCGACGGGCGCTGCGTGAGAGTCGATCAAAAGCGCCGCCCCAAGCACGGGATCGGCGGCGTGACCGGCGAGGTGGATCTCGCCGATCAGTGCGCCGGGGATGGCGTCGAGATAAGCGGCCGCGTCGAAGCGGAGATTGTTGGCGGAGACATAGACGTTGTTGACGTCGAGCAAGAGCCCGCAGCCGCTGCGCGTGCAGATCTCAGCCAGAAATTCCGGCTCGCTCATGTCCGAGCGCAGCGCCACATAGGCTGAAGGATTTTCGATCAGGATGCGCTGGCCGATTGCGTTCTGAAAAGCGTCGACCCGCTCGGCGAGATGGCGAACCGCCTCCTGTGTGTAAGGCAACGGGAACAGATCGGCGAAATAGGCGCCGCCCGCGGCGGACCAGGCGACGTGTTCGGAGACCTGGGCCGGATGATAGCGATCGATGAGCGCACGCAATTGCAAAAGGTGCTCTTCGTCCAGCGGATCGGGACCCGCCAGCGAAGCGCCTACCCCATGGAATGAAAGCGGGCGGCGCGCGCCAATGGCCTCAAGCCAAGCGTGGCGCGGGCCGCCGGCGATCATGTAGTTTTCGGGGTGGACCTCGAACCAAAGTCCTTCTGCATCGCAGTCGAGGGCCGCGCGGTAGTGTTCGGGCTTGAGCCCGACGCCAGCGCACGGGGGCAACGTCGCAGCGTCCACGCGACCCCCTGACCGCTTACGGATTGTTGCGGTCAAGTTCGTTGAGCGATGCTTCACCCGCCGGCGTCACGATGTGCGCGCAGGTTCCGGCCGGCGCATAGGTCCAGGCGTTGCCTTGGAAGTTCACGGTCGAAGTGCCCGCGCAGGTGGTGCCAGCGCCGGCGCGGCAGTCGTTTTCGCCGGCGAGCGCAATGCCATAGCAGCGCTCGCGTTGACCGCGGATGCGGTCGTTTTCGACCCAGTTCGCAAACGCAGCACGCGCTTCCGCGGAGGCGCTCTCGGAAATCCTGAGCTGATCGTTCGGCTTGGCGAGGGCGCTTGGCGTCGCCAGCGAAAGGCCGAGAATAAGCGCCGCAGCGGCGGAAGATGTACGCATGAGCCTTGCTCCAATCTTTGTGTTGAGCCCATTGTTCTGTTCGCTCTAGACCAGCGCCTGGTTACTTTGGCGAGCAGACGGGTTCACCAGGCGCCGCTGCAACCGCGATTACACAGGGGTCAATGTTGACGGCGCGCGCCGCAGCCGGCGCGGCGCAGCGCCAACTGTCAGGTCCGCAGATTGCGCCAACCGCGGTCGACGCCCTGACGCCGCTCTCACAACCCGCGGCGTATGCGCCGATCGGATTGCTTAGAACCACGGGAACAGATCGGGCAGAACTCCCGACTGACGCAATCGCTTCAACCCCGCTGCATTGATTGGCGCTGTTGCTCCGGCTTCGTCGAGCGCTTTGAACATTTGGTCGATGCTGAACATCGCCTGGGTCACCGCTCCGTAGGCCATGCCCGTTTCCGTCAAGCGCCGCGCGGCCGTATCGGCCAGGGCCTTGAGCGCCGCGTCGCTGACGACGCTTTGGTCCACGCTCCGCAGCCTGGCCAATAGGCGCTCGCGCACCCACCCTCGTACCGAAATAAACACAGGCTTCTCTCGACCATGGGCCACAGCCTCACGCCTCGGAACTTACGCGGTGGAAACTTAGAGGTCCGATCCTGCAGGCCTTGGTCGGAACCCGACAAAATGCCCGGCGGGTCCGCATTCTTACCACCCTTCCATTCCTGTCCATCGCTATGTCAGTGCTGGCTGGCGCCGATCTTCCGGCGAGGCAAGCTTCCGTGACGCTGGGGCTCATGGCGAGCCCCGATTGTTGCCTTCGCACGACGGGTCGTCGTGCGTGAGCTGGTACGATGATCACGCCGAGAATGTGCGCTATGACGCGTGGGCGACATGCGGACGCGCCCGCCGTTGGCCCGACTTGCGCGTTGTTGCGCCGCGCGCCTACACGATTATGTCGGGTATGCATCGCACGATAGCAGCTGGTCTTCAGCGTGATCGCGGGTTGGTGTTTCTCGCAGCGTCGGCGGCCAGGATGTCCACAACATGATCTCATCGTCACGAGACGCCGAGGCGCGTTTCGTTATTCTGGCTTGGACGCAAGAACGCGTCGCCACCGGAGGCCAACGATGAGGTGGGCTGAGATCGAAGCGCAATGGGACCATTATGGTCCGCAGCTCAAGGACCGCTGGGGCCGTCTAACCGAGGAAGATTTGGCCGCCGCACGCGGGGGACGCGACAAGCTCGTCGGCTGCGTTCTCAAACGCTACCGCGTCGAAGCCGACGTCGCGGCGCGCCATGTCGATGATTGGGCGAACAGCGCAGGCTAGCATCGAACCTCAGCCTCGCGCGTTCAACACACTGCCGCTGGTTGAGGCGGTCGATACAGGGCCTTTCTTCCACAACAATGCGCTCGCTACGATCGAGGAGGCCGTAGCGTTCTACAACACGCCCGCCGTCAACAATTCGCCCGCTGGGCAAGCCGGCCCCATCTCGCTGACCGATGTTGAAATCAACGAGATCGCCGCATTCCTGCGCGCGCGCGCTTGAACGAGAGTAAGGGCGAGGCGCGAGCGACTCTTGGTATCTATCAAATGGGACTGAGGGGTTGGCCGCGGCGAGCACAATAGAGCCCCCCGCGCGCTGCGGCCATTATTTGCCGGCAATCCTTACCCGGCGCGACGCGCGGCGCGGCCAAGGCATGCGTCGACAAAGGCAAATACACGACGGCGCACGATCTCGTCATCCATGCCGCGCGCAATCTCCTCCAAGACGCCGACATCGCCCGAAGTGAGATAAGCGTCCGGCGAAGCGGGCGCGACTTCGTAGACCCCCGCCAGTCCGCTCTCGCAAACGCTCTCAGACGCGTCGAACAACTCTTCCCTCAGCTTCTCGCCAGGACGAAGACCGGTGATCGCGATATCGATGTTGCGTCCCGAGGCGGCGATCATGGCCCGGCTCAGCGCCAAGATCGAGGTCGGCTCGCCCATGTCCATGACGTAGGCGCCCGCTTGCGCGCCGCCCCGATGGGCCACCACGCGCAAGATCAGCTCCACCGCCTGATCCGACGACATGAAAAAGCGCTCCATGTCGGGATGGGTCAGTTCTACCGGACCGCCCACCGCGATCTGGGCGGCGAAGCGCGGCTCGACCGAGCCTTGCGAGCCCAGCACATTGCCGAACCGCACCGCCTTCAATCGCATCGCGGTGGCGCGCTCCATCACAAATCCACGCAAGTGCAGTTCGGCCAGGCGCTTGGCGGCGCCCATGACACAGACCGGCGCCGCCGCCTTGTCCGACGACACCAGCAGAAAGTCCGACGCCCCTGCTTCGCACGCCGCCGCAAGCGCATTGCGCGCGCCCACCAGATTGGTGAGCACGCATTCGCCTGGATGACGCTCGCCCAAGTGCACGTGCTTCAGCGCCGCCGCATGGATCACGACATTGGGCGCGAAGCGCTGCATATGGGCGCTCAAGCGGGCGCGGTCGCGCACATCCCCAAGCAGGTCGACAATGTCGAGATCGGGGTTGAGGCGCGAGACTTGCTCCGCGGCCGCCAGCAAGCCGTGGTCAAAATGATCCAAGAGCCCCAAACGCCGACATCCGATCTGCGCCAAACGCCGGCATAAGGCGGCCCCAACGGAGCCGGCCGCGCCGGTCACCAGCACACGCTGGTCGGCCCAGAACGCCGCTTCTCCCGTTTGGGCGCTTTTCGAGCGCTGCGCCATGCCGTCCCCGTCTTCGCGTCCCCAATGGCCGCCATGCTCGCCGAAACGCCCGCGGTGCGCAACCGCGGCGGAACCAGTCCTGCAGAAGAGCGTGAAGGCGGACACATACCCTTGACGCGGACGCCCATGCTCCGCTTGCTTGCAATCCATAACTGCGAAGGGCGCCGCGCATGCGGGTGTCGGTTGTCGAGCGGGATGAAGCGTTCAACCAGGTCTTGTGCCAGGAGTTGGTCAGCGCCGGCCATCGGATCGCAACCGCCGACAATGCCAGCGCCGGGCTGCATCGCCACGGGCGCGAGCCCATTGACGTCTTGATCCTGGGCCTCGGCACATCCGAAACTGAAGGCCACACGCTGATTGCTTCGACTCGGCGGCTCTCACCGAATCTCAAGATCGTCGTCGTCGCCACTTGGCCTGAGCTTATGCGCCCGCACGCGCGTGAAAAGCTGCGGCACTGGGCCCAGGCGCCCTGCTGGTGCGCCCATTCGGCCGCGTTCAACTGGTCGAGACGCTGGAGACGGCGGTCAGCGGCGCGCCTGGTTCCGCCTGACGCGCCGCTGGCACAAGTGTTCGACCACGCACGCCGGCTACGCCGGCAAGCCTTGTAGGTCGCCCACCCTGCCCAAAATGGGTCGCCATGCGCGGCGATGTTAGCGCTTTGGCGCCCAGGCCCATGGCAGGGAGGCGCACAAGTCGGAACCATCAGGCGATGCGGACAACCTCCTTGTTCTTGAACCTCGGTCTTGCCCCCGCTCGACGCTGCGCCCGCTCTTGGAAGAACTCGAGCGGCCGGTTCTCTTGCATTGCGAGACCACCTGCGCCGCAGCCGAGGTGCTAGAATCAGCGCGCATCGACATCGCCTTCATCGATCTCGGCTTCGCTGCCGATCTGCGGCGGCGCATTCGGCGCGCGCAGCTGAACAGGTCAGTTCGTCGTTCTCTCAATTGGCGAACAGAAAAGACTCTGTTCGCAGGGTGCGTGTATCTCGCCCATCGAGAGAGTGGACGCCTTTAGATTAGGCAGATTGGGGTGCGAGCGATGAACCAACCCATAGAGACGCAACAGGCGTACTGGACCAAGTGGAACGCCGAAGGACGCGAACATCGCCTTTCCGACATATCGCGCGACCAACTTGAGGTGGTGCTTGGTTGGCTGACGTCCCTCGGCAAGACCGATCTCAACATAATCGAAGTTGGCTGCGGCGCTGGCTGGCTTTGCCCGACGCTAGTGCAGTTTGGTCGGACGACGGCCACCGACCTATGCGCCGATGTACTATCGCGCGCCCGCGCGCGCTTGCCGGAGGTTGCGTTTGTTGCCGGGGACTTCATGGCGCTCGATTTTGATGCAGCGAAGTACGACGTCGTGGTTACGCTCGAAATGCTTTCGCACGTCGCGGACCAAGATGCTTTCATCGCCAAGCTTGCCCGCATGCTGAAGCCCGGGGGCGTGCTGATGCTGGGCACGCAGAACCGGCCCGTGTTGCAAAACCATAACAACATTCCAGCACCGGAGCCGGGTCAGTTACGCCGCTGGGTCGACAAACCCGAACTCGAAGCGTTGCTGAAACGCCATTTCCAAGTGCGCCAAGTACTCACGATCACCCCCAATGCAAACAAGGGCGTCATGCGGCTCATCGCGGGCCGCAGCGCCAAGCGAGTGATGCGCGCAATCGCGGGCAAGGCTGTGGAGCGCAGACTGGCGGCGGCCGGGTTCGGATGGACACTTATGGCGCTGGCGGAGAAGCCTGTAGAAGCTGCCAACTGATCCCCCGCGCGTGCGGCTCGGAGCGGCAAGTCGAACGTCCAGTGTCGGCGATCGTGAGCCGCAGGCGCGCAGCTTGCTGTCGATCGCGAGGTTAAACAGCGCAAGATCCCGCACGCGTTTGCGTAGCTCCGTGCTCGAGTGGACCAGACGTCTTTCATCGTGAGAGCCGCGCACGCCAAATTCACCGCGTGTCTCCGTGGTTTGCATCTCCTTCAACAGCGGACGAACCGCTGAGCGCCGCGTGTTTCAGTCCTTCGTGGAAATCGGTCATCCCCTGCGCGGGTTCTAAATCGCGAACGCCAACACGCACCGGGCGGCCAATAGATTGCACGGCGCGCGCGGCTGCTGAGGTCAAGGCGCAAGGCCTTGACCTCGCCGGCGGCCGTGCTGGGCGATCACGCCCGGCGCGATAGGCGCGTACGGGCGATTCGGAGTATCGTCCATGACCGACATCATCATGATCCCGCTCAGCAAATTGGTGGAGAGCGAAGACAATGTTCGCCGCAGCAAATGCAAGGGCGGCATCGCTGAGTTAGCCGCCTCAATACGCAATCTGGGTTTGCTGCAATCCATTGTCGTGCGCGCAACCGACACAGGCAAATTCGCCGTCATCGCGGGCGGGCGACGTCTGCGCGCGCTGCGCATGTTGGCGAAGGCAGGCGACATTGAAAAGAACGCGCCGATCCCCTGCCGCGTCGCGTCAGGCGACGACAATCCCACCGACCTGTCGCTTGCCGAAAACATCACGCGCCAAGATCTGTTGGCCTGGGAGGAGCTCGCCGCCTACAGGCGGCTGATCGACAACGGTGAAGGACCGGAAGCTATTGCCGCGCGGTTCGGTGTTTCACCGACCCATGTCGCACGCAGATTAAGGCTTGCCCGCGTCAGCCCCCGCCTGATCGAGGCGCTCAAACACGAACAGGCGACGCTCGATCAGCTTGCCGCGCTCGCCTTCACCGACGATCACGCCGCTCAAGAAAAGGCCTTCTTCGACGCGCCCGATTGGGCGCGCACGCCCGAACGGCTGCGAGCGCAAGTCACGCAAGCGCATATTCCGGAGACCGACAAGCTGGCGCGTTTCGTCGGCATCGACGCTTATCAAGCCGAAGGCGGCGCTATCGTCTGCGACCTCTTCGCCGAGGCCAATGACGATGACACCCGTTATCTCGCCGATCGCGATCTGCTGATCCGTCTCGCCGTCCAAAAGCTAGAACCGATCGTTGCGGATGTCCGCAGCGAAGGATGGGCGTGGGTGGAGATCGGCTTGGATGGCGTGGCGTGGACGCAATTTCCAGAACGGGTCCGCGAACATCGCCGCGACCTCAGTGAAGCTGAGCGGACGGAGCAAGAGCGCCTGTTCGCCAGGCTGGACGCGACCGAAGATGAGATCGAGATCGCCGAGATCGAAGCGGCGATCGATGCCCTCGCCACCTCGGATTGGAACCCGGAAGAAGTCGCGCTCGCCGGATCGATCATTTGCTTGAGCCACGATGGCGAACCCAAAATCGAGCGCGGTTTGGTCAAAGCCCGTGATGTGAAAGCGTTCAAGACCCTGCGGCGGAAGCTCGCAAAACCAACGAACGGAGGCGACCAAAATGATGAAGCGCCGGCGGCCGCAACGCCGCGCCCCTCGCTCCCGGCAAAGCTGATCGATGAGCTTATGGCCCACAAGACGCTCGCGCTTCGCGCCGAACTTGCGAGCAAGCCGGACCTCGCCCTGCGTCTGGTTGCGTTCACACTCGCGGCGTCCTTTGTCGGCTGTCCGTCCGTCTCCTGTCTCGATCTCGCGCTTGAGGAGCACGATGTCGCCCGATCGATCAACCACAGCGAAGCAAAGTCAGTGACGCGTTGCGCTGAGCACGCCAGCGCATGGCGCGATCAGCTATCGGCCGATCCGGAGGCGCTCTGGGCATTCGTGCTCGGCGCCGATCAGCAGACATTGCTCGACTTGATGGCAGTCGTCTTGGCGGCTGGAATCGATCTTCGCGTTGGCGCACACGCACCGAATGCAGACGCGCGCAAGCGTCTGGGGGCCTTGCTCACCGAAGCCGCCGGTCTCGACATGAGCGCTTGGTGGACGGCGACGCCGGAGAGCTTCTTTGCCCATGTGCGCAAGGACGTGATCATCGAGGCGTTGCTCGAAGTCGCTCCGGCGCTTGACCGCGCAACGCTCGAGAAAGCGCCCAAGAGCGAACTCCTCTCCCGCGCCAAACGCAGCTTCAAGAAGAGCGCCTGGCTGCCAGCACCATTGCGCCCCCATTCAGCGGCGCAGACAGAGCCGCAAGCCATCGCAGCGGAATAAACGTCAAGCCCAGCGAAGGTCCGATCCCTTCGTTGGGCGCTTGGCCCCGAAGCGCACGCGCTCTGCCTCTCCCCGCTTGTCACTTCCATACGCTCGACGGCGTCCATTCCGCTTTCTGGTCATGGCTCATCGCATGGGCCGCGATCCGCGCAAGGGCAAGCCTGCCGGTCGTGGGTCCACGACCCTTGCGCGGATCGCTTCACACCCATGCGTCCGCATTCCCATCGCGGGAATGGTCCCGCGAGACGCCGGAGCTCCGGCATCACGGGAGAAACAACATGTTCCGCTTCACGCTTCAGGGCCGCATCGGCCGCATCGAAGAACTCAAGAACAACACGCTTCGGATTTCGCTGGCCGCCGACCGCATTGTCGAAGGCCAGTCCGACACCTGGACCAAGACCGAATGGCTGGGCGCGGTTTCGTTCGACCAAGCGCTCAACACGAAAATGCTGACCGAGCTGGAGAAAGGTCAATCGGTGACGCTCGAAGGCCGCATCGTCCCGCGCATGCGCGAGCGCGACGGCCGAAAGCTCTACGACCAAACCTTCGAGATCACCGGTTTCCAGCGTGGGGCCAAGGCGAAAGCCAACGGCAAAACCAAAGCCGCGCCGGAACCTGCCGAAGCATCGGCCTGACCCAACCAGCGGCCGCGCTCCTCGCGAGCGCGGCCGCTTCCCTTCCTCTCTCGAACTTGGCGTGCGCGACCGAAACGGGCGCGTACGCAGGAGCACGAACATGACTCATCGATCAGCATCAAATCGCTCTGCCGCCGATGCGCTTGCACACGTCACCGGAGAAATCAGCCGGCTGCTCGAACAGGGGGTCATGCCCTGGCGCGCGCCGTGGAATCAAACAATCGCGCTGGCCGCCACGCCGGGCTTGCCGTTACGCTCGACCGGCCAGCCCTATCGCGGCGCCAATGTCGTCTTGCTTTGGGCCGCGCAGATCGCCCGCGGCTATGCCAAACGCACCTGGATCACCTTTCGCCAAGCGTTGGCGGTCGGTGCGCACGTCCGCAAAGGTGAGAAAGCCTGTCCTGTCATCTATTACGGCCAAGCCGCCGCTCAGAACGATGCAGAACACAACGCAACTGATGTCGCCGCCGACATCGCCAAAACCTATCGCTTCTTGAAAGTGTTTCACGTCTTCAACGCCGACCAGATCGAAGGGCTTCCCGAAGACTTCGCCATTGAACCCCTGGCCCCTGCCCCGCGCGCGCCGCTCGCGTTTGAAGCCTGGGCTGACCGCGCCGGGGCGCGGGTTCGCATCGGCGGGACCTCGGCGTTTTACGCGCCGGCGACCGATACGATCCAGATTCCGCCCATCGAAGCTTTCGCCGATCCCGAGCAGTGGAACGCCACGCTCAGCCACGAGGCCGTCCACTTCACCGGCCATCGCTCGCGGCTTGATCGCCTGCAAGACTACGCAACAGATCGTAAGGCGCGCGCCCGCGAAGAACTGATTGCCGAAATCGGATCGGCGGTGCTGGGCGCCATGGTCGGTTTCCGCCCCGATCATCTGGAAAGCCACGCCGCCTACATCTCGTCCTGGCTTGAACTGGTTCGCGATGAACCACGGGCCTTCTTCACGGCCGCGGCCAAGGCGCAAGCCGCGGTCGACTGGCTGATCACGCGCGCCGGGTTGCCAACGGACCTGGACGCCGGCGATCGCGCCGCCTGAGCCGATATGAAGAGCCACGACCTGGACGCAGGTCGTGGCTCTTCTGGCGCAGTGTTTGCTAGGCCAACGCCATGGCCATGTCCCATCGCACCATCGCGCTGATCATGCTGGCTGGTTCGGCCTTCTGCTTCGCCGCTTGGTTCAACACCCGGGACGCGATGCTCTACAATCAAAGTTCGTCGGTGCCAGCTGGGCTTTATCTCAGAACCCAGGGCGTCGCTGGGCGAGGCGCGTTCGTGACCGTCCGCGCGACCGATGTCGCGCCCGGCTACGCCGCGCTCCGAGACTTCACCGACCCGGGCGACCGCTTCATCAAGCGGGTCGCCGCAACCGCCGGCGACGAAGTCTGTGCCTCCGACCGGCAGGTGACCATCAATGGCGGTGTCGCCATCGAGCGCCAAACACACGACGCAGTGGGGCGTGCGCTGCCGTCATGGTCGGGCTGCGCCACACTCTCCGGCGACCAGATTCTGCTCCAGGGCGACACCGCCGACAGTTTTGACGGACGCTATTGGGGTCCGATTTCGCGCCGCTTGATCGAGGGCGTGTGGCGGCCGCTCGCCCGCGAACACTGATTGACGCGGGCGAATCGTCCGCCGCAAAGTCGGGCACCCATGAGCATGCTGTTCATCTTACCAGCGCTGGCGTTTCTGGGCGTCGCCATGCTGCGGCGCGCATTGGCGTTCGCACTAGCGGCGGGCGCCGCCGTATTGATCTGGACCACAACGCACGACCTGCTGGCGACCTGCGGCGGCGCCTGGCTCGTGCTCTGCATCGCCGCGGCGATCACGGATCTTGCCGCAGCCTCAAGCTCAGGGACGGTTCGCCGGATCGGCGTTGGCCTTGAGGGGTTTGCGAGAGCGCTTGGGGTTGCCGCCATCATTGCATTTGCGCTTCAGGGCCATGCCGATCCGGCGCAACGTGCGCTCGCGAGCGCGATTGCGGCTCTGTTTGGGTTCGGCATCGCGCTCAATTGGCGCAACCAAAACGCCCTGCAGCGGCGCCCCTGACAGACGTATGCAACAGCGCGGTTTTGCATCTGTCGTTAGGATCGATGCATGACAGGTCACAGAAAGGTCGGAGGGCAAGTTAAAGGCGTGACCTGCGGTCACGCAAAACGCTTGCGCGCAAAGACGTTTTCGCAGGTCATGCATTGCAACGCAGGTCGCATCACGACCTGCGTCGCCGAGAGATCGCCATTCTCCCCTCGCGAGCAAAGCACATGACGGCGACCAGTTTCGATTCCCTGCTGAAGGCCTCACGACTCGCCATGCCCGCGATCGGCGACGACGATTTACGCGCTGATCGTTCGATCCGTTTGACACGTCCAGATCGCGATCGACTCGAAGGAAAGGTCAAGGGCGGGCGGTCGAGATCAGGGTCCGGCGGTTCGACGCGTCTGACCTCCCTCTCCGCCAAGATCGCCAAGCGCGCATCGGCGCGCACCTTCGACGGCGGCGCGCTAGGCGCCGGCATGGGGTTCGACCAGCGCCAACGCGCCATCGTGAAGGTGCACTACTTCAACCATGCCGGCGGCGGCGGCAGTGCGCTCAAGGCGCACGTGCGCTACGTCGCGCGTGACGCCGCGACCCGTGACGACCCGCAGGCGCTCGCGCAAGAGGAGACAAGACGGCAGGCCCGTGATCAAGCAGCGCCGACGCGAGCTCATGCCGCCTATCTTGCCCGGGAAGGCGCTTCTGAGCGCTCAGTGTTCTACGACCACAAGGCCGAGGGTGTGGACGGCGCGGCACGGGCGGAGGCCTGGGCGCGGTCAGACAAGCGGCACTTCCGCGTCATCTTGAGCGCGGAGAACGGCGACCGGCTGCATGACCTGCCCGCCTATACGCGCGAGGTGATGGCGCGGGCGGAAGCCGCGCTCGGGACCAAGCTGCAGTGGGTGGCCGTGGATCACCACGATACCGACAACCCGCATACCCATCTGATCATCCGCGGGCGACGCGCCAACGGCCAAGACCTGGTGCTGCCGCGCGACTTCATCAAATACGGTTTCGCCGGCGTCGCCCGCGACGTGGCGACCGACTGGCTGGGCGCGCGCACCCCCGCCGACGAGCGGCTGGCTTTGGGCCGGGACGTGGCGCGGCATGGCCCGACCCGGCTCGACCGCATGCTCGCATTTCAAATTGGCGCCGGCGGCGAGCTTGGCTTGGCGAATATCGCCTCGCCGACCGGCGACCCAGACACGACGCGGGCGCTAAAACAGCGCGCCCGCGAATTGGAGCGCATGGGGCTGGCGCGCGAGACGCGGCGCAACGTGCTGGCGTTTCAAGCGGACTGGCATGACCGCCTGAAAGCGATGGAGCTGCATCTCGATATTCGTAAGCGGATCGTTCTCGAGAGATCGGCGGCGCGCACGCCTTCGCCCTCGATCGAACGGATTGCAAGAGGACTGCTCGGGCGATGACCCCGTAGCGCCACCACTGTTTCCACTCGTGTCCGTTGCTTGGCGCGTGTTTCCGGATATCGCGGACCACAACATCTAGATCGGTGGCTGGTAGCCCGGCGGTAGCCCGAACACTCTTCACGACATAGGCGCGCACGGCACCGATAAAAAAGACCCTGAAATCAGAGCTGAACTGGCGCACCCGA
>JBFXCP010000032.1:0-26810 GCA_050182055.1 Hyphomonadaceae bacterium
GGGACACTGTTCGCCGCACTGCAGAGCCGGCGGCCTTCTTAAGGACTGAAATCAGAAGCCAGAAGTCAGATGGGCGTTCTGATTTCTTGCTTCTGGGTTCTGATTTCTACTCCCGGTGCCGCTCCAGGCACTGGGTCCTGGCGCGGGTGACGCGCGGGTCCATCAGACCGGACTCGCGAAAGCGCGTCAGCGCAGCTTCATATTCTTCGTAGGTCAGCGTGCGCGTGAGCCGGTCCCAGGTGCAAGTGCACACCGCGCTTTCGCTAGGGCACGACGCTTCGAAGCGCGCGCGTGCGGCGTCCGGATATGGGTTCGCCGCGCCTTGGCCGCAGGCGCCGAGCAGCGCCAATCCCGCGAGGGCGATCAGACCCCTCATGATGACATTCTCCCGCCCGGCAAGATTTGCCGCGCATCGAAGCCAAGTATGCGCCAACAGCGTTAAGAGACAGACGCCTCAACGTCGTTAAGATGCTTATCCCGACGCGGGGATGAGCACGATGGTGCGCCCATCCTCGGCCACAATGACGAGGCGCGCGCCCTCTTGCCGGTAAGAGGTCGCGGCGTCGAGCACAGCAATGAACGCATCTTCCTGGCGCATGACGGCGGGTTCACACGCCATTTCCGTTCGCCCCAACGCAGAAATGCCGATGCGACCGTCCGCGGCTTCGTAGACGCCGCGCAGACGGTTGCAGCCGCCGCTGCCGGTGACACGGTCTTCCGCGGTAAACGCAATTTGCGGCGCGCGTTCGGCTGATACGGGCCGCCCGTCGACGAGCTGCGCGACCCACCGCGTGCCCGCGAGCGCCGATGCTTGAATGGCCGGAGCGATCGAGGCGCACGCGGCCGCCAACGCCCCGCTGGCGAGCGCAATTGCGGCAAGGACGCGGGGCGAGATCGTGCGCATGACCGCGATCAACGCCGCCGCTAACGCTGAGTTCCCGCCGCGCGACACTGCTCGGCGTATTCGGCGATCTGCGCCGTGATCGGATGACCCGCGATGTCGGTTTCGGGAAGGTTGCCGAACGCCTCGAGTTGACGGCGCGGGATGTTCGTCCGGATCTTGTCCCAGGCGCACGCGCACAACGCCTCCGTGCCGCCGCTGGCCACGCAGCTGCTCATGTACCCTTCGCGGTCGGCGTCGCTGTAGCCGGGCGGCTGGCAAGCGGCGCCGGCCAACGCCAGCGCAGCCGCCACCAGAAACCGCACGGCGCTCAAAAGTCCGAGTTCGCGACGCAGCGCTGCATCACCGAGCGATACTGATCGAGCGTCCGCTGCGCTGGTTGCTGTCCGGCGGACGCGGCGCGATCGAGCGCATCGGAATCCGCGAACGGCACTTCCATCTCGATGTTGCGAATGCCGCACTCGCACACCGCCTTGGGCAATCCGTTCGGGCCGGACATGCAGCCCTGCACGAAGTTGCGGCGCCAGCTGAGCGGATAGCCGTCCGGCTGGGCGCCTTGGGTTGGGTATTGCTGCGCCGAAACAGTCGTCGCCACGCCCGCAACTAACAAACCGGCAGCCGCCAGCACCGCCAACATCTTACGCATCGCAGCCTCCACGCGCCCTCGCGCCCAGTTTTCTAGCGCACGGGCGGGCGCTGGCAATCTCAATTGGCGCCCTCGTCGAGCACACGGCGCGCGATCACCATGGCCTGGATCTCGCCGGCACCCTCGAAAATGTTGAGGATGCGGGCGTCGGCCAGCACGCGGCTGATCGGGTATTCCACAGCAAAGCCGTTGCCGCCGTGAATCTGCAGCGCGTTGTCGGCCGCCGCCCAAGCCACGCGCGCGGCCAAGAGCTTCGCCATCCCCGCTTCCAGATCGCAGCGTTTGCCGCTGTCCTTGCGGCGCGCCGAGAAATACGTGAGCTGGCGAACGGCCATCAGTTCGGCTGCGATCATCACTAATTTGTTGGATACGCGTGGGAAGTGGAAAATTTCCTGCCCGAACTGTTTGCGGTCGATGGCGTACTTCAAGCCGAACTCCAGCGCGCTTTGGGCCACGCCGATGGCCCGCGCCGCGGTCTGGATACGCGCGCTTTCGAACGTCGCCATCAATTGCTTGAAGCCCTGGCCCTCGACGCCGCCGAGCAAATTCTTGGCCGGCACGCGGAAGCCATCGAAGCCGATCTCGTACTCCTTCATGCCGCGATAGCCGATCACTTCGATCTCGCCGCCAGACATGCCGGGCGTGGGGAACGGATTGGCGTCATCGCCCCGCAGCTTGGGCGCGAGTAGCATGGAGAGCCCGTTGAAACCGGCGGTGTTGGGATCGGTGCGCACCAGCAGCGTCATCACGTCGGCCCGCGCGGCGTGGGTGATCCACGTCTTGTTGCCCGTGACGAGATAGTCGTCGCCCTCGCGCACGGCGCGCGTGCGCAGCGAACCGAGGTCGGAGCCGGTGTTGGGCTCGGTGAACACGGCGGTCGGCAGAATCTCCGCCGATGCGATTTTCGGCAGCCATTCGCTCTTCTGCGCCGCCGTGCCGCCGATCAGGATGAGTTCGGCGGCGATTTCGCTGCGGGTGCCGAGCGAGCCCGTGCCGATCCAGGCGCGCGAAAGCTCCTCGGAGACGACGCACATCGCCGTCTTGCCGAGGCCCGAGCCGCCGTACTCTTCCGGGATCGTCAAGCCGAACACGCCGAGGGCGCCCATCTCATCGACGATCTCGATCGGGATCAGCTCGTCGTTGCAGTGCCAGGCGTGCGCGAATGGAACGATCTTGTCGTCCGCGAAGGCGCGGAACTGATCGCGGATCAGCTCGAGATCGGGATCGAGATTGGGATTCTCGAAGGTGGCGCGGCCTTGCGCGTCGTGCAGCAGCGCGGCGAGGCGCGTCTTCTCAGCCTGCGCGATCGTCAACGCCACCGGCGGCGGCTCGACGCCGAAGTCGCCCGGGCGGATGATCTCGACTTGGGTCATCGGCAAGCCGCCGGCGAGCTGGGCGCTGTATTCGGCCGCCAGCAAGTGCGCGAGCAAGCGCTCGGTCTCGCCGAACTTGCCCTGTTCGCTGAGCGCGCGGGCCCAGTCCCGCATCTCGCGCAACGTCTCGGCATAGGTGGCGACCCAGGCGAAACCGTGCACCAGGTGCTGCTCGCGGTCGAGCGCGACGCGGTCGATCCTGCCTTCGACGGCGACGCGCGCGCGCACCGCCGCCTGCGCCCGCTCGGCGTAGTCCGCCGCCGCCTCGGCGGCGGTTTCCAGTTGCGTCAACAGCTGCACGTCGCCCATGCAATCCCCTCGCGAGTCGGGCCACTAAAGCCCGCTTTTCGCACCTGCGAAAGTGGCGCGGCCCGGCGCTGGCGCCACACCCCGCACGCTTGGGAGCGAAACGAATGCAGCATGGGAGCGGCGAAAGCGAAGTTCTCACCCAGGCGCTGGTGTTCCTGGGCGCAACCTGCGTGCTGATCCCGGCCATGCGCAAGGCGGGGCTGAGCGCCGTCATGGGCTTTCTCGCCATCGGCGTCTTCATGGGACCGCACGTCCTTGGGCAGCTGGCGGAGACTTGGCCGTGGCTGAGCGCGTTCGAACTCGAGGAAGCCGAGCCCACCCTGCTGCTGGCTGAACTTGGCGTCGTGTTCCTGTTGTTCGTGATCGGGCTCGAAGTGTCGTTCGAGCGGTTGTGGGCGCTCAAGCGCTACGTGTTCGGCCTTGGCTTGGCGCAGATGGCGCTGTGCGCCATGGCGGTTGGCGCGGTGGCGATGGCGTTCGGCAACGGGTTCGCGGTATCGGCGGTGGTGGGATTGGCGTTCGCGCTCTCGTCCACGGCCTTGGTGCTGCAATTGCTGCGGGAGCGGCGCCAGATCGCGACCCCTGTAGGGCGCGCGAGTTTCTCGGTGCTGCTGATGCAGGACCTGATGGTGGTGCCGATCCTGTTTCTGGTCGCCGCGCTCAGCCCCGATCGCAGTCCCTTCGGCGAGGGACAGGTCGTCGTCGCGCTGTTGACGGCGCTCGCCGCGCTTGCCGGCATCCTTGTGATCGGCCGGATGATGCTGCGGCCCTTGTTCCGCTGGGTCGCCGCCGCCAACAGCCGCGAAGTGTTCATCGCCGCAGCCGTCCTTGCGGCGGTCGGGATGGCGGCGGCTGCGGATGCGGCGGGGCTCTCGATGGCGCTGGGCGCGTTTCTCGCCGGCCTCCTGCTCGCGGAAACCGAATTCCGCCACCAGATCGAGACCGACCTGGAGCCGTTCAAGGATCTGCTGCTCGGCCTCTTCTTCGTGACGGTCGGCATGCAGATCGACGTGCCGCTGCTGCTGTCGCAGCCGCTGCTCATTCTCGCCTGCGTGGCTGGCCTGAGCCTGCTCAAGATCGGCCTCATCGCGCCGCTGGCGCGGGGGTTCGGGCTGACGTGGCCGCGCGCGATCGAGGCGGCGGTGCTGCTCGGCGGCGCGGGCGAGTTCGCATTCGTCGTGCTCGGCGCCGCGCGCGCCGATGGAGCTATTCCAGGCGACACCGCCGCCTTCATGCTGCTCGTCACGGCGGTCTCGCTCTTCATCACGCCGCTGACGGCGGGGCTGGGCGCACGCTTGGCGCGACGGCTCGCAGCGCGCGATGTGCAGCCGCGCCTCGACACGCCCGAGGGCGGCCACGTCGTCATCGCCGGCTTTGGCCGCGTCGGCCAGACGCTGGCCGACATCTTGAGCGCGCAGGAAATCCCGCACGTCGGCGTCGAGGGCGAAGCCGGCGCCGTCGCCAAACTGCGCGACGACGGCCGCCCGGTCTATTTTGGCGACGCCAGCGACCCGAAGGCGCTCGCCGCCGTCGGCGCCGCGAACGCCGCGGCGATCATCGTCACCATCAACGACGCGGCGGGCGTGGATCGGATCGTCGCCGCCGTGCGCAAGGCCTGGCCGCATGTGCCCGTCTACGCCCGCGCGCGCGACAGCGAACATGCGCGCCGTCTGCACGAAGCGGGCGCAGCGCTCGCCAGTCCGGATTCCATCGAAGCGGCGCTGCAATTGGGTGAGGCGCTGCTGAACGGCATTGGCGTGCCCGACGAAATCGCCCGCCGCATCATCAACGACCGCCGGGAAGCGGAGGTCGCCAAGGCCCTCTATAGCGCGCCGGGTTGAAAGCCGCTAAGGCTGGCCGCGCAGCAGGGGCTGGGGAGATTGGACCATGAACGTTTTGCGCGCTGTCATGCTGGCTTTGGCCGTCGCGGCGTGTGCGCCGCCCGAGGCGCAAAAGGCATCCGCCGCCGACGTGGGCGAGATTGCGCTGCTCGACAGCATCGAGAGCGGCGCGCGGCTGACGAGCCCCGCCACCATCACCGGCATCGCGCCGAAGAACTGGTACTTCGAGAATCAGTTTCCGATTTCACTCATTGGCGCCGACGGCGCGATCCTCGCGGAAGGCCCCGCCATCCCGGAGACCAGCTGGACCGACCCCGGCGGCGAACCGATCCGCTTCAGCATCACGCTCGATTTCACCGTCAGCCAAGACACGCCCGCAACGCTCGTGCTGCAAGAAGACATGCCCGGCGAAGACACGCCCCCGCGCGAGGTGCGCATCCCGGTGGTGCTGTCGGCGCGTTAGACCACCGCGCCAAATAGCGCGCCGACGGCGGCGGTGGCGGCCATCGCCAGCGCCCCCCAGAACATGATGCGCAGCGTGGGCCGCCAGGGGTGTGCGCCGCCGCCCTTCGCGCTGACAGCGCCAAGCAAAGCCAGCGACGCCAGCGCCGCGAGCGGCATCGTCCACGGCAACGCCTGCATCGGCGTCATCAGCGCCACGAGCAGCGGCAACGCCGCGCCCGCCGCAAACGAAGCGGCCGAGGCGATTGCAGCTTGCACCGGGCGCGCGCGGGTGAGGTCGAAAATGCCCAATTCATCGCGCGCGTGCGCGGCGAGCGCGTCCTTGGCGGTCATCTGCCGCGCCACCTCGCGCGCCAAGGCTTCGTCCAAACCGCGGCCGACATAGATCTGCGTCAGTTCTTCGAGTTCGAACTCCGGATCGGTCGCGAGTTCCTTGCGCTCGCGCGCGAGGTCGGCGTTCTCGGCGTCGGTCTGCGAACTCACGGATACGTATTCGCCCGCCGCCATCGACATCGCGCCGGCCACCAGGCCGGCGACGCCCGCGACCACGATTTCGCCGCGCGACGCCGCCGCAGCGGCGACGCCGACAATCAGGCTCGCCGTCGAAACAATGCCGTCATTGGCGCCGAGCACCGCAGCGCGCAGCCAGCCGACGCGATCGGCGAGATGTCTCTCCAGGTGCACCATGGGCGTGGCTCATACGCCAGCGCGCGTGGCGCGCCAAACCTCGGAATGCCTCGCGATTGCAGCGCTCAGCTCATCCAGCGCAGCGTCGTCGGCTCGATCGGGTTGACGAACTCGCGCTTCTCTTCGCGGCTCTTGGCCCATTCGCGCTTGAGTTTGAGATACCATTTCGCCTGGACGTCGATGTCGTCGATCCAGAGCATCGAGGGCCCGTAGGCCAAGCCGGTGTTCTGCAGATCAACCATGCGGCCGTCCTGATCCAGGAACTCACGCCCCGCCGGGATCAGGATCGGCTTCATCACGTCCAAGAGCGGCGCATTCTTCCAATACGTCACTTGCGTGATGCGCGTGGAATTCTCGTTCTCCGGCGTCAGGCAGGTCAGCGTGAAGAGGCGCGACTTCGGGTTGTCGACCACCTCCCAGCGAAAGCCGGGCAGCATGAACGAGATTTCCGTGGTCACCTGGCCGCCGAACAACATGCGATAGGCGAGCGAGTTGCCGCTCGGCGCGTGCCGCTCGATCGCCCAGCCGCGTTCGCGCGGCACGAAGCGCTTCTCCTTGAGACGCTTGCCCGTGCTCGGCGGACGCCACCACCATTGGTTATGCACGTAGGGCACGTGCGCGGGGTCCATCAGGCCGACGACCGCGTTGTCCATGGTCGCCGCGAAATTGCGGTGGATGACGAACTTCGGCTCAACCAGATCGCCCAATCCGAACTCGGGCGCCGGCGGCGGATCGCCGGTGAAGCGCGGATCGCTCGACACGAACACAAGCACGATGCCGTTGGCCTCGTGGGTCGGAAAACGGCGCACCCGAATGCGGCCGGCGTCGTAGGGCTGGCCATCGACGAGCGACGGGATCTGCTTGCAGACGCCGTCCCGCGTGCCGAAGCGCCAGCCGTGATAGGGGCACTCCACCGTCTGCACGCCGTTGGTCGCCGCGATCCGCCCCGCCGACAGCGGCACGGCGCGATGTGGGCAAATGTCGCGCAACGCGAACGCGGCGCCCTCGTCGTCCCGGCCAAGCACGACGGGTTCGCCCAGAATTTCGCGGCGGAACATCGCGCCGCGCTTCAGCTCGCGCGACGTCGCGGCGAAATACCAAAGGTCCCGAAGCAGCTCGCTCATTGCTGCGCGAAGTACATGATCGCGCCCAAACCGGCAAAGCCCGCCGCCGCCGATGCGACGATCCCACACAGGCAGAGCGCGGCATAGACGCCGCGCCGGATGCGCATCTCCCGCGGGCGCGCCTGGTTCATCGCGCCGCCGGCGAAGTAGAGAAGCCCAAACGATCCGGCCACGACCCCCGCGATCGCCGCCAGGTACACCAAAGTCTGAACGATCAGGATCAAGCTATTGTGCGACGATGGTGACGCGGAAGGTCTGCGCGGCGGGCTCGTTCGTTTCCCAGGGGCGGCGTTGTTCGAGCACCAGTTCGCCCGTGCCGGGGCCGGTGGCGGCGAACATGAAGACTTCCCAATGGTTGCCGCCGGCGTAGCCGGGCTGGCTTTGCTCGGGCACTGTGTCGCCGGTCGCCTCGCCCGCGCGGGTGAGGAAATCCGGCACTTGTTTGGGCTCCCACACATAGCCCGCGGTCGGCACGCCGACGAGCTCGACGGCAAAGCGCTGGTTGGCGGCGACCGTCACCGCCTCCCCGTTTTGCTCCTGCGTGATGCGGATCGTGACATCGCTGGGCGTCGGCGCTTGCACGCGGTCTGCGCTCACATCCGCTCCCTTGCCGCCTTCGGTCGGCGCGCAGGCGGCGAGCGCCAGCGCAGCCAGAATTGCACGCATCATTGCATCGCTCCTGCTTCGACAAGGCCGATATAGAACCGGATCATGCGTTCGAGGTTGGCGACCGACAACCGCTCATTCAGCCCGTGCAGCATCTCGAGATCGGCGCTCGTCAGGATCATCGGCTGGAAGCGATAGACGTTCTCGGCCACGTCCACGTAGTGGCGCGAGTCGGTGCCCCCCAGCACAAGGCCGGGCGCGACCGGCGCGTCTGGCAGGATCGCGTGCGACAGCGCGGCGATCAGCGCATAGCTGGACGACGTCGCGCTGGAGATCGGGCTCGCCTCGCGCGGCGGCTCGGCCCAGTCGACGGTGACGCCTTCGAGATCGGCGACGCTCCGGCGCGCGCGCTCCAGAATGTCGGCCGAGGTGTCGCGCGGGTGCAGGCGGAAATTGACGATGGCTGTCGCTTCGCCCGGCAGCACGTTGGGGCGCACGCCGCCGCCGATCATGGTGGGCGCCACAGTCGTGCCCATCAGCGCACGGGCGGCGGGATTGCCCGCCATGCGCTGACGCAGAAGCGGGGCGAACAGCCACTCGTTCGACACCGCCATGCGATTGGTGAAGCTGAGTTCCGGCGCCAGCGCGCGCATCATGCCGAGCGCGGGCCCGCCCTCCAGCCGCTGCTCGATGCGCATGCGATGGATGCGCGTGACAGCTTCCGAGACGAGCGACACGGCGGTTTGCGGCGGCGGCATCGAAGAATGCCCCGGCTGACCGAGCGCGGTGATGCGCAGCGAGGCCGAACCTTTTTCCGAGACGCCGATCATGGATGCAGGACGGCCGGTGAGCGGATGACTGTCGAGCGCGGCCATCCCCTCGTCGAGCGCGAACCAGGCGCGCACGCGCCGTTCGGCGAGTGTCTGGGCGATCAGCACCGCGCCGTTGTCGCCGCCCAATTCTTCGTCATGGCCGAATGCGATGTAGATCGTCCGCGCTGGACGCCGGCCGCTCCGCGCCAGATATTCCATCGCCTCCAGGATGGCGACGATCGAACTCTTGTCGTCGATGGCGCCGCGCCCCCACACCGCACCATCGCGGATCACGCCGCCAAACGGGTCCACCTGCCAGTTGGCGCGGGTGTCTTCGGGGACCGGCACGACGTCCTGGTGCGCCATGAGGATGATCGGCGGTTGGCCGGGATCGCTGCCTTCCCAGGTGTAGAGCAGCGAGAGTTCGCCGATCGTCTCGCGGCGCGCAGCGGCGTGAAAGGCGGGATAGCGCTCCCGCATCCAGGCCTGAAACTGCACGAACGGCGTGCGGTCCTCGGACGCCTCCACCAGCGACACGGTGCGGAAACGAAGCGCCTCGGCAAAACGCTGCGCTGCGGCGTTGGCGTCGATCTCGTAGCCCGACACATCCGGCACGGACGCTTCCGCCGGCGGCGGCGGCGCGGTGAACGAAAAGGTGCGGTAGCCGACAAAACCGGCCAGAGCCGCTGCCACCACGGCGATCGCCGCCAGGATCAGACGAACCATGTTTCCCCCGCGCCGGCGCGTGTTGCGGGCGCCGTGCGGGAGATTAGCGCCCGCCGCAGGGGCAAGGTCAACGCCGCCGCCCAGAACTTATGCGGCTGCGAACTCGGTGTGGCCGAAGCCCTTGGAGTAATCGAGGATCGAAACCACCTCGGGATCGACCCTGAAGAGGGCCATCTCGACGTCGCCCGCCTGCACGAACTGGCCGATCTGGGGGAACTTGCCGACCATGAGTTGGAACACCCGCTCCAGCTCGGCGGCGTCCGTGACCCGCTTGGCGTGACCTGCGAGCGACACGCCCCGGATCGCGTCCCACGACGCGTAGGGCGCGGTGATCGCGATCGACACGCGCGGATCGCGGGCGATGTTCTGCGCCTTCTGCGACTTGGCCCACGTGCCGAAATAGATCGTGGTCCCATCCGCGACGTAGCTCACGGTCGTCGCCTGCGGCCACCCATCGGCCCGGCTGGTGGCGACGGTCAAATCCGACGCGGACGCGAGCACGGTGGCGATCTGCGTGCGCTGCGCTTGGCTCAACATGGCGCGGGCCTCCTGAATTGCGCGCATGATCGGCAGGCGTGGAGCGATGCGCGTTGATCCTGCGCAATCGGCGCGAATGTGCGCGCAGGCTTCGCCCGTGAGGCGAGTTCGCCGCCAATTGCCAGAGGCGTGCGTAGCGCCCTACCATCCCCTGGGAAAGGCGGGGGCCGCAGGTGTTCAATCTGATCTCGATTGCCGGCGCAGGCGCGGCCTTGGTCTACCTGCGCGACACCCCGGCCTACCTCGTGGGCGCACTCGCGCTGTGCGTCATCGCCTTCATCATTCTGGGCGAGAAGAGCCGTTTTGAAGAGAGCTGGGAGAATGCCGGACTGCCGGGGCGCGAGGCGCTTGCCCCGGTGCTGGCGCTGACGGCGTGCGTCGCGCTCGGCATCATCGGCCTAGACCGCGTCAACGCGGCGATCGCGTCAAAATCGTCGATCCTCGCGCTGATCCTGTCCTTCGCCGTCGTTTCGAACGGGCTGGCGAAATCCGGCTTCTTCGAGTTCGCCGCCTACAAGATCGTCGAGAAGTGCGGCGGCGATACGCGCCGCCTCATCCTCTATCTCTTCATCCTCTCGTCGATCCTGACGTTCTTCACCTCCAATGACATCGTCGTGCTGACGCTGACGCCGATCATCTACTCGGTGTGCGTGGGCGCGCGCATGGACAATGGCAAGCTCCTGCTGCTGAGCCAGTTCGTGGCCGCCAACACGCTGGCCATTGCGTTAATGATTGGCTCGCCCACCAACATCATCATCTCGCAGTACTTCGGCATCAACTTCCTCGAGTACTTCGTGATCATGGTCGTGCCGGGCGTGTTTGCATTCCTGCTGAGCCTGGTCGTTGTCGACTTCATCAATCAGCGCTCCCGGGTGCAGGCGACCGGGTTGCTCACCTTTGCGCGGCTAGGCTGGCGCTACACCGAGCAGTACCGGGTGCCGGCGCGGGTGCCATGGTCGGAGTTCACCCCGAGCATGGGCCGGTGGCTGACGCTCTTTGCCGGCGCCATTTTGACGTTGATGGTGGTCACCCACTTCGATGCGTCACTTTTCTGGGTGGCGATTCCACTCGCGCTCGGCAGCGCGCTGCTGCTGATCTACGAACTCGCTGTCGACGAGCGCTTTCGCGACATGACCGGCGCCGCAAAGGCGGAAACCTGGGTCAAGGCGGTGGCGCTGCTGCCCTACGGGATCGTCTTCTTCGCCATCGCTTTCTTCGTGTTTGCAGACTACATCGCCGACACCCCGGCGATGATGGCGGCGGCCGGTCAGGCAACCGCCTTCGCGGAATCCAACAGCCTGATCGCAGGCCCGGCAAGCGTCATCGGCTCGGGCATCCTGGTCAACCTGTTCAACGATCTGCCCGCAGCGGCGCTGCTGGGCGAGATGTTCCAGCAGCCGTTCAGCAACGGCGCAACAGATCCGATCACGCGCACGACGCTGATCCAAGGCATGCTCGTGGGCCTCAACATCGGGTGCTACTTGACGCCCGTGGGCGCGCTCGCCGGCCTGCTCTGGTTCAACCAAATGCGCGCCGCCGCGCGCGAACACCGGGCGCAACACGCCGCGCGGCTGGCGGTCGATCCGCGCGCCGGGCCGTTGCATGAAATCGCCACGCCGACGCGGCTCGATCTCATCCTCTACGGCGCGCTGCACTTCTTCTTCACTGGGATCGTGGTCGGCCTCTTCCTGCCCTTCTCGGCGGTGCTGATCGACGTGTTCGTGCAGCCCGTGCGCCAAATCGCCGAGCAAGGCTTGGTGTCGACGGTGACAAATCCGGCGGCCGTGACGATGGCCGGGCTCATGGTCGTGCTGCTGGTGACGGTGAAGGCGCGCGAGATCGTTGCCAAGAACCAAGTCGCGCTCAGCCATATGTCGGAGGTGTTTACAATCCTCAACCGGCTGGCGATCTGGTCGTACCGGCGTCCGTTGCTCTATCTGACGACGCTGCTCCTGATTTTCCTGTTCGTCACCGGCGGCCTCGTCTTCTGGGCCGAAACGACATCGATCCAGCGCTATGGCGTGGTTGACGGCGCTTCGGAGGGGAGTTTCTCCGTCGCCGCCAGATCGCTCATCGTTTTTGTATCCTGGTTCTTTGTGCTGTTCGGCAGCTCTTACGAGCAGGAGATGTTTCCACAGAGTTTGCTGGGGCAGTTTCTCTCAGGGCTAATGCCGCTCACAGCGCTCGGCGCCGTCCTCTATGTGGTGCGCTCCACATCCACCGACAGCCTGGCGAAGCTGCGCACCGCGCTCGGCGAAGGCAAGATTCCGAACTACCGGATCTTGGTCGTCAATCACCAGGCCCGGTTCGAGCAGACGATCCGGCGCATGCTGCGCCGCCCCGGCGCGTTCGCGGTGCTCTTGTGCCGGCGCGAGAACCTCGAGCGCGCAAACACCTTCGCCAACTCACTGCTGACGACGCCGGAACTCGCCAACAGGCTGCTCATTCGCGAGATCGACGCCGACGCGTTCTCCACATTGCGCGACCTCGATTTCGCTTCGGCGTCCGAGATTTTCTTCCTCTCCGACATGACCGCGGACACCGACATCGACAACATGCGCTTGCTCACGCGCATCGACGTCTGGCTGGGCGAACAGCGCATCGCCGCGGCGGAGGAGTTGGAGAGGCTCCAGCGCGCGGCGGCGGCGACCGGCGACCGACGCAGCCACGGTGACTTTCTCGGCGTGCCGAAGGTGTTCTTCGAAGCGTCCTCGCGCCGTCAACTGGCGCGCATTGAATCGACACTCTCGGACCTGCTGCGCTATCAAACCGTACTCGCCGCGATCGATGACGTGGTCGCCGAGCAATTCGTATCGGACATCCACGGCGACCTCGACACGCTCAATCGCAAGCTGGGATTCGGCCGGCCCAAGGCGGATTATTCCAGCTTGTTCAGCGGCCAGACCTACGCCTTCGCCAACTTCCGCATCACCGATCTCGACGCCTCCAAGGAAAGCGCACGCGTTCTGACCGACTTCTTCCACGCACACTTCAAGGATGAAAACCGTCAGGGGCGCACCGCGAAAACCTACGCTCGATCCTTGCGCGCGCAGTTCCCGAAACTGTTGGCGACTGCCCGAACCGAGTCGAACGGCGAGCTTCGCGGCGTGCCGGCTGACATCATCGTCGGAATCCGCGCGCCATTGGGGACGCACAAGCTGCGCATGACCCTCGCCAACGCCATCGTCAGCGCACAGGCGCGCGAGGCCGACGGCTGGGTCGTGCTCGACCGCGACGTTCAACACGCGCGCCCAGCCGCTGCGCCGGAGCATGGCGGGTCGCGGCGGGTGTTCGTGTTCAACTTCAACCCCTACGCCGAGGCGTTGATCCGCGAGATCATCTTCTCGCCGCGCGCCGACCAGACCGTCATCATCATGGTGGCGCCCGAGGTGAACATCCCCAACGACATCGCCAGCCAGCACAACGTGCGCATTCTGCGCTGGAAGACGGTCGAAGATGCGATCGGCGTGCTTGTGCCCACGAGCCGGCGCGGCTTATCCGACAACGCACCGCCGCCGCGGCGCCCTGAGGGCTTCAACGACATCACCGGCCTCGAGGAAGGCGACAGCGTCGTGGTGTTCACGGACTACGAGCATGAGCGCCAGTCGAGCGTCGAGATCGTGCAATTCATCGAGGGGTTGGACTTCCGCCTCGGCGGCGACACCCGCGGCGGGGCCGCGGCGGCGCACCGCCACATCTATCTCGGCGTCGAATGCAATAACGAAGAGACGCGGTTCCTTTTCGAGCACCTTTCCGTCGACAAGATTATCGATACGTCGCGGTTGCGGCGCGCGCTCATCGAGCAGGCTGTCGATTTCTACCACGGCAGTTTCGCGCGCATGCACAACGCCTCCTACGCCGGCTCGATGGCGAACGCGCATTGGGGCCAGTTCCACCCCACGATGCACAATTTCCGGCGCGCCTTCGCCATCGCCGATGCTTTCAAGGGACTGACGGCGGAACTGGCCGAAACCGCCACCGTGACCGACGATCGCGGCCTGCGGCGGCCGGTGATCGGCCTCAAGCTGAGCGAACTTGCGACGCTATGTCTATGCTATTCCGACCCGCCGGTGGCGCTCGCGACGGTGTTCAAGGTGCGTCCACAGCGCTTCTCGCTGAAGGACGACGGCGAGCTGGGCGCCGGCGTGCAGCTTGAGGCGATGGACTACGACCCGGACTACGTCGTTCAGAGCAACGATCTTCTGGTGTTCATCGCCAATCTCTAGGGCCGCGATCAGCTCCGCGCGGCGCTCAATTCCAAAACGTCTTCGTAGGTGCGCAGCCCGCTGCGCTGCGCATTGACCAGCACCGCCATGTTGCCCGGCGCGTGCTTGTTATCGAGCATCTTCTCGTGCGCGTCGGGAATTTTGTCCCACGGCAGCACTTCGGACATCGCCGGGTCGATGCGGCGGTCGATGACGAGCTGGTTGGCTTGGCTGGCGTGATAGAGGTGGGCGAAGTGGGAGCCCTGCACGCGCTTTTGGTGCATCCAGAGATAGCGCGCGTCCATGGTGAGATTGTAGCCGGTGGTGCCGGCGCAGATCACGACCATGCCGCCACGCTTCACGATGCGCACCGAAACCGGAAACGTCGCTTCGCCCGGGTGTTCGAAGACGATGTCCGGGTCCTTGCCGCCGGTGATGGCGCGCACGGCTTTGCCGAACTTGCCGACTTCTTTCATGTACTCGGCAAAGCCCTCGCCATTCACTTTCGGCAGCTGGCCCCAGCAATTGAAGTCGTTGCGATTGAGCACGGCCTTCGCACCCATCGAGAGCACGTAGTCTTTCTTGTCTTCGCTGGACACAACACCGATCGCGTGCGCGCCGCTCACCGCACAGAGCTGCACCGCGAACACGCCGAGGCCGCCTGACGCGCCCCACACCAGAACGTTCTGCCCCGGACGCAACACGTTCGGACGCCAGCCGAACAGCATGCGATACGCCGTCGCCAGTGTGAGTGTGTAACAGGCCGCTTCTTCCCAGGTGAGGTGCTGCGGGCGGTGCATCAGCTGGCGCGCCTGCACCTTGCAGAACTGCGCAAACGAGCCGTCGCTGGTCTCGTAGCCCCAGATCTTTTGCGTTGGCGAGAACATCGGATCGCCGCCATTGCACTCTTCGTCGTCGCCATCGTCTTGGTTGCAGTGGATGACCACTTCGTCGCCCGGCTTCCAGCGCTTCACCTTGGTGCCGACTGCCCACACGATGCCCGAAGCGTCTGACCCCGCCACGTGATAGGGCTGCTTGTGCCCGTCGAGCGGGCTGATCGGCTGGCCGAGCGCGGCCCAAACGCCGTTGTAATTCACACCGGCCGCCATCACGAGCACGAGCACTTCGTCCTCGCCGATCGCCGGCACCGGCACCTGCTCGAGCTGCATAGCTTGCAGCGGGCGGCCGTGGCGCTCCTTGCGGATCGCCCACGCCCACATCTGTTTCGGCACGTGATACGCGGGCGGAATCTCGCCGATGGCGTAAATGTCCTTCACCGACGTCGCTGCGTCCGCCATGCCATCCGCTCCCTCTGCTGCGCCGCGCACAAATTGTGCTGCATTGCAGCAGAAGGCAAGCGGGCGCCTTCGGCTAGGTGGCAGCGCACGGCTGCAGAGTTTCAGGCCTTGCTGTCGACGAAGGTCTGGTTCAGCAGCGCCGGCTCGGACTGCGCCGCCCAGCGGGCCTTCCGGGCGCGGATTTCGTTGACCATTTCGAGCGCCGTCTTGGACGGCTCCGGCAGGTCCTCGGCGCACGGCGCCAGCGGCGTCACCCGGTCGCCCCAGCGCACGACATGGGCGCAATAGGTCAGCCCCGCCCCGAACGCCGGCATCAGGATCAGCGACCCCGGCTGCACCCGGCCCTCCTCGACCGCCTCCGCCAGCGCCACCGGAACCGTGGCCGAACTCATGTTGCCGTAGCGCTGCACCGTCAGCATCACCTTCTCCATCGGGATGCCGGCGCGCTGCGCGACGGCTTCGATGATGCGCAGGTTGGCCTGGTGCGGCACCACCAGGTCGATCTGGTCGGCGGTGACGCCGGCCTTGGCCATTGCGGTTGCGCTCGCCTGCGCCATGCCGCCAACCGCGCGCTTGAAAATCTCCTGGCCGTCGAAATCGGCGATCGTGTTGCCGAGCATCACGTCCTGATTGAGATAGGCCGCGCCCATGCCGCGGAAGCGCAATGTGCCGCGGGCTTCGGCCACGCAACCCAGTTGCTCGGCCAGCACGCCCTCCGCCTTGTCGCTCGCCTGCACCACCGCTGCGCCGCAGCCGTCGCCGAACAGCACGCCGACATTGCGGTTATCCCAATCGATGTATTGCGAGATGATTTCGACGCCGATGACGAGCGCGTTCTTCACCACGCCTGTGCGAATGAGCGCAGTGGCGGTTGAGAGTGCGTAGAGAAAGCTGGTGCAGGCAGTGTTCACATCCATCGACGCCGCGCGCTTGGCGCCGATCGCGTATTGGATCGCGGACGCGGAATTCGGCACCTGCTCGTCATTGCTGCAGCTGCCATAGACGATGAGATCGATCTCGGCGCCGTCGATGCCTGCGCACGCCAGCGCGCGTCGCGAGGCCAGGATCGCCAAGTCGATCCCGCTCACATGGCTGACCCGCCGCTCGCGCATGCCGGTGCGCGTGGCGATCCATTCGTCGTTGGTGTCGAGGAAGGTCGAGAGGTCGTCATTGGTGAGCACTGCGGGCGGCATCGCGGCGGCCCAGCCGGTAATGGCGGCGTACGTCATGCAAGATTCCCACTTGGCCGACTTCAGGCGGCGCTGGCCGCGTTTCCCGCTTGGTACGCCACACCCGGCTCCGGCGCCATCGCCTCGCGCGAGAGGTCGGCGGAGGCGGCATATTGCAGCGCAACATAAACCTTGCGGAAAGGCGCCGACACATGATTGCATCGCACCCGATGAGCCCGCCCTTCCAGCACGCGCCCGATCCGCCGTGGATCTTCCGCACCTATGCGGGGCACTCGACGCCGGCCGAGTCCAACAAGCTCTACCGCGCGAACTTGGCGAAGGGCCAAACCGGGCTCTCCGTCGCGTTCGATCTGCCGACCCAAACCGGTTACGACAGCGACCACGACCTCGCGCGCGGCGAAGTCGGCAAGGTCGGCGTGCCGATCGGACATTTGGGCGACATGCGCGCGCTGTTCGACGCCATCCCGCTTGAACAGATGAACACGTCGATGACGATCAACGCGCCGGCGGCGTGGCTCCTCGCGCTGTACGTCGCGCTGGCGGAGGAACAAGGCGCCGATTCGAGGAAGCTCACCGGCACGACGCAAAACGATATTCTCAAAGAGTACCTCTCGCGCGGCACCTACATCTTCCCGCCTGCGCCAAGCCTCAAGCTCACCGCCGACACCATCGCCTGGAGCCTCGACGCAATTCCGAAATGGAACGCGATGAACGTGTGCTCCTACCACTTGCAGGAAGCGGGCGCGACGCCGGAGCAGGAACTTGCGTTTGCCCTGGCGGCGGCGATTGCGGTGCTGGACGAAGTGAAGGCGCGCGGCGAAGTCGCGCCGGAGCGTTTCCCCGATGTCTTCTCGCGCATCTCATTCTTCGTGAATGCGGGCCTCAGGTTCATCACCGAGACCTGCAAGATGCGCGCGTTCGTGCAGCTGTGGGACGAAATCGGCCGCGAACGCTATGGCGTCGCCGACGAAAAAGCACGCCGTTTCCGCTATGGCGTGCAGGTCAACTCTCTGGGCCTGACCGAACCGCAAGCCGAGAACAACGTCTATCGCATCTTGCTCGAAACCCTGGCCGTCACGCTCTCGAAGGGCGCGCGCGCCCGCGCGGTGCAGCTGCCGGCGTGGAACGAAGCGCTCGGCCTGCCGCGTCCGTGGGATCAGCAATGGTCGCTGCGGATGCAGCAGATCCTCGCCTACGAGACAGACCTGCTCGAGTACGAAGACATCTTCGACGGCTCGCACGTGATCGAGGCCAAGGTCGCGCAGCTCGTTGACGGCGCACGCGCGGAGCTGGCGAAGCTGGAGGCTTCCGGCGGGGCGGCGGCGAACATCGACTACATGAAGGCGGCACTGGTGGAGTCCCATCGCCGCCGCATCGAGCAGATCGAGAGCGGCGCACAGAAGATTGTCGGCGTCAACGCCTTCACCGAAGCCGAGCCCTCGCCGCTCGAGGCGGGTGAGAAGAACATCCAGACCGTCGACCTCGCCGCCGAAGCCGAACAGATCGCGCGGCTGAAGGCGTGGCGGGCGCAACGCGACGGCAACGCGGCTTCAGCCGCGCTCACGGCGCTGCAAGCAGCCGCGCAAGAAGACCGGAACATCATGCCGGCCTCGATCGCCGCCGCGAAGGCCGGCGTCACCACCGGCGAATGGGCCGCCGCCTTGCGCCAAGTCTACGGCGAATATCGCGGCCCCACCGGCGTCGCGCTCGTCATCGAAACCAGCGGCGAAGATGTCGAAGCCGTGAAACGCGATGTCGCCGCGCTCAGCGAGAGGCTCGGCCGTCAACCTACCTTTCTCGTCGGCAAGCCCGGCCTGGATGGCCACTCCAATGGCGCCGAACAAATCGCGGCCCGCGCCCGCGCCGTCGGCATGGACGCGATCTACGAGGGCATCCGCCTAACGCCCGCCGAGATCGTCGCCGCGGCGAAGGAAAAAAAGGCGCACGCCATCGGCCTCTCCATTCTCTCCGGCTCGCACCTTGACCTGGTGCGGGAGGTTGTCCGCCTGATGCGCGCCGAAGGCATGGACAACGTCCCGATCGTCGTCGGCGGCATCATCCCGCCTGCGGATGCGCTGGCGTTGAAACAAATGGGCGTTGCCGGCGTCTACACGCCGAAGGACTTCAAGATCACCGGCATCATGCGCGACGTGGTGAAGTTGGTCGCCGCGCGTGCGTCGACTGAAGGAGCTGACGCCGGCGCGGATCGTTAGCGCGCGGTTTGCACCAGCCGCGTCATGGCGCTCGCGCCGACGAGCGGCGCGACAAACGGAATGAACGAGCACACGAGGCCGACGAAGAACACGCTGAGGCGGTGGCGCGTGCGCAGGCGGCGCGCTTCGTCGAACGGCATGCGCCGCACCGCCGCCAAGGAGAAATACTCGCGCCCCATCAGATAGCCGTTGAGCGTGACGAACCAGACGATGTTGACGACCGGAATGAACAGCAGCGGCAGTGTGGCGATGTTTAGCACTAGCGGCAGCCACGAAATGCGCAGCCCATTCGCCAGCCCCTCGCCCACCGACACCATCCGCCCCGGCGGCAGACCGACGTCCTTCTCGACGCGCGCAGCCGCGATGTCGAACAGCATCGAGCCGACAATCATCGAGATCGTCGGCGCAAGGACCACCGCCAGAATAACGACGCCAGCGCCGGAGAGCCACTCAGCCACGTTCCAGAGATAACGCATCCACCCCTCGCCCTCGGGCAGAAGCGGCAGCAGGAAACGGAAGGCGGCCCATGCAGCGCCTATTGTCGCCGCCACCGAAACGACGAAGCACAAGGCGGCGAAACCGCCGAGTTTGCCGCCGAATGTGTCCCGGATTCCGCCGGCAATGGCGGCGAGCGTCGCTGGTCGCATGGCGGCGCTCCTAGCACGCGCCGCGGCTTGACCCAATGGCCGAGAGCGTTCGCTGACGCTCCTTCACACGAAGTATGCGCTCATCACCGCCACGTCGATCAGGAAGTGCGCCGCGATCGGCCAGGAGAGGCCGCGTGTTTCGTAGGCGGCCTTGCCCCAAAACACGGCGCCGACGCCGATCAGCAGCGAGATCGGCAGCGCGGCGAGCACGCCCACGCTCATGCCCCAATGCGCCATGCCGAAGTGCAGCGCGCCGATCCATATTCCCGCGCCGACGCCCGCCACACGCATATAGGCTGGCTGCAAGAAGCCGCGATAGATCACCTCTTCCACTGTCGCGTTCACGGCCGCGCAGAGCAAAATCGCCGGTGCGAGCGCAAACAACCGGCCGGACATAACCGGCTCGAAACCGACGCCCGCCTGCAAGATCAGCGCAAAGATGAAGGCGACGATGACGAAGCCCAAGAAGCGCCGATAGTAGGGCTTCATCTCTTCCTTGACGCTGGCATCGCGCGCCCGAACCCGCCAGTCGCCGAGCCCAAGCTCTGGGCGCGGCCCACCGCGGAAAACGAGCGCGGCGGCGCCGAGCGCGAGGACGCTCGGAATGAGGTACCAAAGCCGCGAGATCGTGAAACCGATTGCCTCATCCAGGCTCGCGAGCGGAATGTCGAAGTCCGGCGGATAGGCGACGTACAGAAAGCCGCTGAGATAGAAGCCTGCGAGGTAGGCGGTCGCGGCCGCGCCGAGCGCTGCGACACCCCAGGCGCGCACAACGAGGCCGGCGACGCAAGTGACAGCCGTGAACGCCGCGCACGCGAGAAACACCGTTAGCGGCGCGCCGAGCGGGGCGAACAGCGCCCACACCTCGGTCTCGCGATACTGCGCCAGAAATGCGAGGCCGCCGAGCCACGCTGCGCCTGCGATGACGATCGCGGCGCCGATGCGCCAAGCCGGTCCATGCGGGCCGCGCAGCAATTGAAAAGCGGTCAGTTCGGCGCTGTGTTGGGGTGACGGCGTGAGCGTCATGTCTTCTTCCTCCACCGGCGAATGAGTGCTTCAGCGCCCCCGCTCTCCCAGGCGTCCACGAACGCCGCCGCGCGCGCGCACCAGTCCTGTTGCGCCCGCGCCATGATGCGGCCGCGCTCCAATGTGAGCAGCGAGCCCAGCAGGTCGGCGTCACCAGGTTCCGACAGCACGAGCGCTTCCGCGGCTTCGAACTCCGCTGCGCGCGCCTCGGCGGAATCCTTCGCGCGCGCAATCAATGCCCGCGCGGCGGCGGACGGCGCGTGGCGCGAGAAGAAGAGTTTCAGCAGAAGCTCGTCGCGCACGGGCGCTGACTGGGGCGGACGGTTGAGCCATTCCTTGAGCACGGCGCGCCCCGCGCGCGTGATGCGCCATGGCCGTGCGTCGCGCGGGCCGGCGCCGGGCGAGGCGTCCTCGATCAGGCCCTCCTCGGCCAAGCGCTTCAGCTCCGGGTAGATCTGGCCGTAGCTCTCGCGCCAGAAGTAGCTGACCGAGCGATCGAGGAAGGCGCGAATGTCGAAACCGGTCAGCGGCCCAGCCGTCGCCAGCACGCCCAGCAGCACATAACGGGTAGAGGCTTCACGCATATATCTAATAGATATTCTCTGTCAGATATGTCAAGCCCGGTTGCCGTGGATCAGTCGGGTAGCGGTCCGACCCAAAGCGGAATGCGGCCCGAACGGCGGTCGCGACACCACGCGACGATTCCGCCGGCAATGGCGGCTCTGGTCGCCGGTCGCATGGCGGCGCTCCTCGCACGCGCCGCCGCTTGACCCCAAGCCCGGCGCGCCCGACCCTGCGCGCATGGACATCCACGCTCTGCGCGCCACCGCGCTCGAATGGACGAAGACGACCGCCGGCGCATTTGCGGCATATCTCGCGTTCACCACAGTCGCCTTCGCGAACTACCGCATCCCGTCGGAAAGCATGGTCCCGCACTTGGAGGTCGGCGATCGCATCGTCGTCTCGAAGTTCGCTTACGGCTATAGCCGCTTCTCGCTGCCGTTCGAAGCGATGGCCGCGTGGTTGCCGCAGGGCGATGGCCGCCTCTTCGGCGCACTACCGCGGCGCGGCGATGTCGTGGTGTTCATCCATCCCCGCACAGGCGTCACGATGATCAAGCGCGCCATCGGTTTGCCGGGCGACACGATCGAGGTGCGCGAAGGCGTGCTCTACGTGAACGGCGAAATGGCGGCGCGGTCGGCGCCGACGACGTTGCTGCGCCGCGTCCATCCGCACGGGCGCGAATTCGCGCAACGCTACGAAGAACACCTGCCCAGCGGCGCCGCGCACGCGGCGCTCAATCTCACCGACGGCGGCCGGTTCGACAATTTCGGGCCTTACATTGTGCCGGACGACCACATCTTCTTCATGGGCGACAATCGCGACAACTCACTCGATAGCCGCTGGGACGGGATGGGCCCGGTGCCGGTCGAAAACCTGATCGGCCGCGCCGAAATCATCTACGCGACAGCGCGCTGCGCAACCGACGCCGACGCCGCCTGCCCGATGCCGCGCTGGATGCGCGCGCCGCATCACTGACGCGCGCGCTGCACGACGTAGAGACCACCGAGGATGAGCGCCGCGCCCGCAAGCGCAAGCGGACCCAAGCGTTCGTTGAACATGATCCAAGACAGCGCCGCCGCAGCAACCGGCTGCATCCACAGCAGCACGGTTGAAATAACGATGGGCAGACGCCCGACGCCATAGGCAATCAGACCTTGCCCTGCCGCTTGCACGACGACACCAAGCCCGGCGAGGATCATCCACCCTTGCAGCGTCTGCGGCAGCAACGGCTCACGCATGATGATGCAGAGTATCAGCGTGAACGCGGTGCTGGAGAGCGCGGCCCAAAACATCACCGCGCCGACGCCGACGCGGCCGCCGAGCGAACGCACGATAAGCAGATAGGCCGCGTACCCAATCGCGGCAGTCAGCGCGAGCCCGTCGCCGATCCAGCCTTGACTGGCGCTCCCGGGACCAACGCTTGCTTGCGCGCGCGCCGTCGCCAGCAGCGTTGCACCCAGCAGCGCTGCAACGCCGCCGATGAGCACGCCGGCGCCGAGCCGCTCCTTGAAGACAAACCATCCGAACGCGGCGGCGAAGATTGGGGTGGTGTTGGTGAGGAAGGTGGCGTTGGCGACTGTCGTCTTGGTGAGCGCGATTGCCCAGAGATTGAGCTCTACTCCGAACAGGACGCCCGCGATCAGCAGCCAGCCGGCGTCGCGGCGGCCAACGGGCGGGCTCCGCCAGGCCCAGACCGCCAGGATCGGCAGCGCAAACAGGAAGCGCCACAGGTTGGTGGCCAGCGGCCCAAGCTCGGAGAGCCGCACCCCGATCGGCGCAAGCCCGATCAGCGCGCCGCCCGCCGCCACCGCCAGAACCGCCCCGCCGCGCACGCCGCCCTCCAAGGCCGCCGGTCGTGGGCGCGGCCCTGCGCGCGATCAAGCGGAATCGGGAGGCGTCCGTTGGGGCCGATTCGTCCCGAAACGACCGACTCGGGCGACGATCGCCGGCGCAAACGGGGACGGGCGCCGGGCGCCGCACCTGCGAGAGGTTAATTCCCCTAGTTTCACGGCCCCGAAAAAACCCAAATCTCTTCTGGGCCGGTGCGGCCGCGGGTCGATCTGATGGTAAATTGGACCGCTGCCGAACCGCACTTATCAACCCAAAAAACAGCCGCGAAGCGGTTCGCCCATTGACCCTGAATTAACGGATGTCATCACTATATATAGCGGTACGGCGCGGCCTTGGACCCAAGGTTATGTGGTTTGGGCCAGAGCCGAGTCGGATTAACACAGAGCTAAACTCGGGGGCAGGAACATGCAGGCAAGGGCGGAAAAAGCGGGGGTCCACCGCATGGGCGAAATCCATCGCGGCAAGCCCAAGCCTCTGCGTCCGCTGAAGGTCGTCGAGAAGGTCGTTACGGATCCGAGCCGCGATGCGCTGCTGACCGAGTTCGGCAAGACGACTCTCACCGATCGCTACTTGCTCCCCGGCGAAAGCTATCAGGACATGTTCGCGCGCGTCGCCACCGCGTTCGCCGACGACATTGGGCATGCGCAACGAATCTACGACTACATCTCGAAGCTCTGGTTCATGCCGGCGACGCCGGTGCTGTCGAATGGCGGGGCGGAGCGGGGGCTGCCGATTTCTTGTTTCCTGAATGCCGTGGGCGACAGCCTCGATGGCATCATGGACACATGGAACGAGAACGTGTGGCTCGCCTCCAACGGCGGCGGCATCGGCACGTACTGGGGCGGCGTGCGCTCCATCGGCGAAAAGGTCGGCCAGAACGGACAGACCTCCGGCATCATCCCGTTCATTCGCGTCATGGATTCGCTGACGCTGGCGATCTCACAAGGCTCGCTGCGCCGCGGCTCGGCGGCGGTGTACCTCGACATCCATCACCCCGAGATCGAGGAATTCCTCGAAATCCGCAAGCCCGCCGGCGATTTCAACCGCAAGAGCTTGAACCTGCACCACGGGCTCAATCTCACCGACGAATTCATGATCGCGGTGCGCGACGATCTTCCCTTCGCGCTGCGCAGCCCGAAGAATGGCGAGCCGCTGAAGCATGTGAATGCGCGCAAGCTCTGGCAGAAGATCCTCGAACTGCGGCTGCAGACCGGCGAGCCCTACATCATCTTCTCCGACACCGTGAACAAGGCGATGCCGAGCCACCAGAAGAAGCTCGGCCTCAAGGTGCGCCAGTCGAACCTGTGCTCGGAAATCATGCTGCACACCGGCATGGATCATAACGGGCGCGAGCGCACCGCGGTGTGCTGCCTCTCGTCGCTGAACGCCGAGACCTTCAACGAGTGGGAAAAAGAGCCAGAATTCCTCGACGACGTGTTCCGCTTCCTGGACAACGTGCTGCAGGACTTCATCGAGCGCGCGCCGCCGGAAATGGAGCGCGCGATCTATGCGGCGATGCGCGAACGCTCGGTGGGCCTGGGCCTCATGGGCTTCCATTCCTTCCTGCAAAAGCAGGGCGTTTCGATGGAATCGGCGATGGCCAAGGTGTGGAACAACCGCATCTTCCGCCACATCCGCCGCGGCGCCGACGCGGCGTCGGTGAAACTGGCGCAAGAACGCGGCCCCTGCCCGGACGCGGCGGAAGTGGGCGTCATGGCGCGCTTCTCGCACAAGCTTGCGATCGCGCCGACGGCGTCGATCTCGATCATCTGCGGCGGCACCAGCGCCGGCGTCGAGCCGATCCCGGCCAACATCTACACCCACAAGACGCTCTCGGGCTCGTTTGCGGTGAAGAACCCTTACCTCGAGCAATTGCTCGAGGAGAAAGGCATGAACACCGAGACGGTGTGGTCGTCGATCCTGAAGAATGAAGGTTCGGTGCAGCACCTCGAGTTCCTCAGCGACGACGAGAAGGCGATCTTCAAGACCGCGTTCGAAATCGATCAGCGCTGGATCATCGAGCTCGCCGCCGACCGCACGCCGCTGATCTGCCAGTCGCAATCGCTCAACATCTTCCTGCCGGGCGATGTCGACAAATGGGACCTGCACATGCTGCACTGGATGGCGTGGGAGCGCGGCGTGAAGAGTCTCTATTATTGCCGCTCCAAGAGCGTGCAGCGCGCAGGCTTCGCCGGCGAAGAAACCAAGAGCGAAGCGGCCGAGGCGCCCACGCTGCCGGCCGAGCGCACCGATTACGAAGAATGCCTCGCCTGCCAGTAAGTTGCGTGTGGACGTTGGAGTGCTGAGCGCGGAGAGCGATGCTCTCCGCGCTTTTTTTCAGTACAACTCCAGGCACGCGGCCTCGGTGTCTTCGACGAAGCTGCTGAGTAAAGCCGCATGCGCCCGCAAGCGCCGCTCGACTACCGGCGTCGGCTGATTGCCACAGCGCAGCCAGACGATCTTGGGCGGCGCACCTCTCAGCGCCGCGATGTCGCGAAGTCGGCATCCAGCGTCACGATGGTGAATCCCTCGCTGCGCGCGAACTCCCAGACCGCATCGTCGCTCGCTTGGTCCAACCCCAGCGCACGCACTTGCGCTGCGCCTGGATAAAGGTCGCCAAGCATGCGACACAGGCGATGACTGAGATTCTGATCGAAGAGCGGCTTCACGCCGGAACGGTCACGATGCGCCGTTCGCGGTCAGCCGCGTAGGCGAGCGCTGCGCGAATGTCGGCCTCGGTGAGTTCGGGATAATCCGCGATGATCTCCGCGTGCGACATGCCCGCGGCCAGCCAGCCAAGAATGTCCGCCACCGCGATGCGCATGCCGCGAATGCACGGGCGGCCGCCGCGCTTGCCCGGCTCCTGCGTGATGATCTGGCGATAGTCGGCAGTCATCGCATGAAGATAGCAATTCCGCGCCGGAACGGCGAGAGGCCCAAGGTTCGCTGAGGAACTGCCCCGCATGCCAGTGGACAATTCACGGGAAAGCCGCGCGCGAGACTCCCTCGACTTTTACACGACAAAGCCAAGAAACCCGCTCTCGAAAGGCTCGACTGGCGCGGGAGAAACGACACATGGGGGGTTGCGCAAAGCGCCCCACGCGCGGGTGTGGCTTACCCGGCGGCGCAGATGAGCCTTAGCGTCCTCCGACGGCAAACCACCTCACCCGGCCGCTGCTCAAGCGCTTGTGATTGAAGCGGATTTTGTGGGGTGACCGCGGTCACGCCGGGGCCGCATTACAGCGCTTACATTCATCCTGCGCTCAGGAAACGACCTCCGGGCGCAGGAGTTGGGGAGATATGACCAAGCTGGCCGCCTCCGGATTTGCAACAGCGCTCGCGCTGGCTGCGATCGCCGGGTCGGCGGTTGCGCAGATGGGAACCCAGCGCGCCGAACGTGAGACGCTGCCGGCGGCCGCGATGTCGACGCTCCCCGCAGCGAGCGCGGTGCACGGCGTGCCGGCGGATGCGCTGCCGGACCGCGGTCAGTGCCGCATCTGGTACGATGACCTTCCCGCCCACGTGCAGCCCGCACAGATGGAGTGCGAGCATGCGCACTGGCTGGCGCGTTCGTGGGGCGGCCGCGTCGTCGATCACGAGCGCGAACGTGCAAGCTATAGCGGGCGGAACGATTTCACCGGCGTGCCAGCCGAAGCGCTGCCGCGCCGCGGCTGGTGCCGCGCGTGGCTGGCGAACCTGCCGGCCGAACGCCAGCCGGGCGAGAGCGATTGCCGCGTCGCGCGCCAGATCGCCGACCGCGAGGGCGGGCGCGTGATCTTCATGCCGTTGTGA
>JBFXCP010000033.1:0-26399 GCA_050182055.1 Hyphomonadaceae bacterium
CGCGACCCCGGGCCCTCCCGGCCACGCATTGACGGGGCGGGGGCGTTTCCTTTATATCGCCGCTCCCCGCCCGGGCGAGCTTCGTCCGGGCGCACGAATTTTTTGGCGGTAACGATGTTCGCGGTGATCAAGACGGGCGGTAAGCAGTACCGGGTGGCCAAGGACGACGTGATCGTCGTCGAAAAGCTGGACGGTAAGGACGGCGCCAAAGTCACGTTCTCGGACGTGCTGATGACCGGCGACGGCAAGACCGTGAAGACGGCCAAGGATCTCGGCGGCGTCACCGTGACTGGCACGCTGATCGAGACGACCAAGGGCGACAAAGTCACGGTGTTCAAGAAGCGCCGCCGCAACACCTATCGCCGCAAGATCGGTCACCGTCAGACCGAAAGTCACGTGAAGATCACCGCCATCGGCGGAAAGTCGGACAACTAAGTAGATTGGGAATAAGAGGGCGTCATGGCGCACAAGAAAGCAGGCGGCAGCTCCCGCAACGGCCGTGACTCGCCGGGCCAACGCCTCGGCGTGAAGCGCTTTGGCGGTCAAGCCGTCAGCGGCGGCGAGATCCTCGTGCGCCAGCGCGGCACCAAATTCCATCCGGGCGATAATGTCGGCCTTGGCCGCGATCACACGCTGTTTGCCCTTTGTCACGGACAGGTAGCGTTCGCGACCAAGCGCGATGGCCGCACTTACGTGTCCATTATGCCGGCGCAGGTTGCAGCCGAATAAGGCGAGAACGGAATCACTTTTCCGGATCGCCTTTCGAAGGGCGATCCGGTTCCCGAGATAGCGTGGGGCGCCCGGATCAAGGCGCCCCATTTCTTTTGCCCCACGCGTTAGAGCCAAAGGAGCGGCTCATGCGTGACGTGATGGCGATCGAGACCAAGAGACTGAAATTGCGGCGGCTGCGCATGTCCGATGCGCCGCGCATTGCACAGTTCTGCGACGATCCGGGCGTCGGCCGCAATCTTGCGATGACGCCGCTTCCGTACCTACCCGTCGCCGCCGAGGGGTGGATCATGATCAACGCGGCGCGCGCGCCGCTTGGCCAGCACTTCGTGTTCGGCGCAACGCTGCCCGGCGAAGGGCTGATCGGCTGCATCGGCGCGCACAAGCGAGACGATGAGAGCTACGAGATCGGTTATTGGTTCGGCCGTCCGTTCTGGGGGCGGGGATACGCGACAGAGACGTTGATCGGTTTCCTCGCCGAAGCGCGGGCTCTAGGCGACCTTGAAGCCGGGCATTTCGTCGATAACCCCGCCTCCGGCCGGGTGCTGACCAAAGGCGGCTTCGCCTACACGGGCGAAACCAAGCAGATGTTCTCGCTCGCGCGCGGCGGCAGCGTCGCGTGCCGGCGGATGCGCTATGCGCCGGTGCGCGATCTCGGCGTCGGACACTGCGAAACTGCAACGGCCGCCGCGCTCTGAGCGCGGCGGCCAGCGGTGGCGAAAGCGGGCGGCGCGCGCTATGTGTGGGCGCTTAGGAGTTTGATTTCATGGGTTTGCGCGTAGCCGTCGTCGGCGCCACGGGGAACGTGGGCCGGGAAATGCTGGCCATCCTCGAAGAGCGCTTGTTCCCCGCCGACGAGGTGGTGGCGCTCGCCTCGCGTCGCTCGGTCGGTGTCGAAGTCAGCTACGGCGACAAGACGCTGAAGGTGAAGGACATTGAGACCTTCGATTTTTCCGGCATCGACCTGGTCCTGATGAGCGCCGGCGGGGAGGTGTCGAAGGTATGGTCTCCGAAGATCGGCGCGACCGGCGCGGTCGTGATCGACAATTCGAGCGCATGGCGGATGGACCCGCGCGTGCCGCTGGTGGTGCCGGAAGTGAACCCCGACGCTGTCCACGGCTACGACAAGCTCAACATCATCGCAAACCCGAATTGCTCGACCGCGCAATTGGTGGTGGCGCTGAAGCCGCTGCACGATCACGCCAAGATCAAGCGTGTCGTGGTGGCGACGTATCAGTCCGTTTCCGGCGCCGGGCGCGATGCGATGGACGAACTGTGGACGCAGACACGCGGCCTTTTCGTGAACGATGAACTCGTGAAGGAGCACTTCACCAAACAGATCGCCTTCAACGTCATTCCGCACATCGCCGACTTCATGGAAGACGGCTACACCAAGGAAGAGTGGAAGATGACGGCGGAAACGAAGAAGATCCTGGACCCCACGATCAAGCTCACTGCCACGTGCGTGCGCGTGCCGGTGTTCGTGGGCCATTCCGAGGCCGTCAACATCGAGTTCGAGAACCCGATCAGCGCCGAGGAGGCGCAGGAGCTTTTGCGCGAAGCGCCGGGCGTCATGCTGGTGGATCGTCATGAGGACGGCGGCTACATCACGCCGGTGGAGTGCGTGGGAGAGTTCGCGACGTTCGTGTCACGCGTGCGGGTCGACCCTACGGTCGACAACGGCCTTTCGCTCTGGTGCGTCAGCGACAATCTCCGCAAGGGCGCTGCGCTCAACGCGGTGCAGATCGCCGAGCTGATGATGAACAAGGGTTTGTTCAAACGTTTGCGCGCGGCGTGATCGCACGCCGATGTGAGCGGCGTTGACATCCGTTGTTACAAAAAGTGTAGAGCGTGCATCCTGCAATGAAGCGCGCCGCCCGTTATCTAGCGGGCAAGGGGACGCGAATGCCTGTCATCGTCATCGAACATCCGTCGGAGACGGACATCGACGTCATTCACGCCGTTCTGACGGAGACCTATTGGTCGCCGGGGATTCCGCGCGAAGTGGTTGCGCGCGCCTGCGAAAACTCAATGTGCGCCATCGCGCGTGACGAAGCCGGCAGACTCATTGGCTTCGCGCGGCTCGTGACGGACAGAGCGACATTCGCATGGCTTTGCGACGTGATCGTCTTGCCGGGCAAGCAGGGCAGGGGCCTTGGCCGCGCGCTGGTGCAGACGTTTCAGCGCCACCCTGAGCTTCAAGGACTGCGCCGCTGGCTGCTGGGCACGCGCGACGCCCACGGCGTCTACGCGCCGCTCGGGTTCGCCCCGCTCGATGCGCCGGAGCGATTCATGCACATCCGCAATCCAGCGCCTTACGGCGGGGCGAGTTCGTGAGCGAGGCCGCGCCCTCGACGGAATCGCCTTCAGAAGCGGAGCGTCGCGCAGGGTTTCTCGCGGCGGCCTCGGCCTATGTGATGTGGGGCTTCCTGCCGCTTTACCTGAAGCTCATTTCGTTTGCGGATGTGCGCGAGGTGTTGGGCCAGCGCATCCTGTGGGCGGCGCCGTCGGCGTTCATCGCCGTGTTTCTCATGAGCGGCTGGAAACTGGGCTGGCGCGAGATCGGCGCGGCGCTCAAGCCGCGCATGCTCGGCACGCTCGTCGCATCGGCTTGCTTCATCTTCGTCAATTGGGGGCTTTACGTTTACCTCGTGCTCAATGAGCGCGTCATCGAGTCCGCGCTGGCGTACTTCCTCTCGCCGCTGGTGAGCGTAGCGGTTGGCGTCGTCTTCTTCGGCGAGAGAATCCGCGCGTTGCAGACCGGCGCGCTGATCCTGGCGTTGATCGGCGTGATTGTGCAGGGGTTGGCGCTGGGCGCGCCGCCATGGCTGGCGCTGGCGCTGTGCGCGACGTGGTCGGTCTATGCGGTCATCCGCAAGCGCGCGGCCGTGCCGGCGGCCACCGGTTTGTTGATCGAATCCCTGGCGCTGGCGCCGGTCGCGGCCGGGCTGTTGTGGTGGGCGTCGCAAACAGCGCCGCTGGCTTTCACCGAAAGCGCGGGCAATGCGCTGCTGCTGGCGTTCGCCGGGCCCGCGACGGCGTTGCCGTTGCTCGCCTTCACGTTCGGCGCGCGGCGCGTCAGCTTCACTGCGCTGGGGTTGCTTCAGTTTCTGGCCCCGTCGCTTCAGTTCGCCACCGGAATCGCGTTCGGCGAGCACTTCACGCCATTGCGTGGCCTCAGTTTCGCGTTGATCTGGGCGGGGTTGGGGCTGTTCGCGTGGGACACGCTCCGCCGCGCCAAGGAAGCATGAGCGAGACGACCTACTACGCCATCGGCGACGTGCACGGCGAAGCCGACATGCTCGAGCGCTTGCTTGAGGATATCCGCTTCGACGCGCAGCGGCTGGGGCTCGCGCACAAGATTGTCCTTCTCGGCGATCTGATCGATCGCGGACCGGACAGCCGCGGCATCGTCGTGCGCGCCATGGAGTTGGAAGCTTCCGGTGAAGCGGCGTCGATCAAGGGCAATCACGAGGAACTGATGCTCCACGCCTATGATCGCGAAGAGACCATCGGCCTCTATCATTGGGCGACCAACGGCGGCGACGAGACGATTGCCTCCTACGAGCGCATCAACGGCAAGCAGGATCATTGGCGCAAAGCCATCGATGCGGCCCACATCGCGTTCCTGCGCGCGCTGCCGACGATGATCCGCGACGACGCGCGCGGCTTGGTGTTCGTCCATGGCGGCATCGATCCGCGGACATTTCCGGATTGCAGCGACGAGCTGCGGATGTGGACGCGTTCGCACAAGTTCTTCGATCCGGGGCGTTGGCCAGACCGGCCGGAACTCGCCGGCATACAGGTGATCCACGGCCATACGCCGACGCATGATTTCGAGCCGCACGTCAACCCGCGCCGCATCAATGTCGACACTGGCGCCTGCTTCGGCGGCCCGCTTACGGCTGTAGCGCTGGCGCCGGGTGAGGCGCCCAGATTTCTGCGCGCCTGGCGACGTTGAGCAGCACGACCCACGCCGCAATCGGGCAGAGCGGAATGGCGAAATAACCGCCGATTGCGACCGTGAGCCCCGAGCCCCACGCGAGCACGGCGCCCAACGCTTCGAGCCGGTTGCGCGGCGCGCCGAGCAGGGCCACGCCGACCAGCAGGATCAGGAAGTCGTAGAAAAACAGGTAGGGCGAAAGCAGCAAGGTCGCCGCGCAAAACGCCGCGCCGCCTGTGATCCGGTCGCCGCGCATGAAGACCAGACACGCAATCCCGGCGCCCGCCAGCGCGCTGGCGATGTGTACGCCCATCGCCAGCGCTTGCGGCGCCTTGAGGCCGAGGAGGTTGGCGTAGAGCGACGCGTAGGCGGGCGTGGAGATGCGCTGTCCGCTGATCAGTCCTTGCGAGTCGGCGAGGTTGTGGAAAAAGCGGACGTACGCGTCGAAGCCGAACACCAATCCAGCTGCGAGCACGATCACCGCTGTCGAAAGCGCCGCCGCCAGGAACGTGCGCCAACGTCCGGATAGCGCGAGGAAGACGGGCCACAGCAACGCCAGATGCGGCTTGATCGTCATCACCCCGATCAGCGCTCCGGCCAGACGCGGGCGCTTGTCCAGCCAATGCAGAACCAGTGCATGCACGCCCGCCACCAGCATGGCGATCTGCAGCGTGCCGAACTGATAGACGATGGACGGCGCAGTGATCGGAAAGATCAGCGCGCGGGTGTCCGAAAGCAGCTTCCGGAAGGCGAAGAGATAGAACGCCACCTGCGAAAACAGAAACACCAACGCCGATGTCACGTAGGGCATCATCGCCAGCAGACACGCGATGAAGAGAAACGGCGGCGGCGAATTGTAAGGTGCGAAGAAGCGCGCTTGGGTGGCGACGGTTTTCTGGATTTCGAACAGCACCGGGCGCTCGTGGATTTCGGCGATCTGGCCATCGAGTGTGGCCTTGCCGGCGCTCCAGAAGGCGATGAAGTCGCCGAACAACGGCTGCCCCGTTGGCGAGGTGCCATTCTCGATCTGCGCCAAACGCGGCGCCATCGAGGCGACCATCAGCACCGCGACGGCGATCGCCGCAGCTTCAATCATCCAGCGTTTCGGTTTCATAGGCAGGAATACAATGCTTCGATGAGACGGAGAGAGCGCGGGTCGCCGATCAAGTGTGGCGATTGCGCGTTCATGACGTAGGCGGCCGAAACGCCGGCGACCGGATCGCCGAATCCGCACGAGCCGCCTTTGCCGCCATGGCCGAACGCCTCCAGGTTGGGGCCGAAGAAGCGGTTCGAATTGCCCATCACGCCCGTGCGCCAATCCAGGTTGAACGGCAACACCAGGTCGTCGCCCTTCCAGCGTCGCTTGGTCAGCGAGTCGAACGCTTCTTGCGAGAGGATGCGCGCGCCGCCAATCGCGCCGCTTGTCGCATACGCCTCATAGAGCCGCGCGACGCCCAGGGCCGTGCCAATGCCGTTGACCGACGGGATCTCGATCTGGCGCCAGTGCGCGCCGCTCCGTGCGGGCGCCGCCCAGGGCGTGAAGAATGCGGCGCGGCGCGGCGGGGTGATTTCGCCGAATTCGCCGCCGCGCGCTGGCTTCTTCATGTCGGCGACGCGCGCGTGCTCGCTCTCGGGCGTGCCGATCCAGAAATCGATGCCGAGCGGAGCGCAGATGTCCTCGCGCAAAATAGTTCCGAGCGAGCGGCCGGCGGCGCGCTGCGCAATCTCGCCGGCGATGTAGCCCCACGTCATCGGGTGGTAGCCGCTCACGCTGCCCGGCGGCCACATGGGCTCCAGCGCTGCGATGGCCTCGGCGCAGGCGGGCGGATCGAGCCAAAGTTCCGGATCGATCTTTTCCACGAAACCCGGCACGCCAGCCTGGTGCGCGAGCGTCTGCGCGATGGTGACTTTGTCTTTGCCGTGCGCGCCGAACGCCGGCCAGAGTTCGGCAAGCGGCGCGTCGTAGTCGATCGCGCCTTCATCGAATAATTTGGCGAGGACGAGCGCGCTGATCGCTTTCGTGGTTGAGAACACTGGCGCCATGGTGTCGCGCGCCCACGGCTCGGTCCGTTCGCGGTTGCGCCAACCGCCCCAGAGCTCAACGACCACGTCGCCGTCGCGCACGGCGGCGAAGCTCGCGCCGAGTTCTTCGCCTAAGCTCGCGTCGAACACCTCGCGCACGCGCTCGAACCCTGGCGCGACATAGCCTTCGGCCATTACGCCATCTCCAGATGACGCGCGCGCGGCCACGTCACTGGATCGGCGAGCACGTCCTGCGCTGCGGGCAAGAGCAGATCCTCGCTCTCTGCCGCCATTGAGCGCACGATCACGTCGTACACGGAGCCCGTCGCGCCTTCGAGCGCGATGGCGGGCGCATCGCCGCGCACGCGCCGCGCGGTGTAGAGCGCGCTCAAGAGATCGCCCGCGCCTTTGGGCGCACGCGGCAGCCGCGCGGTTTCGCAGAACCAATCGCCGGTCGGCGCCGCGTAAAGGTTGCCGAGCCCGATCGCGGTGCGGATCGACGACACAAGCACCGGCTTGCCGATCCGCTTGGCGGCGTCGCGCGCGCTGGCGAGGTTATCGATGGCGCGCCCGGTGAGCAGGCCGAGCTCGAACGCGTTCGGCGTCAGCCAATCCGCCTGCGGCCAAAGCCCGTTCAGCACCGCGTCGGCGATGGCGTCGGCGACGAAAAGCCGCCCGTCGTCGCCCAGCACCGGATCGCACACGTAAAGCGCCTTTGGATTCGCCGCCTTCACGCGGTCCACAGCGTCGAGCACGACCGCGACTTGATCGGGATGGCCGAGATAGCCAGTCAGGACGGCGTCGACCTCGCCGAGGATCGCATCCGCGGCCAGCCCTTCGATCATGCTGCTCAAAACTTCGGCAGCGACCGGCGCGCCGCCCGGCGCGCCGTGGTCTGGCCGGCGGCCCAGCAGCACCGTCGGCAATTGCAGCACCCGCACGCCGAGCCGCTCCATCGCGAATGCCGCGACAGAATTGCCGACGCGCGCGCCGGCGACTTGGCTCTGGATCGACAGAATCGTCTTCACGCGGCTAGAACCTCGGGCCTCGCGCGGGCGATGGTCGCCCGCGTTTTCCGGCTGAGCAAGTGATGACCGCACGCCCGCGCCGTTCCTGCCTCTATATGCCAGGCGCCAACGCAAAGGCACTGGAGAAAGCGAAGACGCTGGCTGCAGATGTGCTGTTGCTGGACCTGGAAGATTCCGTGGCGCCGGAAGCCAAGGAGGCCGCGCGCGCGCAGGTAGCGGCGGCGGTGCAGGCGGGCGGCTACGGCAGGCGCGAGGTGATCGTCCGCGTCAACGCGCTGGCGACGCCGTGGGGGCGGGGCGACATCGCCGCCGCCGGCGGCGCGCGGCCCGACGGCGTGCTCGCGCCGAAAGTCGAAACCGGCGAGGAGGTTGAGGCTCTGGATGACGCGATGACCGAAGCAGGCTTCGGCGACGCCGCGACGCTTTGGGTTATGATCGAAACGCCGCGCGCGATCTTCAATCTGCCGGAGATCGCCGTCGCCGCCAAAGGCACGCGGCTCTCGGCGTTCGTGCTCGGGCTGAACGATCTGGCGAAGGAGACGCGCGCGCGTCAGGCGCCGGGCCGGGCGCCGTTCCACGCCGCGCTGTCGCTGACGGTGACGGCGGCGCGGCTGGCGGGCTTGAGCGCCATCGACGGCGTGTTCAACGATATCGCCGACGGCGCGGGCTTCGAAGCGGAGTGCCGCCAGGGGCTGGAGTTCGGCTTCGACGGCAAGACGCTGATCCACCCGACCCAGATTGACGCCGCTAACGTGGTGTTCGCGCCGTCCGAAGAGGAGATCGCCCGCGCCCGCGCCGTGATCGCCGCGTTTGCGCTGCCGGAGAACGCCGGCAAAGGCGTGATCAAGGTCGATGGGCGCATGACGGAGCTGCTGCATTTGGAGGAGGCGAAGCGGGTGGTCGCGGTGGCGGATGCGATCGCCCGGTGAGGTCTCCTTGTGACGCGGAGGTTGGAATGAGGTGGCTGCTTGTTTGGGGGGCGGCATTGGTGCTTGCCGCATGTGACCGTGTTGAAACAACAAGATCACGAGCGGACGCCAGCTATGAGGACGCTCGCGCTGCGGCGGCGTCGGCAGGTGTGTACTTACCACCGCAGGATTTCCTTGATCGCCACCACAAAACGCCGCCCGCAGAGACCGCTCCGTGGGCGGTCTCAATCACTCGGGACGAAATGCGTGAGGTAGACCTGGTCAAAGCATGCACCGCTTCGACAAACGGGATCGAGGGCATCCTCTGCGTTGAGCAGCGCCCAGGTGAAGCTGGAGTGGTCCTATCTGTGGAAACTTCGGACCTAATTGATTGCTCCCACAATTGCAGCGTGGCGGTTCGGTTCGGCGATCAAGCCGTACGCGACTTCAACGTCGGCGGGCAGCGCACACATTTCATCCTCCAAGGACGCCGAGGCGTGGATTGGCTGCGAGAAGTTTCCCGGTCGGATGTTGTCTTTGTTGAGGCAGTTTTCGAACGGAGCGATGGTGCTCGCCAACAACTGCGCTTTGACACTCGCCACTTTGAGACCGCCTGGGCTTGGCGGCCGACTGCAGAGGGAGCGGAATGACTAAATCCAATCCCGGCAATTTCTTTGAGGATTTTGCGCCCGGTCAGGAGGTCGTGCACGCGACGCCGCGCACGCTTTCGGAAGCCGACGCGGCGCTCAACATCGCGTTGACCGGCTCGCGCTATGCGATGTTTTCCGCCGACAGCTTCGCGCAGACGTGCGGCTATCCCGGCGCGCCGATCGATCCGCTGCTGGTGTTTCACACCGTGTTCGGCAAGACCGTGCCGGACATCTCGCTGAACGCCGTGGCCAATCTTGGCTACGCGGAAGGGCGGTTCTTCGCGCCCGTGTTTCCGGGCGACACGCTGAACGCGGTGTCGGAAGTGATCGGGCTGAAGGCCAATTCCAACGGCAAGACTGGCGTCGTCACGGTGCGAACGCAAGGCTTCAACCAGGTCGGCGAGTTGGTGCTGAGCTATGTGCGCTGGGTGATGGTCAACAAGCGCGACGCGAGCGCGGTGACCACGGACGCGCCGCCGGTCACGCCGAAGCCGTTCGTCCCGGCATCCGAATTGCTGGCGCCGCCGGAGTTGGATTTTTCGGCGTATGACTTCACGCTCGCCGGAAGCCCGCATGCGTTCGAGGACTACGAGATCGGCGAGAAGATCGATCACGTTGACGGCATGACGGTGGAGGAAGCCGAGCACCAGCTCGCGACGCGCCTCTATCAGAACACCGCGAAGGTGCATTTCGACGCGCTGGCGCAAGGCGGTTCGCGCTTCGGTAAGCGGCTCATCTATGGCGGCGTCGCGATCTCGTTGGCGCGGGCGCTCGCGTTCAACGGCCTCGCCAACGCGCAGCTGCTGCTGGCGATCAATGCGGGGCGTCACGTCAATCCGCTGTTCGCGGGCGATACGCTCTATGCATGGAGCGAGGTGTTGGACGCGGCCGACCTTGGCAGCGTGGGCGCACTGCGGCTCCGGCTGGTGGCGCTGAAGAACCGCAGCGCCGCGGGCTTCCCGTACAAGGACGGCGCCAACGAGTACGACCCCTCGGTCGTGCTCGACTTCGACTATTGGGCCGCCATCCCGAAGCGGGGTTAAACCCGCCACGTCGCTACGGCGTGGGTGCGCGCGCAAGCGCCGCGAGCAGTGTGGGCGCGCCCGCGCCGCTGTCATCCGGGAAAGCAATCTCGAGCTGACCGGCGGGATTCAGCGTGACTGACGCACGCGGCGGCACGGTGCAGCCCATCATGTTGGTAAGGGCGCCGTCCCAGGGGGAACCGCGCAGCGCGGAGCCGTCCCCGGCGTCCCACTGCATCGTGCACACCACACCGGCCCCGGTGATCTCCAACTGGCCGCGCAAGGCGCGCCCGTCCACGGAAACAACGAAGCGGGCGTCCTTCGGTTGATCGCCGGCCACAGCGGTCTGCCCGGTCCATGCGCCGACGACGTTCGCCGTCAGCGCAGCGATGTTGCGCAATTCCGCGACGCGGCCGCGGGCGACGAGCGCATTGCCGCTTTCGGGGAAGCCGGCCAGGAAGCGTTCGTACGCCTCGACGGTGTCGGTCTCTTGCGCCTGGGCGTACATACGCTGCTCAAGCTCGGCGAGCGCGGCTTCGACTTCGGCGCGCAATTCGCCCGGATTGCCGGAGAGGAAGGCGCGGATCGCGTTCGGGTCGTCGCGCGAGGTCTGCGCCCAGCGCGCGGCGGCGTCCTGTTGCGCCTGCTCGGCTTGGTAGTTCTGCCAGAATACGTAGCCGCCGCCGGCGAGGGCGAGAATAAGCACGGCGATGCCGCCGAAGATCACCGCTTTCGGCAAGCCCTTGCGCTCGTCGGCCGGGTCGATCGGCTCGAACGAGCGTTCTTGCGGCGCGGGGCGCGCCGGCTGCGGCGCGGGCCGTGGCGGCGGCGGTGGCGGTGTTGGCGCGGCCGCTTGCGGCGGCGGCGCGGCCTGGGCCTGTTGAGGCGCGGGCGCTGGCGGCGGCGCGGGGGGCGCAGGCGGCGGCGCTTTCAGCGGCTGCACGCCGAGGCGCTCCAGCTTCATGCGCGCCAGTTCGGCAAAGCGCCCGTTCGGATGACGCAGCAGGTATTCCTGCAGCGCATCGGGATCGTCCTTGTTGGCGATGCGGTCCCAGTCGGCGACATCGTCTTCGCGCGGCCGCAGGATCGAACCCAGTGCACCGCCGGCGCCCGCCGGCAAGCCTGGGATCGGCAGGGACCGTCCGGTCATGGTCATGTAGCCCAGACCCGCCGCGCCGATCAGCGACAGCAGCGCGAGGTAATAGCCGCCGCGCTCCTCGATCCTGATCACGGAGAGCGCCGCTGCGCTCATCTGATTTTCGTAGGAGCTGTAGTCGCCGCTTTCGGCGCGGCGTTGCTGTTCGCGATATTCGCGTTCTGGCGACGACTTCAGCAGCATCATGCCGGCGAACGCCAGCACCAGCGACGCGCCCGCGGCGATCATCGCGTTGCGGCCCTTGGCCCGGTCGTCGCGGCCGGCAAACCGCGCCAGCGGCGAGTCGCTCGGTACGAACGTCAGCGCAAGCCCAGCCGCCGTCACGAGCAGCGCCAGCAGAATCGGCCACTGGATGTGGAACTCCTGCGCTCGGCCTTGCGCTTCGAGATGGCCGCGCGCGAGGTCGATGCCCGACATCGTCGCCATTTCCTGGCCTTGGCAGGAAATCGCCACCCAGGGCAGGAAGAACGCAAACAAGGCGATCACCTTGGCGACACGGATGAGCATCAGATTATTCATGCGCCGTTCCCCCAGAAGCGGCGGTTGATGGGACGCGCGAGCTTACGCAGCCCGCGCGCTGGCGCAATCGAACTTTGCCGTGTGTCAGGCGGCCGGAGGCGGTGGGTCCTGTCGTGCGGCGGCAGCTGGCGCAGCCGCGCCCAGCATCAGCAACGCCAGAATGACTGCCGCCCCGAGCGCGCCCATAGTCAGCCAATAGCCTTCTTTTTCTTCAACCTGGAAGGCTGCGCCCATTTGGCCAGGCGATGGCCCGCCAGAGGCGAAGGGACTGCTGCTTTGGCTTTGACCCTGGTTTGCGCTCTCCTGCATCGAACGTGAGAGGTCAGACCCAAGCTTGTCGACCGCGTAATAGCTGAGGCCGAGCCCGGCCACGGCGGTGATCATGATGGCGCCGGCGGCGGCGCGTCCCTTGGTGACTAGCGAGAGCAGAAGGCCGATGGCGATCGCGGCGAACGCGGCGATGGCTGGAATGGAGGGCTCGGGCCCGTCGCTTTCGCTGCCGCCGCTCGATTGCGATTGCGCCTGCGCTTGCTCGAACGCGGCGGTGGGCTGCATGTCGCCGGTCATCAGCTGGATGCCGGTGGCCTGGAGGATCTCGGTGCCGGAGCACGACACGACGACCCAGGGCAAGATGAACCCCAAGAGTGCAACGAGTTTGGCGACGCGCGCCAGCATCAGAAAGTTCATGGGATGTCCCTCCGGCTGGAAGACTTAGGCGAGACCGTCGGCCGCGCCAATATCCCGCGCGCCATGAATTGACTTGGGCGCCTCCGCGCCTAATCTCCGCCGCGCCAGAATCCGTACCTATATCAGACATGTGAGGCTCGCATGGCCGGAGCGTCCCGCCCGGAAGATAGACCTATAGCGCCGCACCTTTCGGTCTGGCGCTGGCACGTCACTATGGCGAGTTCGATTCTGCATCGCTTGAGCGGGATCGGCCTCTATGGCGCGGCGATCCTGCTGGTCGGCTGGTTGATGGCGGTGGCGGCGGGCGGCGATACGTTCGCGCAAGCGACGGCGCTGCTGTCCACCTGGTGGGGACAGGCGGGCATCTATCTCGTCATCGCCGCGCTCGCCTATCACTTGGCCAACGGCATCCGGCATTTGGTGTTCGACACTGGCGCCGGCCTGACCCCTGGCGACGCCGACACCAGCGCCTGGTTCGCGATCATGTTCGCGGTCGCCGCGCCGGTCGGCTACTATTTCCTGCTGCAATCGGGAGGCGGTCAGTGAGCCGGCCGCACGCCATGCGCACGCCGCTCGGCCGCGTGCGCAATCATGGCGCCGGCGGGGAAGGCACCGGGCACTTCATCGCGACGCGTCTCACCTCGATCGCGTTGGCGGTCCTTGCGCCCTGGTTCGTGGTGTCGGCCGGGCTTGCGCTGCGCGACGGCAGCTATGCCGCCGCGACCGACTATCTCGCCGATCCGTTCAACGCCGTGGGCGTCATTCTGCTGGTGACGGTCAGCCTCTATCACATGTCGCTTGGCATGCAGGAGGTGGTGCTCGATTACATCGAGCGGCCGCTCACAAAGGTTGCGCTGCTCGTCTTGAATGCGCTCGTGCCGTTGGCGCTGGGCGTGGCGGCGATCTTCGCCGTGCTGTCCGTGAATTTCGGAGCCTGATCTTTTGGCTGCTTACACTTGGATCGATCACACCTTCGACGTCGTCGTTGTCGGCGCCGGCGGATCCGGCTTGCGCGCAGCGCTGGGCGCGGCGCAAGCCGGATTGAAGACGGCTTGCGTGACCAAGGTGTTTCCAACACGCTCGCATACGGTTGCGGCGCAGGGCGGCATCTCCGCCGCGCTCGGCAACATGGGCGAGGACAAGTGGCAGTGGCACATGTTCGACACCGTGAAGGGGTCGGACTGGCTGGGCGATCAAGACGCGATCGAATATCTGACACGCAACGCGCCCGCGGCGGTGTACGAACTCGAGCACTGGGGCGTGCCGTTCTCGCGTACGGACGACGGGCGCATCTATCAGCGCGCGTTCGGCGGCATGACGCGCAATTACGGCGAAGCGCCGGTGCAGCGCACCTGCGCCGCCGCCGACCGCACCGGCCACGCGATGCTGCACACGCTTTACGGCAAGTCGCTTAGCCACAGCGTCGACTTCTTCATCGAGTACTTCGCGCTCGATCTCATCATGGATAGCGACGGCGTCTGCCGCGGCGTGACGGCGTGGCGCCTGGACGACGGCACGCTACACCGCTTTCGCGCGCAGACCGTCGTGCTCGCTACCGGCGGCTACGGCCGCGCGTACTATTCCTGCACCTCCGCGCACACCTGCACGGGCGACGGCAACGCCATGGTGCTGCGCGCGGGGTTGCCGTTGCAGGACATGGAGTTCGTGCAGTTCCATCCGACCGGCATCTTCCCGGCGGGCTGCCTCATCACCGAAGGCGCGCGCGGCGAGGGCGGCTACCTCACCAATTCGAACGGCGAACGCTTCATGGAGCGCTATGCGCCGACCGTGAAGGACCTCGCGCCGCGCGACATGGTCTCGCGGGCGATGACGCTGGAAATCCGCGAAGGCCGCGGCGTGGGCCCGAACAAGGACCACATCTTCCTACACCTCGATCACCTCGACCCGAAGCTCCTGCACGAGCGGCTGCCGGGCATTTCCGAAAGCGCGAGGATCTTCGCGGGCGTCGACGTCACGCGCCAGCCGATCCCGGTGCTGCCGACGGTGCACTACAACATGGGCGGCATCCCGACGAACTTCCACGGTGAGGTCGTCACCAAGATCGGCGGCAATCCCGACGAAGTCGTGCCGGGTCTGATGGCCGTGGGCGAAGCGGCGTGCGTTTCGGTGCACGGCGCCAACCGGCTGGGCTCGAATTCGCTGATCGACCTCGTCGTGTTCGGCCGCGCCGTCGGTCTGCGCTGCGGCGAAACGCTGAAGCCTAATGCGTCGCAACCCTCGCTGCCGGCGGACGCGGGCGAAGCGCATCTCGCGCGCTTCGACAAATTCCGCAACGCCAAGGGCGCCACGCCGACCGCGCGTCTGCGCGAGAAGATGCAGCGCACGATGCAGGATACCTGCGCCGTCTATCGCACCGGCCCCGTGCTGCAGGAGGGCGTCGATCGCATGGCCAAAGTGTGGGCGGAAGCGCCGGACATCGGCGTTACCGACCGCTCGCTGATCTGGAACACCGATCTGGTCGAGACGCTCGAGTTCGACAATCTGCTCGGCCAGGCGGTGGTCACCGTCGCCGGCGGTTTGAACCGCACCGAGTCCCGCGGCGCGCACGCGCGCGAAGATTTCCCGGATCGTGATGACGCGCACTGGATGAAGCACACGCTCGCCTGGCTCGACCTGCAAACCGGCCAGGCCCGCATCGATTACCGCCCGGTCCACACCAACACGATGACCAACGAAGTCGAATACATCCCGCCCAAGAAGCGGGTGTATTGAGCAGAGGTAGGCAGTGTGCCGGGCGCCATTTTTTTGGCGCAAGTCTGTAGCTTTGTGCAAGCGGCTTTGCAGGCGAACCCACCCGGCGACGATGCCTCCTTATTCGCACCCGCCGTTGCGCCTCGGAGCTAAGCTTTGTTTGCGCGAAACGATCCTGTCGTCTGGATAGATATCGGAGGAGTTATGCGAGACACAAAGTACGCGCGGGAGATCGCAACTGGCGCGCATCGGGATTTTCGCATCGAGCGCTTGTACATTCATGAAGTGCATCGTCCTGAGATTCGATTTTCCTGGTGGCCGGAGGGAAAGTTCGCTCCCCGACCGCTCGACGTGACGGAAGACGAATTGCTGCCGCTGTTTCAGGACGCGATATCAAAGGGTGTGTTTACTGAAGCCTTTTTGGGTCAGCTGCGTGAATCGTTGGATCTCAGATACTAGCTTCGGCGATAATGCGTGGCGGAACAACGGGCCGCATGCAGGCTCGTGGTAGGTAGAGGAGCGCAGTGGTTGTCGCCGCGCTCCGAGGGGGCACGCAATGTGGTGGATTCTCTCGTGCTTTCCTTTCGCCGATTGCAATGTCGGTGTTGAACGCGCTGATGGCTGGCGGATAGAGGCCGCGTTAGTGCGTCAGTGGACGCCCCCAAACCACAACTCAATAATTGAGGGCGTGGAAGATCGTCCGTATGCTTCGCATGAGAGTTGCATGGCGGCGTTGCGAGACGCGATGCAACAGGGGGATCATCACTTCTCGGATTGGACCGGCGCTCGCCACCACATTATTGTGACACACCACGCCGATTTCATTGAGCGGCATAATCCTCCGTTCGGACACTCTCATTTCTTTGCCTGCTTTTCGACCGGAAGCTAGTTCGGGATAGTCGCGATTTCCCCGGAGTAGGTCAGCTCACTACCCGCAGCGCCGCGCGCCAGATGTCTCTCTCGATATCCCGCCGAATAAACGGGCTCATTGAGGTGCTGCCGCCAACGCCGTTGAGTCTCCGCTCCCACGCGCCTATGCCTGATGCACAGGGAAAAGGGGGAGCGGCAATGGCTGAATCCATGAACATGGCTGCGTGGTCCGGCGTGCTTGGTACCTGGGTCAGCATCGCGGCGGCGGCGGGCGGCGGCTATATGGGGCTGCAAACCTACAACGAAGAAGTCGCCAAGATGGAGGACGCGCGCGTCGTGCAGACGTTCGCGCTCTACGAAATGTTTAGCAGCGAAGACCGCCTGCAGGCGCGCCAACGCATCCTCGATGCAGCCAATGGCGGCACGGAATTCGTCGGCCACGATCTTTGGCTGACGCTCGATTTCTTCGATGCGCTTGAAGTGTGCGTGAAGCGCGGCCTGTGCGATCAGGATTTGGCGGTGCGGCTGTTTCAGCCCTACGCCGTGCCGATCTGGAACGGCTTGAACGCGCAGATCGTCGGCGGGCGCACTGAGAGCGATCCCAACATGGGCGCGGGCCTGCAGTGGATGGCGGCGCTGCCGGCGCCTGAGCCGGTGGCCGAGGCGGACGCGCAGGCGGAATAGCCTGCCCTACGCTACGGCGCCGCTTGACGCTCGTTTCCGCCGGGCCGACACCTCCGCCGAGCCGCGAGCGCGGCAAGGGGAGTGAAACGTCATGGCTCAGCTCGGGTACGTCTGCATCGGCGCCAACGATTTCGAACGCGCCTGCGGTTTCTATGATGCGCTGACCGCAGAACTTGGCGGCAAGCGGCTGTTTCCGACGCCGCACGGACAGATGTATCGCTTGGGCTCGGGCGCGATGATCATGGTGACGCGTCCGTATGACGGCGGCGCGGCGCACCCCGGCAACGGCACGATGCTGGCGATCAATGTCGATGCGCAAGCGGATGTCGGCCGCATCTATTCCAAGGCGCTCGAGCTCGGCGGCGCGAGCGAAGGCGAGCCCGGGCCGCGCGGCGCGTTCGGCGACTTCGCCTACTTCCGCGATCTCGACGGCAACAAGATCGCCGTCTTCTGGAGCGAGCGCCAGAAGAAGTGAGCTACGGGCTCGGCGCTGGCGCCGGCTCTTCCGTTTCACGCTCGCGTTCGCGCGCGCGGCGGATGATCTCGGCGAGCGGGTTGCGTGGTTCTTCCTCCGTCGTCGCGGGCGTCGTCGTCGTTGCGCCATCGCCGCTTGGCGCGCCGGTGGCGGCTTCCGCGCCCTCGGCCGCCTCAGCCGCTTCCTCCGCGCCGCTGTCGGGCTGACGCCCGAACAGCGCTTCGCCGATCGTCGCCAGCGGACTGCCTTGCTCCTGGCGGCTCAGAATGTCGCGCAATTGCGCTTGGGCGATGTCTTCGAGCGCGGGGCGGAAGCTGACGCGCGACCACGGACCCGAGACGCGGAACGGCACGCCGATGCCGGCGACCGACGCGTCGCCGCCCTGGCCTTGCGTCGAACGCACCGCGCGCGGCGTCAGCCGCATGTCGATCGTTTGTGCGCCGACATTGATCAGCCCCGCGCCTTCGAGGCGCACGAACGGATTGAGCAGCCGCAAATTGTTCGTCGCGGCGACCCCGTCCGCAAATGTCAGATTCGCCGCAAGCTCGGCGAAATCGGTCGACCCGCCTTCACCCGCCGCCGCGCCCGTCAACGCCGATTGCACCGAGCGCGCCATCTGCGCCAAGTTCACGCCGCGCCACTGGCCGTCGTTGAACGTGAACGCGGCATTGCCGCGCAGACTGCGCATGATCGCCGCTTGCGACACGCCCGTGCCGACGAGCGATGCGCTGAGGCGGCCGCGGCCGACGATGTTGTCGAACCCGATGGCGTCGCGCAGCAGCGTCTCCGCCTGCACGTTCTGCGCATTGACTTCCACCGCAACGCGCGGCGTGGCGCCGGAGCCGTCGGCGATCAGGCGCGCCGTGCCCGTGCCGCTGTAGAGGCCAAGCTCGGTCAGCCGGGCATCGAGCGCGCCGCCCGCGACGCGCATGTTGAGCGCCACGTTGCTGAACGACATGCGCTGGAACTTCAGCGCGGCGACACGCAGGTCGAGGTTGGCGTCGAGCGCGCGCAGACCTGAAAGATCGAGCCGCGCCGTGCTCCAGCCGCTTTCGACATTGACGCCGCCTTGCGCGCCTTGCGCGGGCGCGGGGAGGTAGGTGTTGAGGTCGACGTTCGGCGCGCTCAGCGCCCCGGTGACGCGCAAGCGTCCGTTCTCCTGGCCGACCAGCGAGAGCCGTCCTGTGGCGGTAATGTCGTCGAGGCGGATCGTGGCGTCGGTGAGCGCGGTGGTGTCGCCCGCGCGCGCCATCTGGCCTTCGACACTGAAGCGGCCGAAGCCGCCGCCGTCGCCCATTGGCGATCCCACCCAGGCCAGAAACTGCCGCAAGCTCGAGCCGTTGCCGGAGAGCGCGCCCGCGAGCGCGCCGGTTGCGGCGTTAAACGTGCCGTCAAAATTGGCCTCGATCGGCGCCGAGCGCACGCGCGCTGCAAACGGCGTTTCGCCTTTCTCCAGCACCGCGCGCGGCAGGCCGACTTGGCCGTCCACCGTCACGCGCTGATCGCGATAGTCGAACGCGGCGTCGATGCGCGCCGGCTGGTCGAGGGACTCCATCGAGAGATTGGCGTCGACGTCGCTCATGGTGAGCGGTTCGCCTTCGCCGCCCTGGAACGAAATCGTGCTGTCGACTAGGCGCACGTCGTCGAGGCGCAGGTCCTCGAGCGTCATTTGGTTTTCGGAGGTCTCCTCAGTGGGGAAGGTCCAGTTGGTCGCGCCGTCGGCCTGCGAGCGCAGGCGCACGTCTGCGCCCTCGAAAATCAGCTCTTTGACCTCGATCGCGCCGCGCAACAGCGGCAGCAGTTTCACGGCGAAGGTGATGCGTTCGGCGGCGATGAACGGCTCGTCGGACGGAAAACCTTCGGGGTTGGAGAGCGACATGGCGTTCACGGAGAAGCCGAGCGCCGGATAGAAGCTGACGCTGATGTCGTCGCCCAGCACGAGGTCGCGTTGCGTCGCTTCCTCGATGCGCCGTTCGGCCTCGCGCGCCGCCAGCTCTTTCGGGAAGAACACCAAAAACAAGACAACGGCCAGCACCAGCACGCCGATGAGTCCGCCGAAGGCGATGAGTATGGTCTTGAGGTTGAGCTTGATTGGCATGCGGCGGGCCCCTGTTCGGCGTTAACCTAGGGCCGGGATGCGGCGAAATCGAGCCGCTCGACCGCCTTTCCGGCACGCGCGCGCTGAGGTATCCCGGCGCCATGAACGCGTTCTTCGGCTCCATGTTCGACGAGATCGGCGCGCGGCGCCGCCGCCTACGCGCGGCGCTAGGCGATCGCGGGCAGGCGATCTTGGGATTTTTGGTTCTGGGCGGGCTGGCCATCGGTTCGCTGGGACTTCTTGTGCGCGATTGGATGCCCGCCGCGGCGCCGTGGGGTTTTGCCTTGCCGTTCGTTTTTGTGCTCGGCTTTGTGTTGCTCGATGCGCGCCGGCAAGCGCAGGTCAAGCGCGCCGCCGAGCCGGGCAGCGTCGGGCCGGCGCACGATTGGCTCGTGCTGTGGTGGTCTTTGGGTTGCGCATTGCTCGGTCTCGCGGCGTTCGTGATCGCGTGGACGGCTGAGGCGCCGCCGGCGCCGGAGGAGGACATCTGGACCCCGCCGGAGAGCGCCGTTTCGGTCGACCTCTAGCCTTGACGCGGCGCGCGCGCGCCGCCAGTTTCCGCGCGCCATGGTCGAACTCACGCTGCCGAAAAACTCCAAGGTCAAGCCGGGCAGGCGCCACAAGGCGCGCGCCGGCGCCAAGAAGGTCCGCGAGTTCAAAGTCTATCGCTACGATCCCGAAAGCGGTGAGAACCCGCGCTGGGATATCTACGAAGTCGATCTCGACAGCTGCGGTCCGATGGTGCTCGACGCGCTGATCGCCATCAAGAACGACATGGATTCCACGCTGACGTTCCGGCGCTCCTGCCGCGAAGGCGTGTGCGGCTCATGCGCCATGAACATCTCCGGGCGCAACACGCTCGCCTGCACCAAGGGCATGGACGACTTGCCGGCAGGCGCGATCACCATCTCGCCGCTGCCGCACCAGCCAGTGCTGAAGGATCTCGTTCCCGATCTTTCGAACTTTGTCGCCCAATACGCGGCGATCCAACCGACGCTGCAGACGGTGACGCCCGAGCCCGACGGCGAATGGCGCCAGAGCCCGGAAGAGCGCGCGAAGCTCGACGGTCTGTATGAGTGTATTCTCTGCGCCTGCTGCTCGACCTCGTGCCCATCCTATTGGTGGAACGCCGATCGCTTTTTCGGCCCGGCGGCGCTGCTGCAATCCTATCGCTGGATCGCCGACAGCCGCGACGAACATCAAGGCGAACGGCTCGACGCGCTCGAAGATCCGTTCAAGCTCTATCGCTGCCATACGATCATGAATTGCGCGCAGGTCTGCCCGAAGGGGCTGAACCCGGCCAAGGCCATCGCCGAGATCAAAAAGGCGATGGTGGAACGCAAGCTGTGACCTTGCCCGCCGGCTTCGTGTGGGGTGCGGCAACGGCGGCCCACCAGGTCGAAGGCGGCAATACCAACAGCGATTGCTGGGCGCTGGAACATGCCCGTCCGTCCTTCTTCGTCGAACCGTCCGCCGACGCCTGCGACCACGCGGCGCGCTACGAGGACGACATCGCCGTTCTCGCCGCACTCGGTCTCGATGCGTACCGCTTCTCAATCGAATGGGCGCGCGTGGAGCCGGAGGAGGGGGCGTTCTCCCAAGCGGCGCTCGATCATTACCGGCGCGTGATTGATGCGTGCTGGCGGCGCAACGTGCAGCCGATCGCGACGTTTCATCATTTCACCAATCCGCGCTGGGTTACGCGCGACGGCGGCTGGAACGACGATCGCGTCGTCGATCGCTTCGCGCGCTATTGCGAACGCGCCGGCCAGGCGCTCGGCGGCGAACTCGCCTATTCCTGCACCATCAACGAGATCAATCTGCCCGATGCGCTGGGCGAGTTAATGGCGCGAGTGAAGACCAAGTACGCCGACCGCGCCGCCGCCAGCGCGGAAGCGTTCGGCGCGCCGATCGAGTCGTTTTTCTTGTTCGCAGGCCTCGAAGGCTACACCGCACGCGCCCTTGCCGCGCACGAGAAGGCGCGCGATGCGATCAAGTCCGCCGCGCCGCATGTGCCCGTCGGCATGACGATGTCGATCCAGGAGTGCGAGGCCGACAGCGCCGCGGGCGCCGCGGCGATGCGCGGATACAAGGAACGTGTCTACGCGCCATACTACGCGTCGGCGAGCCGAGATGACTTCCTTGGCGTCCAGACCTACACGCGCATGATCTTCGGCGCCGACGGCAAGGCGGCGCGGCGTCCGCCTGCGGGCGCCGAGGTCACGCAGATGGGGTACGAGTATCGTCCGCAGGCTCTGGCCGCCGCGTGCCGCGACGCGTGGGCGGCCGCCGCCGTGCCGGTTCTTGTGACCGAAAGCGGCATCGCCACGCAAGACGACGCGCGCCGCCGCGCCTTCATCCGCAGCGCGCTGGAGGGGGTGGAGGCGGCGATCGCCGAAGGCGTCGACATTCGCGGCTACGTGTACTGGACGCTTCTGGACAATTTCGAATGGATGAGCGGCTATGCGCCGACGTTCGGTTTGGTCGGTGTCGATCGCCGCACCATGGCGCGGGCGATCAAGCCGTCCGCCGTCATGCTCGGCGAAATTGCGCGCGCGAACTCGCTGAGCGCAGCAAGCAGACAAGCGGACGAAGTCCTGTCCGCTGGCGCCGCAGTCGGCGTGAATGCGCCGCGTGATTAGGCGAGCTTTAGCCCGCCAATTTTCACGAACGCGGCAAAGTCCGTGTCACGGGTGAGCAGCGGCGTGTCGTTGTCGATGCAGGCTTGCGCGATCAACGCATCGCCCAGCGCGGCTTTGCGTCCAGCCTTGCGCACCTTGGCGCGCAGCGCGCCCGCGCGCTCCCAATACCCGTCAGAGATCGGCAGGATCAGGATGTCGCGAAGAAATTCTTCGATCGGATGGCTGCCGGCGGGATCCGAGAGCAGCTCGGTCACTGTCGCCGGCGCTAGCACCGCCCGCGCATTTCCGAGTAGATCCGCAAGCCGGACGGCCTCGGCGGTGCGCTTACCCTGCAGATGATCGATAACGACGTTCGAGTCCGCGGCGATCACCTTTTCTCGTCCTTGCCGCGCAATTCCTGCCAGCTCAGTTCGAACTTCACCTTACCCTGCAGAGCGAGCAATTTCTCGCTGGCGCGTCTATGGGCCAACTGTTTCAGCGCCTCGCGTACGGTCTCGGCCACGCCGGCGCCCTCGGCGCGCGCCGCCTCAAGCACCCTGGCGTCGACATCGACGGTGATTTTGCGCATTTCGCCCATGGAGAGGGTATACCAGTGCCTTGGGCCATTATCAAGACCCAGCATCAAGGCCCAGTCTAGCTCACCGGCGCGTCGCGGCGGCCCAAACCAGGGGTCCAGTCGTAGAGCGGGCGGGTTTCGCCGTTGTCGAACCGCACCCCGTTGGGCGCGGTGATCAGGTCGCGGCGGGTGCGCTGGCCGTTCACTGAAAGCGCGACGATGCCGTGCACGTTCGCCGGCACCACTTCGCCCGGGTCGCTGACCCCATTGCGGTTCGCGTCGCGCCACAGCGAAAGGCCGCCGAGTTCGCCGCCGGTCAATTCGCCGTCGCGGTTGTCGTCGAGCGCGCGCAACGCCTCGAAGCCATCGCTCCAGAACACGCTCCAGGTGCGCTGGCCGATCATGTCGAAGCCCGAGCGCACTTCGCCGCGCCACTCCGGATCCCAGACCAGCCACGCCGCATCCGCCGAGAGCCAGCCTTGCGCGCGCGTGTCGCCGGTGCCGGCGAAGTCGAACGCGACGTCGGAGTTCACGTCGATCAGCCGGCTGAAGGGCCGATCCGCCAGCGGCACGACGATCGGCGTGACGTAGATCAGCGGCTGGCTCGCCTGCAGCCGTTCGCGCAATTGCTGCAGCTTGCGCCGGTCGCCGCTGGACGCGGCCAGATGCGAAAGGTGCTCCGCCGTTTCCGTGAGCACGGCGTGGTCCTCCCATTCCGCTTGCTCGCCCGCGAGACGCGGCAGGCCGAGGCGCATGATGCAGCGCAGTTCGCGGCGCGCGTCGCTCACGCGGCCCAAGCGGTCGAGCACGTAGGCGTAGCCCAAGCGCGCGCGCAGATTGGCGCCGTCGAGCGCCACGGCGCGCTGATAATGATCGCGCGCCGCTTCGAGCCGCGCTTGGCCGCCGGCGCCGACGACTCGCGGCGCGCCGTCCAGGGTTTCGCGTTGCGGTCCGAGCTCGAAGCTGAATTGGGCACAGCGATCGTTGGGGCCGAACTGTTCTTCGTCCTCGTCCGGCGCGCGCATGCGCGGCGCTTGCGAGCACAACACGCTGCCGGCGAGGTTGAGTTCATCGCCGTCGCGCAGATAGGTGAAGTTTGCGTCGTCGCGCGCGTAGGCGAGGAGGTTCAAGCGGCCGAGCAGGCGCTCGCGCTGGGCGGGCTCCAGACCTTCCATGCCCGCAACGTTTTGCAGGGCGCGGTCGATCGGCGCTTCGTAGACGGGCCGCGGCGGCGGGATGTAGGGAATGGCGGCCGTGCTCGCGGCCAAACCTGCCCATACCGCAATCGCCAATAAACGGGCGCGCATGGAAGCCTCCCTCCGATACCCGCCCCTCGCACGAGCACTGTGCGCCGCGTTGCCAGCGGCGTCTATGGCCAAAAATTCAGAATCCGGGATTTCGAAATCACGTCGGCTTGAGCGCGTCCGGTTTCGGCGGATCGCGCCATGGGCATTCGGGACCGGCGGGATCGAACGGCTGGTCCGGCGCGCCCGGCAACACGCGCTCGACGTAGTGCTTCAATCGCCGGATGACGCTGGTGGAGTCGCCGGACGCATGCTCGGGCGGAATGACAGGGCCGAACGTCAGGCGATAGAGCTTGCCTTGCTTGTTGAGCAGCTCGTGGAAGAGGGTGATGTCGCGCAACTCGGCCGAGAGTTTTGCGAAGGTGTGAAACCAGAACGAGTAGGGCCCGCTCATATGCACGGGCACGATCGGCAGATCGTACTTACGCGCGAGGCTCGCGGCGGTTGGCATCCATTCCGGATCGGTGAGCAGCCCGCCGCGCACGCGCGCCAAGCGCCCGGCCGGGAAGATCGCGATCGGCTTGTTCGCTTCGATCGCTTGCTCGGTCATCTTCAAAGTGAGTCGCGTGCGCTCGCGGGTGCGCTTGGCCAGCACCCATTCGACCGGGATCAAAACTTCGTCGAAGCGTTTGCACACGCGCATGGCGTCGGAGTTTGCATAGAACAGCGTATCGGGCCGCACCGGGCGGATCGCGTCGTAGAGCGCGAGCCCGTCGGTGATGCCGGTGGGGTGGTTGGACAAGAGCAAGAACGGGCCGTCTTTCGGCAAGCGCTCCAGTCCGCTCACCGCGAGCCGCACGTGCAGCAGCTGCGAGATGTGTTCGAGCGCTTCGCGTCCGCCCATCGGGGCGATGGCGTCGGCCATGCGCACGGCCTTGCCGTAGTTCAGGATCGCGTAGAGCGGCGGGCGAACGATCGGCCAGACCGGCCCGCTGGAAAGCTTCGGCGCGCGCTCCTCGATCAACACGTCGACGATGTGCTTGGCCTGCGCGCGCGCTGGCGCGGCGGGTGCGGCGACGGTGTCGATCTGGGTCATCCGGGGCTCAACTCGCGACTCGTCGGCTGTTCCCAGGGAAGCATGGGCCCGAGTTCAGGAAAAGGCCGGAAACGCTTGCAACGCAGCGCGGCTGCCGGTCTGGTGCGCCCGCACGCATGACGCACGCGCCATCGCCCCTGGCGGCTTACCGCCACCGCATCGCCGCGGGCGATCTGGCGGCCGACGACGCCCAGGCGCGCGCGGCCGCGCGGTTGGACGCGCTGGCGGCCGAACTCGCGGCCTGGCGGCCCGAGGCGTGGTTCGGCCGGGGCGCGCCGCCGCGCGGGCTTTATCTCTGGGGACCGGTCGGGCGCGGCAAGTCGCTTTTGATGGATCTCTTTTTCCAGGCCGCGCCCGTGGCCAAGAAGCGGCGCACGCACTTCCACGAGTTCATGCTCGAACGCCACGCGTTCCTGCGCGACGCGCGCGCGCGCGGCGTGGGGCAAGATCAGCTGATCGCGCAGATGGCCAAGCAGGTCGCCGACGACGCGCGGCTCTTGTGTTTCGACGAACTGCAAGTCACCGACATCGCCGACGCGATGATCCTCGGCCGCCTGTTCGAGCGCTTGTTCGCCGAGAACGTGGTGATCGTCGCCACCTCCAACCGCCCGCCGGACGATCTCTACAAGAACGGGCTGAACCGTCAGCTCTTCTTGCCATTCATCGCTTTGATCAAGCAGCGGCTTGAGGTCGTTGAAGTCAGCGGCCCGCACGATTTCCGGTTGCGCCAATTGATGGCGGCGCCGGTGTGGTATGCGCCGCTGGGGCCGGCCGCCGATGAAGCGCTCGATCGTGCATGGCGGCGCCTGACCGGGGGCGCGGCGGCGCAGGCGCTGACGCTCGATGTCGGCGGCCGGGCGCTGCGGGTGGAGCGCGAGGCGGCGGGCGTGGCGCGCTTCAGCTTCGACGAACTCTGCGCGCGGCCGCTCGGCGCGGCGGACTATCTCGAGATCGCCGAGCGGTTTCACACTGTGCTGCTGGAGCGGATCCCGCGCCTCGAGCCGGCGATGCGCGAGGAGGCGGCGCGATTCCGCACGCTGGTCGATGCGCTCTACGAGGCGAAGGTGAAGCTGGTGGCGTCAGCGGAGGCGGAGCCGCAGAAGCTCTATCCCGAGGGCGATCAGAGTTTCGAGTTCGAGCGCACGGCTTCGCGGCTGATGGAAATGCGCAGCGCGCACTATCTCGCTTTGCCGCGGCGCGATGCGGAGTGGAAGAGCGGGATCGTGGAATAGACGCGCGCGCGGGCGGGACCGCGGACCTCTGGTCCGCAGTCTGGCGCAGCGCTGCGAAAGATGCGGGCCTGAAGGCCCGCGGTCCGGATGTTCAGGAGCTGTCGGCGGCGACCGGCGCGGGCGCGG
>JBFXCP010000034.1:0-24873 GCA_050182055.1 Hyphomonadaceae bacterium
CCTGGCGCGCCGGCTCGCGCGCGGCCTGACGCGGCTTGCGCCGTTGGCCGCCGCTGCGCGCAACGAAACGCTGTGCGCGCTTGCATCACCGCCCGTCCGCGCCACCGACAGCTCCTAAGCGCGCGCCTCTCTCCGAAATTCAACAGCCAGCCGCGCGCAACGCCCGTTCCGCGCGGGCGCCCGCGCACGCCTGAATGACGGCGTTCACGCGCGTTCCCCTCCTCCCTTGCGGAGGAGGGGTCGGGGGAGGAGGGGCGTTCCGTCGCTCCGGCGCCAGCAGGTTGGAGCGCGCGGCTCCGCCGCGCATGCGGCGCGAAGCGCCGCGCTCCCAATCGTCTCGCGCCAGTGTGTTGGAACGCCCCTCACCCCCCAACCCCCTCTCCGCAAGGGAGAGGGGAGTAGGGGGAGCCGCCGTCCGACCCACAGACGCCGCGCCGCTTTCGAATGAAGTTGCCGGCCGGAAGCCGGCGGTCCTTGGCGCTTAACCCCGACAGAGCCTGAGCGTAGGTCTAGCCGCCGCTGGCTTCTCCCGTTGCGCCGCAGGCGGCGCATTTGCCGGATTGCTCCACGGTGAAGTGGCCGCAGGCGGCGCAGGGGTCGTTGCGATAGCCGGTCGCGGCGGGTTTCGCCGCGGGCGGCGGATCGCGCCGGTCGCGGAGGCTGGCGACGGCCGGCGTCGGCCGCAGCACGACGAGATTGTCCGGCGAGGACGCGCGCGCGAAACCGCGCGAAATGAGCCGCGCCGCGCTTTCGGCGTCTTGCGCGGTCTTCGAGAGTCCATCGCCGCGCGCATCGAACGGATCGATCTGCGCCAGATCGCTGCGGCCCAAATAGGAAACCGCCAGTTCGCGGAAGATGTAGTCGAGGATCGAGGTGGCGTGACGGATGGTGTCGTTGCCTTTCACTTCGCCCGCCGGCTCGAAACGGGTGAACAAGAATGCGTCCACATATTCTTCGAGCGGCACGCCGTATTGCAGGCCGATCGAGATCGAGATGGCGAAATTGTTCATGAGCGACCGGAAGGCGGCGCCTTCCTTGTGCAGGTCGATGAAGATCTCGCCGAGTTCGCCATCGTCGTACTCGCCGGTGTGCAAGTAGACTTTGTGGCCGCCGACGACGGATTTCTGGATGTAGCCCTTGCGGCGCTCCGGCAGGCGGCGGCGCTCGACTTTCGCCGGGCCGGCTTGCACGGGCGCCGCCTCGATGGCCGCCGGCTGGGGCGCAGCCGCGCGCTCGTCGGCGCTCTCTTCCAGCGGTGGCGCAAACAGGATCGGCGGCGCCTCGACAGCGATGCGCGCCAGCGTGACGCCGGCCTGCTTCGCGGCCTCGAACAGCGCGCTGCGCCGGTCGGCGTTCGCGGCGTCGAGCGTGAGGTCGAGCGCCGCGCGCGCATAGGGCCTCACCGCCGCGGCGAGGGCGATCTGCGCCTCCGGCGCGACATCGCGCGCGAAGATGCGCGCATGCTCGGGCTTGAGCGCGGCGGCGGCCGAGAAATCGGGCGCGCCCATGCAGTAGATTTCAGCGGCGGCGATCTCTTCTTCGCTGAAGCCGAGCGTCATCAAGAGGTCGCCGCGCTTGCCGGCCGCGACGTCGGGCGGCAGCTTCAGCACCTCTTCGCAGAGTTCCGGCCCGATCACGAGCGGATGCACGGCCGCGCGCAAGGTATAGGCGTCGGCGGCGGCTTCCTCGATCGCTTCAAGCGCGGGTTCGGTGACGCCAAGCTCGGCAAGGCGCGCGAGCGAGACGCCGGGCGCGTTGCGCAATGTCCGGCGGCCCTCGATGTGGAGCGCCAGCGCCGCGATGTCGGCCGCGCTGTAGCCGAGCGCGGCAAGTGCTGCGCGCGCGTCCTCGCTCAACAAGCGGCCAAAGCCGCCGTCTTCGCGCGCGCCGAACACGGCGATGCTGGCGATCGGCGCAAGGCCGGCGCTGTCGAAGCCGAGACGGCGCGCGCTGGCGGGATCGCTGGCGAAGGCGACGGCGACCGATGCCCGAAGGCCTGCGCTCTCTGCACCCGGCAGCGCGCGATAGAGCGCCTGCGCGCGTTCGGCGATGTCGCCGCTGAGCGCAGCGCACGCCGCGCGCGCCGCGTGGATGAGCGCTTCCTCCGCGCTCTTGCCGCGCCGCCAGTCCGGGTACGGCGACGCGCGCGCGGCGAGCGTGGCGCTCTCCGAGATCGCAGCGGCATGCGCCAGCGCTGCGACGCTGGCCGCCAGCGCGCGCGCCGGGTCGCTGTCGTAGGCCAGGCCCGCGCGCAAGATCAGCGCGGAAAGGCCCTCAAGGCGAATGAGAATCGGCCGCTGCGGCGAAGCGCCGTGGGGCCCGTGCGCAGCGTCCAGCGCGCGCGTCAGCGCACGAACCGCGTCTTCGAAGCCGTCGATGTCGAAGCCGTTGCCGGATTGGAACCGTGGCAACGCAATGGAGGCGCCGATAACGGCGCACTCATCGAGCGATGCGACTGCGCCGGTGGGATCGATGGCCCCGGGCGCCAGCGCTGCGATGGCGTGGCCGCCGCCAGCGTCGGGCGCGGCGACGCGCACGCGCCGGCGCGCCGGGTCGGCGCCGGCGTCGAGCGCTTGGGTGTAGGCGCCGCGCGCGACCGCGCCGGTCAGGGCGGCGACAATGTCGGCGTCCGGCGCGCCGGCGACGCGCGCGACGGCCGCCTTGCGGCGCACCCCGCCATGCTCGGCATTGAGGCCGTTGCGTACGGCTTCGATCGCAAGCTCCGCCAGCGCTGCGTCGAGCGCGCGCGCGCCCGCGCCGAGCGCGGCGCTGGCGCGTGTGCGCGCCGCGTCGTCGGCGACAAGAACCGGCGCCTGCTCTTCGTTCGGGCAGATTTGAATCGCCGCGTCTTCGCCGCGCGCGGCGAGACGCGCGGCCGCGTCGAGCGCGTCGAGCGCAGCCTGGCTCGGCGCGCCGGCGATGCCGATGCGCGCCCCGGCTGCGAGCAGGGTCTGCGCGCGTGAAACAGCTTCGAGTTCGTCGGCGCGTGCGGCCGGCCAGTGAAGGATGGCGATCGACGTCGCCAGGTCCGCACCGGGCGAGAGCCCGGCGCGCGCGAGGGGCGGGTCGAGCGCGGCGCGGCCCGAAAGCAGGAGCGCCGACAGGGCCGGCCCCAGCGTGGGGTTTTCCGCCCAGGCGGCGATGCGCCCGGCGGCGCGGGCGATGGCGTCGGGGATGTTCGCCCCTTGCGGCGTGTCGACCGCCAACCCCTCTGCGACGGCGGCCTGCGCCATGCCGGGCGTCCAGCCGGCCGGCGCGAGCGTCTCGAGATGTGCGTCGTGGTCGCGTTCGTGGGCCATGACCCGCCTCCATCAGCGATGCGACTCTAAGCGCGGAGGCGGCGATCGATCAATATCTGGTATGCAATGACCGTCGGTTATCCCAAGATATTGTTTCGCAGCTGCACTGGACGTGGGAAAACGCAGTCGCCATAGTGCGCGCCGCCGATGCATCGCCGCCCGCTCGGGCGCCCCAATGCCAGCATCGCGGAGACAAAATAACGCCCATGCTCAAACGCATCTTCACCTGGTGGAACGGCGCCACGCTGGGAGCGCTGTTCGATATCGGTCGTCGCGGGGTTCGCGTGGGCGAAGACGAGCAAGGCAACCGCTACTACGAGGAGCGCCGTCCGAGCCTGGATGGGCGCAAACGCCGCTACGTGATCTACAATGGGCTGGCCGAGGCCTCGCGCGTGCCGCCGGATTGGCACGCCTGGATGCACCACATCGTCGATGAACCGCCGACTGTGCAGGCGCTTCGCCGCCAGCCGTGGGAAAAGCCGCACGTGCCGAACATGACGGGCACCGTGCGCGCGTACCGCCCGAAAGGCTCGCTCGCGCGCGGCGGCGTTAGGGCGCCGTCAACCGCCGACTATCAAGCCTGGACGCCTGATTCAGGAGGCGAGCGGTGAACCTCGAGCGTTGGGGCGAGACGATACTGGGCGCCATCGTCGCCATCGTGGCGGTGGGCTTCTTCGCGTTCGCCGCTGCGCAGGCGGGACAATCCTCCGGCGGCGGGGCAGTCAGCTACACTGCGCGCTTCCAACGCGCGGACGGCGTGGGCGTCGGCGCCGACGTGCGTATCTCGGGCGTGAAAGTCGGCGTCGTGCGCGAGATCGGCCTTGCCGACGACGACACCTATTTCGCGTTGCTGACGCTCTCGCTCGACCGCCAAATCCCGAACGATTCCACAGCGCGCATCTCGTCGGATGGCCTGCTGGGCGGCGCGTATGTTTCGATCGAACCCGCCGGCGTCGACATGCTCGCCTCGGGCGAGGAGATCATCAACACGCAGGGGTCGATCGACCTCATGACCGTGTTCTCGAGTTTCGCGCGGTCGGGGGACACTTCTCAGAACGAGGACGCCACGCAATGATCCGCACGCTCGCCGCAAGCTTGGCGTTCGCCGCCGCCGCGATCGCGCCGGCCTACGCGCAGACCGCAGTGATCCGCGGTCTCGACAAGATCACCGGCCATGCCCGCGACTATCCTTTGCCGCTCGGCCGCGCCGTGCGCGTGAACTCGCTCGAAGTGATCGCGCGCGCTTGCACCAAGGCCGCGCCGGAAGAGACCCCGGAGGTGCGCATCTACGTCGAGGTCTACGACCAGGCGCCCGACAACGCCGTCGAGGGCGGCGAGCGCCGCGAGGTCTTTCACGGCTGGCTGTTCGCTTCGAGTCCGGGCTTGAGCGCCATCGATCATCCCACGTCGGACATCTGGGCGATCGACTGCCGGTAATCGGCATTTCGTTCCGCCAGCGCGGCGTCCGTACTTGGCCGGACTCGGCTAGTGTCGCTGCGGCGTTTGCGCCGGGGAGGAAACGACATGCGGTATCAGGGCCACAACGTGTTGGCGATTGTCGTCGCCGCGATCGCGATCTGGGCGATCGGGTACTTGCTCTACGTCGTCTTGTTCCAAGAAGCATGGATGGCGTGGATGGGAGTCACTGAGGCGGACGTCGAGAATGGCCCGCAGCGCATGATCCCGTGGATGGCGGTGATGCCGTTCCTGCAGGCGATCGGCATCTCGATCGTGATCAAGTGGCGCAAGGCGCCGGGCTGGCTGGAAGGCGCGGTCACAGGCTTTACGCTCGCGGTCTTCATCGCCATCGCCGCGCGGATGTACGGCTGGGTCTATTCCAGCGAGCCGACACAACTCTTCGGTCTCGATAGCCTGCATTTCGTGCTCACGCATCTGACCGCCGGCGCGATCCTCGGGGCGTGGAAGTAGTTCGGGGCGGGGCAGAGGGCAGTAGGCGCGCAGGTCGCTATTGCCTTACTGCCCCGATCCCGTACTCCCTTCGCCCATGCGCATCCTCTGCACCAATGACGACGGCATCCACGCAACCGGCCTTGCGGTGCTGGAGAAAATCGCGCGCACGTTCTCCGACGATGTCTGGGTGATCGCGCCGGAGCAGGAGCAATCCGGCGCCTCGCGTGCGCTCACACTGACCGCGCCGATCCGCGTACGCCGCGTCAGCGACAAGCGCTTCGCCATCAGCGGCACGCCGACGGATTGCGTGCTGTTGGGCGCTGAACATCTGATCGAAGGCGCGGCGCCGGACTTGGTGCTCTCCGGCGTCAATCGCGGCCAGAACATCGCCGAGGATGTGACGTTCTCCGGCACCATCGCCGGCGCCATGCAGGGCATGCAATTGGGCATTCCCGCGATTGCCTTGAGCCAAGCGCGCGGCCTTCGCGGCCAAGAGGCGGCGATCCCGTGGGAGACGGCGGAGGCGTTCGGGCCGGGCGTTGTCGGCGCGCTGCTGAAGAATGGCTGGCCGAAGGACGTGCTGATGAACGTGAACTTCCCGGACGCGCCGCCGGACGAAGTGCGGGAAGTCGAGATGACGTTCCAGGGCCGGCGCGATCATCACATCGTCTACGCCGACAAGCGCACCGATCCGCGCGGCGGCGAGTATTATTGGCTAGGCTTTCGCGGCCAGCGCTCCAACCCGCCGGACGGCTCGGACCTGCGCGCCATCTACGAAGGCCGCATCTCGGTGACGCCGTTGCACATCGATCTGACGCACATGGAGACGCTGCATAAGCTCAAGGGCGTGCTCGGCGGCGCGCCGCCGAGAGCGGACTGATGAGCTTTGTCGATCCCTCGCGGCTGATGCGTTTCGTGCTGGAGATGCGTCAGGCAGGCGTGACCGACGCGCGCGCGCTAGCGGCGCTTGAGCGCACGCCGCGCACGCACTACGCGCCGGCGCACCTCGACGGTCTGGCGCTCGACGACGTGAATCTGCCGCTGCTGCATGGGCAGACGATGACGAAGCCCTCGGTGGTCGGCCGCGTGCTCACCGCGCTCTCGCCGGAGGCTGGAGAAACGGTGCTGGAAGTCGGTACGGGCTCCGGGTTTCAGGCGGCCGCCATCGCCTCGGTCGCGCACAAGGTGGTGACGCTGGAGCGTTGGCGCGACTTGGCGGCCGAAGCACGCGGGCGTTTTGGCGCCGCGCGGCTCATGCGGGTCTACGCGCACGCCGCCGACGGCTTTGACGGCTGGGTCGACGACGCGCCCTACGACCGCATCGTCATCAACGCCGCGCTTGAGGACTTCCCGCCGCCGCTGCTCGCGCAGCTCAAACCGGGCGGGACGATTGTCGCGCCGCTGGGGGAGGGCGCGGCGCAACGCTTGATTCGTTGGCGCAACGACATGCGTGAAGATTTCGGCCCGGTGAAGTTCGCGCGCATGGAGCGGGGCGTCGAGGACGACATGGTCTGAGCGTTTGCACGCGCGGGCGATTCTCGGAGAAGGTTGGCCATGCAGCGGGCGGCGACACTTGCGCTTCTGCTGACGGCGTGTGCGTCGTCGGAACCTGCGCCGATCTCATACGGCTCGGGCGCCGCGCCGCCGCCGCGCCCGGCGGCGCATCAGCCAGCGCCGGTCGAGATGCGCCAGCAGGCGCGTCCGCAGCCGGTGGCGCAGCAACAGGAGCAAGCGCCGGACTGGGCCGACGGGCAGGGCACGCCGCTCTCCGCCTACGCGCTACAGCCGGGCGACGTGCAGCCGTTCGATCCGGCGAACTTGCCGCGCACGCATCGGGTGCAGCGCGATGAAAGCCTCTACGACATCGCCACGACCTATCAGATCCCGCTGCGCGCGCTGATCGATCAGAACGGCCTCGAGCCGCCTTACGCGTTGGCGCCCGGCCGGGAGCTGGAATTGCCGCCGCCGCGCTTCCATGAAGTGCGCCGCGGCGAGACTTTCGAGGACGTGGCGCGCGCCTACAACGTGGATTTGCGGTCGCTCGCGCTGCTGAACCGCATGCAGCCGCCGTATCGCGTCGCCGCGGGCGACCGCATCGTGCTGCCGGCGATGGCGCGCGCAATGGTGCAGTCGCCCGCGCCCGCAGCGACGCCGGCGGCGACGCCAGCGCCCGCCAGCCCGCAGCAACTCACCGGGTCGCGTTTCTCGATGCCGGTCGATGGCGAGATCGTCGCGCGGTTCGGCGCGCAAGCGAACGGCGGGCGTCTTGACGGCATCGAGATCGCCGCGCGCGAAGGCGCGCAAGTGTTCGCGGCGGCTGAGGGCGAGGTCGTCTATGCCGGCAACGACCTTGAGGCCTACGGCTGGCTCGTGCTCGTGCGCCACGCCGAGAACTACGTCACCGCGTACGCCTTCAACCGGCGCGCACTGGTTCGTGAGGGTGATCGTGTGCGCCCCGGCCAAACGATCGCCGAACTGGGCGCGCGGACCGACGGGCGCCCGCGTCTGATGTTTCAAGTGCGTCTCGGCAGCCAGCCCGTCGATCCCGTGCCGCTGCTGAGACGCGCGCGGTAGCACCGATCCCCGACACTGCGGCGAATGGGCGCGCGGTGGCGGCGTCCGCCGATTGAATTGGCGGAAGCGGGCGATATAGTCCCGGCCTCGCGCGGGGGCCGCTGGGTCCCGCGCCCCCATTCCTTCGCGGCCGATCGCGCCGCTCCAGTGAGGATCGATGTTCATCTCTCCCGCTTACGCGCAAGGCGCTACAGGCGCGCCTGACGCAACCGCCAGCATCATGATGCTGGCGCCGTATCTGCTCATTTTCATTGTCATTTATTTTCTGCTGATCCGTCCGCAGCAGCAGGCGCGCAAGCGGCACATGGAAATGATCGCCAACCTGAAGAAGAACGACGTTGTCGTCACCTCAGGCGGCATGATCGGCAAGGTGAAGTCGGTCGCCGACGATGAAGTGCGCGTTGAGCTGGCGCCGAATGTCGAAGTGCGCGTCGTGCGCGGCACCATTGCGGAAGTGCGGTCGAAGACCGACCCGGCGCCCGCAAACGACTCCAAGCCTGCCTCGGCGGAGTAATCATGCTTCAGGTAGCGAGTTGGCGCGTCATCCTCGTCATCGTGGCGACGGTGTTCGGCGTCCTGTATGCGTCGCCGAACTTCATTCCGGCGCAGCTGCGCGAGCAATTGCCCGGGTTCCTGCCGAGCCAGGGCATCAATCTCGGTCTCGATCTGCGCGGCGGTTCGCAATTGCTGCTTGAGATCGACAGCGCCGATGTCTTGCAGAGGCAGTTGGATAATACGGCGGATCAGATGGCGGCGGCGCTGCAGGCCGCTAGTCCTCGTATCCGCTACACCGGCCGCGGCGTCGTCGATGGCGCCGCGCGGGTGCGCCTGGTCGACGTCGCAGACCGCGACCGGGCGATGCAGGCGCTGCGTCCGCTGGCGCAAAATCCGGCGGGCGGCGATCCCATCCTCACATTCAGCGAGGGGACCGACGGCGTTCTCGAAGCGCGCATGTCGCCGGACTACATCCGCCAGCTGACGCGCCAGGCGGCCGAGCAATCGCGCGAGGTCATCCGCCGCCGGATCGACCCAACCGGCACGGCCGAGGTGAGCATCGTGCGCCAAGGCGACGACCGCATTGTTGTGCAGGCGCCCGGCATGACCGATCCGCAGCTCCTGAAGGAACGGATCGGCCAGACGGCGCTGATGACGTTCAACATGGTGCGCAACCTCTCGCCGGAGGAAGCGCAGTCCGGCCGGATTCCGCCCGGCGCCATCGTGGCGCCGCCTTATCCAGGAACGGCGCAAGAACCAGTCGTGGTCGAACGCAGGCCGCGTTTCACCGGCGAACGCCTCGTGCGCGCGCAGCCCTCCACCGATGCGCGAACCAATGAGTACGTTCTTTCGTTCCAGCTGGATAACGAGGGATCGCGACTCTTTTGCCGCATCACGCGCGACAACGTCGGAAACCGTTTTGCAATCCTGTTGGACGGCCAGGTGCTCACCGCGCCGAACATTCAAGAACCGATCTGCGGCGGTTCAGGTCAGATTTCGGGCAGCTTCACGGCGCAGTCGGCCAACGAGCTTGCGGTGATGCTGCGCGCGGGCGCGCTTCCCGCGCCGCTCAACGTGATCGAGGAACGCACGGTCGATCCCACGCTCGGTCAGCAGGCGATCAATAACGGCACGATGGCGGGAATCATCGCCGGCATCGTGACCCTCGCCTTCATGGTCCTGGCCTATGGTTTGTTCGGGCTAATCGCGTGCGTCGCGCTCATCGTAAACGGCCTCCTGATCGTGGCGGCGATGTCGATGATTGGCGCAGGCCTGACCTTGCCCGGGATCGCCGGCCTCATCCTCACCATTGCGATGGCCGTCGATGCGAACGTGCTGATCTATGAGCGGATGCGCGAGGAGGCCGCGCAAGGGCGAAGTCCGGCGCTCGCCATCGATGCGGGTTTCGCGCGCGCGATGGTGACCATCGTCGACGCGAACCTGACGACGATTCTGGCGGCGCTGATCCTGTTCCAGTTCGGCGCCGGTCCGGTGCGCGGCTTCGCCTGGACGCTGTCGATCGGCGTTGTGACATCGGTGTTCACGGCCGTGCTGGTGACGCAAATCCTCATCGCCTGGTGGTTCCGCACCGCTCGGCCCAAATCGCTGCCGATCTGAGGGAATTGAGACGATGTCCTGGTGGCCCCTGATCCGCCTTTTGCCCAAGAAGACCAACTTCACCTATGTGAAGTTCGCGGGATTCGCAGCGATCCTGTCGATTGTCGGCGTGGGCGCGTCGCTGGTGTCGATGTTTACCGGCGGCCTGCGCGAAAACCCGATCGCCATCTACCAGCAGGCGGAAGGATCGCCGCTTGCGCGCGTTGGCGCGATTATGGAGCGCGGGTTCAATCTCGGCATCGACTTTCGTGGCGGCACGTCGATCTTGATCGAGGCGCCCGGCCCGATCAATGAAGACGCGTTGCGCGCGCTGGGAGATCGAGTCCAGGACGGCGACATCGAAGTGCAAGGATCGACCTGCGCGGACACCGCGCCGCCCGGATCGCACTGCGCGTATCTCAATTTCGAAAGCACCGAGCGTGGGTCGGAGACGGTCGAGGCGATCCGCGCTGGCCTCGGCGAGGTCGCGCAGGGCGCGCGAATCGCCAACGTCGATGCGGTGAGCGCAAAGGTCTCCGAGGAATTGTTCTCGGGCGGCCTGATCGCGCTGGGGTTGGCGATCCTGCTGATGCTCGTCTACATCTGGTTCCGCTTCGAGTGGCAGTTCGCGCTGGGCGGCGTGCTCGCGCTTTTCCACGACGTCATCTTGACGCTTGGCATCTTCTCGATCTTCCGGATCGAGTTCACGCTCACCATCATCGCGGCGCTGCTCACGATCATCGGTTATTCCATGAACGACACGGTCGTCGTGTTCGACCGGATTCGGGAGAACCTGCGCAAATACAAGAAAATGCCGCTGGGCGAGCTGATCGATCTGTCGCTGAACGAAACGTTGTCGCGCACGATCATCACGGGCTGCACGGCGCTCTTCGCTCTGATCGGCCTACTTTATTTGGGCGGCGAGGCGCTTTGGGGCTTCGCCGTGGCGATGATCTTCGGCATTATCATCGGCACGTATTCGTCGCTCTACGTTGCTGCGCCGGCGATCCTCTTGTGGGGCGTCAAGCGCGGGCGCGAGGGCGAGGCGCGCGGCAAGCCGCAGACAGCGAGCTGACCCGAGCGGCGATGCCGCTCCCGCGCGCAAGCTTGAGGGAGTTAGGGCATGGCTTGGTTTCTGAGCAATCTTCGCTACGTCGCCTGGACGTCGATCGCCTTAGCGGCGCTGTTCCTGGTGTACTGGGGGTTCGATCGCCCGGGCTTCGTCGAAGCCGGGTTGCGTTGGCTGCACGTGTTGTTCGGCATCATGTGGATCGGGCACCTCTACTACTTCAACTTCACCCAAATCCCGAACATGCCCAAGATTCCGGACGAGCAGAAACCGGCGGTGACGAAGGTCATCGCCCCGGCGGCGCTCTACTGGTTCCGCTGGGGCGCGATGCTGACGCTCATTACCGGGCTCACGCTCGCCTGGAACCAGGGTTATCTCGCGCAGGCGCTTACGTTGGGCGCCCTGACCGATCCGAGCTTCGCCTCGCCCAAGGAAATCTTGATCGGCATCGGCATGTGGCTCGCCATCGTTATGTGGTTCAATGTCTGGTTCATCATCTGGCCGAACCAGCAGAAGGCGCTGAACATCGACAACAAGTTTCCCGATCTCGAGCCAGCGGCGAAGGCGGCCGCCGGCAAGACGGCGATGCTGTTCTCGCGCACCAACACCTTCCTGTCAGCGCCCATGCTGGTGGCGATGACGGCTGCGGGTACGCTGTTTTGAGGGGCGGCGGATGCTAAAGGACAAGTCATCCGCAGAAGAGATCCCCCGCGCCCATTGCCATACGTCGCGTCACTCGACTCTCTCATGCGCCGCACCGATGAGGATCGCTGGCTGGCGAGCCGGTTCGCGCCGCCGCGCGCGCGCGCGCAGCTGATCGCCATCTATGCGGTGAACTACGAAATCTCACGGACAGCGGAAATGGTGCGCGAGCCGGGGGTTGGCGCCATCCGGCTGGCGTGGTGGCGCGACGCGCTTGCGGACGTGGCGGCGGGGCGACCCGAGCGCGGGCATCCCGCATTGCGGGCGCTCGCGGAAAGCGGCGCACCCGCTTCGGCGCTCGAAGCGCTGCAGACGGTCGCGGAAGCGCACGCGGCGGACTTCGAAGCGGCGCCACTCGCGGACTGGAAGGCTGTTCAGGCGTACGTCGACGCGACAGCGGGCGCCGTGTTCCGCGCGGCGTTGGCTACGTGTGGTGCGCCTGACGCGGAGCACGTAGCACGCGCGGCGGGTCAGGCGTGGGGCCTGGCGGGCCTTGCGCGTGTTCGAGCGCACTGGCGCGCAGGCGGGCGCACCGGGTGGGCACAAGGCGATTTGCTGGAAGGCGCGGCGCAGTCCTACGCCGAAGCGCGCGTCTTGGCGCGGCAACTGCCGAGCGCCGCGTTCCCCGCGATCGGCTATCTGGCGACGCTTCCGGGATACCTTGGCGCGCTGCGAAAAGGACAAGGGGCGACGTCGCCGCTCGCGCGCCGGTTCACGCTGATCGCCGCGTCGGCCACGGGCAGAATCTAGCGTTCAGTCAGTTCGCGTCTTGACGGCGGTTGCGTGCTTCGCGCGTGGCCTCGCGCAGCCGCTGCTCAAGGAGCGGGCGGGAGAAGCCTGGAACGGTCTCGCCATTGATGACGAACCCCGGCGTGCCGGTGAAATTGTACTCGATGGCCTGTGCACGAATGTCTTCGAGCTGAGCGATGATCTCGGGGCTGCTCATGGCGCGCCGCATCCGTGCGACATCGATGCCCGCGCCTCGCGCCAGTTGATCGATGCGCGCCGAGCTCAACTCGCCGCGGTGCGTAATCAGCGCGCGGTGGAACTGCCAGTAGCGTCCCTGGGGCATGGCCGCGAGCGCAGCTTGCGCGGCCTGCATCGAGTCCGGGCCGAGTACGGGAAATTCCTTGAGCACGACGCGGACGTCGGAGCGCGTGCGCGTGAGTTCGTAGATCCATTCATAGGCGGCGTGGCAATAGGGGCAGCGATAGTCGAAGTACTCGACGATCACGATCGGCGCGTTCGCCGGACCGATGGAGAAGTCACGCGGATCCCCACGCACCTCACGCCAGCGCTGGGCGTCGACACGCGCCTCGAGCGCGTCCAGCGCCTCACGCAGCACGTCGGGATTGTTGACGAGATACTCGCGAACGATGGCGCGGATTTCCGCCTGTTCCTGGGCGTTGAAGGTTTGCGCCGTGGCCGGGCCCGCCGCCAAGGCGGCGAAGGCGAGCAACAGCAAGAGGCGGCGCATGGGGGTCTCCGTTCGCAGTCCCCGACATGGCCGCTTTCGCCGTCTAGGGCAAGCTCAGCTGCCGCGGCCGCGTTGCTGGCGGTCGCGCAGCTCCAGCCCGGCGAAGTTCACGATGTCGAGCGCGCGTTGATAGGACGGCGTGTTGCGCGGCAACGAACGCCGCGCGCGCTCGGCGAAGCTGATCGCGGCGCCATAATCGCCGATGGCGAAGTTCTGCTCGGCGGAGGCGAGTTCCGCTAAGCCCTGTTCGCCGCGCAAGTCACGTGCGGAGGCGAGTTCGCGCCAAGCGTAGGCGTTGTCCGGCTCGCGGGCGACGACGCGATTCAGGAGGTCGATCGCTTCGTCGGCGCCCTGGCGGCCGCGTGCGGCGATCAGGGCGCGCGCCAGGTTGACCTGCAGCAACGGCTCGTCCGGCGCGAGGTCTAGCGAGCGCCGGTGATAGGCGATCGATTCTTCGGACCGGCCATTCTCGAACAGAATTTGCCCCATCAGTTCCTGGAAGTACGGATTGCGCGGGTCCTCGGTCATGAGGCTTTCGAGTTCCCGCCGCGCCGCCGGCAGATTGGAGGCGCGATAATAGGCCACCGCGCGCGCGTACCGCGCCGGCTGCGAGGTATCGCTGGTGGGATACCGCGTGAGCGTTTGCCGCTCAGTGCGAATGAAGCCGATCAGCTTCGCCTGCATGAATTGGAAGCGACGCACAAAGTCCGCACTGTCGGTGGCGTTGGCGTGCTCGGCCGCCTCGACGCGCAGGCGCAGCGACTCGACGCGGTCGGATGAATAGGGGTGCGTGATCATCCATTGCGGCAAGTTGCGCTGACGCCACTCGTACGGGCGAATCTGCGAATTGAAGAAGGAGATCAGGCCGCGTCCGGATTGGCCGGAGGCGTCGAGGAACTGAACCGCCGCCTGGTCGGCGGCGGATTCCTGCGCCTGTGTATGGCGCACGAAACTGGCCATCGCGAAGGATTGCGAACCGGCGATCAACGCTGCGCCCGCGTCGGGCGCGCCCGCGACGATGGCGAGCACGCCGAGGCCGATCGACACCAGCATCGGCGCGATGGCCTGGTTCATCGCTTCCCGCGAGCGCGCGAGGTGGCCGCCGGAGATGTGGCCAGTCTCGTGTGCGAGCACGCCGATGATCTCGTTCGGCGTCTCGGCCGCCAACAGCAGGCCCGTGTGTATGAAGATGTTCTGGCCGCCCGCGACGAAGGCGTTCACGGAATCGTCGTTGACGATATAGAGGTCCACATCGTCCGGATTGACGCCGGCCGCGTTCAGCAGGGGCGTGGTGTAGGCGCGCAGCGTCGCTTCGATTTCGGCGTCGCGGATGAGCGACTGGGCCGCAGCCGGGCCGGAGGCAAGCGCTGCAACAGCGAACACCGCACCGGCGATCCAGCGCCCGAACGCACGAGCAAGAGCCGCAGCCATCGACGCTCCTTCGGATTCAACCGCTCCGGATTAGCCTCCGGTTTGCGGCGGCAACATGGCCACCGGTCTTAGCGGTTTTTCATCAGCTTTTCTTCGCCCAGCGCGAGAAGCGCGAAAGGAACTTGTCGCGCCGCTCCTGGTCGGGCTCGTAGTGCACGTCGTCGACAAGCGCCGCCGCGGCAACCGGCTCCGGCTCAGGCGCACTTTCAACTATAGCGGCGACCAGCGCCGGTTCGGCGGCCAGCGGCTCCGCCCGAGCGGGCGCGTCGCCTTCTTCGGCCTCCGCCTCCGTCTCGACCTCCTCGACACGCGCCGGCCGGATGCGTTCGGGACGTGGCGTCAGGTGCTTCAGATCGGCGCCGACGAAATCGAGCCACTCGCCGCCATCGACCTCGTACACGCGGCGTCCGCGCCCACGGCCGCGCCGGCGGCGCCGGCGGTTGCCGCGGTCGCCGCGGTCCTCGCGTTGCGCCGCGACGGGCTTTGCTTCTTGGGTCTCGCCGGTTTCCGCGTCGCCGGCCTCGTCCTCGCCACGGCGACGGCGTCCGCCGCGCCGGCCGCGCCGCCGCCGGCGGCGGCTGCCGTCGTCCTCGCTGCTTGCCGCGACGCTCTCGACGGCCTCGCTCTTTTCCTCGACTTCGTCTTCTTCCTCGATGTCGTCCGTGAGGTCTTCGACGTCTTCCTCAACGGGGGCGGCGCTACGGCCGCGGCCGCGGCGTGGCGCCGGCGCCTCGGCCTCGATGTCGTCGCCGTCGGCCTCGTAGGCGTCTGTGCTCACGTTGATATCGAAGTGCCCAGCGTTGAGTCCGGACGCGGCGACGATCCGCACGCGGACCCGACGGTTCTCCTCGAGGGCGGCGACCGCCTCGCGCTTCTCATTGAGAACGTAGAGGGCGACATCGGTGTTGGCGCGCACCTCGACGGTGCGGTTCTTTTGCTTGGCGGTCGCCTCGTCCAGCGCGCGCAACAGCGCGAGCGCCGCCGACTCGATCGAACGCACCCGCCCCGAGCCCTGGCAGTGTTCGCAGACGTGGCTTGTGCCTTCCAGCACGCCAGTGCGGCGGCGCTGACGCGAAAGCTCCAGCAGGCCGAAGCCGCTGATCTTGCCCATCTGCACGCGGGCGCGATCGAAGCGGAGGTTTTCCTTCATCCTCTTCTCGACAGCGCGGTCGTTCTTCGACTCCTCCATGTCGATGAAGTCGATCACGATGAGGCCGGCGAGGTCGCGCAGACGCATCTGGCGGGCAGCCTCATCGGCGGCTTCCAGGTTTGTCTTGAACGCAGTCTGCTCGATGTTGCGTTCGCGTGTGGCGCGGCCCGAGTTCACGTCGATGGCGACGAGCGCTTCGGCCTGGTTGATGACGATGTAACCGCCGCTCTTCAACTGGACGATGGGCGAATAGATCGACTCCAGCTGCCGCTCGACGCCGTGCTTGGCGAAGATCGGCGTGGGGTCCTTCCACAAGTGCACGCGCTTGGCGTGCGACGGCATCAGCATGCGGATGAAGTCTTTGGCTTCCTTGTAGGCGCCTTCGCCGTCGACATGAATTTCATCGACATCTTTGTCGTAGAGATCGCGAATAGCCCGCTTTACCAGCGAGCTTTCCTCATAAATCAACGCCGGCGCGACGCTCTTCATCGTCTCGTCGCGGATCGTTTCCCAGGCGCGCGAGAGGTATTCGTAGTCGCGCTTGATCTCGGTTTTGGTGCGCTTGGCCCCCGCGGTGCGGATGATCAGCCCCTGGCCTTGTGGCACTTCGAGGTCCTGGGCGATCTTTTTCAAACGCTTGCGGTCTGTCGCTTGCGTGATCTTGCGCGAGATGCCGCCGCCGCGGCCGGTGTTCGGCATCAGCACGCAATAGCGCCCGGCGAGCGAAAGATAGGTCGTAAGCGCCGCGCCTTTGTTGCCGCGCTCTTCCTTCACCACCTGCACCAGCATGATCTGGCGCCGGCGAATGACTTCTTGAATCTTGTACCGGCGCGTGAGGATGCGCCGGCGGCGTTCGTCGAGCGCCTCCTCGTCTTCGTCTTCGCTCTCGCTTTCGGCCTCCGCCTGCGCCAGTTCGGCCTTGATGGCTTCCTGGTCGGCGTGGGGGATCGCGTAATAGTCGGGATGGATTTCTGAGAAGGCGAGGAAGCCGTGCCGGTTGCCGCCGTACTCGACGAACGCCGCCTGCAGCGACGGCTCTACGCGCGTCACCTTTGCCAGGTAGATATTGCCTCTGAGTTGTCTTCTGCTCGCGGTCTCGAAGTCGAAATCGTCAACGGTCTTTCCATCGAGCACCGCGACCCGGGTCTCTTCCGGGTGGGCGGCGTCGATCAGCATTGTCTTGGCCATTAAGGGCTCCGTGCGCGTCGCGCGCTCCCGGGCGTCCGGCATGAGCCGGGGCGGAAGCGGCAGGGCGACGCAATGTCGTGTGAATGAGATGAGCCCCAGGCGCCGCCGCGTGCGCGGCCGCCCTGGGGGCGGCGGCGTGGCGGGCGGGTGCGCTGAGGTTCATACGCGGCTCCAATCGGGGCGCAGCCTCGTCGGCAGGCGGCGCTTACGCTCCGGCAAGGGGAGGGGCCTTCAGGGTCCGAACGCGGGCAATCGATGCGCCGCAGGGCCTTGGTTCGCCGATCCGCTTGGGCGGGAGCGCGCCGGGCGCTCTTGGGAACTCCCAGGCGGCGCACGCGGCGATGGACGCATCCTATGCATGATTTGATTACGGAAAGGAAGCGCTCGCGCCGGTCAGTTGGGAGCAAGCTCGGTGGTTTCCGCACCCGGAACGGGCACAACCGGGAACGCCCCGCTCTGGTCTGGCTCTGCCGCGACCGCAAACGCCGGATCTAGGGCCAGCGTCCAGCCCGCCCCACTCAGGCGGTCCGGGTTCGGCGCGGGCAGGATGAGACGGCTGAAGTCCTCCGCGATGACCGCCCCGCCCACGGCGCGCACCTCGCCCCAGGCGTCGCGGGCCGTGATCACGCCGTAAAGGGCGCCGAGCCCCTCGATCTGCTCGACCTGGCCCGGGTCGAATTCCATCTGGATGCTGGAGATCGGTAACTCGAGGCGCGGGTCCACCGAGAAGGTCCGCCGCAGTCCTTCGACCCGGACGCGGCGAGCCTCGGCCCATTGACGCTCTTGCGCCGCAATGTCGGGGCCGCCGTAACGTTCGGCGCGGTTGGCGACCCGCCGCCGCGTCGGCTCGCGGACCCGGATCGCGCGCGCCAACAGGTCCGCCGGCGCGCTGTCTCCCAAGGCGCGGCGCCAACCGCGGGAGCGCTGATCCAGCAGAATGCCGTACGCCGGCCCCGTCCGGTACGCATACGTGCGCGAGAAGACGGCCGAGCCGTCCTGCCCGTCCAGATTTCGCGCCGCATAAGCATCCGCCCCGTCGCCGAGCGCCAGACGAACGCCCGTATAGGACGCGAGGCCCTCATTGCGATCGAGCGCGGCTTCGGCGTCGGCGGCCGCCGGGAACGCCGCATGGCGCGCGGCGCGAAACAGTAGCGCATCAGCCGCCGCTTCGCGGCGCGCGCGGCCGCTGGAGAGCAGCGCCGTCGAAAGGGCGCGCATCTCCAGGCGCAGGTAGTAGCGCCCCATTTCCGTTTCCAAGTGTGCGTTTTGGCTCTCGCGCGCGGGGAGGCCGATCGTGTCCTGGATTTGGTGCCAAGCCTCATGCAGCAGCAGCACGCGCACCTCGACGGGGTCCTCGCTGAGCGGCTGCATGATCATGATCCAGCGCACGCCGGCCCACTCGACGGCGGTGTTGGCCACAGGCACGCCCTCGGGCAGCACCCCCGTCCAGCCGCCGTCCGCCTGGCGCTGCAACAATCCGCCATCGTCCTGCTGCGACGCCCAGACGGCCCGCGTCTGCGGGTCGACGATCAGCAACGGTCCGCACAACCGAACGCCCCAGAGCGCGCCGTTGTCGGCCTCACACGCCTCGCGCAGCGCCGCGAACGCCGCCGCTTCACGGCTTGTAGTCTGCGCCGATGCGGGCGCGGCTAATCCGAACACGGCGGCGAGCGCGAGGATGAGAAACCGCATGCCGCAACGTGAAACGGTTAAGCGAAACTCACAAGCGGCGCGCGACAGGCAGCGCAGCAGTCGCGGCCGGAGCGTCTGTGGTTAGCGGCGTGTTCACCCAGCTTTTCAACTTGATAGCAAGCGCCATCGGCTACTTTCCCGGTCTTCATGGACGTTACCCGTCGCTCTCTGGCCCTTGCCGGCTTGACCGGACTCGGCAGCCTCGCGCTCAGCGGGCGCGCCTGGGCGGACCCGCCCGCCGCGGTACGCGGCGTGCTCGTGCAGGCGAACGGCCCGGCCGCACGTGTGACGGTAGCCCTGGAGCGTCAGGCCGAGGCGCGGACCTTCTTCCTGAGCGGCCCGGACCGTTTCGTGATCGATTTGCGCAACACTCAGCTGGCGTTGCCGCAAGGCGCTACAGGCGAGGGGCCCGGCGCGGGCGTGGTTGTCCGTTACCGCTTCGGGCCGCGGCCGGATGGCGTGTCACGGGTGGTGCTGGACTTGTCGAGTTCGGCCCGGCTCGTCCGCCAGGACCTGGGCGGGCGCCGCGCGCCAAGCATGAGCTTCGATTTGGCGCCCGCGGGGCCGGTCGTCGCTGCGCCGCCGCCGCCGCGGCAGGTGGCGGGCCGGGGTGATGGGACTCGCCGCAAGGTCGTCATCGACGCTGGACACGGCGGGCGCGACCCCGGCGCGATTGGCACCACGGGCGTGCGCGAAAAAGACGTGGTGCTCGACGCCGCGCTTCAATTGCGCGACGCGCTGGAGCATCGCGGGCGCTACACGGTCGCGCTCACGCGCGATGCCGACAGGTTCGTGGAACTGGAGCAGCGCGTCAACTTCGCGCGCAGCCAGAACGCCGACCTTTTCATCTCTTTGCACGCGGATTCCCACGCCAACCACGATGCGGCGGGCGCCTCGGTCTACACGCTGTCCGAGCGCGGCGCCGATCGGGCGCAGAACATGATGTCGGCGCAGAACTGGAATTTGGACCTCGGCGATGGCTCCCGCGACGGCCAGACCCGCGACATCCTGGTGGACCTCTACCAGCGCGAGACCACCAATCGCTCGTCCCAATTCGCGCAGCTCCTGATCCCGCGCCTGGGCCAGGTCGCGCCGCTTTTGCGCAATACCCACCGCAATGCTGGGTTCTTCGTGCTGCTGGCCCCGGACGTGCCGGCGGTCCTGATCGAGACGGGCTTTTTGTCGAACTCGACCGACGAGCGTCGTCTGGCCGATCCCCGCGCCCGCCAGAACATGGCCGAGGCCATGGCGCAGGCGGTGGACGCCTATTTCGCAGGCGCTGTGCAATACGCCGCAAACGCCTAATAAAGGCGCGAATCTTACGCTATCTCCATGCGGTCACGGAGGCGGTGCGGCCATACTCGCGCCCTATTGCAGGGTGACGCGGGGCCTATCCGAAAAGCGCGCAGAAGCGGGGCGCCATGCTGCGAAAAGTACTGATTGGTTTGGCCATCGCGGCAGGCGTCGTCGTGCTCGGGGTCGCCGGGTTCATGATCGCTGCGCTGCAGGGTTTGCCTTCGCTTGAGGACCTGCAGGATTACCAACCTCCCGTGACCAGCCGGGTGCATGCTGGCGATGGCGCGCTGGTGGCGGAGTTCGCGCGTGAGCAGCGCGTGTTCGTACCGATCGAGCAAATCCCCGATCATGTGCGCAACGCCTTCGTCGCGGTCGAGGACGCGCGCTTCTTCCAGCACTCCGGCATCGACTACGCGGGCGTCGCGCGCGCGATGGTGTCGAACGTCGGCAACGTGCTGCGCGGGCGCCGTCTTGAAGGCGCCTCGACGATCACGCAGCAGGTCGCCGGCAACATGCTGGTGGGCCGCGAGGTCTCGCTCTACCGCAAAGTCCGCGAAGCGGTGCTGGCGCAGCGTATCGAGCGCGCGTTTCCGGGCGAAGACGGCAAGCTGCGCATCCTTGAGCTCTATCTGAACCAGATTTATCTCGGCAACCGCGCCTACGGCGTCGCCGCCGCGGCGCTCAACTACTTCAACAAGTCGCTGTCCGAGTTGACCATCGCGGAGGCGGCCTACTTGGCCATTCTACCAAAAGGTCCCGGCAACTATCACCCAGTCCGCAACCGCGAACGCGCCATCGCGCGTCGTGATTACGCAATCGGGCGCATGCTGGAGCGCGGCTACATCACCGAAGCCGAGGCCACCGCCGCGCGCGCCGAAGACCTTGTGACTACGGATCGTCTCGCCGGCGATCAGTTCGTGGCTGCGTCGCACTTCGTCGAGGAGGTGCGCCGGCAAGTGCAAGAGCAGTACGGAGAGCGCGCGCTCTACGACGGCGGTCTCTCGATCCGCTCCACAATCGACACGCGCCTGCAGCTTGCGGCCGCGCGCGCGCTGCGCAGCGGCCTCGAGCGGTACGACCGCCGCCATGAGTGGCGGGGCCCGCTGAGTCAAGGCAACGCATCGGGCGACGTGCAGGCGCAATTGCGCGAAGCCGCCGCACCGCCTGCGCTCTCCGGCTGGGTGCGCGCGATGGTGACGCGCATGCAGGGCGGCGTCACTATCACGGATGAGAACGGCCAGAGCGGCCGTCTGATCGACGACGACGCGCAGTGGGCGGCCCAGGGCGGACGCCGGGAAGCCGCGCGCGCGCTGCGTGTCGGTGCGATTGTCTACGCACTGCGCGGCGAGGGCGCCAACGCGCGCTATCGGCTGAAGCAAGTGCCGCAAATCCAAGGTGCGCTCGTCGCCATGGATCCCCACACCGGCCGGGTTCTGGCGATGGTGGGCGGTTACAATTTCAACGACGCGAACGGCCTCAATCGCGCGACGCAGGCCGAGCGCCAGCCCGGCTCGTCTTTCAAGCCGATCGTGTACGCCGCTGCGCTGGATAACGGTCTGACGCCGGCGACGTTGGTCGACGATGGGCCGCTCGCCATCGAAGCCGGCGACGGCAGCAATTGGTCGCCGGACAATTACTCGCGCGATTTCCTGGGTCCGACGACGCTTCGCCGCGGCCTCGAACTCTCGCGCAACGCGATGACCGCGCGCGTCGCCTACGAGCTGCAGCCGCAGCTGATTCTCGACTACGGCCGCCGCCTCGGCGTCTATGGCGATCGCACGCAGCCGGTGTTCTCGCTGGCGCTTGGCGCGGGCGAAACGACGTTGATGCGCATGACGACCGCGTACGGCATGTTCGTGAATGGCGGGCGCTGGATACAGCCGATCATCATCGACCGCATTCAGGACCGCACAGGCCGCACCGTGTTCCGGCGCGACCAGCGTGAGTGCGAAGGGTGCACCGCCGAATGGCGCCGTCAGCAGCCGCCGAACCTACCGGATACGCGTCAGCAGGTGCTGAACCCGGTGACCGCGTATCAGATCGTTTCTATGGCCGAAGGCGTGGTGCAGCGCGGCACCGCGCGCGGGGCGGTGAGTTCGCTCGGCGTGCCGCTGGGCGGCAAGACCGGCACCACCAATGATTACAAGGACGCTTGGTTCATCGGCTTCTCGCCGGACCTGGTCGTCGGCGTGTGGGTCGGCTTCGATCAGCCGACCAACATGGGCGAGGGCGAAACCGGCGGCTCGCTGGCTGCGCCGATCTTCGCCGACTTCATGCGCGAGGCGTTGCGCGGCGTGCCGCCGACGCCGTTCCGCATTCCCTCTGGCGTGCGTCTCGTGCGCATCGACTACATGACCGGCCTCTTGCCGAGCGCGACCACGACGCAAACGATCCTTGAGGCGTTCCGGCCGGACACCGAACCAACGCGCGATGTGGTCTCTTCTCCATTCGTGTTCGGCGGCGTCGATCCGATCGACCCGCGCGTCCTGCGCGAAATGGGTGAGGCCTACACGCCAACCGAGGCCGCCGATCCAAACGCCGGCCGGCGTGAGGAAGAGAACAACGACGAGGACCTGGGCGGGCTGTACTAGCGGGCGGGACGAGCCGCGCTTGCGTTTCGCCCCGGCTTGCCTAAATCCCGACCTCTCACCTTCGTCCAGCAGCTAATCTCGAGATTCATCATGCGCGCCGATATTGCCGCTCTCGCCGAACAAATCGAATCCGCCGTCGCCCTGCTGCGGAGGCGTCTTTGACTGGGATCGCGCCCAGGTCCGCCTCGACGAATTGACGGCGCTTTCCGAGCGCCCGGACTTCTGGAACGACGCCGAGAAGGCGCAAAAGCTGATGCGCGAGCGCACCAAGCTCGACACGGCGATGACCTCCATCCTCTCCATGGAACGCGACCTGCGCGACTCGCTCGAACTTGCCGAGATGGCCGAGGCGGAGGGCGATGACTCGCTCGTACAGGAAGCGATCGCCACACTGCGCCACGTGCAGGAGCGCGCCGCGAAAGCCGAACTCGAAGCCCTGCTGTCCGGCGAAGCCGACGGCAACGACGCCTACGTCGAGATCAACTCCGGCGCTGGCGGCACCGAGAGTCAGGACTGGGCCCAGATGCTGCTGCGCATGTACTCGCGGTGGGCGAGCGCGCATGGCTACAAAGTCGAACTGTTGGAAGAACAAGGCGGCGACACCGCTGGCATCAAGTCCGCAACGATCCTGGTCCAGGGTGAGAACGCATACGGTTGGCTGAAGACGGAGGCGGGCGTGCATCGCCTGGTCCGCATCTCGCCCTACGATTCGAACGCACGGCGCCACACCTCGTTTGCGAGCGCGTGGGTCTATCCGAAGATCGACGACACGATCGAGGTCGAGATCAACGAAAAGGATGTGCGCACCGATACTTACCGCGCCTCCGGCGCCGGCGGGCAGCACATCAACAAGACCGATTCCGCAGTGCGGCTGACGCACATCCCCACCGGCATCGTCGTGTCGTGCCAGGCCGAACGCAGCCAGCACAAGAACCGCGCCGCCGCCTGGGACATGCTGCGCGCGCGGCTCTACGAAGCCGAGTTGCAGAAGCGCGAAGCAGCCACCAAGGCGCTGGAAGACACCAAGACCGAAATCGGTTGGGGAAGGCAGATCCGCTCTTACGTGCTGCAGCCGTATCAGATGGTCAAAGACCTGCGCACCGGCGTTGAAACCTCGGATACGCAAGGGGTGCTCGACGGCGATCTCGACCAGTTCATGGCCGCCTCCCTCGCCGCGCGCGTCAGCGGTGCAGGCGAAACGGCGGTTGAGGATATCGACTAGGGCCGGTGTTGGCGTATCCTGGCCTTAGGTGGTGGGGACGATGAGCGACGAGACGGCAGTCATCGAGCAGCAGGCGGAACCGGGGGGGTGGCTCGCTGAGCATCAACGCGCCCATTGCGCCGGCTCCTCGGCGTCCGACACTTTTCAGGGTCTCATCGCCGACGAAATCTTTCTCCCGCAAAGCGCGGCCGATCACACCGATCCGCTCCAACTGGTGCTCGCGTGCAATGCGTGGACAGACGCGCTGTTGAACCAAGCGTATTTCATCCCCGGCGAATTTGCACCGGAAGCGTTGTGGAGCTTCTACGCCCACGACTATCTGGCGCAGGCCACCGCCGGCGGCCAGGCGCAGTATTACGCGCTGCGCGGCGGCGACGAGATCGCGCTCAGGTGCACGCAATCGGCGCTGAAGAGCATGCTCGCCGATCCGCACCTGGAGATTTTCAATCTGCTTGTCCGCCTGAAGCGCGCGAAGCCAGTGACGGCGCGGCGCATTGCGGCGCAAGCGGGCTACCGAAACGCCGCCGTCGCCTTGCGCGATCTCGACAAGCGCTTCGCGGAGCTTGAACAGAAAGAGCCGCTGACGCCGCGCCACAAGACCTGGCTGAAGAGCCTGCGCAAACTGAAGATCGTGCCGGACGCCGAGATGACGGGGCAGCTGAACCGCGTGGCCAGTGTCAATCGTCTGCGCGTGCAGCGTCAAGGCGAAGCCGACGCCCAGCGCGCGCATCGCGAGCAACATGATCCGGCGTTCCGCTGTGTGCGCCGGTTGTGCGAGATGGCCGGGTTGCGATTCGCTGGCCTGCGCCCCGGCGGCTTTGCGCCGATGCGTTCGATCTGGGCCGAGGGGCCGGACCGCACCGGATTCCTCTTTCGCGTCGAGACCGATCGCGGTCCGCGCGCGGCGGTGTTTTACGTGGACGGGGGCCTGTTCAAGCGCCGCATGGCGGTGCTGCTGGAGCAGGGCGGCGTGCTGCCCATCGGCTCGATGGAGGTCTCGCGCGGGGACTACACCGCAATCGTTCCCGGTCAGTAGCGCTCGCCGACTGGCGCCTCTCCAACGCTTTTTCCGCGCAAGTCCCTGAAACGACGGACGCGGACCCAAAATCTATCCAACAGTGCCGGAGCCGATGGACAATGCGCCCGTCTCTTCATGGGAGGCGGTTGGATGCGCACCACC
>JBFXCP010000035.1:0-21212 GCA_050182055.1 Hyphomonadaceae bacterium
CACGGTGCGCTTCCGAGCCGCCCTCCACCGAAGGACGGACTCTTGGGGCTTAGCTCCATGCCCAGTTCGCCGGTTCTGTGGGCGGAGCTCCGAAGCTCCGGACGTTGCGGTTTCACTCCCCGCAACCAATGCGATCTCCGCGAAACATCGCGTCGACCGCGCCCACCGGCCGTGTCACGCACATTCCAAAGTTTCGGACGTCTTCGAAATCTCCCGTGTGCGGACCGGGGGACGATACGCGCGGCGTCAATCCGGTCGGAAAGATTGGGCTTGTTGCGTGCGAGTTGGCGCGCGCGGCGACGCCGCGCATGCCGGCAAACGCTTGAGCGCGCGGCGAAAAAGCGCGGCGGCGTGGCGTGTTCCGCCCCGCGTGGCGCCGCGCCAAGTGTTGGATAGCGCGCGAATCTATCCCCGTTCGCGCGTCGCTCTCCCTCGCGGAGAGGGGGCAGGGGGTGAGGGGCGCGAAGCCGCTGCGGTGATGGTGCATGAGGCGCTCGCGTGAAGCGTCCAGCAGCGTGCGCGTATCGTCGCCCCTCATCCCCTGGCCCCTTCTCCGCAAGGGAGAAGGCCAGCCTGATCGCCTCGGGATAGTTGCGCACTATGCGCGGTTTCAGCGAGTCCGTAGACGAAGTTGCTGTCACCCCGTACCATTACGCGATTGTCAGGGGGCCGCGTTGACGAGCATCCTTACGCAGATTGCGGACTGGGCGAACGGCGCCGAGAACGAAACATTTGATAGTGAGTTCTTTTTTGAACCTTCGTGGCTTCCGAAAGTTCTGAACGGCGACAGAATTCTGATCATCGGTCGGAAAGGAACGGGCAAGACTGCAATCGCTCGGCGTGCAGCCGAAGGTGATGGGACGACCGTCTGTGCGGAGAGCGTGCCCTTTGAAGCGATTGATGCCACGCGATTTGGGTTTCACCGCGACGAAGCCCACGAGAAGGAGGTCCTGGTCCGGGTCTGCCGCTACTTGATCTTGCGTACAGTGTGTGAATTGTTCTTCGAGAACAGCTCGGACGCTACCTTTACCCCAGCACTAGAGCGAGCACTCGGTTTTCCGCTCACTGACTATCGCAAGAAGCCTCTGTCCGAACGGCTGAGGAGGATTCGGGTCGATGTTGCCGGCTTCGGTGTAGATGTTGGCTTACACCAGGCGAGTACATCGCCTTCCGATGTTCTCGACGATCGGATCAATCGCCTCACGGAGTTCGTCGAAGAGAATATCTTTAGCAGAACCTTTAGGGTCATTTTTGATGCGCTAGACAGCGGCTGGATCGAAGCCTGTCAAGACGGACATCAGGCGCGTTACGCGAGGAAGATCGGCGCACTCGTAGCAGCTGCCATTGACATTAGAAATCACTTCAAGGCGCTCGGTAGGAGAATCGTCCCCCTGATATTTACGCGAGCGGACATTTTCTCGCAGATCGCCAACGCGCAGAGAACGGCGTGGGAGCAGGACTGTGGTTTGCACCTTGAGTGGACCAAACAGGAACTGCAGGACTTGCTGCTCTTTCGGATTCTCAAAACAGCTCGTCTCTACGACAGCAGGTGCGACCAAAAGCGCGCTCTAGAAATGGCGTTCAAACACCAGACAGGCGAGCTTGTGGACTTCAATGGCCGGCAGCGTCGATTGCGCCTGATTGACTATGTCATCGACTTTTCCATAGGTCGTCCCCGCGACGTGGTTGTCTACCTCGCGAAGACCGCAATGATCGTCGCGAGAGAGCGGGGCGAGGGGGCGCGCATCACCAAAGAGGACGTGATGGGTGGCCTTTCTGCCTATGGGCAGTTTTTGCGAGAGGAGATTCAAGACGAACTCGGGGGCGAATACCCAGGGATTAGGCGATTGTTGAACGGCATTCGATCTACCACAGCCTCAACACTCTCGTTTGACCAATTCGGTTCGATCGCGCGGCGCACCGTCAAAGAAGGCATGAGCGAGGGTGAACTCCACCTTCTTGCTGAGCGACTGTTTGAATTGGGAGTTATCGGTCATCAGCTCGCAGATGGTTCGAGCCAATACGTTGTTCGTGACCGAACGGCTGCATTTGACGAGTTGCTTCCGCTTCGACTTCACCCTTCCTACTCAACGGCTCTTTCCGTCTCCGTCTAGCCACGACGCGGAGAACACCAGGGTTCCGACGGTCCGGTGGAGGAGTCGGTTTGCGCCGTGAATTAGTCCTAAGGCCCCTTCCGCCGCCGTCCCCGATAAGCCGGCTTGCCTTTTCGCACATTCGCCCCCGTCAGCGTGGCGCGACTGCCGCTTCCGCGGCTTTCGCGCACTGCTGACTCCGCCGCCGCCGACACGGCGCTCTGCCGCGCCAGCGGATCGTCGGCGATCAGCAGTTCGGTTTCCTGGAGGCGCTTGATCTCGTCGCGCAGTCTGGCCGCTGTTTCGAACTCCAGGTCCGCCGCGGCGTCTTTCATTTCTCGTTCGAGGTCGGCGATGTAGTGCTTGATGTTGTGGCCGATGAAGGGGGAGGCGTCTTCGGCGACGCCGCGGCCTTTTCCGCCAGTCTTGCCGGCGAGGGCGCCGGCGGTCCGGGCGCCGCCAGCGCCGCGTTTCCAGGCCATCGGATCGCGCGGGTCGATGGTCAGCGAATCCTTTTCGTAGACGCTGTCGAGAATGTCCTTGATGTTCGACTTGATCGACTGCGGCGTGATGCCGTGCTCGCGATTGTAGGCGGCCTGCTTCTCGCGGCGGCGCGCGGTTTCGGCCATGGCGCGCTGGATCGAGCCGGTGATCTTGTCGGCGTAGAGGATGACCTTGCCGTCGACGTTGCGCGCGGCGCGGCCGATGGTCTGCACCAGCGAAGTCTCGCTGCGCAGGAACCCTTCCTTGTCGGCGTCGAGGATCGCGACGAGGCCGCATTCGGGAATGTCCAAGCCTTCGCGCAGCAGGTTGATGCCGACCAGCGCGTCGAACGCGCCTAAGCGCAGGTCGCGGATGATTTCGATGCGCTCGACGGTGTCGATGTCGGAGTGCATGTAGCGCACGCGCACGCCTTGCTCGTGCATGTACTCGGTCAAGTCCTCGGCCATGCGTTTGGTGAGCACGGTGACGAGGCTGCGGAGATTGCGTTTGGCCGCATCCTTCACCTCGGCGATGACGTCATCCACCTGGGAATGGCCGTGCGCTTGCACCGGGCGCACTTCGACCGGCGGATCGATCAGGCCGGTGGGGCGGATCACCTGTTCAGCGAACACGCCGCCGGTGCGCTCGAGCTCCCAGGGGCCGGGCGTCGCCGAGACGTGGATGCTCTGCGGGCGCATCGCGTCCCATTCCTCGAACTTGAGCGGACGGTTGTCCATGCACGAGGGCAGGCGGAAGCCGTAATCGCTGAGCGTCTTCTTGCGGTTGAAGTCGCCGCGATACATGCCGCCGATCTGGGGAATGGTGACGTGGCTTTCGTCGGTGAAGACGAGCGCGTTGTCGGGGATGTATTCGAACATGGTCGGCGGCGGCTCGCCGGCTTTGCGTCCGGTGAGATAGCGGCTGTAATTCTCGATGCCGGCGCAGGAACCGGTGGCCAGCATCATCTCCATGTCGAAATTAACGCGCTGTTCGAGCCGCTGCGCTTCGAGCAGCTTGCCCTCGGCGCGGAATTGCTCCAGCCGCAGCTTCAGTTCGTCCTTGATCGCGGACACCGCCTGTTCAAGCGTCATCTTCGGCGTGACGTAGTGCGAGTTGGCGTAGACCTTCACCGCCTGCATGGTCGCGGCCTTGCGCCCGGTGAGGGGATCGAACTCGTCGATGCTCTCGACCTGGTCGCCGAAGAAGGAGAAGCGCCAGGCGCGGTCTTCCAAGTGCGCCGGCCACAGCTCGATGGTGTCGCCGCGCACGCGGAACATGCCGCGCGCGAAGCCGGCCTCGTTGCGCTTGTAGTGTGTGGCGACCAGCGAGCGGATCAGCTCCTGGCTGCCGTACTCGTCGCCTTGCTTTACGGTGAAGGTCATCGAGGTGTAGGTCTCGACCGAGCCGATGCCGTAGATGCAGCTGACCGAGGCGACGATGATCACGTCGTCGCGTTCGAGAATCGCGCGCGTGGCCGCGTGGCGCATGCGGTCGATCTGTTCGTTGATGTTGGATTCCTTCTCGATGTACGTGTCGGTGCGCGGCACGTACGCCTCGGGCTGGTAATAGTCGTAGTACGAGACGAAGTACTCGACCGCGTTCTCCGGGAAGAATTGCTTGAACTCGCCGTAGAGCTGCGCGGCCAGCGTCTTGTTCGGCGCGAGGATCAGCGCCGGGCGCTGCACGCGCTCGATCACCTGCGCCATGGTGAAGGTCTTGCCCGAGCCGGTGACGCCCAACAGCACCTGGTCCTGCTCCTGCTTCTCGATGCCCGCCACCAGTTCGGCGATGGCCTGGGGCTGGTCGCCGGCCGGCGCGTAGTCGGACACCAGCTTGAAGCGCTTGCCGCCCTCCAGCTTCTCCCAGTCGCGCTTCGGCCGGTGCGGCATCCAGAGCGCGGCGTTCGAATCGAAGGTCGCGGCCGCCTCGGCGACGCTGGGCGGAGGAGGACGGGAACGAGGCATGAACGCCAACATAGGCCGCGGCGGCGGCGGGCGGTAGGGCTGTGGAAAACGGACCCAATCGGGCTTATCCACAAGGGCCGTTGCCTTGCCGCAACGTCTTGCCGGGGTTTTGGCGCCGCCGGATTTGGCGCCGAAGCCACACTCGGCCCATTTCCCCATTTGTTCGCGCCGAATGCGGCCAACGGTGTTTGACCTTGGTTAAAATGTGTCGTTAGCGTTGCCGCAGCATGGCGGGAGTCGACGCCGGGCCACGGCTCGGTCGTCCCTGGGGGACGACGGACACTTTCCGCAGGCGTTCGGATCATGTCGATCCGGAGAGAAGTGGGTACGCCGGCTTTTCCGGCGATGGCCCGGACGCTCTTAGGGGGTTCTTAGTATGTCAAAGAAGAAGACGCAGATTGGACAGCGCAAGTCCCTGCTGACGGGCGCTTCCGTGCTCGCGGCCGCGGCTGCAGCGCTTTCCGGCGCGCCTGCCTATGCGCAGGACGAGGAAGAAGAAGAAGCCATCGTCGTTACTGGCACGCGTCTGCAGCGCCAGGACTTCGAAGCGATCAGCCCGGTCACCACGGTCGGCGCCGAACAGCTCGAACTCACCGCGACGCTGACGACCGATTCGCTGCTGAACGAACTGCCGCAGATCATTCCGGGCAACACCCGCACGTCGAACAACGCCGGCGGCGAAGACTTCGCCACGGTCGACCTGCGCGGCCTGGGCCCGCGCCGCACGCTGGTTCTGGTCAACGGCGAACGCGTTCCGGCGTCGTCAACGACGGGCGTCGTCGACATCAACACGATCCCGGCCTCGCTGATTTCGCGTATCGAAGTCGTGACGGGCGGCGCCTCGGCCGTGTACGGCTCTGACGCCATCGCCGGCGTCATCAACTTCGTGCTGAAGGACGATTACGAAGGCGCGGAAGTCAACCTGACGTACGGCTCTGAGCTCGAGACCGGCAACGCCGCCGAATTCGAAATCAACGGCCTGGTCGGCGGCAACTTCGCCAACGGCCGCGGCAACATGACATTGTACGCGTCGTACTACGATCGCGCGAAGGTCCTGCAGAGCGAGTACGACTACTCGCGCGTGTCCGGCGGGGTCTGCTATGACGCCACGCAGGGCTACTTCATCTGCGACACGGCCGCTGAAGTTTACAACTCGTCGTTCCCGGCCACTTTGGCCCCGGGCGGTTCGGGCACCCCGTCTTGGGGCTGGATCGCGAACAACGGCGCCAACCCGTTCACCAACCTCTCGGTCCTGTTGCCCGGCCAGTTCACCAACGTGAACACGGACTGCAACCCGAACACGGCGCCTGTCGCGGCGGTGAACACGGGCAACCTGTCCTTTAACGATAACGGCCAACTGACGCCGCGTTTTGTTTCGGGCGCTTGCGGGGTTCCGGATCGGGCGGCGGGGTCGTCGCGCTACAACTTCGCGCCGGACAACTACCTGATCCTGCCGGCCGAGCGCATCTCGCTCTCGACCAGCGGCCACTACGACATCAGCGACACGCTGCGTCTGAACGTGCTGATCAACTTCACGAACAGCCGCACCGAAGTGCAGCTGGCGCCGACGCCGGCCACCGGCCTGACCATCACGCTGACGCCGGCCATGCAGACCCTGATCCAAGCGAATGCGCCGGATTTGTGGACCGCGCTGCAGAGCCGGGCCAACAAACTGGCGCCATTCACCATGGACCGCCGGATGACCGAAGTCGGCACCCGGAACGGCATCTTCGAGAACAACGCGTTCTACTTCCTGACGACGTTGGAGGGCAGCCTAGGCGAGAACTGGGACTGGAATCTCGCCGCGTCGTACGGCCAGGTGTTGTTCTCCGGCCGCGGCTTGAACTCGGTGAACGCCACGGCGCTTCGCCAAGGTCTGGCCGGCTGCCAGGACGCCGCCGGCAACCCGCTGGGCGTCAACGCGCTGCCCGGCTGCGTCCCGCTCGACATTTTCGGGCCGGGAACGCTGACCGACCCGATGCAGTCGTTCATCCGCGTCAACACGTTCTCGAACACCATCGTCGAGGAAAACCGCGTCACGGGCTTTATCCGCGGCGATCTTTTCAACCTGCCGGCTGGCCCGGTGGCGTCGGTGTTCGGCTTCGAGTACCGCGACAGCTACGGCGAGTTCACGGTCGACAACGAACAGCGCACGGGCAACATCTTCGGGTTCAACGCAACCCAAGACCAGCGCGGCTCGATCGACGTGTACGAACTGTACGCCGAATTGGCGATCCCGCTGCTGAGCGAGCAACCGCTCGCCCACTATGCGGGCCTCGAACTCGGCTTCCGCCGTTCGAACTACTCGTCGATCGGCGACGTTGACACCTACAAGATCGGGGCCGAATGGGCGCCGACCGAGTGGCTGCGCTTCCGCGCCGTGTTCAACGAAGCGACGCGTGCGCCGAACGTCTTCGAACTGTTCCAGAACGGCGACCAGGGCTTTCCGTCCTACATCGATCCCTGCCGTGACGTGAACAATGATGGCGTTCCGGACAGCGCTGGCGTGACACAAGCGTTCTGCGTCGGTCAGGGCGTGCCCCTTGCGGCCTACCCGGGCTTTGTGGCGAACAACAGCCAGGTCGAAGCGTTCGCGTTCGGCAATCCGAACCTCGGTCCGGAAAGCTCAGAATCGCTTACCTACGGCTTGGTGTTCACGCCAGACTGGTTCCCGGTTGGCGATATCCGTGTCGCGGTCGACTACTACGACATCGAGATCACGGACATCATCGCCGCCTTCGGCGCGCAGTTCTTCATCAACGACTGCTACCTGAACGGCAATCTGGCCAGCTGCGCCAATGTCGTCCGCGACACGAACACGGGTCAGATCGACTTCGTCAACACGTCGGTGGGCAACCAAGGCGTGTTCGAGACCAGCGGCATCGACATTCAACTTGAATGGTCGATCGCGCTGGGCCCGGGCCAGCTGACGGTGAACGAGCTCTACACGATCATCGACTCGCTCGCGATCAACGGCAACGAGTTCGTGGGCACGACGTCCGCCGGCATTGGCGGCGGCACGCCGGACTACAAGTCGGTGCTGTCGGTCTCGTACAACGTCGGCGATTGGACATTGTTCGGCCGCTGGAGCTACGTCCCGGAAATGGCGGACGGCAACTTTGGCACTCCGTACATGTCTCCGGAAGCCAGCTACATCGACCTGTCGGCGCGCTGGAACGTGACGGACAACTTCACGCTCACGGCCAACATCGACAACATCGCGGACGAATACCCGCCGCAAACACTCCCTGGCTACTTCAGCCAGGCGAACACGGACCCGCAGGTCTATCGCGTTCTGGGTCGTACGTTTGCGATCTCGGGCCGCTATCGCTTCTAACCAAAGCGATACGTTCGAAACGAACTGGTGGCGGGCCTTCGGGCCCGCCACTTTTCGTTTTGGGGAAGGGGGCGCGGACGCCCTCGTCCGCCCGCGCGCCGCGAGGGGCGCTTCGCACGAAAAAGCGCAGCTACGCTGCGCAAGCGGACAAGACGTCCGCGGTCCGTTACAGCTCGAAGTCGACCTTCTCGCGCGCGTGCTTCTGCGGGGCGGCGACGGTGTCGAAGGCGTGCGCCGCGTGCGGTCCGCCGCGGTCGACCCAATGCAGGAACATGTGTGCCGACCAGCGGTTCGGATTGCGCGTGAGCCGCCCGTGCCGGTGCTCGACTCCGCGGTAGAGCACGGCGTCGCCCGGCTGCATGGCGATGGAGCGATAGGGCGCACCGCCGAAATCGTCGTCGATGCCGCCGGCCTGGGCGATCGGCTCCGTCCCGACCTCGAACGGCCAGACCAGGCCGTCGCTGTAGCCCAGGGTGAGCGACAGGCTGTGCTCGCAGGCCGGCCGGTCGGCGTGGATGCGGCAGATCTCGTCCCGGCGATAGATGCGGAAGTAATTGTAGCAGGGCAGCAGGTCGCGCCCGGTAAGGCCGCGCATGCTCGCCGTCAGGCCCCACAGGAACTGCAGCATGGGCGGGTAGTCGCTGGCGTAGACGTCGATGGTCGTCTTCTTGACGATCGGCGCGTGGGTCAAAAACCGGGTCATCAGGTCCGGCAGGTCCGCCTTCAGCTGCCGGAGAAACGCCTCCGCCACGTCGGCCGGGATCAGGTCCCGGATATGGGCGTAGCCATCGCGCGCATAGTCGCCGCTGACGATCATGACGGCGACCTTACGGATGCGGGGGCCCGCCGGTCCAGCCAAAGCGCACCGCGGCCGGGGCGCCCGCCGCCCGAAATCGCCGCATCGCCGCTGCTTGACGCGCCGGGACGCCCCCCGTATCTAGGCGCCTCACTCGGAACGGCTGCGACGCGATCGCCCCGCCGATTGGCACTGAATTTGGCGCGCCACATGGTGGGTCCGGAAGGGCCGCCGGGCGCGCTGTTTGAGTTTGAAGCACGGGGAAGAAGAGGCGAAATGCCGACGATCAACCAGCTGATCCGCAAGCCGCGGTCGCCGAAGCCGGTGCGCAACAAGTCGCCGGCGCTCAAGGAATGCCCGCAACGCCGCGGCGTCTGCACGCGCGTCTATACGACGACGCCGAAGAAGCCGAACTCGGCGCTGCGCAAGGTCGCCAAGGTGCGCCTGACCACCGGCATCGAAGCGGTGTGCTACATCCCGGGCGAAGGCCACAATCTGCAGGAGCACTCGGTCGTGCTGATCCGCGGCGGCCGCGTGAAGGACTTGCCGGGCGTGCGCTATCACATCCTGCGCGGCGTGCTCGATACGCAAGGCGTGAAGGACCGCAAGAAGCGCCGCTCGCTCTATGGCGCGAAACGACCGAAGTAAGGAAGAGATCAGATGTCCCGCCGTCACCGCGCCGAGCCGCGCGAAGTTCTGCCCGATCCCGTCTATGGCGATCTCGTGCTGACGAAGTTCATGAACTACGTCATGTACCAAGGGAAGAAGTCCGCCGCCGAGCAGATCGTCTATGGCGCGCTCGAAACGGTCGAGAAGAAGATGAAGCGCCCGTCGATCGAGGCGTTTCACGACGCGCTCGCCAACGTTGCGCCGGCGATCGAAGTGCGCTCGCGCCGCGTCGGCGGCGCCACCTATCAGGTGCCGGTCGAAGTTCGCCCCGAGCGCCGTCAGGCGCTGGCGATCCGCTGGCTCGTGGGCGCAGCCCGCGCGCGCAACGAAAACACGATGCAGGAGCGCCTCGCCGGCGAGCTGATCGATGCGTCGAACAATCGCGGCAACGCGGTGAAGAAGCGCGAAGACACCCACCGGATGGCCGAAGCCAACCGCGCATTCTCACACTACCGCTGGTAATCCAAACGGATCGCCGGCGTATCGCCGGCCCGCTTCGGCGCCAGCCGGCGAGACGCCGGCGGTCCATGAAACACGGACAGAATTGTCATGCCTCGTCAGTACAAGATCGAAGACTACCGCAACTTTGGCATCATGGCTCACATCGATGCCGGCAAGACGACGACCACCGAGCGGATTCTGTTCTACAGCGGCAAGAGCCACAAGATCGGCGAAGTCCACGATGGCGCGGCCACCATGGACTGGATGGAGCAGGAGCAGGAGCGCGGCATCACCATCACGTCGGCGGCGACGACGACGTTCTGGAAAGAGAAGCGGCTCAACATCATCGACACGCCCGGCCACGTCGACTTCACCATCGAAGTCGAGCGCAGCCTGCGCGTGCTCGACGGCGCTGTCGTCGTGCTCGACGGCAACCAGGGCGTCGAGCCGCAGACCGAAACCGTTTGGCGCCAGGGCGACAAGTACAAGGTGCCGCGCATCATTTTCGCCAACAAGATGGATAAGACCGGCGCCGACTTCTACATGTGCGTCGAGGACATCAAGAAGCGCCTCGGCGCCCGCCCGGTGCCGCTACAGCTGCCGATCGGCATCGAGTCCGGCTTCAAGGGCATCGTCGACCTGGTCGAGATGAACGCCATCATCTGGAAGGACGAAAGCCTCGGCGCGAAGTTCGACATCGTCGAGATTCCCGACGACCTGAAGGAAAAGGCGCTCGAATTCCGCAACGGCCTCATCGAAGCGGCCGTCGAACTCGACGATGCGGCGATGGAAAAATACCTCGAAGGCGAAGAGCCCTCGAAGGACGAGCTGAAGCGCCTGATCCGTCTCGCGGTGCTGAAGGCCGCCTGGTATCCGATGCTGTGCGGCTCGGCGTTCAAGAACAAGGGCGTGCAGCCGCTGCTCGACGCGGTGGTCGATTATCTGCCGGCGCCGACCGATCGTCCGGCTATCAAGGGCGTCGACATGGACGACCCGGAGAAGGAACTGGTGCGCCACTCCACCGACACCGATCCGCTCTCGATCCTGGCGTTCAAGATCATGGACGACCCCTTCGTGGGCACGATCACGTTCTGCCGCATCTATTCCGGCATTCTGAACGCCGGCGACAGCCTGTTGAACTCGACGCGCGACAAGAAGGAACGCGCCGGCCGCATGCTGCTGATGCACGCCAACAACCGCGAAGACATCAAGGAAGCCTACGCGGGCGACATCGTCGCGCTCGCCGGTTTGAAGGAAGTCCGCACCGGCGACACGCTCTGCGATCCGAACAAGCCGGTGATCCTCGAGCGGATGGAATTCCCGGAGCCGGTGATCGAAGTGGCGGTCGAGCCGAAATCGAAGGCTGACCAGGAGAAGCTCGGCGTCGCGCTGGCGAAGCTGGCGGCGGAAGATCCGTCATTCCGCGTGTCGACCGATCAAGAGTCGGGTCAGACCATCCTGAAGGGGATGGGCGAACTCCACCTCGACATCAAAATCGACATCCTCCGCCGTACCTACAAGGTCGAGGCCAACGTCGGCGCACCGCAGGTCGCCTATCGCGAGAAGCTCGGCCGCGCCGCAACCATTCTCTACACGCACAAGAAGCAGACCGGCGGTTCGGGCCAGTTCGCCGAAGTGAAGATCGAATTCGAGCCGGGCGAGCCGGGCTCGGGCTTCAAGTTCGAGAACAAGATCGTCGGCGGCAACGTGCCGAAGGAATACGTGCCGGGCGTCGAGAAGGGCCTCAACATGGCCAAGGAAAACGGCCTGCTGGCCGGCTTCCCGGTGATCGATGTCACCGCGCGCCTGATCGACGGCAAGTACCACGATGTCGACTCCAACGTGCTGACGTTCCAGATCGCGGCGCAAGCCGCGTTCCGCGAGCTGAAGGAAAAGGGCGATCCGCGTCTGCTCGAGCCGGTGATGAAGGTCGAAGTCACGAGCCCGGAAGAATACGTGGGCTCGGTCATCGGCGACCTGAACTCGCGGCGCGGGATGATTCAAGGCCAGGACATGCGCGGCAACGCCACGATCATCAACGCGATGGTCCCGCTCGCGAACATGTTCGGCTACGTGAACACGCTGCGCTCGTTCAGCCAGGGCCGCGCTTCGTACGTGATGGAATTCAGCCATTACGAAGAAGTGCCGAAGGCCGTGGCGCAGGAGGTGTTGGCGAAGCTGCGCGCGTAACGCCAACGGGACAGGCAAACATGCGAAGGGCCGCCCCTGAGGGCGGCCCTTCTTGTTTCGGCGTGGTGAAGCGGCGGTTAGCGCGGAGAATCGCCGCCGGTCAACAGTTCGAAATAGGTCGGCGTCGCGCGCTGCATGCTGGCGCCCGAGCGGTTGCGCTCAAACAGTGTCCCGCCCCAATTGTAGCGGATGCCGACGCCCAACGTGTCGAATTCGCCGCCGTCGTCATCGATGTGCTGCCAGCCGCCATAGATGCTGACCGGCGCGCTGGAGAACTGAAATTCGGCGCCGACGCCAGCCGACCAATAGTCGCCGTCGCTGCCCGAAAACTCGACCTGCCCGAGCCCGATATTGCCTTGCAGTGAGAAATTGTCGGTCACGAAATGGCGTGCTTCTCCGTCCAAGTGCGTGACCTGGATGTCGCCGTCCGTGTCGCTGTAGCCGAGCTGTGCGGTGTAGGTCGTGCGCGCGCTGTACCATTGCCCGAACGCGCCTACCGACCACTCGTCGAAGGACGGGCCGAGGTCGACCGAGCCGAAGCCAACGAAGCCACCGAACGCCCCGCCCGCGCCGCGGCTGAACACGAAGGCGTCGACGTCAAACGCATCGCCGTCGCCGGCCGATTCGATCGACGAAAACCGGCCGTTGAGCTGGAAGTGTTCGCCGAGCAGCGCCGCGCCCGAAAGGGACGTGGTTTCGATATCTGAGCCGCTGGTGTCCGTGCTCTGGTAGGAGAGGCCGGCGTAGCCGGACTGGGCCAGCGCTGTGCCTGGGGCCGCAATCGCCATGGCCGCCGCCGCACCCAAGATAATCTTCTTCATGAACTACGCCTCCAATGCGCGCTAGACCCGCCTGAGCGGCATAAGGGAACCCCATGCGCGCGCAAATGGCGACACGCGAATCTCGCCGGCCATGTGCCAAAGCAGACACACGGTATCTGAAGGTGCATCTGGCGCTCAGTGTTCTAGTCTAGTAGCCCAGGCCGCAGCGGCGCCAAGGAGCAGGCGGATGACCGACAAAGAACTCGGCAAGAACTATCTGGTCGTCTTCTGTAAGGGGTGCGGCGCGGGCTATCGCATCCGCGCCGAACCGATCCCGCCGGGCTACGACGCCAAGCTGGTCGATCCCGAGCGCCACACCTGCCCCGGCTGTGGCCACACCGATGACTACACGGCGGCCGACGCGCGCGTTGCGCGCTTCCAGAAGGACGGCCTGGGCCGGCATAAGCAGCGCCAGTAGCTGCACGTGAGCGCGGTAGATCAGTTCGTCGCGCGTTTTGCGACGATGCGCGCGCTTGCTGCGCGCGCGGTGCGGGAGCAGCCGGACGATTTCCGCGCGCTGTTCGGCGCGGCGACGGCGTATCGCATGACCGGCGATTTGGTCTCGGCGGGTCAGACGCTTGCGCGCGCGGCGCAGGCGCACCCTGACAACACGCACGTTCACTTCGAGCACGGCGTCGTGCGCGAATATCTGGGCGAGTTCGACGCGGCGACGCGCAGTTATCAGCGCGCGCTCGAAGCCGAGCCGCTGAACTACAAGGCCCGGCAGGCGCTCGTGCAGCTGCACACACAGAGCGTTGCGGCCAACAGCATCGCCGATCTGGAGCGTCTTTTCGCGGGTCCAGACCCCGACGGCTGGCGCACGCTCCATATCGGCCATGCGCTGGCGAAGACGTTCGAGGATTTGGGCGATCTGCAGCGCTCGTTCGAGTGGTTCGCGCACGCCAAGCAGCGCCGCCGCGAGATGGCGCCCTACGACGCGGCGCGGGAGGAGGGGTTCGTCACGCTCGTCCAATCGCTGCCGCCGCGTGGAGAAGGCTGGGCGTCGGACGAGCCGATCTTCGTGTGCGGCCTGCCACGCTCGGGCACGACTTTGGTAGATCGTATCCTCTCCAGCCATCCAGACGTGATGTCCGCCGGCGAGATCGGCAATTTCGCGCAGGCGCACAAGCTGCTGAGCGGCTCGGCCACTAGGCTGACGCTCGACGCGGACACCTATGCAAGGAGTGCGTCGATCGACGCGGCGCAACTCGGGCGCATCTACATCGACAGCACGCGCCCACTCACTGGCGCGCGGCCGCGTTTCGTCGACAAGGCGCCCAGTTCGTATCTCCTGGCGCGCGCGATTCACGCGGCGTTGCCGAATGCGCGCATCGTCTGCGTGCGGCGCCATCCGTTGGACAGCGTGCTCAGCAACTACAAACAGATTTTCCCGATCGACGACCGCTACTACGACTACGTGTACGCGCTTGAGACCGCGGCGCATAAGGTTGTGCAGTTCGACGCCATCCTGCACGCGCTCAAGACGACGCTGCCGGCCGACCGCTTTCTGGATTTGCGCTACGAGGACTTGGTGGCGAACCAGGACGCGCGCACGCGCGAGCTGGTTGCGTTCTGCGGCCTGGCCTGGGACGACCGTTGCTTGGCATTCCACGAGAACACCGCCGGCGTCGCGACGCCCAGCGCGCGTCAGGTGCGCGCGCCGATGAACGCGGCGGCGGTCGGGCGGTTCGCCAAGTATGGCGTGCTGCTCGATCCCGCACGGCGGGTGTTCGAACGCGCCGGCCTCGCGCTCGACTGAGCGCACAACAAAAGGGCCCCGGCGAGAAGCCGAGGCCCTTCGTTTTCGTCCCTCTTGGAAGCTTAGAGGATCGCGCCTAGACGGCCGAAGCCGGCGTTGCGCGTGAGGCTTGCGCCGCTGCGATCGCGTTCGAACAGCGAGCCGCCCCAGTTGTAGCGCACGCCCACGGTCAGCGCGTCGACGTCCGTGCCGTCGAAGTCGGTGTGCGTGTAGCCGCCGAACAGGCTGATCGGCGCGGAGCTGAACTGGAACTCCGTGCCAAGGCCCGCCGACCAGAACTCGCTGCCGCCTTCGATATCGCCGATGGCGAAGTTGCCGCCGAACGAGAAGTTGTCGGAGATGAAGTGCGTCGCACCGACGTCGAGCGCGGTGATTTGCGCATCGAGGTCTTCGCTATCGGAATAGCTGATGACGCCGTTCAGGGTGGTGCGCGTCATGTAGATCGCGCCTTCGCCGCCGATGGTCCAATAGTCGTAATCGAAAGCGCCGCCGAAATCGGCGCTGCCGAAATTGACGAAACCGCCGATCAGGCCGCCGTCGCTGCGCGTGAAGATGTGGCCGCCGAGGTTGTAGGTGTCGGCGTCAAACGCACCAGCATCATGACTGCCGTACTGGCCGTCGATCTGAAAGCCGAGCGAACCATTGCCGCCCCAGGCGGTCGCGCCGCCGAACGTCCAGGTGTCGATATCGCCGCCGCCGCTGGCGTCGGTGCTGGTGTAGCCGAGATCGACATAGCCCGATTGTTGGGCCGAGGCGACGCCGGGCGCGGCAATGGCCAGCGCCGCAGCGGCGCCGAGCAAAAACTTCTTCATTGAATGAGTCCCCTGTTTGGGTTTCGCCGGAGGCCGGCTTGCGCGGAACATAGGCGTGGTCGCGCGCCGCCCCTAGCGCCAAATGCGGTCGTTTCGATGTGCGCCTTTGGTCGTGTGGCGGTAGCGCCACGCATGTTGAAAACTTATGAACGCAGCGTTCATCAACACGGCCAGAACGCGGCTTTTGTCCAACCAAAACAGCGCAAACTGCGCGCGCGAAACAACCGTTACACAGAAAAAAGAAAAGCGCCCCGGACCGAAGTCCGGGGCGCCAAGGCTGCGTACAGAGGTTGTTGCTTAGAAGAGCGTGATGCCCGTGATCGACGCTTGGCTTGCGCCGTTGCGATCGCGATCACGCAGCGTGCCGCCCCAGTTGTAGCGGACGCCGACCGTGAGCACGTCCACGTCGCCGCCGTCGAAGTCGGTGTTGGCGTAACCGAGGCCGATCGAGACCGGGACCGAGGCGAATTGATATTCGCCGCCGATGCCGAGCGTCAGAGCGTCGTCGTCGCCGGTACCGGCGTCGATGTTGGCCCAGCCGAGGCGGCCGTCGATACGGAAGTTATCATGCACGAACGCGCGCGCTTCGACGTTCACGCCCCAGGCGTCGACGTCAGCGTCGTCGTTGTTGGCGTAGAGCACCGCACCGGCCAGCGTCCAGTTGGCGTAGAACTTCGAGGCTTCGAGACCGACCACCCAGGTCGTGTCCGAGTCGCCCGAATCCGAGAGGCCGACGAAGCCGCCGAAGAGGTGGCTGTCGTTGCGGCCATACACGTGGCCGACGATACCGTAACCCGTGTCGCCCGACGCATCGCTGTCGGCGATCGAGGCGTCGACTTCGAACACGATCGAGCCCGAACCGGCAAACGCGACGGCGCCTTCGACGCCAATCACTTCGTCGTCGCCCGCACCGCCCGCGTCGATGTCGGAATAGGTGGCGCCGACATAGCCCGTCTGGGCCGCCGCGACGCCCGGTACGGCCACGGCCAGGATGGCCGCCGCACCGATAATCCAATTACGCATAGATACTTACCCCTGTGTGATCACCCGTTCTGGGGACCTGGAACTTCGGATTAACCACGGTAATCGGCAATTCCACACCCCCCGCCTATTAACGATTAACAGGCGACGATGCGCCAGCGACACAGCCCGAAATGATGGATTTGACGATGCTTTTCGCCTTGATGGAGAAATGGACAGGCGGCGCATCCAAACGGCCTCGGGGACGCATCTTTCCTCCAAGAGGGACCGGCCCGAAGGAGGGTCTGACGCCATGCGCCTGAAGCACGTCCTGGGTTTTGCCGCCGCGCTCGCCGCGTGCCTGGCGGCGCCGTCATCGGCGCAAACGCCGGCCCGCACCTGGTCGCACTACGCCGGCGTCACCGAGGTGCAGCTGCGCGACGTTGCCGCTTACGTGCGCGTCCGCCCCGAAGACCGCAGCGACGTCCTGGTATCCATCACCAACACCGGCCCGCTGCCGGCGCCGCAATTCCGAACGTCCCGCGGCCGTCTCACCATCGACGGGCAGCTTCGCCGCCAGATCCGCGATTGCGATGTAGACGGGCGCGCCGGCTTCTCGGTGGAGGTCGCCCGCCGCGGCCGCGTGGAAAACAACCGCCTGCCGGTGATCGAGCTGCGCGTGCCGCGCAACGTCGATCTTGCGGTCGGCGGCGCGACGCGCCTAAGCGTCGGCCCGTCGCGGACGCTCAGCCTGCGCCTCGACGGCTGCGGCGACGCCGACATCGAGCGCGTCGACGGCGCGGCCGAAATCGCCATTGCGGGCCGGCCTGACGTTCGTCTCTATGACGCTGGCGAGACGACCATCGCCATGTCCGGCCAGGGCGATGTCGTGCTCGGGCTGGCGCGCGGGGGGCTCACGCTGTCAATCGCCGGCCAGGGCGATTTCACCGCTGCCCGCGTGGACGGCCCCACCAACATCGCCGTGCAAGGGCCCGGCGACGTCACCATCCGCGACGGGCGCGCCACCACCTTGTCGGTCGCGCTGGCGGGCGCGGGCGACGTCACCCACGGCGGCTCCGCCGAACGGCTGGACGCGGTTGTCCTGGGCAGCGGCGACGTGCGCGTGCGGCGCGTGGATGGCCCGGTTTCGCGCCGTGTGCTGGGCGGTGGAGAGGTCGTCGTCGGGCGCTGAACGCACTTTTTTCCAGGCGAGAATCCCTCCAGGCATCGCCGCGAAGACGCGTTGGGCGTCATGTGGAGGGCAGGATGCCTGCAGCGATTTCATGCGTCACAGTGCCGGTCGACGATCTGCAGAAGTCGATCGCGTTCTATCGCGATGGCCTCGGCCTGGTGCCTGAGGAACAGGACGCCGATCACGCCGCATTCGATCTCGACGGCGTCTACCTCGTGCTGCTGAACCGCGCCGATTTCGGCGACTATGTCGAGGGCGTGGGCCAGGGCGCGGCCTCGAAAGGCGCGGTGGAAGCGATCCTGAGCTACTTCACCGGCTCGAAGGGCGAGGTCGACCAGATCATGGCCAAGGCCCAAGGCGCCGGCGCCAAGATCACCGCGCCGGAAGAGGACGAAGGCGTCTACTCGGGCTACTTCACCGACCCCGACGGCCACACCTGGGAAGTCCTCTACGACGCCGCCTGATTGAGGCGGGGAGAACCCGAAAGAGCGGCGCTGTCCAGCGCCGCTCTTTTCTTTTTGGTCGCGCCGGCGTGCGGTTTCCCACCCTTGCCGCCGCGGGGGCGTTGGGGCATAAGCGCCGGCCTGACCTCCCGGCGGCGCGAGAAGGCGGCGCGGGAGCCTTGGCGTGTCCGGCGGCGGCGCTGCGAAGACGCCGGGCGCGGGCGGGAACAGGAGTTTAGCTCAGCTGGTAGAGCGACGGTCTCCAAAACCGTAGGTCGTGGGTTCGAGTCCCTCAACTCCTGCCAGCCGCGCCTTGTGACGGCGCGGGTCCGAACCGAGATTGTGCAACGACGAACGAGCCAGAGAAGAAGTTCAAGAGCGCTATGGCCACCGATACGGAAGACACAGAACCCAAACGCGGCGGCGGTCCGTTCCGCTTCTTCGGCGAAGTGCGCGCAGAGGCGCGCAAGGTCACCTGGGCGACGCGTCAGGAAGTGACCGTGTCGAGCATCATGGTGCTGATCATGGGCGTGGCTGCGGCGATCTTTTTCTTCTTCGTGGATTCGCTGCTGCGCCTGGTGGTCGGCTGGCTGCTGAGCTTGGGTTGAGAGTCATGGTCGAAGCGCAAGAAGAAACCGTCGCGCCGCGCCCGAGTTCGGGCCGCACCCGCTGGTACATCGTCCACGCCTATTCGAACTTCGAACAGAAGGTCGCCGACGCGATCCGCGATCAGGCCGGGCGCCAGGGCCTGGAAGAACAGTTCGAAGACATTCAGGTGCCGACCGAGGAAGTCACCGAAGTAGTGCGCGGCGCCAAGAAGGTGCGCCAGCATCGCCACTTCCCAGGCTACGTGCTGGTGAAGATGGAGATGACCGACGAGGCCTATCACCTGGTGAAGAACACGCCGAAGGTCACAGGTTTTCTGGGCACGCAGAACAAGCCGCAACCGGTCAGCGACAAGGAAGTCGAGCGCATCCTCGGGCGCGTCGCCGAGGTGGGCGTCGCCAAGCCGCGCAATCTCATCCACTACGAGACCGGCGAGCGCGTGCGCGTGTCGGACGGGCCGTTCCAAAGTTTCGAAGGCGTGGTGTCGGAAGTGGACGAAGAGCGCGGCCGCCTCAAGGTCGCGGTGATGATCTTTGGCCGCGAAACGCCGGTCGACCTCGAGTACAGCCAGGTCGAGAAGCTGCGCTAACGCGCGTCAGCCAATCAACATTGCTGCGAGTTCGTCGCGTACGTCCGTCTGTGCATCGGTGACGATGAGCGCTTGCGACATGAGCGCGGCGTAGAAGACGAACGCGCGTTTGCGCGCTTCGGCTTCGTTGTGGCCGAGTTCGGCATAGAGCTTCGCGTAATAGCTGAGGCGGTGCTTATCGATCAGCCGCACCGCGTTCGCCGCTTCGTCGTCGCGGCGCGCCCACTGCCGGATCGCCATCTCGATGGCGGCGGCGCGCGTCGCGCGCGGCCCGGCGTGGGGCAGTGCGAGAGTCCGGCGCAGCCGCTCGCCCGCCTCGGGCGCGGCGCGCTCCAGCCGATCGCCGATCTGGTAGGTCGCCCACTTGCGCCACTGCTTCAGCATCGCCTGGTGCAACGCGTCGCGATCCTTGAAGTGCCAGTAGAAGCTGCCGCGGGTGACGCCGAGCCGCTTGGCCAGCGGGTCGATCCGCACGGCCTCGATGCCGCCTTCGGCCAGCGCGTCCAGCGCGGCGTCGATCCATGCCGTGGCGTCAAGATTGGTGTTGAGTTGCGCCGCAGCCTGTCGCGTCATGCCAAGCTCCCAGATTGCCGCCAAGCGGCCGCGGCGTGTGTTGCAGCGCCGCCACCTAACGCCGCGCGATGCTGCCTTGTTTCCGCCTTTGTTGTTTACGGCGGCGGCGCCTCGGGTTATCCATACACCGGTGTATGGAAGGGCGGAAGACCCTGACGCACGCGGGAGGGAATGCGATGTTCAAGAAGACTGGTGCAGGCGCCGGCGTGCGCGCTGCTGTGACGTTGGCGCTTGGCGTGAGTCAAACGGCGGACAAGCTGCTTGGCCAGGGCCAAGTCTTCGGCCCCAACGAGATTGGCGGCTTGACAGGGTGGCTGCGGCGTAATCTGTTCGGTGAGGCTCGTGACCAATATGACGAGGACATTGCCAACCAGGTGCTTCGCCTGCTTCGCACGCCGCTGACTGGGGAGAACGCGCCGCGCGACTTGGTGGGGTATGCGCAGAGCCAGGGGCTTCTAAGCCGCGCGCTGCGCAATGCCGATTGGCGTAAGAATTTCCGCGCTCGTGTTGGGCCGCTGGCTGGTAGAAACGCGGCGGTTGGCGCCGTCAGCTTTGCACCGGACCCTGGCTACTAATGGATGACCCGGACTTCATGTATAACTACGTCCGCCCGGTTGCTGTGGTTGGCGGGTTGTTGTTTTGGATGTGGGTCGGCGGCAAATGGCGTGAACACCATGAACGCAAGCGCGCAGAGCGCGAGAAGCGGTCGCGAGACGTAACGCCGCGATGAAAACTCAGACTGATGCTTTCAAGCCCCGCTTCGGCGGGGCTTTTCTTTTGGGGCTTGGCTAGATGGCGACGGGTGTATTGCAGGCGTGGAGCACGACCGCCTCCAGCAATGGCGCGGCGGATAGTGCGATCAACCTGGCCGAGGGTCAGACGCCGGCATCATTGAACGATGCAGGCCGCGCCGTCATGGCGGGCGTTAAGGGCTTCGCCAACCAGATCAGCGGGGCCAAGACGAGCGGCGGATCATCGAACGCCTACACGTTTACATCCGATAGCGTGGCGACGATCACGGCGTATGCGGCGGGGATGCTGTTGGCGTTCAAGGCCAACCACACCAACACGGGCGCATCGACGCTGAACGTGGACGGCGTTGGCGCAACATCGATCCGCAAGGGCGGCGCGGTGACGGCGTTGGCGGCGAACGACATCGTGGCGGATGGTATTTATCTGGTCGCGTACAACGGCACGTACTGGATGCTGCTGAATCCCGAGACCGGGCAAGTGGCCGCGCAACCGCTCGATGCGACGCTGACGGCGCTGGCGGCGCTGTCGTGGTCGTCGCTGACGCCGGTGGTGCAGATCACGGCTCCGGACACCGTGTCGATGACGAGCACGCCGAAGGTGACGAGCGGCGGCCGTGTCGGCGCCGGTCGCCATGGCCCAGGACGGCGAAGATGAAATCGTCGTCACCGCGACGCGGCGCGATCAAGCGCTGCAGGACGTTCCGATTGCGGTCACGCCGGTGACGGCGGACA
>JBFXCP010000036.1:0-21175 GCA_050182055.1 Hyphomonadaceae bacterium
TCGATCTCTTCGAGCCTTATGTCCGCTACGCCACTGGAGCGGGGGAGTTGGTTGCGGCCGCGCTATTGATCTGGCCAGTGAGCCGCAGGCTTGGCGCGCTCCTCGCAGGCGCTATCAGTCTGGGCGCCATTGGGTTTCACCTGTCGCCATGGCTCGGCATTCGACTTCCCGAGATGGAGAGGCTCATCGAGCTGCTGCAGCAGGGGACGAGCGTCGCTGAAATCGACGCCATGGGCCTGCCCACCGACGGCGGCGCGCTCTTCGCCACGGCGATAGTGTTTCTGCTCGTCTCGATTGGGGTCTTCGTCTTGAGCGGCGAGCAAACGAGCAAATCCCAGCAGACTTCATAAAGTCATGCCATCGACAGTCGCCAGGGCGCGCGCCCACGCAGCCAGCGCCAACCATCCCACGCTCGTCTGGAACGCGGCTGCCGCTCAATTTGCCCGCGAGGCATTGCAACAGCGGGTCTACGGCCAGATCCCGCATATCGATTTGCGCATCGATGAGATCTTGCCGCTGCCCGAACCACGCGCGGACATCAATGTCGAGCAATGGCACTTGGCTGGTCCGCTCCGCCGGCGAAGCCTCGCTCTTGATGCTTTGGTCGTTTGGCCACGCGCCACGCAACCTCGCGTTATGCTGCTCGCGCAAAAATTCCGGCACACGGACGCCGCGATCGCCGCCTGGACTGCGGCGCTGCTCGGAAACCTTGGTGCGAAGAACCTCCGTCTTCGTCTGCGCGAATGGGTTCTCGGCCCCAACATCCATGTCCCCCCGTTTGACGACCTCATGAGGGCGGGCGTTGGGGTTGTGCTGTTCCATCCGGCTCAACTCGTTCCCGACCATCCCGCGCACGCAGCGCCAATGATTGAGGCGATCTCGGATGGAATACCGCCGCTGGACCGGGGCGGGGTCTTGGCGCATTGGGCCGCCATCACCAGCGCTTTGCGTGTGCGTGTGTCAGAGCGCTTTCCGGCAACGCCGATCGTGGCTTGGGGTCATTCCCGTCACGGCAAGGCCGCGCTCTTGGCTGCGGCTTTCGACGACGCATTGGCTGGCGTGATCGCGCATCAGTCTGGTCGCTTTGGCGCGTCGTTGACGCAAGGCGCCCGCGGTGAATCGGTGCGCCAGATCGCGCGCGCCTATCCGCACTGGTTCGGTCAGCGTTTCCTCACTGAACACGCGCTCGACCCTGGAGAGGTCGATCAGCATCATCTGCTTGCGCTGATCGCGCCGCGTCCGCTGTTGCTGGGCAACGCTACCAGCGATTTCTGGGCTGACCCCAAAGGCGCGGTGCGTGCAGCGTTGGCGGCAAGCGCGGCCTACCGAGCACTTGGCGCGGCAGGCCTTGGCGACCGCCTTGGGATCACCAGCGACATCGCGGTTTTTGAACGCGCAGGCTGGCACGGCATCAATGCCGACGACTGGCGCTGTTTTCTGGCCTTTCTCGACGCGAAGTTCGCGCCGTTGCAGGTCGGTGCGAGCGCCGCCGATCGCTCAATCGCCGTGAGCGGACCATGACGCAACACTCTTGGCTTTCGACTTTTTCGATCAGGGACGGCGTTGTCCATTATCATGATACCGGCGCGCGTATCCGGCTCGATGGCGCGCTCGTGCGCGATGTCTTGGCTTGGCTCACCTATTATGTGCCAATCCGGCTCAATGCGGTCGTTCGCCAAATCGTGAGGCCCGGACCACGCCTTTGGTTCGTGCCAAAGCCGCCGCCGCCTTGGTATCTCATCTGGAACGCCAGCGCCTGGATTGGCGCGCGAGCGGCGCTGTCTGCGGAGACGGCCGACGCTTGTTTTTATTTCGAAGACGCCACCTGGGTTTCAGGAAACGATGCAGCGTCGCGTCCATGCATTAACGGACGATGCTGCGACGTTTCGAAGACGCGTGTCGGCGAAGTGTTTGCGGCGGTCTTTGGTTACGATCTGTTGATCGATCCCGAGCGCGCCGAAGGTCTTGCGGTAGAGAAGGGCGAGGTCAATGGCGCTCATGATGGCGCAATTGTCACGTGCCCAACGCCGCGCAAGCCGGGGCGTGTCTATCAAAAGCTGATCGAAACCGGCGAAGGCGATCTGGTTGAGGATTTGCGCACGCCTTGTGTTGGCGGCGAGCCGGTCCTTGTTTTCATAAAGAGGCGCAGTCGAAAGCAACGGTTCGCCAACGCCAATACGGACGTGAGGCTTGCGGAGGTGCAAGAGGTATTCTCAGCCGCTGAACTGATGCAAATCCGCGCCTTTGTGCGCGAGATGCAACTGGATTGGGGCGGGCTCGATATCTTGCGCGAGCGCCAGAGCGGGCGGCTTTATATCGTCGACGTCAATAAGACCGACATGCCGCCGCTGAAACTGGGCTTCTTCGACAAGATGAAGGCCAGCCGTAAACTGGGGCGCGCGCTGCAGGATTTCGTGCGCGCCATCAATCAACAGGGCGCGGCATGATCCCTTTTCACAAGGATATGGCGTTTGATCGCGCTTTTCATCCAACCGCCATGCAATTGGGACGGGCTCATCATATCCAACTGGTCGAGCATGAGATTACAGAACTGATCCCGCCCACGCTTAATGCTCAGTATCGTCCGGCGAACAGGATAGGAGAGCGCTGAATGACGCGCTGGAAGCTCGGCATCGTTGGCGGCTCGGGTCTCTACGATCTTGAGCGATTGGAGAGCGCGGCCTGGACGGACGTGGCGTCCCCGTGGGGACGCGCCTCCGATAGCGTCCTGATTGGCGCAATGTCAGGCGTTGAGGTGGCGTTTCTACCAAGGCACGGACGCGGCCATCGCTGGACGCCCCATGAGGTCAATGCGCGCGCCAATATCGATGTGCTGAAACGCATGGGCTGCACCGATATCATCGCGGTCTCGGCGGTGGGGTCGCTTCGCGAGGAATTGGCGCCCGGCGCTTTCGCCGTCGCGCGCCAATACATCGATCGCACACGCGAACGGCCCAGCACATTCTTCGGCGACGGCGTCGTTGCGCATGTCTCGCTCGCCGATCCGGTTTGTCCACGGCTGAGCCGCATGCTTGTCGAGGCTGGTCAGTCGGTCAACGTCTCAATTGACGATCGCGCGACCTACGTTGCGGTGGAAGGTCCGCAATTTTCGACACGCGCCGAGAGCATGCTCTACCGGCAATGGGGCGCGGACGTGATCGGCATGACCTCGATGCCCGAAGCGCGCCTCGCGCGTGAGGCGGAACTACCATACGCCAATCTCTGCATGGTGACCGACTATGATTGCTGGCGCAGCGCCGACGCCGAAGTCGACGTGCCTGAAGTCTTGCGCATCATGGCGGCCAATGTAGTCAAAGCGAAGGCGCTGATTGCGCATCTCATCGCTTCGCTTCCTGATGAACGCTCGCCTTCGCCGATTGATACGTGCCTCGATCATGCGATCATCAGCGCGCCAGAGCATTGGAGCGCCTCGGCGCGAGAGAAGCTTGCGGCCGTTGCTGGACGCCGGTTTCGCGCTAGTTCCTGCTAACGCTTATGGCGCATGTGTGCGCGGACGCGGGCAAGGCTTGCAGCATCATCAACATCTTCCAGTTCGCGCAAAAAGAACCGCGGTCGGCCCCGAAGATTGGCGAGCACATCGCTGAGCGTGTGCGCGCTCGACCAGCGAACATTGGAGAATGGCGGACTATGGCGCAGGCGCGCGCTGAGGCCGATCAGCCAAAAGCCGCCATCGCGCGCGGGCCCGATCACAGCGTCGGCGCGGGCGAGCGCGGCAAATGCTGCGGCGATGTCGGCGCGGCGAACTTGTGGCGCGTCGCTGCCAATTATGACGACGCGGCCGGACGGTGCGCGTTTGAGCGCAAAGGCCAGTCGCGCGCCTAAATCGCCTCGGCCCTGCGGCAACTCATCCGCTGGCCGTTGTGAAGCTGGCGTATCCGGCGTCAAACACCGCCACAGCCGCCAGCGCGGATCGGCGCCCAGTGTGTGAGTGAGATGGTTCAACGCGTGGCGTTGAAACCGCCAAGCATCGAGGTTGCCGATCTCGGCGGCGAGGCGGCGCTTGCCGAAGCCCAGAGCAGGACGGCGTCCAAAGACGATGAGGTGATTGAACTCAGCGTTCATAGAGACGCCGGATACGTTCGGGCGAAACACCTAGAAAATAAAGCGCGAGACAGATCTGGTTGCCGAGGCTTTGACGCACCCAGCCGCGCCGGCGCCAGCGCGTGGCTGAGGTGATGGCGGCGCATTCTAGCTGGATGAGGCGGTTGGCGCCGATGCGGCGAACTAAGTCGACATCTTCCATGATCGGCATCGGCCGGTATCCACCCAGTTCGTCATAGAGTTCGCGATCGATGAGAAGGCCCTGGTCGCCATAGGGAAGGCCTAGCCAGCGGGTTCGCAGATCAACGCCGCGCTCCAGGAGGCGCGCTTGCCAACTGCTGTCATCGAGGGCGAAGCGAAAAGCCGCGGCGGTTCCGCGACCGCTCGCCATGTGTGCGCGCGCAACTTTCAGCCAGCCAGGCGCCAGCACAGTGTCGGCATGAAGAAACAGCAGCCACTCGCCGCGCGCGGCGGCCGCGCCCGCCGCGAGTTGGCGTCCCCGCCCGCGCGCAGTGACGATGACGTGTGCGCCGGCAGCCTCTGCGGCCGCGACCGTTGCATCGTTTGAGCCGCCATCGACGACGACGGTCTCATCGACGCCGGCCGCCGACGTCAATGTAGCGCCGATTGATCCACCGGCATTGAGCGCAGGAATGATGATGCTGATTGACACACAGGTACCCAATTCGGCTTCGCTGCGGCGAGGCCCGCGGTTACGCGAAGCGCTCGCTGTCGCGTGTTCAGTAACCACTGCCGGCCGCATCACGAAGCCCCGAGTGAGTCTTGTGGCTGTCGGGAGGTCTATGCGATGCGAGTACTGGGTATGTTGGTGATGGCGATTGCCACCATGGTTTTCGTCGCGCCCTCGCAAGCTGTCGAATATCGTAGCTTTACATCCGAGGCGTTCGCGCAGGCCCAGGCGGCGGGACAACCGATCTTGGTTGAGGTGCACGCCGATTGGTGCCCGACATGCCGCGCCCAAGCGCCTGCCATCCGGCGTGCGGCTGCGGCCTCCGAGTTTGAAGATCTCGTTGTGTTCACGCTCGACTTCGACCGGCAGACCGCTGAGCGGCGCGCGCTTGGCGTGCGCGCGCAAAGCACGCTCATCGCTTTCAATGGCCGCGCCGAGACCGGACGCAGCGTCGGCGATACTGATCCGAACCGGATAGGCGCGCTGCTGCGCACCGCCATTCGCTAACCCCATGGACGCGCTCAACCCCGCGCTCGCCTATCTCGCCGGCGCTTTGTCAATACTTTCACCCTGCGTGTTGCCGCTGGTTCCGATCGTCCTGGGTGCGGCGGCCGCACGTCATCGTTTGGCCCCGCTGGCGCTGGCGGGTGGGCTCGCGCTTTCCTTCACCGCGGTGGGCGTCTTCGTCGCGACCATCGGATTTGCGATCGGAATAGAAAGCGAGCTGCTGCGCAGGACGGGCGGTGCGGCGCTCTCTTTAATCGGCGTCGTCTTGTTGACGCCTGGCGTCTATGCGCGCGTCGCCCATGCGGCGGGACCGCTGAGCGGTTGGGCGCAAGAACGCATGGGGTTGCTGGAAAATGGTGGCTTGGCCGGCCAGGCGGGGCTCGGCGTGCTGCTGGGTGTTGTCTGGAGCCCTTGCGTTGGCCCAACTTTGGGCGCGGCTTCTCTGCTCGCAGCCCAGGGCCGTAACCTCGAACAAGTGGCTCTTACCATGCTCGCTTTCGGCGTCGGCGCCGCAAGCGTCATGCTGGCGCTCGGCTATGTCTCGGCGAATGTGTTCAAGCGCTTGCGCGGACGGGCGCGCGACTCCGGACGTGTTGGCCGCGCCGCGTTAGGAGGCGCTCTGGTGGCGCTTGGGCTCTTGATCGTGACGGGCGGGGATCGTGTGCTCGAAGCTTGGCTCGTGGCGGCTTCGCCCGAATGGCTGACGTCGCTGACGACGCGCTATTGAATTGGCCTTCTCGATCATTCCGAGGCGGGCGCGCAGCCAGCGGCATAAGTCTCATTCCGTGGCGCGAGGACCTAGGGCCTCGACGAGCGCGCTTTGGCGCGCGCAAATTTCGCGACCGGCTGAAGAGCCTACAAAGAGACCTTTCATGCAAAGAGTTTTGCGAAATGCCTTGAAGAGGCGAGCGGCGCCAGCATCGATCAAGCGCGCCGCGGTGGCGACGTCGAGACGTGACATCGAACAGACCGACCGCTGGCCGCCCGGGTGGGGTTTGTTGGTCGCTTTCTTTGCGAGCGCGCTTATGTGGTGGTCGATCCTCCAGGCGCTTCGCATATTGGCCGCGGCACTATTCATGTCGTGACGGAATAAGTTTTATTCCCACCATGCCAACCTTTAGCGGCAGTCCGATCGGCCGCTGTGCGAAGTTTAGACCAATGGCCAATTTTCCGCTTCACACCATCATGAGCGCGCCCGGCGGCGCCAAGCCGTTTCTGGCCCTGGCGCAACGCGCCTACAAGCGCGTGCCCAATCTCGCGGCGACGCTGGCCGAAAGCCCGCCGGCGATTGAAGCCTATTTTGCGCTCGATGGGCTTTTTGCCCGCTCCGAGTTGAGCGAGGCCGAACGCAAGATTGTTTTGCTCGCAGCAGCGATCGAGCAAGAGTGCCATTACTGCACAGCTTTTCATCTTCATGCCGCCGCCGCGGCAGGCGTAAGCGAGGCAGCGCTCACGGCGCTGCGTGGGGGCGCCGCCCTTGATGATCCCCGGCTTGAGGCCTTGCGCTCTTTCACCGTCGCGGTGGTGAGAAAGCGCGGCGTTGGCTGCAGCGCCGACGCCGCGGTCGCGCTTCAACATGGGTACTCGCGCGCGGCGCTACTCGACGTGATGCTGGGTATCGCGCTTGAAATCTTCGCCAATTACGTCAACCACATCGCCGAGACCCCGATCGATGATTGGCTCGATGCAGCGCGCAAGGAGCGAGCAGAGTGATCCGGCTTGCGATCTTCCTCGTGGCGTTGGCGCTTGTGCTGGCGGGCGGCGTCTACTCTTTTCGTGACGCTCAGCGCGAGCATTTATCCGAGACGATCGATGCACCGCAGTTTGAGTCTGTTGCGCTCGACTTCACCCACGCCGGTGATCTTGAGCTTTCATTGCCGTTTGCCGGCGGTGCGGCCTTCGATTTTGACGGCGATGGGCGCGACGAACTGTTCTTGGGCGGGGGACGCACGCAGGATGACGCCGTCTTCGCCTTTCGCGACGGTCGGTTCGAGCCTATCGCGGGCGCGGTCACGCCCAAGCACGCGCCAGACGCCACCCATGGCGCGGCGACAATCGACCTTGATGGCGATGGGCGCGATGAAGTGTTGCTCGCACGCGAGAGCGGCGTCTGGCTTTGCCGCAATCTTTCCGCCCGACTTGATTGCGAGAACCTCGACCTCAGCCTCGACGAAGGTGTGACGCCGCTTTCGATTGCGCTTGGCGACATCAATCGCGACGGTCTCGTGGATTTCTATGTTGCTGGCTATGTCAGCAGGGGGCTGGTGGAAGGCGAGACGGTCTTTCGCCGGCCTTACGGGGGCTATTCCTATCTCTTTGTCGCGAGCGCCGAAGGCCGCTGGCGCAACGAAACCGAAGCTTACGGGCTGCGACGGCGTCACAACACGTTTGCAGCGGTGTTCGCTGACCTGGAAAATGATGGCGACGCCGATCTTGTCATTGCCCAGGACACCGGCCTGGTGGAGATGTATGAAAACACCGGTGCGGCGCCCATGCGCGCGATCGCCAACCCGTCAGTTTATTCTTATCCGATGGGGATCGCCGCGGGCGATCTCGACAATGACGGCTTCGTCGATCTCTATTTCTCGAATGTCGGCCACACACTGCCGGAGTGGATGCTGCGCGGCGATTTGCGCGCCGATGATCCATTCAGTACCGACTACATGCTGTTTCGCAATGAAGGGCGCTTAGCGTTCGCCGATCAGGCGTCCGAACGGGGCCTGGCACGGCTCGGCTTCGGCTGGGGCGTCGTGTTCGCCGACATGAACCTCGATGGTCGCCAGGACCTGCTGGCGGCGCAGAATTATGCGCGGCTGCCGCTCAATGAGATCATGTATCGTTATCCCGGAAAACTCATGCTGCAGCAGGCCGACGGCGGCTTTGTCGCCGGTGAACACGCCGCGGGCGTGGAGAACCGGTATTTTGGGCTGACGCCCATCGTCGCCGATTTCGATGGCGATCTTCGTCCCGATTTGGTTTGGCTCAACCTGAACGGGCCCGCGCGCGCCTTCCTCAATCGCGGGCCAACCGGCAATGCGATCGGCGTGCGGCTTGCCAATCGCGCCTCCATGCTTGGCGCGCGCATTGAGATCGACGTCGGCGGTGAAAGCCGCTTCGCACAAGTGATCGCCAATCAGGGTCTGGGCGCCGATCAAACCAGGACGCAGATTTTTGGGCTCGGAGCGGCCGAGCATGCCCAGAGCGTTGTCATAAGGCTCAGCAACGGCGTTGAGCGCCGTTACGAAAATGTAGCGGCGGGCACGCTCATCCGTTGGGATGGAACGCCGTGAATAAGGGGCGCGTTGAATACGCTGATCATGCGCCGATTGAAGCGGGCTTTATCGGTCTGCTCGCGGCGTGCTTTGTCGGCATTGGCGAATTTTGCCTGCAGTTCAGCCCGCGCGGTTTCTATGAAGATCAAGCGTACGGCTTCTTCCTTGATGTTGGCCGCGCGCAACTGAATCTGGGCTATGCGCTTAGCGTATTCGCCGCGCCGCTCTATCTGGTTGGATATTGGCATCTGAAGACCATGTTGGCGCCAGCGTCGCGGCTGGCCGCCTGGGCCTTCTTCCTCATCGGCGCCTACGCCTTTGTGATTGGGGCAGTGTGGATCGGTCAGCGTCCTTTTATGGCGCTTCTCGTGCAGGCGATCGCGGCGGGCGAAGCGGCGCCTTCATTGCTGACCGAGTATGCCGTGCGCAACGAAATACTCGTGAACGTATTGCGCGCAGCCATGGCGCTGACGAGCGTGATCTGGATTGGTCTCATCTTGAGCGGACGCACGCTTTATCCCCGCTGGATGGCGCTGTTGGCCCCGGCGCTGTTGCTCGCGGGCGTGTTTGCGCTCTATGCGTTTGCGCCCGCGATCGGCGTCTATGTCTTACCGACGGCAATGAATGCGGCGCACCTGATTGTCTTCGCGGCGTCGTCGGCAGTTGCCGTGATGCATGCGGCGCACCGCTAGGAGTGATCAGGTCTGCAACATGCCGCGCGCGCCGGCGATGAAGCGATCCGCGGCTTGCTTATTGTCGATTGCAGGCAGATCGCCGGGCACCTTGAGGCCGCGCTGCGCCGCCGGGCGCCGTTCGATCGCGTCGAGCCAACGCTGGAAATGGATAAGTCCATCGATCGGCACGCCTGACCAGGCATGACTGCGCGCCCAGGCCCAATTGGCGATATCAGCGATGGAGAGATCTTCCGCGAGATACTCTGCTTCCGATAGCCGGCGATCGAGCACTTCAAAGAGGCGGCGACTTTCGTTTTGATAGCGGGCGATCACTGGCTCGATCTTCTCAGGCCAATAGCGAAAGAAGACATTGGCTTGACCCATCATCGGACCGACGCCGCCCATTTGGAACATAAGCCATTGCAAAGCCTGCGAGCGGCGCTTGGCGTCACTTGAGAGGAGACGGCCGGTCTTCTCAGCAAGATAGATCAAGATTGCGCCGGACTCGAAGACGGCGAAGTTGTCATGGTCGCGGTCGATGATCGCTGGAATCCTGCCGTTGGGGTTGATCTTAAGATACCAATCTTCTTTCTGTTGCTTGCCGCCCAGATCGATCGGCAGTGTCTGGTAGGGAAGGCCAAGCTCTTCGAGCGTGACTGAGGCCTTCCAGCCATTTGGGGTTCCGGCGGTGTAAAGATCGATCATCGCGCTGCGCTCAGACCGCAAGAACGATGACGCCGATCATGGCGAAGGCGGCCAGAGCGCCAGCGAGCGGCAAGACGCCGTCACAAAGCGCCGAAAGCTTGCACAAGAGATCGTTGGACATGCGTTGTCTCCTTGGCGCGCGCGCGGGTAATGAGCAGCGGTCTTACGCTAAGGGCTTCGGACCGAGGCGTCTGTCCGTTACGCCGACATCCGGCGGGTTAGCAGGTGAAACCAAAGCCGGCGCCGGCGCGAAGCCGCTTGATGAAGAGGGGAGATGCGCCGATGCGACTGCGCCGCCGTCAGGTCATCGCCGCGTGCGGCGCCTTTTGCATGCTAGCGCCTACGGCCAGGGCGCAAGCGCTGGCGCTCGGCCCGCCAAGAACGCTTGAGGAGATGGCGCGGCGGGTCGAAACGGAGTTTGCCAATGTGGCGCATTTGCGCATTGGCGAACTCGTTCCTCGAAGCGGGGGCGCCTGGCTTTTTGACGTGCGCGAACGCGCGGAATTCGATGTGAGCCATTTAAGCGACGCCGAGCGGATGGCCCCGAACATCTCGACATCGGCGGCGCTTGGTCAGATCGGCGCGCGCGCTGAAGGCGCCGTCATAATCTTCTATTGTTCGGTTGGACAGCGCAGCTCCCGCCTCGCCTCGCGCGCGCAGAGCGGACTTGAAGCGCGAGGTGCGCGCGCTGTCTACAATTTACGCGGCGGCGTTTTCGCCTGGCACAATGAGGCCCGCCCGCTCATCGACCGGTTCGGGCCCACGCCTTACGTGCATCCCTACAACGAGACGTGGCGGCGATTGCTGACTCATCCACGTCTGAGCGCGTTTCGCGCAAGGTCCGCCGGACAATGAGCCTAGAGGATCTGATCCGTCTTGAGCCTTACGTCCGGCTCGGCAGCTTCGCAGCCATCTTGGCGATGATGATGCTCGCCGAGGCCCTATGGCCGCGGCGCGCGCGCGTGCGCCCCCGCCTTGGCCGTTGGCGAACAAACGCGCTGCTCGTCGCTGCCGGCGCCTTAACGGCGCGCCTGCTGGCCGCCGCCCCGGCGCCGTTGATCGCGGGTGCCGCCTCTGTCTGGGCGAGCCATAACGGGGTCGGAATACTCAATGTCCTCGCCGCACCATCTTGGGTCGCTGTTTTGGCGAGCATAGCAGCGCTGGATTTTCTGGTATGGGGTCAACACTGGGCGTTTCACCGCTTTGCATTGTTATGGCCGCTGCATCGCGTACATCACGGCGACCGCGACGTGGACGCCAGCACCGCGCTCAGATTCCATCCGATTGAAATTCTGTTGTCGGCGCTTTTGAAGGCGGGGGCGGCCGTCGCCTTGGGCGCGCCGCTTGTTGCGATTGTTGTGTTTGAGATCCTGCTCAATGGCTGCGCTATCTTCAATCACGCCAATACTGCGTTGCCGCCGGGCATAGAACGTGTGGTCCGCCTGCTCGTCGTCACTCCTGATCTTCACCGTATTCATCACTCGGTGCGCGCTGAAGAGCACAATTCAAACTATGGATTTTGCCTTTCGGTTTGGGATCGATTTTTCAGGACGCTGCGCAGCTCTACCGGTTCGCGCGAGGCGCCATTGGTTTTAGGACTGCGTGATCTGCAGGATGAACGGCCCGAGCGCCTGTCCTGGTCACTGGCCGCGCCGTTCGATCGGCGCCAGCGGTGAGTGAATTGGGCCCACGCCGCCATGTGAGTGCGGCTTACGTATCGATGCTCGCGGTCGCCATGGTGGTCGGCGCGGGCATTTTCAAATCTCCGGCGCTGGTCGCCGAGGCCGCCGGTTCGCCGTTCTGGTTGTTTGCGGCGTGGGCGATCGGCGGCGCCGTCACGCTGATGGGCGCGCTCTGCTACGCAGAACTTGCCGCAGCCTTTCCCAATGCTGGTGGGGACTATCATTTCTTGGGCCTGGCTTACGGACGCCGGTTGGCGTTCCTCTTCGCCTGGGCGCGGTTCGCCGTGATCAATTCCGGGTCAATCGCGCTCTTGGGTTATGTGCTGGGCGATTATATGAGCGCAGCGGCGCCGATCGGCGAACACGGCGCGGCGATCTACGCGGCGATTGCGGTCATCGCGCTGACCGGCTTCAATTTGCGTGGCGCAGGGGGCCGCCAAGACGCTGCCGATTATGGGCTCACCAGTCTTGAGGTGGTGGGCCTCTTGATCATGATCCTTGCGGCGCTGGTTCTGATCATGAACGGGATCGGGCCGGCGGACGCAGCGCCAATGCCAATCGCATCGGCTCCGGCGAGCTTTGGCTATGCGCTTGTTTATGCTCTGCTCGCCTATGGCGGATGGAGCGAAGTGGCGACGCTTTCGGCGGAAGTGCAAGATGCAAGGCGCGGCATGGCGCGCGCCTTGATCAGCGCCATCCTCATCATCACCGCGCTCTATCTCGCCGTGAACTGGGCGTTTTGGTACGGCCTCGGCATTGAGGCGCTGGCGCGTTCGTCGGCGCCCGCGGCGGAACTGATGGATAAGGCGTTCGGCCCCTGGGCAGGAATCGCGACCGCGTTGGCGATCGCCTTTGCGGTCATCACCTCAATCAACGCCACCATCGTTGTAGGGGCCCGCACGACCTATGCCTGCGCCCATGATTGGCCCGCACTCAAGCGCATCGGCGTTTGGGATGAACGCCGCCAAATTCCGGCGCAAGCAATCTGGGCGCAAGGGGCGCTCTCGCTCGCGCTTGTGGTGTTCGGCGCATTTTACGACGGCTTCGTCACGCTGGTTGACTATACCGCGCCGGTCTATTGGTTATTTCTCACCATGAGCGGGATCGCCGTGATAGTTCTACGGGTTCGCCAATCGGCCGTCGTGCGGCCGTTCAAGGCCCCGCTCTATCCTGCGCTGCCGCTCATGTTCGCCGCCTCCAGTTTTGCGATGCTCATTTCCTCGCTTCAGTACGTCACCGCCGAATCCGGCGCTGGCGCGCTCGTGAGCGTCGCCGTGCTCGCCTTGGGGCTTGTCGCGCTCGTCATCACCCAAGCCGCGGGGCGCACCGCCGGCTAAAGCGCCTGCGTGCGAAGCACCGAGAGGAAGAGCTCGGGCTCCGGACGCACCCGATAATTGTCCGTCTCATGCGTCCAGCGAACGATCCCGTCCTTGTCGGTGACCACGACCGTAGGCAGCACGGTATCGGCGTCGTAACCCAAGACGCTCATGCCAAGCGGCAAGCCGCCTGGGTGATCGATGCCGAGCAAGCGCGCCGCGCTGTTTCCGGCGTCCACATAGTATTCGAAATTGACGCCATGCTTGCGCGCGAGTTGCTGGGTGTGCGCTTGCGGCTGCGGCGAAATCAGCGCCACGCGCGCGCCCATCGCCTCAACCTCGTGATAGCGGTGAGCCACTTCCTTGATTTGCGCCATGCAGAGCGGACACCAATTGCCGCGATAAAAAATGAGGACCGTGGGACGCCCGCGCCATGTGGCGGACGCGACCTCACTGCCGCTCTCAGTTTGAACAAGGAAGTCCGGAAGCGCACGTCCAAGCGCCAGTGCGCCGCTGCGCCTCGGTCCAAGGTCGGAATACCAATACGAATAGATCAGGAAGCTCAAGAATCCTGTGACCGCGATGGCGAGGGGAGTGCGGGCGGAAAAGCCAACGAGCCAGGACCAGTAGGCAAGGATTACGCCCGCCGCGCCGAAGGCGATGATGGCCGGCAAGCGTGGGCTGGTGCGGGCGCTGCGCTGCGTGAGCATGAGCCAGCCAAGCAGCATGAGGAAAGGCGCGGTCGTCAACAAAGCGCCAATCCAGCCCAAACCAAAATGCGGCCCCGCGATGCGCCAGAGTGCAAACGCGCTCGCGCCGACAAGGAAGCAAAGATAGAGAGTGACGAAGATCGATTTAAGCGATGTCTTCACGCGGTTCCCCTCAGCGTTTAAAGCCAGGCGCCGGCGGCGCCCGGCTGGCGCGGCGCTTCCAGAAGCCAATAAAGCACGTTGTCGCTGAAGCTCGCCGAGCGAGTGATTCCCAAGTGATCCCCATGCAGCAGCAATGTGGTGTTGAAGCGAAGCGGAGATTGAAGCGCGGGCGTCCAGCGATCTGCGCTACGCTCGTCGAGCAGCGCGCTCGTACGCAAAACGGCCCCGTCGCCAGGCCCGCTCTCCAGCATGGACAGGCGACCGCTCGCGTCGTTCAGCGCGAGCGTGCGCGGCGTATCCAGCGCATCACCCGCTACCAGCATTGCCTCGACGCCGGGCGTGGGCCCTGCGGTGACATCGAGTGCGGCGGTGAAGCGCCGGGCGCGGCGCAGCAATCTTGCTTGCAGCTCATAGGCCACCGATAGGCGGTCTGCTTCACCGGCGATGGCTGGAAAGAGTGCGCGGCGCACGTTGTCTTGAGCCGGATCGGCAAGGCCCCATTGGTAACGGCGCCAAATCACCGGGTCGAAAATGTTTTCGAGCGGCTCGTGACCCGCGCTGTCCCACACCACTGGCGCATGCCGCGGCCGCGGCAGCAATTGATAAAGCGAGGCATAGGTGCCGAGGATCGCGGGAGGATAGAAGGGAAGCAGTGGTCTGCCGAAGTTGCGCCCTTCTATGAGGTATAGAAGCGTGCGCAGGCTGCCCGCGTTGGGCGGGGCGACGAGCACCGCACGTTCAAAATAATTGGCGCCGCTCCAGGTGACTTCGGGAGCGCGATCTTCGGGCAAAAGTGCTGCGCCATAACGCATGAAGTAGCGCAGCAGGAGCGCACCCATCGAATGCGCGACGACATCGAAGCGGATGGATTCTGGCAAGACATTGAGGCCGAAACGTTCAGCGTACTGCGCCGACACATAAATCCGCTTGGCGTCGAGAAAGGCCTTCAGCGCTGCAGCGTTAGCGGCGTTGTCGAGGCGCCAATCATAGGCGAATTGAAAGCAGGTGAAATGGTCGCCGCCGTAATCGACGCCAGCAAGCCCAAGTGATTCGTCGCGGTAGCCGCCCGCGCCCAAGGTCGCGAGGATCTCGGCGTATTGGGCAAGTTCGAATGGGACGCCCGCCAGGCGCACGCGCACGCGATCGAGAACCCCATCGGCGTCGGCCAAGCCGGACGCCGCGCCAGCGTCGACATCGAGTTCAAGCGGCGCTGCGAGCGCCCGCGCGCCGTTCGCGCTAGAAGGATCGGCGGCTGCCCCATCGAATGCGCCCCAAATAATCGCGCCGTCGGCTGGATTACGCAGCCGGCTGCCGAGGAGACCGGGAATGACGACAATCGGGTTGCGGTCGGGGCGATGATATTGGGCGCTGCGGTTGTAAATGAAGCGAAGATCAGGCGCGGGCCTTGCGCCGCTCGCGCAGGCGCTCACGGCGGTCGCCAGACCGGCGGCGCCGGCGAGCCAGATATTGCGCCGCGTGGGGCCCATCATCGTCCTTCTCCTGATCGCGGCGCCCGCCCTCTTGGCTTCGTAGATCACCTTGATGCGGTTGCACTCCCAGCTCTGCGTCCTTCGTTTGGTGACGTTACCGGTTTGACCTAACGCTTACGCCTCTCAACCAATCCTTGGCCCGAAATTACCAGAGCAGGTCAGTCAGGCTCACGCGCATCGCCGCAGATCAGGCGATGGCGGCCAAGGCGCCAGACATCGCCAAGCTCGGTTATGGCCTCGCGCGGCAGGTCGGGCAGAGCGTCTTCGGCATCACGGCGCGAGCTAGGATCAGCCTCGGCGACGCTATCGATGATCAGGTCGATTTCGGCGACTGCGAACCCGGTCAGCTCAACATCGAATCCAATCTCGGTTAGGCCCTGTAATTCGATCGCGAGCAACTCATTGTCCCAACCGGCCAACTCAGCCAGCCGGTTGTCGGCAATCCTGTAAGCGCGGATATCTGCTGCGCTCATGCGCGAGAGGCGAATGATCGGCACGTCGCCTAGGCCAAGGCGCTTTGCAGCCTCAACCCGGCCGTGGCCAGCGATGATGGTCAGCTCATCATCGACCAGCACCGGGTTGGTAAAGCCAAACCGCTCGATTGAGCGGGCGATCTGTTCGATCTGGCGCTTGGAGTGGGTGCGCGTATTGCGCGCGTATGGCTTGAGTGCGCTCACGCGCACGTGTTCGATTACATCGGGCATCTGGCCCTCCTTGTGCGGTCTTCAGTGCGGAGCGGCTCACCAGCGCGCGGGTGCACGCATCGAGCCTTCGGTTGGAGTTGAAGAAGCGAGGAGGGGCCGTTGGGCCCTGGTCTCGGATAGCAGCCTGAGCTGCCCTGGCGCTCACAGGGGCGAGACCACTGTCAAAGAGCGCCTGCCGCGTTCATCGCGACTGACGTTAGGTGGCTCTCAGTGGGCGGACAGTCAAGTCGGTTGTAAGGGCCTCGGCGGTGCGCGGTGCAACGGCAAGAGACTGCCTGCGGGTGCTCGAAGGCTTCCCTGCACGGCCAACATGAATTCCCTGCTCGGTTGGCCGCACGGAGTCAGCATGTATGTGGAAAAGCGCCAAGTTACCGGGGCTTGCGTCACGTTGGTCCGCTCGTGGCGCGACAGGAGAATAAAAACGCCCTGCGTGGATAGACGCGTGCAGGGAAGAGCAGGGAATTTCCCTGCGGATACAGGTTCGCTCTAGACTGCCCATACCACCAACGTCCGCACTCACAACATCGCCAGGACGCAGGCGCAGAGAACCAGCGCGGTGAGCGCTGCACGCAGCATGGCTCAGCCTTTCGCGGCCGCCGCGAGCGCCGCCGGCGTCTGTGGTCGGCGCAGCATGCGGTGCAGCGTGACGCCGATGTCGATCAGTAGGAAGAACACGACCAGCGCGAGCGCGCCGTCGGCGACTTCGTTGGCGCCCGGATCGCTGAAGATCTGCGGACCGGCGATGAACCACGTCAGCAGCGCGACCCAGGCCAAATTGCTGGCGAGGCTGAGCCGGCGCGTGAGCGAACGCCAGCGGCCCTCATTGTAGACCATCGCGAACACGACCGCGCCCGCGCCCCACAGCAGCGCCGCGAGCGCGCCGCCTAGTGGCAAGAAATCCGGGTTGAATTGAAACGCTTCGCGCAGCGTAGCGGGCGCGAGGCTCTCGATCGCCCAGAACGCGCCGAACAGCGCCGTGAAGCCAAGCGCAGCGCCGGCCGCGCCGAGCGCCCAGAGCGGGCGGTTGATGGCGTCGATGTCGGCGGCGCGCGGCCGCCAAGTGTTGGCGTCCGGCGGCCAGACGTGACGCATCCAGCCGCCGATGATGGCGGCGATCACCATGAAGCCCGGCCACCAGAGCGCGCCCAAGCCGTAGCTCAGCCACCACGCGCCGAGCGTGGTCAGCACGCGCCCGGACTCCAGCGACACGACGTGCGGGATCGTCGCCAGCCACTGTACCGCAACGCCGCCGAAGGCGAGCGCGGCGAACGTGTTGGTTTGCGTCGGCGCGATGACGACGAAGCTCGGCGTGCGATAGCGCTCGGCGACGTCTTCGGGCGCGCCGAAGCCGCGCGCGAGCTCCAGCGCCATCGCTTCATCTGCAGGGCGGCCCGCGCTCTCGACGCGGTCTTGCAGCTCCTCGCGCAGCAGCGCGCGCAGTTCGAGCGCCACATCATCGCGTTTGGCGCGCGGCAGGCGCTTGGCGACATCGTTCACATAAGCTTCGAGAATGTCTTCCGGGCTCATTTTGGCCCCTCCGCGATCAGGCCGCCGATGGTGGCGACGAGGGTGTTCCAGTTGTCGGTGAGGCGGCCGTAGAGCGCCGAGCCTTCGGCGCTTCGCCGGTAGTAACGGCGCGGCGGGCCGTCCTCGATCCGCCATTCGCTCTCGAGCAGACCCTGCGCCTCCAGCCGCCGCAGCAGCGGGTAAAGCGTGCCTTCCTCGATCGGCATCCCGCGCGCGGCGAGCGCCTGGCGCAACGAATAGCCGTATTGCCAGCCGCGCAATTGGGAGAGCGCGGCCAGCACGATCACGCCGCGGCGCAGCTCTTGTTCGAGCTTGTCGTCCGGTTGGGGCGGGGTTGGCGGCATACCGAGTGTCGTCCTGTACTATGCAATACTATGTACATAGACCCACTATGTCAACCCGTGGGCGTGGGGGCGGTGCGGTGGTCTCACGGGCTTGGCGGCAACCGCCGCGTGCGCTGGACCGCCGGGCGCTAATGCGGGAATGATGCGGCCACGCCCAGGGGGACGGCATGGCGGACATCTTCATTTCCTATAAGCGCGAGAACCAGGACGCGGTGCAGCGCATCGTCCAGGGCTTGCGCGGGGCTGGTCACACCGTCTGGTGGGATCAGGACATTGAACCCGATGCGCCGTGGGAAGCGACCATCGAGCGCGAACTGGAAGCGGCGAAGGTCGTCATCGTCGCCTGGTCGCAAGCGGCGGTCGCCAGCGAGAACGTCAAGGCCGAAGCGCGCCGCGCGCGCAACCAGGGCAAGCTGATCCAGATCTACGTGCAGCCTTGTGACCCGCCGCTCTTCTTCGGCGAGCGTCAGGGCGTCGATCTCTCAAACTGGAACGGTAACGTTGACGACAATCGCTTCCGCACCATCCTCACCGCCGTCAAGGCGGTGCTCGAAGGGAAGCGTCCGCCGGAAGGCGTCGGCTATCGTCCGGCCAAGCGTGCGCCATGGGCGACGCTGACGGCGCTCTTCGTGCTGGCGTCCGCGGTGCTGGGCTTCGTCTCCAACTTAGGCGGCGCGCGCGACGCCGTGTGCTCGATCAGCGCGATTCATCAGACGTGTTTGGATTGGGGGCTGATCGTCGAAGCGGAAGTCCTGCCAACGCCGGAAGAGCTGCAGGAGCAGGCGAGGCAAGCCTTGCTCCAGCAAATCGTAGGGACTTGGAGAATACAGATTGGTCAAGATCACGACTGTTCCGACGCCGCCGACACCATGACCTTCGCGGTCACGCGCGGGGAAGATGGTCATGATCGCATCATGAGCAGTGGCCCAGACGGCTTCCAAGGTGTGAGTCAAGTTACCACCGCCGCGGACGGGATCATCACGGCGCGCGCGGCATCGGAAACTGGGCGTGAACTGTGGGAGTTCCACCCGGACGGAGATCAGCTGGTACTCTTCGACAAAGAAGGCGTGGCAACAACATTTGTGCGGTGTGCGAGATGACAAAGTAGGTTTTCGCGTTGCTCCGGGCGACGCTCCGTTGCGTCACTGGTTCGAAAAACGCGCCAGCAACATCGCATTCACGATGCTAAGCCGGACCGCACGCGCGCGTTGCCTAGAACCCTCGCCGCCTATCATTATCGTCTTCGTCTCGCCCAAATAGCTTTTTCCATCGCCTCAGCATCTCTGCCCATTCCGCCACCGTCACGCCGGAGTCCTGTATTTCAGGAGGAAGGGCGCCGCTTGTGACAATTGTGGGCAAGCCCAACTCGTCTGCCACCTCATTGTACTCGGCGACAGAAACACCGGCAGTTTGTATTGTTGGGGGCAATGGTTGCGCATGCGCTGACATGGCGATCGCGAAGCAGAGTGCAGTTACAAAGTACTTCATGTTCACGTTCTTCTACCTGCCCATTTCACCCAAAGCATGCGGCTTTTGCCGCTCGACCGCAACGAGGGCCCGACGATCCCCCGCTAGGCGACATGCTCGAACTGCGCGGCTAGGCCGGCGTGGTAAGGGCGCTTGCGCGGCGCCCGGCGGCGCAGTGAGGCGCAGCGGCGTTCTCGCCTGCGTTATCCTTGCGCTCGCCGCGTGTGCACCGGCGCAAAACGCGGCGCGCAGCTGCGCGCCGGTCGCGCCAGGCGTGGTGAGCTTGGCAGGCGGGCACGTCGACCGTGGCGATGCGCGGTTTGAGCCGGAGGAGATCGCGCTCGGTACAGGCGACGTCGCCGCGTTCTCGATCGACCGCACAGAGGTCACCAACGCGCAATACGCGGCGTTCGTCGAAGCGACCGGGTACATCACGGTGGCGGAACGCGCGGGTCCGGACGGCCAGCCGATGGGCGCCGCCGTCTTCGAGCGCGGCACAGGGCAGTGGCGCGTCGATTCCACCGCAAATTGGCGACATCCCGAAGGCGCGAACTCCAGTGTTGCAGGGAAAGAGCGTTATCCTGTTGTTGCGGTCGCTTACGAGGACGCCGCCGCATACGCGCGCTGGGCGGGCCGGCGGTTGCCGACGGAACTGGAATGGGAATGGGCCGCGCGCGGCGCTGCACCGACGCCGGACGACGTACGCGCAGAAGCCTACGCCGCCGATGGGCGCCCGCGCGCGAACACTTGGCAAGGCATGTTTCCGTTTCGCGATGAGGGCGACGACGGTTTCCAGGGCTTGGCGCCGGTGGGTTGCTTCGAGCCCAACGCCAGCGGCCTCTACGATATGATCGGCAATGTGTGGGAATGGACCAGCACGCCGTTCGAAGGCGCGCGCGTGCAAGACGTGACGCGCGGCGGCTTGGCGCAAGCGCGTGTGCTGAAGGGCGGCTCGAACCTGTGCGCGCGCAATTTCTGCTCCCGCTTCCGCAGCGGCTCGCGCCAGCCTGGTGATCCGACGTTGGGCATGTCGCACATCGGGTTCAGGACTGCCGCCTGACTCATCCCTCCCCGCGAGGGGAGGGTGTCGCGAAGCTTGCTTCGCGACGGGTGGGGCGATGGCGCTGCAGTCCGAAAGTTTACCGCCGCCCGCCCCACCCGTCAGCTTGTGCTGGCGCACAACCTGACACCCTCCCCTGGCGGGGAGGGAGGGCGGCGGCGCGCTTCACTCGCTGGCGCGCCGTTGCAGGCCCAATCTCACGAGATGGCGCAGGCGCGGACGGTCGCGATCGCGCCTCATGTCCGGTGCGACATGGGGGCGGTTGTTGCCCGGCGCGCCTAGTTCCGCGACGATAGCGTCCATCACGCCGTCAAGTTCATCGCGCACATCGCTTGCCCAGAAGCGGAGTATGACAAAGCCGCGCCGCACGAGGTCGGCGTCCCGGGCCTCATCATGCTCCGATTGAGGTTCGCTTGAGTGGTGTACGCCGTCGACCTCGACGATGAGTCTTGAGCGCCGGCACACGAAATCCAGCGTGTACGGCGGTTCAGGCGATTGGCGGCGGAAGTGATGTCCGCAGCTGCGCAACGCACGCAACCGAAACCACAGCGCCAGCTCCGGCGGCGACATGGTCTTGCGCAGGCGGCGGGCGCGGCGGATGTCCGCATTGGCCATGAGTTCACACTAACGCATCCCTCCCCGCGAGGGGAGGGTGTCGCGAAGCTTGCTTCGCGGCGGGTGGGGCGATGGCGCTGCAGTCCGAAAGTTTACCGCCGCCCGCCCCACCCGTCAGCTTGTGCTGGCGCACAACCTGACACCCTCCCCTGGCGGGGAGGGATGGCGGTCGCGATTAGTTAAGCCA
>JBFXCP010000037.1:0-16267 GCA_050182055.1 Hyphomonadaceae bacterium
CCGCTGGTGAAGACGACGCCTCACAAGGCTCAATCGGAAACATCAGCGGGCCTCACCCCCTCAGTCGCGCTCCGCGCGACAGCTCCCCCATCGAGGGGAGCGGGGTCGTTAAGCCCGAAACAGCGATAGCACCGCTTGCGGCTCGGCGTTGGCGATCGAGGCCGCGCCCGCCGCCTGCAGACCTTGGCGCACTTGCAGCGCCAACAGCCGCGCGCTGTCGGCGTCGAGATCGCCGCGCACGCCCATCGCCAATTCCGCCGCACCGAGGAAGCCCTGATGCGCTTCGAGCGCGCGCGCGGATTCGAGCAGCTTGCTCATTTCGCCTTGCAGCGCGTCGAGCGAACTTTGCGCCTGCGCGGCAAGGCCCGCGTCCGCCGCCTGTGCGCCGGCGCTCACTACGATCACCGCGCCGCCCAATCTGAGATCGACGCCCGAAATTGTCACCGGCGCGCCGCCCGGTTCGGCCTGCACCGCTATGTCCTGCCCCGCCGCCACGCGCGCGCCGCGCGCCTCCGCCGCATCCAGCTTGGCCGCGTACTGCGCCAACGTCGCGTCGAGTTCGCCCTGATCGCCACTCTTGGCCAAGGCTTGCACCTTGACCAGCATCGCCTGCGCTTCATGGCCGAGCGCCAGCGCTTCGTGCACTTCGGCCACGCCCGCGCGCACGCTTTCGCGCGCCGCCGCCAGGCTCGCTGCGCTCAACTCGACCCGGTCGCCCTGGACATTCGGTTCGTCGCGCCGCTGCTGCGCCGGCGTCATCGGCCGCAAGTTGCGGGTATCGACGCCGAGCGCGCCGGCGCCCGTCGTTCCAGGGAGGATGCTCGAGACCATCTTGGCCGCTCCTTCGGATCGCGCGCCGGACAGGCGCACGGCAGGCTTCGCCGCGCGCGCTTCAAACCACGCGAATCGTTAAGGAAACGTTAACGGTAACGCCTTCGCAACGAATAAATTTACGTTTGCTTTACGATTGCGGCGTCAGCCGCCGCTCATCGCCCGCAGGTACGCCATGACGGCGCGCGCGTAGGCAAGCTGGGACTCGCTCGGATAGCGGCGCAACATCTCGGCCGTGTGCGCGTCGGTCAAGGTCTGCACGAAGCGCCCGGCGCTCGTATCGAGCTGGACGTGGACCTTGTCCGGCGTAAGCTCGGCGCGCTGCGCCGCTGCGTGTTCTTCAACGCGACGCTCCGCGGCCTGCGCTGCGGGCCCCGGATCCTGCGTCGTCTGACGCGCTGCGAACTGCACTTCAGCAGCCGCATTGGGTGGCGCGACTGAAGCCATCTTTCATTCCCCGGCGAAATCGGCGGGGAGCGCGAAGCTCCCCGCCTTTCTCGTGATCCGCTTAGCGGAAGAACGACAGCACGATCGACGGCGCCGAGTTGGCGATCGAAAGGGCTTGCGCGCCCAGCTGCTGCTTCACTTGCAGCGCCTGGAGGCGGGCCGATTCCTTCGCCAGGTCGGCGTCGACCAGGTTGCCGATGCCGGCTTCGATCGAGTCCGACAGCTTGCCGAGGAAGTTCTTCTGCGCGTCGAGCGCCTTGGCTTGCGCGCCGAGGGTGGCGAGATCGCGGTTCAGCGCGGTGATCGACGCGTCGATCGCCGAAGAAGCCGCTTCCGCGCCCGAGGCGGTGGCGATGCTGAGGGTGGAGGTCAGCTGCTCCAGCGCTTGGCCCGTGGCGCCCAGCGTGAAGTTGAAGCCCGACACCGCCAGTTCGTTGGTGCCCGAGCCCGGCGCGACCGCTTGGGTCATGCTGGAGCCGGTGGCGCCGTCGGAATTGTCGAAGAAGCCGTCGTCATCGGCCGGGGCGGTCCCGTCCGTGAAGGTGACGTCGAAGTCTTCAGCCGAGTGGTAGCTCATCACGCCGGTCTGGGCGTTGTAGGTCGCCGTCACGCGGCCGTTCGACTGCGTGCCGACGCGGGTGATGAAGTCTTCGATCGTGTCGGTGGGGTTGACGTCGATCGTGAAGGTCGTCGTCTCGTTGCCCGAGGTGATCGAGAACTCGACCGCATCGTTGGCGCCGATGCTGAGGCCGGTCGCGTCTTCGATGTTGGCGTACAGCGAGTACGGATTGTTGTTGGCGTCTTCCATCGCCACGTTGGCGAGCGTGAAGCGGCCGGCGCTGGCGCCGGCGGAATCCGTCGTCAGCACCGAGAACGGCGAAGCGCCGCCCGTCAGGTTGGTGCCGTTGACGAGGTTCGAGCCGTTGAAGGTCGCGGCGTTGGCGATCTGGTCGATCTGGTTGCGCAGCGCGTTGAAGTCGGCCTGCAGCGCGGCGCGCTGGTCGGTCGAGAGGTCGGTCGCTTGCGCGGCGACGGCCTTTTCCTTCAGCTGCTTCAGGATGTCGCCGATGGCTTCGCCGGCCGACAGGCTGACGTCGATCACCGAGGTCGCGCGATCGATGCCGTCCATGACGGCGCCGAGCGAGGCGACGCGGGCGCGCTGGCCTTCGGCAATGGCGAACACGGCGCCGTTGTCCGCGGCAGACGCGACCTTGAGGCCGGTGTTGACGCGGTTCTGGACTTCCGAGAGTTCGCGGGTGGTGGCGTTGAGCGATTGGAGCGCAACGAGCGCGCCGTAGTTGGTATTGACGCTGGTCATTTGTATCGGTCCTTCTGGACTTAGGTTGACCGGCCGTTTTGGCCGGCTTGGACGTCGCCGTCCGATCCGCGCGGATTGCTCCTGACGCCCTGCTCCTTGCGGAGAAAGACGCGTTGCGTTGGCTGATGGTGTAAAGCGTGAAGGTTAATGACGCGTCAGCGCCGAAACGATTTCCGCGCCGCACGCTCGGCATTGTTCGCCGGGCGCCCGGCAATTTCTGCCCAGCTCAGCGCGCGCCGAGGCCTTCCATCATGGTGCGGTTGATGTCGATCAGCGGTTCGAGATCGGCGCCGCTGCGCAGCACGTCGCTGGAATAGCGCGCAACCCACATGGCCAGAGAAATGATCTGCCCCCGCAGCGTCAGCGGCAGCTGGTTTCCCGGCAGCGCGCAATCGGCCGACAGCAAATTCCAAAGCCTGCGGTTGGCGTCGATGGCGTCGATCAGCGGCTGCGCCGGCGGGGCGGCGCCCTCCTCACGCAACCGCACGAGCGTGGCGGTCACCTGACCGAACGCGCGGTACTCGAGCTCGCGCGGCGATTCAGCCTGCGTGGCTGCGCGCTGGTACGCTTTGATCGACATCCCTTAGCCCCAGGCGCTCAGCCTCATAGGAAATGAGTTTCCGGCAGCGCATCAGGGCACGGTAGTATTCGCCGGCCATTACTTCTTTGGAAACGCCGATGCATTCGGAGAGCACAGCGGGGTCGCGCACCGCGCCCATGAACTCCGCTAGCCTGGCGGCGAACTCGGCATAGGCTTTGTCCTTGCCCTGCTCGTCCAGGTACATCAGCATGATCGGGAAGTAGATGCGCTTGGCGGGCGTGTCCGCCTCGTCGGGCTGCATGATGTCCTTTTCGCGCAGCACCGAGGCCTTGTTCTGCAGCACGAGTGCGGCGCGGCGGTCGCCGTTCTGCACCACGGCGCCGTTGACGACGAATTTCTCGCCCGGACGCAACGACAGCTTCAGCGGCATGAGCCCTCTCCCTCCCGCTTCTGGGAGTCCATCCTGGCGAGAGTCACCCCGCAAGGTTAACGAGATATTGCCTCCGCTGGCGGACGCCTTATTGCTCTCGTGCAACAAGGAGCGCGGGCGGATGAGGTTTGAAGGCACCAAAGACTATGTCGCTACGGAAGACCTGAAGGTCGCCGTCAACGCGGCGATCACGCTCGAACGCCCGCTCCTCGTCAAAGGCGAACCGGGCACCGGCAAAACAATGCTAGCGATCGAGGTGGCGAAGGCTTTGGGCGCGCCGCTGATCGAGTGGCACATCAAGTCGACGACCAAGGCGGTGCAAGGCCTTTACGAATACGACGCGGTGATGCGGCTGCGCGACAGCCAATTGGGTGACGCGCGCGCCACCGACATCGCCAACTACATCAAGCGCGGCAAATTGTGGGAGGCGTTCGAAAGCCCCGCGCGGCCCGTGCTGCTGATCGACGAGATCGACAAAGCCGACATCGAGTTTCCGAACGATCTGCTGCAGGAACTCGACCGGATGGAATTCTACGTCTACGAGCTCGACCGCACGATCAAAGCCAAACAGCGCCCGATCGTGATGATCACCTCGAACAACGAAAAGGAACTGCCGGACGCGTTCCTGCGCCGCTGCTTCTTCCACTACATCCGCTTCCCCGACGAAGAGACGATGAAGGCGATCATCGAGTCGCATTATCCGGGCGTGAAGGCGCGCCTCGTCGGCGAGGCGCTGAAGATCTTCTACGACATGCGCAAGGCGCCTGGCCTGAAGAAGAAGCCCTCCACCAGCGAATTGCTGGATTGGCTGAAGCTGCTGCTCACCGACGACATCGATCCGGAAACGCTGCGCAACCGCGATCCCACCAAGCTCATCCCGCCAATGCACGGCGCGCTGCTCAAGAATGAAGCCGACGTCCAGCTGTTCGAACGCCTCGCCTTCCTGGCCCGGCGGGAGAATCGCAATGGTTAGTAAAGCACTTCGCGCGCAACTCTTCGCCTACGCCTTCGGGTTCGGGTTCGGCGGTTTCGCTAACGCTCAAGCGCCGGAACCAACGCCCTACGTCGCCGCGCGCGCGATGATCGAAGAAGCGCAGCTGAGTGATGTATTTGAGCCGGTAGAGGATGAGCGTATTTCTGTGCGCCATATCGCAAGCGGTCTGGTTTGCCATTTCTCTTTCAACAACATACGCGCCGAGGTGGTGATTTTCTCCGGCCAACAACGTGGCGACGATGTCGGCTGCCTACACGAGACCGATATTCGGGCGACCACACTTTATGCCACACGGTACGACCCGCCGATGAGCGCGGAGCAAGCACTCGATAGCGCTATCGCTGGCATTCGCGACCGGTTCGACGATGAACAGCCAACGCCCGCGCTTGCAACACTCCAATCTGATGCGTTGCCACAGCCGCATGTTGCACACTTCCTCATTACCGTTCGCGGCGAGAGATGGATTACGAGTGCGCTCGTCGCCCGCTCTGGCGATTGGGTCATAAAGCTGCGGTATAGCGCTCGGGCCGTCGAAGACGACTCTCTGATGCGTCACCAACTGGAGGCGGGTGCAATTTTCACACTCGCCTTGCTTGAAATGCGCAATTGAGGCGGGCGTCCGTGGCGCCGCATTTCCGCCCCTGAACGACGGCAACAATTGCCTCCATCTATCGACAGCGTACTCGCCGCCCCCTATCTTCCGCGCCGAGGGACGAGCACGGGCGGAGGCTTTTTGAATGCGACGCATGTTCTTTGCCGCGGCGGTCGCCGCGCTGCTCGCGTCCACGCCCGCGCACGCACAGCAGCAACCGCAGTGGAATACAGGCTCGCCCGCCGATCTTGCGGCCGCCGACAGCGCAACCTGGTCGTTCGATGCGAGTGGCGGATTGCGGAGCAATTCGACCGCCCTGCTCTGCCCTGCCACACTCGCCGGCGCGCCGCTCTCCGGCGCGCGCGACATGTTCGGCGGCGAGTGCCTCTACGACTTTGGCGAACGCGGCAACATCTGGGTGACCAGCCTCTTGGCGCCCGAAGCGGAATCGCGCGCCGAACTCGGGCGCGTCTACGAGCAGGCCTCGACCCTGCCCAACGTCCGCATCACGGCGCCGGAGCTCTCGACGCTTGGCGCCTGCGATGTCGAACTGCGGCGGATGGAGAACGATCGCGGCTTCTTCCTGGCTGCCACCGATCTCTATCGCGCCGACGCGACCCTCCAGGTGCGCGTCACCGCGCGCTCGGATGCCAACCGTAACGCGCTCGCGCCAGCCGCTCAGGAACTTGTGAACGCGCAGACCAGCTGCACCGCGGCCACAACGCCGTGATCGGCGCCGCGCGCGTGACGGTCACGCAGGGGCCGCGCCAGACAAACTAACGCCGCGATTTACGCTGAAGTGTCGCGCCATGAAACGGCGCATGCTTCTCACAGGTCTGGCGCTCGCGGCGGCGTCCGTCGCGTTTGCCGAAGGACGCGGCGCCGCGCCGCTCGCGCAAAGTAGCGCCGCGCACCGCTACTGGCCTGTTGTGACCAACCACCGGCAGTGGAACGTCGTGTCGCGTCAGCTCGAGAACGGCGCGTTCGAGGGCCGCCCGCTGCGGCGCTTCGATGCGCCCCGCCCTGCCGCACGCGCCGACAATCCGACGCGGCGTCACGTCGGCGTCGATCTCTTCGCCAACGCAGGCGACACCGTGGTCGCGGTGGAGGACGGCCGCTTGGTCGGCTTCTATCCGTTCCTGCGCGCGAGCACCGGCGAAATGAGCTACGCGCTGATGCTGGCGCACGACGGCTACGTCGCCAATTACGGCGAAGTGCGCGAAACGTCGTTACGCGATTTCGCGTTGGCGATCGGCGGCGGCGTGCGCGCGGGCGCCGCCATCGCCACGGTGAGCGACACCGCGCAGCTCCATTTCGAGACCTACATCCCCGCGACGACCCGCAACGTCTCCTGGCGCCATGGCGCGGACCGCCCCTCGCGCGTGCTCGATCCGACCCAGCTCTTGCTGGAGCTGGCCGAAACCGGCGTTCGCCTGACGCCGCCCTGAGCACAGCCGTCGACAGGTGCGCGCGCCGCGCATAGTCTGCCGGGCGGGAGAAGCACGCATGCGGCGGATACTATGCGCGCTGGCGCTAATGGCGCTTGCGCCGGCGGCTTGGGCGCAGGACGAAACCGAACCAACCGCGGCGCCCGGATCGATCGCCGAAGGCATGATCGAAGGCGCCGACGCCCAGGGCGTGTTCGAGATCGTGCACAACGGACACGTCAGTGTACGCCACGTCGGCAGCGGGATGCGGTGCGATTTCCTGCGCGACGGCTCGGACGGGCGGCTGGTGTTGTTCCCCGGCTTGCCGCGCGGCGACAACGTCGCCTGCGACAGCCATCAGGGCAGCGCGATCGTCACCTTCTACGCCACCCGCTTTCCGTTCGAGACGACGCTCGACGAACAGCTCCGCGCCGCGGAGGCCGCGATCCGGCAAGTGAGCCCAGACGCTGCGGCCTATCAGGGCCCCGAACAGGAGATCGCGTCGGACACGCTGCCCCCGCACGGGAGCGCTCAGTTCATCGTCACCCGCAACGGCCAGCGCCTCTACACCCGCGCCGCGATCGCCCTGGTCGGCGCATGGACGATCAAGCTGCGCTACACCGCTCCGGCCGCCGACGATGCAGCGGCGGCGGCCGCGGCCGAAACGTCCTGGCGCATGTTCGTGGCCAAGCTCGACGAAATGACCGCGCCGCCGGCGCCTTGATCAGCCAGCGACGCTGAAACGGATCGGAACCTCGATGCGGCCGCCCGATGTGGGTTCGCCGTCGCGCGTCGCCGGCGCCATCCGGAAGTGGCGCGAAATGCGCAACGCCGCTTCGCCGAAGCCCCAGCCCGGCGGATCCTCCGAGGCCACCGTGCACGCGATCCGCCCATCGGCGTCGACAAGGCACGAGAGCCGAACCAACGCGCCCTGCTCGCGATCCAACGCGCGCGGCGGATAGTAGCGCGAGAAGTCCGCCGCATTCGGCCGCTCGAGCCAGACCGGGTTTGTAAGACGCGCTGGCGTCGGCGGCGACCGGGGCACGGTGCTGGTCGGCGACGGCGCCGACGGCCCCGCAGCTGGCGGCAGCGCCGGTCCGGCGGAGGGACCTTGCGTCCGTCCACCCGTCAGATCGCCATCACGCGGCGATGGCTTGCGGGTGGACGGTTCGAACGAAACGACCTCTTCCTCTGGCGGCGTTGGCGGCGGCGGCGATGGCGGCCCAACGCCGAGCGCACGGTTCAGCTGCTCTTGCAGCGCCGCTCGGCCCTCTGCGCTATCGAGATCGTGTTCGAACATCTCTGGCGCGGCGCCGCTGTTGGGATCCACGAACGCGATCCGGATGTGCCGATCGTCGATGACGCGGCCGACAACGACTAGGCGCGCATGACGTTCGCGCCCCAGTTCGCGCGCACGATCGAACGCCTTTGCGAGATCGCGCGCCTCATCGCGCGACCCGGTCTGCGGCACCGCGATCTCGATCGGAAACTTGAAAACGGTCGGGACACTGTCGCTGCGGAGCTGACCAACCAAACGCTCTGTCACGTCGTCCGATACGTCGAGACCGAAGACTTCGTTGCCGGCGCCGAAGCCCATGTAGACGTCGCGATCCAATCCCGCGACGATCACGCAATTGGTTTGCTCACCGCAGTTCGGTTTGGGCTGCATAAACCCGTGCGGGCCGAACGTTCCAACCCACAACCACGCAAGCGCGCCGAACCCGATGCCAAGCAAGGGCCCCGTGGCGTGCTTCAACAAATTTCCCCGTACCGACCCGCCGTCGTCCATCTCCCGCAGTCCCTCCAGACTATCGGAAACGTAATGATGCGCCTTCCGTAACGCAAGGTTGAGTGGGCGGCGCGGCGACCGGCGGCTTTTGACCGAGGTCACTTGTTGCGTCAGGGTGACGTCTTATGTTCCAGCGCTTTTTCACGGAGCTGCGCGCAGCCCGCGTGCCGGTGAGCCTTAAGGAGTACCTCCTCTTGGTGGAGGCGCTCGACAAAGAGGCCATCGGGCCCGACGTCGAGGAGTTCTACTATCTCGCCCGCGCCGCGCTGGTGAAGGACGAGCGCCATCTCGACAAGTTCGACCGCGTTTTCGGCCACGTCTTCAGAGGTCTCGAGCGCACCGTCGACGCCGTCGACGCGCAAATCCCCGCCGAATGGCTGCGCGCGCTGACGGAAAAGTTCCTGACCGATGAAGAGAAGGCGCAGATCGAAGCGCTCGGCGGCTGGGACAAATTGATGGAGACGCTGCAGCAGCGTCTGCGCGAGCAGCGTGAACGCCACCAGGGCGGCAATAAATGGATCGGCACCGGCGGCACGAGCCCGTATGGCAATTCAGGCTTCAACCCCGAAGGCGTGCGCATCGGCGGTGAAGGCGGCCAGCGCAAGGCGGTGAAGGTCTGGGACAAGCGCGAATACAAAAACCTCGACGACAGCGTCGAGCTTGGCGTGCGCAACATCAAGATCGCGCTCCGGCGCCTGCGCAAGTTCGCGCGCAGCGGCGCGCCGGACGAACTCGACCTCGACGGCACCATCCGCGAGAGCGCGCGCCAGGGCTATCTCGACATCATTCTCCGCCCGGAGCGGCGCAACACGGTGAAGGTGCTGCTCTTCCTCGACATCGGCGGCTCGATGGATTCGCACGTGAAGCTCTGCGAGGAGCTCTTTTCGGCTGCGCGCGCTGAGTTCAAGCACATGGAGTTCTTCTACTTCCACAATTGCCTGTATGAGAGCGTGTGGAAGGACAATCGCCGCCGCCACGACGAGAAGACCGCGACCTGGGACGTGCTGCACAAATTTCCGCACGACTATCGCGTCGTCTTCGTCGGCGATGCGACCATGAGCCCCTACGAGATCACCTACCCCGGCGGCTCGGTCGAGCACTGGAACGAGGAAGCCGGCGCGGTGTGGCTGCAACGCATGAGCGACATCTACGAGCGCCTAGTGTGGCTGAACCCGACGCCACGCGCACACTGGGACCACACCCCGTCGATCCAGATCGTGCGCGAGATCATCGGCGAACGCATGTTTCCGCTGACGATCGAGGGGCTTGACGGCGCCATGCGCGAGCTGAGCCGCTAGCCGCGCTTGGCGCTGCGCCAATTGACGCTTACCTACAGACTGGAAAGGAGCCCGCGCGCATGCGCTATGTTTACCTCGCGATCATCGTCCTGTTCGGCGCTCTGGTCGCTACATTCGCGTTTCAGAATCTACAGTCGGTGACGGCGAGTTTCCTCGGATTGCAATTGACGGCGCCGCTGGCGATCCTAATCGCGGCAAGCTACCTGCTTGGCATGGCTACGGGCGGAAGCCTCTTCACCTTCTTGCGTTTTTCGCTACACAAGGCGACAGCGGCGCCGCGCGCGCAAGTCGCCGACGCCGCCAAGATGATCGATCACGCGCCGTGAGGCGCGCTTAGATCGGCGCCCAGACCATATCCGACGGGCGGTAGCCAAGCGCGGCGACACGCCCCTGGAAAAATTCGCGCTGCGCCTGGTCGATCTTTGCGGCGCGCGTCAGCACCCAAAGATAGCGCCCCTCCGGCTCGCCGACGATCGCCCAGGAATAGTCTTCCGCGCGCTCGATCACCCAATAATCCGCCCAGAACGGGCCAGCGAAACTCACCTTGAGTTTGGCCTCGCCTTCCGCGCCGACGACACGCGCGCGCCCGTTCGCGACACGCGTGCTTCCCTTCAAGTCGCGGCAAGAATTCCGCACCGAGATCAGCCCGTCGTCGCGCAGCGCATAATCGGCGGTCACCGCGGTGCAATCGCGCTCGAAGCTGTTTGGCAACCGCGCCTGCTCGTGCCAGAGGCCGACGTAACGCTCGATATCGATGCGCGCCACCGGCAGCGGCGCGTCCGAACGCCGGTAGACCGGCTGGAGGTTGCACGACGCAAGCAGAATGATCGCAACAATTGGAACTACAAAACGCATGCCGGAGGGTACGCGCCGCTTGTGGATTTGGTTCCGTTTGGCGAAAATGCGGCAAGGGGAGTCGCAATGAATCGCCGCGCTTTTCTGTCCGCAGCAGCGGCCTGCAGCGCCATTTCCGCATCGGCGCAGCTTGCGCGCGCGCAACCCTCTTCACGTTTTGCTGATGCGGCGCGCTACAGCGCAGACCGCAACGGCGCCTCTTTCCTGGTCGTGCGTCACGGCATCGTTCTCAGCGAGGAGTATCGCCAAGGCACGCACGAGACGCGCTGGCAACTCGGCGAAGGCACGCGACCGTTCGCGGCGCTGCTTGCGGCGACATTGATCGAAGACCGTCTGCTCAGCCTCGACGAGCCTGTGGCGCTCACGCTGGGCGATTGGGCGCTGCACCCGGTGAAGAGCACGATCACCGTGCGCGCGCTGCTTGGCGGCGTCAGCGGCCTCGCGTTCGGGCCACGCGACGAGCGCACGCTTACCGTTGCGCTTGCGCTCGAACCCGTCGCCAATCCGGGCGAAGCATTTTCCAGCGACGCCGCCGCCTACGTCATTTTCGCCGAAATCGCGCGGCGGAAACTGGAAGCGTCGGGACGCGACGCCGATCCGGCGCGCTATCTGACCGATCGCACGCTGGGCCCGATCGGATGCGCGCCAATCGGATGGACACGATGGCCGGACGGCGCGCCGCGGCTCGACGATGGCGTGGCGCTCTCCGCGCGGAGCTGGGCCCAAGCCGGCGAGTTGATCCGCCGCGAAGGCGTGTGGCGCGCGCAGCAATTGGCGGACGACAATGCGTTGCGCGAAGCGATGCGCGGCTCTTTTGCCGAAGCCCGCGCGGGTTTTGGGTTGTGGCTCGCCGTTGCCGGGCGCCAGTCGCGCGAAAGCATCGGCGTCGACACTGACTTATGGCGCGCGGCGTCGCCGGCGCCGATCGATCTGGCCATGGCTGCCGGCGCAGGCGGCCAGCGGCTTTACCTCTCGCCCTCCGCCGGCATTGTCATCGTGCGCCAGACCCCGTCCGCCACAACAGATGGCGGATGGTCGGACGCACAATTCCTGTCGTTGGTTTGGCGCGGGCTTTGACGCGAGAAGCGGCGCGCCGCTTCTCGCGTCTTGAAGCCTAGCTGCGCGGACGCACCAGCAGGCCCGCGATCAGGCCCACGATGCCGCCGCCGGCGCCGCCGGTGATGAGGTTGGCCAAGTGACGGCCGTTGTCGCCTTCAATCAGGTTGCCCCACATCGAAGTGATGTTGCCGACGGCCTGAACTTGTTCGCCTGCGAAGCCCGCAGCGACGCCGCCGATCGCGCCGGCCAGCGTGCGGCCGACGATGCCGCCGCCGCCGCGCGTCAGTGCGCCCATAACATTGCCCGTCACCGCGCCGCCGACGGCCTGCACGATGTACGCGAGAATTTGCGGATCCATGGTTGTGTCTCCCCTTGCGCCCGCGCGGTCACCCTTATGAGCGTCCAGGGGCCGCTCCCGCGCAGTCGGGCCAGAATAGAAGCTCCGTCCGGATTCACAATGAAGATTGCAGCACGGTAATCCCCGAAACCGCCACGGTTCGCGCCTCAGGGCCCTCGCGGCGCCGGTGCTGGTGCTGCCGCGCGAAACGGTTCCGGATGTGTTCAACCGCTGGCCGCGGCGCCACGCGGCCAAACGCAGCGCTATTTATTCACATGCGCGTGCGCCCCCGCCCCGTGTCGGTGTCCGGCGCCCGTGCTAGAGGGTTCGTCCCACGCACCCCCAGGCCTCATGACCGACATTCACGCCGTCTGCTCCTATGACGCCACGGACTTCGTTGAGACGAAGATCGTGCGCTTGCTTGAGGCCGAGCAGCATCGCGTGCGCCTCACGGTCGGGCGTCAATCCGGCGCCGAAATCGATATCGTGCGCAAGGCGAAGTGCGCCGTTCTCCTGGTGTGGTCGCCGAGCGCGTGCAGCCAGAGCTACATGATCGATTGGGCGAAGGGCGTAGACCCCTCGCGGCTCATCGAGATCGCCACCGCGCCGGATTGGCCGCGCATCGCACGCGAGGCCCCTGTGATCGACTTCTCCAAGTGGCGTGGCGATCGCGGCTCGCGCGCTTGGGAAATACTGAAGGACCGGCTGCGCACGGTGTCGCGCCAGTTCGAACCGCCGAAGCCGCCGCCGAAACGGCCGGCGATGGCGCTCGGCATGGCGAGCCTCGCCGCCGTACTGGGCGCGGCCGTCGTGCGCATCAACGACACCGGCGTTTCCACGCAACCGGCGGCGGCGCCGCCAAGCGGCGATGAGTTCGCCGACGCCCCGCTCGACCCCAGCGTCGGCCTGGGCGGCGTGCTGGACGCGCCCGAGCCCGCCTCGATCGGCGACATGCCGGAACTGCGCCGCCTGCCGGTGCAGCGCTTCACGCCGATCGACTATGAACCCGTCAGCCTCTCGAGCCCGCCCACGCCGGACATTCTGGACATTCGCGATCCCACGCTGATGGAGCGCCTGCAGGCGATCAATCCACTGCGCCGCGGCGACGACGAGGAGCGCTAGCCGCTCGCGCTGCGCCGCGCGCGCAGCCAATGCAGGATCGCCCATGCGTGCGCTTCGTGACGCACCTTGTGCAGCGCCTCCGCCGGGCTCATCCACACCAGCGCGTGATCCGGCTCTGTCGGCGCGGAATCGTCGGCTGAAAGCTCGACCTCGTAAAACGTAGACAGCGAGTTTCGCGGCTCGCTCTTGTTGATCCAGAACTGGCCGGCGCGGCCGATGACGCGCGTGGGCCAGATCGTCAGCCCCGTCTCCTCCTGAAACTCGCGCATCAACGCAGCCGCCTCGTCCTCGTCGGCCTCGACCCCGCCGCCAGGCAGATCGTATTCGTAGGGCGCGCGCTTGCCGATCTGAACAATCGCCAGATTGGCCTCGCCGCGCGCGCATACGCCGTAGACGCTCACGCGTTCGAGATAGGTGAGCCCGGTCTGGGTTTGACCGAATTGCAGCGCGAACCGTGTCATGCCCCCGATATAGCTTTCCCCAACCGGCATGGCGATGCGTGTTGAACGGGCGCGCGGTCAACGGCATGGAAGGCGCATGGAGTTCGATCGCATCAACCCCGTCACCTTGATTGCCGGCGTCGCCTCCGGTGCGGGCGCGATGGCGGCGCGGGCGCTGGCGTTGCCCTCGCAGGGCGGTCTCATTCTGGCCGATCGCGACGAAGCGGCGCTCAGCGCCGCCGCCGACGTGCTGGAAGAGCTGCGGCTGACGCCGGAGCGCGTGTCGACCCTGGCGTTCGACGTTTCCAACCCCGCAGACTGGACGCGGGCGGCCGACTTCGTCCGCGGCCAGTATGGGCGTCTCGACTGGGCCGTCGTCGCCAGCGCCGGCGTCGAAGCGCCCGCCGCCGCGCCCGGCGAACTTGTGGACTGGGGCCGCCGGCCGGAAGACCTGCACGCCACCCACGCCGCCCTGGACGCAATCGGCCCGCTGATCCGCGCCAACTACCAGGGCGGCGCCATCATCATCGCCGCCCCCGCCGCCTCGCTCAGCCTGCGTGCGCCGGAGACCGGCCTGCTGGGCCTGGTGCGCGCGGCGGTCGAGGCCGGCACGCACGATGCGATCCGCGTCAACGCGATCGCAACCGACGGCGCCAACCTGCCGTTCTGGAAGGAGCTGCCGTGGTTCGCCGATGTCGCCGGCGCCGCCAGCGATGAGGCCACGCTGGAGCGCCTCGCCGGCAAGAACATTCCGCTAGCGCGTTATCCCGCGGCGGATGACGTGACGCGCCTCTTCCGTATGCTGCTCGCGCACGGCAATGGCGTGACGCTGGTGGTGGACGGCGGCTACACGATTTGATCGGATTGAGGCGATCGCGATTCGCTGGAGCACTCCGATGCAAGCCCTGCTCGCGCGCTTTCTGAGCTTCGACCGTCTGCTTGGCACGTCCTTGGTGAAGTTCGTCTACTATGTCGGGGCCGCTGCGATCGCGGGCGTTGCGTTGCTGGGTTTGCTGTTTGCCGTGATGGCGATCGTGGGCGGCAATTTTGGCCCTGGTCTCATGCAGTTGATCGCCGTGCCCGCGGTGGCGGCGGTGGGCCTCGTCTATTGGCGCTTTCTCTGCGAGCTCTTCATGCTGGCGTTTCTTGCGTTCGACCGCTTGGGCGAAGTGCGCGATCTGATGCGGGTCGCCGCGGGGCAAACGCCGCCGCCCGCGCCCGATCCCGATCACCCCGCGTTTTAGGCGACGAAGAAACGCTGCGTCAGTTCGAGGGGCACGCGCTTGATCTTGCGCGTGGCCGCATCCAGCAAGCACCAGTTCGAGACGATCTGCGCCGCGGGCTTGTCTGCGCCGGCCTTGTAGATCTCGACGTAGCGCGCCCATGCCGGGCCGCGCGGCGTCTCCGCCACCCAGGTGCGCACTTCGACGTCGTCGCCCAATTCGAGCGCGGCGCGATAATCGGCCTCGTGGCGGAGCACCACCCACACATACTGCGCCACCGCATCCGCGCCCGCCCGCGCCCGCCAGTGCGCGGTGGCGATGTCCTGGGCGTAACGCAGATAGACGATGTTGTTGACGTGGCCGAGTTCGTCGATGTCGGCGGCGTCGACGGGAAAGCGCTGGACGAAAATCTCGGGCGTCATGCGCACTCAAGCTAGCGCGAAGGCTTAGCCGGCGTCAGCGGCGAATTGCTCCAAGGCGGCCAGCGCCGTGTCGAGCGCAGCGGCGACTTCCGCCAGCTTCGCCAGCGTATCGCTGTCGCTCGCGCCTTCGGCCGCTTCGCACGCGCTCGCCAGCGCGACGAAACCGACGCCGCGTGCAGAGCCCTTCATGGTGTGGACCAGTTCGCGCCAGCCCGGCTGCGCCGCGAACGCCGCGCGCCAGCCGTCGACCTGCTGGCGAAACAGCTCCAGCACTTCGCGCTGCAGCGCCTTGTCGGCGCCGGTCATGTGGTCGAAATGCGCGCGGTCGAGCACCAGCATGCGCACATCTGTGCGCCCGCTGGCGTTAAGGCCCCGTTAGAGCCGAGACGCCGAACAGCATCTGATGGCCATAGAGAATGACGGCGGCGGCCGCGGCGCCTGCTACGCCGCGCCAGCCGATCTCCCCCAGCTTCAGCGTGTTGCGTCCCTGCGTGATGGCGGCGAATGGCAAATGTGACGTCACATCCTCGAACCTGTCCCAGGCTTCGGGGTCGCGGGCGCGGACTTTGCGATCGATCGAGCGCGCGCCGAAAATCACCATCAGCCCCAGCGCGCCGAACAGCATCAGCGCAAAGCGTTCGCCGTTGACCATGAGGTGCGCGAACGCCCAAAGCGCGATCCCCCACAAGAACGGATGCCGCGTGATGCGCAGCACCGCGCGCGCGGGCTCCTCCTTGGCGAGGCTCGCTTTCTCGAACCCGGCATAGGTCGGCCCAGGGCTCAGCACGCCGGTGATCGCCAGCGTCACGCCGAAAAAGGCGAGCGCGACTGCCGGCCAATGCAGCCATCCGGGCGGCGCCCAAAGCGGCTCGTTCAGCGGGTCGAACAGGTTCTCCCGCATCGCCCCGTAGTAGTGAATCAGCGCAACCAGCAGCGCGAGCGACGCCAGCGAAAACAGACCCCGGTACACGCCCTCGCCGATCCGCCCGACAATGGCGGCCCTGAGCCCAGTCGCCGAAATGCCGATATGGATCAGCACGAACCCGGCCAAAGCCCAGGCAAATCCGTTCATCCGCCGCCTCCTCGCCGCAGATTTCGACCCTTGCGCGAGCGCCCCGCCGACGCAAGCCGTCTGTCGCCGC
>JBFXCP010000038.1:0-15068 GCA_050182055.1 Hyphomonadaceae bacterium
CCTCGTCGCCCGCGCCCGCCGCGGCCTGACCCGCCTGCACCCGCTGACGCTCGTCCGCGCGCTCGCAGACCCGCTCCCCGCCCGCCCCGCGCCCCAACCGGCCGCCGCCGACAGCTCCTAAGCCGCGGGCAATCTCGCAATCCACATAACAGCCCACGCGCCGGCATCCGGCGCGCCCGTTGGGCTGCGCGTTTGCCACTCGCCGCAACGCCCTGGGATCAAAGCGAAAAACAGCGCCTCCCGCACACGTGACCGGCGTCATCTTCACGCCCCGCTCATCCGTGCTTAAGACGGGGTCTGGGACACCTTAGGCAGAACGCCGGCGCGTCGGACGCGCCAGAGCAGGGGCGCGCGCATGGCGGACGTCTTCATTTCCTACGCAAGCGAAGATCGGGCCCGGGTGCGTCCGTTGGCCGAAGCGTTGCAGGCGCGCGGCTTCAACATCTGGTGGGACCGCTCGCTCGCCGCGGGCCAGGACTACGCCGCCATCATCGAGCGCGAACTGCGCGCGGCCAAGGCCGTGATCGTGGTATGGACGCAGGCGTCGGCGACCTCGACCTTCGTGCGCGACGAAGCCGGCCGCGCCCGCGACGAAGGCCGCCTCGTGCCGGTGATGTTCGACCGCGTCGACATTCCGCTCGGCTTCGGCGCCTTCCAGGCCGAGGACTTCACCAATTGGAACGGCGGCGCCAACGCGCCGCAGATGCAGATCCTCGAAGAAGCGCTGCGCGCCAAGCTCGAGGGGCGCGACGTTGATGGTGGCGCGGTGGCGCGCAAACGCCGCCGGCTCATGTCGCGCATCCGGATCGTGTCGGTGCTGACGGTGATCGCGCTCATCATCGGCATCGCCGTGGGCGGCAAGTACCTGTTCCAGCCGGCGCCGGTGGACGCGCGCGCGGAATTGCTGCGCCTGCTGGCGGCCGGCGAACTGACTCCCGAAGAAACCATTCGCCTGTTGGAGTTGCTGGAATCGGACGCGCTCGGCGGCTCGCAAAGCGCCAGCGTTCCAGGCCCAGACCAGGCCTCCACGCGCACCGGCGACGACGTGACCGTCGCAACCGTCGCGGAAGCGGCGTTCGAAGCGGATTCGCGCCAAACCTATCGCGAAGCGTTCCTGGCGCTGGCGCGTCACCCCAACGCCCAAGTGCGCCAGGCCGTCGCGCAGATGAGCGACGCCGGAACCCGCGACGCGGCCATGCAGACGCTGTGGCGCTTCGCCCAAGCCAATCCCGACGATCCGCTGCGTGAGCAGATCTATCTGCTCTGCGCTTCGGTCGGCGAAGCCAACGAATTGCCGCTCGGCCAGCGCGCGCTGGAGCAAGCGGCGAGCCTCGCGCCGCGCGATCCCACGGTCTGGCGCATGCTGGCGCGCTCGTACGACCGCACCGATCGCGACGCCGAAGCGCGCGCCGCGCAAACGGTGGCCGAGGGCGTCGAAGCGCAAAACGCGGGCAACGCCGAAATGGCGGAAGATCGCCTCCAGCAGGCGCTGCCGAACCTGACGGCGCCGGAAATCCGCGCGCCGGTCGCCTCCGAACTCGGCCAGATCGCCGAGGCGCGCGGCGACTTCACCTCCGCCAGCGCTCGCTTCGCGGTGGCGTATCAGGCGCGCGAGCTGACCGCGGAGCAGGCGCCCAACTCGGCGGCGGCGCAGGCGCTCGACGCCGACGCGCAACAACTGGTCCGCTCCCTCGACCGCAGCGGGCGCACGCGCGAGGCGTGCGAGCGCCTGCGTCAGGCGCAGGAGCAGCACGACGTCGCCGCGCCCGATCAGGAAATCCTGGACCGCTGTCAGGCGACGCTGCGTGCGCCGTTGCGCAACCGCGTCGAACTGGCGCCGCAACTGCGCCAGCGCAGCATCGTGACGCGCGAGCCGGATCAACCCGTGGAGCGCACGCCGACGCCGTAAACGATCAGCTCGCCTGTAGGAACAAAACCTTGGCCGCGCCGTAGGCGCGCGTGTCGAGGAGCGTATAGCCCGGCGTGACCGGGCTCTCCTCGGCGCCGCACTCGAACACGACGAGCGCGTCGCTGGCGATCCAGTCGCCTTCCTTAAGTCGCGCCAACGCCCGTTCGCCCAGGCCCTTGCCGTAGGGCGGATCGAGAAACACGAGGTCGAATGGCGCGCCGAGGCCCGCGGGTTTTACGCCCAGGTCGGTCGCGTCACGGCGATGAATGCGCGTTGCGCCGAAGAGGCCGAGCGCCTCGACGTTGTCGCGGATCGTTCCGCGCGCGGCAGCGTCGGTCTCGACGAAGAGCGCAAACGCCGCGCCGCGCGACAGCGCCTCGAGGCCCAGCGCGCCGGAGCCGGCGAACAGATCGAGCACGCGCCGGCCCTCGAGCCCCGGCGCCCATACGGCATGGGCGAGGATGTTGAACACCGCCTCGCGCGCGCGGTCGCCCGTGGGCCGCGTATCGCGTCCCGGCGGCGCGGCGATTTCACGCCCCTTGAAACGTCCCCCTACGATTCGCATCCGCGTCCGCTGCAATCCGATCGGCCAACGCCCATATGTCGCGCGCCGGTACTGTCGCTCAACGCTTGACCGGCGCCGGGGTCACAAGAAAGAAGGGCGGCCCGTTTCGGGCCCGGCGTGGGGGCGTACATCGTGGAAACATTGGCCGCACATTTTGGCGATCTGTTCAATGCAGATCTTGCGGTCGCGAACCTCACTTCGTTCTTCTCCGTCGTCCTGATCGACTTGGCGCTGGCCGGCGACAACGCGGTGGCGGTGGGCCTGGCGGCGGCGGCGCTGCCGGCGGTGCAGCAGCGGCGGGCGATCTTCTGGGGCATCGTGATTGCGCTCGTGCTGCGCATTCTGTTTGCGACCGTGACGAGCCAGCTGATGGACATCACGGGCCTGCTGCTGGTCGGCGGGCTGCTCCTGTTCTGGGTGGCGTGGCGGATGTGGTCCGACTTGCGGGCGCACCAGCCGGTCATGGTCGGCGATCCCGTCGCTGGCGAACACGTGGCCGAAGCCGTGGCCGCAGGCGGCCAGACGCCGAAGACCTTCGGCAGCGCGCTGCTGACGATCATCATCGCCGACGTCTCGATGTCGCTCGACAACGTGCTCGCGGTGGCGGCGGTGTCGCGCCACAACGAAGTGATCATGTGGTTCGGGCTGATCCTGTCGGTGCTGCTGATGGGCGTCGCCGCGTCGATCATCGCCCGCGTCATCAACAAGTATCAGTGGATCGCCTACATCGGCGTCGCCATCATCGTCTTCGCTGCCGTGCGCATGATCTGGGAAGACGGACACAATTTCTTCCCGTGGATTCCGCCGATCCCCGGCTGGCTGGGCGGCCAGCACTAGCCGATCGCCGCCTTCAGCACGCGGCGCGGAACTTCCTCCACCGCGCCGGGCGCGAGCGTTCCCAGTTCGAACGGCCCGTAGCTGATGCGGATCAGCCGGTTGACCTTGAGCCCCAGCGCATCCAGCACGCGGCGCACCTCACGGTTCTTGCCTTCGCGGATCGCCACCGTGATCCACGAGTTCGCGGCTTGGCGTTCGAGCTTGGCCTCGATCGGCCCGTAATGGACGCCGTCGACGGTGACGCCATCCTTCAGTCGATCCAAAGCAGCCTGATCTATCCGACCGAACGCGCGGGCGCGGTATCTTCTCAGCCAACCGTTCGACGGCAATTCCAGTTCTCGCGCCAGCGCGCCGTCATTGGTGAGGAGCAGCAAGCCTTCCGATGTCAAATCCAATCGCCCGACCGAAATCACGCGCGGCAGCTCCGGCGGCAAGTGTTCGAACACGGTGGCGCGCCCGGCTGGATCGCGGTGCGTCGTCACCAGCCCTGGCGGCTTGTGATAGAGCCAGAGCCGGGTGGGCGCCGCAGCGCCAATCTGGCGGCCGTCGACTTCGATCTTGTCTCTGGCCGTCACCTTCACCGCAGGCGTGTCCAGCACCAGGCCGTTCAGCTTTACCCGGCCCTCCGCGATCAGGCGCTCGGCGTCGCGGCGCGAACACACGCCCGCGCGCGCCAGGACCTTGGCGATGCGCTCGCCATCTGCGCTAGAAGGGTCGGGAGAGGGTTTGGCCATGTTCGCGGTGATCTATCGCTGGCGGGTGATACCAGGGCTAGAGGCCCAATTCGAGGAGGGCTGGCGCGCCGGCACCGAGCGGATCGCCGCGGAGTTCGGCGGCTGGGGCTCGCGGCTGCACAAGGCGGGCGAGGGCGTTTACGTCGCCTACGCGCAATGGCCGGACGAAGCGGCCTGGAAACGCGCCATGGAGACACGCATGCATCACTCCGATGACGAAGCGCGCCGCAACTATCGCGGGGCGATCGAACCTGGCTCGTTCGAGACCCTGTTCTCCGGCCCCGTGGTGGCCGACTTGCTGCACCTGCGCCGCGCATGAGCGACGAACGCTTCATGGCGATGGCGCTTGCGCTTGCGCGGGATGCAGCGGAAGCCGGCGAGACGCCGGTCGGCTGCCTCATCGTCGACGAGGCGACAGGCGAGGCGGTCGCCAGCGCCGCCAACGGGCCGATCGGGCTCAACGATCCGACTGCGCATGCCGAGGTGCTGGCGCTGCGCCGCGCGGCGGCCGCCATCGGCAATTATCGCCTGCGCCCGAACCTCACGCTTTACGTCACGCTCGAGCCTTGCGCGATGTGCGCGGGCGCGATCAGCCACGCGCGGATCGCGCGCGTGGTGTATGGCGCCGACGATCCGAAGGGCGGCGGCGTGGCGCACGGCGCGCGCGTGTTCGATCAGCCGACATGCCATTGGCGACCCGCAGTCACCTCCGGCGTGCTTGGCGCGGACGCCGCGCAATTGCTCAGAGACTTTTTCCGGGCGCGGCGCTAGGCCGGGCGTCCGCTGGAACGGGATTGGAAACACACATGTCGCTCGCCGAAGCTCGCACGCTCTATTTCGAAGACCTCAGCGTCGGCATGCGCGAGGCGTACCGCCGGGAAATCACCTCCGAGGACATCGTGACGTTCGCCGAGGTGAGCGGCGATAGAAATCCGATCCATCTCTCGGATGAGTTCGCTGCCGCCACGCCGTTCCGCACGCGCATCGCGCACGGCATCTACACCGCCAGCTTCATCTCAGCCGTCATCGGCACGCGCTTGCCCGGGCCCGGCGCAATCTACATTTCGCAGGCGCTCCGCTTCCTGGCGCCGGTCCGGGTCGGCGACGCCGTCGACGCCAACGTCGAGATCGTCGAACTTGTCGAGAAGGGACGCCGCGCAAAGCTCAAGTGCGAATGCAGGGTCGGCGACACCGTGGTGCTCGAAGGCGAAGCGGAGGTGAAAGTCCCGCCGCGCCCCGCGGCGCAACGTTAGCGCTCGATCAGCGCACGCCGCGCGTCGACCACATCCTGGGTCATCTGCGCTTTCAATTGGTCGACGCTCGCAAACTTCGCCTCATCGCGAAGGTGCGCGATCAGTTCGACTTCGATCACGCGCCCGTAGAGATCGCCGCTGAAGTCGAACAGATGCGCCTCAAGCACCGGGGCGGGAAGCTCTCCAACCGTCGGGTTGACGCCAACGCTCGCCACGCCCGGCAACAACACGCCGTCGCCCGTATCGATCCGCGCGGCGTAGACGCCAAGCCGCGGGCGCACGTAGTCCCCCAGATCGAGATTGGCGGTCGGGAAACCAAAGACGCGCCCGCGCGCGAAACCGCGCTCCACCGCGCCTTCGACCGCCCAGGGCCGCGTCAGCCATTTCGCGGCGCGCGGCATGTCTCCGGCGGCGATCGCTTCGCGGATGGCGGTGGAGGATATCTTCCCGCCGTCGCCCACGGGCGAGACCGAGGTGACCGTGAAGCCAAGCTCCGCGCCGAACGCGGCCAGCGCCGTCGCATCGCCTTGGCGGCCAGCGCCGAAGCGGAAGTCCGCGCCGACGCTGACATGGGAAACGCCCAGCGCCTCATGCAACACACGCTCGGCAAAGTCGCGCGCGCTCGTCTTCGACAGCGCGGCGTCGAAGCCGAGTTCGAACACCTCGTTAACGCCGAGCGCGCCCAACGCGCGCGCGCGCTGGGCGGAAGATTGCAGGCGAAAGGGCGGCGCGTCCGGCTGGAAGAAACGGCGCGGATGCGGTTCGAACACCGCCACGCCGAGGGCTGCGTCACGTTCCTCCGCGACCGCGCGCGCCGAAGCGATCACGGCCTGATGTCCCGCATGCACGCCGTCGAAATTGCCGAGCGCGATCGCCGCGCCCCGCGCATCTTTCGGAATGGACATGGAAGGCCCTAGCGTCCGCATAGGTTCACAAAGTCTTTCCCATGCGCCCGATTGCAGCGCCGTCCGTTGCCAAAGCGTGAGCGGCGCGTGTTTCACGCGGCCCTCGTTCACGCATGATTAAGTCCTGTTTTACCGAATATTTTTCGATCTTTGCTATCCGTCTCTCACACAACACGGCGCAATAACAGCCGGTAATGTCTCGCCGCCGGGTCATCGCACCCTGATCCGGCGGCGCGACATCCCCGATAACAGCGCCGGAGGGTATGCGGGAGCGAGGCGCGATGTCCGTGTCGATGACAATGCCGATCCTGATCGTGGACGACTACAACACCATGATCCGCATCCTGCGCAATCTGCTGCGTCAACTCGGCTTCTCGAACATCGACGAGGCCAGCGACGGCCGCACCGCGCTCGCCAAGATGCGCGCAAAAGAATATGCGCTGGTGATCTCCGATTGGAGCATGGCGCCGATGACGGGGCTGGAGCTCTTGAAGCACGTCCGCGCCGACGAACGCATGGCGCATACGCCGTTCATGATGGTCGCCAACGACACCGATGAGAGCGCCGAGGCCGAAGGCCGCGCCGGCGCATCGGCCGCCATCGTGAAACCGTTCACGGCGCAGTCGCTCAAATCCAAGCTCGTGCCGGTTCTGGGCGCGTTCTAGTCGCCGCCCATCAATCGGATGAGCATGGCGCGCTGGTGATCCTGGCTGCCGAAGAAGATCGCAAGCACGCGCACCAGGCGCTGCTCGTCGTCCACGTCGAAATAGAACACGGCGCGTCGTTTGGTGACGCAGCGAAGGCGCGGCAGCAAATGCTCGCGCAGCGTTCCTTGATGCGGCGTTGCGCCTAAGCGTTCCGCCGCCCTTTCGATCGACTCGACGCGTTTCGCGGCGCGGGAGAACGCTTCGGCGCGGCTATCCCCGAACTCGAGGTAAGATTGCATCAGAAAGTCGAAAATTGCTTCGAGGTCTCGATCTGTCTCGACGGCGCGTTCGACGTTATACGCCATCGCCGGAGATATTCCTGCGTGCGATCATCGCCTGCGTGCGGGACCGCCCCTGCTCGATCGAGGTGAAGGGCCCCTGGCGGCGGCGTTTCAGCAGCGCGCGCAGGGCCGCGCGTTCCGCATCTTCGGTCTCGGTTTGAGAGCGCAATAACTCCAGGCCCTGCTGCAGCACGGCGCTGAGGCTCGGATAACGCCCGCGTTCTACCAGTTCGCGTGCATAAGCTTCCTGCGCATCGGTGAGGGAGATCGAGGTTTTTACCGTCATGGTACGACTAAGTAGTACCAAGATGACGATCGGTCAAGTTTCGCTAGGCCGCCATCACGCCGCCGTCGATCACGAACGTCTGCCCGGTGGTGAAGCCCCCGGCCTTCGATGCCAGAAACACCGCCATCCCGGCGATTTCGTCGGGCTGACCGATGCGTTTCAAAGCGGCGCGCTCCGTCGACGCCTTCAGGATCGCCGGGTTCTCCCAAAGCGCGCGCGCGAAATCGGTTTGCACCAGGCCTGGTGCGATGGTGTTGACGCGCACATTGTCCGGGCCGAACTCGACAGCGAGGTTTCGCGCGAGCTGCATGTCGGCCGCCTTCGAGATATCGTAGGCGCCGATCACGGGCGAGCCCTTGAGGCCGCCGATCGAGGAGATGATGACGATCGCGCCATCCTTGCGTTGGCGCATCTCCGGCGCGCACATGCTGATGAGCCAGTGATTGGAGATGACGTTGTTCTGCAGAATTTTCATGAACTGGTCGTCGCTGATGCCGGCCATGGGTCCGAAGTAGGGATTGGACGCGGCGTTGCAGACGCAGATGTCGATCGGACCGAAGGCGCGATGCGCCTCGTCGACCAGGTTCTGCAGGGCTTCCTTATGGGCGATATTTGCAGGGACCGGGATCGCCGCGGTGCGCCCCACCGCGTCATTGATCTCTTCGGCCGCCGCCTCGCACGCGTCGAGCTTGCGCGACGAGACGACGACGTTGGCCCCGTGCTCGGCCATGCGGAGTGCGATCGCCTTACCGATCCCGCGCGAAGAGCCGGTAATGATGGCGGTTTTCCCTGTCAGATCGAACAAATTGGCCATCGGCGCGCTCCCTGCTATGTGACCCATCCTAGCGTCGGGGGACGCGGGTTCCAGGCTGACGTGGGAGCAACTGAATGAATCGGGTTTGGCTTTTGGGCGCGGGTGTCGCGCTGGCGTTGGCGGCCTGTGGAAAGCCCGATCCGCTCGCCGAAGCGCGCCGCGCGTGCGCACAGGCCGAAGAGGTTGAAGCGAAGATCGAGGCCTGCACCACTTTCATCGAGATGGACGGCGCCGAGCCCGGCGCGCGCTCCCAGGCGTTGGCCGAGCGCGGCGCCGCGTACCAAGAAGCAGGGGACGTCACCAATGGCCTGCGCGACTACGCCGCCGCGCTCGAACTCAACAGCGACAACATGGCGGCGGTGAAGGGTCGCGCCGGCATCCTGATCGAGAGCGGGCAACTCGACGCGGCGCAGCCTTTGGTCGAGCGGCTGCTGGCGAGCGGCCAGTTTCAGGGCGACGCGCACTTCTTCGACGGCGCCATCGCGTTGACGCGCGGCGATCACGCGGCGGCGCTGGAGGCGTTCGACGCCGCCATCGCCGCCGATCCGCGCTACGCCCCCGCTTTCGCCAATCGCGCCGCGATCAAGCAGGCGCGTGAGGATTATGCGGGCGCGCTTGCCGACTACGACCGCGCTCTCGAAATCAATCCGCAGCTCACGCCCGCGCTCTCCGGCCGCTGCTGGACGCGCGTACTGCAGGAGGAGGGCGAACTGGCGCGCGCCCGAGCCGATGCGGACGCCGCCGTCGGGGGAGATCCGCGCAACGTGCAGGCGCAGCTCTGCCGCGGGTTGCTGCAACTGCGCGCCGGCGAATGGGAAGCCGCGCGCGCTTCCTACCAAGCCGCGCTTGAAGTCGAGCCCGGCAATCCGACCGCACTGTTCGGTCGCGGCGTCGCCCGCCGCCGCTCCGGCGACAACAATGGCCGCGAAGACATGAACCAGGCCCGCGACTTCGCTCCCCACGTCGCGCGCGCGTTCGAGGATCTCGGCGTTCAGACCTACTAGCGAAGTTCCGCCATCACATAAGTCGCGCACGCGCCCTCGGCGGCGAGCGCCGCTTCGGCCTTGGCGAGATCCAATCCGCCATCACTCCAGAGCGCCTCGCCATGCATGCCGCTAGCGATGAAGAGGCTGTCGAGCCCTTGATCGTTGGCGCCGCGAATGTCCGTCATCGGCCCGTCGCCGATGGCGAGGATGCGCGTCTTGTCGATGACGCCGCCGGCCAGGTTCGCCAGCTCGCGATGGGCAAGTTCATAGATCGGCGGATACGGCTTGCCTGCCATGATCACCCGTCCGCCGATATTGGCGTAGTCCTGCGCCACGGCGCCCGCGCACCAGATCAGCCGGTCGCCGACGCGCACGACGATGTCAGGATTGGCGCACACCATTTCGAGGTCGCGCGAGCGCGCCGCCTTCAGTAGCTCCGCATAGTCCGCGGGTGTTTCGTCGTCGCGGTTGAGCCCGGAGATGGCGAGGAACCGAGCCGAGTCGAGATCGGCGCGCGCGAGGCCGAGACCGTCCCAGAGCGTGCGGTCGTAATCGTCCGGTCCGATCTTGAACATCGGCCCGGGCGCGCGTGCCGCGAGTTCGAACCGCGTCGCATCGCCCGACGTGACGATGATGTCCCACGCATCGCGTGGCACGCCGGCATGGTCGAGTTGACCCGGTATCGGACCGCGCGGCTTGGGCACGTTGGTGAGCAGCACGACATGCTTGCCGCGCGCCCGAAGCGCCTGCAGCGCCGCGCAAGCGCCAGGGTACGCGCGCCGCCCGTTATGGACGACGCCCCAGACGTCGCAGAGCACGGCGTCGTAGCGATCGGCAATATCGGCGAGAGATCGGATGATTTGCATGCGGGCGGGGCGTGCCATGCGGCGCGCGGAGAGGCAAGTTCACGCTAGCGCTGTGAGCGCCGCCACGATCTTGGCCGCATCCGCATGGGCTCGATCCGGCCCGGAATCATGCGTCGATGTGAGGACGAGGTCTGCAAACGGCCGCTGCGGCGCGACGTGGGCTTCGTGCATCGGGCGCACGCTGGCGAAGAATTGCGCCATCACGGAACGCGGGGTGCGGCCGCGGCTTTCCACGTCGCGGATCATGCGGCGGCCAAGCCGGAGCGCTTCGTCCGCATCGATGAAGACCTTGAGGTCGAAGAGCGCCCGCAGCTCCGCGTCCGCCAACAAGTGGATGCCTTCGACGACAAGCGTCTGGGCGTGCGCGATCCGCTCGACCTGGGGCAGGCGGCGGTGTGTCGTCAAATCGTACACCGGCTTGTCGAACGCCGCGCCGCTGCGCGCCAGCTGCAGATGCGCGATCAGCAGCGGATGCTCCTTGGCGGCGGGCGCATCGAAATTGTGGGTGGCGGCATCGAAACCCGGAAACGTCGACGCACAGCGGTAGTAGTCGTCCTCCGCAATCACCACGGCGCCGCCGCCCAACTGGTGCGCCAGCGCCCGTGCAATCGTTGTCTTGCCTGCGCCGGAGCCGCCGGTGATGGCGATGATCTTCATGGGGCAGTCGTCATTCGCCCCAGACTGTACCGGCCGTCGCGTGGCGCCTCAACCGATGCGCCCGTGCTGACGCAGCAAGAACTCACGCGGCGGCGCGGTCTCTTCCATCAGGCTTTCTTTGATTGCGCGCGGCGTGCCGAACAGGTGGCCCTGGCCGAATGGCACGTCGAGGTCGAGCACCTCGATGACCGCATCCTCGCCCTCGATGCGTTCGGCAATGATGTCGATGCCGTAGCGTTGAAACACGGCGGAGATGTCGCCCGCGGCGATTTCGCGAGTGATAGCCGAACGCGGCCGCAAGCCCCGGCGAACCACCTGCTCCACCAGCGTCGGCGCGGCGATCTTCACGTAGCGCACGCCCGAGCGCTCCAAATCGGGCAGATCGATTTCGGTGTTGGTGACCCGGTCGATCGAGAACCGGAAGCCGAGATCGACCAGCTTCGCCATCGCGCGCGCTTCAATTGAGGTGCGGTTCTCGTAAGCGTCCTGCGGGATTTCGAAGATGACGCTGCCGGCGAGGTCGCGGTTCTCGCGCATGAAATCGAGGAACTGGGGAAAGAAGTGCTCGTCGGCCAGCGCGCTGGTCGAGAGGTTGCAGAAGATGCCGATGCGGCGGTCCTGTTTCATGAGCTTGCGTACGATCTGCACGCAGCGGAACAGGAGGACGTTGTCGATCGTCGGCATGAGCCCAGCCTGTTCGGCGGCCGGGATGAATTCTTGCGGCAGGATGATGCGGCCCGCGCCGTCCTTGAGTCGCGTGAAGCCTTCATAAAAGGCGGTCTTGCGCTGCGGCAGTTGCACGATCGGCTGCAGGTAGAGTTCGACCCGGTTTTCCAGCAGCGCGTCGCGCACCAGGTCCATCGGGCCGCGTGCGGCGGTGGCGTTGAGCGGGGTGACGTTGCCGGCGCCCTGGATGTGATTGAGGCGCGCGTCCATGGCCGCGCCAAGCTTCTCGACGATCTGGTCCAGCAGCTTGAGTTCGATGCCGCCGCCCTGCGGCGGCTCGATCTGCTGCGGCTGCGGCGGCGCCACGCCGAAGGCGATCTGGGTTTCAAGCTGATCGAGGCGCGCCTGCATGGCGTCGATATCGGCGGAGACCTCCCGGTGCGTTACGCGTAGCCGCTCCATGTCGCCCTTGATCTTCTTCTCGACGTTGCCGACGCGCCCGGCCGCGGCGCTGGCGGCGATCCCCGCGTGCGTGACGGCGCAGGCGCTGAAAAGCGCGATGCCGCCGAGGAACGCGCTGCCGATCCCCTCGCCGCCGATTTGCGCGAGCGCCAGGCCAACCGTCAGCGAGATCATCGCGTAGGCGCCATAGAGCAGCACGTGGGTGATGATGGGCATGGGGGCGCGACCGTCCGAATCTTTTGATCTCCCATCTCAGGGCCGGCGCAGTTGACGGAGCATTAACCGGGCAGATTTTGCCGGGCTTGACAAGATTATCTCAAGACAATAATATCTTTTCGTCCCACTTGACGCCGGAGTCCCTGACATGACCCAAGCCGCAAGCGCGCCGCTGGCGCGCGCGCAAGAACTCGCCGGTGGCGCGGCCACCGTGGCCGTGGTCGCCGCGATCCTGATCGCCATCGGCGGCGCAGCGACCGTGGGCGGTCCCGCCGCGGCTGCGCTGCGCAGTCAGGAGATCACGCCCGACCTCGAAGGCGCGCTCAACCTCTTCCGCGCTGTGGGCGGCTTCATCGTGTTGGCCGTGCCGGCGTTTATCCTGGCGGGGGCGTTGCTCGACCTCGGCAGGGTGCTCGAGGAGTACGGCAAGGGGCAGTTCTTCACGCTCCGCGCCAGCGCCGGCGTCCGCAAAGCGGGTGAGGGCGCGCTCTGGGCGCTCGCCTTCAAGATCCTCATTTCGCCCACGCTGTTCAGTTGGATCACCAACGAGGGGCGGGGCTTCATCTGGCATATGGAGCCGTTCGACATGGGGCTGATCGCCTTCGCCGCCTTCGTGATGGTGCTCGGGCGCGTGCTCGAAGCCGCCGCACGCATCAAACAAGAAAACGATGAGATCGTGTGATGACCGATATCGCTCAAGCGCAAACGCGCCTCGCCACCGCGATGAAACAAGCCGCCGCGATGACGCGCACAACCGAAGTGCTGATCCCGCTCTTGGCGGCGGCGATTGCGCTGCCGTTGATCGGAAACGTTTACCTTGCGCTGGTGGAGGATCGCGGTGGCGCAGCAGGCGCGCTGGCGCATCTCCTGGAGGCAACCCCCGCGATCTGCGCTGCGATGGCGGTGACCGCGCTTTGTGGCGTGATCGATGAGTACGCGGCAGGGCGGATGCTCTCGACGAAGGCGAGCACCGGCTTTCGCCGCGCCGGCTACTGGGCGCTCGCCGCGTTCCTGCTGAAAGTTGCCATCGTCCCGGTTGCTACAACGCTTCTGAGCAACGCTGCGTTCGCTTGGCGGTTCGACGCACTCAACATCGCCCTCATGGCGTTTGCAGCTTTGGTGTTGATGATCGGCACGGTGCTGGAAACGGCCGCCGCCGCGCTCAAGGCCGAGAACGACCAGATCGTGTGATGCGCATCGTCGTCACCCTCGACGTCATGCTTGCCCGGCGCAAGATGAAGGCGAAGGACCTCGCCGAGCGCGTTGGCATCACCGAAGCGAACCTCTCGCTCTTGCGCACCGGCAAGGTGAAGGGCGTGCGCTTCGAGACGCTGGCGAAGATCTGCGAAGCGCTCGAGTGCAAGCCCGCGGACTTGCTCGATATCGAAGAGGGCGCCGCGATCGGCGAAGGCGGCGACGTTTAGCGCCGCCTTTTGCGGGCGGATCTTGACCGCGCGCAGAAATTGGTCCCTGGAGGAAGCGAATGCCGAACCGATCGAATGGGAAGTCATTGACAGCGACGTGGCTGAAGCCCGTCGGCGCGCCTTCTACGAACGGCTTATCGCTGTCGCAGGCCAAAGCCCGAATGAACAAAATCTTGCGGATGGCCAACCGGAAGATGCCGGCCGAGCAGGCGATGGATCTGGCCTTGGAGTACTTGGAACTGGAAGCCGCGACGACGGAGATGGCGGAGGACCTGCCGGGGTAGATGATCGCGCCGCGAACCCGAGTGACTTAGCCTGCCGCAAACAACGCTGCCGCCTGCATCAGATAGATCGCGCCCAAACCAGTCACGATCCAGCGCGTGTACTTGAGGAAGTTCACGTCGCTCATGCGGTCGAGCACGCGCCCGCCCAGCCAGGCGCCAATCATGGCGAGCGGCGCGGCGAGGGCGAAGAACCACCAGGGCGGCAGACCGGTGCTCGGCGCGGTGAGGAGCGGCGCGCCGTAGAACAACATCTTCACGGTGTGGCTGAAGGCCTGCGTCGCCGCCTTGGTGGCGACGATCTGGTGGCGCGTCAGCGCCGTGCGCACGAAGAAGACGTCGAGCAGCGGCCCGGAGACGCCGGCGATCACGTTGAGGCCGGTCACGGTGAGGCCGCACGCGGCGGCGTGTGCGGGCTTGGCTGCGTCGAGGTTGAAACGCCCCTTCGGCAACCAGGCGAGGCCGGGCACGAAGCCGAGCATGAGGTAGACCCACGCTTTCGTCGGCTCGTAGACGATGAGCGCAAGCAGACCCGCGGCAACAGCGGAGCCCGCGCCATAGAGCCAGATGATGCGCCAATGAATGTGCTTGCGATGCAGCACCGCCCGCCAGCCGTTGGAGACGAATTGCACCGCGCCGTGCGTGACCATCGCGGCGGCGACGGGCATCGCGAGCGCCAACCCGCCCATCAGCATCAACCCGCCCGCCATGCCGAACACGCCGGATATGGTCGCGGTGATCAGGACGAGCAGAAGTAGAAGAACGATTACGAGCGATCCCACGCACGCCTCCGGAGTTCAAGTTGGAGAAACGGCGCGGCGGGGAGCGCCCCGGTTGGCCGCATGAAGCGGCGCTCGCGTCAGACGCACTCTACACGCCCGCGCGCTACTTTCAACGCTATCGGATCGTGCTGGTGAACAGGATGGACCAGCCTATCGTCAGCAGCAGAATTGCTATTCCTGCCGTCCATTGCGCCCAGCGCGCGGGTACGAGAAGCGCGAGCAGGCACAGCAGCAGGAACGGCAAATTGCTGAGGCATTGTTGCAAGGCGAGTTCCGGCGCTGATGTGCGCAGAAGGACCCATGACCCGCCCATGAAAATGAGCAACAGCAAGGAGAACAGGCCATAATAGAGCCGGCGCGTCTTCCAATAGAAGACTTCCATATCGATGGACTTCTCGGGCGAGGGCTCCGGCACGGCTGCAACACACAGGAAGTAG
>JBFXCP010000039.1:0-4159 GCA_050182055.1 Hyphomonadaceae bacterium
AACCCTGTTGCGGCGCGTCTGCTGATCGCCTTTCACACCGAGATCATGCGCGCGCCCTCGGCGCTGAGTGCAGGCGAACGGGAATTAATCGCCGCTTTCGTCTCCGCTCTGAACGCCTGCCGCTATTGTCACGGGGTTCACGAAAGCACCGCCGCCGCCTTCGGCGCTGATCCTGCGCTGATGCGCCAGTGGGTCGAGGGCGACTTCGCGGCCGCTCCGGAGCGTTTGCGTCCGCTCTTGTCACTCGCCCGCAAGCTCACCATCGAGCAGACCAAGGTCGCGGCGCGGGACATCGAAGAGGCCATCGCCGAAGGGTGGGATGAACGCGCGGTCCACGACCTCATCAATGTCGTAGCGCTCTTCAACTTCATGAACCGTTATGTGCACGGACACGGGCTCGCGCTCGCGGATGGCGTGCTCGCCGCGCGCGGCAAGTTGCTGATGTCGGATGGATACGATCGGCTTTTGCCGCTGCTCGAAGATTGAGTTCGATGCATTCCGATCTGGAATGACAAGGTGCGCCGTGCGCGAGCTAATCGGACGCACCAACCGGGCCTAGCTTTGGGCGAGCGCCGGATTTCCCCGGCGGCGTTCTGAAGGAGACATCTCGCATGGCCACGTTCCAATTCCACACCCCGCAAACCGCGCCCGACGCTGCGCGCCCCGCGCTCGAAGCGGCGCAAAAGTCGCTGGGCTTTGTCCCCAATCTTTACGGCATGCTGGCGGAGAACCCCGCAGCCCTTGAGGCCTATCAGACGCTTGCCGGCATTTTCGCCAAGGCCGGCTTCTCGCCGGTCGAACAGCAGCTCGTTCCGCTCATCGTCTCGGTCGAAAACCAATGCAGCTTCTGCGTCGGCGCCCATAGTGCGCTTTCGACCATGGCAAAGGTGTCGCCCGAGATTATCAACGCCGTGCGCGACAGCGCCCCGATTGGCGACGCCAAGCTCGAAGCATTGCGCACGTTTACGCTGAAGGTCATCCGCGAGCGCGGCTTTGTCGCCGACGCCGATGTCGCGCGCTTCCTCGAAGCCGGCTACACCAAGGCCCACGTTCTGGGCGTGGTTTTGGGCGTCGCCTGGAAGACGATCTCGAACTACGCCAACCATTTGGCGGAGACGCCGCTCAACGAAGCGTTCGCGCCTTTCGCGTGGTCGCCAAAACAGCGCGCGGCATGATCCAAGTGATGGGCGCGTCCGCAAGAGCGGGCGCGCCCGGTCGCGCTCCATGGGGAATGAGGCGTGCAGGGGCACCAGCGGTCAGATTCGATTGTCGCAGCGTTTGTCGTGTTGGCGTGTTTGTGCTTTGCGCCAGCTATAGTGACGTGGCTCATCGGCGTGTGGGTTGTGTTCGGCGAGCTCAATCTCAACTGCCTTTCTCTTGCAGCCTCACACCTCGCGCTCGGCGCAGCGATTGCGTGCTCAGACATTGACGCCAACGCTGAACAATTGGCAGCGCTCGGCTTGGCGCCCCTCGGCCTTGTCGGCGTCGCTCTTCTGGTCCGCTCGATTTGGCGCGGCTTCGGCGGCGCCGGTCGCGTCGCCCTCTTGAGCGCGTTTCTTGCCGCCGGATTTACCTCCATCGCCCTCGCGTCGCCGGGTCTTTTTCGCTGGGGCGTTGGCGGCGCCGAGATTTTTCTTGCTCTGCTGCCGGCGCTGGGCGTCACGGTGCTTTTCGTCTTGGCCGCGGCGATGCGCGACATCGATCGCCGCTCGCCTTGACTCGCTCATCGAAGCGTATATGTATCCAGTGGATACAAAATCGATGAACAGCGGGGCGACATGAAAACCGTGACTTACGAACATCGCGATGGCCTCGCGTTTGTTCGTCTCGATGACGGCAAGGCCAATGCACTCACGTTGGCCTTCCTAGACGCCATCCGCAGCGCGCTCGATGAAGCGGAAAAAGCAGCTGTCCCAGTCGTTATCAGCGGGCGCCCAGGCGTTTTCTCAGCCGGCTTTGACCTGAAGGAGCTCGGCGCCGGCGAGGAGGCGGCGTGCCGTCTGCTGCGCGCGGGCGCCGAACTCTGTCTCCGTTTACTGGCCTTTCCACGACCGGTGATCGTGGCCTGCACCGGGCACGCCTATCCGATGGGGGCGTTCATGCTGATGTCGGCAGACTATCGGCTAGGCGTCCAAGGCCCGTTCAAGATCGGCATGAACGAAGCCACGATCGGTCTTGTTGTTCCAAGCTTTGCCATTGAACTCGCGCGTTCGCGTTTAACGCCGGCGGCGTTCAATCGGACGGTTCTCACCGGCGCCATGTTTTCGCCGACGGAGGCGGCTGTCGCAGGTCTCTTGGACGAAGTTTGCGAGCCGAATGAACTCATGGCTGCAGCGGCGCGCAAGGGACGCGAACTGGCGGCGCTGCCTGCCGGCGCTCATGCGCAGACAAAAAGGCGGCTGCGCGCGCCATTGATGGATAAGATTCGCCATGCGATTGACAGCGAACTCAATGTCGAGGCGTTGCGGGCGGTTCGCAGCGCCGCGGCGGGGTAGTTTAGGCGTAAAGCATGAGCAAGCGAGCGACCTATCGCCATGGCAATGTGCGAGAGGCGGCGACGGAGGCGGGCTTTCGTATTCTCGATGAGACGGGGCTTGAGGCGCTTACCATGCGCAATGTGGCCGACAGCATCGGGGTTGCGCACCGCTCGCTCTATCTCGCCTTCAATGACCGGGACGGTCTGCTCGACGCAATCGCCGTGCAGGCGTTTGATGCCATGCACGCGGCGGTGAAGTCGGCAAGAAGCGGCCCTGACTTCGCCGCCCGCTACTGCCGTTTCGCACTCGGCCGGAGCGGGCTCTACGATGTGATGATGAGCCGCCGCCATGGGCAAATGAAGCACAATCCGGAGCTTCAGGCGTCCGTACATCGCGTGATTACTAAAGCGTTCGAGTTCTTCGCCACACCCGGCGCCTCTTCGCCGGTGAACCGGCGCGCCGTCATGCGCATCACCATGCTGCTTCATGGCGCGATTACGCTCTACCGCATGGGGGTCTTGGACATTGAGAGCGACCGCATCTTCCTGGATGAAGTGCGCCGTATGGTTGGCTAAGCGCGAAGCAGGAGTGAGCAAATGAGTGCGAAGCTGGGCCTGGCGATGCTCGGTTTTGCCGCCGCCGCAACACCACAACCCTTGCCCTGGGGCTGCGATGAGCTTGTCGTCAGTGGACGCGCCCACGTGATCGAGGAACGCGATCTCGCTGGGCCAGATGATCTCTTGGGACGGACAGAACGCCTCTATCGCATCAGGGTCCACGCCTGGGTACGCGGGGGAAGCGGCCCAGATTATGTCACGGCGCTGAGCACAGGTCATGGACAGTGGCGATCAGATCGCGATGTCCTGTTTTTCCTTGCGCCGCAGCCGGACGGCTCGTGGCGAATCCGCGCCGGCGTTCCAGTCCGGCGTCCTTTCCTTGGCGCGTCCGTTCAGCCTAGGCTGGCCGCGGCTTGTACGCCGGCTGCGCCCTAAAGTTCGGCGAATACTCCAGTGGGCGAAGCTCAAGGTAGTGGCGCCCGCATCGGTGGTCTGCGGCTGTTGAGTGTCCAGCTAGACGACTTCGCGTCGCGATAGGTGGGTAATCATCGCAAGGGCGGCGAGGGCGCCTGCTACGACGGCCAAGATCAATGCAGACTGCGCCTCGTGGGCGTCTGGCGAAAGCGTGCGCAGTGGCAATTGCCAAGGCGACACCGCCCCGAGTTCTGCATCCGGCGCGACGACGGCGAAAAAGGTCCCGGCGATCCCGGCCACAAGGGCGGGGACAAAGCTTGAGAAACGCAAGGCGATCCAAAGTTGAAGGGCGATGAGGAAACTGGCCGCCGCGCTCAGGCGCACTACGTCGGCGGCAATCGAAATGACCGCAAGATCTTCAGTCGGCGCAGCCGCCGGATTGAACTGGGCCCCCAAAGCGACGGCGCCGGCGGTGAGTGCAAGGGCTGCGCCCGACATGACGAACGTGAGGACCGTGGCTACGCCCGCCTTGGCCGCATAAAGCGTCCAGCGTGGGCTCGCGAGTGCGCGCAAATGGTCCCACGTGCGTCCCGCATGCTCGATGTTGGCGAGTAATACACAAAGTGCGGTCACCGAGAGCGGCAGGAGGAAAAAGGCCCAAATCGTCATCGCGCCAGAGAGCCACTCGCTCCAGCCGATGGCGCGCTCGGC
>JBFXCP010000039.1:4259-12900 GCA_050182055.1 Hyphomonadaceae bacterium
TGCGTCCCGCATGCTCGATGTTGGCGAGTAATACACAAAGTGCGGTCACCGAGAGCGGCAGGAGGAAAAAGGCCCAAATCGTCATCGCGCCAGAGAGCCACTCGCTCCAGCCGATGGCGCGCTCGGCACGGACGACGTTGGCGAAGGTGAAGATCCCAACGAGGGCCGGCGCCGCGAGAACAAGCGGGACGATCAATGAACGCCTGAGTTTCAAGCGCTCGACATTGAGGGCGGTGAGCAATGTCTTCATCAAGCTGTCTCGCTCTGGCGCGCGCTCGTAATCGCGCGATGGTACACCACCTCAAGCGAGGGCGGTTTGGGTGCGAGCGCAAAGACCTTGATCCCAGCCTCAATCAACGCAGAGCTGAGCGCCCCGCATGCGGCGCGGCTCTCGCTCGCGTGTCTGTAAACCAGACGCGCGCCATCGCTGTCTTCGGCGGGTTGAAAGCCTAAACGCGCAGCGATCGATAGCGCACTGTCCGGCGCGTCGGTGTCGAGCGCCACCTCGGCGGGAACGGTAGCAAGCAAATCCCCGATCTGTCCTTGCATGACAAGGCGGCCCTTCTCGACGATCGCAAGGTGGGTGGCGGTCTGCTCAACTTCGCTCAGCAAATGGCTTGACACCACGACCGTGGCGTTGGCGCGCGACGGCAGAGCCGCCAGAAATTGCCGCATGTCGATGATGCCGTCAGGATCGAGGCCGTTCGTGGGCTCATCGAGTATGAGCACGCCCGGCGACCCAAGAAGCGCGCGCGCAATGCCTAGCCGCTGTCGCATGCCGAGGGAAAAACCTTTGACGCGCGATTTGGCCGCGTAACCCATCGAGACGATATCAAGGACCCTGTCGATGTCACTTGCCGGCAGATTGAGGAGGCGACGCGTCAGGTCGAGATTTTGGATCGCTGTTAGTTCCGGGTAGAAGCCCTGCGCCTCCAGCAGAGCGCCAACCTGCCTCGCTGCGCGCGATCGTTGTTTGGCGACATCGAGACCGCAGATCATGGCTCTGCCGGACGTGGGCGTGAGTAGGCCCAGGATCATTTTGAGCGTGGTGGTCTTTCCCGCGCCGTTGGCGCCGAGGAAGCCAAATACCGACCCTGCCGGCGCTGCGAGATCGAGCTCTCGCACCGCGAAGTGCGCGCCGAAACGCCGCGACAGACCAAGCGTCTCAACCGCCAGTGTCACGGCGCGCTCGTATGCTTTGGCGCAAAGGCCGCAATAGCGGCTAAGCAAAGCGTGAGCGCCAGAAAGCCGCCGACGCCAAACATCCCGTTCCACGGGAAGGCGGCATGGGCGAGCGCCGCCGCAGCAATGGGCGCCAGTGCGTTATAGCCGCCATGCAAGAGGCCCGCGGCCCAGGCTGAGCCTCCGCGATCGCGTATGAGAGTGAAGAGCGGCGACAAGAGCAGGCAATAAAGGACAAGTAGCGCGACCCCGGCATAACCCATTCCGGGATAATGGTGGCCGAACAAGTAGACTGCGGGCGCATGCCAGAGCCCCCAAACCAATCCAGTGGCGAACGATGCGCGCCAGAAGCCGGCGGGGCGCCACAGCGCGTGCAGATACCCGCGCCAACCGATCTCTTCAGTCAAGGTGAGCAGGATCGCGTTGGTGATGGCGCCGATCGTGACGGCGGCAAGAACGAGCAAGACCCCAAGATTGGGTATTGCGCTCAGTTGCTCGGCTTCGGCGGGGTTCTGGGCCGCCGCGGCTTCGATTGCCGCAAGCCCAGGATCAGTGATGGGATGGTTTGAAAACAACCCAGTGATCGCGATCGCCAAGCCGGCGATGGCGATCGGCGCCAGCCAGGCGAGAAGCCACCAGAGATTGGGCCTGAAGCGAAGGCCGAGGACTTCGAGTAGGCGGCCGCGTTCAAACAAGAGGGCGCAAGTCAGCGCCGCGAAGGCTGGGCCGGCCATGGAGATTGACAGCACCGCGACCGCCCAGGGACTGCCGGCATCGATCCCCGCGAGCGAGGCGGCGATGACGATCAACCATGTGCTTAGGAAGGCGAGGATCAGAAACGTGATCGACTTCATGGCAGGACAAATGCTCTATTGTATCCACCGGATACATAGAGAGCGTAGCGAGTGTGTCAAGGGGTGGGCGCGCGCGGTGATTGCCCTGAGTGCGCTAGACGCGCGCTAGCCGAATCGTCTGCGTGGCATCGTCCAGCCCGCGTTCAAAAGGATCGTCCCGCGTCCAATAGCGAAGAGCCACTTCGTCAGATCTCAGCATGATTTGCGTAATGCTCTTCGTATGTGCGTTCTCACGCCGCATCATCGGCGCCCAAGCTTCCTCACCTTCATGGACCGCGCAGTGGAACTCGGAGAGCGCTGCGTGGCTCGCCCGCGAACGAGCGAAGATGTCCTCAAAAAGTGCCTGACGCCAAGCCTTCACCGCCTCGAAGCGCCAAGAGGAAGAGGTCATCATCCAAGGTGTTCGTTGATGCAGTTCGCGCGTGCTGCATCGTGCGCCAGTCCAGTCGATGCGCATCGCTCCTTCATCAGACACGACAAGGCAGGTGAAGGGTGCGTAGTCGCGATGGACCAAGCCCTCGACTGCAGCCGTGGCGGAGCCGAAGTCGCCTTTGTCTAGCGCCGCCGGCACTACTTCGCCGCGACTGCGAACGCCTTTCGGCGCCTCATCGTATCGGTTGAGCAGGCATGCCGCGACCCCGGCGGCATTGACGCCGATCCATGTGCCGCCGGCTTCAAGATCGACCGGCGCGGCAAATCTGCACGCGCCATCGTCCCAAAGGCGCGGTGGCGCTTCCGCGCGCATGGGCGCGTCGTCGCGATTCATGGTCAAGGTGAGCGCATCGCCCACGCGAATGATCGTGAGCGTGCACAAGGAACCGCTCAGTATTGGATACGCAATCGACCGTAGAGATAGCGGCCGTTGACCCCGATCGGCGAGAGAATGTCGTAAGGAAGGTTGCCGAAGAAATTGATGTCGCTCGAAGAACGATCGGGATACTCGTCGAGAAGATTGGCGCCGCCAAACGCAATCGAGGCATGGGCGTTGAGGCGATACTCAGCTTCGCCGTCCAATTGATACTCTGCTCCATATTCTTGGCGCGGTTCGAAGCCGCCGCCGAAATTGAAGACGCGCACGGTGCTGTCGAAACGGCTCAATCGCCCGCTGATGCGCCAGTCCTCATTCGACCAAGCGGCCGACAGGATCAGTTTGGAATCGGGGGCAGCTTCTTCGATAGTGTTGATTTCTTCAACGCCGATGAGCGCAAAGCTCGGGTCAAGCGCGGTGAGTTGGCCTGGCGTTGGCGCAAAGCGAGCGATGTCGGTGGTTGCGTAGGTGTAGGCCGCCGAGAGTTCAAGCTCACCGTCAAACAGGGGACGGGCGTAGCTCAAAACGATATCGACGCCTTCGGTTTCAGTATCGATCGCGTTGGTGAAAAAGCGCACCGACTGAATGTCGCCGCCGCCCGGTTGCGCCTGCACAAAGGCCTCAAGCGCTGGGCCAAAGAAGCGATCGGACAAGGTGATGCGGTCGTCGACCTCGATACGGAAGGCGTCGATAGTCAAGGTGAGATTGTCCGAGAGGCGCGCGGTGGCGCCGAGGCTGAAATTGACCGACGTTTCGGGGTTCAACGATTGCGCGCCAAGCGATTGGGCGATGGCGTTGTCCACGGGCAAGGTACGCGTGCGCACGAGTGTGCGGCCTGCGCCGAAATTGAGCGTCGTGTCGGAAAATCCGATTTGCTGCAGAGCCGGCGCGCGGACGCTGTTGGAAATGGTTCCGCGCAGACGGATGTCGTCGCTCAAGCGGTAGAGCAGGGCGAACTTGCCGGTCACTTCTTCGCCGAAATCAGAATAGTCTTCGTACCGCGCCGCCGCTTGGACGAAGAGGCGCTCGGTGACATCGGCGCCGATTTCACCATAGAAGCTCCAGACATCGCGTTCGATATCGGCTTCATCGTCGGGTGTAAGGCCAGGCGCGCCCTGGGCGCCAATGGCCAAATCGAACGGGCCTGCCTCATAGGAAGCCGGCTCGCCGCGTTCGCTCTCGAACGCTTCGTTGCGAAACTCGGCGCCGACCGCAAGCGTCAGCGGGCCATGAAAGAGCGGCGTCTCGAAGCTGCGAACAAGGTCGGCGTTGAGGCTGGTTTGCTCAAACGTGAACGTGCCCGACCGGAAACGTGTGGGGCTGGCTGCGCCCAAGGATGCGTTGAGCGAGTTTTGCACGCCGTACTCGAACGCGTTGCGGCCGAAGCTTACGCTGGTGTCGAGATCCCAGCCGCCAAGATCGCGGCGCAAGCCCGTGGTCAGTGAAACGTCCTCATTGAAGCCCAGCGATTGTGGGCGGAAGCCTTGCGGATAGATGGCGGGCACATTGTCGAACGAGTCTGGATAGCGAAAGAACGTGACGCCGATCGTGTCCCTTTGGCCGTAGGTGCCAAAGCCGTAGATCTCGCCAAACTCAAACTGGGTGGCGGCGTTGAACCAAAGATTCCAGTCTTCGACCTCGGGATCGCCTTCGGCGTAATTGCGCTCACCTTGAAGCGCGAGATTGGCGGGGGTGGGCGCAACAAAGAACGGGATCTGGTCGAAACCGGCGCGGTTGGTCGCCTCGCGGCTCTCATAGTCGAAGCCGACGCGCAAGAACCCGTCGCCCAAGCCCATACCCATCGAACCGTCGAGGGTGAAGGTCTCGCCATCGGTGATGGATCGATTGATGGGATCGAGTTCGGTGACGTGAGCGCCGTATGTCACAGCGAGTTCAGCGCCGCTCGCGCGCTCGTCGAGAATGATGTTGACGACGCCCGCAATTGCGTCCGAACCGTATTGGGCGCCGGCGCCATCGCGCAGCACTTCGATGCGGCCGATCGCGCCAAGCGGGATGGTGTTGAAGTCGACCGCCGCGGTGCCGCGCCCGATCTTGGTTTCCGAGTTGACGATCGCCGAAGTATGGCGGCGGCGTCCGTTCACCAGCACCAGCATTTGGTCTGGGCTGAGGCCGCGCAATTGCCCTCCGCGCACGTGATCGGAGGAGCCAGAATTGGATTGGCGTGGGAAGTTGAAGGAGGGCGTCAGCACTGCAAGCGCTTGCCCTAATTCGTCTGAGACTGCTCCCGAACGGCGCAAATCCTCGCTACTCAACACATCGACAGGCGCTGGGCTTTCAATGAGCGAGCGCGCGCGTCCGCGCGTGCCGGTGACGATGATTGTATCTTCGTCGCTTTCGCTTGTCTGCGCGCGGGCGGTCTCAAGCGCGCCGCCGGCGGCGAAGGTCGAGAGCCCCAGCGCCAGCACCAGAGCCGCGCGCGAGATTGAATTGGTGAAATGCATTCGCTTTGGTCCCCCGACTTCTGTCTTGACCGACAAGACATGGCTTCGGGGGCAGGGCGCTCGTGGTTACAGCCCCGATGACGTTTCTGGCGCGACGCTCGCTAAAGCCATTGCGGGTCTGCAAAGCCTGTAACCGCTGTGCAGGTCGCCTCGAAGCCGTTAGCGAGCCGCCGTTCAACAAGGGCGCTCGCTTGAAGTTCAGGAGAAGAAGATGATCCGCACCACTCCCATCGCCGCGGCTTTGTTCGTCGGTTTGTCATTGGCGGCCGCGCCCGCGGTCGCAAAGCCCAACAACCAGTTGACGATTTCAGCAAGTGCGCCGGCGGAAGCGCGTACGGCGTTTGCCGCCTGGATGCAGTCCGATCGCATTCAAGGCCGTCGCGAACAGTGCTACGGCATCGCCCTTGCGGGTGAGAACGATTGCCGCGCCGGCGCCGGCACGACGTGCGCGGGCACCTCTACCGTGGCCTTCCAGGGCAATGCCTGGACTTACACCCCGGCCGGCACTTGTCAGCACATTCAAACGCCCGCGGGCGCGGCCTCGCTCGAAGAGCTTGACCGCAACAACCCGTAGCACCGGACGAGGATCGCGCGATGGTCCCTCTCGCCTCCCCACCGCCTCTCCCCCAGCGGGCGGGCATCGGGCTCAAGCCCGATCATTATCGCGCGATCCTCGACTGCGCCGCCGAAGGGCTGTGGCTCGAGGCGCACCCTGAAAATTATATGGTGGAGGGCGGTCCGCGCCTGGCCTGGCTCGAGGCGTTGCGGGCGCGCCATCCGCTTTCCTTTCATGGCGTCGGCGCTTCCCTCGGCGGACCCGATCCGATCGATCCCGATCATCTCAAAGCCTTGAAGTCTTTGATCACGCGCTTTGAGCCCGCCGTGGTTTCCGAACATGTCGCCTGGTCGGCCGCCGGCGGGCGCTACTTTGCCGATCTCTTTCCATTGCCGCGTACCGACGAAGCTTTGTGCTGGCTGGCCGAGCGCATTGATGCGTTTCAGGTGGCGCTTGGGCGCGCGATCCTGGTTGAGAACCCATCCGTCTATTTGCCGCTCAAGTCGGAAATGGATGAACCGGACTTCCTGGTTGAGGTCTGCAAACGCACCGGATGCGGCCTCTTGCTCGACGTCAACAATGTCTTTGTCAGCGCCAATAATACCGGCTTTGACGCCGGCGCCTACATCGATGCAATACCCGGTCATCTTGTCGGCGAAGTGCATCTGGCGGGTCACGAAGCCGATGCGCTCAAGGGCGCCAGCCTTCTAATCGACACCCACGGCGCGCCGGTCGCCGAACCAGTGTGGGCGCTCTATGAGCGGCTCATCTCTCGCATCGGATCGCGTCCAACCTTGATCGAGCGTGACGCCAACATTCCTGCCTTTGAAACGCTCATGGCCGAACGCGGCCGCGCCGATCTCGCGCTCGCGCGCCAGTTGGAGATGGCTTGATGCTGTCGGGCTATTATCAAGCCTTTCTCGACGCCGTTGTCGGCTCGGACCCCAAGATGCTCGGCGCATATCTTGAGGATCGCGCGCTCGTCTCGAACGCACTTGTCTATCGCAACACTATGTTTCGCGGCGCGGCCGACGCGCTTGCAACGGCGTACCCCGCGGTCGCGCGGCTTGCGGGCGACGCCTATTTCGAACATGTCGCCATCGCTTATGTGGAGAGTTCACCGCCGCGGCGCCGCTCGATGGTTGGTTACGGCGAAGGCCTTGCCGATTTCTTGGAGACAGCGCCGGGCATTGAAGAGGCGCCTTACCTGGCCGACGCGGCGCGGCTCGATTGCGCCTGGCTCGCCGCGCATCGCGCGCCAAGCCAAGTTCCGCTTGCGGCCGCCGACCTTGCGGCGCTTCGCCCCGAAGGGCTCGCTGACCTTGTCTTGAAGCTTCATCCGAGCGTCCGCTTGTTAAAACTTGGATGGAGCATTCACGACGCCTGGAAACATAATCGCACGGATGCGCCAGCTATCGCTCAGCAAGTTTTGCCCGAGCGCCAACACGTCATGCTGTGGCGCCCCGCCCATGAGGTGGAGACGCAAGTGTTGAGCGCTCCCGAGGCGCTGTTTTTCACGACGCTGGCCGCTGGCGCCTCGCTTGGCGAAGCCGCGGAGACAGCGCTCGCAGTGGCGCCGGATTTCAACACGACGCTGGTCTTCGCCGGCGCGCTTGAAGCGGGCGTCTTTGCCAGCGAGCAGATCGATTTGGATACAAAGCGGGAGGAATGGTGGTGACCACAACAGCAATGAATCCGGCCAAAGGGCCGGTCGCAGCCGTAAGAGCGATTTATGCGCAGGCGGCTAGAGCGGCGGGCAAGTTGGATTGGCTTGCGCTCCTGGGCGCGCGCTTGTTGGTGGCGCGCGTGTTCCTGCTCTCGGGAATGACCAAATGGAACGGCCTCACCATCCGCGACGATACGTTTTATCTCTTCGCCGATGAGTATTTTGCGCGCTATGCGCTGCCGACGCCGCTCATCAATACGTTTGCGGCCGCGGCCGCTGTGGCCGAGATCGCGCTGCCGATGCTTTTGATCTTTGGCCTGTTCACACGCGCAGCCGCTTTGGGCCTTCTGGTCATGACGCTGGTCATCCAGATCTTTGTCTATCCTGACGCGTGGTGGAATGTGCATGCGTGGTGGACGGTGGTGCTGTTGCTCATCCTCGTGAAGGGGCCAGGGGCGGCCTCGCTCGACCGGCGACTGAAGCTCGACTGACACGGGCGCCCGAAAGTGTTTGAATCCCTCGACGCCGTCACTAGGCGCGATGATGACGCGCCGGACGGTCACCGCCTGCGACTTGGCGAAAAAGCATCCGTTGGCGGCGGGGGGCGCGATGTGCGCCGCGCGCTCTGGGTGGCGCTCCTCGTCGGCAGCGTGCTGAACGTCATCAATCAGGGTGACGCGCTTTTTAGCGGGGGCGCGTTCGATTGGATCAAGGCGGCCTTGACCTATGTGGTGCCGTTTTCGTCAGTTTGCACGGCGCCGCGCAGGCGCGGCGTCCATGAAGCGGAGGACAGCGTAACCAGCGGGGGCGCAGCCGCGAAGTCGATGTCGAGGACGGGCGGAGACTGGTCATGAATGCGCGCAAAATTGCCAGCTGGATATTGGCTCTGGGGCTCGCCGGCGCCTTCGTCTTCATGGTGGGTTTGCCCAAGTTCATAGGCCCTTCTCCGAATCCAATATTCGCGCTGATCGCAGGGCGATCCGGCATCGATCTCTTCGAGCCTTATGTCCGCTACGCCACTGGAGCGGGGGAGTTGGTTGCGGCCGCGCTATTGATCTGGCCAGTGAGCCGCAGGCTTGGCGCGCTCCTCGCAGGCGCTATCAGTCTGGGCGC
>JBFXCP010000040.1:0-10165 GCA_050182055.1 Hyphomonadaceae bacterium
TGGTCGGCGAGATGTTCGAGCAGCGGCAAGAGAGCGTCACAGGAACGCTTGCGTCCGTCCCCTTCGGTGTGCGCGAGCTGCTCGGCACCGAAAAACTTTGGCACTACTAGGAGACCATCATGGCACTCCAGATCGGCACGCTGCGGCACCGCGTTACGATTCAAGCGGCAAGCGAAGCTCAAAACGCCATCGGCGAAATGGTCGAAACGTGGGTCGAGTACACCACCGTATGGGGCCGGGTAGAGAAGCTATCCGGGAATCGTCTGTTCGCCGCGGCGCAGATGGAGGAGCCAGTAACCGGCGTGATAACCATCCGCTACACCGACGGCATAACGCCGAAAATGCGCGCCGTAGTTGGCGGCAAAACCTATGACATACGGCACGCCATTGACAGAGCCGGCCGCCGTCAGGCGCTTGAGATTATGGTGTCAGAGGCGCTGAATGGTTGAGGTTCGCGGACTGCCAGAACTCAAGAAAGCATTAAAAGACCTGCCTGGCACGTCTCAACGACGCGGCATTCGGGCCGGCCTGAATGCCGCGTCAAGGTTGGTAAGGGACAAGGCCCGCGTGGCCGCGCCGGTAAGGACTGGCGTGCTCAAGCGAAACATTCAGGCGAAGCTTGGCCGGATTCGTGGCAACTCAATATCCGCCTACGTTGGCGTAGAGGCCGGGAAAGTGCCAGAAGCAGATGGTTCCGGACGCGTCCAGTTCAAGACGCGGCGCGGCGTCAAGTCGCGCAAGCTATCGGCCCGTGAAAGGCGCGGCGAAGACCCGTTCTATTACAAGTTCCAGGAGCTTGGGTTTACCGCCGTAGGACGCAGAAAAGGCGGCACAGGGAAAAAAATTCCAGGCAAGCACTTTCTCAGGAGTGCGATTGAAAACAACTCATCTGACATTGTCGAAGCGTTTACCAAGTCAGCAAGGGAGCGCATAGAGCGTGGCCGCTGAGGAGACTATTTTTGCGACGCTGTCCGGCAACGCCGGCGTCGCCGCGATCGTTTCGAATCGTATCTTCCCGTCAGTTCGACCTCAGGACAGCATAGTCCCTTGCATCGTCTATCACCGCGAGGCGACGCAGGTTATCCAGACGATCCATGGGGCGACGGCCCTTACTATTGCAACTATTGCCGTGCGCGCCGTCGCGGCAACGATGGCGACAGCGGATGCCATATCCGATGCCGTTGATACGGCGCTTGCCGTTCACATGCACGACGACCGGACATCGGCCTACGATCCGGACGCCGATGTTTTTATTTCGACGACAACCCACCTCGTGAGGGACTGACAATGGCGACTGCTATTCTTTGGACAAATGTGCAGGTTTCGATTCAATCGGCGATTGCCGCCGCAGACACGATCACCGGGATCACAAAGGCGAATCCTGGCGTCGTTACGTCTACCGGCCACGGTTGGGCTGATGGCGATTATGTCTATTACAACGTCGAGGGCATGTATCAGCTCGATGAGCGGATTGTGCGGGTCGACAACGTCACCGCAAATACGGCAGAGCTTGAGGGGTTGGATACCACGAATTTCGAGACGTTTTCCAGCGGCGCCGGACAGGTAGTCACGTTCGGCACGTCGGTTACGACTGCTGTTGGTATTTCCGGCAGCGGCGGCGACTTCGAGTTTGCCGACGTGACTACCATTCATGACGCCGCACGCAAGCAAATCCCGTCGTTCTCGTCGGCTCTTACCTTCACCTTCGACATGATCTTTGATCCTGCGGATGCGGCGCTGGCGGCGCTGAAAGCGGCATCCGATCTGAAAGCAAAGCGTGCCATGAAGATCACCTGGAGCACTGGCGCGATCATGGTGCTCAATGGCTACGTGGGCGCCTCGCTGACTCCTACCGGCAGCGCCGGCGAATTGGTCAAGACCAGCGTGGTGTTTACTGCGTTCGGATCGCCGACGTACTACGCGAGCTAATCCATGTTCGATTTACCAGTCGAGGAATTGCAGGTTGACGGCGTGGGCGATGTCAGGCTGTCCGGTCTGACATTCTCGCAGCGGTTGACGCTGCAAAAAGCCGCCGAGGGAAAGCAAGAGCTATTCCCGGCGTTGCTGCTGGCGGCCGTTGTGCAGACGCCAAAGTTGCCTCCGGAGCAATGGGATTCGCTCGGCGGCATCAACCAGGACGCCTTCATCAAGCTCCTCGATGCGGCTACCAAGTTGGCCGGACTGGACAGGGACGACGCCGAAAAAAAAGCCGAGACCTGACGTTCGCCTTGTTGCTGGCGCGCACCCTTGGCCTAACGCTAGGCCAAGTCCTGCAAATTCCGGCGCAGGAAGTGGCGATATGGGAGGCCGCCTATGCGGCAGACCCGTGGGGCGAATTTCGGGCAGACATCAATAGCGGCATAGTGGCGTCGGTCATTGCCAACGTCAACCGGCGTGAGAGCACGCCTCCATTTTCGCCGTCTGATTTCATGCCCATGCAACGACGCGAGGATGCACAAGTTGGCGAAGCTCATGACCTTGAAACAATCAAGAGGCTAACAGGTGGCACGTAGGCTCGCATCGCTGCTGATCGACATCGAAGCCAGCACGGCCAAGCTGTCGCGCGACGTTAACCGCGCCGTCGGGATCGTTGAAAGCGGCTCAAAGCGTATGGCTTCGTCCGTCAACAAGGCCAAGGCTGTGTTTGGAGGTCTTGTCGCCGGCATTGGCATACAGAACGCCATCCGCGGCATCGTCAGCGCGTCGGTTGAGTCTGAAAAGGCCATGCGCCAGCTAGAGGCGCGAGTAAAGTCTACAGGCGGCGCGGCCGGACTCACAGTGGCTCAACTACAGGAGTCGGCGAAAGCGTTCCAGGCGGCGACCACGTTTGACGACGAGGCGATTCAGAACTCGCAGGCGCTGCTGTTGACGTTCACGCGAGTGACGGGTGACACGTTCAACGCGGCGACGCAAGCCATTCTGGACATGTCCATAGCGATGGACCAGGACTTGAAGTCCTCAACCCTAACCATCGGCAAGGCGCTAAACGACCCCATCAAAGGCCTTTCCGCCCTGACTAGGGTGGGCGTGTCTTTTACCGAACAGCAGAAAGAGCAGATCAAGCAGATGGCGGCCGTCGGCGATATGGCCGGCGCACAGAAAATGATCCTTTCAGAGCTAGCGGTAGAGTTCGGCGGCGCAGCGGCGGCGGCGCGTGATACCTTGGGGGGCGCCCTTGAATCCTTGCGAAACAAGGTCGGCGACCTGATAGAGAACGATAGCGCCAGCCTGCCGAGGCTGACTGAGGCCATTAACAGATTCAACGATTCCCTTTCTGACCCGCAGGTCAAGGCTTCTATCGACAAGTTCACGACGGCCATCATTGACGGGCTTTCCTGGATAGTCGAAAACGGGCCGGACGCGGCAGAGAACCTTGACAGGATAGCTAGTGGAATAACGAACGCCGCAAAAGCGTTCGTAATCTTCAAGGCCGCCGCTTTCGGTGCAGCCAGAGGCGGCCCTATTGGCGGGGCATTGCTAGGCACTGTGGCTGCTATGGAGCTGTACCGCGAACAGATCGGCATGGCGCTCGCCGATCCGCGGCTTAAGCAGGCGGCAGAGCTTGCCAAGCAAGACCCGCTCGACAAGATGCGCAAGTCTCTAAACATCCCCAAGGGCGGCCTTGTTGGCCCTGACGGATTGCAGGTCAAGATCGGAGCGGCACCCGCACGGACGCCAGTGTCGCCAAGGATAGACACGGCGCCTGCGGAATCAAAACTCAAGGCCGCAACAGCTGCATCTAATGCAGCCGCCAATGCCGCACGTCAGGCCGAAGAGCGGCGTCTAGATGCTATCAGGTCCACTATCGAGGCGCTCGAAGAGGAGAACTTCGCCCTCGGGAAATCGACCGAGGAAATCCTGCGGAACAACCTGGCCAAGCTGAATACGCCGCCGGCGGACGTTGAGCGCGCCGTCGCTCTGCTGCGCGATAACGAAGCCTATGAGGCGAACAAGCGGTCTGTTGACGCCTATAACGATTCGCTCAAAGACCTGCGCCAGTCGGTAAACGATATCGTCGAATCGCTATGGTCCGAAGAAGAGGCGCTTAGGGCGACATACGAGCGCCGCGCGATGATGGTCGAGATGGCGCTCGAATCCGGTCTGATAGACCAGGCGAAGTACGTCGAAATCATTGCAGGCCTATACAAAAAAGAGGCCGAAGAACTTGAAGGTCTGGTTAAGAGAAGCTCGGATGCGGTGGGCGAGTTCGCGCTTGAGGCGGCCCGCGCCATTCAGAATTCTCTAGGCGACCAACTATTCAACATCATGCAAGGCCGGTTCGATGATATCGGTACGCAATTCAAGTCTACGCTAGATCGCATGGTCGCTGACGCCTTGGCGGCTCAGTTAGCCAAGAAGATTTTTGGCGACTTCGACACAACCGGAAAGGTTGGCGGATGGGCCGGCAGTATATTCGGCGGGCTTGGCAAGATTTTCGGCGGCGCGCGAGCGGCGGGCGGCCCCGTGTCGCCCGGTCGAGCCTACCTTGTCGGCGAGAAAGGCCCGGAGCTTATGGTACCTAGCGGCGCCGGGCGCATCATTCCTAACGGGCAGTTCGGCGGTGGCGGTGTAGTGGTCAACATGAACGTTTATGGCGTGCGCGATAGCTCTGACCTTCGTCAATCTTCTGCCCAAGTAGCTGCACAAGCCGGACTCGCCGTGCAGCGCGCCATGAATCGAAACACCTGATATGGCATTCCTTGACGTCAGGTTCCCGACAGACATCGCCTACGGCTCGCGTGGCGGACCCGAATACAGCACCACGGTCACGCAAACGTGGTCAGGATACGAGGCGCGCCAGATCAATTGGTCGCTGGTCCGTCACCGTTACAACGCCGCCTACGGAACCCGCACGCAAGTTCAACTTGAGGCTTTGCTCGCGCTATTCCACGCGGCCCGCGGGCGCGGACATTCATTCCGCTTCAAGGATTGGGCTGACTTCAAATCCTGTGCGAAAGAGATTGACCCGGCGCCGACCGATCAGGCCATCGGCACCGGCGATGGTTCGGACGCCACATTCCAGATAACCAAAACATACAGCTACGGCGGGCAGACCTACACCCGCACCATCACAAAGCCCGTATCCGGCACCGTTCGCGTCGCCGTGGCGGGAGTCGAGAAAACCATCACGACGCATTTCACCGTCAATTATTTGACAGGCGTCGTCACGTTCACGGCCGGCAACATCCCGACGCTAGGACAAGCCGTAACCGCTGGGTACGAGTTCGACGTTCCGGTGCGCTTCGACATCGACGCGCTCGACGTGACGCTCGACCACTTCCTCATGGGCGCCACGGACGCGCCGCTGGTCGAGGTGCGTGAATGAAAACCGTACCGGCCGGCCTACAAACGCACCTTGATACCGGCGTAACCACGCTGGCGACGCTGTGGAAAGTCACGCGCCGCGACGGCACGGTGATGGGGTTCACGGACCACGATGTCGACCTGGTTGTCGGCGGCGTTACCTATACGGCCGCCACTGGCTACACGCGCACAGCGATCCAGTCGTCGGCCGATCTAGCGGTGGACAATCTGGACCTCGAAGGCATCATCTCGTCGGCGGCTGTCACCGAACAAGACCTGCGCGCCGGCCTGTATTACGGCGCCGAAGTGTTGGTGATGGCCTGCAACTATGCGTCCATAGCATCCGGCACCGTCACCCTTCGCCGTGGCTGGATCGGCCAGATAACCGTCCGCAACGGAACCTATGTCGCCGAACTGCGCGGACTGACGGACCGCCTGCAACAAACCATCGGCCGCGTCTACGGACGCGACTGCGACGCAGACCTTGGCGATACCCGCTGCGGCGTGCGTCTTGACCCGCCCACATGGCAGGCCAGCACCGCGTACACCGTGCGGCAAACCGGGGACGCCAAGACCGGCAGCGTGGTCAAGCCGACCACCGCCAACGGCCGCTATTTCCGCTGCTCGGTCGCCGGCACAAGCGGCGGCACGCAGCCGACATGGAATACCACGCTTGGCGGCACCACGACGGACGGCGGCGTTACGTGGGTAGCCATACAGGCGCACAAGCGGACGGGGCTGGTCGAGGTTATCGTCGACCCGCACACGGTGCGCGACACCACGCTGACGCAGCAGATATGGGCCGGCGGCCTGCTGACGTGGGTCACCGGCAACAACGCCGGCCGGGCGCAGGAAATCAAGACCGCCGATGCCAGCGGCAACCTTGCGTTTTGGGAACTGCCGCCGAACACGGTTCAGGTCGGCGATACGTTCACCGTCACCTCCGGTTGCCAGAAGCGCCGCACGGAAGACTGCGTGACGACCTACGACAACGCCTACAACTACCGCGGGTTCGACACCATCCCTGGCACCGACTACCTGACAGGCACCTACCCCGATGCGACGTAGCGACATCGTTGCAGAGGCGCGCACGCTGGTCGGAACGCCGTTTCAGCACCAAGGCCGCACTCCTGGCGTTGGGTTGGATTGCGGCGGCGTCATCGTCCACCTGCTGCGCTTCATGGGGATTGATTACGACGTGGCCGGTTATGGCCGCTTGCCGGAAGGACTGCGGCTTCTAGAAGTTTGCGATGAAGCTTTGGTGCGCATCCGGTCAAGCGACTTCAAGCCCGGCGACGTGATCGCGCTGCGATTGCTGCGCGAGCCGCAACACCTGGCGCTTGTAACCGATTACGGCATCCTGCACGCATGGCAGCGAATCTGGACGCCGGCCAAGGTGTGCGAGACGATCCTGACCGCCGACTGGCGCCAGCGCATCGCGGCGGCGTGGCAGTTTCCGGGGGTGACGGATGGCTAGTCTTGCACTGGCCGTTGCAGGCTCCGCTGTTGGCGGCATATTCGGCGGCGCGCTAGGCGCTCAGATTGGATATGCGGTCGGGTCCATTGCTGGCTCCCTGCTGTTCCCGGCAAAAGGTCAGAAGGTCGAAGGGCCACGCCTTCAGGACTTGCAAATCCAGTCGAGCGCCGAAGGGGCGCCGATTGCGCAGACCTACGGGTCCGTGCGCATCGCCGGGAACGTCATCTGGGGCAAGCCGCTTTCCGAGCACCGGCACAAGGAGAAGTCCGGCGGTAAAGGCGGTGGGGGCGGCGCGACAAGCGTCAGCTATACCTACACGGCAGACTTCGCCATTGCGTTGTGCGAAGGGCCAATCGATGCCGTCCGCAAGATTTGGGCCGACGGCAAGCTGATCTATGACGTGTCCGAGCCGACGGCCGCAGAGGAGGCTGTCGTCGCGGGCGGCGGGTATCTAGCGGATCGCGTGGCGGCGCTTCAAGCATCGCTCGAAAAGACCGTAAAGGGCGGCGGCACGATGCGCATTTATCTCGGCAGCGAGACGCAACTGCCTGACCCGCTTATCGAAGCCGACCTTGGCGCGGGCAGTGCGCCGGCCTTTCGCGGCACAGCCTACCTGATATTCGACAATCTGGCGCTGGAAGATTTCGGGAACCGTATCCCCAACATCACTGTTGAGGTTGTTACGGGCACGTCTGGCATAGCGTACTTAGGCAAGCAAGGCCCATTTGAGGTGTTGCCCATGCCTTCGCCACTGTACCAGGGAGATGCACGGCTAGAGGTTTTTTCGCATTACGTGCGGCCTGCCGACACCATGCTGGTTACGGTTTGGGGGCATCATTACTCGAACAATACCGCGGTTTCAGGTGACCCACTGCATGTGCATGGCTCAGGGGTAAAGCAGCACTCCCCAAGAAACACAGCGGCCGGCGATGTTCCGATTCTAATGTCCGCATATTGCGACGCGCCTGGATATTTCTGCTATGGTGACTCAGCAAGGTTGAATCCTCTAACGCTGCTTTACGACACAATATCAGCCCTTTTCCTTTATGATGCATCTTCAACATCATCGCCCGCGCAACTTGTCGGTCGTCTAAGGCCGGCAGCGGATAATGCGTTCGCCGCGCTTAACGACTCTCTAAATTCATCCGGCGTGTGGAGCGTTGATGGCGAGGTTTGGGTATACATCCACACGACCGGGAATGTTTACAGAGCTACACCGCCCGGCGCCGTTCTGTCGGAAACGGCCTACGTTGAAGTGCCTGTCTACGCGAACGTCACTACGCTGGTCGCCGGGGCCATCCGTTCCGTATGGGTGGGGAGCGATGAAGTTTATGTGCTTTCCGGGTCGGCCAATCCTTACACGCTTACTACCATTGACAGGGATGCTTGGACGGTATCCGAGACGACAAGCATCCCCATAAGCCCAGCAACGTCTGGGGGGTTGCAGCCTGCGGCGCGCCTTTACAGCGCGAAGACTGGCGTGATCTACATCTACTACACCGATTCAGGAGAGACAGAAAATCTTTATGTCGTCGAGGATGGCGTCGGGCGGGCAATCGGTGTTGTTCCTTCAACATTTGCCAACGTAGATGCTTCGTATAACTTCGGCGTTCATGATGGCATCCTTGTTGTTTCTAAAACAGAGTGGGCGGTATCCACCGTCGGGTCAGACCCAACGCCATCTTTAGGCGAGGTTCGCTATTGGTCAATCGGCGCCATAGGCACTTCCGCCGTGACGCTGTCGACCATTGTGTCGGATATATGCGAGAGCGCGGGGCTTGAGTCTGGCGATATCAACGTAACAGACCTCGCAAGCGTCAGCGTGAAAGGCTATTTGCGCGCCAACCAGATGACAGCGCGCGCGGCGCTCGAGCCGCTATCGCAGGCGTATCGCTTCGACGCCACAGAATCGGACGGCGTGCTCAAGTTCGTGCGCCGCGGCACGGCATCGGTTGCGACGTTGACGGCCGACGACTTCGCGCTGTCCGGCGACCAGGACGGCCCGCACGTCACCACGCTGCAACAGGACAACGAGCTGCCGATAGAGCTGTCAATCCGCTACATGGATGTTGATCGAGATTACCAATCCGGCGCACAGCGCGCCCGCCGCTTGGCGCCGGACAGCCAGCAAACCGCCACGGTCGAATTGCCGGTAGTCCTGACCGGCAGCGAGGCCAAGCAGTCCGCTGAGGTTCTGCAATACCTTGCCTGGACCGAGCGCACGAAGTACCAGTTTTCTTTGACGCCGAAGCATATCAAGCTCGACGCTGGGGACATCGTTACCGCGCCCATTGGCGGGGCGGATCGGCGCCTACGGCTGACGCAGGTAACGCTGGCCGACGTGCTGGCGTGCGAGGCCGTGGCGGATGACGCATCGGTCTACGTCAGCGCGGCCGAGGCCGCAGCCACCACAAGCGCGCAGCAGACGATTTCGACGCCCGGCACAACGATCCCCGCCTTCCTCGACATCCCGATCCTGCGCGACGCAGACGACGACGCAGACTTTTACTTGGGCGCGGTCGGGACTGGCTCGGGATGGACTGGCGCCGCCGTATACAAAAGCGCCGACCGTGCCGACTGGGCGCGCATCGACGCGGTTACCGAGCCGTCCACCATCGGCACGTGCACAACGCTATTACCGACCGGGCCGACCACTGTTTTCGACGACGGGTCAACCGTAACCGTCCGCTTGATCGCGGGCACTCTATCAAGCGTCACCGAGGCGCAAATGTTCAACGGCGCCAACGCGGCGGCTATCGGGTCGATGTCAGGCGGGTGGGAAATCGTGGGGTTCCAGAATGCCACGCTTCAAGGCGACGGCACCTATCTTCTATCGCGCTTTCTGCGCGGCCGGCGCGGCACCGAATGGGCGGTCGGCACGCACGCGATAGGGGATCAGTTCGTGCTTCTGGAAAGCGGAGACCTGATCCGTCCGAACACGGCGGTGACCGATATCAATTCGCCGCGTTACTACCGGCTCCCGTCATTCGGCACACAATTGGTTGATGCCGCTGAAATCACCTACACGCACCAGGCCATTGGCAAAAAGCCGCTTTCACCGGTTCATATAAGCGGCCGGCGCCATGCCCCGGCGACGAACGACTGGACGGTCTCATGGGTCCGCCGGGGGCGGCTGGATTGGGAATGGCGCGATTACGTCGAGACTCCGCTCGGCGAAGCGTCGGAATCCTACGAGATCGACATCATGAGCGGATCGACCGTCAAACGCACGCTGACCGCAACGACGCAGAGCGTCGCCTACACCGCCGCGCAGCAGACGACCGACTTCGGCAGCGTACAGACGACACTATCGGTGCGCGTGTATCAGATTAGCGCCACGGTCGGGCGCGGATACGCTGGTACGGCAACACTGTAAGGGCAAAA
>JBFXCP010000041.1:0-9570 GCA_050182055.1 Hyphomonadaceae bacterium
GGCGTCGATCCGTTGGAAGCGAAACGCGAGGCGCGCCGGGCGGCGGCGCTCGAAGCGGCGCGCGCGCAAACGTTTCGCCAGTGCGCCGAGGCCTACATCGCTGCGCATGCCAAGACTTGGCGCAACGCCAAGCACGCTGGGCAATGGCGGTCGACGCTGTCGACCTACGTCTATCCGGTGTTCGGCGATTTGCCGGTTGGCGCGATCGACGCCGCGCTCGTGTCGAAGGTGCTCGATCCGATCTGGGCTGCCAAGAACGAAACTGCATCGCGCGTGCGCGGACGCATCGAAGTGGTGCTGGATTGGGCCAAGGTGCGCGGTTACCGGGAGGGTGAGAACCCTGCGCGCTGGAAGGGGCATCTGCAATTTGCGCTGCCGCCGCGCCGCAAGATCGCCAAGGTCAAGCACCACGCCGCGTTGCCGTTCGGCGAGATCGGTCCGTTCCTGCGCCAACTTGGCGCGATGCCCGGTGTTGCGGCGCGCGCGTTGGAGTTCGCGATCTTGACCGCCGCACGCACCGGCGAAGTGCTCGGCGCGCGCTGGGACGAGATCGACCTTGCGGAACGGACCTGGACGGTTCCAGCCGAGCGCATGAAGGCGGGCCGCGAACACCGCGTCCCACTCAATGCCGCGGCGTTCGCCATCGTCGCGGCGCGGTATGAAGGGTGCTGCGGCGCGTTTGTGTTTGGCGCCGATGGCAGCGACGCGATGTTGTCGAACATGGCGTTGCTCATGTGCCTCCGTCGTATGAAACGCGCCGATCTCACGGTGCATGGCTTCCGGTCGACCTTTCGCGACTGGGCCGCGGAGCGGACCAACTTTCCGCGCGAGGTGGCGGAGGCAGCTTTGGCGCACGCCGTGGGCGACAAAGTTGAAGCCGCCTACCGGCGCAGTGATCTCTTCGACAAGCGCCGCAAGCTGATGGAGGCGTGGGGCGGATACTGCGAGGCGCAGACGGCAGGTGGCGGCGGTGATGTGGTGAGGTTCGCAAAGCGGATCAAAGCATGAGCGCGAAGGAGGTGTTTGACGCCTACTTCGATGACGCGTGGTACGAAGGCGCCGCGAAGCTTGTGATTGCTTACAAAGAGCGTGGTGCGCGGACCGGCTTGGACCTGAGAGCGTGGGAGAGAACGTCCGAGTACCATCGCGCTGCGGTGCTGTTCAATTCCTCGGCGGCCGCGCAAGCCGCGCGCGCGCAATGGGCGGACGTTTCGCACGAACTTGGAGATCTGCGTCAGCTCGACCGCGGCTGGCGCCTAATCATGCGCAGCGCGCAACGGAATCCCCGCTACCGTGACGATCTGGACCGGTTGCTAGCGCTCGGCATGGGCGTAGCTGAGATTGTGCGCCGCGTGGGCGCGGGCGGCATGTTTACGGCGCCGGATGCGCGGGGGCGTCCCCGCCGCCGGCAGCGCGATGCGCCGTTCAGTTATTGGGATCGGCTGCGCTACGCGGCGCTGGCGGTTCGACTTCTGATCGAGAGAGCGGCGTACGATCGCGAAGATGCGGTGCGCGCGATCTCGGACCGGGCGTATGACTGTGACGGCGTGCGGCGCCAGGCGTGGCCGGGCCCCGGCACGGCGCAGGCGTTTCGCAAAGCCATCTATCCCATGTTCGATCGGGTGTTGTGGCGTCTGGAAGCGTCGCGCTTTCACCGGGAAGAGAAAAAGCGGGCCATTTTGGCGCCCTCGACCAGCGCAGCGGACAAACCTTAGCGTGGTCCGACAGTGCATCGGCAAGCAGATGCACGATGCAGAAGGGACCAACACCATGTCGCGACCGGCTCACACCGACGGCGCTGCTTCGGCAGCGCCCATCCAGAACTATCGAGTAGGCGACTTCGCCGCTTGCTTCGGCATATCCGTGCGCACCGCTTGGGACCTGATCGCGCGCGGTGAGATCGAAGCCATTAAGATCGGACGCCGCACGCTCGTCGTCGCCGCATCCGCTCAGGCTTGGCAAGCGCGGTGCCCGCGCGTGGCGCCAACGAAACGTGGCGCACAGCCGGCGAACGCGATGGCCGACGCGTCTCCATCGGATCACGGCAAATCGTGACGAGCTTGAGCCCGCTCTAATGGGGAGGCGAGTGCAATGGGACGAAAGCGAGACAGATACAAAACCGGAGCCAACGCAGCGAGCGAGGGTAAGTTCATTACGCTTCACCACTGGATGCTGGATTGTCCGGCCTTTCGGGCGCTGAGCGGCAACGCCGTTAAATTGCTCACGCGGCTCACGCGGCGTTACAAAGGGTTCAACAACGGCGAGATATCAATGAGCGTTCGCGAGGCGATGGCGGAACTGTCCTGTGCAAAGAACACGGCCGTCCGTTGCTTTCGGGAGCTTGAGGAAATGGGCTTCATTCGAACAACGCAGAAGGGCGCGTTTAGTTGGAAGCAGCGGCATGCCACCACATGGCGACTAACTTGGATAAGGACCCCCAATCCACTCTATGTCGCCGGCGAGCCGGCCACCAAGGAGTTCATGCGATGGACGCAGGCGGAGGTGAAAAAATCGCGGTCGCAAAATGCGTGACCGTCGGTCTCAGATAGTGAGATCGATACCCGCAAAAACTTGCGCCCGGCAGCCCCTCCACGGTCCTAGTTCTTGAGGCCGAGAACTCCCAAAATGCGGAATGGCGGTCTCAAAAACTGCGCCACATATACATCTACCATCCCAGTGGTTCGAAAGAGGCCCGCCCGCCCCCCCTCAAAACCTAGCGCCGCTTGCGGGCGTGCGCGCCCCCCGGTCCAGCGGCGAGGGGCTTAAACAATGCCATACCCCCCCCCCCTAGGATTGGCGCGTGGTGGCGTCCGTGGGGTGGCTGCTACCCCTCCGGCGGCGGCTGTGGATTTCGCGCCAGCGGGCAACCTAGGCCCAGGGGTGCTTAGGGTCGACCGGCAATCCGGATGCGTCACAGTTACCCCGACCGCCGCCCGCTTCCTGGCGCTGCTTGTGGCGGTCGTGGTGTCGCTTGCACAACGATTGCAACGCTCCGCCCCAGAACAACAGCCGGTTGCCGCGATGTGGCTTGACGTGGTCGGCAACGGTTGCCGGTGTGCGACGCGGCGGCGTCAATTCATCCCGCCCGCATACAGAATCGGGTCGGTCTGCATGAACCGTCCGAGCACGGGGGAGTAGGCGCGGGCTTTGTAGTGGTAGAGCGAGGCTTCGGAGAGCCATGTTTGTCCGGTGTATTGGAAGCGGCCTTCGTTCGCGGCGGCGGGTCTGCCGTATTCGTCGTAGCTGTTGATCGCAATGGCGTCGCCGCTGGCGTCTGTCACGGCGATCACGGAGCCGAGTTGATCCTGCACCAGCCAGCGCCGATCAGATGTGTCATCGCCTTCATACCAGACGACCGGCTCATCGAAGCTCGGCCCGTGCACGTAGCGGCGCAGCATGTCGTCGCTGTCGTCGTACTCGGCGATGAGGTCGACACCGTCATACTGAAAGCGCGTGCCGATGGTGGAGACTTCGGTCTCGTAGAGCCGCCCCGCCGGATCGTAGGCGAAGCTCGCGCTGCCGGCGCTGGTGAGGCGGTTGTAGAGGTCGTAGCCGTACGTGGTGGTTCCGTCGGACGTGAGATTGCCGCGCGCGTCGTAGGTGATGCTGGCGGCGGCGACGGTGGAATGGTTCAAGCTCACGGGTACTGCCGTCCACATCTAATACAATGGTTCCGTCCACGCAGTATTTCCCAAGCCGCTTGAAGCGCCGGTCCGCCCAGCAAGATTCTGTGCCAGAGCCGTAGCTGGATGTGGGAAGCGTCGAGGAAAGACGACATGCCGCACAGGCGGCAGCTCTGGCTAGGAACGGCAACGAGCAGCACAATCCCGATAAGTGCGACGCCGAATCCGAAATACGGGATCATTTGCGACAGGCGTGCGCGTGCTTCTTGTTCAATGGGAAACAGAAGCGCCACAACTGCCACTACTGCGGAGTACAGCAGCAAGTAAGCCAAAAGCAGCGCAAGCGCCAATACCCTCCGCACCAGGCTCTGCAATCTTCTCCCCATCACTACCGACCACGTGGGATGCGTCGATAGACGCTGTTCTGATCGGGATCGGAGTTCGTGGATGTGGTTGGCGGAGAATTTCCCCAATAGATGGGCTCGATTGAGGTGTGAGCGCCATCGGCAGAGGTGAACGTACCTCGCCCGATCTCAATGCTACCGGTCCGAGATGGGACCCAATAGACTCGAACACGCAGCCGATCACCTTGAAAGAGTTCAAAGATGCCTGCAACTGAGCCTTCGACAACTGCCTCGGAGAGATTCACGCGCCAACGCGGAATGTTGTCCGCGGCGCGTCCCAAGAAAACTCTAGGTAGCCCGCCCGAGGCCCATGCGATTCCTCGTGCGCCGGTGCCGCCTACCGCCGCCACGATGTAGCGCTCGAAGTGTAGTTCCAGTCCGGGTGGACTTGACACCAGTTGCCCCGCGACATCGCCGACTAGTGAACTGGCACCCCCAATGACCGGTGTGAGCAAGAAGCTGGTCCCCCCGGTTGCCACGGTCGCTGCTCCGGTGAGGCCACCGAGCGCGGCGCCGCTGAGCACGCCTTGCCAACTCCAGTTTGATGATATTCCGCCACTGATACCTCCCGAAATCGCACCGTAGACTGCGCCCGCTGCGATCACGCCTAACGGAACGATATTGCCCGACGGATCAACGAGATTTACCGGATCGGCGAAGGTGTAGGCGTATAAGTTGATCCCGCCCGCGTAGAGGATGGGATCGGTTTGCATGAAGCGACCCAGCACGGGGGAGTAGGCGCGGGCTTTGTAGTGATAGAGGCTGGCGTCTTCGAGCCACGTTTGGCCGGTGTATTGGAAGCGGCCTTGGTTGGCTGCGGCGGGTCTGCCGTATTCGTCGTAGGAATTGATGGCGATGGCGTCGCCGTCTTCATCCGTCACAGCGATCACGGAGCCGAGCTGATCCTGCACGAGCCAGCGCCGATCGCTCGTGCCGCTGCCTTCGTACCAGACCACGGGCTCATCGAAGCTCGACCCGTGCACATAGCGGCGTTGCAAGACGTTGGAAGCGTTGTACTCCGCGATCAGATCGACGCCGTCGTACTGGAACCGCGTCGTCGCCGCGCCCGCGCTCTGATACAAGCGCCCCGCCGGATCGTACGCGAAGCTTGCGCTACCCGCGCTAGTGAGGCGGTTGTAGAGGTCGTAGCCGTACGTGGTGGTTCCGTCCGAGGTGAGATTGCCGCGCGCATCGTAGCTGACGCTGGCGGCGGCGACCGTGTTGTACTGGTTCAGCCCGTTGGGGACGTAATTGGTGTAGCCGAGCGACGGCTGCGGCCAGTCGTAGGCGCTGTTGGCGCCCACGCGGGTGAGCGCCTGGCCGGCGGCATTGTAGGTGAAGGTGAGCGTCTGATCGGCGCTGCTGCCGTTCAACTGGTGTGCAAGCTCTTCGAGGCGGGAGGCCGCGTCATAGTCGTACGCCGTCGTTACGCCGTTGCCGCGCGTGATCGACACGCGGCGGCCGAGATTGTCGTAGGCATAAACCGCCAGCACGCCCACGCCGGAGCTTGCGCCGTTCTCGCGGATCGCCGTCGCCGCGCCGGTCAGATCGTAATCGTACTGCGCGTAGAAAGAGTCCGGCCACGTCACCCGCGTGCGCCGCCCGGCCAGATCGTACTGATAGCTCACACTCCCCAGCGGCCCGCCGGCGCTCACGTTGCGGGAGAGCTGATCGTAGCCGAACGTCAGCGTGTGGCCGGAAAACGCCGCCTGCGTGCGGCGGCTGAAATTGTCGTAGCCGAAGCTGACCGCCGCGCCGGTCGACGGCGTCATGAGTGTGGCGCGGTTCAGATTGTCGTAAGTGAAGCCGATGGTCGACCCATCCCGGCGGCGATCCTGCGTCACGTTGAACGCCGCGTCGTAGGCATATTGCTCGTAGTCCGTAGCACTCGACCCGCCGCCGGACGCATTGGGAAACCGGATGCGGTAGAGCCGGTCGAAGCCGTCATAGACGTTGGTGGTGAGATTGCCGTTGGCGTCGGCGATCGAAGCGACCAGCCCGTTCGGCGACCACGTCTGCGTCAGCGTCGCCTGCGCCGCGCTTGTGGCGTAGCCGCTGGTCACTTGCGTCACGCGGTCGGCGTTGTCGTACGCATAGCGCGTGATCCGGTCCGGCCCGTTGGCGCCCTCCGTACCCAGCGTGCACGCCGAGGACGGCAGCGAGCCGAACACCGCCGGGTTCATCCGCACCGCCACACAATCGAGCCTCCCGCCCGCATCGTAGGCATATTGCGTCACCGCATGCGTCGTGCTGCTGGAGACAAAACTCTCCCGCGTGCGCCGGCCAAACGCGTCGTAAGAGATGTCCAATTGTTCGAGCGCGGCGAAATCGGCCCAGTCGGCATCGGACTGCGACTCGACCGTGCCGCGCTCCAGCGTCTCGACGAGGCCGTAGCCGTTATAGGTGTAGCGCAGCGCCCGATGCTGCAATGACCCGCCGCCATCCGGATCGGGTCCGACGACGCCGATCTGCTGGCGCACCGCATCGTACCGGAGCCGCGTCGTATCGTCCGCGCCCGAGAGCGGGCCGTCGACCGTGATCAGATTGCCGAACACGTCCCAGCCGTAGGCGGTCGTGGCCGTCAGCGAGGCATTGCCGGCGCCTGCCGACATCGAGACGGGCAGCCGGTTGTTGGCGACGCCGGTCGAGCCGTAGCTCAAGGCGCTGATCGTCTCATCAGCGCCGCCCGAACACGAGGATGTCGTCGCGCATGCCGACGTGCCGGTCAGGCGATAGACGGCGCTCGGTGCGGCCACGATCGTGCCGCCGCTATTCTTGTAGTAGGCGTAGAGCGATGTGTAGCTGTAGCGCGTCTGCGGCCGCACCAGCGACCCGCCGCCGTCCGGATCGGGCAGCGTGACTGTGAGCACGCCGCCATGTGTGGAATCGTAGGTGTAGTCCGTGGTGTTGCCGCGCCCGTCGGTGGTCGATGTGGGCAGATTGCACGTGACGACGTTGGAACAGGTCGATGCAAACGTCGCCGAGGTGGTGACGTTCGAGAGACCCGAGCCGGATTTCGCGACCAGCGTCGTCTGCGTGATGTTGCCGCGTGAATCGTAGGTGTATTCGGCGTAATTGCCTTCCGGCTGGGTGATGCGCGTCAGCCGGCCATAAGCGTCATAGAGATATTCGGTATCGCCGCCCTCTGCATTGAAGAATGTGGTGACGCGATTGGTCGCCGTATCGGAAACGAAAAATGACGTGTGCGACAGCGGATCGGTGACGCCCGCGGTGCGAAACACGCCAAGGTCGCTGTAGGAATAGCTCCACGTTCCCGCAGCGGTCGTGACCGATTGCACGCGGTTCGTGCCGGAACTGTAGGCGATGGTGACGTTGTCCGAGCCGCTGGTGGGCCAGCGGATGCCGGTGATGCGCCCGGAGGTCAGCGTGTATCGCGTCTCCTGGCCCAACGCGTCGGTCACGGTCTGCACCGAGCCGCTGACGCCGAAGGTCAGCGTCGGCCAGGTTTCGGTGAAGCCGCTGCATCCGTTCGCGGTTGGTGAACAATAATCGATGGCGTTGTTGATGGCGGTGACTTCAACCAGCGCAATGCCCGTCGCGTCCGCGGTGTTGGATTGGTACTCGAAGCTGAGCTGGTAGCCCAGATTGTTGGTCACCGATTGCAGGCGCTGGGCCAGGAAGCCCGTGCCGCTATCGGTCAGCGTCGTGTAGGTGAAGGTCAGCGTCTCGCCGCTCGGCAGCGTCAATTGCGTGACGCGGCCTTCGTTCGCCTGCACCGGCTTCGCGCCAGCCAGGCCTTTGTCGTAGAGCGCGACCGCCCCGCTGGCGGTGGTGTAGGTGTAGATGTTCGTGCCGGAATTGAACGTCAGAATACCGCCACGCCGTTCGGTGGAGGTAAACACACCGCCTGAGAGCGTGAACGTCTCGGCGGCGCCCATCAGCGTGACGGTGTAACTCGACCCGCTGCTGTTGATCGAACCAGTGACGTTGTCGCGCCAATCCTGGATGCTGGAATCGAAAGTCCGCTGATAGGCGAGCCCGCCCAAGCCCTGCTGGCCGATGGACACGGCGGGCGATGATACGATCAGCGCGCCATGCACGACGTCCACGCCGTTTTGATCGATGGCGTATTGCGTCAGCGGCGGCGGCACCGATTGAGCGCGTGCTTCACTGAACGCGAAGACGCACATCAGCACGAAACAGAGGGATGCAAAGGGACGCAGCAACGGGCCGGCGCCGGGCCTCGTGCGCTGTTGCGTGACCAGCCCCATCGAGCCCTCCCGCTTATCCGCTTGACATCAGAATTAGTTGCGGATTGAGGTGAGAGTCAACCTAGAGATGAAAGCCAGCTTTTAGCGCGATCTGACCGTATTTGTGCGGGAGATAATTCGGCATGAGCTTGTCGCGACGTGGTTTGCTCGCCGGCGTGGCGTTCGGCGCGCCGCAGCTTTCATCGGCCTTCGCGGACACGGCGACCTATAGATACGATGCGCTCGGTCGCGTTGTTCAAGTCACGTATTCGGACGGCACGATTGTCGTGTACAACTACGACGCAGCCGGGAACCGCTTGCAGGTCGTCCGCACCGACGGCTCGGCATTCAGCGCCACGATCCAGGTCACCGGCACGGGTCCCGTCAATTTGCGGACGCTCGCCAACGCGTCAGGCTATTCCGGCGTCACCAACGCGACCATCACGTTCCAGATCGGCAGCGCCGTGACAATCTCCGGGCTTGGCGGCGCCGCGAACGCCAACGGTGGCAACGCCATCGATACAGGGACTTGGCCCTCCGCCAGTCACACCATTGCGCTGACACTTGAGGTCAGCGGTAAAGTCTACGGCGGCGGCGGCGGCGGCGGGACCGGCGCCATCCCCGCGCAGCCGGGCCGCACTGGCGGCGATGCGATCTATGTTCGCGAAAACATGACCGTGGTCGTGAACTCAGGCGGGCAAGTCAAAGCCGGCGGCGGCGGTGGCGGCGGCGGCGGATCGTGGACGCGCACAGTCGGCGAAGAAGCGTCGACGTGGAACGGTGGCGGTGGCGGCGGCGGCTTCCCGAATGGCGCGGGCGCGCTGGAAGGCGAAGCGGACCTAGATGTGTCCGGCCCTGGCGCCAGCGGGACAACGAGCGGCGGCGGCGCTGGCGGCACGGGCGGAAACTGTGTGCCCACAAGCCGGGTCAATGGCGCAGGCGGCGCAGGCGGCGGCGCTGCTACGGCTGGCGCGACAGGTGCGAGCGCGTCCGGGACCGGCGGCTCTGGCTCCTGGGGCCAGAACAACGCCGCAGCCGGCGGGCAGCCCGGCTACGCCATTCGCAAGAACGGCAAGTCGGTCACCGTCACCAACAACGGCACGATCTCGGGCACGGTCGGGTGACCCCCCGGGGGGTACCCAAATCTCTACGGATCGCTTCGCCCGGACCGGCGCGGCTGCTTGCGCGCGAATTTCTGCGAAATTGAGCAGGGGGGGGTGTCTGGCGTTCAAGCCGCGTGCAAATGAACGCAGGCGCCTTGCCGCGCAGACAAAAACGCGCGTCATGTGAAGACTTTACCGGGAGCACTTGACGGACTCCCTCTCCGCCAGT
>JBFXCP010000042.1:0-7306 GCA_050182055.1 Hyphomonadaceae bacterium
ATATCCTGACAGTCCAGCCCCTCGCGAAACAAAATATGCCCGTTTCGCAGTCGAAAATTCCTGCGTTACGGGACTTGCGGGACCGAGCTGAAAGTCCACATCCTGTCGGAGAAACCAGTGGCCGCCGGGGCCTGCGACGACTAGGGCAAATTGCATGTCAGATCTCACACGGTTTGAAGTCGATCAATGTGCGGTCGTGTTTCTCGACCACACGCCGTCTCTGTTTCCGGTCCAGTCGATTGAACCACTGAAGCTCGAGAACAATGTCATTGGCCTAGCTAAGGTGGCGCGCGAACTCGGCATGCCCGTCGTCGTCTCGTCCGTTGCGCCAAAGCAAGCTCTCTTGGCCGATCCGCTGTTTCAAAAGCTCGCAGACGTTCTCTTTGCAGATGACCTCATCCAACGGACCACGTTCGATGCCTTTGGCAGCGAGCCTTTCCGGCGCGCGGTCGAAGAGACCGGTGAGCGGACTGCGCCGAAGAAACTCATCATGTGCGGGCTCTGGACCGAGACGAGCCTTCTGCAATCGGTGACGACTGCGCGAAGCCGTCGGCGTGAAGTGGCGTTCGTGGAGGACTGCTCTGGCGGGGTGAGCGAACGCTCGCATCAGGTCGCAGTCGACCGCATGACCCAGACCGGTGCAATCCCGGTTAGTTGGTGGTCGCTCATCGCTGAACTTTGCCCAGACCTCGCGTCGGAGCGATACAAGAAGATCTATCCGATCATCCAAGAACATGCGGGCATCAACCTGCCGCCGCATGTTGTGCCGTCGCCGACGGCGTCTCCCTCTCGGTAGTCGCCAAATCTTCGATTTGCTGTTGCTCGTGCATCCAGTCGGCGGCTTGTTGAGCTTTCGACGCGGCGGTGAAAATTGCGCGCGGGTCCGACTTTAGGACCTCCATCCAAGATGCAATGTATGCAGCATGATCGGGACGCGGCTCGTGCGCGAGACCGAGGTCAGCCAGAATGAAGCTAGCCGTCAGCTCGGCGACCGCTTCCTCCATGCTGTAGCTGAAAGAGCCGAAGCGGCCGGTCAGATCGCGGTCCAGCCGATGCTTGGCGCCGGAAGCATGCGCGTGCTCATGCACCGACACCGCTGCATGAGAGACCGCATCCTTGAAGCGCTCAAACGGCGGCAGATGAACCGTGTCAGTTGAAGGCTGATAGTAGGCCATGTCGCCATCGACGACGATCTGTACCTTAAGCGCTGCGATGAAGGCCTCGGCATGGGCGATGCGCTCGCTCTCAGCGAGATGCGGAATCTCAGGCGCAGAATAGTTGTCGACCTGGGCTACGTTGAAAAGTGAGAAGCCGCGGGCGAACATGCGCGGGCGCTTTGTCTTGTCGCTATCATCGCCATCGTCGCTGTCACCGCCTTCGGTGCGCTTCCAAAATACGGCGAGCGTCGCACGCTCGCCCTTACGGACCTGGGCGCCGAGCTTTGCCCAGCAGCGATACGTGCCCCAGAGGCCGTGGGCGTAGCCAGCTTCTTCAGCTGCGGCCCAAAGCGCCAGAATATTGAGCCCGCGATAGGCGACGCCAGTGGCGACATTGATGGGACGTGCTGCGGGAGAGCCGTCATGGTGCCAAGGCATACGCCAGGTCCCGGCGCCGCGCTCGATGGCAGCGAGAATGTCAGCGGTGATGCGATCGTAGATGCTCGCGCGTTGAGAAGATGACATCGGTGAGCTCCGACAAGTCTGCCGGAGCCGATCTCCGACAGCGGAGCCTTGAAAGCGGCGCTGGTAAAGCGCCGGCGCGCACCCGAACGGGCCGCAGCGAAGCGGAGGACGGCGTCAGCCGTTGCGCGGCGGCGCGAGCGCCGCATGCTCCGCTTAAGTGTCGGAGATCGGTTGAGACGTGGGCGCGTCGATGGCGTCAACTAAGCCGCGATAACGGGCGACGTCAGCCTTGAGGATCGTGCGCTGTGCCGGAGAGAGGCGCTTCTCCTTGAGCATGGCTGCCGCGTCGTCACGCGCTTTGGCCCAGACGGAGCGATGGCGCGTGGTGAAGCAGGCGTTGGGACAGCGCGTCGGCTCGCAGAGCGCCATGGCGGGTGTATCGCGCTCAGCGTCGGTCGCGCGCTTGAGACACAGTGCGTGCGCGGGATCGAAGAAGCAGTCAGCCAGTGGGCCGACATGCAGCGAGCGCGCGAGATCTTTGAGCAACGTGCGCAACCGCGCACGATCAGCGACCGCGCCCGGAAGCGGCGATAACTCCGCCGCGGCCGTGTCCAGAGAGTGCTTCACGCGCTTCGATGCAGGTCCAGAGAGCGAAAGCCCGTCCTGGTGCGCATCGAAATAGGTCATGATGTCGTCGATCTGGCCAAGCGCGCGCTCGCGGGCGATCTCAGCGCGGAAACCCGACCGGCTTGAACCGGCATAACCCTCGAATGCAGCGACAGATGCATGCTTGTACTGGATCATGCCGGCGACGGCGCCGAAGGGACGATTGGCGATGTGCCATGCAATGGTGCGTCGGAACTGCCGCGTCGTGATGCGCCAAGCGCGACCGTCTGGGCCGGGAGGTATGATCGGGGCCTCGGGTGCACCGAACTGGGAATTGAGGTGATCTCGAAAGGCATTGAGCGTACGGACAATCTCGGCGGATAAGTGCGTCTTGGACGCAGGCGTTGGATGCAGGACGCGCCAGAGCCCATCCTCGCCGTCCGCCGCACGCACACGGGCTGAGAGGCGATGCAGGACTTTAACCGCATCAGCCACTGGCTCGATAGTGATCCAATCGGCATGCTCGGGCGCCGCGCGCTTGCCCTTGTAGGCGATCGAACGGATGCGGTGGCGGAGGATTAGGCCGTCCTCGCTACGCGTCGTGCGGCAGCAGCCCGCGCGCATGGCTTGAACTTCGGAATCGCGCATGCCGGTGAGATAGGCGCACACCACATAGATGGCCGCCTGCAACATGCGCTCCTCAGTCTCGATGGCGCGGATATCGAAGCGAGAGCGCCATGGCTTGCCCGTATCGGGATCGATGGAGATGGCCGTATCCAAGCCACCTCGCTCGGCGCCATTCTCGGCGAGGGCCTGTTGAAGCCGTCGCAGGCGACCGCTGCTCATGCGGCACACAGCCATGAGCTCAATCTGCGCGCGATTGATCACTACCGCTTGGGAAAACCGCCGAATATTGAAGCCAGCGGGGGCTATGCTCCAAATCGGCACGCCGCGGCCGGATCGGGCGCGGACATCAACGAATGCATCGAAGCGTTTGGCGCTACGCTGCCAGCGCTCGACAAGCGGTAGCTTGGCATCGTGGTCTCGAATGCGTTGGGCGCGATGGTGAAGCTGCTCCCACTCCTGTCGGGCGGCGAGGATGTCGGGCGCGAACACCCGCACGTACTTGATGGACCACGCGAGCAAGGGCTCGACGATCGCCTCGGGCAGTCTAGGCGTGCTACACTCGCCGGGCGTCGAACGCGCGCCGGCGACACTATAGGCCGAGCGGCCGCGCCACGGCGAAACGTCCAATCCTCCGCTTGGCATGTGCGACGCAAAGAGGTGAAACTCCGTGGCCGTTTGAAGCAGAAAGGCGACCTGCACGCGTGAGCGAGCATCGCGCCGCAGATAGGCGAAGTAGGCGTCGAGCAGCGGCTGGTCGACGCGGCTGAGATCGCAGGCGCCGCGCTGCTCGCGAACGAACTCAAGGAAGCGTCGCGCGCGATTGAAACATTGCCGTAGAGAAGCCGGCGGCAGCCGCATGCGCACGCCCGGCAAATCGAAATTGAATCTGGCGTAGAGAAACTCCTTGAGGGCTCGAACAAGGCGAGGATCGTCTAACCCTGAAAAATGCGCGGTGACATGACAGCGCCGCACATTGGCGCGCATGACGGCCGGTGAGAAATCCCAACTGGCGTCGCCGACGCGGGAAAGATCTGCGCGCGAGAAACCCGCGCGCAAGGGAGCGCTATCCAACACGGGGCGGGCGTCGAGCGCGTGGCGCGAGGCCGGAAGCGCGGCGACCGCGATCATCCGGTGACCTCGATCGGCAAGTGCAGCGGCGAGCGCGGCCCGACCTTCGCCTTAGCAAGAACCGTCCTGGGAAATTGCGGTAGAATCTGCTGGGTGATGCGCGCATGCGCCTGACCGAATTTGGCGCGCCACTCCGGAGCGGATAGCCCGGCGCGCTCGCGCTCGATGAAATCGAGAAAGGCAAACAGCGCCGGCAGCTTGGCGGCGGTGATGATGGCGTTGGGGCACTCAAGGCATGCCCAGGCCGCATGTGGGCACGGCGAACCAGCCGGCGCGAACGGGCTTTTGGTGAAGCCGGTGCAGCCGGCGAGCCAAACATCTTGCGCGTCATCGAGTGTCGCGGCCGAGCGCCGCTTGCGCCGCAGCGCAGTCTCCTGTCGCGGCGTGACAACGCGCAATCGAAGCGCGGCGTCGTGCGCGTCCTGAAAGGCGGAAATCACGGCTGCCTCATGCACAGGCCGAAGCGAAGGGATGTCCGCGTAGTGGCGGACCGCGACCTCGGGCGTATGACCAACGGCAAAGCGCGCGATCTCGCCCTGGCTCTTCAGATACCAAAGCGCCTTGTGCGTCTTGCGCAGGCGCGACATCACCAGCTTGATGCGGTTATCATCGCCATCGCGGATATCGTGACGCTTGATCCAAGCATTAAGCGTCCACTTTGGATGAAGTATCGCGTCGCGCAGGCGGCCCTGAGCCCAGAATATCCATAGGCTGTCGCTTGGGTGAAAGCGGCGCGCCTGCGCGGTGAGCGTCAAAATCGTGCGGATAAGGCCGCCTGGCGTCATCGGACCAGCGTCGCGCACGCGGATATGCTTGAACTCGGCCCCGCGAGCGCGTCGCTTTAGGTAGTGGATCTCAACTGTGCCGCGCTTGGGATTGCGGAGACAATCGACCTTGAGCGCTTTGAGGCACTCTATCTCCAAGCCCGTCTCGATCGACACTAGTACGAGAAACGGCACCAGATCAGCGCCGCCGAGATAATGGCGCTCGTGCGCATGCGTGAGAAGATTGAACAGCGGCGCGCCGCCTTTGCGACGAATCCGGTGAAGGCCCTCAACAAAACGATGCTTATAGCCGAGCACGCCGTCGCGCGCGATCATTGCGTGCACTTGATCCAGCAATGCTTGACCAACGCCGGCCTCCGCCGCCGCGATCGGGCCTGAGCCAATGCGGCGGGTGATTGCAGCGATGTCGGAGCGCGCGGCGTCGCGCAATCGGCGCGCCACAAGTGGCGAATATGCATCCCGCGGTGTCGAACGGCCAAGCGGACGCGCGCTCGTGAAGCTCAAGCGCTGCTTGAGATCGGGCGCCAGTAGAGATGGGCTCTCGGCGTCGAGCGTGCGGAGCGCCTGGACGGGCTTGGCCAGCACAGTGTGGCGGTGAATAGGCTTTAGACCGCGCGCCTCCAGCCAGGACTCGAAGCCATCGATGTGAAGCGCACGCAGGTCGTCAGGCCCACGGACCCGCGGCGCAGCCTCGGCGAGATACTCAAAAAAGGTGAGATAGGCGCCGGCGTGCTGCTTTACGGTGGTGCGAGCGCCCAATCCACCGCCGGGCTCGCTCATCATCCGCAATGCTCGGGCGAACGCGAGCGCGAGGCGCCGCGGGCGTAAGGCGACGAAATCGATCAAAATGTCGCCGCCGTGCGCAGGCTCAATGATGAAGCGCAGACCGGCAACCGCGTCAGGCGCCGCCGTCGGCGCGTTATCTTTGGCGAAGACGACGCGCGAGCCCTTGCGCGCGCGGGTCACGCAGCCGCCTCGACAGATGGGCCTAACAACTCTTCGACCGCTTGGTCGACGGTGTCCTGCAGCCCAGCGAGGTGATCGAGATAGATGTAGGTCGTCTCAATGCTGGCATGGCCTAGAAGACGCTGGACAGTGTGCAGCGGGTCGCCGAGCAGACGCCGGTAGGCAGCCGATGAGGGATCGCGCTCGTCGGCGTCGCCGATCGTCTTGCGGATCAACATGGCCAGCATGTGCACGGCGAAGGCGTGCCGGAGCTGATGCGGCGTGACCTTGATGCGAAACTTGCTCCTGGCGCAGCGCTCGCTCGCTCGCTCGAACACCTTCTCCCAAGAATTTGGCGCAACCGGCAGGCCAATCTCGGAAAGCCAAAGCGCCGCCGGCTCAAGCGGGCGTCCGCGTGCATCGATCAGGACGACGCGCAGGCGCTCCTCCGGGGTAAACTCGTCGAGAGAGATGCGCTCGCCGTGCGCGCTGACCAGCGTCGCGGACCGCGCGGAAGAACGCCGACAGAAAAGGGCGTCGAATGCCTCCCATCTCTCGCGCGCACGAAAGGCGGCTACCGCGATGGTGCGCTCAAGCTCAATATAACGGCGCAGCGAAGCCACGACCGAACGCGGCACGATGATCGTGCGACCCTTGTCGCCCTTGGTGAGCCGCGTCGCCAGCCGTACTCTGAGCGGACCACGCGATGGCGGCGAACCAATCTCCATGGCGAAAAGGGACGAAGCCTCCTCCAAACGAAGACCTGTGCCGAACAAAAGCTCGGCAAAGAGCGCATTGCGTCCGCCATTGCGATCACGTGCGCCTGGCCGATAATCGCCATCCGCCGTGAACCCGCGCAAACCGACGTCGCAGAAGCAGCGAAACTCCGGCATCGTCACCAGCGCGATGTCCGCGCGGCGCGGCGTCATCTCATAGGATAGATTGCGCGCAGCGACCTGACCGGTGCGTCCTCCGCGTCCGCGGCGCCAGACCGTGCGGCGCCGGAACGGGCTAACGCGCACGAGTGTCTCGTCCAGCGCCCAGCTGTAAAGCTTGTCGAGCGAGGCAATCGCGCGATTCCAGGAGGAAGCGGAAATGCGATGCGCGGCGGCGCAGCGCCGCCGCGCGCGGTGGTAGGCGAGGACGTCGTCGCGGTCAGCGCGCCAAACCGTCTTGCCGCGGGCGTCGCTGAGAAAGCGGACCCAGAGCATGATGTCGTAGCCATAAGCGCGCAGCGTGTGGCGCGAACGCGCGCCATTGGCGGGGAGATCGCGAAAGAAGCGATCGAGCTCGCGATCATAGATCGCGCCGTCTCTGAGAATGATCGGCACGTCGCGATCGCCACGCGAGCGTGTCTCTTGGAGCGTGATCACTGGCGCACGAAGGTCATTTGCAAACCCTCCCCCAGACCCCCTCCCGGAGCTTGAACCAACCGTCTCAGTCTCTTGCCGCCAGGCGCCCTCCAAGGCGTCCGCCGCCAGCCTCGTGACGGGCGCGACGGCCGCCTTGAAGTGCACCTGGCACGTCAGTGCTGAACGAAGAGATCAGCCGCCGAGTCGCTGCGATCTGTCCAGGGACAGACTGTCAAGATAA
>JBFXCP010000043.1:0-6892 GCA_050182055.1 Hyphomonadaceae bacterium
CGGGTGGGGCGATGGCGCTGCAGTCCGAAAGTTTACCGCCGCCCGCCCCACCCGTCAGCTTGTGCTGGCGCACAACCTGACACCCTCCCCTGGCGGGGAGGGATGGCGGTCGCGATTAGTTAAGCCAACAACGCGCGCGTCATGTGACGCCACACGGCGAGCGCTTGCTTCGCCGGCAGGCGTTGCTCCTGGCGCAGGCGGCGCCAGGCTTCGAAGCTCAGCGTGAGATCGAGCGCCTCCAGCCGTTCGCCGGCGATGTTGGCGGGCAGCACGCTTTGCAGCATTTCGCGCTGCAGGCGGGTCAGCGTGCGATGGCCTTTCTGCAAGAATGCCGAGCGGTGGCGATGCGCCTCCGCCGCAGTTTTCACCGGCAGCATGTCCTCGAACACCTTGGCGCGGCGCTCGATCAATTCGTCCACGCGCTCGCGCCAGGTGCGGCTGGCGAACGGAGCGGCGAAGATCGGCTGCAAGCGCTCGACCATGACGGCGTGCATCTCGCGATAGACGCCGTCCATGTCGTTGAAGAGACGGAACACCGTGCGGCGGCCGACGCCGGCGTGCTCCGCCACCTCATCGGCGCTCGGCGCGACCTCGCCGGCGCGCACGAGCTCGATCATCGCTTGCGCGATGCGGCGGCGGTTGACGTCGGCGCGCTGGCGGCGCCCGTCGATCTGGGCGATGTCGCTCACGTGCGGGCGATGAACGCATCGATCGTGTCGGCGATGGCGTCGGGTTGATCTTCCTGCAGGAAGTGGCCGCCGCCTGCGATGGTGACGTGCGCTTGGCCCTTGCAGCCGGGGATGCGCGCCTGCATCGCCTTGTCGCCGCCGCGCGTGATCGGGTCTTGATCGCTGAACGCGGTCAGAAACGGCTTCTCGAAGCGTTCCAGCACCTGCCACGCGGCGATGTTCTCCGCCACGGACGCCATCTCCGGCTTGATCGGCACCAAAGCGGGAAAGATGCGCGCGCCGGACTTGTAGCTCTCATCCGGATAGGGCGCGTCGTAGGCGGCGCGTTCGGCTTCGCTCAACTCGCGCACCGTGCCGCCATTGACGATCTGCCCGGTTGGAAACTCCGGCACGTTCTGGCTGAAATTGAGCCACGCTTCGAACGCGGGGCTGAAGCCGGCGCCGGTGGGCAAACCGGTGTTGCCGGCGACGACGCGCGCGAAGCGCTCCGGCATCGCCGCCACCAGGCGCAAACCGATGAGCCCGCCCCAGTCCTGGCAGAAGAGCGTGATGCCGCGGAGGTCGTTCTTTTCCAGCCACTCACGCATCCAGGCGACATGGCGTTCGTAGGTGTAGTCTTCGCGCGCGGCGGGTTTGTCCGAGCGGCCGAAGCCGATCAGATCGGGCGCGACCGCGCGGTGGCCCTTGGCGACCAGCCGCGCGATGATCTTGCGGTAGAGGAAAGACCAGGTCGGCTCGCCGTGCATCAGCAGCACAGGCGCCTTGTCGCGCGGGCCCTCGTCGATGAAAGCCACGCGCAGCCCGCCGGAAAGCTCGGTGTAGTGCGGAAGGTACGGAAAATCGGGCAAGTTTTGGAAGCGTTCTTCCGGCGTGCGCAGAACCTGCATGGCGTGCCTCCTTTGAACCGGCGCGGCAATGGCCTTGACGGCGTGCGCCATGTAATGGCACTCATAGTGCCGATTGATTGAAGCCGTCAAGTGAGCGGGTTTTCCGGGAGGGCGCGATGAACAGGACTTGGGCGATCGTTCTGGGCGTCATCGCCGTCGTGGCGGCCGGCGGCTTTCTGCTGTTCAGGACCTATGGCTCTTACCTGCCGGGCATTATCGGCAATCTGCGCGATCCGATCGCGGCCAATCACGCCGTCGACTGGCAGCAGGGTCCGGCCGCGGCGCCGGAGGGCGAGCGGCCGCCGAACATCATCGTCATCGTCGCTGACGACCTCGGCTTCAACGACATCTCCTTCTACGGCGGCGGTTTGGGGCGTGGATCGGTGCGCACGCCGAACATCGACGCGCTCGCGCTGGAAGGCGTCAGCGTCGAGTCCGCGTATGCCGCCAACGCCACGTGTTCTCCCTCGCGGGCGGCGATCATGACAGGGCGGTACCCGACGCGCTTCGGGTTCGAGTTCACCTCGGCGCCCGTCGCGTTCGCGCGCTACATCTCGCACGTCGACTCGGAGTCTTTGCGCCAGGCGATCTACCATGAAGAGCGCGAAGCCGATGTGCCGCCGCTTGAGACGCTGGGCCTGCCGCCGAGCGAACTTACCATCGCGGAGCTTTTGCAGCAGCGCGGTTATCACACGCTCCACATTGGCAAGTGGCATCTGGGCGAGAACGCGGAGCGGCGTCCGGAATCGCAGGGCTTCGACGAAAGCCTGGGCTTCATGCAGGGCGCGGCGATGTTTCTGCCGCCGAGCGATCCGAACGCGGTGAACGCGCGCCTGCCGTTCGATCCCATCGACCGCTTCCTGTGGGCCAATCTGCCGTACGCGGTGCAATACAATGGCGGCCAGCGCTTCCGGCCTGAGGGGTATCTGACCGACTATTTCGCCGAGCAGGCGGCCGCCGCCATCGCGGCCAACCGCAATCGGCCGTTCTTCATGTATCTGGCCTTCAACGCCGTGCACACGCCGCTGCAGGCGACGCGCGCCGATTACGATGCGCTGGCGCAGATCCCAGATCACACCGAGCGTGTGTATGCAGCGATGGTGGTGGCGCTCGATCGCGCCGTAGGTCGCGTGATGCAGGCGCTGCGCGACAACAACGTCGACGGCAATACGCTGGTCATCTTCACCAATGACAATGGCGGCGCCTGGTATGTTGGGCTGCCGGACATCAACGCGCCCTATCGCGGCTGGAAGGCGACGTTCTTCGAGGGCGGCATCCGCACGCCATTCTTCGCGCGTTGGCCGGGCCGTCTGCCGGCGGGCGCGCGGATCGACGGTCCGGCGTCGCACATCGACATCTTTGCGACCGCCGCCGCCGCCGCGGGCGCCGCCGCGCCGGACAATCTCGATGGCGTGAACCTGCTGCCGTATCTGCGCGGCGAGGCGCGCACGCCGCCGCACCAAAGGCTGTTCTGGCGTTCGGGCGATTATCGCGTTGTCCGCGACGGTGATTGGAAACTGCAAGTCTCGGCCAATCCAAACCGCGTGTGGCTGTTCAACCTGCGCGATGATCCGACCGAGCAGCATGATCTCTCCGCGCAATTCCCCGAACGTGTCGCCGCGATGCGGGCGCAGATCGACGCGCAGAACGCCGGGTCGCCGCCGCCGCTGTGGCCGGCTTTGATCGAAGGGCCGGTGCGCATCGATGTGCCGCTGAATGCGCCGTGGAGCGAAGACCAGGAGTACATCTATTGGTCGAACTGATCGTTGCGCTGGCGGCGCTGGCGCTTGTCGCCGGGCTGCTCTGGGCGTGGGGCGCGCGCGAACCGGTGTTCGCGAACGGCGCCGGCGAGGTCGCCTGGTTCGTCGCGCTGAAGGACGCGCGCGCCGAGCCGCCGCTGCCGGGCGATGCGGTCCCGCTGTGGCGGAGCCGCGCCGACTTCGCGATGATTGGCGCGAGCGACGCGTACTGGACGCATTTCTACATTTTTCGCGCCGCGCGTACGCCGGAGATCACCGGCAGCGAAGATGCGTTCGTTGCTAAGGTCAAGCTCATGCGCCCGCCGCCGCTCGCGTTCGGCGTACTGAAGCTGCTGATCGCGACCGGCATTCTCTCCCGCCCCGCGGACTCAAAAACTGGCGACGCGCAGGCGCTCGGCTTCCGCGCCGACGTGATGCCGTCCCCGCAAGCCATCGCCGAGTTGCGGGCGCAGCCGGCGAGCTACGCGCCGGCGATGGTGAACTTTCTCGGCTATCGCGAGAACGGCGGCGCGGCGGCCTATGCGCGCTACGGCCGCGTGGCCATGCGCACGGTCCATCGCACCGGCGGCAAGCTTCTGTTCGCGGGGCGCATTCTGGAGATCGTGCGGCCTGCGACGGCGGGTCCCTGCGTGGGCGCTTGGGACGATTTGGCTGCGATGCGCTACGACCGGCCGGAAGCGATCCTGTCGATGGAGCACGTGCCCGAATATCGCGCCGCGCTCGTGCATCGCGATGCCGGGCTCGCACGCACGGTGGTGATCGCCACCACGCCGCGCTAGGGGACGTTGGCGCCGCGAGACGGCTCGTGTAGCTCCCGGGCGCATGAGCTTCGCCGCGCCGCCGCCCCCGCAACTGCGCCTCAACATCGGCGTCACCGGCCATCGCGAAGACAACGCCGCGTACGCCGCCAACCGCGCGCGCATCGAAGCGGCGCTGAAGGGGGTGTTCGACCAGATCGCCGCCGCCTTGCGCGAGCAGCCGTTGATTCTCGGCCCGCCGGCGCCGCCGCGCCTGCACGCGATGCTGGCCGACGGTGCCGATCAGCTGGCGGCGAACGAGGCGTTGGCGCGGCGCTGGGAGCTGGTGGCGCCGCTGCCGTTCGGCCGCGCGCTCAACGCCGCCATCAACGCGCGGCCGAAGACTGAAGCGGAGGCGCAGGCGATCTTGGCGGGCGCTGAGATTCCCGACCCGCAGACCGCAGCGCGGGCCGCCGCGATCCACGCCCTGTATGAACGCGCCCATCTGTTCGAACTCGCGGATCGCGACGACGTCGTGGCGCGGTTGTTCTTGGCCCAGCTTGCCGACGCGTCGAGCCTGAAGAAAGCTCAAGCGTATACTGTCGAGCTTTCCGATCGCGTCGCGTTGGCGGCTCGGGTGATGATCGAGCAATCCGATTTGGTGATTGGCGTCTGGGACGGCGCGACCCAGAAGCTGATCGGCGGCACGGGCCACACCATCGGCGTCGCGCTCGACCTTGGCGCGCCGGTGGTGCTGATCGACGCGCATGCGCCGGAGGCGTGGCGGGTGTTGCGCACGGCGGAGTCTCTCTCCGCCAAACAGGCGCCGCCGACGGAAGAGGAGCGCGCGGCGGCGCTGCGGGCAGTGATCGACGGTGCGTTGCGGCCGGCGCAGCCGCGCGACGGGCATGGGCCGGCGCCGCATCAAGGGCTGGTCTCGTTGAGCGCCGAGCGCTGGCGGCCGCAGAGCAATCGGGTCTGGCATGCGTTCCGCCGCATCGAGGCGTTGTTCGGCGGCGAGCCACACCCGTTCCGCGGCTTGAAGCAAAGCTACGAAACGCCGGATCAGATCGCCGCCGGCAGCGGCGCGGGAATTCTGAAAGCCGCTTCGGGCTTGCCCGGCGCCGATCCCAGCTTCGCGCGCCGGATCGAGCTCGACGTGCTGCGCCGCTTCGCCTGGGCGGACGCGGTGTCGTCCTATCTCTCCGACACCTATCGCGGCGGCATGACGGCGAACTTCGTGTTCTCGGCGTTGGCGATCGTCACCGGCATCGCCTACCTGCCGTTCGCGAGCGCCGACGAGAAGGGCTACTTCGCCGCCGTCGAATTCATGTTTCTGCTGGCGATCGTCGCCATCACCTGGCGCGGGCAGAAGGAACGCTGGCACGGGCGCTGGTTCGAGACGCGCCGCGTCGCCGAGTATTTCCGGCACGCGCCGCTCCTGCTGACGCTGGGCGTCGCGCGGCCGCCAGGGCGGTGGCCGAAGGGGGCGGAGACGTCGTGGCCGGAATGGTACGCGCGCCATGGCTTGCGCGATGTCGGTTTGCCGCATGTCGCCGTTACGCGCGGCTATCTGCGCGCGGCGCTGCAGGGGCTGATGGACGAACACGTCGTGCGTCAACGCGACTATCACCACGCCAAGGCCAAGCGCCTGACCAATGTTCACCGCCGGCTCGATATGCTCTCCGAGCTCATGTTCATGGCGGGCCTCGTCTCGGTCGCCATGTTCCTGCTGTTGACCGGCGCGGCGCAGTTTTCGGAAACCGCGCACGAGGTGCTCTATCCGGCGACGAAGTTCTTCACCTTCCTCGGCGTGCTGTTGCCGACGTTTGGCGCGGCCATCGCCGGCATCCGCTATTTCGGCGACTTCGAGCGCTTCGCGGCGATCTCCGAAGTCACCGCCGAGAAGCTCGACGCGGTGCATGCGCGAATCAAATTGCTGCTTTCGAGCGACGATGCGGCCATCGATTACGCGGCGGCGTCCGAACTCGCACACGCCGCCGATGACATCGTCGTTTCCGAGATCGAGAACTGGCAAGCCGTGTTCGGCGGCAAGCACGTCACGGTGCCGGTTTGAGGTGCGCGCCCCGCTCCCCCTCGATGGGGAGCTGTCGCGCGGAGCGCGACTGAGGGGGTGAGGCCCGCTGATGTTTCCGATTGAGCCTTGTGAGGCGTCGTCTTCACCAGCGGCGCGCGCACCCCCTCCGGCCGCTGCGCGGCCACCTCCCCCATCGAGGGGGAACGAGGCGTGCGCGGGCGCCCGCGCGGAACGGGCGTTGCGCGCGGCTGGCTGTTGAATTTCGGAGAGAGGCGCGCGCTTAGGAGCTGTCGGTGGCGCGGACGGGCGGTGATGCAAGCGCGCACAGCGTTTCGTTGCGCGCGGCGGCGGCCAACGGCGCAAGCCGGGTCAGGCCGCGCGCGAGCCGGCGCGCCAGGCGCGCGGCGTAGGCGGCGAGATCGCGCAGCGCAGCGATCAGGCGCAGCACGCGGTGCTGCGGATCGCGCGCGCGCAGCAGCCGGCGCAGCTCCGCGCCGGCGCAGCTGCGCAGGTAGTGGCGCGGGCGCCGGCGCGGACCGTGCCGCGCCGGACGGCGCGGCGGCTTCACCATCGCCACGGCGCGGACGATGACGAGGTTGCGCACCATGCGCGCCAGCTCATCGAGCCGTGTGTCGCCGCGCTGCTGCAAGTGCCGCCGACTTGGCGCAGCGCCGCCGCACACCGCCGCGATCCACAGCAGCATCGCCATCGCCCAAAGCGCGATGCGCTTCAGGCGATGGGAGCTGATGGGGGTGGGCGGGTGCGATGGCATGGGCGTGAG
>JBFXCP010000044.1:0-6638 GCA_050182055.1 Hyphomonadaceae bacterium
AACTGGCACCCCCCAGCGCGCAGGCTCTCCATCGCCAGCTGCACCGCCACCAGCGAACTCGAACAGGCCGTGTCGACCGGCACCGCCGGCCCCCGCAAGTCCAGGAAGTACGCCAACCGACTCGCCAGGATGGCGGCCGAACCGCTGGTCGCCCAGTGCGCGGCGGCCGGATCGGCCGGGTCGGGCGCAGCCGCCGCGCCGTAGTCCGAGGGGGCCACCCCCACGAAGGTGCCAGTCCGCGAGCCGGCCAGCGCCTGGCCGCCGTAACCCGCCTGCTCCAGCGCGTGGTAGGCCGTCTGCAGGAACAGCCGCTGACGGGGGTCCATCTGCAGGGCTTCGGCCGGCGCCAGCCGGAAGAAGAGCGGATCGAAACCAGCCACGTCTCCCAGGAAGCCCCCCTGCATCCAGCCCGGCGGCGCCGTCGGCCAGCCGGCCAACTGCCACCGCGGGGCGGGCACCTCGTGGACCGCGTCACCCCCGCCGCAGAGCAGCTTCCAGAACCCATCGGGGGTCGCTCCCCCCGGGAACCGACAGGCATAGCCCACCACGGCAATCGCCGCGTCGGGCTCGGGTACCTCGCGCAGCGCGCGGGCAGCGCGCGGCGAGGTTCGTGAAGTCGCGGGCGAACGTTGCTCGAGCCGGCGGAGCTTGCGCTCCAGCGTATCAATACGACGATCCCGGGCCGTTGGCTTCTTGCGGCGCGCGGGTCGCAAGCGGCGTGAGCCCTGCGTTGACTTCGTTGAGCGGCTGCGCGCAGCGCGCCGCGGCTGCGCGGCGCGGGCGACCGCCGCCGTCGTGTGGGCTGGCTGCGGGGCCGCGGTGGGTTCCGCGGCGCTGGGTGGGGCCATCCGCAGCGCTGCGCCGTGCTGGCGGAGCAGCCACTGGGCCAGGGCGGCCAGCGTGGCGTGCTCGAAGACCAGGGCCGGCGAGAGCCGCGGCAACGCCCAGCGCCGCCGCAACCGCCCCAGGAACTCCAAGGCCAGCAGGCTATCGAGCCCCTGCTCCTGGAAGGGGCGCGCCACGTCGAGTTGCCCGGCCGACAGATGCAGCACGGCCGCCAGTTCGGCCCCCAGCGCCGCGGCCAAGGCGTCGGCATCGCCAGACGCCGCCGCGCTCGGTGGGCCGGCTGGGGCGTCGGACTCGGCCGCGGCCGGCGCGCTGACGTCCGCGGGCGGAGCGAGGTCCGCGGGCGAAAGAAGTTCCGCGGGCGGCGGTTGACTCGGAACGCCTCCCGGCGCGGCGGTCTCGAGGCGGCCGATCACCAGCAGGTGCTGGCCGGCGTCGGCCGCCGCCGGCGCCTGGGCCAGCAGCGTGAAGCCGCTTGCGGCCAGCGCCGCCCGCCAGGCGTCCAGACTCAACAGCGGACCGGCGGTACGCCGCGCCGGATCGCGGAACCGCCACCAGCCCTCGGTCAGCCCGAAGGTCAGTTCCCCCCACAGCCGCGCGCCGGTCGCCTCGACGGCCAGCAGCAGGCCGCCGGGGGCCAACAGCGCCCGCACGTGCTCCAAGGTGCGCTGCAGATCGGCCGTGGCGTGCAGCACGTTGGCCGCCACCACCAGGTCGTACTGGCCGAGCGGGAAGCCTTGTTCCTCGGGGGGCGCCTCCAGATCGAGCCGGTCGAAGACCAGTTCGAGTTGGCTGGTCTTGGTCCCTTCTCCTGCTCCCCTGTTCTCCTGTTCTCCTGCTCGGTCGGGCCAGCGCCGCCGCGCTTGCTGGACCAGGGCGGCCGACAGGTCGGTGAAGTGGTAGCGAACCGGCTGGCCGGCCAGGGCGCGGAGCAGGTGCTCGGTGGTCCCCCCCGTGCCGGCCCCCACTTCCAGCACCCGCAAGCGCGCGCCCGGGGACTGCTGACCGCGCCACTGCGCGACGGCCGCCTGCAGTGCCGTGGCCGCCAATTGGCCGTAGTAGCGGCCCGCCAGCGAGTCGCGGTACAAGGCCTCGGTCGGCGCCAGCGAGCCGTCGGGGAAGAGGATCTCCAGGGGATCGACGTCCCCCGAGAGCACCGCGCCCAACTGCCGCACCGCGCGGCGCAGCAACTGCAACTGCGGCGCGACTTCCGGATAGCGGCCCGCCAGCCGGCGGGCCAGCGGCGCCAGCCGCGCGTGGGCCTCCAACCGCCGCCGCGCGTGGTAGACACCCGGCTCGGATTCGCTCAGCCAGCCGGCCGCCACCAGTTGCCGCAAGGCCTGATCGAGCCACCGCTCGTAGGCGGGCGCCAGTGGCAGCCGCGCGGCGATCTGGGCGCGCGTGTGCCCGGCCGGTGGTCGTCGCACGCCCGGAGCCAAGGGCCCGGAGGGCTCTGCCTCAAACAACCCGGCGCGGGCCAGCAGCCGGGCCAGGCCCCGCGCGGCCAGCCGATCGAGGGCCGCCGTCCCCGCCACCAGCCGACCCAAGGCCGCGCGGTGCCGCCGCTGCCAGCGGCGATCGCAGCCAGCCAGCGCCCGGCCAAACACCTGGGCCTGCCAACTCCAGGCCGCGCGCGACGGGGGTTGCACCACCAGCACCCCAGTAGCGCGCCCCAAGATCTGCCGCAGCGCCGCCTGGCCCCCCGGCGTGTCGATAGCCGCCAGGCCGCGGGCCTCCAGCAGCCGGCGATAGTGGGGCTTGGCCGCCACCACCCGGCTGGCTCCCCAGTAACCCCAGTCGAGGGCCAATACCGACCGCCCCGCGCTGGCCGCCTGGGCCACCCGCGCGTCGAGCCAGGCGTTGGCCGCCGCGTAGCTGGCCTGACCGGCCGTGGGCTGCCGCGCCGCCAGCGACGAACAGCCGACCAGCCAGTCCAGCGGCACGGCGGCCGTGGCCGCCAACAGCGCCTCGGTGCCGGCAATCTTCGGGGCCAGGATAGCGTCGATCTCCGCGGCGCTGTGCCGGGCCAGTAGCCGATCGGTCAACTGGCCGGCCGCGTGCACCACGCCATCCAGACGACCGTGCCGCGCGACCAGTTCGGCCACCTGACGGGCCACCAACTCGGCGTCGGCCAGGTCGCCATGCAGTAGCTCCACGCGGGCCCCGCTGGCGCGCAGCCGCGCCAATCCCGCCCGCCGCTCGGCGTCGCGGGTCGCGAGTTCCTCGCGGGTCGCGAGTTCCTCGCGGGTCGCGAGTTCCTCGGCACGTGCTTCGTCTGCGGCGCGCGGCGCAGCCTCTTCCCGCCAGGCCTGTCGCGACCAGAGAATCAGCGTGCCCGCTCCGGCCGCCGCCAGCGCCTCGGCCAGCGCCAGCCCCACGCTCCCCAGTCCCCCGGTGATCAGGTACACGCCCCCTGCCCGCACGGCCGCCGCCGGAGCCGGCAACTGGCGGGGATCGATCGGCTCCAGCGCGGGGGTTTGCCGCTGCAGGGGTTCGTCCTGGGCGCCGGCCACGTAACGCACCTGCTGAGCAGTCGGACCGGCCGCCAGTTCAACCAGCAGCGCGTCAAGCTGCACGGCCAGCGGCGCCTGGCCTGGCAGCCCCAGGCTGGCGGTCGCTAATCCCTCCTGTTCTGCGACAGCGCCCCGCGCGAAGGCGCCCCGCGCCGCGGCCACCGGCGCCACGCCCCCTTCGGCCAGCAGGCGATGCACCAGCCACCAGGCGGTCGGCCCCGGAGAGGCTTCTGCAGGCGCTGCTGCCGCGTCGGGGGACACGGTCTCGGGCAACGCTGTCGCCTGCTGCCAGCCCCGCGCCAGTTCGTACAACGCCAGCAGCCCCGCGCGTGCCGTGGCGACCGCGTCCGTGCCTTCGCGGGCGAAGTCTTCCAGGTCGACGAGGCCCGCCGGACGCGGACCCGCCGCCAGCAGCGCTTGCCACCCCGCCGCGTCGGCCGGCGGCCGGGCAAGCCACTCCACCTGGCAGCCCGCTTCCCCCAGCCGCGCCGCCACGGCCGCCGCCAACGCGCTCTCGCCCGGCGCCAGCACCAGCCAACGCCCCGCCAGTTGTTGTTGTTGTTGTTGTTGTTGTTGTTGTGCCGCCGGCTCCCGCGGCGCGGCACGCCAGCTGGGCCGCGCGAACCAGCCCGCCACCCGCGCCGCACGCTCCGTTTCGGTTTCGCTCGCCGTCGGCTCCACGGCTGTCGGCTCGACGCGCGGCGGACCTGCCGTGGAGACGGTTGGCGAAGGCGTCCCCCCCCGCGGCGCCTGGCCCGCGCTCCACGCCCAGTAGTCCCGATGCTCAAACGGATAGACGGGCAAGCTCGCGCTGCGCGCCGCAGGCAACGCGTACCAGGCCCCCGAACGCGGTTGGCCGCCCGTCACGTAGGCCAACGACCAGGCCGCCGCCAAGCCGATCGCTCCCTCGTCCGCCAACGCCGGCAGGGGCGGCGCCACGCGGCCCAAGAGCCCCCGGGCCGCCGCCAGCTCGCGCACCGCCGGATGATCGATCGCCCAACTCAACCACTCCAGCCCAGCGTCCGGCAGTTCGGCCAACCGGGGGCGCAGCGCGGCTTCGCTCAACCGCTGGCAGGCCGCCTCGTCCCGCACATCGCCGGCGAAGATCAACGAACCGGGCAGCTCGTGACGGGCCTCCCAGTCTTTGAGCGTCAACAACTGCAACTTATCGCTGAGTTGGTCCCGGGCTCGGGCCACCACGGCCAGCCGTACCCGCAGCAGCGGCCGGCCCGCTAGCGCCGTGTGGCACAACTCGGCCAGGCTCGTCCGCGCATCCCGGTTCAGCCAGTCGCGGTAGCTGGCCACCAACTGGCCCAAGGCCCCGGCCGTCTGCGCCGACAGCGCCAACACCTGCGCCGGGCTACGGCTGGCCGCCGCCGCAACGCGCAGCCGCGGTGCTTCTTCCAGGATCAGGTGGGCGTTGGTCCCCCCCAGGCCCAAGGCGCAGACTCCCGCCCGGGCCGGGCGGTCGCGCCGCGGCCAGGGGCGCAAGCGGTCGTTGAGGTAAAACGCCGAGCCTTCCAGACGCAGCAGCCGGTTCGGCTCGCTCACGTGCAAGGTGGGGGGCAACTGCCGCTGACCCAGCGCCAACAACGCCTTGACCAGCCCGGCCAGACCCGCCGCCGCTTCCAGGTGCCCCACGTTGGACTTCACGCTCCCCAGCGCGCAGCCCCCCGGCGGCGGTTGATCCGCAGCGAAGGCCCGCAACAGCCCTTCCACTTCCAACGGATCCCCCAGCGCCGTCCCCGTGCCGTGCGCTTCCAGCAGATCGAGTTGCGCCGCCGAAACCCCGGCCTGCGCCAGCGCCTGCCGCAGGCACTCGGCCTGCGCCTGCGGACTGGGGGCCGTCAAACCCGCCTTGCCATGCCCGTCGTGGTTGATCGCCGAGCCCCGAATCACCCCCCAGATCGGATCGCCGTCGGCCATCGCTTGCGCCAAGGGCTTCAAGACCACCGCCGCGATCCCTTCCCCCCGCGCGAAACCGTCGGCCCGCTGGTCGAACGTCTTCGAGCGGCCGTCGGCCGACAGCGTCCCCGTCCCCAACACCACCTGGGTGCTGGCCGCCGAGAGGATCAGGTTCACCCCTCCGGCAATCGCCAGCCGGCACTCCCCGCTACGCAGGCTCTGGCAAGCCAGGTGGACCGCCACCAGTCCGCTGGAGCAGGCCGTGTCGACCGTCAGGCTGGGACCGTGCAGGTTCAGCAGGTAACTCGTGCGGGCCGCGATCATCGAGGCCGTGGTCCCCGAGTGGAAGTGGGGCTCCCCCTGCCGGCCCGCCGCCGCCGCCAGGTGCGCGTAGTCGCCACTGCCCACCCCCACGAACACCCCCGTGGGCGTCTCGGCCAGCCCCGTGGGGGCGATCCCCCCCCGCTCCAAGGCTTCCCAGGCCACTTCCAGGAACAGCCGCTGCTGCGGATCGAGCAGTTCCGCCTCCCGCGGCGAGATCTGGAACAGCCCCGCGTCGAAGCCGGCCACCTCCGCCAGCCAGCCCGCCGGCGGCAGGCCGCGGGCGTCTCCCAGCAGCAACGGCTCCCGCCCCGCCGGCAGACCACCCACCGCATCCCGGCCCCCGGCCAGCAACTCCCAGAACTCCTCCGGCGTCGCCGCCCCCGGGAACCGCAACCCCACTCCCACCACGGCAATCGCCCCCGCAACCTGCGAGGATGACGCCAGGGGTGACTCAACCGCTGCTGGTTGGATCGAAGATTGGCTTGGTTCAAGCTCCAGTGTCGACGTGGTGGGGGATGCCGGCGCGGCCGGCGACACGGCGGCGATCCGCCGGGCCAACTGCCGGACGGTGGGATACGTAAACGGCGCGGTGGCCTCCACGGCCACGCCCCAGCTTCTGGCCAGCCTTCGCACCAGTTGCACGGCCAGGATCGAATCGAACCCCAGCTCCAGGAAGTTCGTGTCGGCGTCGACGTCGGCCAACTCGGCGGCGATCAGCCGGGCTACTTCCCTACGCAGTCGCGCGACCACACGGGCCAACTCGGCCGGCGGCAACTCGACCGTCGCAGATGTGCCCGCCTCGGAGTGGCGCGCCACGGAATCGGGAGCCGCCGCTCGTGTCGGCGAAGCCAACTTGCCAAGCGACGTCTGAGCTCCATCCGGTGGTTCGAGGAGCCACTGGGGATCGAAGGCTGTAGACTCGGCGCGGCCCCGCAGGAACAGCACCTCGCAGGCCGGGCTGGCGGTGGCCCGCTCGAAGGCGTCCAGCGCCTCGTCGGCGGCCAACGGCAGCAGGCCCAGGCGGCGGACGATCGGCCCCACCCCATGCCG
>JBFXCP010000045.1:0-4133 GCA_050182055.1 Hyphomonadaceae bacterium
AATAGCGGCAGGCGTTCAGAGCGGAGACGAAAGCGGCGATTAATTCCCGTTCGCCTGCACTCAGCGCCGAGGGCGCGCGCATGATCTCGGTGTGAAAGGCGATCAGCAGACGCGCCGCAACAGGGTTTAGGCGCATCGCTGCGATCATGCCGGCGTCTGCATCGAGACTTGGGAAATGGGTCACCCTATTCTCCTATCGAATTGATTCAAAACAACACTTGCGGCCGCTCGCGATGACAACAAGAGCGGTGAAACCAAACGAGCCGCTGGCGCGAAGCCGCTTGCAGGAGCGTTTGCGTGCTTTCGCGCGAGCGGCGATGGCCTCGACCTGGCCATTCTGGGCGGGAATGAACGATGGATCGGCTCGACACGCTGCGCCTGTTCGTGCGCGCCGCTGAACTGGGCTCCTTTTCGAAGGCGGCTGCCGAAGCGGGCGTGCGCCAGTCAACCGTTTCCAAGGCGGTTGCGGGACTTGAAGCGCAATGGGGCGTAGCACTTTTCTTGCGCTCGACGCGACGCATCACCTTGACTGAAACAGGACGAACGGCCCTCGACCGGACCCGCGCCGCACTCGACGCGGTCGATGGACTGGATCTTGAAATCACGGGCCGCGACCGCGAACCCGTCGGGCTGCTGCGTGTCCATGCATCGGTCGCGCTTGCACGCTACGTGCTCGCGCCGATCGCCGCAGAATTCTTGACCGCCTTCCCTCATGTGAAGATCGACTTTCTTGCCGACGACCGTCCACTTGATCTGGTGGAAGCAGCGGTCGACATCGCCTTCCTGCTTGGCGCGTTGGAAGATTCCCCTCACTACACCAAGCGCGTCGGCGGCTTTGACCGCATCCTCGCAGCTTCCCCCGCCTTCTTGGATAAGTTCGGGACCCCGGCGACGCCGGACGATTTGAGCGACAAGCCGTGCGTTGTCTTCACCACAGCCCCAACACCCGACACCTGGCAATTGGTCAATGGAGCAAAGAAAGCCGAGATCGCCGTAGCCGGACCCATGCGCGCCAATTCCGGCGGCATCGTCCATGAAGCTATGCTGCGCGGCGTGGGCGTGGGCTTTGTCCCGGCCTTTCTCATTCTCGAAGATCTGAGCAGCGGGCGGCTGCAGCGCGTGCTGACGCAATGGCGCGGCGGCGGCATCGACGTTCATGCGGTTTGGCCCTCCAACCGGCGCCTTCCCGGCAAGGCGCGCGCCTTCATGGATTTCGCGGCCAAGCGCATCAGCGAACTCACCTAAGCGTCGGTCGCGATCACGGCAGCCGCGACAGCACCGCCACCGCCGCCCGTGTCTTCTTTGAAAAGAGTGAGGCGGTGAAATACTGGCCGGCGGCGCGCTTCAGCGCTTCCACGCGCGTTGGATAAGCCGGCAGAAAACGCGATGCGAGCGCGCCGATCTTCAGCCCGTTGGCGATAGCGAATTGAAGCACGGCGATAAGTTCGCCCGCGACCTCGCCGACGATGACGCCGCCCAAAACTTTGCCGCCCGGCCCCACCACGATCTTTACGAACCCTTCTTGCGCACGTTCAGTGGCGGCGCGGTCGTTGTCTTCAAGGCTCCAGCGGACGGTTCGCGCACGCGCGCCGTAGCGGGCGCGCGCATCAGCTTCGCTCAACCCCACTTCGGCGAGTTCGGGATCGGCGTAGACGACGCGTGGAATGGGCAGGCCATCGGCGCTTGCCTGCGACAGGCGGAACAGCGCATTGCGCACGAACAAGCCGCCATGAAAGCCGGCAGCATGGGTAAATTGCTCACGTCCAGCGACATCGCCCAACGCCCAGATGCGGGGATTGGTCGTACGCAAACGCGAATTGGTAACGACGCCGCGCGCATTGTAAGCGACGTTGGCGCGCTCCAACTCAAGCCCCTCGACCACGGGTCGTCGGCCCGCGGCCACCAATAGGTGCGAGCAGACAATCGTCTCTTCGCCGGACGCGCTCTCGAGCGTGACGCGCAAGCCGCCTTCCTCCAGGCGCGCCACCCCCGCAACCTTCGCGTTTTCCCGCAACATCACGCCTTCAAGGTCCAAGCGCTCGCGCATCACCGCGCGCGCTTCGCCGTCAGCGCCGGCGAGGATCTCCTTGGCTTCAACGATGATGACCTCGCTGCCGAGGCGCCGGAACGCTTGGCCGAGTTCGATCCCGATCGCGCCTCCACCCAGAATGAAGAGCCGCGCGGGCCGCTCCTTCAAATCAAAGATCGTCTCGTTGGTGAGATAGCCCGCAGTGTCCAAGCCCGGCGCCGGTGGAATGAAGGCGCGCGCGCCGGTGGCGATCACAAATTTCCGCGCCCGCACTTCGACAGTTTCGGAAACCAGCGTGCGCGGGTCAGCGAAACGGGCAGCTTCTCGGATGACGGTGACGCCCATGGATTCGAAACGTTCTTGGCTGTCGGCGGGCGCGATCGACTGAATGACGCTGCGCACATGCGCAGCGACCTCGGGCCATTCGACGCGGACATCGCTGACGTGGACGCCAAAGCGATGGGCGATGCGCGCCGCTTGCGCCGCGCGGCCCGCCGCAATCAATGCCTTGGAAGGGACGCAGCCATAATTGAGGCAGTCGCCGCCCATCTCGCCTTTTTCAAACAGCACAACCTTGAGGCCAAGTTGAGCTGCGCCAGAGGCGGCGACCAGCCCCCCCGATCCGGCGCCGATGATGGCGACGTCGGCGCTCAAACGCCGTCTGCCTGGAACTCCATGCATGATCGTCTCAGTCCTTCGCATCTTTCGCTGGTTTTGATTTCGCGCGGAAGCGGCCGACGATGACAGGCGCCAGCGACAAAAGTCCGAGCGCGATGAAGGCCGGCGCCAATTGGCCCGCGAACGATGCGAGATCGGGCTCGCCGCCCGCGTCGAACACAGCGCCCAACCCCGCGCCGATCCAGGTATAGGCGAGGACGCCCGGGAGAATGCCGATGAAGGTCGTCGCCACGAAGGTTGTGGTGCGCGCGCCAAGAAAGGCTGGTGCGATATTGGCGATGAAGAATGGGACAACCGGAATGAGGCGCAAGCTAAGCAGATAAGAGATGGCGTTGCGCTTAAAGCCCGCCTCCAGCCGGTTCAGGAAGGCGCCGGCGCGGCGGGCCAGCGCGTCGGCAAAAAGATGGCGCGCGGCCAAAAAGAGACCGGTTGCGCCCAAAGTAGCCCCGAGCGCCGTGGCGAGCGCTCCCGTCGCCAAGCCAAACAAGAAGCCTCCGGCAATGGTGATCCAGAGGACGCCTGGGAGTGCAAACAAAGTAGCGAGCGCGTAGACGCCGATAAAAAGCGCCAGCGCCGCGAAGCGGTGAGCCGCCACAAACGCCAGCAATTCATGACGGCGCGCGCGCAGCGTCTCCAGGCTCAAAAGGTCGAACAGTCCAAAGCGCCAGGCAGCCGCGAGCGCGCCTGCGATCAGCAGGACAATCACGACCCTGCCGATCATGCCGCCTCGGCGTGGAGAGGCTGCGCTGGCTGTCGAATCGGCGCTCGTTGGACCGTTCATCACCAAGAACTCTTTTCATGGCGGCGCTCAAAACGAGACCGCGGCGCCCGATTGCCCGCCTCGGCGGAATAAGATTGATGCCGTAGTGGAATGCGAAACCGGCTCTTCACCACCGCAACAGCCAGCGGCCGAAGATGGCGCCTAAGGCTGCACAGATGAGCATCGCCGCCAGATACCAAGTGGCGACATAGGCCACGCTATCGACGGGGCAGAACCAAGAATAAGCGACCGCTGCGATCGCCCCTGACAAGCCGCCGACAGCAGCGCCTGCGAGCGTCAGCCGCGTCGGCGACAACGTACGCACGATGAAGAGCAGAGCGACCGCGACCGGCGTCGCCAAAATCGGAATGCGGCGTAGGCATTCAGGAAAGCCACCGGCAAGCCAAATATCAAAGCGCACTTCGGGCGGCGCTTGTGCAACCACCCAAGCCGCGACGCCAAGACTGCCGGCGACCAAGAGCGCCGCTGGCGCAAGCCAAACCCGCATCGACGTGTTGGGCTGCGACAAGATAAAGGCGAGCGGCGCGGCGGCGGCAACGGCGGCCAGGCAATAGAGCGTCTTGCTCAGGACAGGAATGATCGCCTCGCCGATGTCTTGGCGAACGCCGAACAGCGCGGCCACGACCAAGCCCGCAAGCACCGCGC
>JBFXCP010000046.1:0-2853 GCA_050182055.1 Hyphomonadaceae bacterium
GGAGAGCAAGATTAAGAGCGCCGCAGGTTTTCTTCTGAGGCTTGTGAGTCCTGGCGTTTTCGTGCGGCAAGGTTGATCATCGCGCAGTGAAAGCAGCGGCATCGCTGTAGATTCAACGTGGCGTGACGCGGCAATGGCCAAAGCATCACTCTCCGAGCGGCTGAAGACTTCTGCTCTCGTGCGCCCGAGCGAGGTCACGCACAACCTCGCCGCCGTGCGCGACATGGCCGTCTTTCGTGACGAGGACGGTATCACCGGCAAAGTTCACAAGGCGCGCTCGTCGAGTGGACGGGCGCGCAGCGGCGCGCTTGGCGGGCAATTGTCCAAGCTGCTTTCCGGACGCCGGCCCGGAGGGCGCTTTCGCGCGAGCGGTGCGAATGCCGCATTCGCGCAGGATAGACGCCAGCGCGTTGTGGTGACGGTGTTCTATCAGGGCCACGGCGGGAGCGGGGCCGGCAAGCTTATCGCTCACGGCAAATACCTCGAACGCGACGGCGCAGGACCGGAGGGAGAGCCAGGCCAGTTTTATGACCACGAACAAGACCGCGTGGAGTCTGGGCCTCGGCTGGCCGAGTGGGCGGATAAGGACAAGCGCCACATGCGCGTGATGCTGGCCCCAGAGAGCGGCGCCCGGATCGAGGATCTGAAAGACTTCACGCGTGCGACGATGGCCCAGATGGAGCGCGATCTCGGCATGCCTTTGGAGTGGGTCGCGGTCGACCACCACAACACCGACAATCCTCATGTGCACGTCATCCTGCGCGGCCGCCGGCGCGATGGACCAGATCTGATCATCCCGCGCGAATACGCCACCTCTGGCTTACGCTATGCGGCCCGAGAGGTGGCCACGCAGATGTTGGGCGTTCGCGGCCGCGACGACGAGCGCTTGGCGCTCGAACGCGAGACACGCGCCGAGCGCTCGACGCGGCTCGATCAGCTGCTGGCGGCAGAACTGAAGCCTGGCAAGGTGCATCGCATTCAGTCGATTGGGCGCACGCTTGAGCCAACGCTCAGAGCAGCGCTCCGAAACCGCGTTCGCGAGTTGGTGCGTATGGGCCTCGGCCGAGAGGAAAAGCGCGATCGTTTCCGTCTCGATCAGGATTGGACCGTGCGGCTGGAGGAGATCGGCAAGGGCATCGATCTGCGCCGTCGCCTCGGACGCGAGCTTGAGCCGGGGCAGGGCCGCCTGAAGCTCTACGACCCGGCGATGGGGCGTTTAGCCGGCCCTTTATTGGAAGCGGGCAGACGTGGCGAGAAGGGGAAGGGCTATGTGATCGTGCTCGACGGCATGAAGCGGCCAGTGCTCGCCAATGTCCGAGCGCGCGATGCAGCAGGTCTCCAGCCAGGGGCGCTTGTCGCAGTCGAATCGAGAGGCCACGCGGGCAGAGGGACGCGTGTGAAGGTCGACCGGCTTTCTGAGACGCCGCTCGCCACACAGATCGAGGCCCCCGCCGAGACGGAACTCGATCGCGAAATCGTCCGTCAGCTCGCGGGCGAGGCGCCGCGCCTGCCAAACACGCGCGAGGTCCGCAACGCTATCACCGAGCGGATTGGGTGGCATCAGCGCGAGGGAAATGGCGGGCGTGATCTCACGGGTCGCTTCGAGTTCAATCAAGGCGCGTTGGATCGGCTTCGTGCGGACGAACTCTCGCGCGCGGAAGACGCGCTGAGGCGCTCGACAGGAAAACGAATGATCAACATCGGCGATGGATTAGAGCGCGAGTGGCGCGTGCGGGGCTTTGTTCAGCTTCAGCAGGGCAGGTTCGCGATGCTTGAGCGTAACGACGGCGTCGCATTGTTGCGCGTCACGCAATCGCTTTCGTTGAAGCAGGGGAACGCATATTCGCTCTCCGTCGCCAACGGCAAAGTCAAAGCGACGCCGTCTCTCGGCTTGGATCGCTGAACGAGTATTTCTCGTGCTGCGGGAATTGCGGGAACTTCCACCGGCAACACTAGGCAACACTGTGTGACGCCGTTGCTGACACGATGGGCAACGGCGTGACCGTTCAGGAAATCTGAAACAGGCTCGCGTGTTGGATGATGTTGCAGCTGGTCTTTGGCGTTCTGCGCCGACGGACAAACGCCGTGCTCAACTCAGCGACTAATCAGCTTCGCAAGCGCAATGATCGCGAGCAGCATGGGCTCACCAAAGCGCGGTCGATAGTCATGAAGCTCGCTCGCAAATCAGCGCGTCACGCATCCCCCAGCCAGCTCTCGTTTCTGTTCGCGGAAGCGGCGCCGCTCGTGCAGGAGACAGAGGCGCGGGTACGTGAACGTTCCGTGCAGCCTCCCGCGCTCGTTCTTGCAAAACCTGCAAAACGCTCAGCGCCGCCCAAGAGGGTTATGAAACAACCTCCGTCAGTCCTGGGTCACGAGGATCGCAGGCTGACCGTGGAGGAGGCGGCGCAGGTGCTTTGCGTCAGCGTAAAAACACTGGAGGCTTGGCGTCGTCTCGGCAAAGGCCCAATGTTCGTGAAGCTCGGCCGCGCCGTGCGCTACACGATGCGCGATCTCGATCAGTTCACGCGCGAACGCACTGTTCGCAACTCCGCAGAGGGCCGCTTGCTCGATGCGCAGCGCTGATCAGCGCTTCCCTATGGCGCCCTATCACGCACTTTTTGCAGTTACCCACAGAAATGAGAGCAGAACGGGACACGGAAAATCGCGCACGCATAAAGTGCTGATTTTACGCGGCAAAAGCGCGACTTTTCTCTCTGACGTTATACATGTCCCGCAAACTGCGAGCCCTACTCAGCGCTCGCGCACGATTGGGACACGAATGGGATGTGAAACGCGCTCGTTCGAAAGCGATTGAGTTTGTTCGCGAAATTCGCGCGATCTTCGCTTTGCTTG
>JBFXCP010000047.1:0-2722 GCA_050182055.1 Hyphomonadaceae bacterium
GGCGAGATGTAGCCGGTCGAGCTTCCAGACTGGACGTCCGTTTTCGGGTCCACTCGCGCCGGAGTCCGCTCTTGTTCAGGTTTCTAGGACGCCCGCCCCCGCGCAGACTTGTCCGCGCCGCTGAGGGCGGGTGTCGTAGAAACCTCAATGGCTGACTCGCGGGATGCAGCGCGGAGGTCTATGGGGATTTGAGTGCGCGCCCTGGTGTCGGCGGTGACGCGAAGCCCTCATGAGTGAAGCTGCACGTACGCGCTGTTGGAGGCAATGGCGCAAACATCATCGATGCGCGGAGACGTGAGCAGTGATTTGGTCGGTCTACCGCGTGCGCAGAACGCGCGAACGCATCGCGCGCAGCCCGCGCGCGTTTTGAGCGTCGCTGATGTCGGTGAAGCTGCGTCTTAGTCATGATGTGTCGCACCATAGAGGTGAAGCGGCGCGGCGTTGCGGCGTGCGTGGGCGCTCGAACGCTTCGATCAGGATGAGCCGCCCGCCACAGCACGGGCAGGGCTTCGGCGCGGGCGCCGCGTCTGGCTCTGCCGGCGGCGGCGCTGGCGGCAGCGCATCAAGCAAACGACGCGCGCGGGCGATATTGTCAACGCGTGCGCCGTTGGCGAATAGCCCGTAATGGCGAATGCGGTGAAAGCCGTCGGGGAGGACGTGCAGCAGGAAGCGACGGATGAATTCGTCGCCGTCGAGCGTCATCAGGCCATAGCGCTCTTGGCCTTCACGCCGATAATCCTTCCACTTGAAGCTGACGCGACCCGCTTCGAAGGCGACGAGCCTGCTATTGGCGATGGCGACGCGGTGGGTGTAGCGCGCCAGATACGACAACACTTGATCAGGCCCGGCGAACGGGCGCTTGGCGTAGACCACCCAATCGCTGCGATGGAGCGGCTTCAGGAAGGCGCGAAACGCATCGAAGTCGCTGAGATGGGCATGATCACCGAAGAAGCGGAGCGCGCCGTCGCCGTGCGCGGCGACGAGGCGTTGCAGCATCAGGCGCCGAAACAGCCCCGACAGCACGCGCACCGGCAGAAAGAAATCAGGCCGGCAGGGAATCCATCGTTCGCCATCTGGCGCAATGCCTCCACCCGGCACGATGCAATGCACGTGCGGGTGATGCGTGAGCGCTGAGCCCCAGGTGTGCAGCACCATGGTGACGCCAATCTTGGCGCCCAGATGCTTGGGATCGGCGGCGATGGTGAGCAACGCCTCGGATGCGGCTTTGAACAACGCGTTATAGATCACCGCCTTGTTGGAATAGGCGATGTCAGCAATCGGCGCCGGGAGAGTGAAGACGACGTGATAATAGGCGACAGGCAAGAGCTCGGCGCGGCGTGCTTCCAGCCAATCATAGGCGGCCGCCGCCTGACATTTGGGACAATGGCGGTTGCGGCATGAATTGTAGGCCACATCGATGTGGGCGCAGTCTTCGCATCGGCTGACATGGCCGCCGAGTGCTGAAGTGCGGCAGGTCTCGATCGCTTCCATCACGCGCTTCTGCGCAAAGCTGAGCCGCCCCGCATGCGTGCGGCGATAGCCGGGCCCGAGGTCGCGGAAGATATCTGCGACCTCCAGGCGCTGTCGGGACACGCGGGCCGGCCTAGCTGGTCGGCTTGTCCTCGAACTGCAATCGATCGAACGGGCCCGGCGTGCGCTGGATCACTTTGGGCGTCACGCGCACATAAATGGCGCTGGTGTCGAGCTTCTTATGGCCGAGCAACGCTTGGATCACGCGGATGTCGACATTGCTCTCCAAGAGGTGGGTCGCAAATGAGTGCCGTAAAGTATGCAGGGTCGCAGGCTTATCGACGCCAGCGGCGTCCTTGGCCATGTGGAAGCAGCGATTGAGCGAGCGCGTCGTCACTGGCGTGAAACGCGACAGGCGCGATGGAAACAGCCACACCTCAGGACGACCGGCCTTCCACCAGGTGCGCAACAGATCGAGCAGGCCAGGCGAGAGCTTAGCGAAGCGATCCTTGTAGCGTTTGCCTTGCTCGACCCGGATCAGCATCTGCTTGCTGTCGATGTCGCCGACCTTGAGATTGCAGACCTCCGCGGCGCGCAGGCCCGCGCCATAGGCGACGCTCAGGGCGGCGCGCCATTTGAGGCTCGGCGCATGCTCCAGGATGGCCGCGACCTCCTCAGGCGTCAGCACTTCTGGAATGCGCTGTGGCGGCGTCATCAGCGAGATGAGGTCGCGCGCGCCGGGTTGGCGCAGCGTGACGCGAAAGAAGAACCTGAGCGCAATCGCATGCGAATTGATGGTGCTGATCGAGGCGCCCGAACGCATTAGCTCGATCTGGAACGCGCGCGCGTCGTCGAAGGTGAGATCGCCCGGCGGCTTGCCGGCATGCTTGGCGCAAGAGCGCACGACACGGAGGTAGGTACGCTGCGTCGCAGCGGCGAGCCCGCGCATCGACATGTCTTCGATCATGCGTTGGCGCAGAGGATGGATGGCTGGCGTCTCGGCCATGGCTGGGTCTCCCGTCTGGGCTCGACCCGGCCCATCCGGGCGCAGCCCTCAGACAGGAGGCAGTGACAATGGCACAAGCGCTTGCAGAATCTGCGTCCCGCGCGAGCGGGTTAGTCCTCTAAGATCTTCCTGAAATTCGACCGGCGGCGCTCAACGTCTGAAGTCCGCTGCAAACACGACGTTCGCAAAGGGAGCCTGAATGTCGCCTTTCGGCGAAGTCCAGCCAGGTAGCGGTGAAGCCGCCGG
>JBFXCP010000048.1:0-2701 GCA_050182055.1 Hyphomonadaceae bacterium
TGTTAACGGCGGAACGTTTCCGTCGTGATCTGACGTCGACGAGCTCACGCGCGTTTACGGCGTGACTTCGACGAAGTCGGCTTCGGTCGATCGGGATCGAGGCGATGCTTGTCGCGATACGACTCGCCGAGGATCTCGACGCGATGACAGTGCTGCGCAAAGCGGTCGACGAGGGCGACGACGCACGCGGCGCCGGGGAACGTGTTGCCCCACTGCTTGAACCCGAGATTCGTCGTGATGATTGTCGAGCGCTGCTCGTGACGGCGGCTGATGACGTTGTAGAGGATGTCGGCAGCGCGGGTATCGCACGGCAGGTAACCGAGTTCGTCGAGGATCAGGACATCGGGCCGGGTGTAGCGGCGGATGCGCCGCTCGAAAGCGGGCATCGATTCCTGATTCAGGAGGTCCGCGAGCGCGGCGGCGAGCGTGCAGAACCGGACCGTGAACCCCGCAGCGAGCGAGGCGTTCGCGAGGTTCTGCGCGATCATCGTCTTGCCGAGACCGGAGCCGCCCTTGAGCAGCACGTTTTCGCCTTGCTCAACGAAGTCGAGCTCGAGAAGGCGCTCGATCATGGCGCGATCGATCGTCTCGGGATGCGCCCAGTCGAAGCGGTCCATGGTCTTGAACGAGCCGAGGCACGCGAACCGTGTGCGGCGCGCGAGATTCACTGCAGCGCGTGCGCGCTCCTCGAGCACGACGAGCTGCTCGACGGTCTCGGTCGGGCCGATGCGGCTCTTGTGGGCGTGCGCGAGGAAGGCTGCGAGCGCGTCCTTGCGGGCGCGGAAGCCGATGCGGCGTAGGCGCTCGCCGAAGTCGTCGGTCTCGTCACTCATCGTAGGACTCCAGGTCGTGCGGGACGACGTCGGCGTCGTCGAGGTGATCGGGGAGCACGAGCTCGATCGGAACGGGGCGCTTCTTGTCCTTGCGCCGGTGCTCGCACGCGATCGCGAGCGCACCGACGTCGGCGAGCTTGCGACCATCGATGTCGGCGATGGCCGCCGCGAACACGTGATCGCCGTAGAGGTCGAGGAGCTTGATGGCTTGGGTGACGCGACGTCCGAGCGCGGAGCCCGAGGCGCCCCAGCGCTCGACGATGCGATCAAACATCGGCGCCACGGCGCGGAGTCGGTCGCGACCCTTGAGTGCGCGTGCAGCGCGCCGCTCGGCGATGAGCGCCGCGCGGTGATCGGCGACCTCGATGATCTCACGACGTGCCCACGACCGAGCGTGGTCGGCGATGACGGTCTGACCGTCGAGGATGCGAACACGGCGATCGTCGACGACGAGCGTGCGGATCTTGTCGGCGTGTTCGGATGGGACCGAGTAGCGATTGGTGTCGACGCGAACGAACGCCTGGCGATCGATCTGGATCGGCTCGACGCGTGCGGTTTCGGGCAACGGTGCCGGCAACGCGAGCAGACGCGGCTGCTCGTCGGAGAACACCTCGCCAACCGTGCGCTGCGCGATCGTCGGATGCGGCCGCTTGTGTGCGATCTCGTCGACGAAGCGCGCGATCGCGCGATTGCCCTCGTCGACGCCCGTGATCGTGCGACCGGCGAGGAAGCGATCGCGGAGGTAGCGAATCGCGCGCTCGACCTTGCCTTTGTGCTCGGGCTTGGCGACGGCGCAGAGCTTGGGCTCGGCGCGCATCAAGGCGCACAGCGCGACGAGCGTCGGATGAAACCGCGCGACGGGACCGACGCGCTCGAGGACGACGGTCTTGGGATTGTCGAACAACCACTGCCGCGGCACGCCGCCGAGCGCGACCGAAGCGCGTACGAGAGACCGGCAGAGCGAATGAACGGAGAGGTCGAGCACGAACTCGCCCCACATCGCGCGCGAATGACCGAGCACCATCACGAACAGCCAAAGCGCGCGCTCACCGCCGGGGAACGCGAGCTTGCCGATGTATGCCCAGTCGACCTGCGCTTGCTCGCCCGGCAGCGTCTCCGTCAGAAGGTACGGCTCGCGTCGAGGCCTCGGCCGCACGGTCGCGACGAACTCGCGCAACGTCCGGACCGAGCCGGGATAGCCGCGCTCGCGAACCATGTCGTAGAGCCGCGTCGCGCGAAGCTTGGGATAGCGCGCGAGCTGCTCGTCGATGAACGGGCGATATGGATCGACGAGCCGCGCGCGAATCGGTGACGTCGCGCGTCGATCGCCGAGGCCGAGCACGCGACGGACTTGGTCCGGGTGCGCGGACAACTGCGTCGCGATCGTGCCGACGGGCCAGTGCTCTGCGTAGTGCAGGCGAAGCATCTCGGCCTCGAGCTCGGGCGTGCTCTTCATCGAACACCTCCGTGCACGAGCTGGCGCAGGTCGTGAAAGCTACCCAGGCCGGCGATGCGCTGGCCGCGGGCTCGCTCGCGCTCGCGCAGCTCGACCGTGTAGTGGACCGTATCGGCGGCGAGGAAGAACTCGTCGAGCAGGCCAAGCTTGCACCACGACACCTCCTCGGCCGCAGATAGCACAACGTGGAGTGGGGCTTGGTGCCAGAGCGCGATCGACTCGAACAGCGATGGCAGTGCGCGCGGGTGCGGCGTCGTCGACGGTGTCGGTAACACCGCCTTGAGCACCTCGTCGTCGCCGAGGCGCATCAGCACCCGCGTCGAGCGCGGGCTCGTCTTGAGAATGGCAGTCAACGGAAGCGTCATCGGGAATCCCGCCGTCGACCTCGGTGACGCCGTCCATCGGCGTGATC